>CAWCUF010000003.1:0-502500 GCA_963798745.1 uncultured Actinomycetes bacterium
CTGATGGCACCGGCCGGCATCTGGCTTGGCCGGATCGCCGGAGGACGCCCCGGCCGCTGGATCGCCGGCGTCGGCATCGCCGCCGCCACGGTCCAGGTCGTGGGCCTGCAGCGCTGGGTGACCCTCGTCCCGGGTATCAGCGACGACGCCCTCGACCCAGCCCTCCGCGCCAACGCCGAGGAGCGCTTCGAGCTGTGGCACACCGTCCTCGGCAAGGCCATCGGCGAGACCCTCGGCTACGTCCTCACCGCTACCTTCACGGTCCTGGTGGTCGTCGCGTTGAGCCGGACGATCCTGCCCCGCTGGCTGGCGATCGTCGGTCTCGTCGCCTCCGCCCTGATCGCCACCGGGGTGGTCGTCCCCCTCGTGGAGGCGGCCAGCCTGACCAACTTCGCCGGGTATGTCGTGTGGTGCGCGTGGCTGCTCGCGGTGGCGTTCCTGCTCGTCCGCGCGCCCGCCGGCGCCCTGGGCTCCCCGACCACGGACCGGTTCGCCGGCTTCACGGCCACCGCCTCGATCGTCGTACGACGGCCAATCGCAGAAGTCTTCGAGTTCGTCGCCGACGCGCGCAACCGCCCGTCCTGGGACGGCAGCGTCGTGACCGAGGAACTCACCTCGGCCGAGCCGATCCGGCAGGGAACGACCGCCACACACGGCTGCGGTCGATGGGCCGCGAGCTCGACTACGACTGGGTGGTCACGTCGTTCGAGCCGCCGGTCGGTATGGTCGCTACGAGCACAGTCGGCCCTCTTCCGACGACCCTCACCTACTTGCTGACCGACCTTGGGCACGCGACTCGGGTCGAGTTCTCCGTGGTCGGCCGCCCGACCGGCGCGCTCCGGCTGCTACGGCCGGCGATGGCGCGCAGCACCCAAAGGAACCTCGACCGCAGTTTCGGCCGGCTCCAGCAAGTGCTCGAGGCCCGCGCGTCTCGTCGTGATGGTTAGCCTCGGCCTTTCGTGCGTCCACCCAACAGGAGGTCTTCTGATGTATGGGATCCTCCTTGTCCACTCCCAGTCTCCCGCCGGGCTTGGTGGCCGCCAGAGGCCGACGGCCCCCACCTGGCCACTCCTGCTGGCGATCCGGCAGATCCCGGATCGCTGCCTCGGCGGCGCCCCGCTTGGGCTACCTAATGGGCTAGAGGCCCGGGCCCGCTCCTAGGATCGCCGACCGCATCGGCGTTTCCCGGCCTCGCTCCCCCGGCGAACTGCTTACCGCGCGCCGACTTCGTTCACCGACTCCATTTCGCTGGCCTGTACCGCTCCAGATCGTAGGCAAATGGTGCTCCAAATCGTTGGCTTGTGCTAGGTTCCACCGGTGTCTTCCTCGGGGTTCGGGCCTGTGGGGCGTCGGGTGCTCGGCGTGGCGCTGGAGCGTATGGCCGACGACCCCGTCCTGTTGCTGGAGGGCCCTCGTTCGGTCGGCAAGTCGACTCTGCTGCGCGAGATCGCTGGCCTGCGTGGTGCCCGGATCCTGGATCTCGATGACCTGGCCACCCGGGACGCCGTGGCCGCGGACCCGGGCACGATGATCGCCGGGGACCAGCCGGTGTGCATCGACGAGTATCAGAAGGCGCCGGTGGTGCTCGACGCGATCAAGGCCGAGTTGAACCGCGGGGCGACCCCAGGCAGGTTCGTGCTGACCGGGTCGACGCGTCACGACTCCCTGCCCCCAGCGGCCCAGGCGTTGACCGGGCGCCTGTCACGGCTGCCGGTCCTACCACTGTCCCAGGGGGAGATCGGCCAGGTCCACGAGGACCTGCTGACCCGGCTGCTGGGCGACCCGGACGGCGCGACCGGCCCCTGGCCCGACTCGACGACCTCGAGGGTCGACTACATCCAACGGGTCACTCGGGGCGGGTTCCCGCTGGCCCTAGCCGCGTCCACGGAGGCCGCGCACCGACGCTGGGTCGACCACTACCTGAGCCTCACCGTCGAGCGCGACGTGTACGAGTTGAGTCGGCTGCGCCAGGGTCACATGCTCGGCTCACTGTTGGCCCGCCTCGCCGGACAGACCGCACAGGTGCTCAACATCGAGAAGGCCGCGCGAGACGTCGGCCTGGACAAGGCCACCACCGACAGCTACGTGAGCCTGTTGGAGAAGCTGTTCGTCGTCTACCGGCTCCCCGCCTGGGGACGCATCCTCACCTCCCGCTCCGCAGCCTCCCCCAAACTGCACGTGCTGGACTCCGGCATCGCCGCCCGACTACTCCGACTCACACCGGCCAAGCTGGCCACCCCGGACCCGTCGGCACTGACCGAGCTGGGACACGTCCTGGAGTCCTTCACCGTCGGCGAACTACTCAAACAGGCGTCCTGGAACGACGACGTGGCCGGCACCGGGCACTGGCGCACCCGCGACGGCGACGAGGTCGACCTCGTCGTCGAACTCGACGACGGCGCCCTCATCGCCTTCGAGGTCAAGGCCGCCTCCCGAGTCTCCGGCCACGACCTCACACCGATGGCCAAGCTCCGCACCGCCACCGGCCCCAAATTCCTGGCCGGCATCGCGCTCTACCTGGGCCAACGCAGCTACACCTACGACGACCGACTCCACGTCATGCCCGTCGACCGGATCTGGACACCACCCACCTGACCACCGACTGGCAACTGGGCTACAAATTGGGCTATTGGGTTCGAGCGGAAACCGGGATCGCCCACCCCTTCGCGGTTCCCCGCCCCCGCCGGAGGCGTGAACTCCATACCGCGCCCGGCGCCCTTGGCGCGCCCGCCGGGATTCCGTTGGTGACTCGCGCGCCACCTCTGCTCCTCAGGCCGACTCCGTGCCCTCAGGGTTGGGGCGCTCGGTGTGGGTCGGATTCGCGGAGGAGGAAGCCACTATGCCTGCCTTCATCATCGGCCGCTCGTGCGCCAAGCAGATGCTGAGCGCAGCCCAACGTGCGGGCCAACCCATTGACCCGGGGCTGAGGTGAGCCTAACTTTCGTCATGAACGGGCGTCGTGTCATCGAGGCAGGCCTGCATCACCGGCAGCGCCCCCGACGAAAGGGATCGAGTGGCCAAGTTCATGATCAAGGTCTCCTACAGTGCCAAAGGCATCAAGGGCGTCATGGCGGAGGGAGCCACCTCGCGCGTCGACACGATTCGCGGGCTCATCGCGAGCGTGGGCGGCACCATGGAGAGCTTCCACTTCGCGTTCGGCGGCACCGACGTCTACGTCATCGCCGAGATGCCCGATACTGCAACGGCCGTAGCGCTCGCCGCGACTATCGGCTCATCGGATGCGATCAGCGCCTACGAGACCGTGGTGCTGGTAGACCCGGCCGATATCGACGCCGCAGCCACAATCACCGTCGGCTACCGCCCACCAGGGGAATAGCCCGCCGGCTGGCCCGTGCCCCCGCCTCGCGGCCCTCCCGCTGCGCGGCGGGGGCACGCTATGCACACGCAGGCCCCGACCACACAATCCCCGCCGCACCATGTCATCCAGGGATCCGCCCGGCCCTCGCCGGACGCTAGACCGTGATGGGTCGGCACTGCTTGTGCTACCCATTGGGCTACAAATAGGGCTACGCCCGTAGCCCCGCCCCCGGGATCGCCCACCCATCGACGTTCTCGCCCCCGCCGGGGAGGTGGACTCCATATCGCGCCCGGCACTCTGGGCCCCGCCGGGGTTGGGTGGATGACTCGGGCGCCGTCGCGGCGCCTCAGGCCGCCTCACCCGTGGGCCAGTGGAATCATCGATGGAAACCCCGAGGCAGGTCCATGGAACCGCGCGTATCTTGACGAATCCTCAGCACCCTTCGCTGGTGACGGAGAGCCGCGAGTCAGCCAGCTGTTCGTGGAGCTGGTCGGGCCTGGGATCTTCCTCAGTTGGCCACGGATGTGGGACCGGTGGCGATGAACGTCAGGGCAGTCCTAGCCGGGCCCGGTGGGCCTGGAGTCGTTCAGTCTGGGGGCGTGGGTCACCGGCCTGGTGCTGGTCATCTTCGCGTTCCTGCTGCGCGCAACGGGCAGCACAGGGGTGGCGACCAACGCAACGGCAGCCCGCGACCACCCAGGGCGGGGCCGGTTGCGACGACCGGCGGGCCAGTTCAGTGGGTTCGGATGAAGCGGCGGATCAGGGTGCGCGCCCAGTCGTAGTGGCTGGTGGTTGCTGAGACCGCATAGCTGCCCACCGAGGTGCTGCCGGTCCAGGCGAATCGGCGCTTGGTGAACAGGTCATCCTCTGAGTAGCTGGAGACGACTGACCGGATCGCGGCGTGGGAGGCGTGCAGCCGGGTGATCACGTCGTCCCACGCGTCGGCGCGGGTCCGCTGCCAGATCTGGTCGTTGAGCGCTGGGAGCTGGGCCCAGGTGAGTCCGGGGGCGGGGATCGCGACAGGTTCCCCGGCGCGCCCGGCCCGCTCCCACGCCAGGACCAGCTCGTGCCAGGCGTCGAGGTGGGCCAGCAGGTCCTTGACCGACCACTGGCCGCACGCGCCAACGGCGCAGCGCAGGTCGCGTGGGACCCGGTCGCACTCGACCATCAGGGACTCGAAGTCGCTGTCGATGCGCGTCAACAAGTCCGCGCGGGTGGTGGGGCGGCTCATCCCACCACTGTGGCACGCGCCAGTGAGCTCGTGGCGCTCGGCCGCCAGCCGCGGCCGGTGCAGTGCTGGTGGTCCCGCCGCAGCTCTGACTGGCCCCTGACGCCTGGCTGCCGGGGTAGGGAGGGTGCCTCCGCGGGCAAGTGCCGGGCTATCCGGACACCCGCTGCGCCCAGTCGATCACGCGCAGGGCCCGCAGGGTGTTCCACCGGCTGGGCTTGCCGGGTGCCTCCATGTCGAACCACGTCTCGCCGGTGTGCTTGGCCTGCAGGGTCCACGTGCCATGTCGGCGCTTGCGGTGCACCAGGTCCAGGGCCTCGCCCAGGCGCGGGTCCCAGGTGAAGGCCCGCCAGTAGTCCAACGCGCGCAGCACGTCGTAGTACCAGTAGTACGGGAAGGAGAACCGGGTGAACGACTCCCGCACGATCTCCCCGGTCCGATGCGAACGGAACAACCGATGAGCCAGGAGGAACTCCCGCCCGCTGCTGGCTACTTGGGCCACATCCGCCCGGGTCGTCTCGAACGGTGCCAGCGCCTCCAGGGCGCTCAAGGTGGTGTGGAAGGAGGCATGCGAGGCCTGCCGCTGGCAGTTCCATCCGCCGTCGGGCATCTGCTCGTCAAGGAGGCGCTCCACGGCACCCGGCATCGGCACCCCCGCACCGGTGGCCATCGTGAGCATCATGGCGCGCACGCAGGTGTCCTCCCGCCCCGAGGACCAGAGCCGGAACGAGCTGTCGGGGCGCAGGCCCCTGTCCAGCAGCGCGTGCACCGACTCGGGGGCCCGCACCCCGAGGTGCTGCAGGACTTGCAGCGAGTAGAACGTGGAGGTCCACTTCGGGGAGTACCACCCGGTCGGCCAGGTCCCGTCGCCACGCCTGTGACTCAGGAGTTGCGCCCCCCAGCCCACCTGCGCCACCCGCGCCCGGGTCTCCCGCCAATCCCCGCCGGCCAGATCCCGTTGAACCTGCCAGCGGACCGCCGGGTCACCAGCCAGCAGCCACTCGAGGACCTTATCCACGGTCCGGCACCCCCCGGTGGCACGCCCGGCAGCAGGCCACCAGCCGGCCGCTCGAAGCCGCGCCGTGCACGTCGAGGCCGGCACCCACCTGACCTCCCACATCCACCCAATCAGTCAACACCCCGCAACTCGTTGGGATCCAGCCACGGGACGTGCCACACCGGGACCGGGTGCCGCTACGCGTGTGCACCCCACCCGTGTGGATCGACGGGCTCGACCTGCCGCCTTGTGCTGCCGACACTGGGTACTGAACGGGTGGCCCTTGCCCGACCCACGCCGCCGGGTCTATGGTCGTTGTGAGAGATGGACCCCCAGCCCCGGGTCGAGTTGTTTGCGAAGCGCTCGCCGGGGTCGGCTCACCTCCTCGGTTGGTTCACCGACTTGCGGCCCCGCGTGACTGCCACCCTTCATGGGCAATCACGTGGGGCCGCGCCAACGCTAGAGGCCGCAACGTCGCCCCCGCAGGAGCTGATCAGGTGGCGGGGCGCATCGGGTCTTGACAGACCAGATTAGGTAAGCGATGGTTTACGTCATGAATTCGTCACATGATCGGGGAGGTGACGTGTGGAAGGCGCTGGCGCATTCCACCCGACGCCAGATCCTCGACCAGCTGTTCGAGTCCCCGGCCACAACGGGAGAGCTGGTTTCCGCGCTGGGCATGGACCGGCACGTGGTGATGGCCCACTTAACCGTGCTGCGCGAGGCGGACCTTGTGCTGACCGAGAAGCACGGTCGGCAGCGGGTGAACTTCCTCAATGCAGCACCCCTTCAGCAGATCCACCACCGGTGGATCTCACCAACCAGCGGACCGTGGGCTGCGGCCCTGATCGCCGTGCGCGACGAGGCCGAGGCCTCCGCCCAGCCGGACGACCCCTCCGAGGACAGGAAACGAAGTGGCTGAGTCAGAGATCCGGCATTCGATCACGATCGCGGCACCCATCGACACCGTGTGGGCCGAGATCACCAAGGTCGGCGCCCGTCAGCGAGCCCAACTGGACGCTGTCCTGGAGACCAGCTTCCGCCCGGGTGACCCGCTGTACTACAAGTCCGAGGACGGGACGCGTGTCTTCATGGTCGGGCGGGTCCTGGAGTGCGATCCACCGACCACGTTCAGCCACACCCAGGTCCTCACCATGCGCGACGACCCGCTGACCGTGGTCACCTGGCACCTGGAGGCCGTCGCGCAGGGCACCCGGGTCACCCTGGTCAACAGCGGCTGGCCGGCCGGGGCCAAGATGGACAAGGTCGACACGCACATGGAAGGGCATCCTGGCCAGCCTCAAGTCCGTCGTGGAGACCGGGGACGTCACCGGCCGGCAGAAGGTGACCCTGTTCTTCATGCGCACGTTCATGTTCATGATGCCGTCGACGACCAAGACCGAGAACGTCACCGTCCCGGACTGACACCCCGATGACGCAGGAAGCACCTGGTCCCTCACCAGGATCCCCACGACCAAGGCGAGATGTTCCACCGGGATCAGGACCAGCAGTCGCTGCCCGCCCTGCGGCCGGGGCCAGCACCGCGATATCCCCGCCGAGTCATACGAGGGCTGCATGAAGGACTCGCGGGCCACCTCCGCACGGGCGGTGGCCGGGCACGTGGCACGTGGCACGTTCAGGGTGCCCCCCTGATCCCGCACGGCACTCTAGGATCACGCATGGCCTACAGCTCCTCTATCGGGTTCGCGGCGTCGATCGGCGGCCTCGCGGGCGCATCGCTGACCGCGCACCGCGGAGGCAGGGCGGCGGTCGCCGCCGCGGTGGTTGGCGCCATCGGACTGGGCACGTCGGAGGCGGTGGCTCGGGCCCGCCAGAAGGACGGTGAGATCCCGGCGCTGTGGCAGCGCATCGCAGTGAGCACCGCGCTGGCGGCGCCACTCGGCTGGGTAGCGGGGAAGTGGACCGGGGCCGGTCCCCGGACGGTCGGCACGGTCACGGGCGCCGTGGTCGGGGCGATGGGGTTGCGCCCGGAGAAGGTGGCCATGGGCCCGGTCGTGGGTATCGCCGTCGGGCAGGCACTGTCCCGCCGACCGGCCCCGGCGGCTGTCGCGGCCAGCGGCACCGTCCTGGCCTACCGCAGCCTGTCCGCCTTGATCTTCCGCGAGGCGCAGTTGAGCCTGGTCGCCGACCAGGTCCCCGCTGCCGACCTCCCGTTCGTGGTGCCCCGACCGGCACTGTCCAGGTACGTGGGCACCGGATATGTCCGAGAGCTCGCCGAGGAGCTCGGAGCCCACTACACCGCCGATGTCGCGGACGCCGGGATCGTGGCCTCCCTCGATGCGCTGGCCGGACCGGGGCTCGACCCGGATCAGGTCGACCCGCTCGTGCGCGAGTTCTACGAGCACACCACCCGGTTCGCTCTCGACATCGTCCCGCAGTGGCGGGCGTGGGTCCGGCCCGGCTACCTGCTGTACCGCACCGTGGTCGCACGTCCGCTGGGGCAGGCCAGCATCCCGATGAACCAGCGCGAAGCCCAGCGCGGGATCCGCAGCCGCATCGACACGATCACCGGCGTGGATGCCACCGTCTCGGTGCGCGGGTGGATCCGGTCGTTCGCCGACGACGACGAGCCGATCATGACCGGCATCTACACCACCTACACGCACAACGGCTGCGGCTACGTCAGCGTCGGGTTCCCCGTCCCGGAGGGCAGCTTCACCGCAACCCTGCTCCCCCAGTCACGGCCCGACCAAGGCCTGACACTGACCAGCCGCGTTCACGACGGCCAAGCCGGGCACTACCTCACCTACATCGACACCGCGGCCGACGAACTCACCGCCCTGGCCGTGCACGGCTTCCACGAGCAACTCGACGTCTTCGTCGAGGACGACGCGCTGCGCGCCGAGCACGCCTTCTGGGTCTTCGGCTTCCCGTTCCTGACCCTGCACTACCGGATCACACGCAAGCCCACCCGCTGATCCCCGGGCTTCTCGGCGTTGTACGCAGCCAGCGCGAGCGGCTTTCGGCCAGTCGCGCGAGGTGGGCGTCGACGGCCTCGGTGGCCCGGCCGCTGTCTGCGTGGTCCAGCAGGATCGAAAACGACAGGCCGATGACCAGGGCGACGATGGTGTGCGCCTCGACATCCGGGTCCACTACGTCGGCGATGTCGCCGGCCCGCTTCGCTCGGGTGATCTGGACGGCGAGGTACCTGTGGGAGCCCCTGCCCCCCTCCAGAAGAACCCAGCAAGCCCCGCCAACCTTCCCGCGGCGCGAGTCCGCCGAGGACTGGAACGCGCTCAAGCAACGGCGGACGTGAGCGCCGGGGCTGGCGATCTCAAGCCCGGCATAGGCCGAGTGGACGTGGATCGGTTGGTCAGCGACCGATCGAGGACATGTCGGTGTAGCGGTCGCCGATCACGGCATCGGCGGGAACGGCGGCCTCGATCCTGGCCAGGTCATCCGCGCTGAGGACGACCTCAAGCGCACCGGTGTTCTCCTCGAGGTATCGCACCCGTTTCGTGCCCGGGATGGGGACGATGTCGGACCCCTGGGCCAGCACCCACGCCAACGCCAACTGCCCGGCCGTGCATCCCTTCTCACCGGCCAGGTCCACCAGCGCCTCGACGAGTGCGAGGTTGGCGTCGCGGGCCGCACCCATGAACCGCGGATAGCCGGTAGCCCGGAAGTCACCAGCGTCGAGCGACCCGGCGGCAAGCGCACCGGTGAGCATGCCCCGACCCAGCGGGCTGTACGCGACCAGACCGATGCCGACCTCACGCAGCGTCGCGACGATGTCAACCTCGATGTCCCGGGCGAACAGCGAGTACTCGCTCTGCAGCGCCGTGATCGGGTGCACCTCATGAGCCCGGCGGATGCTGGCAGCACCAGCCTCTGACAGCCCAAGGCAGCGGACCTTGCCGGCCTCCACGAGTCCCTTCATCGCACCGACCGTCTCCTCGATCGGCACCCTCGGATCGACCCGGTGCTGGAAGTACAAGTCGACGTGATCGACGCCGAGTCGCGCCAGCGACGCGTCGCAGGCCTTGCGAACGTACTCCGGGGAGCCGTTGAGGCCCACCCACGAGCCGTCCGGGTTCCGCTCGTTGCCGAACTTCGTGGACACCTGCACCTCGTCACGACGACCGGCAATGGCCCTACCGATGAGCAGCTCGTTGGTGAACGGACCGTACATGTCAGCGGTGTCGAGGAACGTCACCCCCAGGTCGAGGGCACGGTGAATGGTCCCGATCGCCTCCGTCTCATCGGCGGCGCCGTAGAACTCGCTCATTCCCATGCAGCCCAAGCCGACGGCGGACACGTCCAGAGCGGCAGCACCACTGCCAAGGGTACGTCGCAGGATCACGGCCTCAGCATCAACCGCGAGCCCATCTGCGTCAACAGCACCGGGCCCAGCCGGAGCTCACGCGACATGCGGCGCCGGCGCAGGAACTCCGACGACTCGAGCTCGCCGATGACCGCTGACCGCCATTTGCGGACGTCACCGGGGTTGGCCGGCGGTAGTGGCTTCGGGGACCTCGATGAGCCGGCCGGTGCGCACGTCGTAGATGTATCCGTGGATGGGGATGCGCCCGGGGACCAGGGGGTGGGTGCGGATCCTGGTGACGTCATCGACGACCGACTGGGCGTTGTCGGCGATGGTCAGCCAGTCGATGTAGCTGCCCTCCGCCGAGCCCGGGCCGGTGCCCACGTCAGTGAACCCGTCGGGGCCGAGGGCTGCGGTCTCGAGGCTGGCCGCGAGCAGCCCGCGCATCACCTCGTCGGTGAAGAACTCCATCCCGCAGTTCGTGTGGTGGACCACGAACCACTCGCTGGTGCCGAGCAGCTTGTAGGAGATGACCAGCGAGCGGATCGCGTCGTCGCTGGCCCGCCCGCCTGCGTTGCGGATCACGTGGGCGTCGCCCTCGGCCAGCCCGGCGTACTTGGCCGGATCCAGCCGGGCATCCATGCAGGTCAGGATCGCGAACCCGCGGGCTGGTGGCAGGGCGAGCTCGGACCTGTCACCGAACGACTCGACATACGCGGCATTGGCGGACAGGACCTCATCGAGAACAGACATCAGCAACCTTTCAAGGCACAGCACCACCAGACGCTCCGGTGATGGTCAGAGGGGAAACGGGGAGGCGGTCCACCTGGGTGTCGACCGCTGCGGAATCAGTAGGTGCCCTCGCCGTGAGCTGGCCGCCACGCGGGGGCGCCGGTCAGCCGCAACAGAGGGAACTGCTCATCCGGCCGAAGTCCACATGTCGCCGGGCCACGAGGTTCAGCAGCACGACCGAGGTCATGCAGGGGACCCTAACCCGCGAACCGCAGCCACGCGAGGAACCGTCCACCATGCGAACACCACCCGGGTGTTCGCCCGAATGGCTCACGACCAGGTCAGCGTCTTACCGGGACCCACCCTGTGGGTATCCACAACTGAGGCATCGAATACCCACACGCGGGCATCGTGACACGTGACAACGGGTAGGGCACGAGGTCATTCGGACGGGTCTGATCAGCCCTGGCCCGGGATCAGTGGGCCACCTGATAGGACTACAACTAACAGGGTCGCGTGACATTTAGTCGAGGTTCCTTTACTTCTTGTCATGGCCCATGATCCGGGTCGAGAGCGCACGAGCACCAGCGACCTGACCCGCCAACGGTCCTTCTTCCGGGACACGGTGCCCGCGATGGCGGTCCTCGTCGTGGCACAGGGCAGCCTGTTGCTCCTGGACCCCGACGGTGGTGCGAGCGCCTGGAATCTGGTGTGGTGCCTGCTCCCGATGGTGCTCGCCTGGTTGGTGTGGGCCCAGCTGCGCAGCCTGCGACGGGCCGATGAGTACCAGCGTGCACTGCAGCTTGAGGCGATGTCGGTCGGCTTCGCCGCGGTCATCCTGCTGGCGCTGCTGGGCGGACTGCTCGACGCGGCCAGGATCGGAAACGCCGCGCAGGCAGACGGTCAACGCGATCGAGACCGGCCGCTACGACCCCAGCCTGCCGCTCGCCTTCAAGATCGCCGGCGTCTTCGACGACCGGATCGAAGCCCTGTTCTTCCCGACCGACAACACCGACACCACCAATGCGTCCTCATAGGACCGCAGCGGCGTCCAGCACTCCCGCGATTGCAGCCCACGAGATCGGAGTCACCATGTTCGAGTACAAGGTCCTGACCGAGCGCGACACGAGACTGTCGGGGAAGTTCGACCTCGAGTCCCTCGAAACCGCCCTCAACGGTTCCGCCAGTGACGGCTGGCGACTGGCCGAAGGATTCGTCGCCGCCAACCTCGCCAAGAGCGCCAAAGCCGAGATCGTCCTGATCCTGGAACGCCCGACACACCAGGTGAGCTGAGCTGGTCACCCGCCCCAGGCGACATCAAGTCGCCCGCGTCGTTGGCGCGGCCGTGGGGTCCTCGATCCTTCTGCTCCGCGCGGCCCCCACGCTCGCTCAACCGGCCGGAATCCGCACGGACCCTCGGCCGCCCGGAGCGAATCCAGTCCTGGTCCACTGCCGCGCGATGTCGTCTCCGGGGGCGTACCCGGAGTTGTCGTGCGCGTTCAGCAGGGCGAGAAGGCACAGACGCTCACTGAAGGCGGCGGCCGCCTCTCCACCGGGCTGCCCCACGACTGAGGGCACGGTAACGCGCAGGCAACGTCACCAAATCCTTCGCCGCCACCGTGGAATAGCGGCGCGCCATCATCCGGTCGTTGGTCATGGCCGCGGTGGCGCTGGCAGCCGCCTACACCGAGGCCGCCGACGCTGAGTAGGCCCAAGCCCTCCTGGCAACCCAGCCTGACCCAGGATCTCGCCATTAGCATTTGGGCTACAAACTGCGCCACGCCCAGAGCCCGTCTCCGGGGATCGCCCACCGGATAGGCATTCCCGCCGGCTCCCCCACCCTGAACTCCATATCGCGCCCCTATTGTTCCCAGCGTCTGCGGGGTCCACGATCCTGTGGGCCCCGGGGTGTGGTGCTTGCGGTGCGCGGACTGCGGGGATCTGGCGCAACCGCGAGCCGCGGGCCACTCTTGGGCACATGGGCCAGATCCACGTCCGCCGAGCCACGACTTCAGACGCGGACCAGGTGGCCGGCATGCTGTTCGACTTCAACACCGAGTTCCAGAGCCTCACTCCGATGACAGTGGAGCTCGCCGCCCGATTCCGGCGACTGCTCGCCCTGCCGGAGGTGATCGTCCTTCTGGCCGGCGACGAGGAGCCGGTCGGGTTCGCGTTGCTGACCCTGCGCCCGACACCGTACTTCGACGGACCGCTGGCCCAACTCGAGGAGCTCTACGTCCGCCCCCAGCTGCGCAACCAGGGCTTGGGCACGGCCTTGCTTGAGGCCACGATCCGGCTGGTTCGCGATCGGGCCGCCGGCGAGGTGCACATCAACGTCGACGAGGTCGACACCGACGCCCGCCGCTTCTACGAACGCCACGGATTCGTCAACATCGAGCCCGGCGAGGAACACCGGATGCTCTTCTACCTGCGTGAACTGTGACAGCGGCACGCCCGGACCGTCCGGATGACCCGACCGCGCTGGGGTCCCCCTTGGGCTGCGAGACTGCGGATCGGCGCCCCCATCGAGCGACCGCGGAACAGCCCGATATCGGCTCCGAAGCGGCCCTGGCGGGCGTTGTCAAGCTGGCGCGACTCCTCGTGGCTGTCCTCAGCGACGGCTCGAGATGAGGGAGGTCGAGCCCAAGTCACACCACCGCCCGATCCCCTCGTGGGCTTCTTGGCGGGGCCTGCCCTTGGTCAGCGGTCGATCGACGTCATGTCGGCGTAGCGGTCAGCCACGACTGCTACGTCGGGCACGGCGGCCTCTATGGCATTCGGGTCCTGCGCACCGAGCAGGAAGTCGAGCGCCAACGTTCTTCGCACACCGATTCAGAGGGCCAACCCTGGCTGTCGTTGGGCCCGTGGCGGAAGCGGTCAGCAGGCCCAGGCGGATCAAGGTCCCGCGCGGAACGGGGCACCGCCCGCGCCGCCGCCGGGCAGGCCACCACCGCGGTCGCCGTCGCTGAGGAACAGGCCCGCGCCGCCCTCGCCCAGGCCCACCTGCTGGCCGACGACCTGGCCGCCGCCCAGCAGGAACTCGGCGCCGCCCGCCCCCAGGCCACCCCACCGGGCACCCGCCGCACCCGCTAGCCACCCCCCTCCCCCACCACGCAGCCGCGCACCAGGTCAGGCAGGGGCTCAGCCCACAGCCGGTGGGGTGGTGCGCACCACCCGGGTGCCCAGGTCCAGGTAGCACGTGGTCGGCCCCTCCCCCGGGTGGTCCAAGTTGGCGACCGGGGAGCACAGCCCCACCTCGTGCACCAGCTGCAGGAACAACTCCGCACCCCACAACCCGCGGGCGGTGTACCGGGCCCCGGTGTGCGGATTGGTGGACTCCACGCTCTGCACCGGGATGCCGAGCAGGGCGAACGTCTCCGGGTTCATGGTCACCGCCCAGTCCCACCCCGGGTGCGCCGAGCGCGCCACAGCCAGCACCCGGCGCACGTCGATCACCAACTCCCCCACAGCCACGCAGTGTCCCCGCCACGGGCAGGAACGCACCCCGGGCGAGCCGCCCCGATTCAGTCGCGTGGGGTCAGGGCCGTGCGGGGCCACCACGCGCTCACCAGGGCATGCCACTGGCCGTCGGGCTGCTGGATCCAGCCGAGCACGATCCCCGGCACCTTCGGTGTCCCCGCAGGTGACCCAGCACGCGGTGCCCGGTGGGGCCTCCACCCCGTGGGCCGCTGGTCCCGCCTCGGTGTTCTCGAGAGTCACGGGCCCGGCCCGGTCCACCAGCGGCACCCCGGGCCTGGTTCGCATTCCACCTGCCATGCCCCTGGTCCTACCGTCCGGGTGTGACAGTCGCCCGGATCAGAGCGGGGCGTGCCAGTGCGCTGGTGGACAGGCAGAGCGGGAATCCTCGGACGATCCGGTCGGGAACAGGCCAGAGGGCGCCGTCCCTGATGAAGCGTCCGGTGGCTCGGGCCGTCTCAGGGCATGATGCGACGCAGGAACTGGTCGAACAGGGGGACGGTGAACGCGGTGTCGCCGTGGGCGGGGCTATAGACCATGCCCTTGGTGATCAGGGCGCTGCGCCGGGGGGCGACCGCCTCGACGCGCACCCCGAGCTGGGCGGCGATGTCCCCGGAGCGGTGCGGCCCGGGACCCAGGTCGGCCATCGCCCGCAGGTAGTGCTTCTCCTTCGGGGTCAGCCGGTCCAGGCGGACAGCGAAGAAATTGCGGTCCAGGTGGTCGATGACCCCCTGATGGGCGTTGCGCACCACGTCTGCGGTGACCGGGGAGGAAGCGGCCGCGTTCCACAGGTGATACCCCCATTCCTGCAGGAAGTACGGGTAGCCCCCGGTGGCGGCGCCGATCAGGTCCAGGGCGGCGTCGGTGAAGTCCACCCCCTGGGCCTGCGCGGGGATCAGCAGCGCAGCCCGGGCGTCCTGCGGGTCCAGCGACCCGATCTCGGGGAACTCGAACAACCGCTCGGCGTAGGACTTCGCTGCCCCCGCCAGTCCAGGCAACTGGGGCAGGCCCGCGCCGACCAGGACCACCGGCAGGCTCAACTGGGTGGTGCGGTGGATCGCGGTGATCACCGCCGCCAACTCTCCCGGCGACACGTACTGCACCTCATCGATGGCCAGCAGCACCCCGCTGCCCCGCGACCGCGCTGCCTCGCCGACGGCGACCAGCAGATCGGTCAGGTCCTCGGACAGGTCACCGGAGTCGGCATACCCCGGCAACATGTCCACATCCAGGGACAACCGGGTCCCATCAGGCAGGTGCGCGGAGAACGTCTTGAGCACCCGCAACGCCTTGAGCACCCGCTCCCCGGGGGTCCGGTCCAGGCGCAGCAGGATCCGGCGCACCCGGGTGGCCAACTGCCCCCGAAGGTCCCCCTGCTCGGGGGCCTCGATGAACCCGACGGCCATCCCCTCCTGCTCGGCGATCTCCGCGAATCGGTTCAACAGCACCGTCTTACCGACCCCGCGCAACCCGACCGGCATCACCGCCTTGCCCGGACGCCCAGCCAACGAACGGCGCACCGCGACCCCGAAGTGATCGACCAACGCGTCCCGGCCCAGCAGCGCCGGCGGCGGAGTGCCCGCCCCCGGCCGGTACGGATTGCCCAACTCCTCCATACCAACACACCTTACACCGTCTTATGCATCTTATCCGTGAGGTACGTAAGATCCGTTGAGGTACACCAGTGTCGGGGACGACTCCCCCGCCACATCACCCAGACCACCCCCATGTGCCCCGGCAGTCGGGCGTGGACGGCGAAGGCCCCGCCCGGGTGGCCGGGGGCCCGTCTCACCGAAGAGCCTCCTCTGATCGTGATCGGGATGCCCAGGCGCCCCGGCCGGTCGGCACCACACGGTGGCTCCCGGCGTCGCCAGCCCCTGGCGGCGCGGCCCGATGAGCAGAGTCCGGCGCTCAGCTGACGACCCGCAGCACTACTCGGGTGGTGTGCCCCACCGTCGCAGGCTCTTCGGTGGGCAGGTGGGTGAGGGTGGCTTGGACGTCGGTCCAGACCTGGCCGATGGCGATGCCGAACACTCCCTGCCCGCCGCGCACGAGGTCGATGACCTGCTGGTCGGTGGTGCACTCGTAGACCGTGACACCATCCGAGAGCACCGTGATGCCAAATGTGCCGCAGCCCGATATCGGCTCCGAAGCGGCTCTGGCCGGTACATGTTCGGGCTACAAATTGGGCTACAGCCCAAAGCCCATCCCGGGGATCACCCACCCCATAGCCATTACCGCCCGAGCCAGGGTGGTGAACTCCATACCGCGTCCGCGCCTCTCCGAGGGGCGATGGTCAACTGGCGATTAGCCGGCGACCCAGGTCTGCGCCCTTGGCCGCTGCGGTCCTCAGGGACTCACCCTGAGTCCGGGTCAGGGTCGGATCAGGGTCGGATCAGGGGGAATCCGGGTGCCAGCCGGGGTTGCGCGGGCAGATGCTGGAGCCATGAACGAAGAACAGAACACCCAGCCCCCCGTCCCCGACGACCAGCCCATGATGGTGCTCGGCGCCGATCCCTCCCGGGTCGATGCCCCGTACTCTGGTGCGGCGCCCGACCCCCAGTCCGACCCGGCCTACGCCGGCGCCGCGGCGTCCGCGGGCAGCGACCCGCAGGGTGGCTACCCGCCGCCCGGGTCCTACCCGCCACCGGCTGGCTACCAGCAGCCCGCGGCATACCCGCCCCCCGCGCCCTACCCGCCCACTGGCGCCTACCAGCAGCCCGGCGCCTACCCGCCGCCCGGTCCGGCCCCGCGTCTGACCCGTAGCCGCAGCCAGCGGGTCATCGGCGGGGTCTGCGGTGGCCTGGCCCGGTACTGGAACACCGACGCCACCCTCCTGCGGATCCTCACCGTCGTCCTGACGCTGGCCACCGGTGGCGCCTTCCTCGTCGGCTACCTGATCGCCTGGATCGCGATCCCCGACGAGCCGATGGGCCCGTACGGCCAGGGTGACCAGGTCGGCTACGCCGCGGGCGGCAACCCCGGCTACGCCGCCGCACAAGCGGAGTACATCGCTCCGGCCCCGCGGGAGCGCTCCTACCTCGGCTGGCTGGTCCTCTCCGCGGCGATCCTCGCGGCCGGGATCCTGGCCCTGATCGGGTTCCTGGTCCCGGCCAGCGTCGGGATCTGGGGCGTGATCCTCGGGATCACGCTGGCCATCCTGGGCGTGGGCCTACTGGTCGGCACCAGGTACGGCCGGGCCCGCTGGCTGCTGTGGCTGGCGATCCCGCTGGCCTTCATCACCTTCGCCACCGTCACCGCCAGCAACTTCGTGGCCTCCAACCCGAACTGGGACCGCTGGACGACCTCGGCCGACGGCACCGGCCAGTGGGGCGGCCTGACGATCGGTGACCGCACCTGGGCAGTCACCCCCGCAGATGCCGCCGGCTCGCCACTGGACTTCCAGCTCTCCGCCGGCGCCGCCACCCTGTGACCTCACCGAGCTCACCGCCCTCAGCGGCTCCGAGCCGGGCATGCCCCGCCAGCGCGTCGAGATCGACGCCGGCGTGGGGGTGGGCGAGCTCATCATCCTGGTCCCGGCCGACATGCAGCTCGACCTCACCGGAACCGTGGACCTCGGCCAGATCGACCTCCCCGGATCCACACCGACCGACGGTGACGACCTGACCGTCGACACCACCATCACGCCACTGGCCGACGGCCAGCCGGCCTACATCGTCACCCTCGACGCCGCGATCGGCGCCGGAAACCTGGAGGTGCGCCGTGAGGCAGCATGAGACCGACTACTTCTCCCTGGCCTCTGGCCTTCTGTTCACCGTCCTGGGCGTCCTGTTCGCAGTCAGCGCCGCGACCGGATGGCAGATCGACGGCCGCTGGATCGCCCCCACGATCCTGATCGCCCTGGGCGCCGGCGGGGTAGCCGCCTCCCTGGCCGCCTCCAAGCGCCAGCAGCGCGAGGCCATGGCCACATCCGAGCCCAGCGACTCCTGGCCCACGGACCCGTTCGCCTGACGCCTTCGCACCGGACCAACCGGGACGACCCCCCGCAGGACCCCCTCGAACTCCCTTGAGGGGGTCCTGCCCTGTCCACTGTCGGGGTCGAACTTCGGTTAGTGGCCTACACAAGGACTCCAGCTGGCACCGGCGGGGTTCGGATCCCGTCGGGCGTAGGGTCGAGTCATGAGCTCGAACCGGCGATGGAGTGAGATGAGCCCAGGCCAGCAGACCGCGGTGCTGATCGTGGCCAGCGTGGAACTCTCCTTGACCGTGACCGCGCTGGTGGACCTCATCCGCCGGCCCGCCGACCAGGTCCGGGGCGACAAGCGGCTCTGGGCACTGGGCGTCCTCGTCCAGCCCGTGGGCCCGATCGCCTACCTGGCCTGGGGCGCGCACGGCAGCTCAACCTGAGCGCCCCACGTTCACCACGACGGGCGGGGCACACCCGCACCGCCCGCCGACTGCGACGCGAAGGACCCTCACGCGCGTGTTCGTGACCCCCTGCACCTCCCGGGACTACGAGACGGTGGCAGCCACCCTGCGCCACGCCGGGCACACGGCCCGCGGCAGATCCCGCGTCGGCGGGTTCCTCCACGACCTGGTGCACGACACCCGAACCCTGCTCGAGTCCGACTTCGTGGTAGCCCTGCCCGGCTGGCGGGACTGCCCGGAATCCACCACCGACGTCCTCACCGCCGACGGAGCCGGGATCCCCTGGGGCAGCGTCGACGACGCCCTCGCCGCCCGCTGAACCCCGACCCGACCCGCCCCCGCCCACCCGGCAGCACCCCCGGAAGCCCCCCGCAGTATCGCGGGCATACGCCCCCTCCTTCGTCGTTGGGGTTGCCCGCCCCGTCCACCTTGATGAACGTCATCGCGGGGACGTCCACGATCGTGGGCCTTGTCGGGGGCACGTACAACTCTCGGAGTGCCTTCTTCACATCGAAGGCTGCGCCACGGTTCCTCCCGCATATCAGTCCTCGACTCGATTGTGCTCTCCTCGACAGCCAGCAAGTCGCGGGCACCCTCGACCGGCCGCCGTACTGCCTCGCCGCCGGTCCGATCTGGACACGGCGTTCTGCCGTCCACGCCGGCGCGCACGGGCGCCGGTTTGCCACGATGCCGACCAGCGCGTCTCCAGTGTTGACGAGTGCGAAGCGTGCCGCAGGTCAGTCGATGACTCTGCGAGATTGTTCCTCTCCCACCCCCTCCACGCGCTCACCGGGTGGCTCATCGCCCGCTGGGACGAGGCGGTGACCCCAGCGACTCAGCCTGCGGAGGGGGGTCCAGGCGGCGGCCACCGCTGCGGCGGCGAGGGCGGCGAACACGATGACCAGCGGCAGCGGGTCGGCGGTCACTTCGCTGAGGGTGGCGATCCCGTCGGCGACCACGAGGCTGCCCAACATGACCGCGGTCAGGATCACCATGGACATGGCTAGGGGCCATGCCCAATCGCGTCGCCGCACCAGTCCGACGATGGCGGTGATCATGGTGGGGAAGATGAACCCCAGGTCGAGCACGAACACGTTGGCTGTCTCCGGCATCTGCCCGTCGCGGATCCCGCCGATCATGAGGATCAGCCAGACCGGGGCGAGCAGCCCGACGGTGAGACTGAGGACCGTGATGCTCGGCCACGCCGGCGCGTCTATGCGGGGGATTCCTCGGTGAGGTGCGTGTGGAAGAAGTCCGCGATCCGGCGCCGAGCATCCAGGGCGCTCGCCTCGTGGTAGCGGGTGTGCACCGCCGCGCCGAGCGCTTGGTACAGGAACGGCACCTCACCGGGTCCGTGGTCGTTGAGGAATCCGTGGCCCGCCTCGGGGTACTCCTTGACGTCATGGACCACGTCAGCAGCCGTCAGCGCTTCCTCGAGGCGTGCCGCGGCGCCTTTGAGTGACCTGTCGCGCCGGCCGTAACTCCCGACGATCGGGCACGCCCCGGCGAAGAACCGCTCCGCGTCCTCGGGCAGGCCACCGTAGTTCGCGCTGGCCGCCGCGAAGCCGTGACCCGGGGCCAGGGCCAGGGCGAACCCGCCGCCCATGCAGAACCCGATCACCCCGACTCGTCCGGTGCAGTCGGGCCGGCCAGCCAGCCACATCCGCACTGCCTCGACCTGGCTGAAGACCTGGCCCTCCCAGGTGGCGTAGTCGCGGATCATGTCCCGCAAGCACCGGGTGATGGTTCCGCCTCGGAGCAGGTCGGGGGCCGCCGCCAGGAAACCCTCGCTGGCCAACCACTGCGCCTGATGAACCACGTCGGCTGTCATCCCGGATGCATCGTGAAGGACCACCACCGCCGGCCATGGTCCTGACCCCGGTGGCTGAGAAACGTGCAGGCCAACCATTCCCGCGCCAGTGGCGAGGGACATCGTCGGCCGCGGGCGCGCGGGGGTCGTCGGCATTCAGGCTCCTTGGCTGTGACGCAGAGACGATTGCACTGTAGGACGCTTCGGGGCCGCGTGAAGCGTGGGAAGCGCGACGCCGACAGCCCAGGTCCCTCTCGTCGCGGCGGGACCGTGGGAATCACATACGCGGCCGAGGCTCAGCCTCCACCAGGAACGCGCCCCCGCTCCCCGCTGGTCCACCGGCAGGGCGCCGGTGGCGCCCCCGACCCGCTCGCCAGGGGCATGGCGCATGAGCTGCGGGGCCGGTCGCGCCTGTCACGTCACTCCCAGCGGAAGCGCAGCCACGCGACCGCGGCGCTCACCGCGCCGATGACCAGGGCGCTGCTGGTCGAGCGCCATGCCCAGGTGCCGGTCAGCCACGGCTCCTGGACCATCTCGATCACCGGGGTGAGCGGAAGCCAGTCGCCGAGGGTGCGCAGCGAGTCCGGCAACACCTCAGGGGGCGGTCCGCCGCCGCAGAGCAGCAGGAGCATGAACCACAGCACCAGCCCGACGGATTGGGCGGCCCGGGCGGTGGGCATGACCGCGCCCAGCGCGAGGCCGAGGAGCGCCAGCACAGCCGCCGCGATCAGGCAGCCGACGGCGAACCACACCCAGTGACGTGGGGTGTCGACGTCGGTGGCCGCGAGAGCCACGACAAGGAGCAGCAGCGCCCCGGCACCGGCGATCACCACGGCGATCAGGAACTGGCTTGCCAGCAGCACGAGCTTGGACACCCCGGAGGCCTTCAGCCGGCGCAGGACCCCGCTGTCCCGGTACTCCACCAGGTGCGCCGGTGCGCTGATGACGGTGAACCCGCTGACGGCGACCGCGACGTAGGCCGGGGTGTACCAGCTGGTGGCGGGGAACCCCCGGTAGACGACGAACTCGGCGTTGGGGTCAACGCTGCTGCCGAACACCCCGCCGAGCAGGTACAGGACCATCAGCGGCAGGGCCAGGGTGAACACGACGGTGATCGGCTCGCGCAGGAACAGGCGCAGCTCGGTGCTGGTGAGCTTCAGCAGCGGTCCCACAGCCCTACTCCTCCCTTCCGACCAGGCGCAGGTAGACGTCCTCGAGGCCCGGGCGGACCACGGCCATGTCGGTCGGCTCGATGCCCGCCTCGGACAGGGCGCGGCCCACCCGTACGACGATCGCGGACTCGCCGCGCACGGCCACCGAGGCCCCTCGGCGCTGCACGCTCGCCACCCCGGCGATGGCATCCAAGGCTGGGATCGAGCCGGGTGCGCTGAACGTGATGGTGACCTCGCCGCTGTGCTCGGCGATCAGCTGGGCGGGCGTCCCCGCAGCGACGACCCTGCCCTCCCGGATGACGGCCAGCCGGTCGCAGAGACGCTCGGCCTCGTCCATGAAGTGCGTGACCAGCACGACGGTCGTGCCGCTCTCGCGGATCCGCTCGATCAGGTCCCAGGTGTCGCGGCGGGCGGCCGGGTCCAGTCCCGTGGTCATCTCGTCGAGGAACACCAGCCGGGGCGCGTTCACGACCGCGAGGGCGACCAGCAGCCGCTGGCGCTGCCCGCCGGACAGGGACGCGAACGAGGCCCGGGCCTTCCCGGCCAAGCCCCAGTCGGCCATCACGTCGCGCCAGTCCGGGCCACCCGGCTGCAGCGAGGAGAACAGGTCCAGGGACTCGGCCACCCGGATGCGTGCCGGCAGCGCCGACTCCTGCAGCTGGGCGCCAACCTGGGAGCGCAGGGCCGCCGCGTCGGCGTGCGGGTCCAGCCCCAGAACCCGAACGGTGCCCGCGTCGTGCGTGCGCAGGCCCTGCACGCACTCGACGGTGGTGGTCTTCCCGGCGCCGTTCGGGCCCAGCAGGCCGAAGATCTCGCCGTAGGCCACCTCGAACGACACGTCGCGGACCGCCTGGAAGTCGCCGTACCGCTTCGCCAGCCCGCAGACCTCCAGAACGGGCGCGTCCGCTCCGACCTGCCCGGTCATCCCTGCCGACCGCCGACCGTCACTTCCGGCACCAGCCGTCGTTGGCCGCATCCCAAGCCTCGACCCGCATCATCGCGCCGGCCGTGTCCGCGCCACTCGCACCACCACTGCCTCCTCATCGTTGGATCCGGGTCAGTCCCACGCTCGACCCTCGAGCAGGCCGCGCAGCCGGAGCCAGCTGCGCCGCTCCCACCGCCCGGCGACCAACGAGAACACCGGCCCACCGACCCGCATCACGCCGTGCAACGGGTACTGCCAGCCCCAGGCAAGCACGGTGCCGTCGCCATCAGAAGTGCAGGTGACCTCACCCGTGGTCGCCATCATCGTGCTCGACCTGCGCAACGCCAGCCGGTTGGGCGGGTCGGACGCAGTGAACTCGACCGTCATCGGCCTACCCCCGCGACCGAGGTCCATGACCACCTCGTAGCGGCTCCCGGCGCCCGGCGGTGGCGGGGTGAGCATGGTCGCCGACCGCATCGCTGGGTTCCACGAGGGCTCGTCCACGACGGCCTGGAACACCTCGTCGACCGGACGGGCGATCCGCACGCTTCCAGACATGTGGCCCACGCCCACGACGCTACGCCTGCGCCCCGAGGGGTGGCATGCTCACTGTCGACGGCCGTGCGCGCGTCGCCCGTGGGGCTGCAGTCGACCTGGTCATGGGAACTCCGTCGACGGAGACTCTGCCCAGACCTCGGGCCATGGAACTGGGCTACCGATTGGGCTACCGCCCCGAGCCCGTTCCCGGGAGATCGCCCACTCGCCGTTCCCGCTTCCACGAGATGGGTGGACTCCCTACCGCGCCTCGGATAGCCCCCGTTGCCAGCCGCCATGCCGTCACCAACCTCCTGGCCGGGTACACCAGAATCCCTGATCGGTCGCCTGGACAAGGGAAGCGATCACCGGCTTCGGACGGTGCTCACCAACTCGGCCAGTGAGTCCTCGGTGGCAGTGCACAGGATGTCGAGGTCGGGGACGGCGTCGTAGTCACCGGTGACTCCGATGGCGAGATGCCCGTCGTAGGACATGATGCCGATGCTGATGCGCACCCCCAATGCCACGGGGATGTAGGGGAACATCTCCAGCATGCGGCGCCCGACGAGGTAGATCGGGTACTGCGGGCCTGGGATGTTCGTGGTGACCGTGTTGATGACCCGCTGCCCGGTGCGGGCATACACACGAGCGCCCAGCGTCATGAGGGTCGCGGGAACGAAGTCGCCGGCTGAGAGCATCGCCTCGACGCCGACTGCCTGACCGCTGTGCTTGAGGTGGTCGAGCTGCCGCGCGACCGCATCGAGGCGTGCACGGGGATCGGGGACCTTCACCGGGAGGTCGGCGAACATGCCGGTGACCTGGTTTCCGAGTCGGCCCTGGTGCGCCTCGGTCCGGACCGACACGGGCACCAGTGCACGGATCGTCGTGTTCTCGACGTCCTCGCCTCGTGCTTGCAGGTATGCGCGGAAGCCGCCGGCGATGCCTGCCAGGACGACGTCGTTGACGGTGCAGCCCGCGGCTTCCTTGACCCGCTTGATGTCAGAGAGCTCGGCCCGCGCCCAACCCCAGCGGCGATGCGGACCCAACGGGCCGTTGAGGACGCTCGTCGGACTCGCGGCGCTGCGCCCCACGCTGGCAAGTCCGAACGCGCGCACGGCCCCCGCCCGTGCCACCTGACCCGGGGACGAGAGTGCGCGCACAGCGCCGACGGCTGCCCGCGAGATGTCGACTGGAAGCTGTGCGATGCCCGCCACCCCGGAAGCCGCCAGCTCGAGTCGCGATGGCTCGGGCCTCGGGCGCCAGGCAACCGGTCTGTGGCGTGGCGCATCGCGGGCCCGGTCCAGCACGATCTCCATGAGTTCGTTGCCCGCGAGACCGTCGATCATCGCGTGATGGGTCTTGGTGATGACCGCCCAACGCTGCTCGGGCAGTCCCTCGACCAGCCACATCTCCCACAGCGGTCGGTCGGTGTCAAGGCGTTGGGACAGGACCCGGGCGACGAGCGCGCGCAGCTGCGCATCGCCACCAGGCGATGGGATCGCGGTGTGACGCAGGTGGTAGGCCAGCGAGAAGTGCGGGTCGTCGGCCCACACCGGGCGCGCCAGATCGAGGGGCATCCGCTGCACGCGCTGGCGATACCGCGGGACCGCGTCGAGGCACGCCTCCAGGTGGGCGGTGAACTCCTCGAAGGCCGGGACGGGCCCCTCGAACAGGAGCAGCGACCCGACGTGCATCTGCTGCCGGTCGTTCTCCAAGTGCAGGAACCCGGCGTCGAGCGAGCTCAGCCTCTCCATGGTCATCCCCGGTCCGGGATCAGGGGCCGGGCCCGGGCAGCGAAGTCGGCGGCCCGCGGGTTGTCGGCGAGCCACCGCAGGACCATCTTCACCGTCCAAGCCGGGACCTCGAGCTGCGGTGCGTGCCCCACCCCCCGAGCGACCTCGAACTGCCAGGACGGGTTTGCCTCGGCAGCGGCACGGGCCGTCGCGATGTTGACCAACCGATCCTTGTCGCCGTGGAGGAGAAGCACCGGCACGTCGATCGACCGCTGCATGGCCGCGAAGCGGCGCCGATCGGCCAGGGCCCACATCAGGGACTGTGCTGCGACCAGCATCTCGGCGTCGACGTCGGGGTACTCGCGGCGCTGCCCGGCAAGCTCGACGTGGAGGTCGACGACGTCACTGGGCACCCGCGAGGGGTCCGCGCAGCACAGCCGCAGCAGCGCCTGCGCGGCCTCCTCGGCTGACGTGGCGTCACGCCGGCGACTGAGCACCCGACGCCCGACCGCGGGCACGAGGAACGCGGCGAACGTCGCGAAGACGCGGGGGTCGGGCCGTGCGCTCAGCGCCGGAGGCAGCGCGGGGTCGACGAGCACGAGCCCGGCCACGGTGTCGGGACGCTGCGCTGCCTGAAGGATCGAGATGAGACCGCCCATCGAGTTGCCGACGAGGATCGCCGGGGTACCGGCGACCTCGGTGAGGAATCGGTGCAGCAACCGCTGGTTGGCCTGGACCGACGTCGAGCGCGACGCGCCCCGGGTGTGCCCGAAGCCGGCCAGATCCAGTGCCATCACTCGGCAGCTGCCGGCAAGGACGGGGGCCACCGCGGCCCAGTTGATTGCTGCGCCACCCAGCCCATGGACGCACACCAGCAACGGGCCACCGTCGGGCCCACCGTAGTCAAGGAAGTGCACAGGGCCATCGAGATCCGCCCACCGTGACTCAGGTAGATGGGCGGGCCCAGACCCAGCAAGGACCATGCCCCGACACTATCGTCGTCGACGACTCGAACGACGGGCCAACTGCGCCGCCGGGTCGTTGCGGGTAAGTCCATCATCGCGGTCGGCCAGGCCGGGATCCGTTCCGGCGAGGGCTCGCTGATGGCCTCATCAATCAGCCGCGAGTCATCATCGAGTGAGAAGGTCATCCCTGGGCACGTCATCCCCTGACGCGCCAAGAGCCGACCAAGACCTTCCCAGACTGACGCAGCGCTCGCGGCTGACCCCACCGACATCGCATCTACTGAAGGAACCGGCCGGCCCCGCAGTGAGCGCGTCAAGCAGAACGGACGGCAGACCCGAGCATTTGGGCTAAAGATTGGGCCGGACAAGCCCCGCGCCCGTTCCCAGGATCGCCCATCCCATCGCCATCACCGCTTCCACGAGAAGGGTGAACTCCATACCGCGCCGAGGATCGCGCCCCCGGCCGTGGGAGTCCGACAATCACGCAAGTGAACGAGGCAGAACGTGCCGGGGTAGTCTCGACGATCTCGGCCATGACCTCCATACCGATGCAGGTCCCGGCTCGGCACGAGCCACCAGGCAGGGCGGAGCGCTACTGCCGCTGATCTACTGTGAGCCGGGGCCTGCGGGGAATGGCGCCGTGCCGGTGCGCGTTGCGCAGCTACTGACGACGTTGGGAGGCCTCCATGAACACCGCCCTGTGGATCCTCCAGATCGTGCTCGCGATAGCCTTCGCGATGGCCGGACTCACGAAGCTCCTACGCAGCAAGGAGCAATTGGCCACTTCGATGGGGTGGGTCGAGGACTTCAGCCCTACAGCGATCCGGTGGATCGGCGTCGCCGAGTTGCTCGCAGCGATGGGACTGATCCTGCCGGGGCTCACCGGGATCGCCCCCGTGCTCACCCCGCTGGCGGCAAGCGGACTCGTCCTGCTCATGCTCGGAGCCGCTCGGACCCACCTCAAACGACATGAGCCATCCATGATCCTCATCAACGCGATGCTCGGCGCCCTCGCAGCCCTGGTTGCGATCGGGCGATTCGGGTCCTGGCCGCTCTGAGATCCTGGCACCTGCCCTCAGGTCCCGGGAAAGGCAAGCTTCCGAAACGACACAACTTCGTCCAGGAGGCCGGCCACTGCACCACCGGCGTCGAACCCCGACAACGCCGGGCCCAGGACGATCAACCCTCATCGAGGGGCGCACCAACGGAGTCCCACGCTGAACCACCCCCCCACCAGGCCTGAGGAGGAGATCCGATGAGCCGATCGTCAGCCCGCCCCCTCCATACCCGGCATCGCGATGACCTCGAGAACGTCGATCGTGCCTCCCCACTCGGTGTGGGGATGGCCGACTAGGACTTCCTGGAGCGAATCGAGCGAGTCGGCCTGCATGATCGAATAGCCGGCGACCGGATCCCCGACACCACCCCCGACGACCGGCTGGAGAGGTGAACCCAGGTCCACCAAGGCGGAACCTGCTCGCTGGGCCCACGCCATCCATGCGTCGATCCCCGCCTGAGCCGCCTCCGGATCATCGGCGCCCATCTGCTCGGCTGCACTGACCGGGGCCCGGTACAGGATCATGTACTTCGTCATCGCACTCCTCCTGATGATCCGCCCCGAAGTGGGACGCAAGCTTATCCTTGCCTTACCTCGATCGCCGCACAACCCTGCGAGCCTGTCGCACCTGCGATCGCGCCCGAACTGCTGCGCCCGGCTTGGGGCACGGGCTGCACGGTCAGCGCACGACCTTGATGTTGAAGATCCCGGTGCCCAGGGAGCCCCACAGCCGCAGCCACAGCGGCAGGTACATCTCGGTGCCCCGGGCGGTGGTGATGTCGCCGAGGTCGATGACATCGGTGTGCCCGAGGCTCTCCAGGAAGCGCGTGACCTCCCGCTTGGCCTCGGCGTCGTCGCCGCTGACGAACACGGTGTGGTCCCCGCCGGCGAGCTGCCCGGGTTCGGCCTGCAGATCGGCGGTCATCGTGTTCAGGGTCTTGACCACGCGCGTGTCCGGGAAGGCTCGTTGGATCTGCTCGCCCAGGGAGTCGGTGTCCTTGACCAGCAGGGTCGGTGGCATGCCGTGGGAGAAGTCCAGCGGGTTGGACACGTCCACCAGCACCTTGCCGGCGAGGCGGTCCGCACCGGCCAGCGCCAGGGCCGCCAGGGACCCGGCCCCGTTCGTGGCGTTGACGAGCAACTCCCCATCCTCAGCCGCTTCCGAGAAGCTGCCCACCGTGACCTCGGGGTGAGCGGCCAGCCACACCGAGAACGCGGGACTTCCCCACGCGTCAGACTCAGTGCGGGCCAGGGTGTCGGCGACGTCGCGGGTGCCGACCACCACCTCGTGGCCCAGGCCGGCGAATCGCGCGGAAAGGGTCCGGCCCACTGGGCCAGTGCCAAGGACGGCGATCTTCATCAAGTCAGTCCTCTCGAGAACAGGGATGCAGACAGGTTTGTCTACCAGCCCCAAGGTAGCAGACAGATCTGTCTGTATGGAAGGCGGAGACAGACGAGTCTGTGTACCATCGTGGGCATGACGGGAAGCCACCGATGACCACGATCACGACGGAACCAGCCGCAGTCGCGGGTACCAGCGCAGCGCGTGATCGGATCCTGGACACCGCGTTCCGGCTGTTCTACGCGCGCGGACTACGTGCAGTGGGCGTGGACACGATCATTGCCGAGTCAGGCGTGGCCAAGGCGACGTTCTACCGGCACTTCCCGGCCAAGGACGACCTGATCCTGGCCTACCTGGACAAGGTCGACTCCGTGTGGACCGGCCAGCTCCATGCTGCCGCGCAGGCATCGGGACCCGAACCGGCCGACCAACTCGTCGGCCTCTTCGACGCCCTAGCGACCGCCTGCCGCAGACCCGGGTACCGGGGCTGCGCATTCATCAATGCCGCCGCCGAGACCGCACCCGGATCACCTATCCACGACCGGACCGTGGTCCACAAGCACAACGTGCTCGCCTGGATCCGTGACCTCGCCCAGCGCGCCGGGGCACGCGACCCCGACGAGCTCGCTCGGGCGCTGACACTCCTGCTGGACGGTGGACTGGCAAGCGGCTCCCTGGACGCCGACCCGGAGAGCCCGAACACCGCTCGAGCGACCGCAGGTGTGCTTGTCCGGGCTGCCCTAAACCCCTGACGCCGCCGACGACCCCGATCGACGACCTGATCGCGACATTGCCCGACCAAGGCATTGCCCTTCGTCGGTCATCGGCAGCAGTTGAGGAGCCCCCCTCGTGGCCGTGCGGCGTTGCCACCTCGGAGCGCCGGCAGGAGTGGCTGAGACCCGATCACCCGGCATCGCGTGAGCCCGTGCACCATGCCCGGCTGACTGACCGCAACGGCCGTCTCAGCGGTGCTGGTCGACCATGATGGTGTTGCCGTCGGGGTCGGTCATGATGATGTGGGCCGGGCCGATGGTGGCCTCGTCCACCTCGACCGTCAACGCGATGCCGGCGGCCTTGAGCTGGGCCTGGATCTGGCGGACATCGGTGAACGGGTCGACCTCGTGGGCTGCCTGGTCCCACCCGGGATTGAACGTCAGGATGTTGTCCTCGAACATTCCCTGGAAGAGGCCGATGACCGTGGAGCCGTTGGTGAGGATGACCCAGTTCTCCTCCACGTTGCCGCCCATCGAGGTGAAGCCGAGCTTCTCGTAGAAGGCACGTGACACGTGGATGTCCTTGACCGACAGTGACACCGAGAACGCTCCGAGTTCCATGTCTCCTCCATGAGGTCAGGTCAGGCGAAACTACCGGTACTCCGGGCTGCTGGTACACCCCACGAGGAGGGACAACGACGGGTTCACCGCGGTCCGAAGGAGTGGACGCCGCCGCGGCGCTCGAGTGGAACCACATGGCTCAGCACCGAGTGCGAGGACAGCCCACGGTGGCCGCCATGATCCGACCCGCTGTGGACGTGGGCTCACCGCCGAAGGTCATCGTGAGAGTGCACGCCGCATCGCCTTCGGGGACGACCACCAACGTCGACGCGTACTTCGCTGCGCTGCTCTCGGCAACAACCGTGTACGAGCGGCCCGGGTCGAGGACAGACACGGTCATCTGCTCCGTGGCGCGCTTGCCGAACATCGTCCGGGTCTCCCGCCAACCAGGGCAGGCCAGGGTCTTGACACCCGAGATTACGTAAGAGATCGTTTACGTCATGGATTCGTCACATGATCGGGGTGGTGACGTGTGGAAGGCGCTGGCGCATTCCACCCGACGTCAGATCCTCGACCAGCTGTTCGAGTCCCCTGCCACGACCGGAGCCCTCGTGACCGCGCTGGGCAAGGACCGGCACGTGGTGATGGCCCACTTAACCGTGCTGCGCGAGGCCGACCTTGTGCTCACCGAGAAGCACGGTCGGCAGCGGGTCAACTACCTCAACGCGGCACCCCTTCAGCAGATCCACCACCGGTGGATCTCACCAACCAGCGGACCGTGGGCTGCGGCCCTGATCGCCGTGCGCGACGAGGCCGAGGCCTCCGCCCAGCCAGACGATACCTCCGAGGACAGGAAACGAAGTGGCTGACACAGAGATCCGGCATTCGATCACGATCGCGGCACCCATCGACACGGTGTGGGCCGAGATCACCAAGATAGGCGCCCGGCAGCGAGCACAACTGGACGCTGTCCTGCAGACCAGCTTCCGCCCGGGTGACCCGCTGTACTACAAGTCCCAGGACGGGTCGCGCACCTTCATGGTCGGGCGGGTCCTGGAGTGCGATCCACCGACCACGTTCAGCCACACCCAGGTCCTCACCATGCGCGACGACCCGCTCACCGTGGTCACCTGGCACCTGGAGGCCGTTCCGCAGGGCACCCGGGTCACCCTGGTCAACAGCGGCTGGCCGGCCGGGGCGAAGATGGACAAGGTCGACTCGACGTGGAAGGGCATCCTGGCCAGCCTCAAGTCCGTCGTCGAGACCGGGGACGTCACCGGGCGTCAGAAGATGACCCTGTTCTTCATGCGCAGGTTCATGTTCATGATGCCGTCCACGACCAAGACCGAAAATGTCGCCGTCCCGGACTGACATCCTCGAAGCCCGGGGGCAGCGGCCGGTCCGAGCCACTCGCCGAGGAGCACCTGGCCCCTTGATGCGCTGGGGAGCAGGGCTGCTGCGCCGAGGAGAGCGAGGGCGCCGAGCACACCCCGGCCCGATGGTGACCACGGCGGTGCTCAGCTCGGCGGTCGGGCGTCGCGGTGCCCGTCCAACCCGTCCGACGAGCAGCAGCCAGCCGAAGATGATCGCGACGGCCGGTACGGCGGCGGCCTGAGCGGTGAAGGGGATGATGTCGCGCAGCAAAGCGGTGGCCAGCCTGGTCCATCCCGCCACGTACACCACGCTGCGGCAGGCAGGGCTCCCCGTCGGCGAGGCCACCGATGTCGTGGCCGACGCCCTCACCCACCAGGTCCGCAAGCGCGGCCGCCCACCAGCGACCTGACCCCGGGCCCGGTCCGGCTCCCCGGTCGCCGCCCTGCTGGTCGACCCAGACACCGAGGCCCACCACCGCACTTCACCGCAGGCCACAGAGCCGCGACCCTGTGTACGAGGCCCATATGGACTTGTACGCCTCCGGCGACTAGCCCCGGATCATCGACCAGCGCCGAGGATGGGATCTTGCTCATCGAACTGGACCGCCGCCGGAACGAGCCACGCAACGGTCGCCCTCAAGAGCGAGTAGTGGATCAGCTCAATCTGCTCTCGCAGGCTGCTGGGCACCGTTCGTATCATCCAGCCACCTCCCAGTCGGCATCGGCCCGTGGACCCAACGACCACCCATGAACGGAGAAGTCCGTCCGAGTGCCGCACTGATCACGCTCGCACGCTGGTCGTGACCCTGGCAAGCCTGCGCCGGACTGTTCACGTGATCGTTTCCTGCGCTGTACGCGGAGCAGCCCGGGTTCTCGGTGATCGACAGAAGTCCGCCGGTTCCGGGCCGCTGCCCCTTGGCCCCACTCGATGGTCAGCGACGGACGCGGTACCGTCCGCAGGCGAAGTCCCGGTTGCGGTCCAGGTCGAGCAGGGCGAGGTCGATCCGCCGCGGGAGCAGCGGAGCCCCCGAACCCAGGGTGGTCGGCGCGTACTGGACGTGGACCTCGTCGAGCAGTCCGGCGTCATGACGAAGACCATCGCCGCACGGGGGATATCCCCGGGGGTGGCGGAGTCGATGACCGACGCCGATGTCCAGGCTACCTCGGCAGCGTCGAGGGAGTCATCGGCAACCGCTGGCAGGGAAGCGGCACGATGTTCGGCGGCTACTACGCCGTCCACGGCCGACAGCCTGACCGGACCGAAGAAGCCGTCCTCGTGCGGCTGCGGCCCGGGCCTGCGGAAGTTGCGCTCACGGTGGAGACGGGCGCCCTGACAGGCGTCCTCCAGCCGACCGCAGGGGCGGATTGCACGTGATCGGCGCCGACGGGACCGTGGCCACGTACGACGCCGACGGGAACCTGGTGGACACAATCGTCACCCCTGCCACCTCAGCGGACACCGTGGCCCTCGACCCCGCTGGCACTCGGCTGGCGATCGGATCGACGGACACGTCCGTGCCGTGGTCGTCGACCTTGCGACCAAGGCGATCGAGACGGTGCCGGGCGTCAGCTCGGTCATGACGTTCGGGTTCAACGCCGACGGGTCGGTTCTGGCGATGTCACTGCGTGATGGGACGGTCCGGCGCTACGAGGTCGGCGACGGGGTTCCGGTCACCGTCCCAGCTGGGCGAGCAGTGAGTGCGGCCGCGGAACCGGGCTGGTACGAACCGGCCACCGACTCGCTCCGGTGCCGATCGGCGAGTCGGTGTGGACGTGTTGCCTGGCGCCGACCTCTGGGTCGATCAGGCCTGTGGCGTGCTGTCCCGGAGACTGAGTGGGACCTGTACGTCCCCGGCGATCTCCCGCTCAGCCCGGTGTGCACCCCGAGCACCTGAGGTCCCACGAGTCCCGCGCACAAACCATCGATGCCCTGTGGGGTGACTGCGAGGGCGATGGGCAGAAGGCCTTGTGGGTCACATCTCCGGACCCGCTCAGTCCTCGACCCCGATCGCAAGAAGCGGACGGACGGCACGATGCTGTGTACCCAGCCTCCCCGACAACGTGCTGCGCACCCCCGCGGACTCGATCGACGCTGAGCGCTTCGAGCGCCGCCGACCGATGGATCGATCGGCCCTGCTGCGTGCGGCGGGAAGCGGCTTGTGGCTGCCCCGAGCCAGATGCGCGATCGGGAACCTCGGCTGGACGAAGTTGCGCAGCTCCCCCGGGCACGAAGCCAGCCTCGCGACGTGCAGCGGATCCGCCACGGTCGTCGTCTGCGTGGCAGACTGAAGAGGCTGTGTCCGCGCCGGGCCCGGTGATGGGAGGTCCGAGATGGCCGGCAGCACCAACGGCCCGGCCCCGGCCGACGCGCTGGTCTTCTTCGGCGCGACGGGTGACCTCGCCCGCAAGATGATCTTCCCCGCGCTCTACCGGATGGTGAAACGGGGCGCCCTGGTCGTCCCCGTGATCGGGGTCGCGTCCTCGGCGGGTGGGCTGCCGCGGCTTCGTGAGCATGCCCGGGACAGCATTGCCCAGGCCGACGAGGGCATCGACGACGTGGCCGCCCTCGACCGGCTGCTGTCGCTCCTGGTGTTCGTCGAAGGTGACTACGCCGACCCGAACACGTTCAGCGCCCTGCGCCGGGCGCTCGGTGATTCACGCCGCCCGGCGCACTACCTCGCCGTTCCCCCGTCGCTGTTCGGGACGGTGATCGAGGGTCTCCGCGGCGCCGGGTTGACCCATGACGCGCGCGTCATCGTCGAGAAGCCGTTCGGACGTGATCTGGCCTCGGCGCGGGCACTCAATCGTGTCCTGCGGTCGGCCTTCCCGGCTGATGCGGTGTTCCGCATCGATCACTATCTGGGCAAGGAGGAGATCATGAACCTCCTCTACTTCCGATTCGCCAACTCCTTCCTCGAGCCGGTGTGGAACAGGAACTACGTGGCCCGGGTCCAGATCACCCTCGCCGAGCAGTTCGGGGTCCAGGGTCGGGGCGCCTTCTACGAGACCGCTGGCTGTCTGCGGGACGTGGTCGAGAATCACCTGTTCCAGGTCGTGGCGCTCCTGGCGATGGAACCGCCCGCCTACCAAGGGATGGGCGCTGTGCAGACCCAGAAGCTGAACGTGTTCAGGGCGATGCGCCCGCTCAGTGCCCAGGACGTGGTCCGGGGCCAGTTCACCGGGTATCGCGAGGAGGTGGGCGTGGCCCGCGACTCGGACGTGGAGACGTACTGCGCCCTTCGGCTGTTCATCGACTCCTGGCGGTGGTCGGGTGTCCCGTGGTACCTGCGGTCGGGGAAGCGCTTGGCACAGACCGCCACAGAAGTCCTCGTCGAGTTGAAGCCGCCACCCCAGCCGCTGTTCGCCGACTCCTCTCCCGCAGACGGGCAAGCCAACTACCTCCGGTTCCGGATCTCGCCCAATCCGACCATCGCGCTTGCGGCCCGGGTGAAGCGTGCGGGCGAGGAGTTCGTCGGCGTCCAGCGTGAGCTGGCGCTGCTCAACTCACAACCAGGTGAGGAGCACCCCTACGAACGACTGCTCGGCGACGCGTTGGCCGGCCGCGGGGGGCTGTTCACCCGCGAGAATTCGATCGAGGCCGCCTGGGCGGTCGTCGACCCCGTTCTCGAGAACCACCACCCAGCCCAGTCCTATCCGCCGGGTAGCTGGGGTCCGGAGCAGGCGGACGCGCTCATCGCGCCCGAGGGTCGCTGGCACAACCCGGCACCCGACCGGACCCCCGAGAAGGTGCCCTGACAGCGACCCCGTCAACTGGTGGGAGGCGTATCTGCCGTGAGTGACAGAGCCGAGATCGCGCGCGTGCCGATCACGAGGGCGCAGACCCGCGCAACGTACGACCGGATCTCCCGCCACTACGAGCTCCTCGAGGGGTTCTGGGAGCGGCCTGCCCGGCGGGTTGGGCTGGCCGCGCTGGCCCCCGCTCCTGGGGAGACGATGCTCGAGATCGGCTGCGGACCCGGGTACGCGCTCGTCGAGATCGCCCGCGCAGCCGGGCCGAACGGGCGAGCGGTGGGGGTCGACCTCGCGGAAGGCATGTGCCGCCTGGCTCGCGGCCGGTTGACACGGGAGGGGCTGCCAGGGCGTGCCGAGGTCGTCCACGGCGATGCGTCGTGCCTGCCGCTGGCGACCGGCTCCTTCGATGGAGCCTTCATGAGCTTCGTGCTCGAGCTCTTCGACACACCGCAGATCCCATTCGTACTCGCCGAGTGCCGCCGCGTCCTGCGCCCAGGCGGCCGACTCGTCGTCGTCTCGCTCAGCAAGGAGGGCCCCGACTCCTCTGTGAGACGGCTGTACGAGCGAGGCCACGAGCGGTTCCCGCGCCTGCTCGACTGCCGACCGATCTACGCCGCTCGCGCCTTGGACGAGGCAGGCATGACGATCACCTCGGGGCGAACCGCGTCGCTGTGGGGGCTCCCCGTGGAGGTCGTCCGCTCACGAACGTCCACCCATGGCGGGAACCCGGCCGCGACCAGCGCCCTGTAGCGAGCCCCCGGCGGCCGGACTGGGGACGTCGGCACGCCGATCATCGCCGTGAGCAACTCGTTCACCCAGTTCGTGCCCGAGCAGGTCCACTGCAAGGACCTCGGCAAACTGGTCGCCCTGGCCACGCATCCCGACCGGCGCGGGCTGTTCGAGCAGGCGGGTCGCCTGGTCGTGGAACCGGTCGCGGTCAGTGATGCTGTGCGCCGCCCGCCGGCAAACGCAATCTGAAGCAGGTTCGCCCGGGCTCACTCGTCAGATCGATCTGCCCACCGTGCGCGGCGGTGACGGCGGCCACGATTGCCAGGCCCAACCCGGTGCTCCCAGCGGCGCGGGTTCGTGAGGCCTGCCCCCGGACGAATCTCTCGAAGAGCTCGGGTTGCAGCTCGTCCGGGATCCCCGGACCGTCGTCGCAGACCTCGATCAGCGCGCCGCCCGCTGCGTCCGCGATGTTGTGCACGGAAACGGTGACCGACGAGCCGACCGGAGTGTGCACCCGCGCGTTCGAGGTCAGGTTCGCCAGCACCTGGTGCAGCCGGTGTTCGTCGCCGATGATCGTCACTGGCTCCTCCGGAAGGTCGAGCTCCCAGTGGTGGTCCGGGGCGGCGGCGCGCGCGTCGTTGACCACGTCGATCACCAGACGGGTGAGATCGACCTCGTCGGCGGCGAGCGGGCGTCCGGAGTCCAGTCGGGCCAGCAGCAGGAGGTCGTCGACGAGCGTTGCCATGCGTCCGGCCTCTGCCCCGATCCGCTCCAGCGCCTGGGAGATCGTCTGGGGCAGGGGCTCCGGGTAGCGCTGGGCCAGTTGGGCGTAACCGCCGATGACGGTGACCGGCGTGCGGAGCTCGTGGCTGGCATCGGCCACGAAACGACGGAGCCGTTCCTCCGTCGCGTGACGCTGCGCCAAGGACGACTCCACGTGAGCCAGGAGCAGATTCAGTGCCCCCGCCACCTGACCGGCCTCGGACCGGGGGTCGACATCCGTGACGCGCCGCGACAGGGCGACGACCCCGGTGCCCAACGGCTGGTCGGCGACCCAGTTCGCCGTTCTGGCCACGCGGCGCAGGGGACGTAGGGACGACCTGACGAACACGGCCCCTGCCACCCCAGCCAGGGCGATCACGATGACGAACACGACAACTTCGATGCCGACCAGGCGGGCCATGGTCTCGCGCAGATCGTGCACCGGGAGCCCTACGATGAGCACCCGGTCGGGGGGGCCGGCCATCGCCAGGAGCCGGTACGCCCCCGAGGTGAGGGTCTCGGTCCGGGGAGGACCCCCCACCGGCAGCGCGGCCAGGGTGGCCGCGTCGGCCTCGTCGATGGTCTTCGGGCCGCCGGCGATGACATAGGCGTCCTGGACCTGACCGCCCTCGACCAGGACGGCAAGGGTCCCCGACGTCAGACCCGGTACCTCACCAAGCTCCACCTCCTGCCGCGGGATCCCGTCGCTGGCGGAGCTGGCGGACTCGTCCCCGTCGTTCGGCGCACGCTCCAAGCTTTCATGGAGGCGGGCGGCGGATGCGATCAACTGGGCGTCGAGTTGGTCGAGCAGGAACCGCTGCAGTCCAACCGCAGTCGCTGCAGCGATCAGCACGCAGGCCACCGTCAGGAGCAGCACGATGCCGGCGGTCAACCGCAGCTGCAGGGTCCCGCGCCCGAATCGGGACGGCACCTCCGTTCCACTCACGACCTTCACGCAGGCGGCCTCAGGACGTAGCCCACACCACGCACCGTGTGGATGAGCGGCTCCCGGCCTGCGTCGATCTTGCGGCGCAGGTAGGAGATGTAGATCTCCACCACATGGGCTCGGCCACCGTAGTCGTAGTTCCAGACCCGATCGAGGATCTGGTCCTTGCGCATCACCTTGCGCGCGTTGCGCATCAGGAATCTGAGCAGTTCGAACTCCGTGGCAGTCAGCTCGATGAGGTCCCCACCGCGGCGCACCTCGTGGGCATCCTCATCCAGCGTGAGGTCGGCGACCTGCAGGACGTTCTGCCCCTCCGGGGCCCCCAGCCCCGACCGGCGCACGAGGCCACGCAGCCTGGCGAGCAACTCCTCCAGCGCGAAGGGTTTGGTGACGTAGTCGTCGGCACCGGCCGTGATCCCGGCGACCCGGTCCTCGACCGCGTCGCGGGCGGTGAGGAACAGCACGCACATGTCGGCGTTCTCGGCGTGGATTCGCCTCAGCACCTCGAAGCCGTCGAAGTCGGGCAGCATCACATCGAGCACGGCCACGTCGGGGCGGAAGTCACGGGCCTGGCGAACCGCTGAGGTCCCGTCGGAGGCCGTGCGCACCTCCCAGCCATCCATCCGCAGCACGCTGGCCAGCAGGTCCGCGAGACTCGGCTCGTCGTCGACGACCAGGGCACGCAGCGGGGTCCCGTCGTGTCGCCTGGGTAGGGGCGGCAGGGCGTCGGGCGGGGTCATGACCGCAGGGTATCCGTCAGGCTCGCGGTTCCCGGGCGATCTGCAGCGCGAGCACCGGGCAGGCGGCAGCAGCCCGCCGCGCGTGCGCCTCGAGCTCGCGCGGCACCGCCCGTTCGGTGACGATCGGGTAGCCCCACTCGTCGATGGAGATTCGCTCGGGGAGAAGCTCGGCACACACCCCGTGCCCGACGCACAGGATGGGGTTGACCCGGATCTGCATCGTCATCTCCAGTCCTCGTCCGTTGTGGGCAACCCCCTGGGAACGGGCAGGAACGGGGCGCGATCGGTCCCGGTGCACTTCCCCCGCTGGTGCCGGTCGACTTCGTCGGAGAACACCGAGAGCGCCGATCGGACGAGCCGAACGGTGCCATCGGGGTGGTGGCAGGCCCCACGCCCTTCGACCAGCCCCGACCAGCGCCGCACGTTGGCGATCGTCGTCTGCTGCGGGCGCGCACCGGCGATCTCGTCGAGGCCATGGGCGATCGCCGGCAGCCCGTTCAGGCACGGCCCGCACTGGCCCGCTGACTCGCCTGCGAGGTACCGCACCACTCGGGCCGTCTCGACCAACCCGCACGAGGACCGCGGCAGCCCGACCAGCACGCCAGCACCGACAGCGGCTCCCAGAGGGCGCAGGTCGGCGTTGGCCATCCGTACTTCGCGCGCCCGGTCGACCGTCAGCCAGGCCCCGTGGTAGCCGCCCACCAGGACCGCGCCGGTCGCACCACCCGCTGTCAACGGGTCCTGCAGCAGGGCCGTCAACGGCTCGCCCAACGGTGCCTCCAGCACCTGGCGGCCCCGCACGGTGTGGATCGTGGTCAGCATCGTGCCGGCCTCGTCTGCAGTCCCTGCCGAGCGGAACCACTCGACGCCGTAGCGGGCCAGCAACGCCAGCTGGGCGAGCGTCTCCACGTTCTGGACCAGGGTCGGCGCCCCACGCACACCCGCCTCGAACACCCGCGGCGGGGTGAACCGGGGCAGCGCCAGCCCACCGCTGACTTTGGTGGCCAGGGCGGACTCCTCCCCGGCGAGGAACCGGTGGGGCGCCTCGACGACCTCGACGTACCGACGGTCCAGACCGAGCCGACGCCGGTCGGCGATCAGCCGATCAAGGGTCGCGACCAGCTCCGCGTCCCGGTGCAGGTAGAGCACCAGTCGCCGAGCCCCCACCGCTTCGCCGGCCAGCTGCAGACCGTCGAGCACCAGATTTGGGCGGACGACCAGCAGGGTGCGGTCCTTCGCCGACGCCGGCTCGCCCTCGGCACCGTTGCCGACCACCACCGCCCGACGCTTGGCGCCCACGGCTGCCAGCTTGCGGTCGGTCGGGAAGGCGGCCCCCCCACGACCGGTGAGCCCAGCCGCGGCAGCCAGGTCAGCAAGGGTGTTCCCGGAACCGAGTGCGGGAACCGGACCATAGCTCTGCAGGTGCTCGGCAAGGGATCCACCCCTGCCGACAGCCCCGACCAGGTGCCCGACTCGCTCGTCAGGCAGGCGGCGGAACTCGGGAGCGATCGCTGTGCTGCCCCGGCGGATCCCGGCGGCGCTCATCGTCGCCGACCTGCGCTCTGGAGGGCGGCTGGCGGTTGCGGCGGAGTCGGGCGCTGCACTGCAGGTCGCCGGCTGAGTCGGACCGCGACCCTCCCCGCGCGCGGAGTCTCGGCCAGGGCACGAGCACCTCGCCACGCCGCGGCGACGGCAACTGCCACCGAAGCGCCGACCGTCAGAACCAGCAGGGGGCCGGACCGAAGGTCCGTGCCGGCCCCGATGCCGTGCGCCAGAGCCACCGGCCACATCGCGTAGGCCAGCCAGTGGATCGCTCGCCACGTCCCCTGCTTCATCCGCAGGCGCAGCAGGCTGGTGACGATCAGGGCCACCAGCAGGTCGAACGCGACCGCGCCGAGGCCGACCCAGAGCGGCCTGTACGTGCCACCCCACGGGACGATCACGCTGATCCAGTCGATGGTCACGTAGGGATCCAGTACGACCGACACGATGTGCACGGCGAGGAACACCACGGACAGCAGTGAGATGTTGCGGTGCAGTCCCGTCACGGCGAAGCCCGGAAGGCCCGGCAGGCGTCCACCGCGCTTGACCAGGACTCCCAGGAGCACGACTGCAGTCAGCAGAAGCAGGCTCGTGATCCCGGTCGCTCGGCTGGCGTACCACAGGGCGCCGGTCTGGGTAAGGGCGCTCACGCTGTCACCTCCTCGGAGTCGGGCCACCCGTTGAGGGTCCGTACGCGCGGAACGAGTTCGTCGGGCACGGCGCGGGCCAGCCGTGCCGGCAGGCCGAGGCCGGTCAGCCACGCAACGGCACCGGCGCCCCGGATGATCGCCGTGGTGCTGGCGACGTTGGCCGCCAGACAGGTGTCAGCGGCAACGGTGACGGTGCCCCAGACCTCCGCGGCAGGAGATCCTGTGGCCGGGTCGAGGATGTGGTGCAGGACTGATCCGCCGCGCTGCCAGCGGCGGGCGGCGGTGCTGGACGTGGCCAGGCCTCCTGAGGAGATGGCCACGAGGCAAGTCGACCCACCAGCGGGCTCCAGCTCGGGATCCCCCGCCACGTCCTGCACCCGCACGACCCAGCCGCCCGCAGGCGCCTCCCCCGCCACCGCGATGTCCCCACCCAGGCTCACCAGCACGCCGCACCCGCAGGCGGCGGAGATCCGCTGCGCAGCGAGGTCGGCACAGCGCGCCTTGGCGGTCGCCCCGAGGTCCAGCACTGTGCCTTCGGGCACCCGCACAGTGCAGGCGAGGGGGTCGAGGTCGATCTCTTGCCACGAGGAAGCACGGCGGACCTGGACGGGCAGGCGCGCCGAAGTGTCGGCGGAGCCTGCGGTGGCAACCTCGGAGAAGTCGCGGTCATAGCCGGCTGCCGCGAGCTCCGTTCCCATGGTTGGATCCAGGGACCCGCTGGTGAACGACGCCGCATCCAGGGCGACGCGGACCGCATCGGCCAGGGTCCTGCTGACCGAGATGGGCCGACCGGCCGCGGTGGACAGGGACGAGACCTCCGAATCCGCACGGAATCGGCTGGCGGCACGGTCGAGGGCATCGAGGTCCTCGACCAGCATCCGTCCCGCGACGTCGAGCGCGGCTGGGTCGGTGACGACGAGCCGCACGTCGCAGCCGAGTGCCGTCCACGATGCTCCCGCAACCGGCGCCATCAGGAGGCCCCGGTGGTCGCCTGGGGAGCCCGGGTGGTCGCCTGCGGCACCTGGACCGGGGCCGTCGGCTGGGCCGCCTTCGAAGTCGACGGGACCTGCACCGCAGCGCTGGCCACCGGGTTCGAACCCGGGCTCCCTGCGGCGGCGAGGCCAGCGGCAAGACCGGCGCTGCCGACTGCCGCCGCGAGGCCAACAATCCCTGTCAACGAGGTCAGCCGGGCCAACCCGAGATCCCGTTGCTCTGTTGCCTTCGCTACCTGCCTTGCTGTGTTGTGGCCACCCACGGTTCCGTCTCCGAATCGATCACGCAGTGGCTGGGGGCCATCTGCGGCCATCACGAACGGCCAACCGGCCGACGCGTTGATTCGAGTCTGGGTCAGCAACCTCCGCAGTTCCTTGCACGAACTTCTCAGTCGTCTCTGAATCCGCCAACGCTACGCGGTCGACGAGGTGGGCAACCGGCTGCTGTCTCGCCGACCAGGGGGCGGCGAGGCCGTCCGCCGGTGATTCGCCCAAGGTGACGTGTCGACCGATCACTCGTCCCAGAGACGGATCGTGTCCGCCACCCGGCGCCACCGGGCGGCCGGGCGCCGGACCTCCGTGGCCGCCTGATCGGCGGCCAGCCACACCCCAGCCTGACACGGCGACACGCCAACGGGGCGCGGCACAGCCCACCAATGGCAGTGGAAGTGTTCTGATTCCTGCCCACAACCACGCAGCTGAACTGAGCGAGCCTCGTTCGCCTGATCCTCCCGGGACCGCCGACCTGCTGCGGCTGTGGTGGGGGGCTGGCCGCCTCCGCCGTCCTATGACACAGTGTCAACACCAGACCGTGCACCCGAGGGGCTGCACCCACAGCAGATCAGGAGCGAGCTGGCGGTCGCCATGGGCAGCGAATACCCGGTCAGGCCCCCCGACTCGCCCGACTCGCACCAATCCGCCGTCCACCCGGTGCCTGGGTGGCGGTCCCGATGGCGGGCTTGGTTCGCCACCGGGGACGCCCTCGATCGCACCTTCGCGGTCGGGATCATCGCCAAGGGCCTCGACGGGATCATCGAGATCCTCGGCGGGCTGCTGCTGGTGCTGGCCACCCCGGACGCGATCCGCCGAGTCCTGGAGGCACTGACCCGCGGGGAGCTTGCCGAGGACCCGACTGACTTCCTGGCCACCCGCCTGCTGCACCTGTCCGCCTCCGACAGCCTCACCACAGGCGGGTTGCGGTTCGCCGCGATCTACCTGCTCGCCCACGGCGTGGTCAAGGTAGTCCTCGTCGCCGCCGTCCTTCGGGGCAAGTTGTGGGCCTACCCGTGGATGATCGGATTCCTGCTCCTGTTCATCGGATACCAGCTCTACCGGATCGCCGTGGACCCCACCGCTGGGATGATCGCCCTGACCGTCTTCGACGCCGTCCTCACCTGGCTGGCGGTCCGCGAATGGCGACGACACCGCCACGCCCCGTAGGAACCGGACTCGAACAGCCCCCACGATCACGCTCTTCCCGTTGCCGGGCCCACCCGAGACGATCGCCACCGTCTTGGAGTCCGCCGCCAGGGCACCCTCCACCTCTTCCCGTGAATCCGGGGGGTGATCAGTCTGGCTGGTTACTTGCGATGCACCTGCTGCGCCCGCTCGGCCAGGGCAAGGCGGGCCGCGTCGTCGTACCCCATCGGATCGAACGGCACCAGGGCGCGGATCGAGTCGTCGCGGACCACAACCTCGTTGGTCATCGAGTCCACCAACGCGCGCGCCGTCTGAGTGTCGACGTCTGTGACCAGGGCAAGCCAAAGCGACGACAGTTGCGGGGTCAGCAGCGGCACCGGCACCACGAGGAACTTGCGCCCCTGGATCTGCGCGACGCGGCGCATCATGGTGACGTACTCCAGCACCTCGGGACCGCCGATGTCGAAGGCGCGGTCAGTTGCTTCGTGCAGTTCCAGCACTCCGACGAGGTAGCGAACCACATCATCGATAGCGATCGGTTGGGTACGCGTGCGGACCCAGCGTGGGGTGATCATGGCCGGCAGGTGCTCGACCAGCTGGCGGGTCAGCTCCCATGAGATACCCCCATGTCCGACGATGATGCCGGCGCGCAACGTGGTCACCGGTACGCCCGCACAGCCCAGCAGCTGTTCCACTCCGCGGCGGCTGCGCAGGTGCGCGGACAGGTCATCGTCATCGTCTCCAAGCCCGCCGAGATAGACGATGCGCTGCAGCCCAGCCGCGGCGGCGGCCTCCGCGAACGCCCTTGCTGCGTCTGCGTCCTTACGCTCGAAGTCGGGGGAGTCCAGCGAGTGCACCAGGTAGTACGCGGCCTGACATCCGGTCAGAGCCTCGTGCAGCGTCGTTGGATCGTGTACGTCGCCATAGACGGCTGCACCTGCGCCCTGATAGGACTCCGGGTGTCGCGTCATGGCCTGCACATCATGGCCAGCTTCGATCAGAGCTGGGCACAACCGCCTCCCGACGAAGCCCGATGCGCCGGCAACCAGTACCTTCACTGCGGCCTCCCTCATCTGGTTTCCAGTTCGTCTCTGGCACTCCGGGTCCTGGGATTCGTTGACGAGACCGAGGGACTCAGGGGTGCTGTTGCCATCATGCTCCGGTCCGCGGTCGATGCCCCGCCAAGGTAGGCCTCGCCGGAGGGCTTCGGCCGACAGCGGGCTCAGAGAACGAACCGTGGAGCGAGAGGCGTCCCAGCAGCCGATCCACGACTTCCCCGCGCTGGCAGCGTGCGGTGAGCTCCTCGCCATGCTCGGCGATGTCGATTCCCACGACCCGAACGGTGGCGCCGACCACGGTGGCGGTGGTGCACCCTTCGATGTTGGCACACCCACGCCCCAGCCGCAGGGTCCCAGGCCCTGGTCGGCCTCGCCGGCCCGGCGCAGGTGGGTCGCTGACCATCTGGCGGGCCTCTCCCCCTGGTTCGCAACTGCCCCGGGGGCTGATGGCGTCGGCGTAGGGTCGCCTTGGAGGTGGAGGTCCATGGGGCATGAGGTCGACGCGGTCGTGGTCGGGTCCGGGCCGAACGGGTTGTTCGCCGCGGTCGCCCTCGCCGAGGTGGGCTGGCGGGTGCTGGTCCTGGAGGCGGCGTCCCAGCCCGGTGGCGGGTTGCGCACCGAGGAGGTGACGCTTCCGGGGTTCCGCCACGACATCTGCTCCACCGCGCACCCGCTGGCCACCGCCTCGCCAGCGTTCGCCGAGGTGAACCTGACCGGTGTGGGTCTCGCGTTCGCGCATGCCGAGATCCCGATCGCCCATCCCCTGGCCCCCGGTCGCTCGGCGCTGCTGCACCGCGACGTCGCCCGAACAGCAGCCAACCTCGGGGTCGACAGGAGTCGCTGGCAGCGGTTGATGGGGCCGATGGCGGCCAACGCCGATCGGATGGTGGCCGGAGTGCTGGACCCCACCGCGCTGCCGCCCCGGGAGCCGTTGTGGACCGCGGCCTTCGGGGCCACCGGGCTGTGGCCGACCACCTGGGTCGACCGGATGGTGCTGCGTGACGAACGCTCCCGGGCACTGCTCGCGGGGTCCGCAGCGCATTCGGTGCTCGAGCTGTCCGCGCCGATGACGACCGGTGTCGGGATGCTGCTGCTGGCCCTCGGGCACGCCGGCGGGTGGCCTTTCGCTGTCGGCGGGTCGCAGTCGATCGCGGACGCGCTCATCACCCGCCTGGCGTCCCTCGGCGGGGAGGTCCGGTGCAACCATCGGGTCCGGTCGATGGCCGACGTGCCCGCGGCGCGGGCGGTGCTCTTCGACCTCACACCACGCCAGGTCCTGGCCATTGCTGGTGACCGGTTCCCGGCCAAGTACCGCCGGCGGTTGGAGCGTTGGCGATACGGATCGGGGTCGTTCAAGGTCGACTGGGCCCTCGACGGACCGGTCCCCTGGTCCGACCCGGCCCTGGCCGGCGCCGGGATCCTGCACATCGGGGGCCCGGCCGCGGAGGTCATCGACGCCGAGCGCGCCGTCGCCCGGGGACGCGTACCGCATCGCCCGTTCGTCCTGTTCGCCCAGGCCACCGTCGCCGACCCCACCCGGGCACCGGCGGGCATGCACACCGGCTGGGGCTACTGCCACGTCCCCCACGGCAGCGACGTCGACATGACCGCGGCGATCGAGGGCCAGGTGGAACGCTTCGCCCCCGGCTTCCGCGACCGCATCCTCGCCCGGCACTCCATGGGGCCGGCTGCCCTCGAGGCGCACAACGCCAACGAGGTCGGCGGAGACATCGGCGGCGGCACCGCGGACTGGCGCCAGCTCGCCGCCCGCCCGGTCCTGTCGCTGTCCCCGTGGGCAACACCCGACCCACAGCTGTTCCTGTGCTCGTCGTCCACACTGCCCGGAGGAGGAGTGCACGGCATGTGCGGAAGGAACGCCGCACGCACCGTGCTCGCCAGGCTGGGCTGAGAGCTCAGCGCCCCGGCAACCGCAGAGCAGGGCGCTGCTGGCGAACACGAGGTGCGCCACACCTGCGTCCGCCGCCGCCCGGGCAAGCAGGGTGGTGCCCTCCACCAGTGTCGGTGCAGGGCGTTCGTAGCGCTCGAACGTGGCCCGTCCGCCGAGGTGGATGACGGTGTCGATGCCGCGGACGGCCCGGGCGACCGCCTCGGGGTTCTGCAGGTCTCCGTAGACCGGCTCGATGTCCCGGGCGCGCAGCAACGAGGCCCTACTCGGACGCCGCACCAGCACGCGGGGAGTCGCACCGTCATCGACCAGAAGACGCACGACCTCAAGGCCGATGACACCCGCCCCACCGGTCACCAGGATCCGGTGCATACCCCCCATCGTGGACCGACCTGGCCGGATCGGCCCGGCGAGGGTCCCCTCCCGAGGACCGCGGCCACAACGGCCGGCCCGAATCGGGGCAAGATGGCTTCCCGGGATTCCGAGCAGCATCCAGAGGCACGGAACTGCCCGTGGCTCGCTAGCGTGCGGTTCACCGGAGGCGAGTGAATGACGACTGAACCAGCGCGGGCCAGCGCGGAGTGGCTGCGGCTACGTGAGCCGGCCGACGCGGCGGCCCGAGCGCCCGAGCTCGTTGACGAGCTCCGATCCATCTTGCCGACTGGCGAGGGCGCGGTCATTCATGACCTCGGTTGTGGCTCTGGCTCGATGGCCCGCTGGCTGGCGGCACAGCTGCCCGCACCCCAGCACTGGGTCATGTATGACCGCGATGACGATCTGCTCGCCCTCGCCGCCGCTGACCCGCCGCCCAGCTCCGATGGCACGCCGGTCTCCATCGAGACCCGTAGGCGCGACGTCACCCGGCTGGGACCGGGGGAGTTGGCGGGGGCGACGCTCATCACTGCCTCCGCGCTGCTGGACATGATGACTGCCGAGGAGCTCGATCGACTCGTCGTGGCCAGCGCCGGACGCGGCTGCCCGGTGCTGATCGCCCTCAGCGTCACAGGTCAGGTCGAGATCTCCCCGCCAGACCCCTTGGACCGGTTCATCGGGGAGGCGTTCAACGCCCACCAGCGACGCGTCACCGGAGCCGGCAGGCTGCTCGGCCCCGGCGCTGTCAGCGTCGCGGTGGACGGATTCACGCGACGGGGCCTCAACGTCCTGGTCAAGCCCAGTCCATGGCGACTCGGCCCCGATCAGGCGGAGCTCGCCGCTGAGTGGTTCACCGGTTGGGTGGCCGCAGCCTGCGAGCAGCGACCCGAGCTGCGCGTGGATGTTCCCTCATACGCACGGCGGCGCCTGGCTCAAGCGGCCTCGGGCCTGTTGTCGGTCACCGTGGCGCACCAGGATCTGCTGGCCAGACCGATGTGACCACCGGCTGGGTTGGGGCTCACGCCCCGGCGTCGAGTTCCTCGATGCCCGGGAGGTCGAGCGTGTGCGCACCTCGACGGGCCTTGGTGGCCAGGTAGCGAGCGTTGGTTGCGTTGAGGTGCACTGCGGTTGGCACGCGTTCGACGACTGTCACCCCGAACTTCTGCAACTGGACCGCCTTGTCCGGGTTGTTGCTCAAGAGGGCAACCCGGTCAACGCCCAGGGCACGCAGCATCTGGGCTGCGACCGTGTAGTTGCGCCCGTCCTCGCTGTAGCCCAGAGCGAGGTTGGCCTCGTAGGTGTCCAGACCGGCATCCTGGAGCGCGTAGGCGTCGAGCTTGGCGTAGAGACCGATGCCGCGGCCCTCCTGGCGCAGGTAGAGCAGGAGCCCGCCGGCTGCGCTGATACGCCTGACCGCCTCGAGCAACTGCGGCCCGCAGTCGCACCGCTGACTGCCGAGGATGTCCCCCGTCAGGCACTCGCTGTGGATGCGCACCAGGGGCAGGCCCGCGGGGACGGCAGTCGGTGTCGCTGCCCGAGCACCGAGGCCGAGAGCGAGGTGCTCGCCCCCGTCCGCGAGCCCGTCGAACGTGTAGACCCGGACGGTCGTACTGAACCCGTCGGCGAGCCGCAGAGGCAGCAGGAGCTGGGTGCGGATCGTGGCCACGGGCGGCTGCGTCCTGCTCACAGCATGTCCTGATCGAAACGGTCGGACAGCGCATAGCGCAGGAGCACGACGTCACCGATCCGGCGAACCTCGGCCAGGCTGGCACGGCGGTCGGGGCTCCAGGGGAAGCGGCCTTCGCTGACGAAGCGCGTCGCCCGGGAGTCGCCCACGAAGAAGGGCGCGACGACCAGCTGGATCTCGTCCGCGAGGCCGGCGGTGAGGAACTGGGTGAGGACCTGCCCGCCCCCTTCGACCATCAGCCGCCGCAGGCCGCGCTCGTGCAGGTCCTCGCTGAGCCAGCACATGTCCACCGTGCGACCACCGTCGACAACCGTGGAGACCGCCCCGAGTCGGCCACGTGCTTCGACCACGATGTCACTGGGGCAGTAGACCAGCTTCTGCGTGTCCCCGGTGGCGAAGAAGTCCGCTCGCGGGTCGAGTCGGCCACCTGCGGTGATGGTCACCTTGATCGGGGTCGGCGGCAGCCCGCTCGCGGTGCGCTCGGCGCGCCGCGACTGGGCCCGCACCAGCAGCCGCGGGTTGTCGTTGCGGACGGTGGCCGCTCCCACGAGGATCGCGTCGTTGTCCGCCCGCACGGCATCGACCCGGTCGAAGTCGGCCTCGTTCGACAGCATCAGCCTCTCCTGGGTGCCGTTGTCGAGGTAGCCGTCGATCGAGACACCGCAGCTGAGCAGCGTGTAGGGCCGGTCAGGCATGTGCGACACCCCCAACTCGCTGCGCGGGCGCCTCGGCGCGTTCGCGGGCACCCCCTCGGGCTGGCCCCCGGATCGCACTGCGTGAGTTCCCCCACCGATCGGCCAGGAGGAGGACGGCTCCGGGCAGGGTGGCGAAGAGCACGAGCACGCCGTAGACCACCGCGACGGTGACGCCCGCGGCAGCGCCCAGCCCGATCGTGCCGAACGCCCACGCCGACGCACCCTCGCGCGGGCCCCAGCCCGCGATGCTGGTCGGGACCGCCGCGCCCAGGAGCACGACGAGCGCCAGGGGCAGGAGCTGACCCGCCGGCACGGCCGTCCCGGACGTACGCACCGCCACCGCGAACACGACCACGTGGCCCAGCAGGGCGGCGATGGAGGCGAGCACGATACGCGGCCCGGCCCGCCTGGTCAGGACTGCGTCGCGCAGATCGGTGGTGATGCCACGCGTGATTCTGGCGGCCAGGTGCGGTGGGTCAAGGGCTCGCCCGCCGCGGGCGCTGTCTGTCCGGGTGGCCCGCTTGCTGCGCAGACTTCCCACAAGGAGCCCGACGCCGATCACGGCGATGACCATGCTGCTGACTGCCATGTGCGCCGGGACCGCAGGCCGGGCGATGAGAAGCAGAACGGCCACCGTCGCCACGATCTGAACCGCCTGCCCGGACCCACGCTCCCATGCGACGGACCGCAGGCTACGCCCCATGTCGTTCACGTCCCGGCCGTGCCGTACGCCGCGGTTCACGTCGCCCAGCACCCCTCCCGGAAGCGCGGAGTTGAGGAACTGGGACCGGTAGTAGGCGCCCACCGCCGGGCGCACAGGAATGTCGACGCCGAGCCCGGCCGCGACCACGCTCCACCGCCACGCACAGCACAACGTGGTCAGCGAGGTGATCGCGAGGGCGGCAACAAGCGCGCCGGGCGTGGTCAGCCTGAACCCGTCCACGAACGGGCCAGCCCCCACCCGCCAGATGAGGACGAGGAGGATCGCCGCGCCGCCGGCCAGGCGGGCCCAGTTCCCGATACGTGAGCTGATGGCAGTGCCTCCGATCCTGTGGCGCTTGGGTCACACCGACAAACGTGGGGTGTCCGCGGATGGGTGATTCTCCCCTGCAATCTCGCTCAACACAACGGACAGCCGGCGCGAGGTCCGCGACCAGTCGACGAGTGTCTGGCGCCGGGAACGGGCTGCGGCGCGCAGCCGTCCCCGCACCCGGGGGTCGGTCAACCAGTCCCGCACAGCGAGGGCGAAGGCGTGCGGGTCCTCCGGTGGTACCAGCACGCCCGGTCGGCTGCCATCGGCCGCGCGACCGACCGCCTCACGCACGCCGCCGACGTCGGTCGCGATGACCGGTAGACCTCGGGCGAGCGCCTCGGTCACGACCATGCCGTAGGTCTCCGCTCGCGAGGCCAGCAGGAGAACGTCCGCCTCGGCGTAGGCAACTCCCAGGTCCGCGCCCGTGAGCGCTCCGGCGAAAGACACCCGATCGCTGAGACGTCGGTCGTCGGTGCTTCGGCGCACCTTCTCGACGAACGCAGCATCGACGTCCAACGCTCCAACAAGGACGCAACCCCAGGCGACATCGTCTACGGTGGCCAGTGCGTCGAGCAGGAGGTCGTGTCCCTTGATCGGAGTCACGGCACCGACGCAGAGCAGTCGTCCACCAGCTGGCGTTCCTTCCACCAGCTCGGCCGGATCGGCCCCGGGTGCCACCACGTGCACGCGACCCGGTGGGAGCCCGTAGTTGTCGCTGAGCCACCGCCTGGTCCACTGGCTGGTGGCCACGATTGCCCTCGCCGCTGACAGCGCGCCGATCTCTTTCGGCTCGTCCCTGGGCATGTGCACGAGTACCACGAGACGCAGCCTGCTGGCCTGCGACTGCAGCACCTCGGGCACCACGGAGGCAACGAGGCCGTCGATCAGCACCACCGCGTCATCGGGCATCTGGGCCAGTGCCGCAGCGATGCCTGCGCGGGTGGCCCCGTCGGCATTCGGCCACCGACCGGGCGCGGCATGCTCGTGTACCGACCAGCCGAGTGCGCCGAGCCCGTCGCAGACCCGGCGGTCGTACAAGTTGCCACCGCTGGGCCGTCGAGGATCGTCGATCCCGTCCGGGACCACGACGTGCACTTGGTTCACAGCACCCTGTCGTAGCTCGCCCAGGCGATGTGTGATTCGCGGAGAGTCACCCCGATCCTGGCCATGCCGCGCGCAGACTGCCCGAGCCCGCCCGCCTCAACACGTCCGGCCAACCGGTCTGCGATCAACCTCGCGAGGACCTCCGTGGTGGTGTTGCGGCCCGCGAGTTCGGGCACCTCGTCGAGGTTGCGGTAGCGCAGGTCCGCGAGCACGTCATGGAGCTCCTCGGTGGCCCGGCCCATGTCCACGACAACACCGTCGGAATCCAGCTCCGAGCGGGAGAAGGTCGCATCCACGATGTACGTGGCTCCGTGCAGTTGCTGTGCGGGGCCGAACACCTCGCCGCGGAGGGTGTGCGCGATCATCACGTGGTCGCGGACGGTGACGCTGTACATGGTCCTACCCTTCGTCGTAGGTCAGCGAGTGGCAGAGCGCAGGAAGCCGGCCGTCGGCCAGGCGCGTCATCACGTCGGGCATCTCCTCGAAGGGTGAGGCGCCGGTGAGCAGCGCGTCGAACGCCGGGTCTTGGAGCAGGTCAAGCGCGAGCGCGCGACGCTCTGCCGTGGTTCGCCGTCCCCGGCGCGCCACCGACACGGAACCGACCTGGCTGCCCTTGATGCCGAGTCGGCCGGAATGGAAGGTGCCACCGAGGGACAGTTGGACCGGCTGGTCGCCGTACCAGCTCAGGTCGATGACCGTCCCATCAGAGGCGAGCAGGTCCAGCGAGAGCTGCAGCCCGAGCGACGTGGAGCTGGTGTGGAACACCATGTCCTGGCCGCCGACCGCATCCTCGGGCCTGGCGAAGCTGACTCCTAGGGCGGCCGCAGTGCCCGCCCGCGTGTGGTCCACATCGACCAGTGTCACCTGCGCTCCCGGTACGCCGCCGACCAGCCGTGCGACACAGCACCCGACCATGCCCGCGCCCACGACCGTGACCCGGTCGCCGACCAGCGGCGCGGCATCCCACAGGGCGTTGACGGCGGTCTCGACCGTACCGCCGAGTACGGCCCGCGCGGGTGGGACCCCGTCAGGTACCAGGGTCAGGGCCTCGACCGGCACGACGTAGGCGGTCTGGTGGGGGTAGAGGCAGAAGACGGTGCGCCCTCGGAGGTCGTCGGGACCTTCCTCCACGATGCCGACGTTGAGGTAGCCGTACTTCACCGGGCCCGGGAAGTTGCCCTCCTGGAACGGCGCCCGCATCACGTCGTACTGGCTCTTCGGGACACCGCCACGGAACACCAGTGACTCAGTGCCGCGGCTCACGCCGGACCGCAGCGTGCGCACGAGCACCTCGTCCGGTCCTGGCGCCGGCAACTGGACGGTCCGGATCTCGCCGTGGCCGGGTTCGCGGATCCAGAAGGCGCGTGCTTCGTTCGGCACCCAAACCCTCCTGTCCGCCCGGCCGAACCGGAGCGTCGCACCTACTGTATGGCTGTTCGACCGGAGATGCGGAGGCACAGTGCGCGAGGTTCAGGGTCCAGTGCCCAACTGGGTCCCGACTGCGCCGCTCGCCGGCTTCGTCGGACTGATCGGGCTCCTCGCCGTGCTCGCGGTCGCCCCCGGCTTGGGCCTCCCGGGGTGGGCAGTGGGTGTCGCGTGCGGTGCCGGGCTGGCCGTCTTGCTGGCTCGCGCGATGGCCCGTCATGGCCGGGTCGGGCTGGGGCCGGCGGACAGAGTCACGCTCGTACGCGCGGTCCTGGTGTGCGGGGTCGCCGCACTCGCGGCGGACTCGTTCGGCAGTCACCCCGCTCCCGGGATCCTGGTGGCTCTGTCAGTCGTGGCGCTGATGCTGGACGGGGTGGACGGCCAAGTGGCTCGGCGGACGGGAACCGGCTCGGCCTTCGGGGCGCGCTTCGACTTCGAGGTCGACGCCTTCCTGATCCTGATCCTCAGCGCATACGTTGCTGGGCAGTGGGGCTGGTGGGTGCTCCTGCTGGGGCTGGCCCGCTACTTGTTCGTGACCGCCAGTTGGGCGCTGCCCTGGCTGCGTGGCTCCCCGCCGCCCCGGCAGTGGTCCAAGGTGGTCGCGGTGGTCGTGGCCGTGGTGCTGATCGTCGCGGCAGCCGGCGTCCTGCCCGATGTCGCAACCGTCGGGATCCTCATCGTCGCGATGGGGCTGCTGGCCGAGTCGTTCGGGCGTAGCGTCTGGGAGCTGTGGCGCGTCGATGGAGGTCGGCAGTTCCCGTGGGGCGCCGTGACCGCGGCACTCGCCCTGCTGCTGATCTGGGCCGCGCTGCTGGCGCCGAACCGACTCGAGAACGTGGCGCCCAGCGCCTTCCTGCGGATCCCCATCGAGGGCGTGCTCTTCGTTGCCATCGCCCTGGTGCTGCCTGCTGGGGGCGCACGGGTCCTCGCGCTGCTCTGCGGCCTGGCACTGGGCGTCTTGACGATCCTGCGGCTGCTCGACATGGGTTTCAGGGTGGCCTTCGACACCCCGTTCCATCCCGTCTACGATGCGGCGTACGCCGGGTCGGCCTGGGGGTTGCTCAGCGACTCGATCGGAGGCCTAGGCGCGCTGGTCGCCCTGATCGGGGCAGGAATGCTCGCCCTCGCCCTGGTGACCTTGTTGCCGATGTCCGCCCTTCGCCTGACCCGACTCGTGGCCGGGCATCGGCGGCTGTCGATCCGCGTACTGGCCCTGCTGACCGCGACGGCACTGATCGCGGCCGCGTTCGGCACCCAGCTGGGGTCAGCCGGACCGGTTGCCTCCACCGCAGCAGCCAGGCTCGCCGTCACTCACGTGGCCCAGGTCCGCGACGACCTCGCCGACCGCGAGGAGTTCGTGCGCGCTGTTGAGCAGGACGACCCCTTCGCCAGCGTCGCGGAGGACGATCTCCTGACCCGACTGCGAGGCAAGGATGTGCTCCTGGTCTTCATCGAGAGCTACGGACCCGCGGCCCTGGACGGCCCCGTCGTCGAATCGGCGCTCGACGCCGGGCAGCGACGGCTGCAGGAGGCAGGTCTGTCAGCGCGCAGCGGATGGCTCACGTCGCCGACCTTCGGTGGCAAGAGCTGGCTGGCGCACAGCACACTGCAGTCCGGCCTCTGGGTCAACAGCCAGCAGCGACACGACCACCTGATCACCAGCACCCGGCTCACCCTCACCGCCGCGTTCGGTCGTGCCGGCTGGCGAACCGTTGCCGTCGCGCCGGCCGTCGAGGGCTCGTGGCCCGAGGCGTCGACCTTCTACCACTACGACGAGGTCTACGACCGTCGGAACCTCGGGTACGCCGGGCCGGAGTTCAGCTGGGCCGCCATGCCCGACCAGTACACCTTGGCCGCGCTCAAGCGCTTGGAACTCGACGAGGCGGAGCGAGCGCCGCTCATGGCCGAGGTCAAGTTGGTCTCCAGCCACTGGCCCTGGGCGCCGCTGCCTCGCATGGTCGACTGGGGGCTGATCGGCGACGGCTCGATCTTCGATCCGATGCCGTCCGAGGGCAGGACGCCGGAAGACGTCGGTCGCGATGCCGACCTGTTGCGGGCCGCCTATGCCGAGTCCATCGCCTACTCCCTGGACGCGGTGACCTCGTTCGCGCAACAGCTGCACGACCCGAATCTGGTGCTCGTGGTCCTGGGGGACCACCAGCCGTCCAGCCTGGTGTCAGGCCAGGGGGCCAGCCATCACGTGCCCGTGAGCATCGTCGCAGGCGACCCGGCCGTCACCGACCGGGCAGCAGAATGGGGTTGGCAGGCGGGGCTGCGCCCGGATGCCGACTCACCGGTCTGGCCCATGGATGCCTTCCGGGACAGGTTCCTGGCCGGATACGGCCCCGCATCATCGATCTTGTCCCCGGCCCGTTCCTGAGCACCGAGCGAGTGAAGGGCCACCACGCCCCCGGTCACGAGGACAACCGGTACAGCCGGGAGATCAGGGAACCCCCAGTGACCCGGCGGCGGAGCACTGCGTCCACGCCCAGCACGCGGCCGGCTGCGAGCCCGACGACCGCCAGGTGCGCCGCGGCCATCAGGAAGTAGCTCCACGCCCATACGTTGGGTGCGCCCCCGACGCTGAGGAAGATCGTCATTGTGAGGATCAGCCCAACCACAGCCCAGAACCTGGTGGCAATGCCGAGCAGGAGGAACAGACCCAAGCAGATCTCGACGATGTAGACCCCCCAGCCGAACACAGCGAAGTTGGGCAGCACAACTCTCTCGATGACAGCAGAGAAGGGCGCGAGCACCGGATACTCGACAGCCAGCGACGTCTGGTTGTACAGCCCGGAGTTGTCATCCGCGCCGAACCGCGGAGGGATCTTCCATGACAGGTTCTCCAGCCACAGCAGGCCAACGACGACCCGAACCACGAAGGCGCTGATCCGGGCCGTCCTGTCGTTGGGCAGCTGACCCGGCGATCCTGCAGCCTGCGGGTCGACCACGTGATCCGACGACGTCCTCATAGCTCACTCCTCGTGGTTGGGGCCAGGCCCAGCGGAGGACGTGACGTCGACCGGCCTGACGGGCGGCGTCCTGGACTTCGATGGTGTCGCGAATCGTGCCGAAGGCTTCTGCCAGGGGCAGTGGCCCGGGCGACGGACGCAGGTTTCTGAAGGTCCCCGTCGACCGGCTCGATGTCCAGGGCGCGCAGCAGCGGGGCCCGACGCGGACGGCGCACCAGCACGCGGGGCGTCACCCCCTCGTCGATGAGCAGCCGGGCGACCTCGAGGCCGATGACACCCGTCCCACCAGTCACCAAGATGCACTGCATACGCCCTATCGTGGACCCACCCAGCCGAATCGGCCCAGCGAGATCCCCCACCCGAGGACCTCAGCCACAACGGCCGGACCCAGATCGGGGCAAGCCCCAGGGTCACCCCTCATGCGCATGGTCCTGCCCGGGTCCGAGGGTGGGGAGCAGCCCATTCTGTACGCCGCCACGGTCGCAGCCCCGGGGTCCTACTCCGGCCCGCAGGGACCCGGAGAGATCCGCGGCAAGGTCGGCCGCGCGAAACTCAGCCGACACGCGACCGACGAGGAGCTCCGCCGACTGTGGTGGCAGAGGGCAGACGCAGGACACGCAAGGGAGCACAGGTCATGACGATGGTGGCCCGGAAGCACTACTCGGTGCCTGAGATCTACCGGATCACCCACCTGGCGGCCCGGACCGCTGCGGTCGGGGCGCCGACCCGCTGCGACCGGCAGTCCGCCGAGCGGATCATGTTGGCCGTCAGGTCAATGGCTGCGAGCTGTGCTCCCACGCCCACCCCCGTCTCGCCCTCGACGTGGGGTGAGCGACGCGCAGGTCCGAGCCCTGCTCGGCGGGGTGACCTCCGACGTCCCGGACGAGCAGCTCCCCGGCATCGCGTTCGCCCAGCACTACGCCGACACCCGGGGGCTCCCAGACCCGATCGCGTGGACCGCCCTACTCGACCAGTACGGCACGACCCGAGCCCTGTGCGTGCTGCGCGCCGCCCGCCTGATGATGTGGGGCAACGCGCCGGGGATCCCGCTGAGCTCGCTGCGCGCGTGACTGCAGGGCTCCCCTGACCCGGGCAGCAGCCTGGCCTACGAGATCGGGACACCGCTGGCCTCCAATTCTGGTCACCCCGGCCGCCCTGGTCCACGCACGGCAGTCGTCCCGGACCTCGGCTGGGACACGATCGTGCTGCGGACGTTCGTGCTCGTGCTCATCTCCGGGATCGTGCTCACCGGTGCCTACCTGGCGCTCAACCCACCTGAGGTCGCGAACTTGTCGCTGCCCCGACGCAGGCCCGCAGCCCACGCCTGGGAGCTGGCGCTGGCAGTCTGGCTGTGGGACTCCGGCCGCTGGCTCGCCGACTACTGCCGGCTCAGTTTCGTCGCCGTGGCGCACTGGGGCCGACACAATCTCCCGGTGCTCGTGCTGGCGGGCCACCCTGCACTCGGCACGGGGCCATCCTGATCGCCCACGTCATCTTCGTGATCAGTAGGCACCAGTAACTTCCCTTGACACCACCGACCCCGGCGGCGGAGGCTGGCTCCCGCTGGGCCGGTGCATCTTCGGCGCCCTCCGCCAACGTCACGCGGGTCGAAGATCCACCCCCAACACCACCATCCACCCAGGGAGCGACCATGGCGCACGGAGACATCACCCACATCGACATCCCGGTCACCGACATGGCCCAGTCCACGACCTTCTACGCGGGGCTCTTCGGCTGGCGCATCGCCGAGGTCCCCGACTTCGAGGGCTACCCGATGTGGCAGGCACCCAACGAGATCAGCGGCGGCGGCCTCGCCCCCCGCGATGAGGGGTTCACCCAGCCACGCTCGTATGTCGAGGTCGACTCCATCGACGAGACCCTCGCCAAGGCGACCGCCAGCGGCGGCACGGTGCTCAAGAGCAAGCAGCAGATCAGCCCGACCAGCTGGTGGGCCGTCCTGGCCGACCCGGATGGAAACCACATCGGTCTCTACGAGGGGCACACCGACACCACGGAGTCCTCGACGTAGTCCCGCTGGAAATGGATCCGGTCGCAACGCTCAAGCGGATCGCGTTCCTCCTGGAGCGCCAGCAGGCCGAGACCTACCGGGTGCGTGCCTATCGCCGGGCCGCGTGGCGGCTGGAGGGCCTGACATCCGAGGAGCTGCGACGGCGGATCGACACGTCGACCCTGACCGAGCTGGCTGACGTGGGGCCCAAGACGGCCGCCGTCGCTGTGGCCGCAGCGGGCGGCCGGGTGCCCGACGAGCTGCGCCAGCTCGAGGAGGATGCGCTGGCCCCGCTCGCCGCAGGCGGTGAGCAGCTGCGGGCGCTGCTGCGCGGGGACCTGCACACACACTCGAACTGGTCCGACGGCAGCAGCCCGATCGCCGAGATGGCCCAGGCCGCAATCGCATGCGGTCATTCCTACCTCGCCCTGACTGACCACTCCCCCCGATTGACCGTGGCCAACGGCCTGACAGCCGAACGCTTGCGCGAGCAGCTCACCGTGGTTCGCGAGTTGAACGCGCAGCTGGCACCCTTCCGGATCCTGACCGGCATCGAGGTCGACATCCTCGACGACGGGACCCTGGACCAGCAGACCGACCTGCTCGACCAGCTCGACGTCGTCGTGGCCAGCGTCCACTCCAAGCTGGGGATGGACCCTCGGACGATGACCCGGCGCATGGTCACCGCGGTGGCCAACCCACACGTGGACGTACTCGGGCACTGCACCGGGCGGCTGGTCCGCGGCGAACGCGGCACCCGCCCGGAATCCCAGTTCGACGCCGCCCTGGTCTTCGAAGGATGCCGACGGTACGGCGTGGCGGTGGAGATCAACTGCCGACCCGAGCGACGTGACCCGCCCACCCGGCTGCTGGCCCTGGCCCAGGACGTGGGCTGCCTGTTCACAATCAACACCGACGCCCACGCCCCCGGGCAACTGGGCTTCCTCGATCACGGCTGCGCCCGCGCCCAGCAACTCCCACTCACCCCCGACCGGATCCTCAACACCCTGCCCGTCGACGAACTACTGAGATGGGCAGCCCGCTGACCTACGCTAGGCCCCTCCCCGACCCCCCGGTCCCCAGGAGGCCGCGCATCTGCGCTGCTCGGGTCGCTCGTGTCGGCCCGCCGTTGCGGGGTGAGGTAGGTGACGTTCACGTCCCCGCCGAGCTGGCTCTCGTCGCCTCACCCCGGCCCAGCGTCACCAACGCCGTCGAGGCCCTCGAATTGGGGCTAGGCGGACTCGGCGGCCGATAGCCACGCGGTTCGGGCGACGGCCAGGGCCTGATCGGCACGGATGCTCAGCCGGGTCTGATGTCCCAGAGCGGCCCGCCAGTCCCGTTCGTCGATACCGGCGGTGAAGATCCACTCGCTCGGGGGTTGGCCGAACGGCCCCCGCGCGACGAACACCGCCACGGCCTCAGGGGTGATCAGCCCGCGCTCGGCCAGGGCCCACAGGTCGTACAGATCGCGAGGCGCCCGTCGCTCGATCCACACCGCCAGCTTCGCCGCCGCTGCAGCGGGCGCGGTCAGCACAGCCATCCGAGCCGGCGGGGCATCGGCGTAACGCTGCTCGAGGTCGTGGACCTCGGTCGGCCCGGGGTAGCCCGAGCCCTCGACGAGTTGCAGTTGGACACTGGTCTGATCGTCGACGATCAGGACGGCGGGTTGGCTTCCCATGGTCGAGGTCAGCGCCGGCCGCCAACTGGCGGCGCCGTGGCTGCGCGCCAGACCGGTACGGATCGCGGACTGCAGGGCGGCGGCCACCTGCGATCGGGGCGCCACCGCGATCAGGTCGAGATCCTCGCTGAGCCGGGACGCGGTCAGGTAGGTCCGAGACAGCGCGGTACCGCCGAAGAACACGACGTCCGTGCTGGGGACGCCGGCGGAGATGGCCGCGAGTACGTGGGAGATCAGGTGATCGCGGCGCACCTGTTCCATGTCGACGCCGAATCGATCCGCGACTGCCGCCCATTCGGTCTGCCAGTGGCCGTTCATGGGCGCATCGTCTCGAGCCGGCGCAGGGTGGCCCGCATCCGCTGCTGGCCGGCCAACCGCCGCAACACCTGCAGGTCGCACACCGGCAGCAGGGCCCCGATCGCCTCCCGCGCATCCAGATCCACCATCCCAGGATCGGACCGGGCGAGGTCCAGGACCGTCTGCTCCACGGTGGTGGCCAGCGCCTGGCCGAGGTCGGTGCTGACCAGGGTGGCGTCCAGGGCGGCCACATCCCGGCGAACGAAACGCACCACCGCGTCCCGGTCCACGAGCTGGACCGGGCGATGGGCCCGGGGAACCGCCACCCACGCCTGCGCGCCTGCCCGGGGCAGCGCCCGGTGCATCCGGGCCGCCGACTTGCCCATCAGGACCGGAACCCGGTCGCCGAACACTGCCGTGGCGATACCAGCCGCGGCCGCCTCCAGGCTGGGCCGCCACGACTCGGCGTCGAACTCCAGAGGGACCGCGCAGTAGTACCCATGGGCCAACCGGTGCAACACCCCCCGAGCCTCCAGATCCCGCACCCGAACCCGCGGCTGGGCATACACCTGACCCAGATCAGCGGGCCGAACGGTGCGCATCGGCGCCCGGGCAACCACCCGTGGGCCCTGCATGACCTGTCTCGGCATGTAGCAAAAGTACTCTGAAAAGTAACTATTTGCACACTCAATAGGGCGATCGGGTGCCTCCGCCTTGGGGCCGTCCAGTGTGAGCCGCAGTCTCGGTCCCTGAACTCCATACCGCGCCCGGCGCCCCTGGGTGGCTCATCCGCGGCCCGAGCCGGGCCGAGGGATGAACCGATCAGCGACTCGAGGGGGCTCGGGTCCGAGCCAGGTGCTGTTCCAGAGCGGCGGTGACGGCCGTCGGCTCCAACGCTGGTTCTTGTCGGCGACGAGGACGTCGCGAACGTGACAGTTCTCGCCCAACTTGGCCACGATCACCGGCTGACACCGCCCCTCGGGCGGGCGAGCACGGCGAACCAGTCGGCGTCGGCACGGTAGGGGGTGCCCGTGAGCGATCCCCAGATCTGGTCCACTGCAAGGCCGGCCTGCTCCAGGACGGGCGCCAGGGTTGCTGGGGTGTAGTCGTGGAACCACATGCGGTACGCGACGACGCCGACGTGGTCATCGGCCACGACGTACTGCTCACACGTGACGTCGCCGGGATAGGTGTAGGTGTCGGTGACGACCAGGTGCGGGTGGGGACGCCAGAACTTCCCGTCGCCCAACTCGATGCGCCTTGGACCTGCGGGCCGGTGGGCCGTCGCAGTGCTGACATCGAAGATGAACGCCCCCGCGGGCTTCAGCGCGGCCGTGACGCGTCGCAGGAGACCGTCACGCACCGGGTCGGCGAAGGTGTTCAGCTCGCCGTAGGCCTGCAGGATGAGATCGTAGGTGCCGATGGCATCGAGCGTGAGGAAGTCCTGCACCCTGTAGTCCACAGCCAGATTCGCCTCATCGGCCCGCGAGCGCGCGTAGGCGATCGACCCCTCGCTCAGATCCAGGCCAGTGACCTCGCAACCCGCGGCCGCCAACCGGTTCGCGTACAGGCCCGGGCCACAGCCCAGGTCCAGTACCCGCCGACCCGGGCCTGCCAAGCCCCGCTCGGTCAACCAGTCGACCGACTCAGAGATGAGCCGTGTTGATCGGCTGGCTGCCTCCGTTCGGTCGTCCAGGTGCGTGGCAAGCAGCTGTCGGGCGATGTAGGGGTCGTCCCAGAAGGGCGCCTGGCTGGGTTCGAAGAGCTGCGGCCGCTGGACCGCACGCTCGATCTGCTCGATCACGACAGGTCTCCGTTCGACGTCACGGTCCGCGGCACCCGTTCGGGCTGCTGTGCCGGTGGTCGGGTATCACATGGGTCAGTGGTCCACGCATCGGCAAGGCTAGCGACGCGGTGATGTTCGGGAGCGGCGTTCTCGATACGGGCTGAACGCGCTGGGGGCGCCACTGACAAGTACCCACCGTTCAGCCTCAACTGAACCCTCGCTCGCCGCGGCTCACCTGTCCGCGCTGGTCCGCGACCCGGTACGTGTACCGGCTGCCCCAGCGACTTTGACGAGCGTCTCGTCGACGAACGAGGCGACCCAACCCGGTGCCGGGCGGGGCGGGCCACGTCCCACCCATCGAGTCGGACGGCCCGCCGGGAACCCCGGAGGTCACCAGAGGTGACCAATCGGCCCGCGCCCCGGAACTGTGGTCGGGGTGCAGGACAGGGTCGGCCCGGACGCCTGGGTCCAGCGCCCTACCCGGTTTCCTGGTCCCGGAGGTCCTGGATCCATCCGGACACCCGCTGGCCGGCTACCTCCGCGGTGTAGACCGTCTCGTGGGTGGCACCGGGAACGATGTCCAGCTCCACGTCATTGCCGGCCCCCTGCAGCGCGGCGGCGAAGTCCTTCGACTGTTCCAGGGGGACGGACTCGTCGGCGTCGCCGTGCAGGAGCAGGACGCGGAGATCGTGTGGTGCCCGGCCCGCCTCGACCAGGGCGATCGGATCGCCCTGGGCCCAGATCTGCGGATCCTCGGACCTCGGTGCGCCGAAGAAGTCGACGAGTGCGAACTCGAACGGCTCGGTGTCGTAGACCCCGGCGAGACCAACCAGCCCGTCCACGGCCGGCACGTCGTAGGGGCAGGTTCCGGCCGCGGACGGAGCTGTGAAGGCCGCCAGGGCAGCGAGCTGGCCGGCCGAGGAGTGGCCCAGCACAATCACGCGACCGACGTCGATGTCAGCCTGCTGCGCTTGCCAGACCGCGAACCCGATAGCGCACCGAACGTCGTCCACGGGTGTCGGGAAGGTCACGCCGTCGGCGCCGGACCGGTACGTGGCGTTGACGGTCATGAACCCGTTGTTGGCCAGCTGGGTGGCCAGGCCGGACAGTCCGGACCTGTCGGCGGTCTGCCATCCGCCTCCGGGCACGAGGACCAGGACCGGGACGGCAGCGGACCCCGGGTTCTCGGGGAGTCGCACGTCGGCCTCGAGCCCGGGAAGGTAGGTCTGCGTCACCGCGGCTGGTCCAGACGCGGACTCGGTGGCCGGTTCCTGCGAGGCGGCCGCGCACCCAGACAACCCCCCGGCGACGATGAACAGGATGGCAGCCGCGATCCCCTGAGCGGCAGCATCCGCTCGGCGGCCGAACCTCGGCGTGCACCCCATTCGGTCTCCTTCCCGCGGCGGCGGTCATCGATCTCAGATGCTCATCAGTCTGACAGGGACGGTGCCCGGAGTGCGTCGACCCTGCCCGCCTGGACTCGTGACTGACGCCTCGACGATCAGGTGGTGAGCGTGAGTGCTTCAGAGGTGTACGAGTCCTTGGAGGACGCATCGTGCGGTGGGCCTGGCGCGAGATCGACGTTCGGGCCATGATCGCCGTCGGGTCTCGAGCGCGGGCGCCTGACCCCGACACGTAGCACCTGGGCAGGTACTACTGGGAGTCGGCGCGGGCTTTCGGTGCAACCGCTGAACCAGGCCACCCAGAGGATCCAGCGCGACCGCACCCTCTGCACCAGCACCCCATTCGAGGGACCGCTGGCCGGCCTGACCGCCCGCGCCGCCGACTGGACGAGGTGATCGCCAGTTGACGCGGCCCGTGCTGACTGTGAAGGCCGGAACGACCCCGCCCGCCCCCGATGTTGATCGCCCGTTGGGTTGACGAGCCAACACACTACGTAATACGTTACCTTTATGACGGATGAGGAACTTCTGGCGACGCGGGCTGAGGCCTTCGGGTCGCTGTTCGTCCTCACGCAACACCTGTCGCGCCAGGCTGACGGGGACCTCGCAGGCCTGGGACTCACCACGCGCCAGTGGCTGCTCCTGGCGGTCCTGACCAATGCGTTCCCCGGTTCCAGCCCGTCGCTCAGCGAGGCCGCGGAGAAGTACGGCAGCTCACGGCAGAACGTCAAGCAGGTCGCCCTCGGGCTCGAGGCCCGGGGATTCGTGCGACTCGTGCCGGACCCGGCCGATGCGCGAACGACGCGCATCGAGTTGACCGACAGGGTTCACGCGTTCGACGAGCCCGAGATGGTCAGGCGCAGCACGGACATGCTCGGTGGCGTCTTCGTGGGCCTGACTCCGGTTGAGACGCGCGACCTGCTCGACCTGCTGCGCCGCTGGCTCGCCGGTCTCACCGCCCCGATCCCAGGAGAGGAACGACGCTCGTGACTCGCTACGGTCTGGCGGCGGTGGTTGCCGCCCATGGTGTGATCCACCTCGTCGGCTTCGTGGTCCCGTGGCACCTGGCGGTGGTCGCGGGGTTCCCGTATCGCACCACCGTCCTGGGAGGTGCGGGCGACCTCGGCGACCTCGGAGTGCGCCTGATCGGGATCATCTGGCTCGCGGGTGCGATCGGCTTCATCGTGGCCGCGGTGGGGATCGGGCGCCGCTGGTCGTGGGCCCCACCGAATACCGCGAGCCTCGCAACCCTCTCCCTTGTGGTGTGCGTGATCGGGCTCCCCGAGACGGCCGCCGGGATCGCAGTGAACATGGCCATCCTGGCTGGTGCGGCATGGGTTGCCCGCGCCCGGGTGTACCCGGTGCAGGTGGCGTCGTGAGTGCCGAGGCCGACGCAGGGCGCGATCCCGGAACGGTTCCCACCGCCCGGTCCCTGCGGGTTCGACATGACCGGGTCGTGGCGGCTGAGTTCAGCGTCCAGCCACTGTTGCCCGGTGTGGACCCGCTCACCAGCAGCGACCTCGGCGGGCTGCCCGACCCTGTGCGTCGCTACATCGAGCGCTCCGGGGCGCTCGGCCGGGCCCGCCCGCAGAACATGCGCGTGGTCCTGGACGCGAACATGTATCGCAAGCCCGGTCAGGCGCCGATGCGGGCACGGTCCGTGCAGTACACCTTCTTCGGTCGGCCCACGCGCCTGTTCCTGATGGATGCCCGGATGTTCGGGCTCCCCGTCCGCGCCTTGCACGAGTACCGCCAGGAGCAGGCGACGTTCACCGTCCGGGTCGCCTCGACGTTGAACATGGTCGACCTCCGCGGCGAGGCGATCAGCGCTGCCGAGACCGTGACCGTGCTCAATGACATGTGCCTGATGGCACCGGGTGCGTTGGCGGATCCGCGGCTCGCCTGGAGCGCCGTGGACGACCTCTCGGCGACGGTGACCTTCACCAATGCTCGGCATGTCGTGACCGCGACGCTGGTGTTCAACGAGCGCGCCGAACTCGTGGACTTCTGGTCCGACGACCGCCCGGACAGCAGCAGCGGCACGTTCGTCCCGATGCGCTGGTCGACACCGGTCACCGAGTACCGCGACCTCGACGGCCGGCACATCCTGCACCGCGGCGGTGCGGCCTACCTGCGCCCGGACGGCCCCTTCACCTACGGGGAGTTCACGATGCGCTCGATCCGGTACGACGTCCCGGGGCCGATGGCGGGCACTCGGTCTCCGTGATCGTCGGGCAGGTGTCGGGCGCCAGGCGGGAGGAATCGGAGGAGACGGCCAGGCCTCCGACGAAGGGGTGGTCGTGGGCGGCGAGCAGGAGCACGACCAGGCCGAGGACCGTCACCAGGAATCCGACCGCCGTGCCCGCTGCATCGCCCTGCCCGATACCGGCCGAATTGACGCACTCGAGCCGCCTGACACCTTCGGCGGCGCCCGCTCGGTGCGCCGATACACGCGCGTGGCATTGGGTATCCGGGGTGTTGGGGGAAGGTCGGGTGAGTCAGGGAGTCACCAGCACATAGGGTCGATGGCGACCCCTGGCTACAGCCACATCGGCGAGCACGTGAGCACGCGCTACCAGTCGGGCGCGCCCAACGGGTCGTGGATCGCCGCGATGTTCGCCGTCTACAACCTCCTCATCCTGGCCTTCGGTGTCGGGGTCATTCACCTGGCCTCCCACCTCGGCGACGTGCGCTGGAGGATCGGCCGAGCGGGCGGCGTGGCCCTGGTCCTCACGGCGATCGCGGGCTGCATGGACGTGGTCTTTCGACAGGACCCGATCGGCTCGCCGGTCACGGCGGCCGGCACCCTCCACATCGTCTTCGCCGGCGTCGCGTCCCTGCTGACGATCCTGGGAACCGCCCTCATCACCAGCTGGGCCCTGGGGCGGCCGGCGCTGCGGGGCTTCGGCTGGTACTCGGTCGCGACGCTGGTCGTGATCGCGGTGTCCGGCCCGGTCGCCGCCGCCGCCACAGCGGGCCTGTGGTCGACGATGGGCTTGCTCGAGCGGATCCCCATCTTCGGCTTCGTCCAGTGGGCCGCGGTGTCGTCGGTCGTTCTCGCCCGCCGGCGAACAGGTAGACGGTTGCGATGTAGGCGGCCTTGCCCTGCACGCTCAGCTCCCCAGCCCCGGGGAAGGCTGAGGCGGGGATGTTCGAGATGAGTTACTGGGCGTCGGCTGGGCTCATGGAGCGCAGGGCGAGCAGCAGCCCGACCGGGCAGAGCACGACGAAGACGAACGGCACGATCACCGCACGGGCCAGCACCTGGCTGGTCGCTGAACTCTCGTGCAGGTCCTTGGATGCGATCGTCCAGATTGCGCTGGCCCTCACCGGGGATCCCCCTCGGTCGGGTCCTGCTCCTGGTGCACGAGTCGTAGGTAGGCCTCCTCGAGGGTGGGTGGTGCCTCGGCCACACCCAGCAGGTCGCCTGGCATGGCCGCGATCTGGCGCACGATGACCGGGATCGCTTGCCGGTCGGTGAGCTCAACGATCGCGCCGCCCTCCGTGGGCGTGATTCCTCGGACGCTCCCGAGGGCGGCGATCCCTCGGGTGTCCAGCGCCGATCCGGGCGCGGTGGTCACGCGGACCCGCACTTCGGGCACGATGGTGCTCGCGACCTGCGCGGGTGGCCCTTGGGCGGCGACCCGCCCGCCGGCGAGTACGCCGACCTTTGTGCAGACCGATTCCATCTCCTCGAGGGCGGTGCGAGGTGATGAAGAACGTCCGGCCGTGCTCTGCGGACAGGTCGTGGATGTAGGTCATCAGCTCATGGGCCGCCTCCGGGTCGAGGCCGGCTGTCGGCTCGTCGAGGAAGACCATCTGCGGATCGGCGATGAGGGCGCGCGCGATCAGCGCCTTCTGCTTCATGCCCTTGGAGTACGTCGCGACGCGGTCGGCCTGGCGGTCCCCGAGGCCGAAACGCTGCAGAAGCGCGGACGCTGATCGGGTGGCCTGCGCATGGCTCATCCCGTAGAGCCGGCCGAAGAACGTGAGATTGTCCAAGCCGCTGAGCCGCTCGTACAGGGCGGTGTCGGTCTGCACCCCGATGTGCGGGCGGACCTCGGCGATCAGCTCCGGAAGGTCGTGACCCAGGACGCGCAGGCGCTCTGCCCGGCCGGGGTGCAGCACCCCGGTCAGGATCCGCACTGTCGTCGTCTTGCCCGCACCGTTGGGGCCCAGCAGCCCGAATACCCCCCCTTGTTCCAGTGCGAGGTCCACCCCGTCGAGCACCACCGTGTCCCCGAAGGAACGCCCCAGGCCCGCGACCTCGATGGCCAGGTCCGACTCGAGGGCGGTGGCTGCTGACGACATGGCTTCCCTGAACGCTCCTCATGAGCCCGATCCAGTCAACTGGACGGCGTTTGCGCAGGTCAGGTCCCTTCGTCCCGCGGTGCCCGTTCATCAGTCCCATTCCCGTCGGGTGGAACCCGAATGCGGGGCGCCCGGGGGTGGCCGATGGACCGGCCCACTGAGGCGGCCGGAACGGGTGGTCCTTGCCCAGCCCGGAACCGAGATGCGGGTCAGTCGTAGTGCTGGAAAGTGGGCCACAGGTCGTCCCAGGCTTTGGTCGGTCCGCGGCACACCAGGACAGGGCGCTCCTGCTCCTCGTTGGGGATGTCGACGCCGTTGTCGAGCTTCGCGGCGACCCGGCAGGTGTTGAAGGCCCCATCCAGGCTGCCCGTCGAGAATCCGACGGCGATCACCACGTCGGCGTGCTCGGGTGGCTGGCTCCGGAACCACAGTTCGTTGTGCCCACTGAAGACCTCGGGCAGGTCGTAGGGCCCGCCGAAGCGGTCCAGTGCGCCGGCCTCTCCGTAGTTGGCCGTGACGATGACCGCACGTGCGGCCTGGTCCGGGGGCAGGGCGCGGTGGACGGCGGCGACCTGCTGCACGTACACGGGCCAGCCGATCTGGTCGCTGGTCGCCTGGTTGATCTCGGCGATCGGCGTGCCTGCGAGCGTGGTCACCGGGAGAACCGGCAGGGCGACCAGGGCCGAGAGGATCGCGCTGGCGCCGAACGCCGCACCGAGCGCGATTCGCCGTCGCGACCCACCAGCGACCCATCGCACCGTCGGGATGCTGCCGGCGGCGAACAGGGCCAACACCAGGCCCGCGGTGTAGTAGGGCTGCCCGCCGGTCACCAGCACGAGCGCACAGAGCACGGGATAGGCCACAGCGAGGGCCCGCACGTGCCGCAACCCGGGCGCGCGCAGCAGGTACCCCCCTCCGGCAACCCAGACCGGGGTCAGGAACACGCCGAGCAGCGCAACCTGCATCGCGACGAACAGGATCCGCGACTGATCGCCCTTGTTCCGCTCGATCGCCCGTGCCATCTCCAACTGCGGCCAGTCGTTGGCGAGCTGGTAGGCCAGATTCGGGGCGCCGACGATCAGGGCAAGCCCGACGCCGGCGACCAGCCACCTGGACCACAGGACCTGTCGGGGCCCGACCACAGCCAACCCCACCCCGATCGCGACCAGGGTCAGCACGATCAGGTTCTTGTTGTACAGCGACAGGCCGGCGAGGAGCCCGACGACCAGCCACCAGCGCGGGTCGCGCAGCAGGGCCCGGGCGACGAAGAGCAGGATGCCTGACGTCAGGACCAGGTCGAGGGTGGCCGTGAGTAGGACGTGTCCGAAGATCAGCGGGAACAGGGTCACGCCGGCCCCGGCGGCCAGGGTCTGCGCTCCTCGCCCGCCGCCCAGCTCACGGGCCAGCAGGGCCGTGAGGACCGCCGTACCGATGAGGGCCAGTGCGCCTGGTAGCCGCAACGCCCACAGGTGATCCCCGAGCAGCTCGACGGTCAACCGGGCGAGCATCGGGGTCGCCGGGGGCTGGTCGACGTAGCCCCACGCGGGCTGTTGGCCGAGCAGGCGGAAGTACAGCTCGTCGCGGTGGTACCCGTAACGTGCGGAGGTGGCCACCACCAGGACACCCACAGCAACCGCCACGCAGGCCACCGGACCCCACGCGACCGGCGACCGGTGAACGCTGCCCGACCCCAACGCCCCGGACCCGGCGGCGTTCGCCGGGCCGCCCCTGGTGTCCCCGCCGTCAGGGCCCAAGGTCCGGACGAGGTGGGGTCACCGCGCGGACCGGCGCCTGGGCAGGCTGAGGTCCGATCTCCGCAGGCGCGTCAGCGTGTAGTGCGGCGCCCGGATCTCCGCGTGCTCGACAAAGGCGTTCAAGAACCAATGACCGGTGAGGGGGTCGAATCTGGACGGCGGCTTGGTGACGAGGTTGCCGCCGGTGACGGGGAGCTGCATGAGTTGACCTTCTTTCGTGATGTGGCTCGATGGGGGGATGGGTCAGGAGACCACCGCGACCGGTGGGTACGTCTGGGGCAGGACGACGTCGGACAGGTAGGTGGCGAACCGCCCGGGCTCGTGGAGGTGGGGGGTGTGCCCAGAGTCCTCGAAGGTGACCAGGTGCTTGCTGGGCGCGGACAGCTGCTCGAACCATTGGGTGGCAAGCACGGCTCGCCCCGGGGCCTCGTGCTCGCCCTCCACGATGAAGACCGGCACGTCCAGGCTGGGGACGTCACGGCGGAAGTCGACGTCCTGGAGCTGCGGGTACATGAGCGCGAAGGTGTCGATCAGCGCGGCCGCCGAGCGGATCTTCTCGGTGAGGGTGTACTCCTCGACGAGCAGGTTCGCCGGGTACGTCGATCGGGCGTCGTGGTCGGCTCCGTGGGTGAAGTCGTGCCATTCCGGGTTCGAGGCGATCGCCACCGGGTAGGCGAGCATGTCGGTGTAGGGCGGCGGGCCGATCGCGCGCAGCTGCGCGGCGAACCCGGTGTCCCCGGACCGTTGGGCGTAGGCCACGCTCTCGGCGTACATCAGCTTGTCCGTTTCCTGCTGGTCGACCATCTGCCCTGAACCGATGTAGGCGTAGAACAGGTCGGGGCGCGCTTGAACGGCCAAGGTGCCCAAGGTCGTTCCCCAGGAGCTGCCGAGCAAATAGATGCGCTCCTCGTCGAAGCGGTCGCGCAGGTACTCGGTCACGTCGATCGTGTCGGAGACTGCTTGGGCGAGGGTGAAGGTGTCCAGCGGCTCGAGGGCACTGGCGGACTTGCCGGTCCCGCGCTGGTCCCAGGTCGCGACCGTGAAGTGCTCCTCCAGCGGTTGGCCCGCGTAGCGCATCGAGCCCAGCGCGGTTCCGCCGGGGCCGCCCTCCAGGAACAGCAGCACCGGCGCGCCGACGTCGTGCCCGCGAAGCATGATCCACTGGTCGTGCCCGCCGATGGGGACAGCGGTCAGCTCGGCGATGCTGCCGGGCAGCGGATCGCCGTCCGCACCGAGGATCGGGGCGGTGCGGGCCGGGCGGGCCAGGACGACTCCGAGAAGCACGACGACGACGGTGGCCAGCACCAGGGAGGTTCGTCGCGCGGCGCGCCAGAACGGCGAGCCCTCACGGGCCGGTCGCGGGCCATCGGCAGCCGGGGCTGCGTGGCGCTGCTCACCACGGGTGAGGGCGGCCCCCCAGAACGCGCCGACGACCATGGGCACGATCATGACCACGGCGTCGAACCCGCGTCCGACGACCAGGGCGAGGATGCCGTAGAGCCCGTCGAACCGGATCGCGTCGACCGTGGGTCCCACGGCCCCGATCCGCGTGACCTCGAAGACCGCACCGAAAGCGGCCGGAGCGAGGAGGGCAGCCCATCGGCTGGCCATGAGCCACCCCGCCACGACACCCGCCCCCGCGCCGAGGACGAGTGCGGTCAACGATTGCACGGACGTCATCGGGCCTCGGGGCATCGCCCAGGCCAGGACCAGGCCGCAAAGACCACTGCTCAGAAGCGCAGCGGCAACCCTGGTCGACCCGCGTGCCTGTGTGATCTGTGTCGTGCTCACGACTGGGACCTCCGCTCGTCACGGATCCAGGTGACCAGCGCCAGCCCGAGGCCGACGAGGACAACAAGGATCCCGATGGTGCTGGGCACCGCCACGGCGCGGACGACCTCGGGGGCCAGGTCGTCGCCGACTGCCAGCGTCTTCTTGTCTGTCGAGATGGCCTGGGTACCCACCTGGTAGGTGCCGGTCCGATCGGCGGTGAAGACGGCCACCCCGGTTCCCACCTGGCCCGGTGTCCCGGGAACGTCATAGCGCAGGTCCAGGGCGTAGGGGCGGATTCCCACCGGCGCGCCCGACGGGCCGATCACCGTCAGGTCGGCGGCTGTGAGATCGGCGGGCCCGGCACTCTCGACAAAGACGACGTGCAACCCGGCCTGGGTGATCGCCACGGATGCGGTGCCGGGTATCTCGGTGCGCGCGAACTGTTCCGGGCGCTGGATCTGGTCCAGGTAGCCGGTCACCGCCCACACCGCAGCGGCCAGTGCCCCGATGACGGCCACCATCACGGCCAGGCCGTAGCCGCGCCGGCCGTTGCCCGCCCCGGTTCGGTGGGCTGCCGCCGTCTCCAGCCCTGGGGCGGGGGTGGCTCGCGGGGTGTCGCGGTGATTCATGATGCCTCCTGGGACGGGCGGGTCGTTCCACTCCAGAATCGACCCTGGGCGCTCGGGCGGGCATCGGTCCCCAGAGCCAACTTCCTGGGACCTCCCGGGGGCACGGCCGGCCACGGGATCCGCCTGCAGGTGGACAGCCGTGAGTAGTCCCGGGACGGAGGCTCACGAGCCCCCAGCGCAGTAGCGTCAGGATCGTGAACGCGGCATTGGCCAGGCTACGAGAGCTCGACGCCCAACGGCCCTGGGTCCTGGACTGCGTCCTGGCGGTGGCGATCTTCGTCGCGGCCGCTGTCTCGGCCGCGACCCCCTCCCCGGAGTACCGGTCCCCGGACGCGACCGTCTTCGTGCTGATCGCCCTGGGAGCCCTTCCCTACACCGTGCGTCGGCGGTGGCCGCTGCCGGTGATGGTGCTGGCGTCGATCCCAGTCGTCGCGCTGCTCGCGCTGGGGTACAGCTCCGCGGTGATCGGAGCTGCCCTGTTCCTGGCCGCCTACACCGTGGCCGCCTACTCAGACCGGCGCATCACGTCGATGGCGGTCGGATATGCCGTGGTGGTGATGGTGGTCGTTGTCACGGTGGCTCCCACGGCCATGGGGATCGGCGCCGTGGTGACCAACGCCGCCCTGTTCACAGGGGCGTTCGCCCTGGGTCACGGCGCGCACGTCCGCCGCGAGAACGTTGCCCTGCTTCAGGAGCGCGCACAGCTGGCAGAGAAGGCCCGCGCCGAGGAGGCCCGCCACGCGGTGGCCGACGAGCGGCTGCGCATCGCACAGGAGTTGCACGACGTGTTGGGGCATTCCTTGGGCGTCATCGCGCTGCAGGCCGGGGTCGGTGCGCACGTGATCGACGTCGATCCCGCGGAGGCCAAGGCGTCACTCGAGGCGATCTCCCGGACCAGCCGCTCCTCGCTGGCCGAGGTCCGTCGGATCCTCGGCGCCCTGCGCACGGACACCGGCGAGCGTGGGTACCACCCGCCGCTGGGGCTCGACGCCCTCGACGCACTGGCTGCGGAGCTGACCGAGGCCGGACTGCCGGTGCACGTCCAGGTCCAGGGCGTCCCCAACCATGTGCCCGCAGCCCTCGACCTGACCGGGTACCGGGTCGTGCAGGAGGCCCTGACGAACGTGGTCAGGCACGCCGGTCCCGCGCAGGCTGATGTGACGGTGCTCTACGAGGACCGACAGGTCACAGTGCAGGTGAACGATGACGGTGCCGGGACCACGGCCCGGGGCAGCGCCCCGGGCGGTCATGGCCAGCTCGGGATGCGCGAGCGGGTCGCGGTCTGGGGCGGCACTCTGGACACCGGTCCCCGCTCCGACGGTGGCTACCGGGTGACCGCGACCCTGCCCTACGAACCTCAGGAGGGACCATGATCCGCGTGGCCGTCGTTGATGATGAGGCTCTCGTCCGCCGCGGTCTCACGGTCCTGCTCCGCCTCGAACCAGGACTCGATGTCGTGGGGGAGGCCGAGGATGGAGCCAGCGCGATCGCCCTGGTGCGCCGGGAGCACCCCGACGTGGTGCTCATGGACATCCGAATGCCCGGAACCGACGGGCTGGCCGCGACCCGGGCGCTCATGGCGGACCCGGACACCGCCGCCACCCGCGTGATCATCCTGACCACCTTCGACCTCGACGAGTACGTCTTCGGCGGGCTCCGGGCAGGTGCCAGCGGGTTCCTGCCCAAGGACACCACTCCCGAGGAGCTGCTCACCGCGATCCGCGTCGTGGCAGACGGGGATTCCCTGCTCGCCCCCAAGGCCACCCGGCGCCTCATCGAGGAGTTCGTCCGCCAGTCACCGGTCCCCCAGCCCACCCGGCCCCCGGGCCTCGACCAACTGACCGACCGCGAGATCGAGGTCCTGCGTGCCGTGGCCCGCGGGCACTCCAACGTCGAGATCGCCGACGAACTGGTCATCACCTACGCCACCGCCAAGTCCCACGTCAGCAGCCTGCTGGCCAAGCTCCAGGTCCGCGACCGGGCACAACTGGTCATGCTGGCCTACGAGCACGGCGTCGTCACCCCCACCCGGGAATGAGCGGACCTGCCGGCGCCGAGACCACAACCAGGCCACCCCGGCACCCCTAGTGCAACCGGGCCGGGAGCCGGGGACGCGCGACCACATTCAGCCGCAGGCATGGCACATGCAACTTCAGACGCGTCCGTTCCAGCGCACGAGGTGGCCGCCCGCGCCAAGCGGGAGCCAGAAGAGGTCGACCCAAGCCTTGAGTACATCGCCGATGTCGCTCACCGCAGCCAGTCAAGCACCCGGCACCGAGGCCGCCAACGACCCGAACGGCCTGCACTGACAAGCCGCTGGCCCACGACCCGCGATCACTCCGCTCGCCATGCCGGGGGGGCACCACATCGACACCTGCGGCCCTGGCCGCGATCACGGGCTCGATCGCGTGTTCAGAAGTTGCCCGTGGCGATCTCCGAGAGCAGCAAGCCAAGAGGAAGCAGTCCGACAACGGAGCGCTCATGGTGACCGATGATCGCGACCAAACCGGTGACGACGGCGGTGACCCCGCACGCCCAGATGCCCAACCCCCAGACCAGCTGCGCCCAGCTGTCGGTGTAGCTCTGGGCCGGTTCGACGAGGCCGACCGCGAAGGAAAGCACGAGCAGGACGACACCTGCCACGAACAACCCTGCGAACGTGATCGCCCGCCGACCGACGCGCGACTCCGGCCACCCCCGCATGTGGAGATGGCAGCTGGAATGCGTGCTCATACATTGAGTCTCGTCGGGGCGTGGCCGACACCAGAGTCCGAAGTCCCGGCATCCGAACAGCGCTCAGGTGATGCGTTCCAAGGGGCTGCACTGATCGTGGGGGAACGCGGTTGGTCGCTCAGTCGAGGAGTCGTTCCAGGCTGTCGAGGATCAGGTCGAGGCCGAACTCGAAGTCGGTATCCGGGTCGTACCCACCCAGCTGGATGTAGCGGGTGATGACCTCGGTGAGTTGGGGGAACTGATCGGTGGGGATCTCGGACAGCATTGCCTCAGCCGTCTCGGGTGAGCCGGGCTCACCACTGGACAGGTTGAACTGCTGGCGGGCGAATCCGTAGACGTAGCTGTCGATCGCGGAGAACGCATGCACGGCCACGTCGACGGAGAACCCGGCCCGCCGCAGCGTCCCGATCACCCACTCGAAGTAGCGCAGCCTCTCGGGCCCGCTGCTGGTGCGCGAATCCACCAGCTGACTGGCCCAGGGGTGCCGCGCGAACACCCGCTGGGCTGATCGGGCCCTGGTGCGCATCGCGTCCGACCAGTGGTCCTCGCCGGTGGGCAGGTCGATCTCCCCTACGACCAGATCGACGATGCCGTTGAGGAGGTCGTCCTTGTTGTCGACATGGTTGTAGAGCGACATCGCGTCCACGCCGAGGTGCCGGCCGAGCTCGCGCATGCTCAGCGCGTCGATCCCACGCTCGTCAGCGAGGACCAGGGCTGCTCGCAGCACCCGATCCCGGGTCAGCGTCTCTCGTTTCGGGTGCGTCGGTGCCCGGCGTCTGCCCATCGGTCACTTCCGTTCCTGCCCGGTCTCGCGTGGTGGTGGCCACGGGCCATCAAGGTGGGCGCCTACGGCGTAAGTACTTTACTTACACCGTAGGTAATGGTACCCGCCCCAGGCCCGCCCGGCAAGGCAGGGTGTGGTGCCAATTGAGTGGGAGGCAATGATGAACACGTCCAGTCACATGACCGCAGCCCAGCAGCGGGGAGGCGGGGTCGCGGCGCTGTACCTGGGTGCAGCGTTCCTGCTGGCGATGCCGTTCTTCCTGGTGGTGGTCAACTATCCAGCCGCCACCGACGCGACCGAGAAGGTCGCGCTGCTCGCGTCACACCACGCCAGCATGCACGGGATGTACCTGATCACCTACGTGCTCTTCGGCGTCGTCCTGGCGGTCCTGGCCCTGGCCCTGCACGCGCGGTTGAGATCCGCGGCGCCGGCGCTGATGCAGGTGGCCACCGCCGTGGGCGTGATGTGGGCCGTCGTCCTGGTCGCCAGCGGCATGGTCTTCAACGCGGGCATGGCCGCCGTCGTCGCCCTCCACCCCGCGAACCCGGATCAGGCGCAGTCCATGTGGCAGGCCATCGAACACGCACTGCCTACCGGTTCCACCCCCACAGCGGCGCCGTCCCGGCCTAGCGCAAGCACCAGCAGCGCGGGCCCTCACGATCCCCCTATTCGGGGACCAACCGGGCCGTCAGCCGGGACCGCGCGACCACATTCGGCCGCAGACGCGGTACCTGCAACTTGGCGTTGATCACCAGCGAGGTCCCCTCGACCCAGTGCAGCCCCACCCGAGTGGCCATCCGGTCATGCCACCATGCCGGCGTGCCAATCCCCCGCACCAGCCCTCACGGCCAAGCCCCACCGCGTCCACGTGTTCGGACCCAGGTTGCGGTTACCGCCGGCGACCCGATGCACAGCCCCACCATCGAGGGACCCGAGAGCCTGGACGCGTAGGGTGGCACCGGGTCACGAGCACCGACGCTGACTCGTGGATGGCCTATCTCATTGGCGAGCGAATGACCCCACCAACCTTTCAATATGGGCGACTTCTATACCTTTTCAACACCACAACTGCTATCTTGAAGGAGCAATGCCGACCTTCGGGTTCGACCCCGTCAAGAGCGCGGCCAACCGCGCCAAGCACGGGATCGACTTCGTTGCCGGACAAGCACTCTGGCAGGACGACGGTGCAATCGAAGCGCCAGCCCGAACCGAGGGTGAACCGCGGTTCCTCGTCGTGGGCCATCGGAGAGACCACGTGGGCAGCGATCATCACCTACCGCAGGGACACCATCCGCATCATCTCGATCAGACGGGCACGCCAGGAGGAAGTAGCCAGATATGAAGGCAACTGAGCTCGACCAGCGCTTCGACGCAGGTGAGGACATCAGCGAGGTCGTCGACTGGGACTCCGCGCGGAGGATCAACCGCGAGCCCCGCCGGGTCAACGTCGACTTCCCGGCATGGATGGTCGCCTCAATGGATCAGGAGGCCGACCGGCTCGGCATCTCCAGGCAGGCACTGATCAAGGTGTGGATCGCCGAACGACTGGAACACAAGGCAGGCTGACCCCGCGGGGCCCCAACCCGAGCAGCAGTCCAGTTCTCCCGCCAAGTCAATTGGGCTACAAACTGGGCTACGGAAGCCCGTTCCCGGGATCACTCACCCCATCAACGTTCCCGCTCCCGCCAGGGTGGTGAACCCCATATCGCGCCCGGCGCCCCTTGTCGCCCAGGCGATCGAGAGCGCGGCGGCGCCGAGGGCGCCTTTGAGCCAGCGATCCCCGGGGCGGGTCTTGCTCGACTTCGACCGGCCCGCGGACTCGTGGTGACCGGGGCAGACCCCTGCCCAGGAGGCGAGCTGATGTCGGTGGCCACGACCGACAGTGTGATCCCGGCGTCCTCCAGGACTCCAAGCGCTGCACTTCCCGGGTCCGTTCCCGGGTGATCGCGGTCAGGGTACGGGTCAGGTCACGCAACTGGCGGATCGGTTCCGGGGGCACGAACGAGGCCCGAAGCGACCCGTGGGCCGCCAACTGCGCCAGCGACGCCGCACCGGAGACGTCGGTCCGCCGCAGTCCACGGCCACAGGGTCCCAGCTCCAGACCCAGGCACCAGAGGGGAATCCTCCCGTCCCACGGCGGCCGCCCCGCGGCCCCGGTCACTCAGTCCCACACCACCGCGGTGGGCCATCGGTCATCACGCCCCAGGCAGGGCTTGCCCACCTCGGGCCCGGCATCGACGAGGTGCGGTTCGAGATCTCCGCGCAGATGGGCCGCGATGAGGGCGGTCACCGTGGCCCGGGCGGCCTGCGGGTCCGGTCCCCCACCGCACAGCGCCCGACCCCAGCGCAGCGCCCGACCGGTGAGCACATCAGCATGGCCGCACTCCTGGACCGTGACGTGGATCCGGCGCGGTGCTGCGGTGGCGAACCGCTGGTGGTTCACCCCCGCCGGGGCACACCGGGAGCTGATCCCGGCGCCGATCACCAGGCATTCCAGGGAGAACTGCGGGGGACGGGCCGCCACCTCGCGGGGACCTGGGCTGCCCACCGGGTCGATCAGGACCAGGCCCGCGGGCCGGGCGTCCCTCTCGAGGGCCTCGGCTGCCAGCCACGCAGCCTGCCCGCCCCGCGAGTGGCCCGCCAACCACACCGGTACCTCCGACCGGGAGAGGTTCGCAACCAGGTCCGCAGCCTCCTGTGCCTCCTGCGCCACCGAGTACCGACCTGTGAGCACATCTGGGCCGATGCGGTACAGCTGGGGGACGACCACCCGCAAGCCGGGATCGGATACGGGCAGGGGGCTGACCAGGCCGGTGTAGGAATCAGCGGGGGTGACGAAACCTGGCAGCAGGACCAGCACCCGGTCGCCCCCGTTCCCCAGATCAAGACCACGCCGCATCGGGCATCTCCCTCACTGTCATGCCCGCCGGGCGGCACCTCCGCACACAGGCCTGGGGACTACAAGCAGCCACGGGGTTGGCCCCACCTTTCCGCCCGACGGCGCGGACCAGGTCGTCGACGATGTCGTCAACGACCTCATCCCCTGGCCGCTGGCCCAGACCTCGGGGTGTTCGCGATGCCCCGATCACCCCGGTAGGGAATCCATCGCGCGGGCGTGTTCGCCGGTGAGGGCGGGACTGTGCAGCGCGTGCCGGACCCGGTCGGCGAGGATGTCCACCAGCAGCGGTTCGGTGTTCCAGCCGCTGACGTTGATGACCTCGAGCGCCGTTCCCTTCGCGCCCTTGCGGATCAGTTCCGGTGTGTCGTGCAGCGAGTGCAGCGAATCGGCGCTGATCGTCACTGGGACCCCGATGACGACCGTCGCACCCCTGGTCGCGAGTTCGCGGACCCGATCCGGCACCTTCGGGGTGCGGAAGCTCATCCAGGCGTCCGAGACGAGATCGTGGCGGAATCCGTCGGCGATCAGCAGTGCGCGGATGTCGTCGCGGAACTGCTGCTCCTGCTGGGTCTCGGTCGGGTGGGTCGCGTCCCACTGGCGCGGCTGGCCGTGCCCGACGAGCATCACCCCCACCGTGCGCAGGTCGCGACCCTCGGCGGCGCGCTGCACCTTGTCGGCGATCATCCGGGCCAGGCGCGGGTCGTCCCAGAGCACCGGGGTCCGGATCGAACGGATGCCCGCCTGCGTGAGCCCCATGGCCTGGTCCATGGCGTCGGCCTCGGCGGTGTGGTCGGAGTCGGTCAGGAAGACAGTGAGCAGGACCAGGTCAGTGGCGCCGTCGCGCACGGCCTCGGCGATAGCGGACCTCAGTGGCGGGTCCGCATCCAGGAAGGAGACATACCAGCGGAGGTCACCATGGCCGACCGCCCGCTCGACCGCGTCCATCGTCTCGGCGTGAATGGCGCAATGGGGGCTGAGCACGACTGCGTCGAATGAGCTCTTGATGCCGGCGAGGATGAAGGGCCAGACTGGCCTGGGCGGGAAGCTGGGAACGGTGCGCTTGAGCTCGAAGAGCATGTTGACCCAGGGCTCGGCCTCGTAGGTCGACGGTTCGCCGTGGGTGAAGTAGACCACAGCGGTCCGGCGCGGCGCCGTGTCGGCAAGGGCGGCGACGGGCACAGGGGTCCGATCCGGTTCCTGCATGGCCCGGTAGGTGGCCGCCGTCCAGCCGCCGAGGGCTCCCAGGCCAACCGAGCTGAGCGCGGCGATGGGTGCGACCGGTCCACCTGCGGCCGCCAGTGACGCGATACCGGCGCCCACAGCGATCGGTGCGGCAGATGCCGCCCGGCCCGTCCCGGGGCGCACCATCAGGTGCACCGACGCCCAACCTGCAGTAGCCCCGAGCCCGCCGAGCCCGACAATCCATGGCCTACTCATGTGTGTCCACCTCTTCCTGGGTCCTGTCCGATGGGGTTCCACCAGCGGACACGGTTGCCCCTGCAGGTCTAATCACTGTCACCAACCCCTCGGAGCCGTCGATCCGGATCTGTGCGCCGTCCGCGACCAGGCGCGTCGCGTCGTCGACCCCCACCACCGCCGGGATCCCGATCTCGCGGGCGACCACGGCCGCGTGGCAGAGCATGCCACCGGCCTCGGTCACCACTCCCGCCACGACGGAGAACACCGGGGTCCACGCGACATCGGCGTGAGCCACCACGAGGATGTCGCCCGAGCCGAGGCTCGTGGTGGGGTCGGACAGGCTCAGTACGCGCGCGCGGCCGATGACCACGCCTGCGCTCGCCGGGATCCCACGCAGGACACCTGCGTCGAGGGGTGCCCGCTGGGCGTCGGCGAGCATGCGCTGGCGCGGCGGCAGGCGCAGGTTCCAGACCCGGTGCGGGGGGGAGATCTGCGCATCAGCCTCGAGTTGGGACCTACGTTGGCCGACGGCTGCCGGCAGAGGGTCCACCGGCTCTCCGCGCAGCGCATCGAGGAGTTCCGGGTAGCGCAGGAAGAAGACATCAGCCTCGGACTCCAGCACCGCGGGGCTGAGCAGGGCACCAGCCGCCCGTGCGGCGTGCCGAAGGGCGTCGTACGTGCGCGCCAGAGCGTCGTTCACCTCGTCGCGCGCTGCCACGAAGGTGGTCAGGGACTCGATCCTGCCCCGGACGATCCATCCCCGCAGGCCGGCAGCGACCGCCGGACCGGGATCCGCCGCAGCCGAGGCCCGCACACCCCCAAGCGCTGCAGCGGGGCGCGAGGCGGCCGCAAGGCGCCACAGCGCACCCGGATCGTCGGCCCAGGTGGGCGCCGAGAAGTCGGTGTTCACGGTCGCGATGTGGCCCCACCGACTGAGCAGCTCCTCCATTGCGCGCAACGCCCTGCGCCCCTCGGGGCTTGAGGCCAACGCCTGGGCGATGCGCGCCGGGTCGCCGCTGGCGACGGCGTCGAGTTCCGCCTGCGGGAGGGCCCGGACTGCGGTCGCGAGCCGGTCGAGTGCTGCCGCGGGTGCGGACTTCGACACGGGCGGCAGCGCCGATCCACCGCCCTCCCCCGCGAGTCGGGCCACTGCCGCCCTGCCTCCCAGCGCGCGCAGCTGCATCGACACCATGGTCAGGACGCTCAGGTGCGCGGCGTCCTCGAGGATCTCGAGCAGGACCTCGAAGCGGTCGGCCAGCTCGACCCCGCTCAGGTCTGCCGTGCCCTGGCCCGCCGCGGCGATCCGTGCATCGAGGGCGGGCAGCTCACGGGCCACGTGTCGCAGCATCCGCACGTTGCCGGCGAGGAAGCGGCTGAGGCGCCCCGCGCTGGCAGCCAGTCGCACCGACGACCCCTCCCGGACGTGGGGACGCTCCCCACGGCCCACGACCTCCAGGGTGTTCTCCGGCAGTCCGGCGCGGGTCAGCACGCTGCCCAGCAGCGTCTCGTTGAAATAGGCACGGGAGGCCACCGGGGCGGCCATGAGGCGCCAGTCCACCTCCATGGGCCCGGCGATCGAGGTGAGGATCCTGCCCCACGCCGCGTTGACGGCGGTGTCTCCCACATCGAAGACGAGTGGGCGGATCAGACCTGGCCACACCTCGGAGGACCAGGTGTCCGAGTGGATCTCAACGGTGTCGAACCCGGTCAGCGGCCGTGCCTGCACCAGCCACAACTGTTCCCCGTCGTGGGCCCATTCCACGTCCGCGGGTGCCCCGAAGTGCCGCTCGCACTCGAGTGCGAGTTGGGCGGCATCCCGCAGGATCTCCGGGGCAACCGGGTCGCGCTGCTCGAGGAAGAGGACCTCCAGGGTCGACGCGTCGAGTGCCGTGCGGGTCGGGGTGCGCACACCTCCGAGGAGCCCATCGGCCTGTCCCTCGACCGCCTCAACCACGACCTCCGGCTGGTATGTCACCGGGTCCCGGGAGAACGCGACGCCGGCATGCCGAGCCTGGACCATCCGCTGGACGAGAACCGCGATCCGCCCGGCGTCGCCCGAGGTCGCCTGGGCGTACTGGATGACCCGCGCGGCACCGCCGCTGGCAGCAACCGCATCGATGGCCTCGTGCAGGGCTTCGACACCCACCACGTCAAGGCGGCTGTCGAACTGCCCAGCGAACGACAGGTCTGCGTCCTCGACCTGCGCCGAGGACCGCACCGCCAAGGGTCCGCCGCCGAGCTGCGCGCAGGCGCCGGCCACCCGTTCGGCCACGGCCACCCGGGGTGGCCCGCCACCCACGAACGATTCGACCTCGTCCACATCGATGGTCACCAACGGCGGCACCGGCAGCCCCACCTCACGCGCTGCGACGAGCGCAGCTGCCTTCCCACCGAGCTTGGGCCTCAGCTCGGCGGCCCGGCTACCCGCCCCGCCGACGACCCCACTCACGATGCCGCCCCCGACGACCCGTCGTCCACCGCGCCGGCCGCAGGCGGTGAGGCAGCGCCCGCCCCCCGGGACAGGGCATCGATCTCGGCGTAGCGCTTGCGGGACAGCGATCGCATGATCGGGAAGTCCATCCGGAACATCCGAACGGCATGCTCCGCCGTGGGCAGGTGCCCAGCCCGCTTGAGCGCGAGATACCCCGACAAGGTCCCCCGGAACGAGACCCAGAAGGCGATGTTCACCGCCGCCGCATACGCCATGTAGGCGGGGTCGCCGTCGGTCTGCCACCACAGCCACGGGATGAGCAGCGGGATTCCACCGATGTCGCCGATGAGCCCATCACGCAGCACCGTCATCCCCAGCCCGAGCGCGATGCCGTTGGTGACCAGGGCACCGACCCAGTCGATCGCGAGCATGCCACCGAGGATGACCGACTGTCCGTTCCCGCCGCGGAACCGGTAGTAGACCGGCCAGTTGTGGCCGAAGACAGTCGCCGCGGCGCAGATCAGGAAGTAGGGCTCATCGGGCGCGGCGAGGCGCCAGACCAGCGTCGGTGCGGACGCCTTGAGAATGTCGAGGACCCCCACCAGGATTCCGTAGCGCGGGCCCAACTGGAGACGCACCGCCGAGGCGCTGATGGCGTCGGCCCGCAGGTGGCCCTGCCCATCGGGGGTGACCAACTCGATGGGGGTGACGTCCCCGCCAGTCTTCGCCCGCACCACGATGCGGGCGAACGAGACCGCGCCGAGCAGATACCCGGACAGCCCAGCACCACACGCGACCAGCAGGTCCACGGTCAACCCCTCGTCAGAGAACCTCAGGCTAGGCGCCGCGAGGCGCTCGTTGCGCACTCACCGCCCGCTCGACAGTGCAGCACGAGGGCTGCGGGCGACGTAGATGACCGGCCGCGCACGGGCTGATCGACTCGATCTTGCGTTCGTGACCAGGACGATCGTGGGGCCTGAGGCGTCCGTTGGGGGCCACGACCTCGGCGAGCAGCTGTACGTCCACCGCCACACCCCGATCCACTTCCTTATCCCCAATCGGCGGGGCGCTGTTCATCCGCTCCTACGAACGTGGCGAGCGGGTGCACCTGGCCATGTCAGCCGCGGGTACACCGGCCGGCGGCGTACTTCGTGCGGGGTGTCCCACCGGGAAGGGGGGCCGGGGACTAGCGTGGCGGGCATGACCCCCTCACCAGCCAGCACCCCCGCGCAGCACTCCCCCACCGGCACCGCACCGGTGGATCCGGGTCGCCTGGCCGGGCTGCGCCGGTACAACATCGTGGTGGGCCTGATCCTGCTCGCCCAAGCGGTGGCGGTGGTCGCCCTGGCCAACGACTTCAGCCTGCCGGTCACCGCGTCCTATCTCGAGGGGCCGCCCGGAACCACGCCGGGTGATCCGGTGACGTTGCTCAACACGCCGATCGGGCTAGCGGTGGCCGCGTTCCTGGCCCTGTCCGGGGTGGCGCTGCTGATCGTGGCCACCGTGTGGTCGCGTGGGTATGCCACTGACCTGGCCGGGCAGCGCAACCGGGCCCGGTGGGTCGAGTACGCGCTGACCTCATCGATGATGATCGTGCTGATCGCCCAGATCACCGGCCTCACTGACGTCGGCGCCCTGGCCGCGATCTTCGCGGTGAACGCGGCGATGATCTTCCTCGGCTGGTTGCAGGAGGTCTACGAGCAGCCCGGTGGCGGGTTCCTGCCGTTCATCTTCGGGTCGATGACCGGGATCGTGCCGTGGTTGATCATCGCGTTCTTCGTGATCGCCCCCGGGTCCACCTCCTCAGCCGAACCCCCGGGGTTCGTCTACGGGATCATCGTGTCGCTGTTCCTGTTCTTCAACGTGTTCGCGCTCAACCAGTACCTGCAGTACAAGCAGGTCGGGCGCTGGTCGGACTACCTGGTCGGGGAGCGCACCTACATCACCCTGAGCCTGGTGGCCAAGTCCCTATTGGCCTGGCAGGTCTTCGCCGGCACCCTCGCCGGATAGCGCCCACCGCACGGGGCCGGGGACCGGTGCGGGCGAGCATGACCCGCCCGGTAGGGGTTCGGTGCCCCCAGGGAAGGATGGGGCCATGGCGTCAGTGGACCAGGATTGGTGGTGCTGCTCGACGACGCCGGGTGCTTCACCACCGTGACCGCGCTCGGATCTCAGGTGACACACGTCACGCACACAATCGGAATACCCAGGGGGGTATATGCGGTTGGGCTGAGTGAGTTTCCAGCGAGCCATCCACCTGAACCAGGAGCCGTCATGACCAAGAACGAATCCGAGCTCGACCGCGCCATCCGCGCCGGTATCTCCGTCACCGCACTGGCCACCGGCCTGGCCATCGGCGGGGTCTTCAACCCGGTGGGCATCGCCCTGTTCGGCGTGGCCGGCCTGGCCGGGGCGACCGCCATCTCGGGCTACTGCCCGCTGTACTCCGCGCTCGGGATCTCCACCCGCCCGCAGACCCAGCAGGCCTGACCAGCACCACCGCACCGTGGGCACCTGCCTGCGGGCCAAGGCCCCTTGCGGCGCAGGTGGGGTCGTGTGCAGACGGCAGCCGCAGGATCGATAGGGGAAGCACAGTTCATGGCGATGGTGGCCAGCAAGCACTACTCGGTGGCTGAGATCTACCGGATCACCCACCTGGCGGTCCGGACCACCCTGGTGGGGGCGCCCTCCCGGTGCGATCGGCAGTCCGCCGAGCGGATCATGTTGGCCGTCACGGCGGTCAATGGCTGCGAGCTGTGTTCCTACGCCCACACCCGTCTCGCGCTCGACGCAGGGGTCAACGACGCGCAGGTCGCGCCGTGCTCGGCGGGGTCACCACCGGTGTCCCGGACCACCAGATCGCCGGGATCGCCTTCGCCCAGCACTACGCCGACACCCGGGGCCACCCAGACCCCACCGCGTGGACCGCACCCGGGACCTGTGCGCTCACGAGGGCTACTCACTGGTGCTCATCGACTCCGGCCCCCAGACGATGGGTGGGCTCCTGTCGGATCCCGAGCGGCTGCGGCCACGGAGAGGGGTTGCGACTGAGCAAAGTCTGGGCCGTGAACGTCGTGCTGTCGTCAGCTCCGGGCGACTCTTGCGTCAGCTTCAGGGCCGTTGCAGTTCCGACCGCAGGTGGACGCGCGCTCCTCGGACGGTCGGGTCGCGGGTGTCAACGGCCGTCAGCGTGCGTGGCACCGTCCTCGGTCCGCCGGCTCCGCCGCGTCACGACGCGGCGGACGACCATGCCGATGGACACGGCACCCACCGTCGCGTAGATCACGAACCGGATGTCCTCATAGAGCAGGATGCGGACGAGGCGGTTCCAGATCCAGGCGAGCGTCGATGGCATTGCGACGTCTGTGATGACCGCATCGAGGGAGAGGACCGAGCCCGCCTCCGTGCACCAGGCGGTGCTCCCGATCCTGATGCCTTCGATGCGCAGCGCGCCGCCCTCGAACGTCGTGCGCGTGCGCTGATCGGACCCTGTGAGGACGCCGGTGCGGGTCCGATGATCCATTTCCCCCGCATCGATGAGGAACTGCGGCGTCACGGCCGGGTACGCACCACCGGGCGACCGACGTGGCGGACTGATGTGGTAGCCGAGGACCGCCTTGACCTGCTCGTCCGGGAGGGAGGAGAGCGCGTCGCCCAGCGCGAGGAACGCCGCGTCCGTTGGTGCCCACACGGTCTTGTCCGCCAGTTCGACGTCGGAGAGGATGGCGAGGCCTTCGGGGTCGAACCGAAGCAAGAGTTCGAGGAAGGTGCTGTGCTCACCGGTCGCCTCGAGCACGTCAACGATGGCGAGGCCGGCGCCCTCGTCCAGACAGACGACCCGGTACTCGGCGGCGTTCCCAGTCGCCGCAGCAGCTGCACCAGCGACCGCCGAGACCGTCACGATCATCGCGGCAACGAGCAGGGATCGCACAGCGATGCGGCGTCGGCTCATCGACGTTCCTCCGTGGCCGGGAGCTCGGTTGCGGCGGATGCCTTCGTCATGCCAGTGCTTCCTCGTCGTGGCTGGTGTGTCGCCAGTGGCTTAGGTGGTTTGCGTGGACTACGGGGCAGTCAGCCGTTGCTCCGGATCCGGTCGGGGGTGGGAATCCGTCGGCTGCTGCGCGACACACCCGACCGGTGGGACCCCTGGCCCGACGCACCTGAGCGCCGACCACCGGCCCCACCAGCCCCGGAGGCCGTGACGGGCCGCAGTCCGGGGTCGGTCCTCTGGGGCCGCGCGCACGCCCTGGTCCGCTCCGGCGTGCGCGCCCAGTTCGAGGGACACGTTGACGTCGTGGGTGAGGTCGACGACGTCACCCCCGCCGTCGAGGCGGTCCTCGCAACCCAACCCGACGTCGTCCTGCTCGACGTCCACCTCCCTTCGGGCACGGGCGCCGACGTCCTCGCCGCGGTCGCCGATCGTGCCCCCAGGACCCGGTGGCCCGCCCTGCTCCATCCCCGACTCCCCCGAGGACGTCGTCACCGTCATCCGGGCAGGCGCCCACGGCTACCTCACCAAGTCCGTCAGTGCCGAGGGCCTGATCGACGCGGTCCACCGGGTGGCCGACGGCGACGCCTTGTTCTCGCCACGGCTGGCTGGGTTCGTCCTGGACTCCTTCCGCGCCGACACCCTCCCCGAGTCCTCCTCCGGTACCGGGCCCGACCCGGGCCTGGACGTGCTCACCCGCCCCGCGAGGTGGAGGTGCTGACCCTCATCGCCCGTGGCTACACCTACCGCGTGGCCGCCGACGAGCTGTTCGTCTCCACCCGCACCATGAGACCCACGTCAGCGCAGTGCTGCGAGAGCTGCAACTGTCCAACCGCCGCGAGAGCTCGCCCGCTGGGCCCAAGGCCCGCAACCTGCACCGACCCGCCACTCCACTGGCCCGCACCTGATCACCTCGGACACGGTTTCCCCAGGCATGCGCCTCGCGGATGTCGATCGGGGGTTCAGTCCACGGATGGCTCAGCGGGGCTCCGAGCGGGGCGTTCTTCAGACGTCCTGTAGGTCGATATCGGCGGCGGAGAAGCCCTTCCAGCAGTAGATGTACCCGTCATCCTGCATCGACATCTCGGCCCGGTCGTAGTACGAGGACGTCAGGCGTTTGGTGGCCCCGTTGTACTGCCAGTCGGGGTGACCCGAGTTGTTCCACCACCAGAACCCGACGTATCCCCGACGCCCGGGTGCCGTGCCCACCGAGAGCCACCAGTCGTCCTCGGTCCCGTAGCACAACTCCTTGCCGTCGGTGCGCAGACGCAACTTGGTGGCACGGTCCCGATCCACGAGCCGAGCCCAGTTCTCGCCGTCCCGGCCGAGGTACCCCACCTTGCCCCGGTAGGACAGCCGGATGACGAAGTAGCTCTGGTCCTGGGAGACATGACCCATCCGGGGTGACAAGGAACCGAGCACGAGATCGTGCACCCCTTCGAACACCTTCAGCGCGTGGCCCCGCAGCGACGTGTTCCACGCCTGGAGCGGCAGCATCTCCCCTGACTCACCCCTGGCCAGGGTCGGGAATCGACTCTGGATCTTGTCCCGCGTCAACGTGGTGGTGCCCTTCTGGAGCACGTCGAGGATCGACTGCTGGGACATGTGGGCGGTCTCGCTGGCGATCCCGACCCCGTCGCCGCCGTTGAGCATCGTGTTGTCGCCGAACAGTTGGTAGGGCGTCGCCCGGTCCCGCGAGGCGACGAACACGCCGCTCCTGTTGAGGTCATCATGCAGTGCGAGCGGCGCTGACTGGGTGACCGAGTTGTTCAGGAAGGTCAGGTAGTTCTGGTACGCGGCATCTCGGGTGATCCCGTGGGCGGCGTCGGCGAGCACCCCGGACATGTCCATCCGTGCCTCGCGGGTGCTCTGCTCCTGCGCTGTCTGCGGGTCACGCACACCCCCGGGAGCGGCTGGGTTGTACAGGCCCGCGCCGGCGATCGCCGGTTGGCGGGCGGCGGTCATCGTCTGGAGCTCCACCCAGTCGGGCACCTTCTCCAACCACCTCGGCGCGGCCCACTCCACGAACCACTGCATCACCTGGGTCTTGTTCACCAGATGCCCAGCGGCAAACGAGTCCTGCAGGAAGTGATCGGCGTAGCCGTGGAAGATCCACGCCGCCCGTTGGGCCTGCGGATCGCCTGTCCGGTGGTACTCCTGCGCCTTGCTCAGCGCCAGGTCGTAGGACTGGGCCCAGCGGTACCACGAGTGCGGCGCGAAGTGGCACGCGTTGCGGGCCAGCAGCGGGGAGTAGGCATCGGTGTGCTGAAGGTGGGAATCGGCCGGGAGCCCGCTGGGCAGATCCCTGGTCAGGTCGTTGAGCCACAACGACTCCCAGATGTCGTTCATGGTCCCGTTGGACAGGTGCATGGCCACCGCACCCTCGAACTTGAGGAACGGCTCATCGATCCCCAGCAGCCGACGTGCGTTCGCGTAGCCCTCCTGGCGCACGGCCTGCAGGATCGGTCGAAGGACGTCGCGCGGCAGGTCATCCATCGCCTGCGCGTTGGCGAGGTAGTCCGGCAACGTGTTCAGCTCGCCGTAGGTCACCAGCAGCCCGCTGGCCTTCAGGGTCATCGTGCGGATCTCCGGGTACCGCCGGTTGATCAACTCCTGGGTGACGGCGTCGGGGTGCTGCTGCCACATCTCGAGGTAGTCGCGCAGCGCGCTCAACAGCTCCGGGCGGTTCGCGGCCCGCTGCGCGATGCTGTTCAGGTCGGCCGAAGGCGCGTCCCCGAGCAACCGGTGCTCCCAGGAGGCGTGCCGCTGGATGACCATCGGTGCCCCCACGTGCCCGCGAGGCAGGCACTCCAGGACGCTGCCCACCTGCGCCGGCTGGCCGGCCAGCACCCGCCCGGCCGCTGCGTCGGCGCGGATCTCGGACTCCACGTCGGCCGTGGCCTGATCCACCCACCCGTGCGCCTGCTCGATGGAATGGGTGATCTCGTGGGCCAGCAACCGCATCCCGGCCTCGGTCCCGGGATCGTAGGCTCCGGCGCGGAAGAACAGATGGGCCCCAACCGCGAATGCGTCAGCCTGCATCGACCGTGCCAGGCGATCGGCCTGCAACGTGTCATGGATCTGGACCGCAGACAGGTCGATGTCGAAGCCGTCCTCCAGGCTGCGGCGCAGACCGACATCCAACGGTGTCCCCCCACTGCTGGACTCCGCCGTGATCGCCCCCGCGAGTCGGCTCGGGTACGACTGTGACGAGTGATGCTGTGCCATGGCGGGTTCTCCTGCGATGGGTGTGGGCAAGGCAACGCTCATGGGCAGGGCCCCGAGGGGAGAACGCGACGACAGTGGCATCGGGCCACGGCGTCGCTCATCGGTGGGAGAACCAACATGGCGCCGACGTCCGGGATGGATCGCGGGTGGTGCCACCTGTGACGCGCACTGCTGCACCTGGGCACCTGGCCTCCTCCGGCGATGCCGAAGGCGTCACCGTGCCCTGAACGTAGGGGCTGGAGGATGAACCGTCAAGGAATTCGACGCAGCACTTCCGGGTGACGAAGAACCGGGGGCGCAGTCGAGTGCGCACCGGCATCGCTGGCCGGCTGGGTCATCGGCGCTGCAGAGGACGCGGGGCGCTGGGGCGGTGCGGTCAGCGGGTCTCGGTGATCTCCGGGCCGCGCTCGAACGGATCCAGGTCGGCGAACCGCTGATCGGAGTCGGCGCCCTCGACCTCGTCGCCGTCCGCGTCCATCGCCTCAGCGCCCTGACCCTGGTCGGTCGCGACGGGCTGTTCCGGCAGGCGCAGCGGCAGCGGGTCCTGGGGCGCCATCGCCTCCGTGCCGCGCACGACGATGGTCTGGCGCACCAACTGGTGCAACTGGTCCTCGGGGTCCGGTTGCGCCGCGGCCCGGCCGAGGAACACCGCGCGCAGCATCCAGCGCGGTCCGTCGATGCCGACGAAGCGCACGGGTTGCAGCACCTGCTTGCCCTCCGGGTTGCGGGCCGGCACGACCGCGCGCAACTCCGGGCCGAACGAGCCCGGCGCCTCGAGCACCTGTGCGTCAGCGGTCTCGTTGAGCTCGTTGAGCATCGTCGCGCGGATGTCGTCCCACAAGCCCTCTGACCGAGGGGCAGCGAAGACCTGCAACTGCACGGCCGCGTCATCGAGGACGCCGGTGATGGCGCGGACCACCTGGGTGTTGGGGTCGGCCTCGACCTGGACACCCACGCCCGGCAGACCGGGGATCCGCAGCGACCCCAGGTCGAGTCGCACCAGGTCGGCGTCGGCCAGCTCGGCTTCGCTCTCGTCGAACGGGCCGCGTGACCGGTCGTAGCGCGGCAACGGCGTCGATTCGGCGGCCGCATCGTCAGCCGCGGCACGATTGCCGTTCTCATCCGCCGCGGCGGCGTTCTCGTTGCCGACCGACTCGTCCACAGACTCCTGCGCCCCGGCCATCTCCTGCGCCTCGGCGGGGTCCGGCCCGGTGGACGTGGAGCGGCGGCGGAACAGGGCCATCAGGAGCCTCCCAGCAGAGTGTCAGCGGTACAGGTTACCCCGCCCCATGCCCACCGGTGGATCCAAATCCACCGCCCCCCCGTGCGGAGCCGGGCAGCGCGTCGACCTCGTGGAAGCGCGCGCGGACCACTTCCTGGATGACCAGTTGGGCGATCCGGTCCCCCCGATGGAACACCACCTCGGTGCGGGGATCGAGGTTGATGACACTGACCTGGATCTCGCCGCGGTAGCCGGCGTCGACGGTCCCCGGGGCATTGACCAGCGCCACCCCGAACCGGGTCGCGAGGCCGCTGCGCGGATGCACGAACGCGGCGTACCCGTCGGGCAGCGCGAGGGCGATCCCGGTGGGCAGCAGCACGCGCTCCCCGGGGGCCAGCGTGGCGTCCACGGTGGTGACCAGGTCCGCGCCGGCATCCCCGGGATACGCGTAGGCGGGGATCGGCACCCCGGGGTCCAGCCGGGTGATCAGTACGTCGGTCATGGGTTCATCTCCGCGGGAGGTCCGGCGTCCCCACCGGCGATCGCCGCCGAGACCTCCGCGGCCCGGCCGTGGGTGCGAAAGTGCCCGATCTCGACCTGGATGAACAGCGCCGAGGCGGTCACGGCCACCGGTCCGTCCGGGCCGAGCCGACCCACGGCCGCGGTGTAGACCTTGCGACCCTGCACGCCGGTGATCCGGGCCTGCAGGTCCAGCACCGAACCGACCGGCACCGGGCGGGCGAAGTTGGTCTCGAGCCGGGCCGTCACCGCCGGGCGCATCAGCAGCCAGTTCATGGCCCCGAGCACCTCGTCCACGGCAGCGGTCAGCAGCCCGCCGTGGGCCAGGCCCGGGGCGCCCTGATGGGTCGGACCGACCTCGAAGGAGGCCGAGAGGGTCAACCCCTCGCCCGCGAGCACCCGCATGTGCAGGCCGCACGGGTGCTCGGCACCGCAGCCGAAGCACTGCTGGTAGTGCGAGCCGATCTCGGTGCCGGGAGCGGCCGCGTCCGGGTGCCGCTCGGGCAGGATCGCCTCGGGCCCGGGGGTCGTCCCCGGACCGATCGGCTCGGGCCGCTGATGGATGCTCGATGCGGAGGGCGCCACGATGCCGAGAGTAGCCACCGCGGTCGACGGGTCTGGGGGCGGGGATGGCAGGGTGGGCGCGTGACCGAGCAGCAGGCTGTGGACGAGGCGGGCCCCTACTCCGAGCGGCTCTGGCCAGGAGCGGGGGCCTGGACCCTCGCGCTGGGCACCGTGGGCGCGTTGGCAATCGCGTACGGGGCCTCCTTGGGGTCGGCCGCCGGGTGGCTCGTGGCCGCCCTCGGAACAGTGATGGCAGTGGCGTTGATGGCCCGCGCCGCCGTGCGGATCGAAGTGGACGACCGCGGGCTGCGCGCTGGGCGGGCGTCCCTGGACTGGGCCGCGATGGGCCGGGTCGTGGCAGTCGACGGGGAGCATGCGCGACTGGCCCGAGGCCCGCAGGGCGACCCCAGCGCCTTCCTCATCCTGCGCCCGGGTGTCGGTCCCGGCGCCGTGGTCGTGGAGATCACCGACCCGCAGGACCCGCACCACACCTGGCTGGTGGCCTCGCGGAACCCGGATCGGTTGGCGCGCGTGATCGACGCCACCCGTGACAGGCTGAGCCCATGAGAAGCGCCTCCGAGAACGACACGCGTCCCCCGATGCTCACGGCCGCCGCGCCGGCGATCTCCCTGGGTGCGGCGTGGGCTGCGCGCAAGGGCCTGGCCAAGGCCTACGAGGCCCGGACGGGCCACCCGGCCCCCCTCGTCGCGCGCAGCGACGCGTCCATCACCCGGCGGATCCTGTGGGCCGCCGCCATGGCGGCCTCGGTTGCCCTGATCGAGATCGTCATCTGGAAGCTGCTCGACCCGGACGACTGATCAGCAGCACCGACCCATAGCCGGAACGCCGAGAGGCACTGCGCCCGCCCCGAGGTCCGCGCGCGCCCAGGGGGATCAGGCTGCGCACTCCCGGCAGATCGGCATCCCGTCGCGCTCACCGGCCAGTTGGCTGCGGTGATGCACCAGGAAACAGCGCCCACAGGTGAACTCGTCGGCCTGGCGCGGCAGGACCCGCACGCTCAGGCTCTCGTCGGAGAGGTCGGCGCCCGGCAGCTCGAGGTTCTCGGCCAGCTCCGTCTCATCGACGTCCACGGTGGAGGCAGCCTTGTCGACCCGGCGGGCCTTCAACTCCTCGATGCTGTCCTCGGCGAGGCTGTCGTCCTCGGTCTTGCGCGGGGCGTCGTAGTCGGTGGCCATTGCGGTTTTCTCCCCCCAGGTTGGGATCGGCGTCGGAACGGTACAACATCACGGGGGTCTGCTCTATGCCCACGTCGCCCGGGCATTGTGCACCATGATGGTTCCCGGAGCAGCACGACACGGCCTGCGGGCCCGACGAGGAGGAACAGATGGCCCTGTACGCGATCGGGGATCGCACTCCAACCGTCCATCCCACCGCCTTCATCCACCCGGAGGCGGTGCTGATCGGCGACGTCACGGTGGGGCCTGAGTCGTCCGTGTGGCCCACTGCCGTGCTGCGCGGGGACTCCGGGCGGGTCGTGATCGGAGCCCGGACGTCGGTCCAGGATGGCACCGTGATCCACTGCACCTCCGAGCTGGACACCGTCGTCGGGGACCGCTGTGTGATTGGTCACAGGGTCCACCTCGAGGCGTGCACCATCGAGGACGACAGCCTCGTGGGCTCCGGTGCGGTCGTGCTGCATCGGGCCCTCGTGCGCCGCGGTGCGTTCGTGGCCGCCGCCGCCCTGGTCGCGCCGGGCACTGAGGTACCCAGCGGGGCACTGGCCCGGGGCGTGCCGGCGAAGATCGTGGCCGATGCGGCCCGCGCGGACATGATCGAGGCCTCGGTGGCCAGCTACGTGGCCAACGCGCACTGGTACAACGCGGAGTTGCGCCGGATCGGCTGAACGCGTCGTGCACACTACTTGTGCACACTTTCTTTGCACGCGTAGGATGGCCGCATGCCCACCGACGACGACAGCGAAGTCACCGGCCTGCGCCTGGACGCTGCCGCACTGCGCGTGCTGGCCCATCCGCTGCGATCCCGCCTGCTCAGCGCGCTGCGGATCAGCGGACCGGCCACCGCCACCGAACTCGCGGCGCGGCTGCGCACCAACTCCGGGGCGACCTCCTACCACCTGCGCAAGCTCGAGTCCGTCGGGCTGGTGGCCGACACCGGGCAGGGGGCAGGCAAGGCGAGGCTCTGGCGAGCGGCGACCGACACCCACCAGTGGTCGGTGAGCGACTTCGTCGGCGACGAGGAATCGCAGACCGCGCTGAACTGGCTGGTTCGTGACTACCTGCACGCGCTGAGCTGGAGGTTCGGGGCCTGGCTCGACGTGGAGGAGTCCTGGCCGGTCGCCTGGCGGGACGTGCTGGGGCTCAGCGATACCGCACTTCTCGCCACCCCCGAGCAGGTCGCGCAGCTGCAGGACGAGCTGGCCGCGCTGCTGGCCCGCTACCGGCGGGTCGGTGAGGGCCGCCCGGACGCCCGGCGGATCATCCTCCACCACGTGCTGCATCCGCTGGACCTCGACGACGTGCCCGAGGGGTGACCGCTGTGCCCACCAAGTCCGCGCCCGCCCAGCCCGTGAGCGCCTCCGCTGCGCGGCGCAGCCTTCTGGTGCTCTCGTTCACCCGTTGGTTCCCCGTCGGCCTGGCCATCCCCGTGACGACCCTGTTGGCGTTGGAGCGCGGCATGAGCCTGGCCCAGCTCGGCGTGATCATCTCGATGCAGGGATTCGTGGTGCTGGGTCTGGAGCTGCCCACCGGCGGGTTCGCCGATGCCCTGGGCCGACGACCGGTCCTGATCGCCGCGGCCACTGTGGCCCTGATCTCGGGGCTGATCTACATCACTGCGCACACCTTCGGGGCATTCATCGTCGCCCTGTTGCTGCAGGGCGTCTTCCGCGCTCTTGATTCCGGGCCCCTGGAGGCGTGGTACGTCGACACCGCCCACGCCGATGATCCCGACGTCCACGTCGAGAGCACGCTGGCCAGCGCCGGCACCGTGCTCGGGGTGGCCATCGCCGCGGGTGCGCTGCTCTCCGGCGCGCTGATCGTGTGGGCACCGATCCCGGCATTGACCGCCTTGGAGCTGCCGTACTGGGTGGCACTGGCGTTCCTGGTCGTGAACCTCGTCGCGGTGGCGGTGCTGGTCCGCGAGGATCGCACCCATGTGGACTCGACCGGACTGCGCCGGGCGCTGCGCTCGGCTCGGGCGGCACCGGGGGTCATCGCCGACGGGTTGCGCCTGCTCGGCACCGCCCCGGTGCTGCGCGCCCTGGTGCTGGTCGAGGTGTTCTGGTCGGTGGGGATGATCGCGTTCGAGACGTTCATGCCGGTGCGGCTGGCCGAACTCGTCGGCAGCCAGGCCGGGGCCGGGGCCATCATGGGTCCGCTGTCGGCGGGTGCGTGGATGCTGTTCGCGCTGGGCTCCACGTTGGCGGGCCTGGCCAGCCGCCGACTCGGGGTCGGTCCGACCGCCCTGCTCGCCCGGGTGCTCAACGGTGCGTTCGTCGTGGTCATGGGCCTGATGACCGGGCCGGTGGGGCTGATCACCGCCTTCCTGTTCACCTACACCCTGCACGGCGCGGCGGGGCCGATGCACCAGACCCTGCTGCACCGCCAGGCGCAGGCCAGCAACCGCACGACCGTGCTGTCGATGAACTCGATGGTGGCCGGCGCCTCCTACAGCCTGGGCCTGCTCGCGCTCGGGGTGTTCGCCGAGTGGAGCAGCACCGCGCTGGCCATGATCGTCGCCGGTGCGTTCAGCATCCTCGGAGCCGCGTTCTACCTGCCGGCGATCCGCCAGGAGCGCGAACTTGCCGTACCGGGCGGCAGCCCCGAGCCCACCTGAGTCACCAGCGCGCGGGGCTCTCCCGAGTGCGGGATGGCAGGTGACCGATCAGGATGTCGGCGGCCGGGTCGTGCGGCACCCCAGTGGCCTGCGGCGTGCCGCACACGATCGCCACCGCACGCTCCCAGGGCTGATCGGCAGCGAGGAACGGATCCTCCTCGGCCTGCCACTCGTCCCAGAACGACTCTGCCGCCGGGTCACCCCCGTCGCGCTCGATGCCCCTGCGCCGCGCCTCGGTGGCGTCGGACTGGACCCAGACGGCGGCGTCGAGGTGGTCGAGCAGGCTGCGCCGGCTGGCGCCGACCCCCTCGAGGACCAGCAGGCCGCTGCCCGCCGGGACGAGGATGGCACCGGGGCGCTCACGCGCCTGCCATGCTGGTGGGCGATAGGCGACCGGCTCGCCGCGCAGTGCCGGCGCCAGCACGTGGGTGGCCAGCAGGTCGTCCCACCCGAAGAACGACTCCCACCAGGAGATGTCGTCGGTGTGCACGACGGCCGACCCGACCGCGGCGGAGGCGATGCGCGCGGCGATGGTGGACTTGCCGCTGGCCGAGCGGCCGTCGACCGCGAGCACCGCGGGCCGGCCGCCGGGCCTGGGCAGCGCGGCCAGCACGTCAGCGATGAACGCCGGGACGGCCTGAGCCCGCCACGGCCCGGCCTCCGGCTCACCAGGCGCGACTCTCACGACCCCGACCCTGGACGGCTCCTGGGCGGGTGCGCGATGCGTCACGTGCAGGCGCTGCCCGGACCTGGTCGGCGCCGGGGGCGGGCGGCGTGCCTCGGTGCCGCAACACTCGGGTCAGCCCGAAGCCGCCGGGCTCAGTCACGGTCGGCACCCGCGCTGGCCAGCAGGGCGGCCCACTGCGCGGCGAGGTGCGCCGGGGCCAGCCACGTGAGCTCGCCGGAGGGTGGCGCCTCGCCAGGGCCGCCTGCGGTCATCCCCGCCTCCGTGGCCACCAGCACGCCGGCGGCCAGGTCCCACGGGTTCAGCCCGCGCTCGTAGTAGCAGTCCACGAGGCCATCGGCGGCCCAGCAGAGGTCCACGGCAGCCGCGCCGGCCCGGCGGATGTCGCGCACCGCCGGAAGGACGGCCGCCAGGGTCCGAGCCTGTGCGGCCCGGCGCTCGGCCGCGTAGCCGAAGCCGGTGGCCACCAGCGCCTGCGCCAGCGCGGGCGGTTCGTTGGGGACCACCCGGTGCGCCGCCCCCTGCGCCCAGCGCACCGCACCCTGGCCGCGCACCGCCACGTAGGTCTGGCCGTACACAGGTACCTCGACCACCCCCACCTCGACCCGCCCGTCGACCTCCACGGCGATGCTCACCGCCCATCCGGGCAGGCCGTAGAGGTAGTTGACGGTGCCGTCGAGTGGGTCGATGATCCAGCGCGCCCCGGAGCTGCCGGGCCGGTCGGCCCCCTCCTCCCCCAGCAGCCCGTCCTCGGGGAACGCCGCCTGGATCGCGGCGACGATGCTGGCCTCGGCCGCCGTGTCCATCTGGGTCACCACGTCGGTCCGGGTGGACTTCGTGGACACGTCCAACGGCTCGTCGCGCCCGGCCAGGAGCAGTGCACCGGTCGTGCGAGCAGCGGACCAGGCCACGGCCAGGCGTGGGTGCGTCAGGCCCAACCCGGCGGGCAGCGCGGTGTCGGCTGTGCGCGTCGGGGCCCCGGCCGACCCGGCGCCGGCCATCAGTCGGACCCGCAGAGGGCCGGCCGCGGGGCGCGCGGATTCGGGCAGCACCCTGCGGCGCAGGGCACCACCCGGGGGCCGAGCTCCCCGGTGACTGGCTGCTCGAGCTGGTCCGCGTCCTCCACCCGGTAGCGGGCCTCCTCGAACAGGTCGACCACCATGGCCACGAAGCGTGGGTCGGTGCCCGGGGTGGCTGCTCGGGCCATCGCCAGGCCGAGCTCCTGGCCATCGGCCGTTGCCACGGTGTCGAGGTCCCAGATGACCTCCATGTGGTCGCTGATGAACCCGATCGGGACCATCGCCGCGCCCGGCACCCCGGAGTCGGAGAGGGTGGCCAGATGGTCGCTGATGTCCGGTTCCAGCCAGGGGATGTGCGGCGCACCGGAGCGCGACTGGTAGACGAGGTCCCAGTCGGCGCCGCGCCCCAACCTGTCGGCGATGGTCTGCGCGACGTCGCGGTGCTGGACCACGTAGTCGCAGCGCGCGGCATCCGCGGTGGGGATCGAGTGGGTGGTGAACACCAGTCGACTGCCGGCAGGCAGTCGCGCCAGGCTCTCGGCGGCCGCGTCGGTGCACGACGCCACGAAACCGGGATGGTTGAAGTAGGTGCGCAGCTTGTGCAGCTCGGGGTTCCAGGTCGGGTCCTCGGCGCGGACCTCGGCCAGCGCGTCGTGCAGGTTCTCCCGGTACTGCCGACAGCCCGAATAGGACGAGTAGGCCGAGGTGAGGAATGCGAACACCCGGGTCGCGCCCAGCGTCCGGGCCGCCCGCAGCGCATCGACGAGGTACGGGTCCCAGTTGCGGTTGCCCCACAGCACGGGGACCTCAGCACCCCGCTGGGCCAGCTCTTCCTGCACCTGACCGACCAGTTCGCGGTTGAGCTCGTTGATCGGGGACACGCCGCCGAACCGGCTGTAGTGCGCGCCCACCTCGACCAGCCGCGCACGCGGGATCCCCCGACCCCGGGTGACGTTCTCGAGGAAGGGCACCACGTCGTCGGGCCCCTCCGGACCGCCGAAGGACACGATCAGCAGGACATCCATGCCCCGATCCTTGCCGACATCGCCCCGGGCAGCCACGGGAGGGCCCCCTCGTGGGGCACAATATGGCCGACTACCGGCCCGGTGGCACGAAGGAGTGTGCATGCGCGAGTTGAGGTTCGACGGACTGTCCCCGGACGGCAGCCGGCTGGTCCTGGCCGGCAACGACGGCCAGAAGTGGTCAGTGGTCATCGACGAGCGCATCGAGGCAGCGGTCCGGCGCGACCGGGCCCGGATCGCCCAGGTCGAGATCGAGCAGGCCGGCCAGCTGCGCCCGCGCGAGATCCAGGCCCGGATCCGCGCCGGGGCCACCGCCGAGGACGTGGCCGCATCCAGCGGGTTGTCACTGGAGCACGTCAGGCGCTTCGAGGGCCCGGTCCTCACCGAGCGGCACTGGGTCGCCCAGCAGGCCCACCGCACGGAGGTGCGTCGGCCTGGAGGCGACATCGCGCTGAGCGACCTGGTTGCTGAGCGCGCGGAGTCCGCGGGCGTCAACCCGGCCGACATCCACTGGGACGCCTGGCGTCGCGACGACGGCATCTGGGTGGTGATCGCCACCTTCCCCATCGAGCCGAACACGCACGTGGCGACCTGGACCTACGACAGCGGCAGCCGCACCATGACCGTGGTGGACGACAACGCGCGCTCACTGTCAGCCATCGATCCCGAGACGCCCCTGCAGCTGGCTGCCTTCCGGGCGCCGTTGGCCTCGGTCGCCGCCTCCGAGTCGGAGGGCTCCGACGGGCTGGTGGACCCGCCGGCGATCATCCGGGCGTTGCGCAGTTGGCGCGACGACACGAGCGGAGCCGACGGCGAACTCGGCGACTCGGCGGCCGACGTGCCGGCGGAGCACTCCGAGGACCAGGACCAGGCGCTGGATTCGGACGCCGAGCTGGCCCAGGACCTCGAGGAATGGGTCAGCGAGGCCGACTCGGTCGACCTCGAGGAGGCCGAGTCCGCGGCCGACGAGCCGGACGATCAGGCCCAGGGCCCGGACGCAGAGGACTCCGATCGGGGGGTCGGCCCCACCGTCGACGCCGAGGACGTGCCCCTGTTCGACGCCGGTCCGACCCCCGCGCCGCAACGACCCGGCAGTCGGCCGAGCATCCCGAGCTTCGACGACATCCTGTTCGGGCCAGGACCCAACGCCCAGTAGGGACCTCGACGCAGGAGGGCTCTCGGACCCAGACGGGCTCACCAGGGCCGGCTCACCCCGTGCGGCTGCCGCCGGCCAGGCGCAGCGGCACCAGCACCTCGGCGTCGGTCAGCGCGCCGTGCTGGCCGCGCAGCCCCGACACGATCCGATCGATCCGTTCGGAGACCAGCGCCCAGTCGTCGGCGGCGATGGCCACCACATCGCCGATCCGGTCGGCGTACCAGTCGTCGACCGGCCCGAGGAGGGACGCCACCTGGGCACGGGTTCGCACCAGCGCCCGGTCACCGAGCTCCTCGGTCCAGGTCCGGTGCACCGCGGCGGCCGCCCCGGGCTCGGCGTACACGTGCCGGACCCGCGGCTCGCCCAGGATCGTCTGCACCCCTCGGCGCAGGGCGGGCCGTGACTCGAGGTCCAGCCGGCGATCATCGGGCACATCGACCATCCCATGGTCGGCGGTCACCAGCAGCACCACCTCGGGCCCGGTGAGCGCCCGAAGCCCGGCCACCAGTCGGTCGACCCGACCCAGCTCCGCCCGGTAGGCGCCGGAGTTCACGCCATGCACGTGCGCGGCCTTGTCGACATCGGGCCAGTACACGTAGGTCAGGCTCGATCGCGCGCCGGCGCGGGCTCGGGCCAGGGCCGCGGCGCTCACCTGCAGCCGCGCGGGCAGCGTGTCGGCGCCCGGATACTCACTGCCGCGCAGGGCCGCCCGGGTCAGCCCACTGGTGCGCAACGCGGTCGGGGCCGCCGTCGTGACCAGCACGCCCGCGGCGGCGGCACGCTCGAGCACCGTGGGATCGGGCTGGGTGGCGATCGGGTTGGGCACCTCCGCCCAGGACAGCGGGGCCAATGTGGAGCCGTCGTCCAGACGGAAGGAGCTGCCCACGATCCCGTGCATGCCCGGCGGCAACCCGGTGCCCAGGCTCGTCAACGACACGCAGGTCGTCGAGGGGAACGGCGCGCCCAGCGGGCTGAGGTCGGTCAGGGCGGCAAGCTCGGGGAGCAGGCCGGCGTGCGCGCGCAGTTGCAGGTCGCCCAGACCATCGACCAGCAGGACGATCACGTGCCGCGGCGCGGGACCCTCGCCAGCCATCCGCGCCGCCAGCCCGGCGCCCTGCTCGGCGAAGCCGGGCACCCCGAGCAGGTGGGCCGCCGCGGGCAGCAGCTCGCTCAGCGGCCGGGGGGTCACCGGTCGTTCTGGCGGATGGCCGCCGACAGGGCCGCGGCGAACTCCAGCGTGCGCTCGACTGCGGCAGATCCGTCACCGGCCTCCGAGACCCGCACGGAGAAGTCGTCGTTGGCCACCGCCCCGGTGAACCCGTGATCTGCGGTGCACTCCGGGTCCGGGCAGGACGCCGGCTCGAGGTCCAGGCGCGAGACCGCGCCCCAGCCGATCGTGAGCATCACCTCACGGGCGGTGCCGCCGGGCGTGTGCAGGGCCGGGTTGCCCACGATCCGGTTGACCACCACCGAGCGCACATCGCGCAGCCGGACGGCTTCGGAGTTGGCCGAGGCGTAGGGCACCGGGGCGGTCTCGTCGGGCGGGAAGTCGTCGATGTGCAGCACCAGGAGCCGGGTGGGGGTGAGCAGCAGCAGGGAGATGTGCCGGCGCAGCTCCTCACGGTCGAACGTCGCCTCGTGCTGGATGACGTAGCTGATGGGCTCCTCGCCGGCCAGCGCCGTGGCCATCGTGTCGGCCACCAGCTCCGGGTAGTAGCCGGAGGCGGCGATCTCGGAGCGCAGCTGGGACTTGGGGTTCACCGGGGAATCCTCCCACGTCGCTCACGCATCGAGCAGCCTGCGCACACCCACGTCCACCCGCGAGGAGTGCATCCGGATCCGTCCGGACGCGCCGAGGACCGGCGCGCCGGAGCCGGAGACCACGATCGGATTGAGGTCCAGGGAGGCCAGCGCGGGCATCTCGTCGACCAGCAGGCCGAGCCGGGCGATGATGCGGCACAGCGCCTCGGTGTCCACCGGATCGGCTCCCTTGTAGCCGCGCAACAGGGGCGCGGCCTTGGGTGCGGCGACCAGCCGGCGTGCCTCGGCCATGCTGACCGGCGGGATCCGGTAGGCGACGTCGCCGAGCAGCTCCGAGGCCACTCCCCCGACCCCGAAGTGCACGACGGGCCCGAACAACGGATCGTCGACCGCGCCGACGACGGTCGCCACCCCCGCGGGGGCCATCGACTGCACGACCAGCCGCTGACCGGCCATCTCGTCGAGCTGGGCCACCATCGACAGGTACGCCGAGCGCACGCCGCGCGCCGACTCGAGGTTGAGCCGCACGCTGCCCAGGTCCGCCCGGTGCGCCAACCACGGAGCCGTCGTCTTGAGGACCACGGGGAAGCCGAGCTCCTCAGCGGCGGCCACGGCCTCCTCCTCGGAGCGGACCCGCGCCGAGGGCCACACCGCGATCCCGTAGCAGGCCAGCAGCTCGGCCACCTGGTCCGCGGACAGGTCGACCTCGGGCACGGTGGTCTCCGGTGTGCCGGGGTACTCGGACTCGATCTCGGCCATCGCCACGGTCGTGTCGGCCTGCGACTCGTCCAACCAGCGTGTGATCAGCGCCAGGGCCCGCTCGGGATCGACGTCGGAGAACTCCGGGACGTCGATCTCCTCGGCGTCGCGCCAGCGTGCGTAGCCGCGCACCAGCGCCAGGGCGTGCACGGCGTCCTCGACGTTGGAGAACGTGGGCACCGAGCCGTGCTCAGGGCGCCGGTCGGCACCCACCACGGCCAGCAGTCCCATCCCGGCGGGGAGCAGGCCGGTTCCGTCCGCCGCCGGCATGACCGCGATGACCGGCTTGGTCGAGTCCACGCTGGCCGCGGTGATCGCCTCATGCACATCGGTCTGGTCGGTGCCGACGCTGGGGATGTGCACGAACACGACGCTGTCGCAGCCGGCATGCTCGGTCGCGCTGCGCAGCGCCGCGCCGATCTCCTCGGCGCTGGCCGACTGGGCCAGGCTCGGTTGCCCGTAGGCCACGGTCATCCGCGAGGACTCCACCGCGTCGGCCGCCAGGATCTCCAGCGCCTGGGAGGTGCCGAGCACCGCCACCCGATCCCCGCGCGGCAGCGGCTGGTAGGCCAGCACGGCACCGACGTCGAACAGCTCGTTCAGCGACGACGTCTGGATCACGCCACTCTGCTCGAACACGGCGTCCACGGCACCGGTCGGCAGGGTCGAGCGGCGCACCTGGTGGCCCAGCGGGAGCGTCTGGCTGTAGCGCCCGCTGCGGACGGCCACGACCGGCTTGCTGCGGCTCAGGCGTCGGCTGATCCGGGTGAACTTGCGCGGATTGCCGATGCTCTCCAGGTACAGCAGGATCAGGCTGGTCGACGGGTCGGACTCCCAGTACTGCAGCAGGTCGTTGGCCGACACATCGGCGCGGTTGCCGGCCGAGATGAAACTGCTCAGGCCCAGGCCGCGCCGGGCGACGGTCTCCAGAACGGTCACCCCGAGGGCCCCGGACTGGCAGAACAGGCCCACCCGGCCACGACCGGGCACCAGCGGCGAGAGGCTGGCATTCAGGCTGATCCGGGGGTCGGTGTTGATCACGCCCAGGCAGTTGGGGCCCACCACCCGCATGCCCGACTCCCGGGCGGTCCGCACCAGCTTGCGCTGCCGGGCCCGGCCCGCGTCGGTGGCCGTGTCGGCGAAACCCGCCGAGACCACGATCAGGCCGATGACCCCGGCCGCGGCGCACTGGTCGACGACCTCGAGGACCGACTCAGCGGGCACCGCGACCACCGCGAGGTCGACCGGCTGGGGGATGTCGGTGATCTTGGGGTAGGCCGGCACCCGCAGGATCGAGTCCGCCTCGGGATGGATCGCGTACAGCGGCCCGTGCGAACCGTAGTCGCGCAGATGCCGCAGCAGTTCGTGGCCCACCCGGCCGGGGGTGCGCGACGCGCCGATGACCGCCACCCCGACGGGGTTGAGCAGCCGCTCGACCGAGATGGCCTCGCTGCGCTGCTCGCGAGCGGCGCGCACGCTGAGCACCTCGTCGGTCTGCTCCAGGTCGAAGGTCAGGTGGAAGACACCGTCGTCCATCCGTTGGCTGACGACGTATCCGGCCTCGCGGAAGGTGGCCATCATCCTGCGGTTGTTCGGCAGCACCTCGGCGACGAACCGGCGCAGGCCCACCTCCCAGGCCGCGGCGGCCAGGTGCTCGAGCATGACCGCCCCCAGTCCGCGGCTCTGGTGGTCATCGCGCACGACGAACGCGACCTCGGCATCGCGAGGGTTGATCCGGTCGTAGCGGGCGACCGCGATCAGCTCCCCGCCCTCGGTGGCCACCAGCGCCACCCGGTCCCTGTGATCGACGGTGGTGAAGCGGGCGAGGTCGCGCTCGGACAGTTCGGGGTAGGGGGCGAAGAACCGGAAGTAGATGGTCTCGGCCGACAACCGCGAGTGGAACGTGGCCAGCCGCGCGTTGTCGTCAGGACGGATGGGGCGCAGGTGGCAGGTGCGGCCATCGCGGAGCACGACGTCGGCCTCCCAATGGGCCGGGTACTCAGGTGCCACTCGCACAGCCTAGGTGGCGCCCGGCACGTCGGTCGACCCGGTTGGGGCGCCCGTCGGTGACAATGTCACCCTGCCGCGCACTGAGGAGCACCATGGCCCGCCGTACGACACCGCCCCGCGAGCCCGTCGCCGACCAGATCGTCGACATCGACGTCACGACCGAGATGCAGGGATCATTCCTGGAGTACGCGTACTCGGTGATCTACTCCCGGGCGCTGCCCGACGCCCGCGACGGCCTCAAGCCCGTCCAGCGCCGGATCCTGTACACGATGAACGAGATGGGACTGCGTCCCGATCGCGGTCACGTGAAGAGTGCGCGGGTGGTCGGCGAGGTGATGGGCAAGCTGCACCCGCACGGCGACGCCGCGATCTACGACGCGCTGGTCCGCATGGCGCAGTCGTTCTCGCTGCGCCTGCCGCTGGTGGACGGGCACGGCAACTTCGGCTCCCCCGACGACGGGCCCGCCGCCTACCGGTACACCGAGTGCCGGATGGACCCGGCTGCGGTGCCGCTGGTGGCCGGCCTCGACGAGGAGGTCGTGGACTTCGCGGCGAACTACGACGGCCGTGAGCTCGAACCCGTCGTGCTGCCCGCGGCCTACCCGAACCTGCTGGTCAACGGGGCGTCGGGGATCGCGGTCGGGATGGCCACCAACATGCCCCCGCACAACCTGGGTGAGGTGATCGCCGCCGCCCGGCACCTGCTGGCCCATCCCGAGGCCGACACCGAGGAGCTGATGCGCTTCGTGCCCGGCCCGGACCTGCCCACTGGTGGGCGGATCGTCGGCCTGGAAGGGGTGCGCGATGCCTACCTCACCGGTCGGGGCACGTTCCGGATGCGGGCCACGGCCCGGGTCGAGCAGATCACCCCGCGCCGATCCGGGCTGATCATCACCGAGCTGCCGTGGAACGTGGGCCCGGAGAAGGTCACCGAGAAGATCCGCGAGCTGCACAACGCGAAGAAGATCGCCGGCATCGCCGACGTCATCGACCTGACCGACGGCGACAAGGGCCTGCACCTGGTCATCGAGCTCAAGAGCGGCTTCGTGCCCGAGGCGGTGCTCGACCAGCTCTATCGACTCACCCCGCTCGAGGAGTCGTTCGGGATCAACAACGTGACCCTCGTGGCGGGCCAGCCGCAGACCCTGGGGCTGAGGGCCCTGCTCGAGGTCTACCTGGCCCACCGCCTCGAGGTGGTCCGCCGGCGCAGCGAGTTCCGTCGGCGCCGGGCTGCCGACCGGTTGCACCTGGTCGAGGGTCTGCTGATCGCGATCCTGGACATCGACGAGGTGATCGCGGTGATCCGCTCCAGCGACGACACCGCGGCGGCCCGTGAACGGCTCATGAGCGTGTTCGACCTCTCCGAGATCCAGGCCAACTACATCCTGGAGATGCCACTGCGACGGTTGACCAAGTTCAGCCGGATCGAGCTGGAGTCCGAGCGCGACGACCTCGCGCGCACGATCGCCCAGCTCGAGGAACTGCTCTCCGACGACTCCGCCCTGCGCACGCTGGTGTCCCGCGAGCTCGCGGAGGTGGCCGACGCGCACGCCACCCCACGACGCACCGTGCTGCTCGAGGGGTCGGTGCCTCTGCGGCGGGCTTCGGTGGCGTCGTCCGCGCCACTGGAGGTGGCCGACGACCCCTGCGAGGTCCTGCTCAGCAGCACCGGCCTGATGGCGCGCCGGGTGCCCGTGGCCCCGGGGGTGGGCGCCCCCGACGGCCATGGTGCCGCGCTGGGCGAGCCGGGTGCACCGGGTGGACCGCGCGGCACGCACGACGTGGTGGTGGCCCACGCAGCGGCCACCGTGCGTGGCTACGTCGGCGTGGTCACCTCGGCGGGTCGGGTCATGCGCGCGCACGTCTTGGACCTGCCCGCGATGCCCGGCACGGCCAGCGCGGTGAGCCTGGCCGGTGGGGTCCCGTTGGGTGCCTTCGTCACCCTGGAGCCAGGTGAATCGGTGGTCGGCCTGACCAGCCTGCTGGCTGATGCGCCCACCCTGGCGCTGGCCTGCGAGTCCGGTGTGATCAAGCGGGTGGCCACCGAGCCGGCCCCGAACCGCGACGACTGGGAGGTGATCCGGCTGGCTCCCGGTGACCGGGTGGTGGGTGCCCGACCGGTGGCCGAGGACGACGAGTTGGTGCTGCTGAGCAGCGATGCCCAACTGCTGCGGTTCCCGGCGGCCGCGGTACGGCCGCAGGGTCGAGCCGCAGGTGGGATGGCCGGGATCAAGCTGGCGGCAGGTGCGCGGGTGGTCGCGTTCGGGACCTGGGCCCCCGGCACGCGTGGCGTCGTGGTCAGCCTCGCCTCGGACTCCGCCGCCCTGCTCGATGCCGGTGGGTCGCTGAAGGTCACCCACGCCGAGGTGTTCCCGGGCAAGGGCCGGGCGACCGGCGGCGTGCGGGCGCAGCGCTTCCTCAAGGGCGAGGACGTGCTCAGCCGGGCGTGGATCACGACCTGGCCAGCGGTGGCAGCCACCACCAGTGGCGAGCCCATCGAACTGCCGGAGCCCGACCTGCGCCGCGACGGCTCGGGAGCGCCGTGCGCCAGCGCCCCCGCAGCCGTGGCTGCCCGGGCCTGATCTCCCACGTAGCCCGCCCCCGGGAGCAGGTCCCCGCTGCCCGTTGCGCTGGGGCACAATGCGCACATGGATCTCGAACTGACAGGTCGCTCCTTCCTGGTCACCGGCGGATCGCGGGGCCTGGGCCTGGCGGCGGCCCGGGCCCTGGCGGCCGAGGGCGCCGACGTCGTGGTCGTGGCGCGCACCGAGCGCACCCTTGAGTCGGCGGTCGCTGAGATCGGCGGCTCGGCCGTCGGGATCACGGCCGACCTGGGCGACCCGGCGGCAGCCGAGCGACTCGTCGCCGGAACGATCGCCCGGTTCGGCCGGCTGGACGGGGCCCTGATCAGCGTTGGTGGGCCGCCGACCGGCACGCCCACCTCGGTGACCGACGAGCAGTGGCGAGCTGGTTTCGAGTCGGTGTTCCTCGGCGCGGTGCGGATGATCCGAGCCGTGTCCTCCGCGGCGACCGTCGAGCCCGACGCGCCGGCCGGCAGCGGCGCTGCACTGCTGGCCGTGCTGTCCACGTCGGCCAAGTCACCGGTCCCCGGGCTGAGCACCAGCAACGGGCTGCGCCCAGGGTTGGGGATGCTGGTCAAGGACTTCGCCGACGAGCTGGGACCGCGCGGCATCCGCATCAACGGCGTGATGCCGGGACGGATCGCCACCGACCGCACCGTGGCACTGGACGCCAGCCAGGGCAACTCCGCGGCGGCCAGGCGGCGCAACGAGGCTGCCATCCCACTGGGGCGGTACGGGACCCCGGCTGAGTTCGGCCGGCTCGCGGCGTTCCTGCTGTCCCCAGCGGCCTCGTTCGTCAACGGCAGCCTGATCCCGGTGGACGGCGGCGCCCTGCGAGCCCTGTGAGCGCCGCGCGCACTGGAGGGCTTCCGACTTGTTTGCGACCCCACGGTGCACCGACCGGGGATGGCGCGGCCAGCCACTCTGCGGCTGCGCGTGAAGCCTGGCGCAGTGACCAGGGGCCTGCGATTCGGGCGGTTTGGCGTGCCGATGCTGGCGTGGCAGGGCGCTGCTACTGTCGGACGACCGTCACGTGGATCCGGCCCCTGGGGCTGCGGGCGCACGACTTCTCGAGGAGTGCCGATGAGCGTTTCTGAGTCCCCCGACGTACTTGGCCCGGTCGACCATCTGATCGTGGAGTTTCCCGTCGGATCGGTGACCGCGCAGGCGTTCGCGGGCTTGTTGGATCTGGTCGACCGTGGCCTGGTCTACGTGTTGGACCTGGAGTTCGTGGAACGCCCGATGCAGGGCGCGCCCCGGGTGATCGACGTCGCCGATGTGTCCGACGACCCCGGTCTTTCGGTGCTCACGGGATCGTCCAGTGGCTTGCTCGACGCCGACGATCTGCACGCCGTCGCCGAGTCCCTGGACCCTGGAACGGTGGCTGCTGTGGTGATCTTCGAGAACACGTGGGTCGTGCCGATGCTCGATGCCCTCGGCGCGGCGGGTGGACGGGTCGTCAGCGAGAACCGGGTGCCCGTCGACGACCTGCTCCTCGCCCTGGACCGGAGCGAGGGATCCGCCCAGTCCAGCGGCGCCTGAGGCCCGCCACCACCCCCGACCACCAGACTCGACCCCCGCAGGAGAACACATCATGGGACTCATCAAGACCGCCGCCAAGGTTGCTGTGGCCAGTTCCGTCCATGGTCGGGTCCAGCGCCGCCAGCAGCAGCGCTGGGCGGCGCAGGACGCCCAGGCCCTCGGAAGTTATCCGGCAGCGTCACAGCCGCTACCGACCGGTGATCCGCAGGCCACGCAGTTGGCCAACCTCGCCCAGTTGGGTGAGTTGCGCGCTGCCGGGGTCCTGACCGAGGCCGAGTTCCAGGCCAAGAAGGCCGCGATCCTCAGCTCCTGATCGGCCCGCACGGATTTCGTCGGCGCGGTGGGGCCGTAACGCCGAGTTGTGGTTGAAAGGGGCGTCCCGTGGGAGGGTCCGGCGGCTCAACGCGCTCCGCGTGGTTGAAGGACCACGATCTCCGGCCCCGGGTTCAACCACAACTCGGCGTTGAGGGCCAGGTCCGGGCCCCGCCCTGGTCCTGTCAACCACAACCAGGCGCTTGGCACCCAGACACGGCCCCGGCGCCGTGATCGGGGGGTCGCCTACGTGGCCAACACGGATCGAAGCGGCCACCGGCGCCGAGCCGCCCTGGCCGCCGGGTCAGCACGCGCCACCGAACCGGCGTACCGTATACACGTTGTTTCCAGTCGATCACCAATCGTGACTTGCGCGCTATGGACAGCGGGGGACGCCAGTGACTCATACGTTGTTCCTCGCTCCCGGACGAGAGCGATCGGGACGACCTCAACTCGCTGCAGAGCATCCGACGGTGGCCCATGTGCAGCACGGGGTTCGACAATCCGCGACGTGGCCGCGGCCCGCAGCCACCCGCCAGATCGCCCCTGCCCTCCGTGCGGTGCTGATCGGCACCCGTCACGCCATGGCCGAGGTGCCAAGTCCGGCTCACCGCGTCGGCGGCGGCCCTGACCCCGAAGCGTGCCATGGTCTCGGAACACGCCGGGCTGCTGAGGCCGGGAGACACCTGTGAACACGGCCACGCGAAGCAACCCCACTCAGGCGGGCAGCGTCTGGCGCAACTCCGCGTTCCGGCGGATCTGGATGGGGCAGGTGGTCTCCGAGGTCGGTGACTGGGCCGCCCGACTGGCCATGTCCATCCTGGTGTTCGATGCCACCGGATCGGCGATGAAGTCCGCGCTGGTGTTCTCCGTGTCCCTGCTGCCCGCCCTGGGCCCGGGGCAGTGGCTGACCGTGCGCACCGGGAAGCTGCCCCGGCGGACCCTGTTCCTGATCACCGAGTCCACGCGGGCTGCCCTGCTCGTGCTGCTGGCGCTGTTCCCGGCTACCGCTTTCGCGATGGTGGTCGCGTTCGCCGCCGGGTTGGTCCGGGTGCCGTTCATGTCGCAACGCTCGGCGCTGATCCCCGAGATCGTGGGACTGGACCATGTGGTGTCCGCGACGAAGATCAACCAGGTCACCCAGAACCTGACCATCCTCCTCGGCTACGCCATGGGCGGGATCCTCGTGGGCCTGTTCACGGCATCCGGGGCGCTGCTGTTCGGCGCGGGCACGTTTGCCGTCTCGGGGATGTTGCTGGCCAGCATCCGCCATCCGGCCAATCGAACCCGTGTCACCGATGACACCGCGCCGAGCCTGCGCGCCGGGTGGACCGCCCTGCGGACGCTGCCCGGGGTGACCGCGGCTGCGGTGCTGTCGGCGATCGCGCTCGGAGCGGGAGTGGCGATCGAATCCCAAGCCGTCCCGCTGGCCAATACCCTGCCACCCCCGACAGTGCTCGGGTCGGCCGTGCCCGCGCCCACAGTGGCCTCCGCCCTGCTGATGGGATCGGCCATCGTGGCCGCCGCCGCCGCCGCAGCCGTCCCCTCCCGATGGCGGGAACGAGCGCTGCTCAGCTGGTCGGCGGCCCTGACCGTCGGGCCAGCGTTGGCCGGCGTCGTCGGGTTCAGCATCGGCGGAACCTGGGCCTCGGCCGGGGCACTGATCGCGTGCGGGGCCATGTTCGGCGCGGCCGGGCCGGCGAACGCGGTCGCCGCCATGCAACTACCGGTCGAGAAGCGCGCCGCTGTGTTCGCCCTGGTCATCGGTGCCCTGTTCGCGGCACAGGCCGTGGCCGGCCCGATCGCCGGTTACCTGTTCGACCAGTACGGCACCCACGGCCTGGCGGCCCTGCTCGTCGCGCCCATCGTCGCCGCGGTCGTCGCCCACCTCACCCTGACCCGCGCCGTACCGAACCCCGACTCAACGATCTGACCGAGGGCCACGCGAGATCCGGCGCTGGCCGACCCGGTCATTCGGCCGGCAGTGGACGCCCAACGGTCCAACCCGACTGGCCGGGGGCCGGTGCGGGAGGTCCGTACCCGCGCGTCGCCTACTGACCAGAGGCCGCGCGGAGGAACTGCTCGAGGATCGGCCCAGCGGTCTGCGATCCGGACTGCCCCTCGGCGACGAACACCGCGACCGCGAGGTCGCCCTGTGTGGCGATCATCCAGGCGTGGGTGTCCGGTGGGTTGGCGGTGCCGAACTCCGCGGTGCCGGTCTTGGCCCCGACCGGGCCGCCGGGCACGTCGCGCAGGAATCCCGCGGTGCCCTCGGTGACCACCGCACGCATGATGTCGCGCAGGTCGTCAGCCTCGGTCGCGGTCAGCGGCCGCGCGGGGTCAGCCGCCACGGAGGCGACCTCGGGCAGCAGCCGGGGCACGACCGTCTGCCCGTCAGCCACCGAGGCGGCGACCGCGGCCATCGCCATCGGCGAGGCCAGTACCGTGCCCTGGCCGATGAACGACGCCGCCTCCTCGGTGTCCGAGGTCGGCGCCGGCACCTGGCCGAAGTACGCCGGGAAGCCCAGGTCGTGGTCGATGCCCAGGCCGAGGGTCGCGGCTGCCTCGGCCAGGGCGTCGTCGTCGAGTTCGTCGCGCTGGGAGATCATCGCGGTGTTGCAGGAGTTCGCCACCGCGCTGCGCAGGGGGATGTCCCCGATGCCGCTGGCCGGGTAGTCGTCGTAGTTGCTGAACGTCTTGCCGTCGACGACGAGCGTCGGCGTGCACGGCACCTCGTCGGTGGGAGCCACCCCCGCGCGGATCAGGGCCAGCGCGGTGACCACCTTCATGGTCGAGCCGGGCGGGTATTGGCCGAAGGTCGCGGTGTTGTATCCCTCGGAGCCGTCCCCACTCGCTGCGGCCAGGAGGTCCCCGGTGGACGGCTGGATCGCGACCAGCGCGCTCGCGGGGCCGACGCCGTCGAGCGCGGCCTCAGCCTCGAGCTGGTGGGTCGGATCAAGCGTGGTGCGCAGCGGTTCGCCTGCGACCGGCTCGGTCGCGTGCAGCTCTCGCTCGTGCGTATCGGACACCGCCGCGATGACCGCCCCGGTCACACCGCCGAGCTGTTCGTCGTAGCGTGCCTGGAGCCCGGACAGGCCGACCTGCTCGCCCGGTAGCACGGCCCCGTCGGACTCCTCGATGACCTGCGCGGTGGCCGGCCCCACGCGGCCCAGGAGTTCGGTGGCGAAGTCGCGGGTGGGCGCCAGGGGCAGCTCGTCGGCCAGGCCGATCGCACCGGGGATCGCCGCCACGGCCGCCTGGCCGAGCTCAGCGGCATCGGCTTCGCGGAGCACGACCGCCTCGACGAACGCCTTCGAGCCTGCCTGCTTCACTGCCTTCGCATAGGAGTCAGGATCGATGTCGACCAGCGTGGCCAGCGCGCGGGCCGAGTCCGGCGCCTGCTCGGTGGACACGCGAGTCTTGTCGATCCCGATCCGCATCACCGGCCGGAGGGTGACCAGGACCTCGTCGTCCGCGCCGAGGATGTCTTCGCGCGCGGGCTGATTCAGCGTGGCTGTCAGGGACTCGCCCGCGGTCAGCGACGGCTCGACCATGGCCGGGGCCCACTGCACGGTCCACAGGTCGTCGGTCTTCTGCAGGTTCGCCGTGGTGGCGTAGCGCCACGGCTGGCCGGGGGTTACCCAACTCCAGGCCAACGTGGCTGTCGCAGCGTCACCGTCGAGCACTACCGAATCCACCGTGACCGACGCCTCAAGGTCCTCGATCCCAGCCAGCAGCGCGTCGAGCTGCTCCTGGCCGCCCCCCACGACAGGGACGGGACCGAACTCACGCTCGGTCAGGGCTGCGGCCAGCTCCCCGGCCAGTCCTTCGACCGCAACTTGATCCTCGCCCGACGAGCACGCGCCCAGGGCGAGCAGCAGCACCGAGGCCAGAACTGCGCCTCGCGGGGCGTTCCGCAGGCGGGCTCGGCATTGCATCGGGACTCCTGAGTAGGCATAGGGCGGCCGGGCGTTCGGCCACAGCGACGATTGTCCCGCATGCCGGCCGCGCGGACCGCGAGCCCCTGGCCGCCGTTGCCAATCGTTCGCACACCCGGCTGGCAGCCCCTCGGGCGGCGACGGGACGCAACCGCAGGGCACTGTGCCATGCCCGCCCACCCCAGGTGCGCCGACCGGGCCGGTGACCCGGTAGCCGGACGTCGTGCGGTCTGCCCATGCCCGTGTTCTGGTCCCCTCGCGCGGTACGGCCTGCGGCGGCTCACCCGGTATGACGTGACCGCAGGCAGGGTAGGTGGGGGCATGGCCACCACGAAGAAGAAGACTCAGAAGTCCGCCAGCAAGCGCTCGAAGAAGGTGAGCTTCACCGTGCCGGGTGTGAGCCAGAAGGACGCCGCCACGGTGGTCGACCTGCTCCAGGATCGCCTCAACGCGCTCACGGATCTGTCGCTGACCCTCAAGCACATCCACTGGAACGTGACCGGACCGCACTTCATCGCCGTGCACACCATGCTCGACCCGCAGTACGCGGCAGTGGCGGCGATGGTCGACGAGGTGGCAGAGCGGATCGCCACCCTCGGCGGCTCCCCGACGGGGACCCCAGGCGCGCTGGTGAAGTCGCGCACCTGGGACGACTACAGCATCGGCCGCGCCGATGCCATCGCCCACCTTGCTGCGCTGGACCTGGTCTACGACGGCGTCGCCGGGTCACACCGCTCGGCCATCGAGCAGACCGAGACCGCCGACCCGGTCACCCAGGACATGCTCATCGGTCAGAGCGCCCAGCTGGAGCAGTTCCAGTGGTTCGTCCGGGCCCACCTCGAGGACGCCGGCGGTGAGCTGGCCAACGCCGGCGCGGCAACGGAGGACGAGGCCGTCGAACGCGTAGCAGCAATCCGCTGAGCGAGGCGTGTCGGCGCGAACCCCTCGTCGAGCTCTCCCCGCGGCCGCTCCGCGTCGCGGTTGATCCAAGTTCGAGGGCCACAACGCCCAGCACTGTTGGATGAGGTCGCCGCGGGCAGCGCAATCCTGGATCGATTCGCAGGCAGCCGAAGCGGATCGGGGCGGCAGGGTGGCGGGGCGGCGGTTTCAGGGGGCCGCGCCGGCTCGGTCCGGGCGTGAGCGCGGGGTTATTGCCCGGGCAGCCGATAGGAGCCGGACTCGGGGCGCCAGCCGGCCGGCGGATCCTCACCCACCCGACCGTCGATGGCCTCCCGGATCAGGTCGGCATGCCCCGTGTGCCGGCCGTACTCCTCGACCAGGTCGAGGATCAGCCGTCGCAGGCTCGCGTGCTGGCCCGCGCCATCAGTGACATGGACCAGCTGAGCCAGGCCGCCCTGAGCCAATGCGCCCCGGTAGGCCGCGCGGGCCGCATCGACGGCCCGGTCGTAGCCGGCGTAGAGGGCAGCGGCGCTGTCCTGCGCGGCGCTGGTGAAGTCCCACCCCGGGTGGGCCGTCGCCCAGTCCACGGCCTCCCACGGGGCGCCCAACGGCTGCCCCGCGAGCTTGAACCGCGAGTTGTGGGTCTCGACGAGGGCAAGGTGCTTGAGCAGCGCCCCAAGGGTCAACGTGGAGGCGGCGACATGCACGCGCAGCGCCGCGTCCTCGAGACCATCGGCCTTCCAGCGGAACGTGGTGCGCAGCCGGTCCAGCGCGCCGAACAGGTGCTCGGCCTCGGTGCCGGCCAGAGGAGGCTCCCAGGGCGAGTCAGGTGCGGACACGGCGCACACCCTAATCCTTGATGCTGTCGAGGTGCTGGTCCACCGTTCGCGCGTCGAGCTCCACGTGGCCCGATGCGCCGCTGCGGTACCGCGCTCCGGTCCAGGCGCCCACAGCGCCTCACGCGTGCGCAGGGGCCTCGACCTCGGCCGGCTCCATGCCGAACTGGGTCCGCGACAGGTCCGCGTACAGCCCGCCCATCGCCAACAGCTCGGCGTGGGTGCCACGCTGCACCACCCGACCTCCGTCGATGACCAGGATCTGGTCGGCGGCCCGGATGGTGGACAGGCGGTGGGCCACGACCAACGAGGTGCGCCCGTTCAGCGCGGTGGCCAGCGCGCGCTGGACCGCTGCTTCACTCTCGGAGTCCAGGTGCGCGGTGGCCTCGTCGAGGACCACCACCTCCGGGGCGCGCAGCAGCAGCCGGGCGATCGCGAGCCGCTGCTTCTCGCCGCCGGACAGCCGGTAGCCGCGCTCCCCCACGACCGTGTCCAGCCCGTCGGGCAGTGCGGCCACGAGGTCGCCGATCTGGGCGTCGCGGCAGGCGGCGAGGATCTGCTCGTCGGTGGCCCCAGGACGGGCGAAGACCAGGTTGCCGCGGATGGTGTCGTGGAACATGTGCGCGTCCTGGGTCACGACGCCGACCCGCTCGGAGAGGCTGCCCAACGTGGCCTCGCGCACGTCGACCCCGCCGACCCGGACCGCCCCGGAGCTCACGTCGTAGAGGCGGGTCACGAGGGCGGTGATCGTGGTCTTGCCGGCGCCGGACGGTCCCACCAGGGCGACGAGCTGACCGGGCGCCACCTCGAAGCTGATGCCGTTGAGGACCGGCTCACCGCGACCGCGGCCGTCCGGGCGCGCCACCGACTCCAACGAGGCCAGTGAGACCTCGTCGGCACCCGGGTAGGTGAAGTGCACGTCCTCGAAGGCCACCGACGTGGGCCCGGGGTGGACGTCCTGCGCGTCCGGAGCCTGCGCGACCAACGGCGGGAGGTCCAGGACCTCGAACACCCGCTCGAAGGAGACCAGCGCGGTCATCACGTCCACGCGCACGTTGCTCAGCGCCGTCAGCGGCCCGTACAACCGAGCCAGCAGGGCGGTGATCGCCAGCAGCGTTCCGATCGTCAGCGTCCCGTCGATGACCAGGTTGCCGCCGACCCCGTAGGCGATCGCGGTGGCCACCGAGGCGACCAGCGTCAGTGCGGTGAAGAAGTACCGGTTGCTCATCGCGATCTGGACCCCGATGTCACGCACCCGCGACGCCTTGCCGGAGAACGCCGTCGACTCCTCGGCGGGCCGGCCGAACAGCTTGACCAGCAGCGCCCCGGAGACGTTGAACCGCTCGGTCATCATCGTGGACATGTCCGCGTTGAGCTGCATCTGCTCACGCGTCTGGGCCTGCAACCGCCGACCCATCCAGCGCGCCGGCAGCAGGAACAGCGGCACCAGGATGAGGCTGATCAGCGTGATCGGCCAGGAGAGCACGAACATGGCGATCAGCACCACCACGAGGCTGATCACGTTGCCCACGACGCCACCGAGGGTCGAGGTGAACGCCTGCTGGGCGCCGATCACGTCGGAGTTCAGCCGGGAGATCAGCGCGCCGGTCTGCGTGCGGGTGAAGAACGCCAACGGCTGGGCCTGGACGTGGGCGAACACCTGCGTGCGCAGGTCGAAGATGAGTCCCTCACCGATCCGGGAGGAGTACCAGCGGCCGAGCAGACCGATCCCGGCGTCCCCGACGGCCAGCAGCAGCACGAGGATCGCCGAGCTCGTCACGACCTGGGCGTTGCCCGGGGTGATGCCCTGGTCGATGATCCGCCGGAACAGCAGCGGCTGGGCCACCACCAGCAGCGAGGCGATCACGAGCGTGACCAGGAACCAGGTGATCTCGCGGCGGTAGGGCCCGGCGAACCCGAGGATCCGGGTCACCGTCTGACGGCTGACCCGCGCCCGGGCCACCGAGCGATCCTGGGTGAACGACCGACGCATCTGCCACGGGTTACCCCCACCCATGCCCATCGACATCTGCTCATCCCTTCGTCATCCCCGCGGGGATGATCCATCCCACCGGCTGCACAACGCAGGCCGAAGCCGGGTTGTTCCCGCAGGCCGGCGCGCGGGTGCGGGACTTCGCGCCTCCGGGACGCTCAGCTCGCCCCGCCGAACATCGCCGCCAGCTCACGGATCCGGATGACCTGGGCGCTGCGCTCCGCGGCCATCTGGGCGTCGTGCGCCTGCGCCCACGTGCTCGGCGCCAGCACGGCGTCGGCCAGCAGCGACTTGGTCGCGGCGACCGCGCCGGGCAGCGCCGTGGCGCACGAGCGGGCCACCTCGCGGGCGGCGTCGTCGAGGTCCGCGCGCGGCACCGACTTCAGCGCCAGCCCGATCCGCACGGCCTCCTCCGCCTCGACCCAACGGCCGCTGACCACCAACTCGAGGGCTCGGGAGTACCCGACGGCCGCGACCAGCGGCAGCGTCCCGGCCAGGTCCGGCACCAGCCCGAGGCTGGGCTCCTTCATGGCGAACCTCACGTCGTCGGCGACCACGATCAGGTCGCAGCCCAACGCGAGCTGGAACCCTGCGCCCACGGCATGCCCGCCGACCGCAGCCACGGTCACCACCGGGCAGCGCCGCCACCAGGAGAACGCCTGCTGGAACGTGGCGATCAGCGCGTCGAACTCGGCCGGGTCCATCGCGGCGAACTCGATCATCGAACCCTGGCCCGGGATCCCCTGCGGGGTCAGCATCCGACGGTCCATCCCCGCCGAGAACGACGGACCGTCCGCACACAGGACGATCGCCCGCACCGCGGGGTCCAACGACTCGCCCACCGCGGCGAGGTCAGCCCAGAACTGTGGGCCCTGCGCGTTGCGCGTCTCGGGTCGGGTCAACCGGATGGTGAGGATGCCGTCGGTGAGGTCCTGGGTGAAAGCCGGGGTGTCGGTCATGGGCCCAGTCAACCAGCAGCCACCCTCGCAGCCCGATCCCGGGTGGCTCCGCCCCGGCCCCGCATCGGCACCCCCGAAGCGGTGAGGATGCCGTGCACGAATCCGTAGGAGCGACCGGTCTGCGCGGACAGCTCCCGGATGCTGGCACCGTCCCGATACCGCTGCACCAGGTCGCTGGTGAGCGCCTCGCGCTCCTGCCCGGTCACTCGCGCCGCCCTGACCTGAACCGTCACGATCCCCTCCGTCTGCACCGGCTGCGTCGCCGATCGCGAGCCCACTATGGCCAGTGCCCGTCAAGATCGCATTCCGGGGATGGCGCCCCGGGGGACGAGTCCGGACCGATACCCCCCAGCGCATCACCTGGGGTCAGGCCAGCGCCACCAGGTCGAGGTAGTCCGCGCGCCACAGGTCCTCGACGGCGTCGGGCAGGAGCAGGACCTTCTCCGGGTTCAGTGCCTGCACCGCACCCTCGTCGTGGGTCACCAGGATCACCGCCCCGGAGTAGCTGCCCAGCGCGCTGAGCACCTCGTCGCGGCTGGCCGGGTCCAGGTTGTTGGTCGGCTCGTCGAGCAGCAGGACATTGGCCCCCGAGACCACCAGGGTGGCCAGCGCCAGGCGGGTCTTCTCACCGCCGGAGAGCACACCGGCGGGCTTGTCGGCGTCGTCGCCGGTGAACAGGAACTGCCCGAGGACGCTGCGGCACTGCGTCGCGCTGAGGTTCCCGGCCGCGTGCAGCATGTTGGCCAGCACCGTGGCCTCGGGATCGAGGGTCTCGTGCTCCTGGGCGTAGTAGCCCAGCCGCAGGCCGTGGCCGGGCTCGACCTGGCCGGTGTCGGGCGTCTCGACTCCGGCCAGCAGCCGCAGCAGGGTGGTCTTGCCGGCCCCGTTGAGACCCAGGATCACCACCCGGGCGCCACGGTCGACGGCCAGCTCCACGTCGACGAACACCTCGAGGGAGCCGTAGGACTTGCTCAACTCGGCGGCCCGCAACGGGGTCTTTCCGCACGGCGCGGGCTCCGGGAACCGCAGCTTGGCCACACGATCGGCCGCGCGCTGGTCCTCCAGCCCCGCCAGCAACCGGTCAGCGCGCTTCTGCATGGACTGGGCGGCCCGCGCCTTGGTGGCCTTGGCTCGCATCTTGTCGGCCTGGGACTGCAGCGCGGCGGCCTGCTTCTCCGCGTTCGAGCGCTCCCGGTGCCGACGCTTCTCGTCGGTCTCCCGTTGCTTGAGGTAGGTCTTCCAGCCGACGTTGTAGATGTCGATGACGGTCCGGTTGGCATCCAGGTGCAGCACGCGGTTGACGACCAGGTCGAGCAGGCCGACGTCGTGACTGATCACGACCAGCCCACCCCTGTGGCTGGCCAGGTAGCCGCGCAGCCAGACCACGGAGTCGGCGTCGAGGTGGTTGGTCGGCTCATCGAGCAGCAGGGTGTCTGCCTCGCTGAACAGGATGCGGGCCAGCTCCACACGTCGGCGCTGGCCCCCGGACAGGGTGTGCAGCGCCTGGCCGAGGTTGCGCTCGGTGATGCCGAGGCCGGCAGCCACCGACGCTGCCTGCGCCTCGGCCGCGTAGCCGTCGAGGGCCAGGAACTCGGCCTCGGCACGCTCGTAGCGACGCATCGCCCGGGCTCGCAGGTCGGCATCAGGATCGCCCATCGCCGCCTCGGTGGCGCGCATCCGCGTGATGACGTCGCGCAGCCCGCGGGCGTCCAGGATCCGGTCGCGGGCGGTCTGCTCGAGGTTGCCGGTGCGGGGGTCCTGGGGCAGGTAGCCGATCGTGCCGCTTCGGGTCACGCTCCCGGACTCGGGACCGGACTCACCAGCCAGGATGCGCATCAGCGTGGTCTTGCCCGCCCCGTTGCGGCCCACGAGGCCGATCCGGTCACCGTCGGCGATCCGGATCGAGACGTCAGCCATGAGCAGCCGGGCCCCGGCGCGCACCTCGAGGGCATGGGTGGCGATCACTGCCCGAGTCTACTTGCGGCTCACCCCGGCCAGGGCCGGCCTGCGGGTGGTCGCGGTTGGGTCGATACTCCCCTCACCGAAGGTCTGGCGGCGGCGGCGGAGGGAGTGGGTCATGCAGTTCGACGACGACCGGGTCGACACCAGCCGGGTCAATGACCGACGCGACGGGCGTTCGGCCGGGCCCGGACGGCGCGGGGGCAGCTCGGCGAACACGGCAGCCGTCGCGGGCGTCCTGGCCATGCTGATGCGCGGCAGGGGCGGCAAGGGCACCGTGATGATGCTCGTCGTCGGCGGGGGGATCCTGGTGATGATGACTCTGTTCTCCGGCGGTGGCGCGATCGCTCCTCAGGCCGCTGTCCCCGCGGGGGCAGCCGAGGACCTGTCCACGCGGTGCAACCAGTCGGGTGCGATCTCGGCCTACCCCGATTGCCTGCTGGTCAAGGCGTTCAACGAGACCGACGAGGTCTGGCAGGCCGAGTTCGCGCGGCTCGGCCAGGACTACTTTGCGCCGTCGCTGACGTTCTTCGACAGCTCCGTGCAGACCGCATGCGGCCCGGCCACGACCGCCGTCGGCCCGTTCTACTGCCCCGGCGACCAGACCATCTACTTCGACCTGGGCTTCGCCAACCAACTCGAACAGCTCGGCGTGGAGGGCGACTACGCCAACGTCTACATCATGGCCCACGAGTTCGGCCACCACCTGCAGAACATCACGGGCATCGAGTCCGAGGTCCGCCGGTTGCAGTCCGAGGACCGCGCCAAAGCCAACAGCTACGGGGTCAAGATGGAGCTGCAGGCCGACTGCTTCGCGGGGGCGTGGGGGCGGATGGCCGACGACCGGGGCAACGTCACGATCACCCGCACCGAGCTCACGCAGGCCCAGGACGCAGCCGAGGCGGTCGGCGACGACCGCATCCAGGAGCAGGCCGGCATCCGCGTGAACCCGGAGTCCTGGACGCATGGTTCGGCCCAGCAGCGCCGGGAGTGGTACCTCACCGGGTTCAACAGCGGGGACATCAACCGCTGCAACACCTTCGCCCAGCGGTAGCCGGCTGCCCCGGTGGCACCGCGCCGAGGCAGGCCAGGTGTGCCCACTTCCGGTTGCCCGTGCGCTCGCCCCCCGGCAGCATCGGTGCCATGGCAGACGAGACGCAGGTCGTGCAACGGCCGGAGACGCACAGGTACGAGATCACGACGGACGGACAGGTGGCCGGCTTCGTGACCTACCACGAAGCTGACGGTGTCGTGGTGCTCGACCACACCGAGGTGCAGCCCGCCTTCGAAGGGGAGGGGTTGGCCGGCGAGTTGGCCAGGGGCACCTTCGAGGACCTGCGCGCTCGGGGCCTGCGGGTGCAGCCGTTGTGCTCGTTCATGGCGAGTTGGGTGGACAAGCACCCGGAGTACGCCGACCTGGTCGTGCCGGTGGACAAGGACTGATCCTTCACCGCTCGGGGTACCACCGGGCTCGCAGGCCGCGCCTCGCGCAGTCCCGCAGGCCGGGTCCTCGTCGGGGGGAACCGGGATGCGCGCCGGAATGGCCGTTCCGACCGGGGGCTGACCGGGCAGGGCGTCCGGCGCGCGTCATGGGGTCGTTCTGACCCCCCGGGAAAGGGCGAGAACGACCATGTCGATTGCGGAATCTCGATCCGTTGCCGGCGGCGCCGTGAGAACGACCAGAGGGCACGCGGTGCCTTCCGCTGGGGTCACAGGGCGCTGGGCAGGGCGCTGACCACCAGAAGGACGCCCAGCACCAGCAGAACCGCGATCGACAGGGTGGTGCTGTTGCGTTCGAGCCAGGTCTTGGCGCGCTCGAGCCATGGCGTCGCCCGGGCGCCGAGCAGGCGATGGACCACGACGGGGACAGCCACGCCGATCGAGCCCACGACCACGAACAGGGCCAAGGCCAGAACCCGCGCACCAGACCCCGCCACGAGGACACCGATCTCCGCGCCCGCGGCCAGCGCCATCACCACGACCTTCGGGTTGGCTGCGGCGAGCAGAACGCCCAGCCGGGCCGACTTCGCGGCGTTGTAATCCCCCAGGGCCGCAAGCCATGCAGGCGCCTGAGTGGCCTCCCCGGCCGCGGGACGGCGCAGCCACTTGAACCCCGCCATGATCAGGAACACCAATCCGGTGACCAGCGAGATCCAGCCGACCCCCTCCTCGCTGGGAGCCGGGTCGGTGCCGTCGACCAGCAGTGCGGCCAGCACGACCAGCGCAGTCAGGGCAACCACCCAGGCAGTCAGGAACGCCGTGGAGTTCGTCCGCGCCCGCGGGGTCATCAGCAGCAGGACGACCGGCATGATCGGCAGCGGACTCAGGCCCACGACGATGGCCAGCGGCAGCACCGTGCCGATCAGGTCCATGTCGACATCCCCTGGGGGTCCAGCACAGGCAGAGCCTAGCCGGGAGGGCCTGTCAGCAGGCGCGATCGACCGCGGTCGCCAACGTGTCCAAGGACGTGCGCACCGGCTTGATGGCGGCGGCCACCGCCGCAGCCTGGCTCAGGCTGGGTGACTGCGTGAGCCCGTCGATCGCGGTGCGCAGCCCGTCCACCGCCGCCTGAACGGCCTCGGTCTCCGGGGCGAAGTCGGCTCGGGCGGAGGTGATCAGGGTCGCGACATCGGTCTGGAACGTGGCGAAGTTGGCCCGGACGGCGTCGGTCCCCTCCTTGACGATCTCGGTCTCGGTCAACGATCGCAGCGAGGCCTGCGCGGCGTCGGCCGCGGCACACGATACGAAGGCGCCGGAGGCCGACGCCGACGCACTGGCGACGGGCGCGACCGCGTCGGCCGGATCCGAGTCCGAGCTGCACGCGGCGAGGCCGAGGGCGAGCAGGGCTGCGGCGCCGGAGATGAGCAGGCGGTTGCTGACAACGGTCATGTCGGGCTCCTCAGCCTCGGGTGGGGTCACAGTAGGCCACGGATCGGGAAAGCACCCCATCGCGCGCAGGGCACCAGAGGCCGTTCCGGGCGCCAGCGGCGAGGTCGGTGCACACCGAGGCCCACACACGTGCTCACCACGGCGTGCTCAGACGTTGAACCCCAGGGCGCGCAGCATCTCGCGGCCCTCGTCGGTGATCTTGTCCGGGCCCCACGGGGGCATCCACACCCAGTTGAGGCGGTAGTCGTCGACGATCCCGTCCAGCGCTGCCCGGGTCTGGTCCTCGATCACGTCGGTCAGCGGGCAGGCCGCCGAGGTCAGCGTCATGTCCAGTGTGGCGATGTTGCCCTCGTCGACGTGCACGCCGTACACGAGGCCCAGGTCGACGACGTTGATCCCCAACTCAGGATCGACCACGTCGTGCAACGCCTCCATCACGTCGTCGTCGGTTGCCATGCTCATCGGATACTCCCTCGGGCCAGGGCCTGGGTGACAGCGTCCTTCCAGGCCATCCAGGACAACAGTGCGCACTTGATCCGTGCCGGGTACTTCGCCACCCCTTCGAACGCCACGGCGTCCTCGAGGAGGTCCTCGTCGGGGTGCACGTCGCCGTCCTCGACGGCCGAGTTCATCAGCGCGCGGAACGCCGCCTCGACCTCGAGGTCGTGGGCCACCGAATGACCGACCAGCAACTCGTGCATCACGCTGGCGCTGGCCTGGGAGATCGAGCAGCCCTGGCTGTCGTAGGAGATGTCAGCGACCGTGGCCGACTCGCCGGCGCCCGCCAGGTGCACGCGCAGCGTGATCTCGTCGCCGCAGGTGGGGTTCACGTGGTGGACCTCGGACTCGAAGGGCTCGCGCAGGCCCTTGCCGACCGGGTTGCGGTAGTGGTCGAGGATGATCTCCTGGTACAGATCCATCAGGCCACCTCGAAGAACTGTTGGGCGCGCCGGATCCCCGCGGCGAGCAGATCGATCTCGAAGGGCTGGTTGTACAGCCCGAAGCTGGCCCGGGTGGTCGCCGGGACGCCGAACCGGCGGCAGGTCGGCCACGCGCAGTGGTGGCCCACCCGCACGGCGATCCCCTGGTCGTCGAGCATCTGGCCCACGTCGTGGGGGTGCAGGCCCTCGACGGTGAACGACACCGCTCCCCCGCGGCCCTGGCTGTTCGTCGGGCCGATGATGGTCACGCCCGGGAGCTCGCCCAGCGCAGCCAGCGCGTGCTCGGTCAGCGCGTGCTCGTGGGCGGCCACTGCGGGCATGCCGATCCGGTCGAGGTACTTCACCGCAGCGGCCAGGCCGACGGCCTGGGCCACGTTCGGGGTGCCGGCCTCGAATCGCTGCGGGGGGTCGGCGAACGTCGAGCGCTGCATCGTGACCGTGGCGATCATCGAACCCCCGGTGACGAACGGCGGCATCGCGGCCAGCACGTCGGCACGTCCCCACAGGCAGCCGACCCCGGTGGGCCCGAGCATCTTGTGACCGGAGAACGCCATCAGGTCCACGCCCAGCGCTCGCACGTCGACCGGCATGTGCGGCACCGACTGGCAGGCGTCCAGGACGACCAGCGCACCGACCGCACGCGCGCGTTGCACCAGCGGGGCGACCGGGTTGATCGTGCCCAAGATGTTGGACTGGTGCACGAAGGACACCACGCGGGTGCGTTCGGTGACCAGCGTGTCGAGGTCGGTCAGGTCCAGGCGGCCGTCGTCGGTGATCGGGAGCCAGCGCAGGACCGCCCCGGTCTTGTCGCACAGCTCCTGCCAGGGCACCAGATTGGCGTGGTGCTCCATCTCGGTGACCAGGATCTCGTCCCCGGGCGCCAGCACGAACCGCTCGGCGCCCTCGGGCAGCGGTGCCCCGTGCGCCTTCTTCGCGGTGGCCGAGCTGAACGCGTGCGCCACGATGTTCAGTGATTCGGTCGCGTTGCGGGTGAAGATCAGCTCGCTGGCTCGGGCGCCCACGAAGCCGGCGATCACCGCGCGCGCGGACTCGAACGCGTCGGTGGCCTGCTCGGCCAGGAAGTGCGCCCCGCGGTGCACCGCCGCGTTGCGTGTCTCGTAGAACTCGCGCTCGGCGTCGAGCACCTCGACCGGCTTCTGCGAGGTCGCGGCGGTGTCCAGGTACACCAGCGACCGCCCGCCGCGCACGGTGCGCGCCAGGATCGGGAAGTCCGCCCGCAGGGCCGGGTCGAGCAGGGGGCTCACGCCGAGGCCGCCGCCGCTGCGTAGCGCGCGTAGCCGTCGGCCTCGATCGCGTCAGCCAGCTCCGGGCCGCCCTCGTCGACGATCCGACCGTCGACGAACACGTGCACGAAGTCCGGGCGCACGTAGCGCAGGATCCGGCTGAAGTGGGTGATCAGCAGCACGCCGGCGTCGCCGGCCTCGCGGACCCGGTTGATGCCCTCGGAGACCACGCGCAGGGCGTCGACGTCCAGACCGGAGTCGGTCTCGTCGAGGATGGCCATCTTCGGGTTGAGCAGCCCGAGCTGCAGGATCTCGGCCCGCTTGCGCTCACCGCCGGAGAAGCCCTCGTTGACGTTGCGCGCGGCAAACGTCGGGTCGATCTGCAGGTCGGCCATCGCGGCCTTCATCTCCTTGAGCCACAGGCGCAGCTTGGGGGCCTCGCCGCGCACGGCGGTGACCGAGGTGCGCAGGAAGTTCGACACCGACACGCCGGGCACCTCGACCGGGTGCTGCATGGCCAGGAACAGCCCGGCGCGCGCCCGCTCGTCGACGCTCATCGCCAGCACGTCAGCACCGTCGAGGGTGACGGTGCCCGACGAGATCGTGTACTTGGGGTGCCCGGCCACGGCGTAGGCCAGCGTGGACTTGCCCGAGCCGTTGGGGCCCATCAGGGCGTGGGTCTCACCGGAGTTCACGGTCAGCGTGACGCCGGTGAGGATCTCCTTGGTGCCGCCGTCGGCCTCGACCGTGACGTGCAGGTCGCGGATCTCCAGGGTGGACATGGTGTTCTCCAGTTCTCGCCGGTCAGGCGACGGTCACGAAGACGGAGTCGCCTTCGACGGTGACGGGGTAGACGGGGATGGGGGTGACGGCCGGGGGGCCACTGGGCTTGCCGGTGCGCAGGTCGAACCGGGAGCCGTGCAGCCAGCACTCGAGCGTGCAGCCGTCGACCTCCCCCTCGGACAGCGACACGTCGGCGTGCGAGCAGATGTCAGAGACCGCGAACCACTGGCCCTCGGTGTGCACGACGGCGATCGGCACCCCCTCGAGGAGCACGCGGTGTGCGGTGCCCTCGGGGACGTCGGCGACGGTACAGGCGGGCTGGGCGCTCACACGTCCTCCCGATCCGCCGCCTCGAAGTCGTACAACGGATCCAGCGCACCGAGCTCGGCATCGACCGCGGCCAGCAGGCGCTGCGAGACCTCCGGCACGCCGATCCGGTTGATCGCCTCGGCGAAGAAGCCGCGGACGACCAGCCTGCGCGCCACGATCTCGGGCACGCCCCGGCTCATCAGGTAGAAGAGCTGCTCGTCATCGAAGCGGCCGGTGGCGCTCGCGTGCCCCGCCCCCTCGATCTCGCCGGTCTCGATCTCGAGGTTGGGCACCGAGTCGGCGCGCGCCCCTTCGGTGAGCACCAGGTTCCGGTTGAGCTCGTAGGTGCGGGTGCCGGTGGCCGCCGCCCGGATCAGGACATCGCCGATCCACACGGTGTGCGCCGACTCCCCCTGCAGAGCGCCCTTGTAGATGACGTCGCTGCGACAGTCCGGCACGGTGTGGTCCACGAACAGCCGGTGCTCGAGGTGCTGGCCCTCGTCGGCGAAGTAGACGCCGATCAGCTCGGCGTCGCCGCGTCGGCCCCGGTACTCGACCGAGGCGTTGTGCCGGACCAGGTCCCCGCCGAGGGTGACCACGATCGAGCGCAACGTGGCGTCGGCCTCGAGCACGGCGTGCTGGTGGCCCACGTGCGCGGTGCCGTCAGCCCACTCGTGGCTGCTCACCAGGGTGAGGTTGCCGCCGGTGGCGACATGCGCCTCGACCAGCGTGCCGACCGGGCCGGTTCCGCCGGTGTGGGTCAGCACCACTGTGCCTTGCGCTGCCTCGCCGACCTCGATGACCACGTGCCCGAACTGGGCGCCCGAACCCGCAGCGCTCAGGTCCAGGTGCACCGACCCGGCGGCAGTGTGCGCCGGGATCGTGACGATCGCGGCACGGGTGGCCGAGGCGTAGGTCTGGGCGGCGACCCGGTCGGTGGGCGTGTACCAGGCGCCCACCCGCGAGTCGTCGTGGTCGACGACCTCGACGGTGGCACCGGTGGCCGACCAGTCGGTCGCCAGGTCTGTCACCCCGGCGTCCGCTGCGGTGCCGTCGTGCAGCCCACGCAACCGTGCCAGCGGGGTGAATCGCCACTCCTCCTCGCGGCCGTGGGGCACCGGGAAGGCACTGGGGTCGCGGGAGACGATGCGCGGGGCAAGGTCGTGTGCGGGAGCGTCGAGGGTGACCTCATCTCGGACTGGCCGGACAGGACCCGTCTCGCGCTCGGTGATCGTGGTCGACATCAGCCGACGGCCCCTTCCATCTGCAGCTCGATCAGGCGGTTCAGCTCGAGGGCGTACTCCATGGGCAGCTCGCGCGCGATGGGCTCGACGAACCCGCGCACGATCATGGCCATGGCCTCCTCCTCGGTCATCCCGCGACTCATCAGGTAGAACAACTGGTCCTCGGAGACCCGGCTGACCGTGGCCTCGTGGCCCATCGCGACGTCGTCGGTGCGCACGTCGACGTACGGGTAGGTGTCCGAGCGGGAGATGTCATCGACGAGCAGCGCGTCGCAGCGCACGGTCGACTTCGAGTGGTGCGCCTGCTCCTGCACCTGGACCAGGCCGCGGTAGGAGGTGCGCCCGCCGCCACGGGCGACCGACTTGCTCACGATCGCCGAGGACGTGTACGGCGCGGCGTGCACCATCTTCGACCCGGCGTCCTGGTGCTGGCCCTCGCCGGCGAACGCGATCGACAGTGTCTCGCCCTTGGCGTGCGCGCCCATCAGCCACACGGCCGGGTACTTCATGGTGACCTTCGAGCCGATGTTGCCGTCGATCCATTCCATCGTGGCGCCCTCGTGGGCCACGGCCCGCTTGGTGACCAGGTTGTAGACGTTGTTCGACCAGTTCTGGATGGTCGTGTACCGGCAGCGCGCGTCCTTCTTCACGATGATCTCCACGACCGCGGAGTGCAGCGAGTCACTGGAGTAGATGGGGGCCGTGCAGCCCTCGACGTAGTGCACGTAGGCGCCCTCGTCGACGATGATCAGCGTCCGCTCGAACTGTCCCATGTTCTCGGTGTTGATCCGGAAGTAGGCCTGAAGCGGGATCTCGACCTGCACGCCGGGCGGCACGTAGATGAACGACCCGCCGGACCAGACCGAGGTGTTGAGGGCGGCGAACTTGTTGTCCCCGACCGGGATCACGGTGCCGAAGTACTCCTTGAACAGCTCCTCGTGCTCCTTGAGCGCGGTGTCGGTGTCCAGGAACAGCACACCCTGCTCCTCGAGATCCTCGCGGATCTTGTGATAGACGACCTCGGACTCGTACTGCGCGGCCACGCCCGCGACCAGACGCTGCTTCTCGGCCTCCGGGATGCCGAGGCGGTCGTAGGTGTTCTTGATGTCCTCGGGCAGGTCCTCCCAACTGGTGGCCTGCTTCTCTGTGGAGCGCACGAAGTACTTGATGTTGTCGAAGTCGATCCCCGACAGGTCAGCGCCCCACGGCGGCATGGGCTTGCGGTCGAACAGGCGCAGGCCCTTGAGGCGCAGGTCCAGCATCCACTGCGGCTCCGACTTCAGGGTGGAGATGTTGCGCACGACGGCCTCGGAGAGCCCGCGCTTGGCCGTGGCTCCCGCCGTGTCCGTGTCGGCCCAGCCGTACTCGTACGTGCCCAGTCCCTCGAGCTGCTCGGTATTGACGCTCACGCGGAGGTCCTTCCATCGGTGGTGGCCGCTTCGAGGGCGCCCTCGCGCCCGCCGATCGCGGTGGGGATGTGCGTCGTGCAGACGCCGTCGCCATGCGCCAATGTCGCCAGTCGCATGACGTGGGTGCCCAGGAGACGCCCGAAGGCCTCGGTCTCGGCCTCGCAGAACTGCGGGAACTCCGCCGCGACGTGCGCGACGGGGCAGTTGTGCTGGCAGAGCTGGACACCGTTGCCGGTGGGGGTGACCACGGCCGCGTAGCCGCCGGCCGTGAGGGCGTCGGCGAGCAGCTCGACCCGCTCCCCCGGGTCGGTACCGGCCTCGAGCAGGTCGGCGTACTGCGCCTCCATCTCGGCCACCCGGCGCCGGGCGAACTCCATGACCGCATCGGGCCCACTGGTCTCGGCCAGGAACCGAAGGGCACCCACGGCGACGTCGTCGTAGGCGTTGCCGAAGTGGTCCCGCCCGGCCTGGGTGAGGTGGTAGTAGCGCGCAGGGCGGCCTCGCCCCCGCCGGCGGTTGTCCGGGCCGTACTGCGGCCGGTCGGCTGCCTGGACCAGTCCGGCCTCGACGAGGTCGTCCATGTGCTTGCGCACCGCCGCACCACTGAGTGCGAGTCGCTGCGCCAACTCCGCGACGGTGGCCGGGCCACCGTCGAGGATGGCCCGGGCGGCTCGCGCTGGCGCTCCTGTCAGGATTTCCACAACCCCATTGTTGCGTATTTCCTCCGAAGTGCAAACAACCCCCCGCCCTGGCCCTCCGGCTGCGCGGGGCGGGCGGGGCCGGGGTCGCGCTGGGTGCGCGGGCCGGACCTAGACTTCTGCACCGTGCCCACTGCTGCCCTCGACATCCGCGGACTCACGATGCGCTATGCGGGGCGCGCGGTGGTCGACGACCTGTCGCTGAGCGCACAGCTGGCGCAGATCACCGTCGTCCTGGGGCCCAACGGAGCCGGCAAGACCACCACGATCGAGACCGCCGAGGGCTTCCGCCTACCGCATGCCGGCTCGGTGCGTGTGCTGGGCCGCGACCCACGAACTGATCGGGCTGAGGTGGCGCCCCGGGTCGGCGTGATGCTCCAGTCCGGTGGGGTCTGGCCCGCGCTGCGGGCCGCCGACATGCTCGAGCATGTCGCCCGGCTGTACGCGAACCCGCTTCCGCCGTCGGCGCTGCTCGCCCGGCTGGGGATGACCCACGTGGCCCGCACCCCGTACCGGCGGCTGTCCGGCGGCGAGCAGCAGAAGTTGGCGCTGGCGTGCGCCCTTGTCGGGCGCCCCGAACTGGCCTTCCTCGACGAGCCCACCACCGGGTTGGACCCGGAGTCGCGGATGTCGGTGTGGGCCTTCCTGAGCGAGCTGCGCGAGGCGGGCGTGGGCATCGTGATGAGCACGCATCTGCTCGACGAGGCCCAGGCGCTGGCCGACCACGTGGTGGTCATCGACCACGGCCGGGTCGCGGCCAGTGGATCGGTGGCCGGCCTCACCACCGAGACACCGGCGCTGACCTTCCAGACCCGGCCGGGACTGCCCGTGGCCGACCTCGCACCCAGGCTGCCGCAGGGCTTGGTCGTCCACGAGAGCGCACCGGGGCACTATCGGGTCCAGGGCGAGATCACAGCCGATGTGGTGGCCTCGGTCACCGCATGGTGCGCCGAACTCGGCGCCCTGCCCCAGGAGCTGAGCACCACCGGGGGCACGCTCTCGGATGCCTACTTCGAGATCACGGCGCGCAGCCGACCGGCCGAGGGAGCCCGGGGCGCGGACGTCGACGAGCCGGCGCCACGGGCGCGCGGGAAGCGGGGCAGACAATGACCGGCTCGATCCCGGGTGGACCCGGTGATGCGGCTCAGGCGAGCAGCGAGCCCAGCCCGGGACTGGACCTCAGGCCCGCCCCGGGTGCGGCGCCGACCGGGGCGCGATGGTGGGCCCAGGCCCGGCTCGAATGGCGCCAGCTCATGACCAACGGCGAGCAGTTGCTGCTCACGTTGGTGATCCCGGTCGCGGTGCTGGTGGGGATCACGTGGACCGGGCTGGCCACGATCGACGAGGCGACCCCGGGCGTGATGGCGTTGGCGATCCTGTCCACGGCGTTCACGGCCACCGCGATCGCCACCGGTTTCGAGCGCCGCTCGGGGGTGCTGAAGTTCCTCGGGTCCACTCCCCTGGGGCGCACCGGGCTGCTCGTGGGAAAGACGGGCGCGACCCTGGCGGTGATCGGTGCGCAGTTGTTGCTGCTGGCCGCGGTCGCCCTGCTGATGGGGTGGGCGCCGGCGAGTGGCTCGATCCCGCTCGTCCTGGTCGTGGTCCTGCTCGGTGCCGTCGCGCTGGGCACCTGGGGGGTCGCCCTGGCTGGGCTGTTGCGGGCGGAGGCCACTCTGGCCGTGGCCAACGGGATCTTCCTGCTGCTGCTGTTCGCCGGCGGCACGGTGCTGCCCGCCGACCGGCTGCCGGGGCCGGTTGGGGCGGTCGTCGGACTGCTGCCCAGCGCCGCCCTCGGCGACGCGCTGCGCGCCCTGCTCGACCCGAGCAGCAGCTCCGGCCTGCCCGGCGTCGCCCTGCTGATCCTGCTCGGGTGGGCGGCAGCCGGAACAGCCCTGGCGATCCGCACGTTCCGCTGGGAGTGAGCCGCCGGGTGCTCGCGGGTGCGGGGGGCGGATTAGGCTTGCGGCGTGCTCGCTTCCGACAGTCCGACCCGCACCTCTGTTCCTACCGCGCCCTCCCCGGTCGGCACGGGGACGCGCCGCATCTTCATGGCCAACCTGGTCGTCCAGATCGGCATCGTCGTCACCGGCGGTCTGGTCCGGGTGACCGGCTCGGGTCTGGGCTGCCCGACCTGGCCGGAGTGCGTGGACGGCTCGCTGGTCCCGACCCAGGGCCAGGCGGAGGCGTTCCACAAGTACATCGAGTTCGGCAACCGGTTGCTGACGTTCGTCCTGGGCATCCTGGCGATCGCCGCGGTCGTCGCAGCGCTCCGGCTGCGCTCCCGGTGGCAGCGCGAGGGCGCGGCGGTACGCCGACCCCTGCTCCTGCTGGCCGCGGTCCCGCTGCTGGGCACACTCGCCCAGGCGCTGCTCGGCGGCGTGACGGTGCTGACCGGGCTGCATCCGCTGATCGTCGCGGCGCACCTGCTGCTGTCGATGACGATCATCGCCGGGTGCGTCGTGCTGGTCCATCGGGCCGCTGAGCCCGGCGACCAGCCCGTGCGCCGGCTGGTCCGGGGCGAGATCCGGGTCCTGTCCCAGGTGCTCGTGGCCACAGCCGCCGCGGTGGTCGTGCTGGGCACGATCGTCACCGGGGCGGGCCCGCACTCCGGGGACACCGATGTGGAGCATCGCCTGCCGATCGACGTGCGGACCGCAGCCTGGCTGCACGCCGACGTGGTGCTGCTGTTCGTGGGCCTGCTGGTGGCCATGTGGCTCGCCCTGCGCCTCACCGACGGGCCGGCACCCGCGCGCTGGTGGTCGCATGCATTGCTGGGGTTGGCGGTCGTCCAGGGGATCGTGGGCTACACGCAGTGGTTCGCCGGCGTGCCGTGGGCACTGGTGGTGCTGCACATGCTGCTGGCCTGCCTGGTCTGGGTCGCCACGATCAAGACGCACCTGAGCCTGCGCGCCCGCGGCTGAGCCCACACTCCGGGCCGGACGCCCGCGACTGAGCGCACGCTCCGGGCCGGGCACCTGCGGCGATCCCCCGCTCGCCCTGCTTCAGCAGGAACGCTGCCGACCGCTGCTCAGCGTGGGCGCGCCGCGTGACGCGCGCGGTGGCGGTGTCCCGGGATGGCGTCGCCACGCCTGGCGAATCCAGCGCTGCCGTGGCCGACGCGTCGGCGCCGGGGTTGCCCGCTGGGCTGAGGGTCCGCGAGGGCTCGGAGCCCAGGCCGGGCGCTGAGCTGGACGTCGCCGAGCCCGCGGGACGGGAGGCGGCCGTCGGGGTCGGTGACGGGATCGGACTCGCGGTCGGCGTCGCCGTGGGATGCTCAGGGCTGGGCGTGGCGAGGGGCGCCGGCGGGGAGGACAGCGCCGGGGCGGACGGGGTTCGACTGGGGAGGACCGGCGCGGAAGTCGGTGACGGCACGGGGCTCGAGTCACTCGGACCGGGCGCCGTCGGCGATCCGCTCGGCGCTGGGGTCGAAGGCCGCCAGCCCTCCGGTGTCGGTGAGCCGGAGGTTCCCGGCGATCCCGTGGCCTCCGGCGATTCGGTGGCCTGCGCTGACGGGGCTTCGGGCGAGACGATTCCGGCACCGCTCACTGCCGCGGGCGTCGCACCTGACGGCGCGGGGCTCCGGCCGGCCCGAGCCTGGGCCGAGGGTCGCGGGGTCGAGCGTGCTTCTGCACTCGGGCCGGGTGCGCCACCGCGGCCAGTGGGTATCACCCCGAGCACCGTGGTGCGCCTCGACGATGCCGAGAAGCTGGCAGGGCCTCGGGCGTCCGGCGCGCGCGGGGGCGCGGCCGCGAGCGCTGAGGGCACTGCGGCCAGGGTCGCCAGGGGTTGCAATTCTGCGTCGGGCTCGTCCAGGAGGCGCTCCACCTCGGCCGGTGACAGGACCCGCACCGGTGAATCGGTGACCACGCTGCGCACCGCGGAGACCGCGGTCAGCCCCACTGCTGCGGATCCGAGCGCCACCACTGTCCACGCGGCGACGGACAGCGAGCGGTACCTCATGGCATCAGTGTGCCCCCCTTTGCCCCCAAACCTCCACCAAGGGGGGCCCGTCCGACACGTCGAAGATCACCGTTGGTCGCGAACCGCCCGCGGTGAGTTGCCGGGCTCAGGGCGTCCCAGCGTCTACGGTGGGGTCATGTCACGAGTGCTGGTGGTGGAGGACGACCCGGGTATTCGCTCGGCGCTGATCCATGCCCTGTCCGATCGCGGACACGCCGTGGACTCCGCACCGAGTGCGATGACCGGCCTGCAGCAGGCAATCAGCGGGGACCCGGACATGGTGATCCTGGACCTCGGCCTGCCCGACCTCGACGGCGTCGAGCTGCTGCGGATGCTGCGCGCGGTCAGCACAACCCCGGTGATCGTGGCCACCGCACGCGACGACGAGGAGCAGGTGGTCCGCGCGCTGGACTCCGGCGCCGACGACTACGTGATCAAGCCGTTCTCCGCGGCCGCGCTCGACGCGCGCATCCGGGCCGTCCTGCGCCGCGCCGCCAGCACCGCCCCGAGCAGCGCGCTGGCCGTCGGCGGGCTGGCCCTGGACACCCGGGGCCGCACCGCCACCCTCGATGACCAGGCGCTCGAGCTCAGCCCGCGCGAGTTCGACCTGCTCGCCTACCTCATGGCCCGCCCCGGCGAAGTGGTCACCAAGCGGGAACTGCTCGCCGAGGTCTGGCGCGTCTCGTACGGGGGCGGCGAGAAGACCGTCGACGTGCACCTGTCCTGGTTGCGCCGCAAGCTCGGCGAGACCGCCCAGGAGCCCCGCTACCTGCATACGGTGCGGGGCGTGGGCGTGAAGCTGGTGGAGCCGTGAACCGGTGCGCCGTCGCATCCTGCTGACCCTGCTGGCCTCGACCTCGGTCGTGCTGGTGGCGTTCCTCGTGCCGTTGCTCGTCTACGTGGACGACTTCGCCATCGATCGGGCCCAGCGTGAACTGGTGCTGCAGATCCAGCCGGTGGTCGCCCGCATCCCGGTGGCCGAGCCGGCCGAGCTCGACGCGCTGCTGCTGGCCTTCACCGCACGCAGCGGCCACCCGGCCACCGTGTACCTGGCCGACGACACAGCCCTGGGTACGCCGCGGCCGGTCGACCCGTCGGTGACGCTCGCGCGCGACAGGGGTGCTTTCTTCGCCGAAGCCGGGGGTGGGCGGGACCTGCTGGTGCCGGTCTACACCGACGACGGTGAGGTCGTGCTGCGCGTCTTCGTCGCCGAGGGCACCCTCACCGGGGAGGTCCGGCGTTCGCAGGCCATCCTCCTGGTCGTCGGCCTCGGGTTGCTGGTGCTCTCGGTGGGGCTCGGCCTGCTGCTCGCCCGAGCCTTCCTGCGCCCGATCAGCCGGCTGGGCGCCACCGCCGAACAGCTCGCGGCCGGTGAGCTGGAGGCACGCGTGCCGCCGAGTGACATCTCCGAGATCGACCAGGCAGGCATCGCCCTCAACCGCCTCGCCGGCCGGGTGGACGAACTGCTCGGCCTGGAGCGGGAGGAGGTCGCCGACCTCGCCCACCGGCTGCGCACCCCGGTGGCCGCCCTGCGCCTGGACTCCGAGGCGTTGCCTGCGGATGAGGCCTGCGACCGGCTGCGCGACAACGTCGACCGGCTGGAACGGATGGTCGACGAGGTGATCCGGGAGGCGCGCCGACCGGTCCGCTCCGCATTGCCAGCCAGCGCCGACCTGGCCGCGGTGGCCCGCGAGCGGGCCGCCTTCTGGGCGGTGCTGGCCGAGGACCAGGATCGCGACCTGGTGACCGACATCCCGCCGCTGCCGCTGTTCGTCCCCGTGCCGGTGCGCGACCTCGGCGACGCGCTGGACGCGCTGGTGGGCAACGTCTTCGCGCACACCGGCGACGGGGTCGGCTTCCGGGTGGCCGTCGGCGCGAGCGCGGGTCCCACGGCCTGGTTGGAGGTCTCGGACAACGGGCCGGGGATGCCCTCGCAGGACGTCCTGGCCCGTGGGCTGTCGGTGGCCGGCTCCACCGGGCTGGGCCTGGACATCGCGCGTCGACTGGCAGAGCGGGCCGGCGGCACGATCGTGGTCGGCACCTCGCCCAGCGGCGGCGCCCGAGTCCGCCTGACGATGCCCACCGCAACGAGCTGAGCCGGCTGCACCGCCTGCGCTGCCGTCCGAGCCGGAACGTGCCCCTCGCCGGGCGTGCGGTCCGGCCTGCGTGCGGGATCAACCTGGCACGCTGTCGCCCCACATGCAGCAAGCCGTTCCCAGATTGATGCGCGCCGACTCGGCGGTGGCGGTGGGAGGAGTGCGGCCGTCAGCCCAGGAAGGGGTCTATCGCCACGGCGAGGAACAGCAGGGACAGGTAGGAGATCGATCCGTGGAACAGGCGCATGGCCCCGGTCTGCTCGGCGCCCGAGCGCACCTTGCCGCGCAGCACGTACGCCTCGCGCATCCAGAGCACGCCGAGCACCACGGCCGTCGCGGTGTAGAGCCAGTTCATGCCGGCCACCGGGGTCAGCAGCAGCGACATCGCCACCATCGCCCATGAGTACCAGACGATCTGGGTGGCCACGGCCCCGGCGTCGGCGACCGCGGGCAGCATCGGCACCCGTGCGGCCTGGTAGTCGGCCTTGAACCGCAGGGCAAGGGGCCAGTAGTGCGGCGGGGTCCACAGGAACACGATGCCGAACAGCACGAACGGCGCCCAGCTCAACGAGTCGGTGACCGCGGCCCAGCCGATCAGCACCGGGAAGCAGCCGGCGGCGCCACCCCACACGATGTTCTGCGCGGTCCGGCGCTTGAGCAGCATCGTGTAGATGAACACGTAGAAACCGATCGCCGCCGCAGCCAGCACCGCGGACAGGATGTTGACGGTCAGCGCCAGCAGGGCCACCGAGGCGACGCTGAGCACGACCCCGAAGATCGATGAGCTGCGCACGCTGATGTGCCCGGTCACCAGCGGCCGGGCCTGGGTGCGCACCATCACCGCATCGATGTCGCGGTCATACACCTGGTTGATCACGTTCGCGCCGGCTGCCGCCAGCGTGCCGCCCAGGAGGGTCAGCAGCATGGTGTCGATCGGCGGGAAGCCGCCGGCCGCGAGGAACATCACTGGGATCGTGGTGACCAGGAGCAGTTCGATGACCCGCGGCTTGGTCAGCGCCAGATAGCTGCGCCACCGCGGTGGTGAGTCTGCCTGGGGCTGCCCCGTAGCGTGCGCTCGGCCACTCTCCACTGCGGTCACGTCGACCATGCTACCCGCGGCGCTGCACCGGGCCCGCCCCCTGTGGCGATACCCTGTGCCAGCACCCGACTGGAGGAGAATCGATGGGAATCGCCGGCTGGAACGAGCTCGACGATCGCGCTGTGGCCACCGCTCGAGCGTTGGCCGCCGATGCCGTCCAGAAGGTCGGCAACGGCCATCCGGGCACCGCGATGGCCCTCGCGCCGGCGGCGTACCTGCTCTTCCAGCGGTTCCTGCGCCACGACCCGAGCGATCCCACCTGGCTGGGCCGTGACCGGTTCATCCTCTCCTGCGGGCACAGCAGCCTCACCCTCTACATCCAGCTCTACCTGTCGGGGTACAACACGACGCTGGCCGACCTCGAGCAGTTCCGCACACTCGGCTCGCAGACCCCGGGCCACCCCGAACTGCACCTGACCCGCGGCATCGAGATGACCACCGGACCCCTGGGCCAAGGTGTCTCCTCGGCCGTGGGGGTGGCGATGGCCAACCGGTACAGCCGTGGCCTGCTGGACCCCGACGCACCGGTGACCATGAGCCCGTTCGACTCCACGACCTGGGTGATCGCCTCCGACGGCGACCTTCAGGAGGGCATCTCCGGGGAGGCCGCGAGCCTCGCGGGGACCCAGCGGCTCGGCGAGCTGATCGTCATCTGGGACGACAACCACATCTCGATCGAGGGCGACACGGTGGTCTCGTTCACCGAGGACGTGCCTGCGCGCTACCGCGCCTACGGCTGGTACGTGCAGGAGGTCGGCCTGGGTGCTGACGGCTCAGTCGACGTGGCGGCCCTGGCTGAGGCGATGACCGCGGCCCGTGACCAGCGCGAGGCACCGTCGCTGATCCGCCTTCGGACCGTGATCGCCTGGCCCGCACCGAATGCCCGCGACACCGGTGCGGCTCACGGCGCGGCGCTCGGGGCGCAGGAGGTGGCCGCCACCAAGGTCGCCCTGGGGATGGATCCGGATGCGTTCTTCGCCGTCGACGACGAGGTGCTGGCCCACGCCCGGGAGGTCGTGGACCGTGGCGCGGCGCTGCGCAGCGAGTGGGAGGTCGGCTACCAGGCCTGGCGCACGGGCAACCCGCAGGGGGCCGAGCTGCTGGACCGGCTGACCGCCCGTGAGCTGCCGGCGGGGTGGCGTGACGTCCTGCCCACGTGGGAGCCCGGCACGTCCCTGGCCACCCGCAAGGCCTCGCAGGCCGTCATCAATGCGCTGGCGGAGGTCCTGCCCGAGCTCTGGGGCGGTTCAGCCGACCTGGGCGAGTCCAACGGCACGACCATCGACGGGGGAGGTGAGTTCCTACCCGCCGGATCCCCCACCCCCGGGGCGGACCCGTACGGTCGTGTCATCCACTTCGGCATCCGCGAGCACGCGATGGGCGCGATCCTCAACGGGATCGCGATCCAGGGCCTGACCCGGGCGTTCGGGGGGACGTTCCTGGTGTTCAGCGACTACATGCGCGCCCCGGTCCGGCTGGCTTGCCTGATGCGCCTGCAGCCGGTGTTCGTCTGGACCCATGACTCCGTCGGGCTGGGTGAGGACGGCCCCACGCACCAGCCCATCGAGCACCTCTGGGCGCTGCGCGCGATGCCTGAGCTGTCCGTGGCCCGGCCCGCCGACGCCAACGAGACCGCTGTGGTGTGGGCTGCGGCGCTGGAGAACCCCGGGCCGACCGGCCTGATCCTCACCCGACAGAACGTGCCGACCTTGGACCGCAGCGCCGGCGAGTCGGCCGACGCGGCAGCGCGCGGTGGCTACATCATCGCCGAGGCGGCCGGCGGGGAGCCCGAGCTGCTCCTGCTGGCGACGGGCTCCGAGGTGTCCGTGGCGCTCGGCGCGCGCGACCTGCTGCAGGCCGACGGGGTGCCCACCCGCGTGGTGTCGCTGCCCTGCCTGGAGTGGTTCGAGTCGCAGCCTGCCGAGTACCGCGAGTCGGTGCTCCCCGCGAGCGTGCGCGCCCGCGTCTCGGTGGAGGCGGGGATCGACCAGGGCTGGTGGAAGTACGTGGGCAGCGAGGGCGCGTGCGTGTCGATCAGCCGATTCGGCTCGTCAGCGCCGGGCACCGAGCTGTTCAGCCAGCTCGGATTCACCCCGGAGAATGTGGCCGACACCGCCCGAGGCGTACTGGACCGCCTGAGCTGACCCGCCGCCCAGGTGCCGCTGGGGGTGGCCGTCAGGGCGTGCCGTGCATCCGGTCCAGGGCCTCGTTGAGGATCGCGTCGCCGTCAACGTCGGAGCGACGCTCCTTCACGTAGGCCAGGTGGGTCTTGTAGGGCTCGACCTTGGCTGGGGTGGGCGGGTTCTCCGGGTCCAGTCCGGCGGGGTAGCCGCAGGTCGGGCAGTCCCACAGCTCGGGGATGGCCGCCTCGTCGGAGAAGCTCGGGGTGGTCTCGTGGCCGCGTGCGCAGTAGAACGTCACCCGGCGGCGTGGGGCGGCATCGCCGCGCTCAGCCTCGCCCATGGGTCCCGAACCGACCCGACTGCCGCGGATCGCGTTGCCACCAGCCACAAGTGCCTCCGAAGACGTTGTTGGTGCAGGGGTGGGCCGTTGCCGGCCCCGAAGTCAGCCAGCTAGCTGGCCAGGCCCAGCGCGACGATGGCCGCTGCCCAGATGATCAGCAGCGCGATGGTGATCCGGTCCAGGTTGCGCTCGGCGACCGAGCTGCCGCCCAGCGACGAACTCACCCCGCCACCGAACAGGTCGGACAAGCCCCCGCCCTTGCCCTTGTGCAGCAGGACGAACACGATCACGAGTCCGTTGAGGATCAGCAGCAGGATCTGCAGCGCGGTCGTCACTGGATTGTTCCCTTCACGTCGATGGGCGCAAGGATACGCGGTCGGCGCGCTGGTGCGTGCCAACGGCACTCCGCTCCCCGGTTCGGATCACTGTCCCTGACCGACGGCGCAGAGACCCCAGTTCAACCCCGCAACTGCCGATCCGGGTCGGACCCGGACCTCGGCCACCGGGCACCCCGGTGGGTGGGAATGCCGGCTGCCCGGCACCCCCACCCACCCGGGTCAGGCCAGCCGGTACCGGCAGATCGCCACGAACTCGTCGGCGTCCAGTGAGGCACCGCCGATCAGCGCGCCGTCCACGTCGGGACCGGCCATGATCTCGGCGGCGTTGGCCGCCTTCACCGAACCGCCGTACTGGATCCGGATCGCGTCGGCGACCTCCTGGCTGTACAGCTCGGCCAACCGGCCACGGATCGCCGCGCACATGTCCTGCGCGTCCTGCGGGGTCGCCGTCAGGCCGGTGCCGATCGCCCAGACCGGCTCGTAGGCGATCACGATCTGGGCAGCCTGCTCGGCGGAGATGTCGGCCAGGCCGCCGTCGAGCTGACCCAGGGTCACCTGCTCCTGGATGCCGGCCTCGCGCTCCTCCTTCACCTCGCCGATGCACATGATCGGCAACAGGCCGTGGGAGTAGGCCGCCTTGACCTTGGCGTTGACCAGGGCGTCGTCCTCGCCGTGGTACTGGCGGCGCTCGCTGTGCCCGATGGTCGCGTAGCTGCATCCGAGCTTGGCCAGCATCGACCCGGAGATCTCCCCGGTGTAGGCGCCCTTGTCGTGGGCCGAGATGTCCTGGCTGCCGTAGACGATCTTCAGGTTGTCGGCGTCGACCAGGGTCTGCACCGAGCGGATGTCGGTGAAGGGCACCATCATCCCGACCTCGACAGCCTCGAAGTCCTCGTCGGAGAGCCCGAAGGCCACCTTCTGCATGTGCGCGATGGCCTCGAGGTGGTCGAGGTTCATCTTCCAGTTACCCGCCATGAACGGCTTGCGTGCCATGTGTCAGCCCTCCAGAACCGCAAGACCGGGGAGTGTCTTGCCCTCGAGCAGCTCGAGGGATGCACCACCGCCGGTGGAGATGTGGGAGAAGCCGTCCTCCAGGCCGAGCTGGCGGACGGCAGCGGCGGAGTCGCCGCCCCCGATGACCGAGAACGCACCGGAGTCGGCGATCGCCTGGGCGACCTCGAAGGTTCCGGTCGCGAACTCGGGGACTTCGAAGACCCCCATGGGTCCGTTCCACACGACGGTCCTCGCGTCGGCGACCTTGCTCGAGAAGAGCGCGATCGTCTCCGGGCCGATGTCCAGGCCCATCCAGCCGTCGGGGATCTCGGTGCTGGCCACGACCTTGCGCTCGGGGCTCGGGTTGTCCTTGCCCGGGAACGCGTCGGCGACCATGGTGTCCACGGGGACCACGAGCTCGATGCCCTTCTCGGCAGCCTTGGCCAGGTAGCCCTTGACGGCCTCGATCTGGTCTGCCTCGAGCAGTGAGTCGCCCACCGGGCTGCCCTGGGCCGCCAGGAACGTGTAGGCCATCCCGCCGCCGATCAGCAGCCGGTCGACGCTGTCGATGAGGTTGTCGATGACGCCGAGCTTGTCCGAGACCTTGGACCCGCCGAGGATCACCACGTAGGGCCGGTCCGGGTCGGCCAGCACCTTCGAGAACGAGCGGACCTCCTTCTCGACCAGCAGTCCGCCGGCGTTGGGCAGCAGCTCGGCGACGTCGGTGACCGAGGCCTGCTTGCGGTGCACGACACCGAACCCGTCGGAGACGTACACGTCGGCCAGGGCGGCCAGCTCACCGGCCAGCTCCGCACGCTGCGCCTGGTCCTTGCTGGTCTCCCGTGCGTCGAAGCGCACGTTCTCCAGCAGGGCGACCTGACCGGGCTCCAGGGCGGCGACGGTGGCCTTCGCCGACTCGCCGGTGACGTCCGAGGCCAGCGCGACGTCCTGGCCCAGCAACTCGCCGAGGCGGGCCGCGACCGGGGCCAGCGAGCCCGAGGCCTCGAAGCCCACGCCCTTGGGGCGGCCGAGATGCGCTACGACGACGACCTTGGCACCGGCTTCGATCAGGGCATTGATCGTGGGCAGGCTGGCCACGATCCGACCGTCGTCGGTGATGACACCGGAGCCGTCCTTGGCCAGCGGGACGTTGAAATCGGACCTTAGCAGGACGGTCTTGCCAGCGATGTCGAGATCACTGATCTTCTTCACAGAGGGACTCCCTTGACGATGGGGAACGACTTTCGTGCAAGGCACGAGCCTATTGACCCCAGCGACCGGTCGCCCGTTGGCAGCCCTCCCCGCCGCCGGCCGGGCGTCGGACCCACGCGTCGGGGGTGCGCCCGGCCCGCCCCCGAGGGCGACGGATCGATCCAACTCTGCGCGGCGTGGAGCGCATCGATCCAAGTTCGCGGGGGCGATCGGAACTGGATCTTGGATCGATTCGCCGGAGGTCGTGGTCGCGGCGGGCGAGAGCGCGGAGGTCGTGGTCGCGCGTCGGGTCAGTCGGTCGGGGCCATGTCCTCGGTGCTCGGGATGCCCAGCTCCGCGGCGCGCTTGTCGGCCAGGGCCAGCAGCCGGCGGATCCGCCCGGCGATCGCGTCCTTGGTCATGGGCGGGTCGGCCAGGGCGCCGAGCTCCTCGAGGCTGGCCTGCTTGTGCTCGAGGCGGAGTCGACCGGCCACCGAGAGGTGGTCTGGGACGGTGTCGCCCAGGATCTCCAGGGCGCGCTCCACGCGAGCGCCTGCGGCCACCGCTGCCCGCGCCGAGCGGCGCAGGTTCGCATCGTCGAAGTTGGCCAGCCGGTTGGCGGTGGCACGCACCTCGCGGCGCATGCGTCGCTCCTCCCAGGCCATGACTGTCTCGTGCGCGCCCACCCGGGTCAGCATCGCGCTGATCGCGTCGCCGTCGCGGATCACCACGCGGTCGATCCCGCGCACCTCACGGGCCTTGGCCGGGATGCCCAGTCGGCGCGCCGCCCCGACCAGGGCCAGGGCCGCCTCGGGCCCGGGGCAGGAGACCTCCAGCGCCGCCGAACGACCCGGCTCGGTCAGGGAGCCGTGCGCGAGGAAAGCCCCACGCCAGGCCGCCTCCGCATCGCACAGCCCGCCGTTGACGACCACGGCCGGCAGGCCGCGCACCGGGCGCCCCGAGTTGTCCAGCAGACCCGCCTGCTTGGCCAGCTGCTTGCCGTCGGCCGCCACGGTGAGGACGTACCGGTTGCCCCGGCGGATCCCCGAAGGTGCCACCACGGTGATGGTGGCGGCGTGGCCGAACAGCTCGGTGATCGCGGCCCGGGCCCGGCGCGCGGCGGAGCCGGTGTCCAGCTCGGCCTCGACCACGACGCGGCCAGCCACCAGGTGCAGGCCCCCGGAGAACCGCAGCAGTGCCGAGACCTCCGCCTTGCGGCAGCACGCCCGCGTGATGGGAACCCGGCTGAGTTCGTCCTTGGCCCCTGCCGTCATCGCCATGCGGGAATACTCCCATGCCCGATCAACTCCGCGAACGCCCTCCCCAGCAGCACCGGGTCGTGATGACCGGGCTCGGCCCGGGCGTCGTGGATCGGGCGCAGGACGAGTTCGCCACCGATCCGGGCGCAGGCGGCGGCCAGGGACTGCGGGTCGGGGGCGAAGGCGGGATCGGCCAGGACGACGTCGAAGCGCAGGTCGGGGAAAGCCTCGGCCAGGATCTCGACATGGGCCCTCGGGCGCAGGCCGGAGGTCTCCCCCGGCTGGGCGACCAGGTTGAGCACGAGGATCCGGGTGGCCTCGGTGCCCAGCACCGCGTCGTGGATCCCGGGAACCAGCAGCCCGGCCAGGACCGAGGTGTACCAGGACCCCGGCCCCATGACCAGCGCCTGCGCCGCGGCGATCGCCTCGACGGCCTCCGGGCGGGCCGGCGGGTCGGCCGGCTCGAGGGCGATCGTGGCCACGGTGCCCTCGGTGATCGCCACCTGGGACTGCCCACACACCCTGCTGAGCCCGGGATGGCCGGGCAGGTCGCGGACCTCGGCGACGATCTGCACCCCGTCGCTGCACGCCGGCAGCACCCGGCCGCGGGCACCGAGCAGGGCGCCCACCCAGTCCAGCCCGGCCACGATGTCCCCGGTCTGCTCCCACAAAGCCGTGATGAGCAGGTTGCCCAGGGCGTGCCCGGCCAGGTCCCCGCTGCTGAACCGGTGCTGCACCACCGAGCTCCAGGTGCGACCCCAGACGTCGTCGCCGCAGAGTGCGGCCAGCGCCATCCGCAGGTCACCTGGCGGTGGGGCGCCCAGCTCACGACGCAACCGACCGCTGGAGCCGCCGTCGTCGCCCATTCCCACGATCGCAGTGAGCTGGTCTGTGACCCCGCCCAGCGCGCGCAGGGTGACCGCCAGGCCATGCCCGCCACCCAGGGCGACCACCCGCGGGCCGGATCCGGTGGGCAGGCGCTGCCCGCGGCCCGCCCCGCGCGTCCCCGAGCTCCCCGTCGGATTCATCGCTCACTCCCGGCCCAGGTCGCGGTGGACGACCGAGACCTCGAGGCCGACATGGACCAGCCGCGCGCTCAGGTTCTCGGCCATGGCCACGGAGCGGTGCTTGCCGCCGGTGCACCCGATCGCGATGGTCGCGAACCGCTTGCCCTCGCGCAGGTAGCCCGCCGTGGCCAGGTCGATCAGCTTCGCGTAGGTGTCCAGGAAGCGCACCGCGCCCTCCTGGGCCACGACGTAGTCGTTGACCGGGGCGTCGATGCCGCGCAGGTCGCGCAGCTCGGGGATCCAGTGCGGATTGGGGATGAACCGCACGTCGGCGACGTAGTCGGCGTCCATCGGCAGGCCGTACTTGAAGCCGAAGGACATCACCGTGGCCCGCAACCGCACCGGCTCATCGGACTCGAACGCGGCGTCGATGGCCCGACGCAGCTCGTGGATGCTGCGGTGCGAGGTGTCGATGACCAGGTCGGCGTTGGCGCGCAGGTTGCCCAGCAGGGCGCGCTCGCGGTGGATGCCCTCCAGCAGCCGGCCACCGTCCTGCAGCGGGTGCGGGCGCCGGTTGGACTCGAACCGGCGGACCAGGGCCTCGTCGCTGGACTCCAGGAACAGGATCTTGAGATCCACGCCTCGGGCGATCACCTCGGACATCGCCGCCGAGAGCTGGTCGAACAGGCCGCCGCCCCGGACGTCGACCACGACGGCGATCCGGTCGACATCCGAGCGTGCCGCGAGCAGGGCCAGGGTGGGCGCCAGCATCATCGGGGGGAGGTTGTCGATGACGAACCAGCCGAGGTCCTCCAGGGCGCGGGCCGCACTGGAGCGACCAGCACCCGACATCCCGGACACCAGGAGCAGCTCGAAGCCGGCGATGCCGTCGGCGGGAGTTGACGCGCTGGTCATCGCTCGGTCTTCGTTCTGGGGGGGCTGGTCATCGGGCCTCCTGGGTCGTGGGGCCATCCTCGCCCACGATCTCCCCGGTCGTCAGGTTGACGACGGGGGCGGAGGGCTGCCCGGCCAGTGCGACGACGACCCGCTCGGCCAGGCCGGGGCCGATCCCGGGCACCTGCGCGACCTGCTCGGGGGTGGCGGCTCGCAGGGAGCGCACCGAGCCGAACCTGGCCAGCAGGGCCTTGCGCCGGGCCGGGCCCAGGCCGGGGATGGTGTCCAGGGCGCTGGTCGTCATCCGCGCCGAGCGCTTCTGCCGCTGGTAGCGGATCGCGGTGCGGTGCGCCTCGTCGCGCACGCGCTGGAGCAGGTAGAGGCCCTGGCTGGTGCGCGGCAGGATCACCGGGTCCTCCTCGTCGGGCAGCCACACCTCCTCCAGGCGCTTGGCCAGGCCGACCACCGCGATGTCGGTGATCCCCAGATCGGCCAACGCACCGTATGCCGCGCTGACCTGCGGTGCTCCCCCGTCGATCACGACCAGGGAGGGCGGATAGGCGAACCGGGTGGACCTACCCGCACCGGCATCGGACCCGGGATCTGACCCGGGATCAGACCCGGCGCTCGGGGCGCTCGGATCGCTCGGATCGCCCGGGGCGCTCGGATGGCCCGCCTCCTGACCGGAGGCGCCCTGCTCCCGGGCCATCCGGTGGAAGCGACGGCTGACCACCTCAGCGATCGCAGCCACGTCGTTCTGGCCCGTGAACCCCTTGATGGCGAACTTGCGGTACTCCGAGGGCCGGGGCAGGCCGTCCTCGAAGACCACCATCGAGGCCACCACATCGTCGGCGCCCAGGTTGGAGACGTCGAAGCACTCGATCCGCAGGGGCGCGCCGGGCAGGTCCAGGGCGTCAGTGAGCTCGGTCAGCGCCTGGCTGCGGGTGGTCAGGTCCCCGGAGCGACGCAACTTGTGGGAGGCCAGCGACTGGGAGGCGTTGCGGCTGACCGTCTCCAGCAGGGCGCGCTTGTCCCCGCGCCGCGGGACCGAGAGGGCCACCGGGCCGCCCCGCTGCTGGCCCAGCCAGTCGGCCAGGACGCTCACCTCGTCCGCACCGGGCAGCGCCGGTACGAGGACGCGGCGCGGCACGTCCGCGTCGGGCTCGGCGTACATCTGCGCCAACAGGGTGGCCACCAGTTGGCCCTCGTCGGCGTCGTCGACGCGCTCCACGACGAAACCGCGCTCCCCGCGGATCCGGCCGTCGCGGACGTGGAACACCCGCACCGAGGCCTCGAGCTCGTCGCTGGCCAGGCCGACCACGTCGGCGTCGGTGCCGTCGGGCAGCACCACGGCGTTGCGTTCCAGGACCCGCTGGAGGGCGAACAGGTCGTCGCGCAGTCGGGCTGCCAGCTCGTAGTCCTGCTCCGCGGCGGCGGTGTTCATCGCCTCGGTGCGGGCGCGCACGAAGCTGGCGGAGTCCCCGGCCATGAACGCGCAGAAGTCGTTGACGATCGCCCGGTGCTCCTCGGCAGTCACCTCGCCGGTGCACGGCGCGGCGCACTTGTCGATGTAGCCCAGCAGGCAGGGCCGTCCCGAGGCGTGCGCGCGCCGGAACACCCCTCGCGTGCAGGTGCGCATCGGGAACACCCGCAGGAGTTGGTCGACGGTCTCCCGGATGGCCCAGGCGTGGGCGTAAGGGCCGAAGTAGCGCACCCCGGGTCGCTTCTCGCCGCGCATGACCATCACCCGGGGGAACTCCTCGCCCACGGTGACGGCCAGGAACGGGTAGGACTTGTCATCGCGGTAGCGGACGTTGAAGCGTGGGTCGAACTCCTTGATCCACGCGAACTCGAGGGTGAGCGCCTCCACCTCGGTGCCGACGACCACCCAGTCCACCGCCCTAGCGGTGCTGACCATGGTCCGGGTGCGCTGGTGCAACCCCGCGGGGTCCTGGAAGTAGGAGGTCAGTCGGGAGCGGAGGTTCTTGGCCTTGCCCACGTAGATGACCCGGCCGTGCTGGTCCCGGAAGCGGTACACGCCGGGGTCAGTCGGGATGGCCCCGGGCGCTGGTCGGAAGTCGGCGCTCACCTCAGGTCAGGAAGATCTCCCCACCCTCGACCACCACCGGCACCGGCTCGAGGCCCGAGGGAGCGGGTCCTCCTACGCGCTGACCGGTGCTGCCGTCGAAGGTGCTGCCGTGACAGTTGCACATGATGGTGTTCTCCACGACCTCGGTCACGGGGCACCCGGCATGCGGGCACCGGCCGTCGAAGGCGAGGAATTCGGAGTCGGTGGGGTGGGTGATCACGACGACGCCTGCGTCGGTCCTGACCACGACACCACCGCCCACCGGGAAGTCGCCCACACCCGCGATCGGGTCCCCCGACGGCGTTCCCGGGGTCGACGGGGTGGCTGCGTCGGTCGGGGCCTGGGTCGGGGTCGAGTCGCCGCTGGTCGGGGTGCTCGTGACGGTCTCCTCGCTGGCGGAGCACGCGCCGAGGGCCAGCACGGCGACCGCCGCAGCCGAGCCGGTCAGCACGCCTCGTCGACTCACCGAGCCCCGCTCGGAGGCCAGCACCATCCGCAGACCGGAGGCGTCCTCGGCGTTCGCCGGCATGACCGCCGGCGCCTCGCCCACGTCCGCGCTGCCCTCGTTGGCCGCCCCACAGTTGCAACCGCAACCGCTCATGTCCCACCCCTACTCGTCGCCTGCACCGGTCTGGTCGACCGGGCTGGTTCACCAGTGTCGATGTCAGGTCGTGTCAATTGGTCCGGTCGACCGGTCTGTCCCATTGTCACCCGATCTCGCTCGGCCAGCCTAGGCGGTGGCCCGGTCGCGGACGAGCAGGTCGGCCAGGAACCGCCCGGTGTGGCTGGAATCGTCGGCGGCGACCTGTTCGGGGGTGCCGGTCACGACCACCTGACCACCCCCGGAACCGCCCTCCGGGCCGAGGTCCACGACCCAGTCCGCCGTCTTGATCACATCCAGGTTGTGCTCGATGACCAGGACCGAGTTGCCCTTCTCGACCAGGGAGTGCAGCACCCCGAGCAGCTTGCGCACGTCCTCGAAGTGCAGGCCCGTGGTCGGCTCGTCGAGTACGTAGATCGTGCGCCCGGTCGAGCGGCGCTGCAACTCGCTGGCCAGCTTGACCCGCTGGGCCTCACCGCCGGACAGCGTCGGCGCGGGCTGCCCCAGGCGCACGTAGCCCAGGCCGACGTCGACCAGCGTGCGCATGTGCCGGGCGATCGGCGGGACTGCGGCGAAGAAGTCCAGCGCCTCCTCGATGGGCATGTCGAGGACCTGGGCGATGGTGCGGTTCTTGTAGTGCACCTCCAGGGTCTCCCGGTTGTACCGGGCGCCGTGGCAGACCTCGCAGGGCACGTACACGTCAGGCAGGAAGTTCATCTCGATCTTGATCGTCCCATCGCCGGTGCACGCCTCGCAGCGCCCACCCTTGACGTTGAACGAGAACCGACCGGGCAGGTAGCCCCGGACCTTCGCCTCCTGGGTGGAGGCGAACAGCTTGCGGACGTGGTCGAAGACGCCGGTGTAGGTGGCCGGGTTGGAGCGCGGCGTGCGCCCGATCGGGCTCTGGTCGACGTGCACGACCTTGTCCAGGTGCTCCAGCCCCGTGACGCGCCGGTGCCGGCCGGGCACGCTGCGGGCGCCGTTCAGGTCGCGGGCCAGCACCGTGTAGAGCACGTCGTTGACCAGGGTGGACTTGCCCGACCCGCTCACGCCGGTGACGGCGACGAAGCAGCCCAATGGGAAGGCCGCGGTGACGTTGCGCAGGTTGTGCTCGCGGGCGCCCTCGACCACCAGCATCCGGTCGGGGTCCACCCTGCGACGCACCCTGGGGATGTCGATCCGGCGGGCACCGGACAGGTACTGACCGGTGATCGACTCGGGGCTGGCCAACAGCGCCTCGACGGTACCCGAGACCACGATCTCGCCGCCGTGCTCGCCAGCACCTGGGCCGATGTCGACGACCCAGTCGGCGGCGCGGATGGTGTCCTCGTCGTGCTCGACGACGATCAGGGTGTTGCCCAGGTCGCGCAGCCGCACCAGGGTGTCGATGAGCCGGTGGTTGTCGCGCTGGTGCAGCCCGATGCTCGGCTCGTCCAGGACGTAGAGCACGCCGACGAGGCCCGAGCCGATCTGGGTCGCCAGCCGGATCCGCTGCGCCTCCCCACCGGCCAGGGTGCCCGCCGGTCGGGACAGCGACAGGTAGTGCAGGCCGACATCCATCAGGAAGGCGAGGCGCTCGTTGACCTCCTTGAGCACCCGGGTGGCGATCTGGGCGTCGCGCTCGGAGACGTCCAGGGTGGCCAGGAACTGGGCAGCCTCGCCGATCGGCAGGTCGGCGATGGCGGAGATGCTGGCCCCGCCGACGGTGACCGCCAGGGACACCGGCTTGAGCCGGGCACCGTTGCAGGCCGGGCAGGGCACCTCGCGCATGTACCCCTCGTAGCGCTCACGCGCCGTGTCGCTCTCGGCCTCGGCGTGCCGGCGCTGCACGAACGGGATCGCGCCCTCGAAACCGGTGGTGTAGGCCCGGTCGCGGCCATACCTGTTGCGGTAGCGGACATGCACCTTGTGGTTGTAGCCGTGCAGGATCGCCTCGCGCAACGGCGCCGGCAGGTCACGGAACGGGGTCTGCACGTGGGCGCCGAACTCCTCGGCCAGGGCGGTGACCAGCCGGGCGTAGTACTCCGAGATGTGCCCACTGCCCCACGGGCCGACCGCACCCTGCTCCAGGGACAGGTCCGGGTCGGGGATGACCAGCTCCGGGTCGACCTCCATGCGGGTGCCCAGACCGGTGCACTGCGGGCAGGCGCCGAACGGGGAGTTGAACGAGAACGAGCGCGGTTCGAGCTCCTCGAAGGACTGCCCGTCGTTGAGGCACACCAGATGCTCGCTGAACAGCCGCTCGCGGTCGGGATCGTCGGCGGGCAGGTCGACGAACTCGAGGGTCACGATCCCCCCGGCCAGGCCCAGGGCGGTCTCGACCGAGTCGGTGAGCCGGCGCCGGGCTGAGTCCTTGACCGCCAACCGGTCGACGACGACCTCGATCGTGTGCTTGACCTGCTTCTTGAGCGTCGGCGGCTCGGTGAGCGGGTGCACGGTGCCATCGACGCGGACGCGGCTGAAGCCCTGCGTCTGCAGCTGCCGGAACAGGTCGGCGAACTCGCCCTTGCGTTCGCGGACCACCGGAGCCAGGACCTGGAACCGGGTGCCCGCCTCGAGTTCGAGGACACGGTCGACGATCTGCTGCGGGGTCTGTCGGCCGACCGGGTTGCCGCAGCTGGGGCAGTGCGGCTTGCCGATCCGGGCGAACAGCAGCCGCAGGTAGTCATAGACCTCGGTGATGGTCCCGACTGTGGAGCGGGGGTTGCGCGAGGTGGACTTCTGGTCGATGGACACCGCCGGGCTCAGACCGTCGATGAAGTCGACGTCCGGCTTGTCCATCTGACCGAGGAACTGCCGGGCGTAGGCGCTCAGGGATTCGACGTAGCGGCGCTGTCCCTCGGCGAAGATCGTGTCGAATGCGAGGCTGGACTTCCCCGACCCCGACAGCCCGGTGAACACCACCAGGGCATCGCGCGGGATGGCCAGCGAGACGTCCTTGAGGTTGTGCTCCCGGGCGCCCCGGACGGTGAGGCGATCGCGATGGTGCTCGGCCAGATCCACGCGCTGAATCCTAAGCCAGCGCTCTGACACCGGCTCGCGCTCTTCGCTACCGGCGCACCGAGGGCGGGTCAGTGCTGCGGGTTGTCGTCCGAGGGAGGCGACTGACCGCCCTGGTCGGGCACCTGGTCCGGGCGGCCGGCGGGCTGATCGGGCAGCCCGGTGCCCGGGTCCGGGACCTCGACGGGGGTGTCGGCGAGGCTGGGGTCTCGGCGCACCGCGAGGATGCTCACCGTCGCGGTGACGGCCAGCACCGCGACGATCACCAGCAGTGAGAACGCGGTCGAGATCACCGGGACGTCCAGGTCGGTCGTCTCGTGCAGGGCGTGCAGCAGGAGCTTGACCGCGATGAAGCCCAGGATGATGGCCAGTCCCTTGGACAGGTAGATCAGGCGGTCCAGCAGCCCGTTGAGCATGAAGTACAGCTGGCGCAGACCCATCAGGGCGAAGGCGTTGGCCGTGAACACCAGGTAGGCCTGCTGGGTCAGCCCGAACACGGCCGGAATGGAGTCCAGGGCGAACAGCAGGTCGGTGGTGCCGATGGCCAGCATCACCAGGAGCATGGGGGTCACGTGGCGCCGGCCGTCGAGGGTCACCCACAACCTGGTCCCGTGGTAGTCGCGGGTGGTCGGCACGCGCCGCTCGACCAGCCGGATCAGTGCGTTGCCCTCCGGGTCGGCCTCCGAGTCCCCGCTGCGCCAGACCGATATGGCCGTCCACAGCAGGAACGCGCCGAACAGGAAGAAGGTCGCCGCGAACCGTTCGATGGCCGCTGCGCCGAGCACGATCAGCGTCCCGCGCAGGATCAGGGCGATCACGATGCCGATGGTCAGGACCCGATGCCGGTGCTCCTCGGGGACCGCGAACGAGGTCATGATGATCAGGAACACGAACAGGTTGTCGACGCTCAAGGAGTATTCGGTGATGTAGCCGGCGAGGAACTCACCGCCGTACTGGGACCCGAACGTGACCGTGACGAAGCCGGCGAACAACAGCGCGAGGGCCACGTAGAAGACCACCCAGCGGGAGGCCTCCCTGGCCGTGAACGGGTGCGGCCGCCGATCGACGATGATCAGGTCGACGACGATGACACCCAGCAGTCCGAGGATGGTCGCTGCCCAGAGGGCCGCCGATACATCCACCCGCAAGCCCCTCCCGACCGGTTCACCCCGTCAGGCGAGCGACCTGCGAGGACGTTACATCTTCTCACGCGGCGCGCTCAGGCGAGGTCGATCGGCTGCGCGGGAGGGCTGCCCACGGCGGGTCGGAACCGGTCAGTTCGCTGCCACCATCCCGCGCAACTCGCGTTTCAACTCCGACACCTCGTCGCGGTAACGGGCGGCCACCTCGAACTGCAGGTTGGCCGCGGCCGCGTGCATCTGTTCAGTCAGCTCCTGGATCAGGTTGGCCAGCTCGGTGGCGGGCAGGTCCGCGCGTGGCGAGCCCCCGGAGGCGACCGAGGCGTCGGCCACGGCTGTTCCCGAGCCCGTCCGGCGCGCACCACCCCGGCCGCGCGACTGGGCCCGTCCCGAGCCCATGGTGGTCGCGGCGGCCAGCACCTCGGCGGTGTCGGCGTCCTCGGAGGCCAGCAGGTCGGTGATGTCGGCGATCTTCTTGCGCAGGGGCTGCGGGTCGACCCCCCGCTCGAGGTTGTAGGCGATCTGCTTGACTCGCCGCCGGTTGGTCTCGTCGATGGCCACCTGCATCTGCGCGGTGATCGTGTCGCCGTACATGTGGACCTGGCCGGACACGTTGCGGGCGGCCCGGCCGATGGTCTGGATCAGGCTCCGCTCCGAGCGCAGGAAGCCCGCCTTGTCGGCGTCGAGGATGCTGACCAAGGACACCTCGGGCAGGTCCAGGCCCTCGCGCAGGAGGTTGATGCCGACCAGTACGTCGAAGACCCCGATCCGCAACTCACGCAGGAGCTCGACGCGCCGAAGGGTATCGACCTCCGAATGCAGGTAGCGCACCCGGATGCCGCGCTCCAGCAGGTAGTCGGTGAGGTCCTCGGACATCCGCTTGGTCAGGGTCGTGACCAGGACCCGTTCCCCGCGCGCGGTCCGCACGTTGATCTCAGCCATGAGGTCATCGATCTGGCCCTTGGTCGGCTTGAGGATGATCTCGGGGTCGATCAGACCGGTGGGCCGGATCACCTGCTCGACCACATCCCCCTCGACCTTGGCCAGCTCGTAGGGACCGGGCGTAGCCGACAGGTAGAGGGTCTGGCCGATGCGCTCGAGGAACTCCTCCCAGCGCAGGGGTCGGTTGTCCGCGGCGCTGGGCAGCCGGAAGCCGTGATCGACCAGGGTGCGTTTGCGCGACATGTCGCCCTCGTACATCCCGCCGATCTGGGGCACGGTCACATGCGACTCGTCGATGACCATCAGGAAGTCGTCGGGGAAGTAGTCGAGCAGGCAGTTCGGCGCCGATCCCTGGTCGCGGCCGTCGATGTGCCGCGAGTAGTTCTCGATGCCGGAGCAGAAGCCGACCTGTCGCATCATCTCGATGTCATAGGAGGTGCGCATCTGCAGGCGCTGGGCCTCGAGCAGCTTGCCCTGGGCGTTCAGCTCGGTCAGCCGCTCGGCCAACTCGGCCTCGATGCCGCCCAGCGCGCGCTCCATCCGCTCGGGGCCGGCGACGTAGTGGGTGGCCGGGAAGATATAGGTCTCCTGGTCGTCGGTGAGCACCTCACCGGTGACCGGGTGCAGAGTCATCAGGCGCTCGATCTCGTCGCCGAACATGTCGATGCGCACCGGATGCTGCTCGTAGACCGGGAACACCTCGATGGTGTCGCCGCGGACCCGGAACGTGCCGCGCTCGAAGGACAGGTCGTTGCGCGCGTACTGGTTGCCCACGAACTGGCGCAGCAGGGCGTCACGGTCGACCTCCTCGCCCACGCGCAGGCGGACCATCCGATCGACGTACTCCTGCGGGGTGCCCAGGCCGTAGATCGCCGAGACGGTGGCCACCACGATCACATCGCGGCGGGTCAGCAGGGAGTTGGTGGCCGAGTGCCGCAACCGCTCGACCTCGTCGTTGATCGAGGAGTCCTTCTCGATGTAGGTGTCGGTCTGCGGGATGTACGCCTCGGGCTGGTAGTAGTCGTAGTAGGAGACGAAGTACTCCACGGCGTTGTCCGGGAGCAGCTCGCGGAACTCGTTGGCCAACTGCGCAGCAAGCGTCTTGTTCGGGGCCATCACCAATGTGGGCCGCTGCAACCTCTCCACCAACCACGCGGTCGTCGCGGACTTGCCCGTACCGGTGGCTCCCATCAGGACCACGTCCTGCACGCCGGATTCGATGCGACTGGCGATCTCGGCGATGGCCGTCGGCTGGTCGCCCGCCGGCTGGTACTCGCTGATGACCCGGAACGGCGCGACACGCCGCTGCAGGTCGGTGACTGGTCTGGTCATGGCCACACCGTATGCGAGCCCTCCGACATCGGCTCCCGAGGCGCGGCTACGCCCCCAGCGCCGTCCCGACGCTGCCCAACTTCCCCAGCCGGACCACCTGCGCGCTACTCACCCGTCGCCGCCTGCAGCAGGTACCACGCGCGGTCCACCTGCGCCTCGAGCTGGTCGGCATCCCCGCCGTTGTCGATCAGGATGTCGGCCACCTCGGCGCGCTGCTCGTCGGTGGCCTGCCGGGCCATCCGCTCGTGCGCATCACTCACGGGGATCCCGCGCACCGCCAGGCGAGCCAGGCGCGCCGGCACCGGCGCGTGCACCACCAGGACCAGGTCGAAGTCGTCGGCCATCCCGTTCTCGACCAGCAGGGGCATGTCGTAGACGATCACCGGGGCACCGTTGCGCGCGGCCTGCTCGAGCAACAGCTCGGCGCGGGCGGCGATGCGTGGATGCATGATCGCGTCGAGGTCAGACAGCGCGGCCGGGTCCGGGAACACGATGTCGGCCAGCCCCGCCCGATCGAGTTCACCATCGTCCTGCAGGACGCTGGGCCCGAACCGGTCCACGATCGCTGCCAGGGCCGGCTCCCCGGGCACGACGATCTCGCGGGCGATCCGGTCCCCGTCGACCACCACCGCACCACGATCGGCCAGCAGGTCCGCGACCGTGGACTTGCCCGAGCCGATCCCGCCAGTGAGCCCCACCCTGATCATCGGCACAGCATGCCAGCAACAACGCCGTGGTGCACTGGCGCCGAGCCGGGGACGCGCAGCGCGCAGTTCGGGCCAACACCGGCAGGCCGCATCAAGGATCAGCGTGCGCAGACCCGTCTGCCAGTGGGTCAGCGGGCTTGGCCCTCGGCCCGGGTTTCCAAGCACGGCGCGTCGTGGGCGAGGATGGGCCGGTGGAGCCCGAGCAGCCGACTGGTGTGGACGACCTCAATCCGTCCTCGCCACCGCCGCCCCAGGGCCTGTCGGTCCAGGGCACGGCCCTTGTCGGCGCCGGGCTGCTGATCTCCCAGATCATCGCCATGCTGCAGATGTTGGTGGTCTCGCGGCTGCTGGGCCCCGAGGAGTTCGGGGCGTTCGGTGCCATGGCCGTCATCCTGTTGCTGGGCAGCACAGCGATGGCCGCCACGCAGGTCGTGATCGCCAGACATGTGGCCTCCGGTCACTCTTCGCAGCACGTCGGGGCAGTGGCCGTACTGGTGGTCGGGCTGGTGACGTTCACGCTCACGGCGATGGTGTCCCCGTTCGTGAGCGCCGCCCTGGATCTCGGCGATGTCACCGGGCTCATACTCGTGGGGGCCACCTTCGTCCCGTTCGCGATCACCGGGGCCCAGTTGGGGCTGCTCCAGGGCGCCGAGCGGCACCGCCGGCTCGGAGCGCTCTACGTGGTGGCCACCGCTGCCCGGGTGCTCGGCGCGATCCTGGGTGCGGCCGTGGGCGGATCGGCGGACAGCACGGTGCTGGGCCTGGCGATCGGCGCCGGTTTCGGGGCGCTGATCGGGCAGTTCCTGCTGGTCGGCCAGCCCGCGTGGGGGGTCCGGGAGGAGGGCACGCGCGACTTCCTGGTGGAGGTGTTCCACGCTGCGCATGCGCTGATCGCCCTCTACGCGCTGACCAACCTCGACGTCCTGCTCGCCCGCGCCGTACTCCCGGCCTTCGACGCGGGCCTGTACGCAGCAGGTGCCCTGGTGGCGCGCGCGGTGTTCTTCCTGCCGCAGGCCGTGCTCGTCGCGGCGTTCCCGCGGATGGTGGCCGGCGCCCGCGGCGCCCAGCGGCAAGCGGTGATCGCCGTGGCTGCGCTGGGGTTGCTGGCCACTGTGGTCGTCGCGGCGCTGCCGACCCTGATCATCACGATCATGGCCGGCTCGCAGTATCTCGAGGTCGGTCCAGAGCTGTGGATCTTCGCTCTCGCCGGCGCTGGTTTCGGAGTCGTGCAGGTGCTGCTCTACGCCAGGATGGCCCGCCACGACCGCCGCGCCACGGTCCTGCTGTGGGCTGGTGTTGCCTGCCTGGTCGCACTGGCGCTGGCCTTCGGCACGTCCATCCGCGCGCTGGCCCTGTGCGCCGCGGGGGTGGCGTGGACCGTGGCGCTGGCCGGAGTGCTCTGGGCCCGCAGCAGCGGCTCCGGGCAGCCCGCTTCCGCGGCGGAGCGGCCCACTTCCGCTGCGGATTGATCCAAGTTCGAGGGGGTTCGGGGCCACGAAGCTCGGATCGATCGCGCGGAGGCCGCCGAGACTTGGATCGTCCCCCTCAAGAACGGGTGTGGGCGGCGTCGCGGGGCGGCAGAGCGCGGGCGGCGTCGCGGGGACGGCGATGCGGCGGGGTACGGGGTGCGAGGGCAGGGGGCGCGGCCGCGGCGGGACAGGGAACGGCCCCGGAACCCAGGTGGGTCCGGGGCCGTCCGCCGCGGTGCGGCGATGCGCCGACGTGCGCCGGTCAGGCGCCGCCGGTCAGCTTCTCGCGCAGGGCCTGCAGCGCCTCGTCGGTGGCCAACGTGCCACCGTTCTCCGGGGCCACGGGAGCCGTCGAGCTGTACGAGCCCACACCCTCGCCGGTCTCGAGGGCCGCCGCCTTGTCGGCAGTCTTGGCCTCCTCGACCTGCTTCATGTGCTGCTCCCAGCGGGCGTGCGCCTCGGCGTACTGCGCCTCCCACTCGGCGCGCTGGTCCTCGAAGCCGACCTTCCACTCGCCGGTCTCGGGGTCGAAGCCCTCCGGACCGATGTAGGCGCCAGCCTCGTCGTAGGACGGAGCCATGCCGTACAGGTAGGGGTCGAACTCCTCGGAGCCGGCGCCGGTCGTGTTCTCGTTGGCCTGCTTGAGGCTCAGCGAGATCCGGCGACGTTCGAGGTCGATGTCGATGACCTTGACGAAGATGTCGTCCTCGACGGTCACGACCTGCTCGGGGATCTCCACGTGGCGCTCAGCCAGCTCGGAGATGTGCACCAGGCCCTCGATGCCCTCCTCGACGCGCACGAACGCGCCGAACGGGACGAGCTTGGTGACCTTGCCGGGCACGACCTGGCCCATCTGGTGGGTCCGGGCGAAGTGCTGCCACGGGTCCTCCTGGGTCGCCTTGAGCGACAGCGAGACGCGCTCGCGGTCCATGTCGACGTCGAGCACCTCCACGGTGACCTCGTCGCCGACGGCCACGACCTCGTTCGGGTGGTCGATGTGCTTCCAGGACAGCTCGGAGACGTGCACCAGGCCGTCCACCCCGCCCAGGTCGACGAACGCGCCGAAGTTGACGATCGAGGACACCACACCGTTGCGGATCTGGCCGCGCTGGAGCTGGTTGAGGAAGTTCGAGCGGACCTCGGACTGCGTCTGCTCGAGCCAGGCGCGCCGGGACAGGACCACGTTGTTGCGGTTCTTGTCCAGCTCGATGATCTTGGCCTCGATCTCCTTGCCGACGTAGGGCTGGAGGTCGCGGACGCGCCGCATCTCGACCAGGGACGCGGGCAGGAAGCCGCGCAGTCCGATGTCGAGGATCAGGCCGCCCTTGACGACCTCGATGACCTTGCCGGTGACGACGCCGTCCTCCTCCTTGATCTTCTCGATCGTGCCCCAGGCGCGCTCGTACTGGGCGCGCTTCTTGGACAGGATGAGCCGGCCCTCCTTGTCCTCCTTCTGGAGGACGAGGGCCTCGACCAGGTCGCCGACGGAGACGACCTCGGAGGGGTCGATGTCGTGCTTGATGGACAGCTCGCGGGAGGGGATGACGCCCTCGGTCTTGTAGCCGATGTCGAGCAGGACCTCGTCGCGGTCGACCTTGACGATGGTGCCCTCGACGATGTCGCCGTCATCGAAGTTCTTGATGGTCGCGTCGATCGCGGCCAGGAAATCCTCAACGCTGCCGATGTCGTTGATCGCGACCTGCGGGGCGGAGGAGGTGGGGGTGATGGTCATGGAGTGGTTTCTGCTCCGGTGGATAGGTGTCGTGGACACGCCGCGGGCCACTGTTCACCTGCCGTGGATCCGTGGCCGGTGGGATGGGGTGACCGGATGGGGACGACATGAACTGCACACGCCTGCTCGGTCTGAGACGCCGCAGGCCCGGAACGCCCTGACAGGATAGCGCACGTGATCTCCAGCCCGCCAGGATCGGACAATCCCGACGATTCACGTCGGTGGGTCGAGAATGCTGCGGGTGAACCGCCCTTGACACAAGCGACCGCGGACTCCGCAGCGCGCACGTACTGGGACGCCGAAGCCGACGCCTACCAGGCGGAGCACGGTGCGTTCCTCGCTGGCGCGGGCGCGGGCGTTGGCGTAGTCGATTCGGCCCAAGAAGTGGGGCGAATCGACTACGCAGCCGGGGAAGTGGGCAGCGGTGCCGGGTTCGTGTGGGGGCCGGAGGGGCTGACCGAGGCAGAGGCTGAGTTGCTGGGACCCCGAAACGACCTGGGCGGCCAGCGGGCGCTGGAGGTGGGGGCGGGTGCGGCACAGTGCTCGCGCTGGCTGGCCGAACACGGCGTGCGGGCGGTGGGGCTGGACATCTCGGTGGCCCAGTTGCGCCACGCAGGCGGTGCGGTGCCGGTGGTTGCCGCGTCGGGCACCGCGCTGCCGTTCGCCGACGGCTCGTTCGACATCGCGTTCGCGTCCTACGGTGCAGTGCAGTTCGTGGCCGACCTGGACGCTCTCCTCGCCGAGGTTGCTCGCGTGCTGGTGCCGGGCGGGCGCTGGGTGTTCTCGGTGACCCACCCGATCCGGTGGGCGTTCCCCGACGATCCCGGGCCCGAGGGACTGGCCGCGTCCGGCTCCTACTTCGACCGGACTCCGTACCTCGAGTACGCGCCCAAGAATCACGTGGTCTACGCGGAGTTCCACCGGACACTCGGCGACTACGTCCAGGCTTTGCGGCGAGCGCGGTTCTCGATCGAGACCGTCGTCGAGCCCGAGTGGCCGGACTGGAACGACCGCACCTGGGGCGGCTGGAGCCCGCTGCGCGGACGGCAACTGCCCGGCACCCTGATCTTCGGGTGCCGGGCAGTTGGTGGTGCTGATTGAGCTGGGTCGACTACGCGGTGACCTTCCGGCGAGCCGCATACGCCGCACCACCGGCACCGGCGATCAACAGGGCGCCGAGTCCGAACTTCAGCGCGTTGTTCTCCGTGTCCGGGGCGATGCCAGCCAACTGCATCTGGACGGCTGCCGAGGTAACGACGTCCGTACCAGTCGCCGCACCGAAGGGAAGGTTCGTCCCCTCGAGGCCCGACTGCTGGGATGCCTGCAGCAGGGCGACATCCCGGGCGAACCCGATCTGCGCCTCCTTGCCGGTGTCGGCCAACACGTCGGCGCCCTCCTCCTTCAGCTGACCGGCGCCGTCCTCGATCTGGCCTGCACCTGGCTCAGCCTGCGTCAGGCCATCAGCCAACTGCCCAGAGCCGTCCGCGGCCGTCGTCAGGCCCTCGGCCAGCGTCTCGTTGCCGTCGGCCACCTGCGCGGCGCCATCATCGAGCTGCTGCACTCCGCTGGCGAGGGCGGGCAACTTGGAATCGAGCTCACCCGTCCCGGCGGCCAGGGCGTCGCCGCCTTCTGCGAGCTGGTTGACACCATCAGCGAGGGTCGGAACCTGCGAACTCAATGCGCTCGTCCCATCTGCCAGCTGCTCGCCGCCTGCCGCCAACTGTGAGACCCCTGCGGCCAGCGTCGGCACCTTCGAGTTGAGTTCGGTGGTGCCAGCCGCCAACTGCGAGGCACCGGTCGTCAGCTGCGAAACGCCGTCGGCGAGCGCCGGAAGCTGTCCGTTGAGCTGGTCGAGCCCGTCAGAGAGCTGGGTAGCACCCGCAGTCAACTGCTGGGACCCGGGATAGAGCTGATTGACAACCGCTGCGGTTGCGGCAGTGATGCCCGCCACCAACTGGTCCATTCCTGGCTTCAGCTGCGTGGCGACGCCGTCCTGCAGTTGCCCAGCACCAGGCAGCAACTGATCGCTGAGCCCGTCGGCGACTGCCTGCGATCCTGCGACCGCCTGTGCCAAGCCGGCCGACACCTGTCCCAGGCCAGCGGACGCATTCTGGGTCTCGGTCCTGAGATCATCGACGCCCGCGAGCACGGCATCGGCGGTTGGGACGCAAGCGGGCTCCGCTGGATCGCAGTACCCCTTCAGCGCCGTCACACCGTCCTGCAACTGGTCGATCTGCCCGTCCGGGACCAGTGCATCATCCAAGCCAGTCTTGACCGCGTCGACGCCTCCCTTGGCGGTGGGGAGCCCAGCGGCGACCTGATCCGCACCACTGGAGACCTGCGTCAGCCCGCCAACCAGGGCGGTGAGGCCTTCGAGGAGGCCCCCAGGGTCCGAGGGCCCTGTCGTCCCAGGTGCGTGGGAAATCCCGAACTGGAGTTGCTTGGCTCCCGCTTCCAGAGCCGGCATGCCCTTGTTGGCGTCCGCCAGCTGCGCTAGACCGCCGTTCAACTTGATCATGCCATCCTCCAGATCTGCTGCGCCGGTAGCCAGCTGGTCCACGCCAGTCTCCAGCGCGGGGACCTGACCATTGAGCTGGTTCAGGCCGCCCGAGAGCTGCTGGGCGCCGTCGTTGAGCTGCTCGGTACCCGCGGCGAGCGCGGGGACCTGGCCGTTCAGCTGGTCCAGGCCACCCGAAAGCTGCTGGGCACCGTCGTTGAGCTGATCGGCACCGTCCTCCAAGGCCGGGACCTTCGAGTCGAGTTCGTTGAGGCCGTCGGAGAGCTGGTTGGCGCCGGCGTCCAACTGGTTGACCCCGTCCTCCAGCGCCGGGACCTGGCCGTTCAGCTCGTTGAGACCATCAGCGACCTGGGCCGATCCTGAGGCCAGGGCATCGGCTCCGGGGACCGCGGTGTTCACCAGGCCGTCGGAGAGCTGTGAGGCCCCGGCCGACAACTGGCCGAGCCCGGCAACGAGCTGACCGGCACCCGCCTGCAGCTTGAGCAGGTTGTCTCCGATCTGCGTTCCGGCGTCGAAGATCGACGCTCCGGTGGCGACACCACTCTGGTACGCCTCCGTTGTGCTGGCGATGGTGCTGTTGTCGAACGGCACGATCGGGAGGAACGCGAAGTCGGCCGGCGGCATCACGCCACCGTCGATCCGAGCCTGGTAGCCCACCGTGGCCTCCGGAGCACCCAGCGGCGGGAACAGGACCATCGTGTACCCGAGTTGCGTACCGTTCTGCCCGTTGCCGGCGATCGTGGCACCCGGTGCGCTGACCTCGTTGAACCCCTTGGGCAGGGTCACGTCCAACGAGCCTGCGAACGGCTCCGCAGTCTCGATGTCCTCGGTGATCTCGTTGCCCTCGACATCGCTGAAGGTCACGGGCGCGGTCTTGGCGGTGGTGTTGCGCACCGTGTACTGCACGTCCAGGACGCCACTGGCCCCGACCACGTCCGCGGGCTGGATCTCCACCCCGTCGAGCATGACCTTGACCGAGACCTCCATCGGGTTGATCTCGGCATCGGTGAGGGTCCGCTGTTCGACGCCACCATCCACGTCGAGGTTGAAGACGATCGATTCACCCTCCATCGGGAAGGCGCCGAACTCGTTGAGGTTGCGGTTGCTGGTCGTCCCGACCGGGACGGTCACCGACTTGGTGCCGCTGCCGACCGCAGTGACCTGCGTGTACATGCGGCTGGTGATGATCTCACCGGTGGCCGAGGCGGTCTGCAGCACGGTCTTGCGGACGGTGGCCTGCACGTCCCCGGAATCCTCGACGGTGACCGCCGAGGCACCCGAACCCGCGGCAGCCGCCAGCAGCAGGACGCCGGCGGTGCCGGCCATCACCTTCACGAAGCCCCTGGTCGACATCAGAACTCACTTCCTACGGTCTCGCGCTCGTCGGCCACGGCCGGCGTCGCGTCCTCGGCCTCTTCGGGGAACAGCAGGTCGACCAGCGCACCGGTCAGGTAGCCGATGCCGAACAGGACCAGGAAGGTGCCCATCGTCTGCACCGAGGAGTTGAGGAAGTCGTACGGCTTGTCGTTGTAGACGTAGTCATAGGCACCGACGAATCCGCCCACACCCAGCAGCAGGGACCACAGTGGCATCCGACCAACCGACAGGGCCGCCGCACCGGTGGCCAGGGCCAGGGTGAGCACCCCGGTGACTGCCACGCCGCTGCTACTGGCCGGCATGAACTGGGCGTTGATCCCGTAGCCGACGAGGGCCAGCAGCGCGCCCACCAGGAATCCGGCCAGACGCCCCATCCGCTGCCCACCGGGGGCCAGGGCAAGGACCCCGCCCACTGCCACCCCGATCAATGGATTGGGCAACCCTAGGTTCAGCGCTTCGCCCACGTACACGGCAAGCCCAGCGACGACTGCGAGCGCCAGACCCCCGACCACGGTCCTGATCATTCATCCTCCACTACGACACGAACCACACGGGAGGTCACCCGCATGCTGGTGAACTACATCACACCTAGTGAGTTAACCAAACCGCGCCCCTCGGATGCCCCTCGGGGGATGAACTCGAAGGGGTGAATCTGGCGGCTTCAACCCGTCACAGTCGTGGGGCTCTGCGGCCAGGTCGGAAGGGCGGTGGGGCCGCTGAATCCACTGTCCGGTCCGAAGGCGATCGCGTTGCCCGCCCAGCTCGGGAAACGCCCGAGCCGGACCCAGTCGTCGAGGATCTGCACCCCGCCCACGATCGAGGGAGCCGTGAAGGCACAGTGACCCGCCCCGTACGGTGCCGGTCCACCGTCCGGGTAGATCGTCGGGGGCGTGGCGACGTTGATGTTCAACCAGCGGATGTCCTGCCCACTGGACTGCGCAGCCCAGGACCCGTAGAGGGTCTCGTTGGCCAGGACGGCCATGGGATCCACCGCCGTGTGCATCGTGACGATGGGCTTGGTCAGCGCGCTGGGGTTCGGGAAATCCGCCCCGGCCGCGGTCCGCGCCGAAGGGTCGGCCTCCACCGCCGGCAGGTCAGCGATCTGGCGCACCAGCCCGAGGGTGGCCGACTGACCGGCGGTGCGGTCGATCTCCTCAGCCTCATCGGCCATCACCCGGGCGCCGTAGTTCACGCCCACGTTGGTGCTGGGGTTGCCGCCGTACTGCTCCTCGATCCGGAACCGCTCGATCGTGCTGCGCGCCAGGACCCGGCTGATGTTCTCGACCAGTGCCGCGCTGAGGCTCTGGGGCGTCGTGCCGTCAGAGGTCCGGTTCCGGGTGGGGATCTCGGCAACAGCGGCGATGACCTGCAGTGCGACCATCCCGGAGCCCGAGGTGTCGGCGCCGGCCTGCGACACTGCCTTCGTCGCCCTGCGGTACTCGGACTGGGCCTCAGCGATCGACTCGAATCCCGTGAGCTTGAGCTTGGGGGCCAGCAGGGCCTTCACCGCGACGGCGGCGTCCAGTGCCAGGTCCAGGTTCGGGTTCAGACCGCCGAGCAGACCGCACATCGACGCCGAACCCGAGACCCAGTCGTTTGCCTGGCCGGACTGCAACGCGGCCAGGCCGCCGAGGGACTGGCCCCACGTGTAGATGCGGTTGGGCACGCCGATGTGGGTGACGAACGCCGCGCGGACAGAGGCCAGCGAGGCCACGGAGTCGGCGATGGTCCAGCCGCCGGTCGGCGAGCCGGCACCGGCCAGGGCGTAGCCCTGCTCCAGCAGAGCATCGGCGACCACGTCGATGCCGGCGGCCACGCCGGGGGCCGGCTCGGCGATCGGCTCGAAAGCAGGACCGTCCTTCGTCAGGGGGTCCGCCGGACGCAGCCCGTGGCTGTAGATCAGCAGGGTGCCGTTCCACGTCTCGGGCAGCCGCAGGTCATAGGGCGCGCCGTCGACCTCCCCGGAGCACGGGTACCCGTCCGCGCCGCAGGCTGTGAACTCCACGTCCGTGGACTGGTCGGTGGGGTCCCCCATCGGGATCGCAGATCCCGACATCGAGGCGTCTGCCCCGGGGTCACTCGACCCGGTGCATCCGGCCAGCAGGAGACCAAGGGCCAGAAGAGGGACAACCGTCCGGCGCGCGCGCACGGTCGGCATCCTCGCACAGGACACGCCCGAGCCAGGTCAGTTCTCCCTGGGCGTCAGTACCGGACCGGCTCACGTGCCGGGGCAGGCACCTACGCGACTCGACCGCTCACTGCGGCCACGGCCCCGGCGCGAACGCTGGGTCGAAACCGGATTCAGGCCCGAACGCTTCGACCACGGAGGCATCGGTCGGCGCCGTCCCCGCGCGGACCCACTGGTCGAGCAGGTCGATCATGCCGACCCTCGAATCGGGGGTGAAGTTACAGTGCCCGGCCCCGTACGGGGCGCCTGGGTTGGCGGGGAAGGAGTCAGGCGCGACAGTGAACAGTTGGACGAGTTCGTCGGTCGAGCCCGAGGCCTCGCGAAGCAGGGTCTGGTTCTGCACCGCCACCAACGGATCTGCCGCCGTGTGCAGGGTGATCGTCGGCACCTCGATGGTGCCCGACGGCTCGCCGCCGTCCTTGCGTGCCCGCTTCACCGCGCCTGGATCAGCCGCGACCCGATCGCCGTCCGCCAGGGCCGCGATGATCCGCTTGGCCGTACCCGCGCCGCCGACCGTGTCGAGCAGGTCCCGGTCCTCGTCGGAGAACCTGGCTGCGTAGTCGGTGTCGGTGTTGTCCGAGATGTTGGCCCCGTAGCGCCGCTCGATGTCCCAGCGCTCGACGGTCCCGAACCGCAGGCCGATCAGGGCCGACTCGGCGGCTGCCTGGACCTGGCTGTCCACGGTGCTGCCGTCCTGGGACTGCGTCTGGAGCTTCGCGTCGGCCAGCAGCGCCAGCGCGAGGATGTCGGCGCGCTCCTTCTCCGAGGCAGCCGCATCCAGGACCTTGCGCGCGGTCGCGACGAACTGCTGGCTGGCGGCGTCCGAGGACTCGAACCCGGTGAGCTGCATCGAGGGGTCGATCAGCTCACGGATGCCGTACTGCAGGTCCAGCGCGAGGTCGAAGTTCGGCACGATCCCGCCCAGCACCCCGCACAGCGGTGCGGCGCCGCTGACCCACTCGGAGCTGGCCTCCGCGGTCTCCATCGTGACCAGCCCACCGAGGCTGTCGCCCCATAGGTACACGCGCTCGGGTTCGCCCACTGCGTCGGCGAAGAAGTCGTAGAGGTCGCCGTTGGCCGCAACCCCGTCGGACACGGCCCACCCGTTGCTGGCCCAGCCCGAGCCGGCCAGCGCGTAGCCCTCGTTCAGCAGGCTGCGGGCCAGGGGCACCCCACCGTCGTTGTAGCCGGGTGACGGTTCGGCCCGCGAGGTGACCGGCGAGTAGTCCGGCGGGACCGAGACCGGGCTGCGGTAGCCGTGGGAGTACAGCAGCAGGGTGCCGTTCCACTCGTCGGGCAGCAGGATCCGGTACTTCGCGCCGTCGATCTCCCCCTCGCACGCGTCCGCGCAGTCGGTGAAGGGCACCGCAGCCTGGCTGGGCGCCACAGGTTCGCTCGAGCCATCGGGATCGGCCGGGTCGCTCCCCCCGGAGCACCCTGCGAGGATCACGCCGCCGGCGACGAGCGCTGCCCATCGCATCAAGTTCCCGGTCACCTGCGAATCCTCCCAGCGCGTGGCCGTTCTCGCGACCTGCCGGTCCTGCGGCGCCGACGCTGCGCCGACGCTGCGCAGGATGCGCGGGTCGCCTGCACCTGCGTCACGCCAACCGGATCAACGCCCCCGCATGGCCTCCACAGCGCTGAAGACCGCCTCGTTCCACTGCTCCAGGCTCGTGTCGGGCAGGAACACGTCGATCACGCGCTGCCGAGCCGCCGCCCCGATTCGAGCCGCGAGCTCGGCATCACCGAGCACGCGCAGGACGGCCCGGCCGAACGCCTCGAGGTCGCGCGGGTTGGGGATCAGCACGCCGTTGATCTGGTCGTCGATCTGGTCGGCGATCCCACCGACCGCGGAGGCGACCACCGGCCGGCCCTTGAACATCGCCTCGGTGACCGTCAGCCCGAATCCCTCGACCAGGCTCTTCTGCACGACCACGGCGGCGTGGCGCTGGATGGCGTTGACCAGCGCACCGTTCTGCTCCGGGTCGTCCATCGGCAGGCTGACCAGGTGCACACGCCCGCGCACGTCGTGGGGCAGGGCGCGCCATGCCTCGGTGACCTCGTCGAGCACGAGCTGGCCCTCAGGATCGTCCTTCACCGAGGCCGTGCTCGGGCCCACGAGCGCCAGATGCGCGTCGCAGTCGGCAGCGATGTGGTCCACGAAGCCCCGCATGACCCCGGCCATGTCCTTGAGCGGGTCCCAGCGCGAGACCTGCACGATCAGCGGCACGTCGGCCGGCGTCGGCCCATCGGAGCGGGTCACCTCGGCCACCATCGTGAACGGGGCGGTGGACCCGTCATTGCGGGTGAACGACGCGGACTCGAACCCGTCGCCCTCGATGATCCCCGCACCGGCCAGCGCGCCCCGCACGTCGGCCTCGGACAGGTCCTGGTTCTTGGGCGCCAGCGGGTCGATGCTGGGCTTGATGACGCGCAGTTGGTCCGGCGGGATCCAGTCGGGGGCGTAGGCCGCGCGAGTGAACACGTAGGTCTGGACGTTGCCCTCGAGGAAGCCCCGCAGGAAGTCCCAGGCCTCCTGCGTGTACTCGTTGTCGTTGTCGGAACCCACGTGGCAGCGCCAGACGACCGGGACGCCGCGCTCGGCGAGCATCTTGGCCAGCGGGGCCGGCTGTGGGTCGTGCAGGATCACCACGTCGTCCGGGGTGAGCTGGTTCAGCAGGGCGGGAGCGTTGCGGGCCACCACACCAGCCATGAGCAGTTGCTCGGCCATGGACAGCCGTCCATCGTCACCCTTGGCGCCATGCAGCCGGTGGTGCAGCCGCTTGGTCAGGGCGAAGAAGACCTGGTCGCCCTCGATGACGAACCATCGGCTGGGCACCCCCACGCTCAGGGTCAGCGGCAGCAGGACGTTGAGCATCTCCGCGACGCCGCCACCGCTGGCCGTGCTGTTGACGTTGATGATCCCGTGGCCGGCGAACTCCTGGGCCATCCGGGGGGCGACCTGGTCGACCAACCGGTCGACCCGTTCCTGGGGCACCACGCTTGCCAGCGCCTGGACCGATCGTGGTTCGAGGTGGACTTCCTGCACGCGGCTGCCTCTCCCTGTCCCCCCGATTCACGAGGAGCTCGCACCGACCAGGTGACGGCATCGAGCAACCCGCGCTGCGCAGTCTGCCAGCGCGCGCCCCGGTCTTCCTGTTCAGTCGAATGCTTCCTTGAGGTCCTCGAACGTGGCGGGCACATCGGGGAAGTCCTCGTCGAGGCGCGCGGCCCGGGTCCGCAGCACCACGCCGAGCACTCCGAGCGCCAGCAGCAGCGCCCCCACGCCCAGGGCCAGCGCCGGCCCGTAGGAGTGCGCCCAGAGCACTGGGCGGGCCTCCTCGCGCGCCTTGGCGGCCAGGGCGTCGACCTGCTCGGGCGTGCTGGCCGTGGTCATCGCCAGCAGTGTCAGCACGTCGCGTCCGTTGGCGTCGCGCAGCGCCTCGCGCACCCGCTCCACCTTGCGCAGGATGATCCCGGTGGTCGGGTCCACCCACAGTGTGCGGTTCACCGAATGGGTGCGGACCAGGGGCACCGTGGCAGCCTCCGACCCGAGCAGCCGCCCCGGGGCGGCCACCGGACCGATGGGCGTCGGTGGGATCACCTGCTGGAACTTCGCCGCCTGGATGCCTGCGATCTCCTCGCGCCCGATCGGGTCCAACTGTGTGGGCCGCAGCAGCGTGAGGTCGAAGTAGGGGTAGACCGCGTCGGGGACGAACCAGGGCAGGCGCAGTGGGCTGCCGGCACCGGCCGCGGTCACCGGGATGTCGCCGACCCGAGCGTCGCAGCAGGCGACCAGCGCCTGGGTGCGGCGGTCGGCGGCCAGCCGATAGTTCAGCTCGGAGATCAGCCGGCCGTCCACGGTGACGGTGCGGTCGGTGGAGTCGGTCACCGCGGCGTTCGCGCCTGCCTGGCCGGCCTGCTCCGCGCTGGCGGCATCGCCCCTGGTCGTCTCGGTGCGGGTCACCGGGATCGGCTCGGCGTCGGCCTGCTCGCCGCTCTGCTCCAGGTCGAACAGGGTGGTGATCGTCCCGCCGCTCACGTGCGTGAGCGGTGCGTCGGCGCCGGGCACCAGCGGGGACTGGGCGAGCACCGGCGTGACCCAGAAGCGCAGCAGCGGTGCAGCGACGAGCAGGAGCAGGCCCAGGGCGAGGGCCAGCCGGCTGAGCCAGCGCAGGCCGCGTCCGGTCATCGAGAACCTCACGTGCTCACCCACCTCCTCGTCTGCTACCGGTTCGGGCCCGCCGTTCGGCGCGCGGCGGCGGGTCCCGGCTCCCGGGGGTTCGGGTCCGGCGGTTCCGGGTCCGGCGTTCCGGGTCCGGCGGTCACCACACGCTCGTGTCGCCTACCGTCGTGCCTACCTGCACCTGCCGCCCCGAGTCCGCAGTCGCTGGCATCTCCTCTGAGCACAGGATCGCACGACGATGACCGCACGCCGCTCTGTGTGTCCGCCCCGGCCAGACCTCAGTGCGCCGCCGCCTGCCACGATGACCCGATCCCGATGCTCACGTCCAATCCGACAGCGAGCTCCACGGCACCGGACATCGCGGCGCGCACGATCCCACTGACCTCATCGGCCTCGCCGGGAGCGATCTCGAGGACCAGTTCGTCATGGACCTGCAGCAGCAGGCGCGAACTCAGCCCGGCGGTGGCCAGGGCGTCGCGGGTGTCGAGCATCGCGACCTTGATGATGTCGGCCGCCGACCCCTGGATCGGGGCGTTCAGGGCCATCCGCTCCGCCATGTCCCGGCGCTGCCGGTTGTCGCTGGTGAGGTCCGGCAGGTAGCGGCGACGCCCCAGCAACGTCTCGGTGTAGCCCGTGAGTCGAGCCTCGTCGACCACGCTGGCCAGGTAGTCGCGGACCCCGCCGAACCGCTGGAAGTACTCGTCCATGAGCCGGCGTGCCTCGCCGGGCTCGATGCCCAGCTGCTGGCCGAGCCCGAACGCGCTCAGCCCGTAGGCCAGCCCGTAGGACATCGCCTTGATCTTGCGCCGCATGTCGGCATCCACCGCACCCGGTGGCACGCCGAACACGCGCGCGGCCACGGTCGTGTGCAGGTCCTCGCCAGCGGCGAACGCCTCCCGCAGGCCCTCGTCGGCGCACAGGTGCGCCATGATCCGCATCTCGATCTGCGCGTAGTCCGCGGTCATCAGCGACTCGAACCCCGCGCCGACGACGAACGCCTCGCGGATCCGCCGGCCCGCTGCGGTGCGGACCGGGATGTTCTGCAGGTTCGGCTCGGTGCTGGACAGCCGCCCGGTCGCGGCGACGATCTGGTTGAACGTGGTGTGCACGCGGCTGTCGGCATCGGCCAGGGGGATCAGCCCGGCCACGGTCTGGCGCAGCCTCGAGGAGTCCCGGAACCGCAGCAGCGCCTCGAGCACCGGATGCGCCGTGGTGGCGAACAGGTTGGTCAGCGCGTCGGCGTCGGTGGTGTAGCCGGTCTTGATCCGCTTGGTCTTGGGCAGGCCCAGCTCGTCGAACAGCACCTCCTGGAGCTGCTTGGGCGAGCCCAGGTTGAACTCGCGCCCGACGATGTCGTGCGCGTCGCCCTGCGCGGCGGCGACATCCCGGGCGAACTCCGCCTCCAGGACGTGCAGCATCCCCAGGTCCACCGCGATCCCGGTGGCCTGCATCTCGACGAGCAGCGGCACCAGGGGCAGCTCCACCTGCGCCAGCAGTGCCGCTCCCCCGCGCCGGGTCACCTCGGTGACCAGCACCTCGTGCAGGTCGAGGGTGGCCCGCGCGGCGATGCCGAGCTGTTCGAGGGCCTCAGCCTCGACCATCCCGTCGAGGCTGAGCTGGTCGGCCGGCGCGGTGACGCTGGGCAGGTCGCGGTGCAGGAACCGCGGCACCAGGTCGGACAGGTCGAAGCTGCGCTGCCCGGGCAGCACCACGTAGGCGGCAAGCGCGGTGTCGCCGACCAGGCCAACCAGCGGCCAACCGCGCGCGCGCAGCGCGAGCATCGGCCCGTTGGCGTCGTGGAGCACCTTGCCGATCGTGTGGTCGGCGAACCACCGGGCCAGTGCCGCGTCGTCAGCGTCGGTGACCTCGTCGATCTCGACCACCAGCGTGTCGGTGCCCTCGGCAGCCAGGCCCAGAGCGCTGACCTCGCCGGTCCCCCGACCCCACGACCCGCGCACCGCCACAGCGACCGGCGATCCGGCTGCGGCCAGCCAGTCGGCCACGGTGCCCGGCTCGGCCACCCGCACCGGGGGCTGGGCCACCGCAGGACCGAGCGGCTCGGCGTGCGCGGCGTCGTCGGGGAACGTGTCGAACAGCCGCTCGCGCAGCACCCGGAACTGCAGGGCGTCGAACACCTCGTGCACCGCTGAGCGGTCGAACGGCCGGCGCTCGGTGTCGGCCAACGTGATCGGCAGCGGCACGTCGTTCACCAGTTCGGTGAGGGCGCGATTGGTCTCGATCTGGCCGATGTGCGCGCGCAGCGCCTCCCCGACCTTGCCCCTGACCTCGTCCGCGTGCGCCACGAGCTCACCGAGGCTCCCGTACTGGCTGATCCACTTGGTCGCGGTCTTCTCGCCCACGCTCGGCACCGAGGGGAGGTTGTCGCTGGGGTCCCCGCGCAGCGCGGCGAAATCCGGGTACTGGGCGGGCGTGAGCCCGTACTTGGCCTGCACGGCTGCCGGGGTCATCCTGGCCAGGTCCGAGACGCCCTTGCGCGGGTAGAGCACGGTCGTGCTGTCGTCGACGAGTTGGAACGTGTCGCGGTCGCCGGTGACGATCAGGGTCTCGAAGCCCGCGTCGCGGGCCTGTCCGGCCAGGGTGGCGATGATGTCGTCGGCCTCGTAGCCGTCGACGAGCACCGCCGGGATGCCCAGCGCACCGAGCACGTCCTGGACCAGCTCGACCTGCCCGCGGAACGGTTCCGGCGAGCTGGCCCGGTTCGCCTTGTACTCCGGGAACCGCTCGGTGCGGAACGTCCGCCGGGAGACGTCGAAGGCGACCGCCACGTGGGTCGGCGCCTCGTCGCGCAGCGAGTTGATGAGCATCGAGGTGAAGCCGTACACCGCGTTCGTGGGCTGGCCGGTCGTCGTGGAGAAGTTCTCCACGGGGAGGGCGTAGAACGCCCGGTAGGCCAGCGAATGACCGTCGAGCAGGAGCAGGCGCGGCCGGGTAGTCGTCACCCGCCGATCCTACGGGCGCCCGCCGTCTCGGCGTGCGGCGTTCCCGCACCCCCCGATCGTCGCGTCCGCGTCCGTTCGGCCGATGTCCTCCGCGACCTCGGGAAGCGCCTGAGCGCTCGGCGATCGTCGGGGTCCCGCGGATCGATCCAAGAACGAGGTGAATTCGCACCAGGGAACTTGGATGAAGTCGGTCCACGGCGTCGAGAGTTGGAGCGATTCCTCACCGGAACGGGAGCGGGGGGCGAGGAGCGGGAGCAGGGCGAGAGGGGCGGGGGCGGGGGCGGGGGCGAAGGCAGGGGGCGGGGGGCGGCTCCTGGGCACTGGATATCCTGCCGAGCATGGCTGCCGACGAGACCTCCGCCCCACCGCTGCGCCTGCCCGAGGAACCCGGGGCAGCGGGCTGTCGCCGAGGCGCTCGACGCGCTGGGGATGGGCGCGCTGGCCGAGAGGATGGGCATCGAACTGCTGGAGGTCGGCGCCGAGCGCACGGTCGCCCGCATGCCGGTAGCGGGCAACACCCAGCCCTACGGCCTGCTGCACGGGGGCGCGTCGGCGGTGTTGGCCGAGTCGATCGGCTCGATCGCTTCCGCGCTGCACGCCGGGCCGAACCGGATCGCCCTGGGTCTGGAGCTCAACGCGACCCATCACAAGGCGATGCGCCAGGGTTTCGTGATCGGCACAGCCACCGCACTGGTCCGGGGCCGGTCGGTCGCGTCCTACGCGATCTCGATCACCGACGAGGCCGGGGCGCTGGTGTGCACGGCGCGCCTGACCTGCCTGTTGCGCGACGCGTGAGTGGCCCGGTGCGCCCGCGCGCGGATCCACCTGGCCTCCCGAGGGGACGGCACGCCCTGCACTCGGCACCCTCCGTGCGACCGGCCACGCTGAACGCGCGCCCAGTCAATGAGCGCGACACATCGCGCCCGACCATCAGACCCGCCCACCCACGCCTGCGACCGTCCCCCCGGTGTAGGCCTCGGCGTCGGCGCCCGAGCGGGCACCGCCCATGATCGGCCTGGGCACGATCATCAACATCGTCGCGATCCTCCTCGGCTCGGCGATCGGGGTCGCCCTGGGCCACCGGCTGCCGCAGCGAACGCGCGACGTGGTCACCGACGGCCTCGGGCTGATCACGCTGCTGGTGGCCGCGCTCTCCGCCGCCGCGATCCTGGACGCCTCCGTCGAAGCCGCGGTCGGTGCGGCCGGGGTGCTCATCGTGCTCGGCTCGGTGCTGATCGGCGGCATCGTCGGCTCCCTGCTGCAGCTCGAGGCCCGGCTCGAGGGGGTCGGCCGACGGATCCGGCGACGCCTGGGCAACGGCGCCACCGACGTGGAGATCGACGGCTCGCTGACCGACCCGGACCCAGCGTCCGCGCCGCCCAACACGTTCGTGGAGGGCTTCGTCACCGCCTCGCTGGTGTTCTGCGTGGGGCCGTTGGCGATCCTCGGCTCGCTGTCCGACGGGCTGGGGCTGGGCATCGACCAACTCACCCTCAAGGCCGTTCTGGACGGGTTCGCCTCCATCGCCTTCGCAGCGACCCTGGGCTGGGGGGTCGCGGCCAGTGCACTGGTGGTGGGCGTCTACCAGGGCTCGCTGACGCTGCTGGGCTGGGCGTTGGGCTCAGTGCTCAGCGACGCCCAGATCTCACTGATCACCGCCACCGGCGGGCTGCTGCTGGTCGGCATCTCCCTGCGCCTGCTGCGGATTCGCCCCGTCCCGGTGGGCGACCTGCTCCCGGCACTGGTCGTGGCCCCGATCCTCACGGCGATCGTGGCCGGCCTGCGCTGAGCCGGGACTGCGCTGAGCCGGGGACTGCGCGACCACAGGCCGCTGCTCGCGCACGGGACATCCGGGACCCCCGGACGACTGCTGTTGCCGGCAACGCCCCAGCGCTCGCCGGGCCGGTTCAGCCGCCGAGGTACGCCTCGATGATCGACGCATCGCCGAGCAGTTCCTCACCTGTCCCGGTCTTGGTGATGTTGCCGGTCTCCATCACGTAGGCCCGGTGCGCGACCGTGAGGGCCTGCACCGCGTTCTGCTCGACGAGCAGGATCGTCGTGCCCTGCTCGTTGATCTCGTGGATGATCTGGAAGATCAACTGGATCATCTGCGGGGCCAGCCCCATGGACGGCTCGTCCAGGAGCAGCAGCCGGGGCCGGGCCATCAGGGCGCGGCCGATCGCCAACATCTGCTGCTCACCGCCGGAGAGGGTCCCACCGGCCTGGCTGCGGCGCTCGTTGAGCCGGGGAAACAGGGTGAAGACCCGCTCGAGGTCATCGGGGTCCGGCTTGCCCCGCGAATACGCGCCCATCGAGAGGTTCTCCCCGACCGTCATCCCTGGGAAGATCCCCCGACCCTCCGGCGCCTGCGAGATCCCGAGGCCGACCCGCTTGTGGCCGGCGAGGTCGACGATCTCCTGGCCGTCGAAGGTCACCGACCCCGAACTGACCCGCCGCAACCCCGACAGGGTCTTGAGCAGGGTGGTCTTCCCGGCTCCGTTGGCACCCACGAGGGTGACGATCTCACCCTCATCCACGTCGAGGGAGACGCCATGCAGCGCGGCGATCCGCCCGTAGGCCACCGCCAGGTCCTTGACCTCAAGAAGCATCGGACACCTCCCCGAGGTAGGCCCTGATGACCTCGGGATCCCGCCGGACGTCCGCCGGCAGCCCGTCGGCGATCTTGACCCCGAAGTCGATGACCGCCAGGCGATCGCTGATGCCCATGACCAGCCCCATGTCGTGCTCGATGAGCAGCACCGTGACTCCGGTGTCGCGGATGCGGCGGATCAGCTCCACGAGCTCGGACTTCTCCGAGGGGTTCATCCCCGCGGCCGGCTCATCGAGCAGGAGCAGCTTGGGGGTGGTGCCCAGCGCGCGTGCGATCTCCAGGCGTCGTTGGTCGCCGTAGGACAGGTAGCGCGCTGCCATGCCGGACTTGTCCGAGACTCCGACGAACTTCAGCAGTTCCAGGGCCCGCTCCTTGGCCTGCCGCTCCTCGGCGCGGAAGCGCGGCAGGCCCAGCACCGCTCCGACGACGCTGGAGCGATGGCGCGCGTGCGTGCCGACGATCACGTTGTCCAGAGCGGTCATGTTGTCGAACAGCCGGATGTTCTGGAACGTCCGGGCCAAACCGGCCCGCGTGACCTTGTGCGGCCGCAGGCCGTTCAGGACGGTGCCATCGAAGCTGATCTCGCCCTCGGTCGGGCTGTAGACCCCGGTGACCATGTTGAAGACCGTCGTCTTGCCCGCGCCGTTCGGGCCGATCAGCCCCAGGATCTCACCGGAGTCGACATGCAACTCCAACGAGTCGACGGCGGTGAGGCCCCCGAACCGCATGGTCACCGAATCCAGGGTCAACAGCCGGGTGCCACTCATCGCGTCCCCTCCGCTTGGGCGACCACGGCGCCGACCTCGCCACCGAGCTGACCCATACCACCCTCGCCCTCCTTGAGCTCTGCCGCCCTGATCCGCGAGGGCCACAGGCCCTGGGGCCGCACGATCATCATGATGACCAGGACCGCCCCGAACACCAGGACACGGTACTGGCTGAACTCGCGCGAGACCTCCGGGAGCCAGGCCACCAGGAAGGCGCCGAGGATCACGCCGGGGATGTGGCCCGCACCGCCGAGCACGACGGCGGCCAGGACCGTGGCCGAGAGGATGAACGGGAAGTCCGCCGGCCGGATGGCTGTCTGGAACGAGGCATAGATGACCCCCGCTGTGCCGCCGATCGCCGCGCCCACGGTGAACGCCCACAGCTTGAACTTCAGAGTGGGTACCCCCATCAGCTCGGCTGCATCCTCGTCCTCCCGGATGGCCGTCCACGACCGCCCGACCCGGCTGTTCTCCAGGCGCTTGAGCACGATGATCACCACGACGATGAAGCCCACGATGAGGTAGTAGTACGCCTTCACGTTGAGGACTGAGAAGGTCAGGGCGTCGAGGCCCGGCACCGAGGGCGGCCGAGGGATCCCGTTGATGCCGCGCGGGCCGCCGAGCGACTCCAGGTTGTTCGCGGTGACCCGGATGATCTCGCCGAAGCCCAGCGTCACGATCGCCAGGTAGTCCCCACGCAACCGCAGTGTGGGTGACCCCAGCGCCAGACCTGCAAGCATGGACAGCGCGATCGCGATCGGCAGCGACAACCAGAAGCCCAGCCCGAACTCCGTGCCCAGGATGGCCATCGTGTAGGCCCCGATCGCGAAGAAGGCCACGAATCCGAGGTCCAGCAGGCCGGTGTAGCCCACGACGACGTTGAGCCCGAGGGCCAGCAGGATGTAGATGCCGATCGGGTAGACGAGCACCCGCTCCCACGAACTGCCGGGCGTCATGATGTCCCCGAGACCGGGGATGTTGGGCAGGGAGAGCGCGGCGAGGACCATCAACGAGTAGACCAGGAAGCGCCCCCAGGCAGGCAGCGCCCGCCACCGGCTGCTCAGCACGCCCGCGGATCGGCGGCGCTGGCGGGCAAGGCGTCCCGAGGACTGCGGCTCACTCATGCGCGGGCCTGCCCGAGCGACTCACCCAGGATGCCGGTGGGTCGGAACATGAGCACCAGCACGAGCACCGAGAAGGCGATGACGTCCTTCCACTGTGCGCCGAAGATGCTGGCGCCGTACTCCTCTATCAGCCCCAGGGCCAGACCGCCCAGAAGTGCGCCGCGCAGGTTGCCGATGCCACCGAGCACAGCGGCCGTGAACGCCTTGATGCCCAGGACGAAGCCGACGAAGTAGGTCGTTGCCTCGAAGAAGGTCACGTAGAGCATGCCGCCGATCCCCGCCATGGCCCCGCCGAGCAGGAAGGTGATCATGATGACCCGGTCGATGTCGACGCCCATGAGCGTGGCGTTGTCAGGACTCTGGGCGGTCGCGCGGATGGCCCGCCCGAACCGGGTGCCGTTCACGAGTCGGTCGAGGATGACCATCATCGCCAGCGCGCCGACGAACACCAGGAGCTTGTCCGCGCGGATGACGCCCTCGCCGATGGTGGCCAGGCTGGTCTTGACCATCACGCGGTCCACGATGACCACGTCCGGGAAGAACAGTGAGAACAGTTGCTGCAGGAACAGCGATGCGCCGATCGCGCTGATCAACGCAGCCAATCGCGTGCCACCCTTGCGACGCAGCGGGCGGTAGGCGACCCGCTCGAGGATCACCGCCGAGCCCCCGCTGGCCGCTGCCGCGACCAGTCCTGCGAGCATCAGGAACAGGATCAGCCCGATGCCGGTGAGGGGGTTCTGCAGGGCGAATCCGTTGATGATCGCCACTGTCGCGAACGTGCCGATCATGAAGATCTCGGAGTGGGCGAAGTTGATCAGGCGCAGCACCCCGTAGACCAGCGTGTACCCGAGCGCCACCAGGGCGTAGATGCCGCCCTGGGTGAGGCCGTCGAACGTCGAGGCCCAGAACAGCGTGAAGAAGTCGCTCACATGGGGCCCCATCCAGAGTGTTGGCTGATGGGGGGAGTGCTCATCTGCACTCCCCCCATCAGTCGGAACTGTCGGCGCTCGGTCAGGACGTCGCGTCGTCAGTGGTGCCGATCGAGGTGATCTTCCCGTCCTCGATCTTGTACATCAGGACGGTGCCGCCCGAGATGTTGCCGTTCTCCTCGAACTGGATCGTCTTGGAGATGCCCGGGAAGTTCACTGCGTCGGCGTAGCTGAGCAGGTCGGCGGAGGTGGTGTTGCCGTCCTTCACGCCGTTGATGAACACCGTGGCAGAGTCGAAGCCCTCCGCGGAGTACGTGCCGGGGTCAACGTTGAACTTCGTCGAGTAGTCGGTGAAGAACGTCGCGGCAGCGCCCGTGGCGGACTCGTTGACCAGCGCGCAGGTGCACGACAGGAACGAACCGTCGGCGGCCGCACCAGCACCATCGATGAAGGCCTGGTCGAGCGAACCGTCGCCGGAGACGAAGTCAGCAGTCACGCCGCCGTCCTGGAGCTGCTTGGCGAACGCACCCGACTGGGCGTAGTACCCGCCGTAGAACACTGCGTCGACATCGGCGCCCTTGATGGCGCTGACGACCGAGGAGTAGTTGGGGATCTCGGTGCCGACCGCGGCCACGGCTTCGCGCACGGCGACCTCAGCCCCAGCGGCGGTGACAGCCGTCGCGAGCTCATCCGCCAGACCCTTGCCGTACTCGGAGGCATCGTCGATCACGGCCACCTTCTCGGCCGAGAGCCCCTTGACGATGAAGTTGGCGACTCCCGGGCCCTGGAACCCGTCGTCGGCGAGCACGCGGTGGAAGGTCGTCCACCCGTTGTCGGCCAGAGCCACCCGGGTCGCGGAGGCCGAGACGAACGGGATGCCTGCCTCTTCCCACGTGGCGCCCGTGTCCGCGGTCTCCCCGGAGAACGCCGGGCCGACGAGACCGACGATGCCGTCGTCGAGCGCCTTGGGCGCCAGGGCGGTCGCCTGCTTCGGGTCACCCTGCGAGTCGTAGTCGATCAGCTCGATCGGATTGGCCGGGTTGGTCGCGTTGTACTGGTCGATGGCCAGCACAGCGCCGTTGCGGATGTTGATGCCCAACGCCTTGTTCGGGCCGGTCAGGTCACCCATGAAACCGATCTTGACGCTTTCGCCCGCCGGTGCGCCGGAGGAGCCGGAGCCCTGCTCAGCGCTGTCCGAGCTGCACCCTGCAGTGCCCAGTGCCACCAGGGCAAGGGCGGCCGCAGCACTGGCGACCTTCGTGAAATTTCTGGACAACTTCTCCTCCTTAGTCGGTGCTGGCAGACCGTCTGCGAGCTGACTGCACCGAAAGCCTTGTGACACGGGAAAGCCCCGAGATTCGGCGTGAGCGTACTTGATAGGCGACGGGTTCGTGCACCCCGCCCCATTCGACACGCCGCGGCCGGGGCACGCCGTTCCCGTCGTAGTTGGGCAGGCTCGCCCTCGAGGGGCCACTGTGCAGCGTCTCAGGGGGCGGAATCGCGGCTCTGGTCGAGCACCCGGCGGGCCACGTCCACCATCGGCAGGCGCGCGTCCATCGCCGCCCGCTGCAGCCAGCCGAAGGCCGTGGGTTCGTCCCAGTCGAACTGCTCCTGCAGCTGCGCACGGGCACGCTCGATGACCTTGCGCGCCTCGAGCCGCCCTTCCAGGTGAGCCACCCCGGCACGCAACTCGTGGACCTCGGCGAACCGGGCACGAGCAATCTCGATCGCCGGCCGCAGGTCAGCCATCGTGAACGGCTTGACCACGTACCCCTGGACGCCCGCGCTCAGCGCCCGGGCGACCAGGGCCGACTGACTGAACGCGGTGAGCAGCACGATCGGGGCGATCCCGTCGGCACCGAGCACCTCGGCGGCCGACACCCCGTCCAGGACCGGCATCTGGACGTCCATCAGGACGACGTCGGGGCGCAGCTCGCGCACCAGGCGCACCCCGGTCTCCCCGTCCCCGGCCTGGCCCACGACCTCGTATCCGGACTCGGCGAGCATCTCGACCAGGTCCAGGCGGATCAGGGCCTCGTCCTCGACGACCACCACACGCACCGACACGGCGACCACCCTAGCCGCGCGTCCCACTAGGATTGGCCAGTCGCCCCGGTATCCCAACCGGCAGAGGAAGCGGTCTCAAAAACCGTCCAGTGTGGGTTCGAATCCCACCCGGGGCACAGATCGGGTCGTCGGTGGACGGCGCAGACGCCTTCAGACAGCCAGGCGCGGGCGCAGGCCCAGGATCCGGGCCAGGACCCCGTTGACGAACGCGGGTGACTCGTCGGTGGACAGCCCGCGCACGAGCGTCACGGCCTCATCGATGACCACGGCGTCGGGCACGTCGTCGGCCCACAGCAGCTCGTAGACCCCGATCCGCAGGACGTTGCGGTCCACGGCCGGCATCCGGTCCAGCGCCCAGCCGGACGAATAGGTCCCCAGCAGCTCGTCGATGCGCGCCCGGTGGGTCTGCACCCCCTGCACGAGCGTGGCGACGTACGGGTTCGGGGGCGGCGCGATTCGGGCGGTTCCCTGCGCCAGGGGCCGCTCACCGAGGAGGTCGAGCGGGGACACCCCGCGCACCTCGGCGGCGTAGAGGATGTCCAGCGCGCGCTTGCGTGCCTTGCTGCGTGCGCTCACCGGTCAGTTCACGCGGCCGAGGTAGGACCCGTCGCGGGTGTCGACCTTCACCCGGGTGCCCTGCTCGACGAACAGCGGGACCGCGATCTCCGCACCGGTCTCCAGCGTGGCGGGCTTGGTGCCGCCGGTGGACCGATCGCCCTGCAGGCCGGGCTCGGTGTAGGTGATGACCAGCTCGACGGAGGCGGGCAGCTCCACGTAGAGCGGCAGGCCGTCGTGGGTGGCCACGGTGGCGTTCTGGTTCTCGAGCAGGTACTTCGACGCCTCGCCGACCGTCGCCGTACTGATGTGCAGCTGGTCGTAGGACTGCTGGTCCATGAAGACGTAGTCCTCCCCGTCCTTGTACAGGTAGGTCATGTCGCGCTTGTCGACGTTGGCCGTCTCGACCTTCAGGCCCGCGTTGAAGGTCTTGTCCAGCACCTTGCCCGAGAGCACGTTCTTGAGCTTGGTGCGCACGAAGGCCGGGCCCTTGCCGGGCTTGACGTGCTGGAACTCGACCACGGTCCAGAGCTGGCCGTCGATGTTCAGCACGAGGCCGTTCTTGAGGTCGTTGGTCGTGGCCATGGTTCTCCCAGGTGGGTGCGGTGAGGGCGTTCGGAGCGGGGCGTTCGGGTGGGCGTGCGGGGCGTGGTGTGCGGGGCGTGCGGCACCACTGGCCATGCCGCGGCAGGGCTCAAGGGTACCGGGTCGCAGCGGTGCGCTCTCGCAGCAGCGTCCTGGCTACTGCACCGCCCCGGAGGCGATCGAGTCCAGGGCCAGCAGGTAGGAGTCGACGCCGAAGCCGGCGATGACCCCGCTGGCGACCGCCGAGATCACCGACGTGTGCCGGAACTCCTCGCGGGCATGGGGGTTGCTCAGGTGCACCTCGACCAGCGGGGCGGTGCGCAGCGCCGCGGCGTCGCGCAGGGCGTAGGAGTAGTGCGTGAACGCGGCCGGGTTGAGCACGACGGGCATCCGCTCGTCGGCGGCCTCGTGCAGCCAACCGATCAGCTCGGACTCCGAGTCGGTCTGGCGCACGTCGACATCCAGGCCGTGCTGCGCGCCGTGCGCGACCACGCGCTGGGCGAGGTCCGCGAAGGTCGCCGATCCGTAGATGTCGGGCTCCCGGGTGCCCAGTCGCCCGAGGTTGGGACCGTTGAGGACCAGCACAGCGCGCATGTCCGGACCCTACTCACTGATCGAGGCGAACGCGCCCAGCAGCAACGCGGGGTCCGGGCCGTCGAGGAAGATCGGGGCGCCGATGCTCTCGAGGATCACGAAGCGCAACCTGCTGCCACGGGCCTTCTTGTCGAGCATCATCGCCTCGTGCAGCTGCGACCAGCCGGCGCCGGCGTAGCTGATGGGCAGTCCCAGACTCGTCAGCACCTCCCGATGCAGGTCCACCTCGGCCTCGTCAAGGCGCCCGGCCAGGAACGCCAGCTCCGCGGCGAACACCATGCCGACGCTGACCGCCGCCCCGTGCCGCCACCGGTAGCGCTCCGCGCGCTCGATCGCGTGGCCGAGGGTGTGGCCGTAGTTGAGGATCTCGCGCCCGCCCAGGGCGCGCGAGGTCTCGTGCAGGTCACCGGCCACGACGTCGGCCTTGACCCGGATGGCCCGCTCGACCAGCTCGCGCAACGCGGGTGCGGCGGGATCGGTGGCAGCGGCCGGGTCGGCGCGGACCAGGTCCAGGATGGCGGTGTCGCGGATGAAGCCGGCCTTGACGACCTCGGCCATCCCGGCCACCAGGTCGTGCTGGGGCAGCGTGGCCAGCGAGTTCAGGTCGCACAGGACCCCGGCCGGCTCGTGGATGGCGCCCACGAGGTTCTTGCCCTCGGCGGTGTTGATCCCGGTCTTGCCACCGACTGCGGCGTCGACCATCGCCAGCAGCGTCGTCGGGACGTGCACCACGCGCGCCCCGCGCAGCCACGTGGCCGCGACGAACCCGGCGAGGTCGGTGGTCGCACCGCCGCCCACGGAAACGATCGCATCCGAGCGGGTGAACCCGGCCTGGCCGAGAACGCCCCAGCAGAAGGCGGCCACCTGCGCGGTCTTGGCCTCCTCGGCGTCCGGGGTCTCGAGCAGGATCGCGGTCAGCCCGTTGTCGGTGAGGTCGCTGCGGACCGCCTCGGCGGAGGTCCGCAGCGCGGCGGGGTGGATGATCGCCACCCGGACCACGTCGGGCCCGAGCATCCCGGGCAGGGCGCCGAGCAGGCCGTGGCCCACGAGCACGTCGTAGGGCTGGGCGGTCGCGACAGTGATCCGGGTGGTGTCAGTCATGCGGTGCCTTCCGTGGCGGTCTCGGCCTGGCGGGAGACGTCGCCGAGGGGCGCTCGAGAGTGGGGCTCCTCGGTCGCAGGAAGCTCGCCAGGGGTGACCGGCGCCGGGGCTTCCTCGAGTCGAACGGGCCGGTCGCCCGGTGGCAGGCCGGCGCGGATGGCTGCCACGGACTCGTCGACGCTGAGGTGATCGGTGTCGACGACCAGGGTGGCCACCTCGGTGTAGAACGGCTCCCGGGCGTCCATCAGGGCCTTGAGCTGGGCGCGGATGTTGCCCATCAGCACCGGGCGCGCGCCGCCCAGGCCCGCGCGCTTGGCCGCGGCGGCCAGGCCCACGCGCAACCAGACCGTGGGCTGCGCGGCCAGCAGGGCGCGGGTGTCCGGGTCGGTCACCGCTCCCCCGCCGAGCGCCAGCACCCCGGGGTGCTCCCGAACCGCACTGGCCACCGCCGCGGCCTCCAGGCGCCGGAACTCCGGCTCGCCGGACTCCACGAAGATGTCGGCGATCACCCGACCCGTGCTGGCCTCGATATCAGCGTCGGTGTCCCGAAAACCCACGCCCAGCTGCTCGGCCAGCGCCCGACCCACGGTCGACTTGCCCGCCCCAGGCACGCCCACGAGCACCACCAGGGGCCCGCGGTCGTTGGCGTGCACGGAATCGACAACTGAATGGTCGATTCCGTGCACACCAACGGGCGCACCGGGCGCGTGCGGACCGCTCACCGCACAGCCAACCCGGCCAGATACCCCTCGACGTTTCGGCGGGTCTCGCCGACGCTGTCGCCGCCGAACTTCTCGAGCACGGCGTCGGCGACCACCAGGGCGACCATCGCCTCGGCGACGACCCCTGCGGCGGGAACGGCGCACACATCCGAGCGCTGGTTGTTGGCGCGGGCCTCATCCCCGGTGGCCAGGTCCACCGTGCGCAGCGCCCGGGGCACCGTCGCGATCGGCTTCATCGCCGCGCGCACGCGCAGCACCTCGCCGGTGCTCATGCCGCCCTCGGTGCCCCCGGATCGGCCGGACAGCCGGCGCACCCGGCCCGGCCCGTCGGGGACGATCTCGTCGTGGGCCAGCGATCCGCGCGAGCGCGCCAGCGCGAAGCCGTCACCGACCTCCACGCCCTTGATCGCCTGGATCCCCATGAGCGCCCCGGCCAGGCGCGCATCCAGGCGCCGGTCCCAGTGCACGTGCGAACCAAGGCCCGGGGGCAGGTGGTCCACGACCACCTCGACCACGCCACCCAGGGTGTCGCCGTCGCGGCGGGCGACCTCGACCTCCGCGGCCATCCGGGCAGCCGTGTCGGGGTCGGCGCAGCGAGCAGGGTCGGCGTCGATGGCGTCCAGGTCTGCAGGCGTGGGCAGCGCGGTCCCGGCGGGGACGGCCACGGACCCGATCTCCACGACGTGGCTGAACACCGCGGCGCCGAGCACGTCGGCCAGGAACGCCCGGGCCACCGCGCCGAGCGCGACCCGGGCCGCGGTCTCGCGGGCGGAGGCCCGTTCGAGGATGGGGCGGGAGTCCTCGAACCCGTACTTCTGCATGCCGGCCAGGTCGGCGTGCCCGGGTCGGGGTCGGGTCAGCGGGGCGTTGCGCGCCAAGGCGTCGAGCACGTCGGCGTCGACCGGGTCCGCGGCCATCACCTCGGACCACTTCGACCATTCGGTGTTGCCCACCTCGATGGCCACCGGGCCGCCCATGGTGCGCCCGTGCCGCACGCCGCCGATGACGCGCACCTCGTCGGCCTCGAACTTCATCCGGGCCCCCCGGCCGATGCCCAGCCGGCGCCGGGCCAGCGCGCGCGAGATGTCGGCGGTCGTGATCGCGACGTCGGCGGGCAGGCCCTCGAGGATCCCGACCAGGGCGGGGCCGTGTGACTCACCGGCAGTCAACCATCGAAGCATTGGGCGATTCTGTCATGTCCGCGCAGGGGCCCGGCCGGGCTGCGCACGGGCCGTGGGCACGGACGGGCCGCAGGCACGGTCGGGCGAGCAGGCACGGATCGGCCGAGAAGTGCGACCACGGCGGACTTGGGCGGGGCGAGGGTGCCGATCGGCCCGACGTCGGCCGCGGGGCTACCGGGCGGGAGACCGCCTGGACGCGACCGGAATCAGCCGATCTTCACAGAATCACCTGAGCAGACCACCGCGTTCTGGTCGCCGTACAGGAATCCGGCGCAGTTGGCGTTGAAGATGTCGTAGAGCCGATAGGACTTCGCGAAGGTCTCGCCCTCGTCCACGGAGTACTTCTTGCCGTCGAGCTTGAGGGTCACCGAGTCAGCCAGCGGGGAGACCTTGAGCGCGGAGATCGTGGCCCCCGACGCGGGTTCGGGTGCGGCCACGGCCGGCGCGGCCGCCGGCTTGGCCGCGGGGGCTGCCTTGGCTGCCTTCACCGACTCAGCGGGTGCCTTGGCCACGATGGGCGCGAACGGGTCACGACTGGTGATCCGTACCCGAGTGGGGGCTTTCGCGACCGTGTCTCCGGCCTTCGCCTCGGATTCCGCCTCGCCCGAGGCGGCGCCACCGTCCGCCGCGGCGGGTGCGGCACCCGCAGCGTCTGCCTCGCCGGCGCCCGAAGTACCCGCTGCGGCCGCTCCCCCGGCAGGAGCGTCCTGCGGTGCAGCGTCGGCTTCGGTCCCCGCGCCCTCGGTCCCCGCGGTGGCCGTCCCACCGGCCACCACCACGCCCTGATCGGCCAGTGGGTCCTCGGCCGGGCGCATCATCAGCCACGCCCCGCCCAGGACCAGGCCAGCGATGACCGACCCGCCGACCAACACGAACCGCCGCGACGAGCCCCTGCGGCCGGGCGCCCGGTCCGGCGCCGACGCGGTCGGCCCTGCATGCGTGGCCCCGTCGTAGCCGGACCCGGTGGACTGGGAGTCGAGGATCTGTTCGCTCATCAGGTTGCTCCACTCGTGGCTGCACCAGCGTCCGTCGCCGACGTCGCCCCCGCATCTGCTGCCGCCACCTGCTGGTCGGGCATCATGAACGCGTTGGCCGAGATGCGGGCGATCAGCGCCTCGGCCTTGTTCTGCCCACAGGTACCGCGGGCGACAGACACGCCCGAGACCGCGACCACCCGACGCATGGACTCGAGCTCTGAGAGGTAGGTGCGGATCTGGGCGAAGTCCCCGCAGACCTCGATGGTCAGCGGGATCGCCTGGACCGACGGAGCAGCGGGCGGGGGCGGGGGTGCGGCCGTCTCAGCGTCCTGGTCGCCCTCGGCCGGCGCCTCCTCAGGTGCCGGGGCAGCGGTGGCGGGCGGCTCGGCCTGCTCGACGGTGATGGGAGCGGGACGGGCGGGATCGAACGAGGTCACCGTGACACTGGCGCCGGTGGCCAGTCCGCTCAACTTGCGGATCAGCGTCGGGAGGGCGGTCTCCTTCGGGATGCGCTGACTGATGGCGGCCAGCTTGGCCTCCTGGGCGGGCAACTCCTCGCTCTGCTTCTTGAGCAGCGAGGCCCGCGACTCGAGCGATTGGGTCGCCGCCTGCTGGCTGGCTGTCTCCAGGTCGAGCTCAGCAGCCAGGTCGCGCTGCGGGCTCACCAGGACCAACCAGCTGAACACCAGGATCAGTGCGGACCCCACGGCGCCGGCAATCCGCCACCTGCGCACGCTCATGGCTGGGACTCCTCGGTGTACCGACCCGACAGGGTCTCAGAAGTGATGTCGCCCGTGGAGGAGAACGTGACGATCTTGGTCGACTCCTCCTCGCCGGTGGCCAGGCCTGCCACGTAGGGGTCGGCGACCGTGTCCATCTTGGCCAGGGAGTCCAGCCAGTTGGCGACGCTGTTGTAGGTAAGGGTCTTGCCGCTGACCGTGAGCGTGCCCACCTTGGCACCCGGCTGGCCGTCGCCGGTATCGCTGGGTACCTGGCCGGGACCGATGACGGTCAGGTTCAGGGTGTCCAGGCTGACCCCGCTCGGCATGGTCAGGGCCAGATCGTTGAGGAAGAACGACCAGCGCACCTCGTTGCCCATCGCCAGGGCGAGCTGCTCCTCGGCGGAGTTCACCGCGTCGAAGACCCGCGGGACGTCGGCATAGCGCGCCACCTCGGTCTGGGCCATCGCCCGCTCGAAGGTGGCCTGGTCCAGGCGCTCCTGGGCGGCGGTCGCGCCCTGCCAGCTCACCAGGAACAGCAGCGCCGAGACCAGCGCCGCACCGGCCATCGCCATCATCGCGGCGATCCTGGCGCGGCGCACCGCAGCCTTGCGGGCGTAGGAGGCCGGCATGAGGTTGACGCGGGCCAACACCACCAGCGCACTGGGGCTCGGCGCCTGTGCTGGATCGAGTGCCGCCTCGCCAGGCGCCGTCTCGCCGGGCGCAAGCGCGTCGGTGCCCGGGGTGCCGGGCGAGTCGGGGGCACCGGGGTCCGAGCGGCGCGACAGGTAGCTCATGCGGCACCCCCGAGGGCCAGTCCGACCGGCACCACAGCGATCGGGTCGACGAACCCGATCTGCGCCGGGCTCAGCCCCGAGTGTCCGACGTCCAGCCCCTCGAAGGCCGATGCCCGTTCGACTGGCAGGTGCAGCCGCTCGGCCATCAGCTCCGCCAGGCCGGTCAGCCGGGCGGTCCCCCCGCTGAGCACCACCCGGCTGACCGAGCCATGGGTCGAGGAGGCCATGAAGTAGTCCAGGGAGCCGCGGATCTCATCGACAAGCTCGCCGGCAACCCGGGCGATGATCCGACGGGCCGCGGCGTCCGCCGGCTCGGTGCTGACCAGGGCGACCTCGCGCTTGACCTGCTCGGCCTGCGCGAGGCTGATGCCCAGGTCGTTCATGAGGGCGGTGCTGATCGGACGGCCACCGTGCAGCAGGATGCGCACGAACCGCGGGGTGCCGTCCTCATGCACGACGATGCTGGTCAGGTCCGAGCCGACGTCCACGACCGCTTCGGGGTGGCGCGCCAGGCCCAGCCCCGGACCCCACACTGCCGAGCGGAGCACGGCGAACGGGCTCAGATCCACCACTGTCGGGGTCAGGCCCGCGGCGAGCACCGCGTCCATCGTGGCCGCGACCATCTCCTCGACCGCGGCCACGAGCAGGCCGGCCAGCGAGCGGGAGCCGTCACTGGCCCGCACCTCCTCGAGGGGGGCGAAGTCCATGACCGCGGTGGCTGAGTCGATGGGCACCTGGTCACCGACGACCAGCGGCAGCGCACGGCGCAACTCCTCGTGGGAGCCGTAGTAGGGCACCTCCGCCTGCCGGATCACCACGCGCGGGTTGGCCACACCGAGGATGACCCGTCGGTGCGAGAACCGTCCGCTGGACCAGAGCTCCTGGAGTGCGGCGGTCACCGCGGGCGCATCGGCGACCTCCCCGTCGACGACAGCGCCATCGGGCAGGGCGATCTGGCCGAAGCGCAACAATTGCGGGCTGGTGCCGCGGAACGACACCTCGGCTGCCCGGACACTGGAGGTACCGATGTCCAGTCCGATGGTGCTGCGACGTCTCACGGCGATCTCCTTCACCAGTGCCTGCCGGGAGAATCGGCGGTGCAACACGCGCACTTGAAGGCCGGCGGGTCCACTCAGCCCGTGAGCACGCCGCCGTACCAGTCCACGATCGGCTGGCCGACGAGGATGGCGGTGAACGCACCGGCCATCATGTAGGGCCCGAACGGGATCGCACTGCCGCGGCCGGCCCGCCGGGACACGATCAGCGCGACGCCGACCACGGCCCCGTAGACGAACCCGAGGAACCCACCGAGGATCAGCACGCCCCAGCCCAGCCAGCCCAGCGCCATGCCCAGCACGCCCGCCAGCTTCACATCCCCCATGCCCATCCCGGCGGGGTAGATCAGCGCGGTGAGCAGGTAGAACGCGAACAGCGCCAGGCCGCCGAGCAGGGCGCGCACGAACGTCGACCAGGCCGGGTCCAGCGCTGCGGGCAGCAGGAACAGACCGGCCAGGATCGGGTAGGAGGGCAGCGTGAGCGCGTTGGGCAGGCGCTTGGTGTCCAGGTCGATGAACGCCAGCGCGACGCCCACGGCCTACAGGTACAGGTAGGCGGGCAGCTCCCAGGCCAGCCCGAACCGGGCCGCCATGGCGCCGAACAGCGCCGCGGTGAGCAGCTCGACCGCCGGATAGCGCACGCTGATCCGCGCCGCGCAGTGCCGACAGCGCCCCCGCAGCAACAACCAGGACACGACGGGGATGTTGTCGCGCGGGGAGATCTCGGCCCCGCACCCCGGGCAGTGCGAGGGCGGGGAGACGATCGACTCTCCGCGCGGGACCCGCCAGATGACGACGTTGAGGAACGAGCCGATCGCCAGGCCGGCGAGGGCGACGAAGGCGATGGCGACAAGCTCGACGGGATCCACGATCGGCGATTCTGTCAGTGGTCGCGGCGCAGCCGCCGCAGGCTGTCCACAGGGTCACGGGAAGGTTGCGGTGCGGTGCGGCTCAGTACTCGAGCCACAGGGTCGTCGAGATGAGCGAGGAGAAGGGCGAGTCGCCGTTCGGGTCGAAACGGATGATCTGGCCCTGCACCTCGTTCGAGGCGACCGGTCCGGTGTCCGCAGGGCACTGGTTCGCCGCGAGCACCGAGCCGACCAGCCCGCTGGAACTGGTCCATACCTGGATCTCCTCCCCCGCGATGTACATGCCCGAGATCACGTTGGTCGCCGAGCTCTGGCCCGAGTAGAAGTTCGACGTCGCGGACAGGTCTCCGTCGGCCAGGAAGAACAGGTTCTTGAACGCCCACGCGGGCGTGTCGTAGTGGTCCCAGACGATGTTGCCGTACTGCTTGGTGGCGCAGTCGGTGGAGGTCGCCGAGGCAATGACGCTGAGATTGGCGATGGACCCGTTGCCGTTGCCGTTGGCCACATCGGCATGGTGCACGTAGTAGGTGCCCGGGCTGGTGTCCTTGCTGGCGGTCCACTTGTGCTGACCCGAGTTGTAGGACCAACCCTGGAACGGCGAGCTGCCCTTGCTGGTCGCCGCGGTGCACGGGCCGGCGCTCGAGTGGGCGCGTGCTGTCCCGTCGGGACACAGGTCGGTCCAGGTGGCCATCGCCTCGGGATGTGCCGAGGGGGCCTGGCCGTAGAAGGCCTCGGCGCTCACCCTCGGCATGCGGACCTCCGCCGCGCGCGTGGCTGTCCCGCCCAGGAAGTTCCCGGAGCCCCCGGAGCCTGCTCCCGAGTAGGTGACCGGCCCGGTGACCGTCGGGTTCCCGGTCGTCGTGAGGTCTCCATTCGTGTGGACCGCCGCGACCGTCGGGTCGACCCCGTAGGCACCCATCACATCGGTGCTCGAGGACTGCAGGTGCAGTGAGGTACCGGTGAGGATCGCGAACTCCGGTTTGTAGGGCATGAACACGTACTCGACCTTGATGGTCCGGGCCACGGCCTCGGGCTGGCCGCGGTCAGGCGACCAACCCATGGCGTAGACCCGCCCGTACTGGACCCCTGCGCCGCCGACCGGATTCCTGGGCTTGAGCACCATGACCTGGCCATCCGGGGTGTCCATCAGGCACTCGGGGTGGGTGGTGGCCAGCTCGGTGAGCTTGGCCCTGGCCCACGTGCGCTCGCTGGCCCCTGACAGCTCGGGCAGGTCGATCGCTGCGACCGTGCATCCAGCCTTCGGCACGCCGCCGGCGGCGGGGATCGGGTAGTCGGCGTGGCTGTAGTCGAAGGCGTACTGCAGGTGGCCGAGGGCGAAGTCGACGCCGGACTCGGCTGCGGCCAGGGAGCGCTCGAAGTTGATCCGCTGCCGGCTCTGGCCAAGCCCGTTCTCCGCCACGACCGCAGCAGTCACCGTGAGCCCCGCGACGAACACCGTGATGCCGATCACGAGGATCATGCCGATGCCGGCGTCGTCGGCCAACCGTCGGCGCATGAGTGCGCGCATGCCCATCACCCCTTGTTCCGGAGCCGGACGGAGACCGACGCCGCCTTGATGTCCACGCCGCGGCCCACGATGGCGTCGTACTCCATCTTCAACGTCACCAAGGTGGACGGGCTCGGGTCGACGTCGATACCCACGTCGTAGGAGAACAGGGTCTTGACGATGAGTGCCGACGCCTGCCGCTTCTGGGTGGGCACCGCTGGTGAGACCCCCTGGACGCGCCAGACGTCGAAGTGCTGACCGTCCGGGTTGTCCAGCAGCTTCCAGGTGACGATCTCCTCGGGGTCCGTGAGGTAGTCCGAATCCGAGTCGATCCACAGCTGCAGGTGCTGGCGGCAGTAGGTGTCGCCCCCAGCCCGATCGCACACGACCCCACGGGCTTGCCGGATGTCGCGGCCGAGCCGATCGAGGATCACCTTGGCGTCCTGCAGGCCGCGGTTCTCGTCGTCATTGTGCGTCAGGACCTGGGTGGCCTGCTGCACGCCGCTGAGGACCAGGCTGGAGACCACGCCGAGCAGCGTCATGGCGACCAGCAGCTCGATGAGGGTCATGCCGACCTCGGAGGCGTGTCGGATGGGCCGCGGGCTGGTCATCACTTCTCCCACACCTGGAAGTTGGCGGGGAAGTCCCCCACGACGTCGTAGCCGACCCGCAGCCGGGCCATCTTCCCGACACCCCCGGCGGTCCAGACCCGGACCCCCACGTACTCGTCATTCTTCAGCCTCTTGCTCACCGGGAACTTCATCCAGACCTGCTGCCACCCGGTGCAGCCGCTCGCGCCGAACGAGTTGGTCGCTCCCGAGGCCGTCACGGCCGTGGCCAGGCTCGCGCCGACTCCGCTGCTGGACCCGATGTACGGCTGCGCGGTGATCGACCAGGGCAGTGCTACATCGTCCCCGGTGACCGGGGCGACCCAGAACTGCACCACGAGGTCCCCGTCGTATGTCCTGCCCCCCACCGAGCCGCGCCAGTCCACGACGTCGGTGGTCACCGCGCTGAGCAGGCTCCCGCCGGCGTTGATGATGCGGCCCGGCTCCGTGGCCACGAGGTTGCTCGAATACACCGGGAGCGTGGTATTTGCTGGCACCTGGGGGGCGTCCACGGCGGCGACCAGTGGCAGGCCCTGGCCCGTGGTGGAGGTGGGCAAGGGCACCCCGACACCCGGCCAGGTGGGGTTCGCCGCCGAACGATTGTGCAGGGTGTACTGCCGCAGTGAGTACTTGCTCACTGCTGCCGGGGAGGGCGGTGCGATTGCGGCCGCGCAGCGAACGGGCGCCACGTACGTCACAGCTGCCTCCGGCCGGCCCTGGGCGGTGGCGGCCTGCGTCCCGGGGCCGACGCTGTTCTTGGCGACCACGCTGACGTCGTAGGTCGACCCGTTGACCAGGCCGGTGATCGAGGCCGTGGTGGCGGTGGACACGCCATCGGTGAAGACCGTCCAGGCGGTGGCGCTGGTCAGCTTGTAGGAGACGACGTAGTCGGTGATGTCCGACGAGCCTGAGGAGGCCGGTGCGGTCCATGCCGCGTCGAGCCGCCCGTCGCCGGTCGTGAGTACCAGGCCCGTGGGCGCACCCGGCGTCGTGGTGACCTCACCACTGCCGCCACCTCCGGTGACCGCGCCGACGACGACGCGGACGAGCATGTCCACCGATGCCGTGCCGGTGGCGGCGCCGGGCTGCGCTGCCGACGTGGCCGTGAGAAGCGACCAGGTGTCGCCGGCAGGGGTGCCGGCCGGGACAGCGCGTACCGCCCAGAAGACGACCGATGCGGTCGGGTCGATCCGGCCCGTGTCCAGGAGCGCGTCGTCCGGGGCGTTCGTGTTGGTGAGGGGCACGTCTATGGCCGGATCGTCGTCCCACACCTTGTTGCCGTCGTCGCGGAACAGCGACCACTGCCACGGCGCGGCGCCCCCGATGGTGAGGTTCCACCGGTCCGGTGCTCCCTGGTTGGACAACTCGAACCCGAACGGTACGTCGAAGTCCGCGTTGATCGTCTGCGACGTGCTGCCCAACGGCGTCAGCTTGAACACCGGGATCGGCAGGCCCCGGTTGGTCTCGGTCACGAGGCTGGACATCGTGCGCGTGCGCGCAACCCCACCAACGGTCCAGTTGGCGACGACCGTCACCCGCTTGTAGACGGCGTCGGTGTCCTTCGGGTTGGTCACGTAGGTGGCGATCGTGACGGGGAGCTGGTTGGACAGCGCTGAGGCGATCTGGGCGCGATGCTGGGCGATGCCGCCGGTCGGCTGGGCGATCAGCTCTTCCTGGATGCCGGTGTCCACGACGATGCACTTGCCCTCCGGACACGTGACGATCCGTGGGTCACCGGCCAGGTCAGCGGTGGTCATCGTCAGGTCGCCGTAGGCCATCGCGCGCGCCTTCTCCATGGCCTGGGTGGCGAAGTCGACACCCTGCTGCTCGGCTCGCGACACGAAGGAAGCGCGCAGGGAGCCGATCGAGGCGGCCGCCAGGGCGGTGAAGACGATGCCGAGCACGAACAGCGCGACGACGGCCTCGACGAGCGTGAAGCCCGAGTCGCCGGCAAGCCGGAGGCGCAGGCGTGCGAGCAGCGGGCGTCCCATGCGTGGGTTATCGGCGGGCGGGGGTCGCGGGTGAAGTGGGGGGTGCGGCAAACGGGTGGCTGCGTCTGCGCGGCGAGGACGCTCCGCGACGGAACGCCCGAAGGCCCCGGACCTCAGGGTCCGGGGCCTTCGGTTGGTGCTGGGTCAGATCACGGGCAGTCGGATCCTTCTGCAGGCCTGCCGGGGCTCGAGTAGCTGAACTTCCGGCGTCGCCGGCGGCAGTCGCCGTCCATGCAGTAGGACTGATTGCCTCATCGATGGTCCAGGTGATCATCGATGGTCGCCGTTGCCGTCGTAGTTGCTGCCGGTCGGAGTACTTGAAGCCGACTGCCTCCCAGTCCGCGTCAGCGGCATCATCGGTACCGGTCGTCGTTACGTAGGCACGCTCTCGGTCAGGAACGTCTCCTGGGCCGTCGCCGCGTTGCGCAGGTCGGCCTTGACGGCAGCTTCCCAGCCCTTCTGGCGCTGGTTCAGGAAGACCGGGATCGCGATCGCGGCGAGGATGCCGATGATGATGATGACGACGAGGAGCTCGATGAGGGTGAAGCCCTCTTCGCCCCGCTCCTTGCGCAGCTTCTCCAACATGTGTTGCTCCTTGTGTGTGACGTGAGGCCCGGCTTGGGCCGGACAGTCAAGGGATCGGAGCCACCCCCGGAGGTCTTGAGCGCGGCCTGCCCCGTCACCCGTTCAGGCGAGCCCTGGTGCGGTCTCAGTCACAGGTGAACGGATCGAAGGCGCTGGCGCCGATCCTCAGGCCTGCCTGGCTGGACATCGCGAAGAACTTGCCGGACCCCGAGCGTGCCGTCATGCAGTAGCTCGTCCCCTCGACCGCCGAGACCGTGATCGCAGTTGTGCCGCCGAAGTAGTTCCTCGCGTCGGAAGGGCGGAATCCGGCTGCCGACAACTCCCCGATGACCGAGGCGAACCTGTTCGGATCGGTACCGGCCAGCACCGCATGTTGGACTCCGGCCGCATTGCGCAGGTCGCTGCTGACCGCCGCGTCCCAGCCCTTCTGCTGCTGGCGCAGCAGCACGGTGATCGAGATGGTGGCCAGTATGCCCACGATCATGATCACCACCAGCAACTCGGCGAGGGTGAAGCCCTCATCGGAGCCCTTGGCTGTGCGACCCGCGATGTCCACGGCCATCACACCTCCCTCTCACCGTTCGATCCCTGTCACCGGGCGCCCAAGGCCGGCACTGCGGTGCGTCTTGGCTGGATCGGCAGACCATGCGGGCGGATTGAACGTCTGCCTCCGCCCCGGGGCCTCGGCCCAGCCAGGGGACGTTCCGGAACTGACGATCACTGGCCAGCCCAATCGGTAGGATCGCGGCGCAGCAATCGCCGAATCGGCCTCCCCTTCAGCCGTCGCGGGGTGGAGTCGATGCTGGAGTGGGTCCAGCCAGCGAAGGGGGAACATGGCCAAGCATCGGGTGCCGAACCCGGACGACGTGCCGCGGTCCCCGACCGGGCGGATCCCGCAGTGGGTCATGGACGAGGCGGCGGGGCGGCCGACGGGGCCCGTCCCGTTCCGGGCGTCATCCGGTGCGGGGATTCTCGACGGTGCCGCAGCCGCGCCGCGTCGATCGCGCCGACGGCGCCGATCACCGGGGCGAGCGCCGGGCTGGCGGGTCGCCTTCGGCGTCACGATCGTCGTTGCCCTGTCGGCGGTGGCACAGTTCGGGCTGCCGCACTCCCTCACCCAGGACATCGCCTGGCTGAACCGGGGCACCGACACGAGCCCGCCGTACGGCGTCGAGGAGTCCGCGGGCCGGCTGCTGCCGCCCGTGCCGGGACCGCCCGCGGCCGCCGGCTCGTACGCGTTCATGGTGACCGATCCGCAGACGGCCACCCCCGTGCGCTGGTCCCCGTGCCGTCCGGTGCACTACGTGATCCGGCCCGACGGCAGCATCAAGGGCGGGAGGAAGATGATCGACGACGCGTTCGCCGGACTCTCCTCCGCGACAGGTCTGCAGTTCGTCAACGACGGTGCCACCAGCGAATCGCCGACAGACCAACGGTCCGCGTACCAGCCGGACAGGTACGGCAAGCGGTGGGCACCGGTCCTGGTCGCGTGGGCCACCCCCGACGAGGTCCTCGAGTTCAGCACCGACGTCGCCGGGATCGCCGGGCCCAGCGCCTTCTCGACGCCGAGCGGGGATGGGATGCTGGTGTCGGGCACCGTCTACCTCGACCCGGTCAAGCTCAAGGACACCCGCAAGGCCCTCGGGGCTGCCGAGGCCAGCAACATCGTCGTGCACGAGTTGGGCCACCTGGTCGGGCTCGACCATGTCAACGACAACACCCAGTTGATGTTCCCCGCCCCGCAACCGGGCGTGACCGGCTACCAGGCTGGCGACCTGGCCGGGTTGGCGATCCTGGGACAGGGCCCCTGCCAACCGGACGCCTGAGCGCGGCGGCGGCAGGCACCCGCAGGGCGGCCCAGCCCAGCGCCGAACACGAACTCACTGGATCAGGTCGAACACCTTGAAGATCGGCATGTACAGCGCGATGATCATCGACCCGATGACCACGCCCATGACCGCGATCATCAACGGCTCGATCAGCGAGGTCAGTGCGTCGGTGGTCGCCTCGACCTCCTGGTCGTAGAACTCGCTGATCTTGCGCAGCATCTCGTCGAGGGCTCCAGTGTCCTCACCGACGCTCATCATCTGCACCACCATCGGTGGGAACACCGGATGCGCCAACAGCGGCCGGGACAGGGACTCGCCCTGGCGCACGCTCTCCTGCACGTCGCGCACCGCCCGGCCGACCACCACGTTGCCCGTGGTGTCGGCCACGATGTCCAGCGCCTGCAGGATCGGCACGCCGGAGCTGATCATGGTGCCGAGGTTGCGGGTGAACCGCGCCACGGCGATCTTCTGGAACAGCGGCCCGAACACGGGCGCCCGCAGCTTCAACGGGTCCACGACATCGCGCACCTTCGGGTGCCGACTGAAGCGCTTCCAGAGCACACCAAGAGTGATCAGTAGGACCACGATGTAGAGGATCGAACCCTTGAGAAGCTCGGAGAGGAAGACCAGGAACCGGGTCGGGGCCGGCAGCGTGCCGCCCAATGAGGAGAACATCTCCTTGAACGTGGGCACGATGAACAGCAGCATTCCGGTGACCCCGAGAACAGCCATCACCGCGACCACCACCGGGTAGGTCATCGCCGACTTCACCTTGCCGCGCAGCTTGACCTCGGCCTCGTAGTTGGCCGCCACCTGCAGCAGCGACTTGTCCAGGAAGCCGCCGACCTCGCCGGCCCGACACATGTTGACCATCAGCGGCGGGAACACCGCGGGATGCACGCCCATGGCCGCGCTGAGCGCCTTGCCGCCCTCCACCTCGGTGCGCACCTGGGTGAGCACCTTGGCCAACGGCTTGCACTCGGTCTGCTCCTCGAGGATGGTCAGCGCGCGCAACAGCGACAGGCCCGAGTTCACCATCGTGGCGAACTGCCGGGACATGATCGACAGGTCCTTGAGACCCACCTTGTTCCCGAACCCGGGGATGCTCAGCTCGCGCTTGAGCCCGGCGTTGGCCTGCGTGATCGACACCGGCGCGTAGCCCATCGTCTTGAGCCGATTGGCCACCACGGCCGGTGACTCGGCCTTGAGCCGACCGCGCACCATGTTGCCGCCGCGGTCACGCACCGCGTACTCGAACTCCAGCGCCTTGTTCATCGCGTGCCCCTCATCGCCGGCCGACCATGCGGGTGAAGTCCTCCACGTGGTGGGCCTTCTCGAAGGCCACGTCGTAGCTGATCCGCCCGGACTTCACCAGCTCGGCGAGGTTCTGGTCCAGCGTGTGCATCCCGTGCGTCGCGCCGGCCTGCAGGGCTGAGTAGATCTGGTGGGTCTTGCCCTCGCGGATCAGGTTGCGGATCGCGGGAGTGGCCACCAGGACCTCGGTGGCCGCCACCCGGCCGCGCCCGTTGATCGTCTTGCACAGGGTCTGGCAGACCACCGCCTGCAGGGTGCCCGCGAGTTGCTGGCGGATCTGCTGCTGCTGGGTCGGCGGGAACACGTCGATCACACGGTCGATGGTCTGGGCGGCGTCCTGGGTGTGCAGGGTGGCGAACACCAGGTGGCCGGTCTCCGCGGCGGTCAGCGCCACCTGGATGGTCTCCAGGTCGCGCATCTCGCCGACCAGGATGATGTCGGGGTCCTGGCGCAGCACGTGCTTGAGCGCGTTGGCGAAGGAGTAGGTGTCCTGCCCCACCTCGCGCTGGTTGACCAGGCAGCCCTTGTGCGCGTGCAGGAACTCGATCGGGTCCTCGACGGTCATGATGTGCTCCGCGCGGGTCCGGTTGGCCTGGTCGACCAGCGCGGCCAGCGTCGTGGACTTGCCCGACCCGGTGGGCCCGGTGACCAGCACGAAGCCGCGCGGCAGTGCGGCCAGGTTGGCCATCGCCGGAGGCATCCCGAGGGACTCGAGGGTCTTGATCTCGAACGGGATCACCCGGAACGCCGCCCCGAGGGCGTCACGCTGCCGGTACAGGTTGACCCGGAAGCGCGCCACCCCCTTGAGCGCGTAGGAGAAGTCCAGCTCGAGGACCTCCTCGAAGCGCTCGCGCTGCTGCTGGGTGCAGATCGCGTACATCACCCGCTGGATCACCTCGGGGGTCAGCGGCTGCGCCTCGGGGATCGGTCGCAGGCTGCCGTCCACCCGGACCGTGGGCGGTGCCCCGGCCGCCAGGTGCAGGTCCGAGCCGCGCATCTCGATCATGGCGATCAGGGCGTCGGCCAGCGCGAAGTCGCCGTCACGCACCTCGTCCTCGGTGGTGCGGCGCGAGTAGGCCGCGGACGCGGACTCGGCGATCCGCAGCTCTGGTGCGGGGCCGACGCCGGGGGCGTCCGGGACCAGGCCGACGTCCGCGCCGTGCAGGTCGGGCGCGAGTGCCGGGACGGGTTGGTGGGTGGGTGCGGGCGGTGCAGTGGTTGTTGGCGCTGGGCCGCCGGGCATCGGCGCGGCGAGTGGCATCGCGGCGGCTGGCGTCGGCGCAGCGGCGGTCGGCATCGGCGCGGCTGGCATCGGGGCAGTCGGCATCGGGGCGCTCGGCATCGGGGCGCGAGCCGACATCGGGGCCAGCGGGGGCGCGGGTGCCGCCCCTGAGGCGGACATGGGCGCACCGCCCGGTGGAGGCGTCGACGCCGGGGGCGTGGTGTATGCCGCGGGAGGGACCGCCGGCCGGGCGTGACCAGCCGGCTGACCGGGCAGCCCACGTCCGTTCGATGGACCTCCGGTGGAGACATACCCCGGCGGCGGCCCACCGTTCGCGACGTACCCGGGCGGCGGCCCACCGCTCGCCACGTGCCCGGGCGGCGGCCCACCGACCTTGCCGAGCTTCGCGGGCTGAGCGTGCGGGCCTGGACCCGGCCCAGGGGTGGTGTCGTGCGGGTTCCTCGGATGGTCCGAGTGCGACGTGGCAGCGGCGGGGTGGGGGTACCTCGGGGGGGCCGTCGCGGGCATCCCCTGCACCGCCGATGGACCACGTGGTGTGCCGGGGGGCTCTGAGGCGGGCACGCCTGCCCCCGCCGGGTGACCTCCCGACGGGGCCGCCTGCTGTCGCGCTGATGGCGAGTCGGCCCAGCCCTGACTCCCCGCCCCGCCCTGACCGGGCCGACCAACCAGACCGCCGGGCGCCAGCGGCGGCTCAGGTCGCACAGCTGCGGGGCGGGCAACGTTCCCCGGGATGAGCTCGTCCATGGTCCCTCCGCAGGTCGGTCGGGGTGGCGCACCCCTCCCGCCCTGCATCGGTTCGCCCCGCCGGATGACTTGAGCGCGCAGGAACCGTGCAGGTTCAACGAATCCCAGCGCGACCCGGATCATGGGTGCGCCGCCCGCTGGGCTCTGCTAGACGACCACGCGCAGGATCTCGTCGAGGGAGGTGATGCCCTCGCGCACCTTGTGCATGCCGTCCAGGCGCAGGGACACCATGCCCTCCTCGTGGGCCACGGCCTCGATGGCCGCCGCCGACGCGCGCTCCACGGTCAGCCGCTCGACGGCCTCGCTCACGCTCATCACCTCGTGCAGCGCCAGCCGACCCTTGTAGCCGGTCTTGGCGCACGCCGCACAGCCGACCGCCCGGTGCAGCTCGGGCAGCGGTTCGCCAGCCGTCCACGGGAAGCGGGCTGCTCGCAGGGTCTCCGCGGTCGGTGTGTAGGGCGCCTTGCACTTGCTGCACAGCCGGCGCGCGAGGCGCTGGGCCAGCACGCAGTCGAGCGCGGAACCGACCAGGAACGGCTCGATGCCCATCTCGATCAGGCGGGTCACCGCCGACGGGGCGTCGTTGGTGTGCAGCGTCGCCAGCACCAGGTGACCGGTCAGCGAGGCCTCGATGGCGATCTGGGCGGTCTCATGGTCGCGGATCTCGCCGATCAGCACCACATCGGGGTCCGCGCGCAGGATCGAGCGCAGCGCAGCGGCGAAGGTGAGCCCGGCCTTGGCATGCGTCTGCACCTGGTTGATCCCGGCCAGGCGGTACTCCACCGGGTCCTCGACGGTGATGATGTTCACCTCGGGTCGGTTGATCTGGTGCAGCGTCGAGTACAGCGTCGTGGACTTGCCCGAGCCGGTGGGCCCGGTCACGAGGATCATCCCGTAGGGCTTGGAGTAGCTGACCTGATAACGGTCGAAGTTTCCGCCGGTGAAGCCGAGATCCTTGAGGTCCAGCATCGCGGTGGAGTTGTCCAGGATGCGCATGACGACCTTCTCGCCCCACACCGTCGGCAGCGTGGCCACGCGCAGGTCGACCTTGCGCCCGTAGGCAGTGACCGACAGCCGGCCGTCCTGCGGGATGCGCCGCTCGGCGATGTTGATGTCGGCCATGATCTTCAGGCGGCTGATCACACCGGACTGGATCGACTTCGGCGAGCGCATGACCTCGTGGAGCACCCCGTCGATCCGGAAGCGCACCCGCAGGTCCTCCTCGGCCGGTTCGATGTGGATGTCCGAGGCGCCGTCCTGGATGCCCTGCGTGATGAGCAGGTTCACGAACTTGACGATCGGGGCGTCCTCGACGACCTCCTTGATGCGGGAGAGGTCCTCCTCCTCGGAGGTCCGCACCTCGATCGCCGTCGAGAGGCTGTCGAGCTCGTCACCGGCGCGGTAGGCCCGCGCGATGGCGGCGAGCACGTCGCCGCGCGTGGAGACGACCGGGCGCAACTCGACCTTGGCCATCGTGCGCACATCGTCCAGGGCGATCACGTTGGCCGGGTCGGCCATCGCGATCACCAAGCGCCCCTCGACGAAGCGCACCGGGACCAGCATGTGCCGCCGACACAAGGTGCCCGGGACCAGCGCGGTGGCCGCGGGGTCGATCAGCGCGTCACCGAGGTCGATGTAGTCAAGCCCCACCTGTGCGGCCAGCGCAGCGACGAGGTCGGCCTCGCTGAGCACGCCCTGGTCGACCAGGATCCGGCCCATGCTGCGCCCGACGCGCCGCTGTTCGGCGCTCGCGCCAGCCACCTGCTCGGCCGTGGCCAGGCCGCGTTCGCGAAGCACATCGGAGAGCTGCTTCATGGCCCGCGCTCCCCCGGGGCGGGGGTCAGCGCGGCGGGCGGGCCCGGGGCCGCCGATGCGGGCAGCCCACCCATCACACGCCCCGCGCGCTGGACATCAGGTGCGCGAGCAGTCCGGTCGCCAGCGGATCGACGGGCTGCGGATCGACGGGCTGCGGGTCGGTCAGCTGCGTGTCGGTCTGTTGTGGGTCCGTCAGCTGTGGGCTGGTCAGCTGCGGGTCGGTCAGTTGCGCGTTCGTGGCCAGCGAGTGGTCCGGCTGTACGCCGGCGCCCTGGGGGTGGTCCGTCTGCTGGTGCTGCCCCAGCCCGTGGTCCGCCGGCCCATGCTCCGCCGGCGTCTCTGCGATCGTCGAGGCGGCAGGTCGCGGTTCGACCGGCGGCTCAAGTCCGGCAGGGAGCTCGGCCGCGGTGGCGGCGCCCTGCTCCGGCACACCAAGGCCCAGAGCCTGCGCCCACGGGGACCACGTGGCTTCTGCGCCCGGGTCCTGCGCCTCCGGGAACTGCGCCTCCGGGAACTGAGTCTCCGGGTACTGGGTCACCAGGTACTGCGCCTCCGGGAACTGAGTCTCCGGATACTGAGTCTCCGGGAACTGAGTCTCGGGGAACTGCGCCTGCGGGTACTGAGTCTCGGGGTACTGAGTCTCGGGGAACTGCGCCTGCGGGTACTGAGTCTCGGGGTACTGAGTCTCCGGGAACTGAGTCTCCGGGAACTGCGCCTGCGGGTACTGAGTCTCGGGGTACTGAGTCTCCGGGAACTGAGTCTCCGGGAACTGCGCCTGCGGGTTCTGGGTCTCTGGGTACTGGGCCTCCGGATACTGGGCCTCCGGATACTGAGTCTCCGGGAACTGAGTCTCGGGGAACTGCTCCTGCGGGTACTGGTTCTCTGGGTACTGCGGTCCCCGGTACTCGGCGCCGTCAACCGGTCCTTGCCCGAGGCCAGCAACGGGTGCCGGCCAAACGATCGGATCGGTGACTGAGGCGGCCTCTGGCTCGGCGTCCCAAGTCTCGCCCTGCCACGCGACAGGGGGCTCACCCTCCCAGGCCTCTGGCTCCCAGGCGACGATGCCCAGGCCCCCGCCGGCGCCCCGAGCCGCCAGGTTCGCCTCGACAAGCGCCTGCGCGTTTGGCTGCGACGCCTGCTGGCCGGGCCGCTGATCGGCCACCGGATCCGACGCCCCCCATTGCGATCCGACTTCTGCGGGCCAACCCTCGGCCCCAGGACCCGACGTCACGGGCTCCGTCGCCCCCATCGCTGACCAGCTCTCGACCCCCGAGTCCGGGCCGTCGACCCTCGCTCCAACCTCGGCCGACCACCGCTCGGTCGGTGCCGCGGCGAGAGGTCCGTCCGAACCGGTCCACCGCTGCTCGTCGGTCCGCGGGTTCGCACTGGCTGAACGTGCCTCCGCCTGCTCATCAAGCGCACCCGCGGGCGCCTGCGAGCATTCCGCCACCAGGTCGCGCAACTCGCCCGACTCCTCGACCGGCGTCCACGGCTCGCTGCGCGTCAGGCTGCCGTCGCCGACACCGCACCCCTGGTCCGGCCACGCGGAGCCCTCCTCCGGTGTCAGCACCAGCGCGTCCACCGCTACCGCCATCGCGACCGGAGCCGAGTCCGACAGCCCCGCAGGGCGCGCACCTGGATGCGCGAGGGACCCGGCCTCGAACTCATCGATGAGTCGCTCAGCCGCCAGGCGCCGCTCGTCGCCGGACTCGGCCAGGACCTCGATCAGTCCCCGGCCGATCAGCTCCACCACCCGACCGCCGGCCGCCAACGGCGCCATACCGAGGGTCGCCAGTACCTGACCGAGGGTCCGTCGTCCGTCGACCCGAGCGACCACCGCCCAGTCCTCGAGGTCCAGGACGGGAGCGCTGACCAGTCCCGGCTGCAGGGACAGGACGCTGTCGGCCTCGGGCAAGCGGGCTCGCAGATCGCTCCATTGCTGGGCCCGCTCGCGGGCACTGGCCACGCAGGCCTCGACTCCCAGCCGGACCCCCAGATCCTCGGTCTCACCCAGCCCAGCATGGACCTCGAACTGCCCCGCTGCCCACCCCAGCAACTCCCCCAGCGCGTCCACGCACAGCTCGCCGGCCACCGCGCGAGCCGCCTCGGCATCCACCGCCCCGCCGGTCACCAGGGCCCGCGCTGGTCGTGCCTCGGCGAGCGCCGCGGTCAAGTCGCTGGCCGGAACGTCCAGACTTGCCACCAGCGCACGCAACAGGCTCGCAGCACTGATGTCAGCCGTCGCCGCGCAGACCGTGCCCTCCACGAGGCACACCGAACCGGTCGCCGTGGAGCCGTGGACCTGCACCTGCGCAGTGCGTCGGCTCATCGCGAGCAGGTTCAGCACGTCAGACACGGGGAACTCGGCCAGGCTGCCAGAGAGGGTGATGGTCATCGCGGGCCTCCAGGAACCCCCGGACGGGTCACCCCGGCGAGCCGGCGCGCGGTCGACCGGCGCACAGCCCCGCCGGGGCGCCCGAACTGGGGACACGGGCGTGGGCCAGCCCCACGCCGTGTGTCAGCCATCGTCACCCGTCGGCGCCGCCTTGAGCCCCAGGGCAGCCTCGGGCTGGCCGGTGCCCGAGCCGCGCCTGGCGCCGCCCCGTCACCGGACCAGGACCGCGACTGCCGGACCTTCGGCCCAACCGCCGAGTTGTGGTTGAAAGGGCGCGTCGCGCAGCGCCCGACGACGGCAAACGCGCTCCGCGTGGTCGAAAACTGGGCTGCCCGCCGCGGTCTTTCAACCACACGGAGCGCGCTGCGGGCCGCCAGTGCGACGACAGCACCGCCTTTCGACCACAAGTCGGCGGTTCATAACCCCGACGCCCCTGCTGGCAGCCCCGGAACGATCCCGCGATGGCCGCCGTCCGGCCGACACCTGCGGCAGGCGAGACCTGCGGGGACTCAGTTGCGGCGGGCGAGCTCGGCGCGCAGCGCCCGGCGCATCACCTCGACGTCCGGTCGAAGCCCGGTCATGAGCGCGACCTGAGCCGCCGCCTGGTGCAGCAACATCTCGTCGCCGCCCACGCAGGACCCGCCGGCCGCCACCCACGCTGCGAGCAGCGGCGGCGGCCAGGGCGCATAGGAGACGTCCAGCAGGGCACCCGGGTCAGCGGGCAGCGCACCGACCAGGCTCGTGGCCGCGTCAGCAGGCAGTGTGCTCACCACGATCGCAGCCTCGGAGCGGCCGGGCAGTCGCTTCGGCCAGCCGGACACCTCCAGCGCCACGCCCACCCGCTGGGCCACCTCGGACAGCCCGTCGGCAGCCTCGGGCCGACGCGCATGCACGCGCACGAGCGGGCAGCCCAACTCCGCCAGCGCGACCACCGAGGAAGCCGCCGTCGCTCCGGCGCCGAGCACCACCGCCGGCCCGGGCCGCGCCCCTATCCCGCGCAACGCCTCGACGATCCCGCGGACGTCGGTGTTGTGGCCCGTCGGGCCCGCGGACCCGAACATCAGCGTGTTGGCCGCGCCGACCAGCTCGGCCACCGCACTGACCTCGACCAGCAGCGGAAGCACCGCCCGCTTGAGCGGCATGGTCAGCGACAAGCCGACCCACTCCGGACCACACCCGGCGACGAAGTCGGCCAGCCCTGCCTCGCCGCACTCGATCGCCTCGTAGCGCCAGTCCAGGCCCAGGTCGACATACGCAGCCCGGTGCAGGACCGGGGACAGGCTGTGCTCGATGGGGCTGCCCAGGACGGCGGCCCGCCGGGTCGCCCCAGGGGTCACTGCGGGTTCTCGGCCAGCCACTTGGCGAACTCCTGGCGCCAGATCTCGAACTGGCCGAAGTCGTCGGTGAACTTCGTCTCACCCGTGTCCGGGTTGACCGTCACGTAGTAGAGCCATGGTCCGTCCGCCGGGTTCAGCGCCGCCTGCATCGCCGCCTCCCCCGGTGAGTTGATGGGTGTCGGCGGCAGGCCGATGTACTTGTAGGTGTTGAACGGCGAATCGAGGCTGTCCCGCTCGGCGGTGGGGATGTTGATGTCCGACTTGCCGAGCGCATAGTTCAGGGTCGCGTCGATCTGCAGCAAACCGTTCGTGCCGCCCCAGATATCGGGATCCAGCCGGTTGTAGATGACCCGCGCGACCTTGTCGAAATCGTCGGGATGCCCCTCGGCCTGGACCAGGCTGGCGATGATCATCGCCTCGTAGGGCGTCACGCCGTTGCGCTCGGCGCCGGCCTCGAGATCGACCTTCGTGGCCGCCTCGTCCCACCGCTTCACGGTGCGCGAGAGCACCTGGGTGGCGTTCTCATCGTCGGCCAACTCGTAGGTGGCCGGGAAGATGAATCCCTCGGCGTTGTCCTTGGCGTACTTGGGCAGGCCGATCTCGCCGCCCTCCGCCGCCTTGTTCAGCTTCTTCTTCGAGATCCCGGTCGCCTCGGAGATCGAGGCGATGCTCTGGTCGAGGCGCAGGCCCTCGCGCAGGAGCAGCCGGTCGGTGATCCTCGCATCAGGGTCGATCATCCGCGCGACAGCGTCCTGCGCGCTCATCTGCTCGGCCATGTCGTACGTGCCGGGGCCGATCTTCTCCGCGTCGGGCTCGGCCTTGGTCGCCTCCAGCCAGGCGTCGACGGAGGCGACCACGTCCTGCGCCTTGAGCGTCCGTCCGATCTCGGCCAGGGTCTGGCCCTGTTCCACGACGACCTGCACCGAGCCGGTGCCCTCGCCGGCATAGTCCGCCGGTCCGGGCCCGAACGCCGGGATCCGGTCGATCGCGAGCTTCACGCCGAAACCGATCAGGACCAGCACGCCGAGGCTCAGCAGGACTGCCACCCAGGACCGGCCCCGGTGCCGGGCGCCTTCGGGCGGCCGCTGCTCCGGCATCGTCTGCAGGCCGAGGTTGCTCATCTCACTCCTGAATCGGGGTTCCCGGCGCGCGACCGGTGGCACGCTCCGAGTCAACAGCGTATTGGACGATGATCACCGCGGCTCCTTGATCCACCACCGCCCGGCTCCTGCGGGCGCTGCGCCCGGCCTCGCGCATCCCCCGCGTGGCGGCCACCGTGGACAGTCGCTCGTCGACCAGGCGCACCGGGACGGGGTCCACAGCGTCCGCCAACTCGACGGCGAACGCGCGCGCCCCGACCGCTGCGGGGCCGGGCCGACCAGACATCGACAGCGGCAGCCCGACGATCACCTCGAGGGCGGCGTACTCGGCGACCAGGGCGGCGATCCGGGCCAGGTCGCCCTCCCCGCGGGGCACGGTCTCGACCGGGACGCCGAGCAGGCCCGAGGGATCCGTTCGTGCCACCCCGATCCGGACGCTGCCGACATCGACGCCGATCCGCACGCCCGGTCGCACTAGGCCTGCGCAGCCACGAACTCACGGGCAGCGCGCAGGGCGGCCGCCACACCCGCGGGCTTGGACCCGCCGCCCTGGGCGGTGTCGGCCTTGCCCCCGCCACGGCCGTCCACCGCGGGCATCACCGCGGCCAGGACCTCCCGGGCGCTGAGTCCGGCGTTCTGGGCCGGCTGGTTGACCGAGACCAGCATCGAGACCTTGCTGCCGTCCACCGCTGAGCCGACGAGGACGACAGGGAAATCCTGGGACACCATCTGCAGGGCCGCGTTGGTCGCCTCACGCAGGTCGGTGGCGGTAGACCCATCGGGCAGGGCATAGGTCCACACCCGAAAGTTGCCGATGTCGTGACGCTTGCCGATGGTGCCGTCGATGTTGGCCATGACAGCCGAGCGGCGCAACTCGGCGATCGTGCGCTCGGCGTCCTTGACCCGCTCCAGCAGGCCACCGATCCGGTCGGTGAGCTCGTCGGGGCGGGCCTTGACCATCTGCGAGATGCTGTTGAGGAGCAGGTGCTCGCGGGCGAGGTACCGATAGGCATCGGCGCCGACCAGCGCCTCGATCCGCCGCACGCCCGAACCGATCGACGCCTCGGAGAGGAACTTCACGACCCCGAGTTGGCCGGACCGACTGGTGTGCGTGCCGCCGCAGAGCTCGCGTGCCCAGTCGCCGACCGAGACCACACGGACCTGGTCGCCGTACTTCTCGCCGAACAGGGCCATGGCCCCGATCGCCCGCGCCTCGTCCTGGCTCATGTACCGCGCAGTGACCTCCAGGTCGTCGAGCAGCAGTGTGTTGACGCGGTCCTCGACGTCGGCCATCACCGAGGCCGGCACGGGTGCGGGGTTCGGGAAGTCGAAGCGCAGCCGGCCCGGCGAGTTCTCCGAACCCATCTGGGTGGCGGTCTCGCCGAGCAGCTCGCGGAACGCCTTGTGGATCATGTGCGTGGCGGTATGGGCCCGGGAGATCGCCAGGCGCCTGGGGACGTCCACCTCACCGAGCGCGGGGGCGCCGACCGCAGCCTCACCGTCGAGGACCGTCGCGCGGTGCACGAACAGGCCCGGGACCGGCTGCTGCACGTCGTACACGTCGAGCACGGCACCGTCGGCCAGGCGGATCCGGCCCTGGTCCCCGATCTGGCCGCCGCCCTCGGCGTAGAACGGCGTGCGGTCCAGCACGACCTCGACGTGGGTTCCCGGACCGGCCGCGGCCACCGACTGGCCGTCGACGAGCAGCCCGCGCAGCGTCCCCTCGGAGGTGACCTCGGTGTATCCGGAGAAGTCCGTGGTGCCGGCGGCGTCCATGACCTCGCGGTAGACCGTGGCTGGGGTGAGCCCCGCCTTGCGGGTGCGGGCGTCGGCCTTGGCCCGCTGCTTCTGCTCGGCCATGAGCCGACGGAACCCGGCCTCGTCGACCTCGACGCCGGCGTCGGCAGCCATCTCGAGGGTGATCTCGATCGGGAAGCCGAAGGTGTCGTGCAGCGCGAAGGCCTGCTCCCCCGGGAGCACCGTCGCGCCGGAGTTCTTGACCTTGGTGACCGCGGTGTCGAGCATGGTGGTGCCCCGACCCAGGGTCTCGAGGAACGAGACCTCCTCACCGACCGCGATCGAGGTGATCCGCCCGGCGTCGGCGACCAGCTCGGGGTACTGCGGTCCCATGGCCTCGATCGCCGCGCTGACCAGCTCGCCGATGGACGGGTCGCCGGCACCGAGCAGGCGCATCTTCTGCACGACCCGGCGCAGGATCCGGCGCAGCACGTAGCCCCGGCCCTCGTTGCCCGGCAGCACGCCGTCGCCGATCAGGAACGCGCAGGTGCGGGCGTGGTCGGCCACCACCCGCAGGTCGACATCGGTCCTGGTGTGCGCGCCGTACCGCGCCCCGGACAGCGCCATCGCGCGATCGAGGATGTGCTTGGTCGTGTCGATCTCGTAGATGTTGTCCACGCCCTGCAGCAGGGCGGCCATCCGCTCCAGGCCCATCCCGGTGTCGATGTTCTTGTTCGGCAGGTCACCGCGGATGTCGAAGTCGACCTTGGTGCGGACCTCGGCGAGCTCGGACTGCATGAACACCAGGTTCCAGACCTCGAGGTAGCGGTCCTCGTCGGCTACCGGACCGCCCTCGCGGCCATGCTCCGGGCCGCGGTCGAAGTAGATCTCCGAGCAGGGTCCGCCGGGGCCCGGGACGCCCATGTGCCAGTAGTTGTCGGCCAGCCCACGGCGCTGGATGCGCTCCAGGGGCAGCCCGGCCTCGCGGTGCCAGATGTCGATCGCCTCGTCGTCATCCTGGTAGACGGTGACCCAGAGCCTGTCCTCGGGGAAGCCGTACCCGCCGTCGGCGACCGCGCCGGTGAGCAGCTCCCAGGCGAACGGGATCGCGCCGGACTTGAAGTAGTCGCCGAACGAGAAGTTGCCGGCCATCTGGAAGAACGAGGCGTGCCGGGTGGTCTTGCCGACCTCCTCGATGTCGAGGGTCCGCACGCACTTCTGCACGCTGGTGGCCCGGTCAAAGGGCGGGGTCGCCTGGCCGAGGAAGTACGGCTTGAAGGGGACCATCCCGGCGTTGACGAACAGCAGCGTGGGGTCGTCGAGCAGCAGGCTGGCGCTGGGCACCGGGGCATGGCCGCGCTCGGCGAAGAACGCCAGGAACCGGCGTCGGATCTCGGCGGAGTCCATGTACTGCATGCTCATGTGCTGCCATTCGTCGTCGGCGGGGGCGTGCCCGGGTTGCGGGTCGTGGCCGGTGAGGTGGCCGGGCCCGCGGTGGGTTGGGCGCCGGAGCCCGGGGCGGGCACCCAGCCCTCGGGGATCGGCTCGGAGCCCGCGACCATGTCGATCTCCTGCGCCTGACCGGTGAGCAGTCGTCCCTCGCGGCGCGCCTTGACCTCCTGCAACCGACCGAGACCGTGCGCGGTGCGCCCGGCCAGCCGGCTGGTGGTCTGCGCGGCGACCTGCGCGGAGCCGAGCGGACCGAGTTCCTTGGCCCGGTGCGCGGCCTGCGTGCCCTTGCGGTAGGCGACCACGCCTCCGACGGCGCCGACCACCATCCAGAACGTGCGACTCATGGGCGAACCCTAGACCGAGCGCCGCGGGCCGACCGAATCGACGTCACGGCCCCGGAATGCCATCGGCAAGCGACCCACCTCGAGGCGGGCGCCATCCGGCACGATCCGGACAGCCGTCGACCGCAGGCGGACACGGGTGTCCGGATCCGCCAATCGCCCGCGCCACGCGGCGGATCGTGGGGGCACCGGCGTGTCATCACGGGGATTCGGGGCGGCGCGGCCCGGGGTCGGTCGGTGTCTCGCCGAGGGCTGCGCGCAACCGGGCGAGCACGTCGGCGGCCCGGGCCTCGGCGCCGTGCGGCCCGGGCTCGTAGTAGCGGCGACCGCGGACCTGGTCCGGCGCGTACTGCTGGGCCAGCACCCCGGCCGGGTCGTCGTGCGGGTAGCGGTAGCCGACCACGCCGAGTGCCGCCGCGTTCGGGTAGTGCCCGTCGCGCAGGTGTGCCGGCACCGGCCCGACCCGCCCGGCCCGCACGTCCGCCTGGGCGGCGTCGATGGCCCGGATCACGGCGTTGGACTTGGGCGCCAGGCACAGGTGGATCGTGGCCTGGGCCAGGGGCAGCCGTGCCTCGGGCAACCCGATCTGGGCCGAGGCCGTCATGGCGGCAGCGGCCACCGCCAGCGCGCCGGGATCGGCCAGTCCGATGTCCTCACTGGCCAGGATCACCAATCGGCGTGCGATGAACCGTGGGTCCTCACCGGCCTCGATCATCCGGGCGAGGTAGTGCAGTGCGGCGTCGGCGTCGCTGCCCCGCACGCTCTTGATGAATGCCGAGATGACGTCGTAGTGCTGGTCGCCGGTCCGGTCGTAGCGCACCAGGGCGCGCTGCACGGCCGCCGCCACGTGCGCGGCAGTCACCAGCGGCAGGTCAGCCGAGTCCGACGACTCAGCGAGGTCCGGGAGTTCGGTGGCCTCCGGCAGCTCGGCGGTGCCCGGCGGCGCGGCGGTCTTCGGATCAGGAGCCGACGGCTGCGGCGGCGTGCTGGCGGCCCCGTGCGCGGCTGCCTCGAGATATGTCAGGGCGCGGCGGGCGTCCCCGCCGCAGAAGCGCACCAGGTCGGCGCGGGCGTCGGCCGCCAGCGCCACACGGCCCCCGAGGCCACGCTCGTCGACCACGGCCCGGTCCAGCAGCTCCCCCACCTGCTCGTCGGTCAACGAGCTCAGCGTCAGCAGCAACGAACGCGACAGCAGCGGCGCGACCATCGAGAACGACGGGTTCTCGGTGGTCGCTGCCACCAGGGTGACCCAGCCGTTCTCCACGCCGGGCAGCAGCGAGTCCTGCTGGGTGCGGGTGAAGCGGTGGACCTCGTCGATGAACAGCACGGTGGGCACCCCGGACATCCGCGCGGCGTCGATCGCTGCCCGGACGTCCTTGACCCCGGCGGTGACCGCGCTGAGCTCCACGAAACGTCGACCTGCAGCCCGGCTCACCAGCGAGGCGATGGTCGTCTTGCCGGTGCCCGGCGGACCCCAGAGGATCACCGAGCTGGCACCCGACCCGTCGATGAGCCGGCGCAGCGGCGAGCCCGGGGCGACCAGCTCAGCCTGACCCACCAGCTCGCCGAGCTCGCGCGGACGCATCCGGACCGCGAGCGGCGCGTCCTGGCCGGCGGACCGCTCCGCCAGGCCAGGCGCGTCGAACAACGACGGCCCACCCTGGGTCGTGCGCGCGGGTCCAGCCATCCGGCCATGATAGGCACCGGCACGGACCGCGCGGAGTCGATCCACGTGGGCGTCGCTGATCGCGCGGTACCTCCACCAGGGCGACGCCCACACGGCGCTGGTGCGGAGGAACACCCAGCGACGGGCCGGGCGGCGGGCACTGGACGCCGGGCGCCGGAGCACCCAGGGCCTACGCTTCGGACATGTTTCGTCGCATCGTCGCTGCCCTGCTGATCGTCGTCGCTACGCTGTTGGCCCCGTTCGCCGTGGGTGGCCTGTGGGCGGAGCGGACGCTGATGGACGGCCAGCAGTTCGCCGAGACACTGGCCCCCCTGTCCGAGGACCCCGTGGTCAAGCAGACGATCTCCACCGAGGTGGCCTCGTCCCTGGTCGAGGCGCTGGATGCACAGGCGCGCATCGAGAATGTGCTCGGCGGGCTCTCCGGACCCCTGGCCAACCTGCGTTCCGGCGACGACACCATCGCCAGCGCGATCGCATCCGGAGTCAACGGTGCCATCGAGTCCGGCGTCGACGCCTACGTCAACAGCGACCGGTTCGGAAACCTCTGGAACTCGGTGGCCACGACCCTGCAGGCCGAGGCCGTCCGGCTGATCGACGACGACCGCCCCAACGCCGCGCTCGCCCTGCAGGACGGCCAGATCGTGCTGGACACGAAGGTCGCGGTGGACCTCGTCGCCGCACAGCTCGCCGCGCAGGGGGTCCCGTTCGTCGACACCCTCGACGTCCCGGGCCGGGAGGTGGTCCTCGCCGACACCCCCAACCTGCAACTGGCCATCAACGCGCTGCGCATCTTCCTGCCGGTGGCCTCCTGGATGTGGCTGGCGGTGCTGGTCATGTTCGCCCTGGGGATCCTGCTGTGGCGACCGCGGGCACGGGGCCTGCTGTGGGCGGGCCTCGGGATGGCGCTCGGCGCCCTGGCCACCTACCTCGCCCTGGACCTGGGCACCGCGCAGTTGGTCGACGCGGCTCCGGGGGGCTTCGCCGGCCTGTTCGAGATCCTCACCAGCACCCTGTTGCGCTTCCTGGTCAACGCACTGCTCGTCATGCTCACCCTCGGCGTGGCCCTGATCGTGGCCGGCTGGCTGGGCGGGGCGACCAGCTCCGGGCGCTCGGTGCGCCTGGCGATCGCCGGGGTCGCCCACGGCTGGGGTCGACCGATGGGTGGGGGCGGGCTGGGCCGCTTCGTCTCGGGGCACCCGATGTTCATCCCGACCCTGCGGGCCCTGGTGATCCTCGCGGCGGCCGCAGCCCTGTTCGCCGTGGACCGGCTCAGCCCCTCGATCGTGGCCTGGACTGCCCTGGCCACGGCGATCGCCCTGCTGGCGGTCGAGGTCGTGGAAGGGGCTGGCCTGGCACGCGAGTCGCAGCGCGCCGGGGCACTGGTGGCCCCGGCTCAGGACGCCACGGGCTGACTCGCCCCGACTCACCAGCACGCCGCTCGCCGGCTCACCGGCCGCGGGAAGGCTCAGGAGCGTGGATCGCTGCGGGTGTCGCCCTCACCCAGGTGCGCCAGCTTCGCGTTGTAGGCGCGCAGCTCAGCATCGCCGTCCAGCTCGGCGCGCCGATCCATCCGGCGGGCCTCGCGCTCGTCGGAGCGCGACCACTGCCAGCCCAGGGCCATGGCCACGATCAGCGTCGGGATCTCACCGAACCCCCACGCGATGCCGCCGGCCAGCCTGCTGTCCGCTGCGGGATCGGTCAGCCACGGGGTCTGCACGAGCGCGTACCAGTCGGCCACCATCGGGGTGTCGGCCATCATCATGGGCACCGCGAAGAACGAGTGGATCACCAGGGAGGCCATCAGCAGGATCAGCCGCGCGGGATAGCCCAGCCGCCGAGGTGCGGCGTCCACGCCGATGATGACCCAGTAGAACAGGTAGCCGGCGAGCAGGAAGTGCACCTGCATCGCGAAATGCCCGAGGTGGGTGGACATCAACGTGGCGTACAGGCTGGTGTAGTACAGCCCGTACAGCCCGATCGTGTAGATGAACAGCACGTACCCGGGCATGGTCAGGAATCGGGTGACCGGCGAGTGCAGCCCCCAGATGATCCACTCGCGCGGCCCGCGCCCCCCGCCGTGGGCAGCCGGGATGACCCGCAGGGCCAAGGTGATCGGCCCACCGAGCACGAGCAGGACCGGGGCCATCATGGCCAGGGCCATGTGCGAGATCATGTGCAGGCTGAAGGCGAAGGGCGCATACCAGGCGACCCCGGCACTGGTGGCCCAGACGACCACGCTCCAGCCCAGCAGCCAGGCGATCAGCCGACCGACCGGCCAGGAGTCGCCCCGCCGCCGCAACGCCAGGTAGCCGGCGAGGTACAGCCCGACCGCGAGCGCGGTGATGGCCAGCCAGACCCAGTCCGGGTGCCAGCCGAACGCGACGTTCGCGAAGGTGGGGGGTGGCGGGAACGGGTAGCCGATGAGCTCCTCGCCGAGGGTCGGCAGCACGATCGGCTCGCGGGGGAAGTCCGAGCGGGCCAGCGCCACGGCGACCCCCAGCGCGCCGCCGAGGACGGCCAGTTCGGCCAGGAGCCGGCCCCGGTGCGGCGCGGCCCCGGACTGGTTGGTCCGCCGGGACAGCAGGCCCAGCCCGCCGGCGACGAGCAGGGCGATGATCTTGGCCAGGACGGTGCGCCCGTAGGTGGTCGTGAACAGTTGCGCGAACGAGTCCAGCCGGGTGGCGGCTGAGGCGAAGCCGGTGACCGCCAGCACGCCGACCGCGCCGATGGACACGACCCCGAAGCGGCGCACCCGCTCGACGATCTGGGGAGCCCGACGCAGCGCGTGGGTGGCCAGCGCGACCAGTCCACCGGCCCAGACCGACGCGGAGACCGAGTGCGCGAAGCCGCTGATCAGGGCCGTCGAGTGCGACCCGAGCCCGGCCGCATGCCCGGTCAACGACGGGATGCCGACGGCGGCCAGGCCCACCAGGTACCAGGTCGCCGCCGTGCCCAGCGAGCGCGCCCGGAGCAGTCCGATGCCGACCCCCACGGCGAGCGCGCCGCTGATCAGGTGCGCCCGGCTGACCTCCACATCCCACAGGTAGGTCCGCAGCACCGGACCGGTCAGCTCACCCAGGCCCACGCCCAGCACGTCGGCGAGCGTGAACACCGCGAACAGCAGGCTCGCCCCAGCGAGCACGAAGGCTGAGGTCGCGGCCACCGTCAGGTCGATGTGCCCGGAGCGGGTCACCGAGGTCTTCGCGCTCGGGTCCAGTGCGATCGCCGAGAGCCCGAACCCGGCCAGCGTCCCGCCGGCCAGCAGGATGACCAGGCGCAGCAGCGGCAGGCCGTCGACGACCAGGCGCCCGGCGTCGGGCAACCCGTCCTCCAGCGGCGCCCACCACAGGCCGCCAGCCAGTGCGGCCACCCCGAGGGCGAGCAGCGCGGCGCCGGCCCAGACGACTCGAGGGATCCGGCTGCGCCGCCGCGCAGGAACGCCCTTCTGCTGCGCGGACGGCGGCTGCTGGGACTGCGGTGCAGCGGTGGTGGTCATCGCGCGCGACGCATGAACAACGCACCACCGACCGCGCCGAGCACGATCGCCACGCCCAGGGCGACGAGCAGGACCAGAGGCCCGCTGCCCCCGCCGTCATCGGACTCGGCCGGGGCACCCACCGGGACCGGTGAAGCCGCCTCAGCCGGACCCATCGGATCGGGTGCTGGCGACTGGCCGCCGACCGCCTGACCGGTGGCCGGGCTCGCGGTCGCCGCCGGAGCCGGGGCCGACCCGGCCGCCTGCGCGACGGTGAACGCGATCGTCCCGTTGATCGGGTGCCCGTCGGCGGACACCACCCGGTAGGCCGCCCGGTACTCGCCCGCGGGACTGACCTCGGGCCAGGACACGCTGACGAGCTCGCCGTCGACCTGCGCGGGCCCCATGGTCAACCGCTGACCGCTGGCCACCTCGGTGACCGTGATCGCGTTGCCCTGGTCGAGCAGGGGTTCGTTGAACGTGAAGGACACCGTGGCCGGGGCGGTGGCCAGGGTCGCGCCGTCGGCCGGGTCCGAGGACCGCAGGTCCGAGTGTGCCTGTGCTGGGCCGGCCACGAGCAGGCCGAGTACCCCCAGGAGCACGGCAAGCGCCAGTGCCGACCATGCCCGGATCCTCTGGGTCGACATCGTGTTCCTCTCCCTGCCCCGTGGTGCGGACGGCTCAGGCGTCCCCACCGGGGATCAGACTACGAAGGCCTCACGCCCGCGTCGAGCGCTGGGGTACCTCAGGGTTCGGTGTCGCGGGAGCGTCGCCGGGCTCTGCCTTCGCATCGATTCCCGCCTCGCGACGCTGCGCCGCGGTGATCGGCGTCGGTGCCCCGGTGAGCGGGTCCTGCCCGGCGCCGGTCTTCGGGAACGCGATCACCTCACGCAGCGACGAGGCACCGGTCAGCAGCATGACGATCCGGTCCCAGCCGAACGCGACCCCGCCGTGCGGGGGCGGTCCGTACGCGAACGCGTCGAGCAGGAACCCGAACTTGTCGCGCGCCTCCTGCTCGTCGATGCCCAAGGTGGCGAACACCCGCTGCTGGACGTCGGCGCGGTGGATGCGGATGGACCCGCCGCCGATCTCGTTGCCGTTGCAGACCAGGTCGTAGGCGTGGGCCAGCGCCTCGCCCGGCGCGTCCTCGAAGCGGTCGATCCACTCGGCGTTGGGGGAGGTGAAGGGGTGGTGCACCGCGGTCCAGCCGGGGTTGCCGTCGTCGTCGACGATGGCCTCGAAGACTGGCGCGTCGACGATCCACAGGAACGACCACGCGTCGGGGTCGATCAGGCCGACGCGCTCGGCGATCTCCAGCCGCGCGGCACCCAGCAGCGCCCGGGCCTCGGGGGCCGCACCGGCGGCGAAGAAGATGCAGTCCCCGGGCTCGGCGCCCGTGGCTTCAGCCAGGCCGGCGCGCTCGGACTCGGTGAGGTTCTTGGCCACCGGCCCGCCGAGCGTGCCGTCCTCAGCGATCGTCACGTAGGCCAGGCCGCGGGCGCCGCGCTGCTTGGCCCACTCCTGCCATGCGTCGAACGTGCGCCGCGGCTGCGAGCCGCCGCCGGGCATCACGACCGCGCCGACATAGGGGGCCTGGAACACCCGGAAGCTCGTGTCGGCGAAGTAGGTCGTCAACTCGCGCAGTTCCAGGTCGAAGCGCAGGTCGGGCTTGTCGGTGCCGAACCTGCGCATCGCCTCGGCGAAGGTCAGGTGCGGGATCCGGCCGATCTCGTGGCCGATCGTCCCGGCCCAGAGCGCCCGGACGACCGCCTCGCCCACCTCGAGCACGTCGGCTTGCTCGACGAAGCTCATCTCGATGTCGAGCTGGGTGAACTCCGGTTGACGGTCCTTGCGGAAGTCCTCATCGCGGTAGCAGCGCGCGATCTGGAAGTATCGCTCCATGCCGGCGACCATCAGCAGCTGCTTGAACAGCTGCGGGGACTGGGGCAGGGCGTACCAGTTGCCCGGCTGCAGCCGGACGGGCACCAGGAAGTCCCGCGCCCCCTCCGGGGTGGACCGGGTCAAAGTGGGCGTCTCGATCTCCAGGAAGTCCCGGGCGAACAGCACCTCCCGGGCGATCTGGTTGACCTTCGAGCGCAGCCGCATGATCCGGGCCGGCTCCGGGCGGCGCAGGTCCAGGTAGCGGTAGCGCAACCGCGCCTCCTCGCCGACCTCGACGTGGTCGTCGATCGGGAACGGCAGCGCGGCGGCCTCGGAGAGCACCTCGAGCTCGCGGACCATCACCTCGACCGCGCCGGTGGCCAGGTCCGGGTTCTCGTTGCCCTCGGGTCGGGCGGTCACCTCGCCGAGCACCCGCACGCAGAACTCGTTGCGCAGCGGGTGCGCCACAGCCGGGTCGTGCACGACGACCTGGACGATCCCCGAGGCGTCGCGCAGGTCCAGGAACGCCACGCCGCCGTGGTCGCGGCGCCGACCGATCCAGCCGGCCAGGGTCACGACCTGGCCCGCGTGCTCAGCGCGCAGGCTGCCGGCCTCGTGGGTGCGGATCATGCGGGGGTCTCCTCTTGCTCGGCGACGATTCGCTCGACGCGGGGGTGCAGGTCGGCGGCGGGCGGGTTCCAGGTGGCCGGGTCGGCGGGCACCTGCTCCCCGGAGCGGATGTCCTTGACCGAGCCGGCGGCACCGTCGGCGTCGGGGAACCAGACGAACGGGATGCCGCGCCGGTCGGCGTGCTTGATCTGCTTGCCGAACTTCGCCGCGCTGGGGGCCAGCTCGGTCGGGATGCCGCGCGCGCGCAGTCGATCAGCGATCGCGATGGACCCGGCGCGGGCGGCCTCGTCGGCAACGGCCACCAGCACACACGTGGGCACCGAGCGGGTGGTGCGGACCAGCCCCCGGCCGAGCAGGACGGCCATCAACCGGGAGACCCCCAGCGAGATGCCGACGCCCGGGTAGGTGGTGCGCCCATCGCTGGCCAGGGCGTCGTAGCGGCCACCGGAGCAGATCGAGCCGAAGTCCTCGTAGCCGACCAGTTGGGTCTCGTAGACCGTGGCTGTGTAGTAGTCCAGGCCGCGCGCGATCCTCAGGTCGGCCGCCACGGCGCCGGGCAGCCGCTGCGCCGCGGCACCCACGACGGCCGCCAGCTCGGCCACGCCCTCGTCGAGCAGCGGGTGCTCGACGCCCAGGGAGAGCACCCGGTCGACGAACGACGTGTCGGCGGTGCGGATCCCAGCCAGCTCCAGGCACGTCTGCGCAGCCGGCGCGCTCAGGCCGGCCTCGACCACCAGCAACTCGGCCACGCGCGCGGCGCCGACCTTGTCCAGCTTGTCCAGGGCGCGCAGCGCGGCCGGGACGTCGGTGGCCCCCAACCCGAGCAGGAAGCCCTCCACCAGCTTGCGGTTGTTGACCAGGATCACCGCCGGTGGCATCGGCAGGGCGCGGAACGCCTCAGCCATCACCAGTGCCACCTCGACCTCGTGGTGGGCGGCCAGGGTGTCGCGGCCGACCACGTCGATGTCGGCCTGGGTGAACTCGCGGTAGCGACCCTCCTGCGGACGCTCGCCGCGCCACACCTTCTGGACCTGGTAGCGGCGGAACGGGAAGTCCAGGTGCCCTGCGTTCTGCACCACGTAGCGCGCGAAGGGCACGGTCAGGTCGAAGTGCAGGCCCAGCCCCGCGTCCGGCTCCTCGGCTGGGGCGTTCAGCCGGCGCAGGACGTAGACCTCCTTGTCGATCTCCCCCTTGCGCAGCATCTGCTCCAGGGGCTCGACGGCCCGGGTCTCCACCGAGGCGAACCCGTGCAGCTCGAACACCCGGCGCACCGTGTCCAGCACGTGCTGCTCGACGATCCGGTCGGCGGGCAGGTACTCGGGGAAGCCCGACAGCGCGGCGGGGCGGGTCATGCGCGCGGGCCGGGCGGCACCAGGCCGGCGAGGAACGGGTTGACGCGCCGCTCGGTGCCGATCGTGGTGGTCTCGCCGTGGCCGGGCAGCACGAGCATCTCGTCGGGCTGGGTCAGCACGACGCGCGCCAGCGAGTCGAGCATCGCGTTGTGGTCGCCGCCGGGCAGGTCGGTGCGCCCGATCGCCCCGGCGAACAGCAGGTCGCCGGAGAGCATCAGGGGCTCGGCCCCGGTGTCCATCATCCGGAAGGCCGTCGACCCCTGGGTGTGCCCGGGGGCGTGGTCGGCGGTGAAGGACATCCCGGCGATCTCCAGGTGGGCGCCGTCGGTCAGCTCACGCACCTCGGAGGGCTCCGCGAAGTCGGTGGCCCCCACCACGGAGGCGAACATCGTCCGGGTCTCCCCCGACACTCCCGCCCACGGATCGGCCAGCAGGTGTCGGTCCTGCGGGTGGATCCACGCGGGGATCTCGTACCCGTCGCAGACCGGCAGCACCGACCACATGTGGTCCAGGTGCCCGTGCGAGAGCACGACCGCGACTGGGCGCAGGTGATGCTCGGCCACGATCGACTCGATCCCGGTGCGGCAGTCCATCCCCGGATCGATGATGACGGCCTCGCTGTGCGGCCCGGGCGCCAGGACCCAGCAGTTCGTCCCGAACGGGCCGGCCGGGAAACCGGCGATGAGCATGGGCGCTCCCTCGTTGGCGGCTGGAATCGTGGTGAGCGGGCGGCGGGCACCCGCGTGGCCACAGGGTATCTGTGCGCCTCGGGTCGGCCCAATCCCGACATCATCGCCCGCGCCGCCCGACTGCGCCCCGTTCCGGCGGCGACGCATCCGCACCGCCCCACGGGTCGCCCGCTCAGGGCTCCCGCGCACGCATCCGTCCCACCCCCCGGCTCGCACGCCCACACACCGCGCCCACACCCTCCTCCCACGCTGACGCATCCGAAACGGCCGTTCTGGGACGGGTCAGCTCGGCCTGTCCAAGAGACGCACCTCAAGTGGCCGTTCTGGCCGTCCCACGGGCAGCCAGAACGGCCACTTCGCACGCATGCCCCTCGCGGGGCAACTCCCGCCCTCGCGAGAACGACCACTCGGGGCGCGCCGGCGGAGCGCCGCGCCAGGCGCCCCCACCGGGGGCCTGGGTGCACCGCCGGATCTAGACTCACCGGGTCACCGCCACCACCACACCATGGGAGCACCCGTGTCCAACCCGAAGAAGCCCGGCACGGGCGCGAGCAACAAGCGCCGCCGGGAGTTGGCGGCCGCCAAGGCCGAGCGCCAGGCGGCCCGGCGCGCCGCCCGCACCTCCCAGCATCGCCGTCGCCTGGTGATCGGCTGGAGCGTGGCGGCCCTGGTCGGCGTGTTCGCGGTGGCCGCCCTCGTGTTCTGGCCCAGCACAGCGGGGGACGAGGTGGCCGCTCCGGTGGCTTCGGCGTCCCCGGACCCGGACGTCAGCGCGAGTGCGGCGCCCACCGCGAGCGCGGCTCCCGAAACCGGCGTCGTGCCCGTCGAGGGTTGCGGCCCGGCGCCCAGCCCGCCGGCTGACCCGCAGTCGTGGGACGCCGCACCGGAGCCGGCCCTCGAGGATGGCACCGACTACACGCTGACCCTGACCACCAACTGCGGGGACATCGTGATCGACACCGCGGCCGCCGAGGCGCCCGAGACGGTCAACTCGATGCTGTGGCTGGCCGACCAGGGCTACTTCGACTCCACGCTGTGCCATCGGCTGACCACCGACGGGATCTATGTGCTGCAGTGCGGCGACCCGACCGCCACCGGCTCCGGCGGTCCCGGCTTCACGGTGCCCGACGAGAACCTCCCCGCAGCGGGCGACGTGAACTACCCGGCCGGCACGGTGGCGATGGCCAACGCCGGACCCGGCACCGCCGGCAGCCAGTTCTTCCTCGTCTATCAGGACACGACCCTGCCGCCGAATTACACGATCTGGGGTCAGGTGACCGAGGGGTTGGACATCGTGGAGCAGATCGCCGCGGCCGGCGTGCAGGGTGGGGGCACGGACGGCTCCCCCGCCGCCCCGATCGGGATCGAGAAGGCCACGGTGAGCAGCTCGAAGGGCTGAGTTCCCGCGACTCGCGTGGGATGATGTCCCGGATCGCGACTACGGAGGGTTGCCAGCATGACCGAGCACGACCACGGACGCGTCGCCGACGACGGCACGGTGTTTGTCCGGCGCCCGGACGGCGAGGAGGTCGCCGTGGGCCAGTGGGCGGCTGGCGCACCGGCTGAGGGCCTGGCGTTCTTCGAGCGCAAGTACGAGGGGCTCAAGGCCGAGGCCGAGCTGCTGATCGCCCGGCTCAAGGACGGCAAGGGATCGGCGGAGAACGTCTCGATCGTGGTGGGCAAGCTGCGCGACGCCGTCGAGAACCCCCACGTGGTGGGCGACCTGGGCGTGCTCAGCGCACTGTCGGAGAAGATCACGGTCGCGGGGCAGGCCCAGCAGGAGGCCGCAGCGGCGGCGAAGGCCGCTGTCCGCGCCGCGACGTTGGCCGCGCGCACCGCGATCGCCGAGGAGGCCGAGAGCCTGGCCCACGCGACGCAGTGGAAGGCGACCGGCGACCGTTTCAAGGAACTGCAGGACGGGTGGACCGCCCTGCCCCGCGGAGATCGGGCCAGCCGGGACTCCGAACAGGAGCTGTGGAAGCGGTTCAGCGCCGCCCGCTCGACGTTCGACAAGGCCCGCAGGGTGCACTTCGCCAACCTCGACGCCCAGCGCAAGCAGGCCAGCGCGGCCAAGGAGGCGATCATCGCCCGGGCGCAGGAGCTGTCCTCGAGCACCGACTGGGCCGAGACCGCCCGCGCCTACCGCGGGCTGATGGACGAGTGGAAGGCGGCCCCGCGCGGCGGGCGCAACGACGAGGACCGGCTCTGGGCGCGGTTCCGCGCCGCGCAGGACGTGTTCTTCGACGCCCGCGCCGCCTCGCAGGCTCAGCGCGACGGCGACCAGTCCGAGAACCTGGCGGCCAAGGAGGCCCTGGCCACCGAGGCTGAGGCGCTGCTGCCGGTCAAGGACCTGGCCGCCGCCAAGGCTGCCCTGCGCGGCATCGCCGAGCGCTGGAACGCGGTCGGTCACGTGCCCCGCGGCGACCGGGACCGGGTGGAGGGTCGGCTGCGCAAGGTCGAGGACGCGGTGCGCCGCTCCGAGGAGGACCAGTGGCGCCGGACCGACCCGGCCAAGCGCGCACTGGCTGAGTCCACCGTGGAGACGTTCCGTGCCTCGCTGGCCAAGCTGGAGAAGCAGGCCGACCAGGCCCGGACCGCCGGTGAGGACCGCAAGGCGGCCGACCTGGACGGCCGCGTCGAGCAGACCCGCGCCCTCCTGGCAGCCGCGGAGAGTTCCCTGACCGAGTACTCCGGCTGACCTTCGCACACGCTCTCCCTGTGCGAGGACGCACCCCGAGTCTGGGCGGCGTCTCGGAGGGGGAAGCGGATCGGGCCGGGCAGGGGCGGGTCAGACCCGGTAGGCGTCGAACACGCCTTCCACCCCACGCACCGCGCGCAGCACCGATCCCAGGTGCTTCGGGTCGCCCATCTCGAAGGTGAAGCGCGACATCGCGATCCGCTCCTTCGTGGTGCTCACCGAGGCGCTGAGGATGTCGACGTGGTGGTCGGCCAGCGCGCGGGTGACGTCGGCGAGCAACCGGGAGCGGTCCAGCGCCTCGACCTGGATGTTGACCAGGAACACCGACGACGCGCCCGGGGACCAGGCCACCGGGACGAAGCGCTCCACCTGGCCGGCCATGGCCGCCACGTTCGGGCAGTCCTGGCGATGCACGGACACGCCGCTGCCCCGGGTCACGAACCCGGTGATCTCGTCGCCGGGCACCGGTGTGCAGCAGCGCGCGAGCTTGACCCAGACCTCGCCGGGCTTGGCCCCGATGACGGTGACGCCGGCGTCGGCGTTGGCTCGCTGGCGCAGCTTCGGCATCGCCTGCGGCGTGACCGCCTCGGCGGCGTCGTCGGCGGCCGCGGCCGCCCCGCCGGCGGTGGCCACCAGGCGATGGATCACCGTCTGCGGGCCGATCCGACCCTCCCCGATCGCCGCGTAGAGCGCGCTGACGTCGGACTGGCGCAGGTCGGCGGCCACGGCGCTCAGCGCAGCGGTGGACAGCAGCCGATGGACCGAGACGCCCTCCTTGCGCATCGCCTTGAGCAGTTGGTCCTTGCCCTTGTCGATGGCCTCCTCGCGGCGCTCGCGGGAGAACCAGGCCTTGATCTTCGAGCGCGCCCGGGGGCTGCGCACGAACGTCAACCAGTCCCGGCTCGGTCCCGCACCCTCAGCCTTGGACGTGAACACCTCGACGGCGTCGCCGTTGGCCAACTTGCTGTCCAGTGGCACCAGCCGCCCGTTCACCCGGGCGCCGACGCACCGATGCCCCAACTCGGTGTGCACCGCGTAGGCGAAGTCGATCGGGGTGGAGCCCGACGGCAGCGCGATCACGTCCCCGCGCGGGGTGAACACGAACACCTCGGTGGACCCCAGGTCGTAGCGCAGCGACTCGAGGAACTCGCCGGGATCCTCGGTCTCCCGCTGCCACTCCACGAGTTGGCGCAGCCAGCCCAGATCGTCGGGGCCCAGCTTTCCGCCGACCTCGGTCTGCTTGTAGCGCCAGTGCGCCGCGATGCCGTACTCGGCGGCGCGGTGCATCTCGTGGGTGCGGATCTGCACCTCCACGGGCTTGCCCTCCGGGCCGATCACCGTGGTGTGCAGCGACTGGTACATGTTGAACTTGGGCATCGCGATGTAGTCCTTGAAGCGCCCGGGCAGCGGGTTCCAGGCCGCGTGCAGCGTGCCCAGCACCGCGTAGCAGTCGCGCACGGAGTCGACCAGGATGCGCACCCCGACCAGGTCGTAGATGTCGCCGAAGTCATGCCCGCGCACGATCATCTTCTGGTAGACGGAGTAGTAGTGCTTGGGTCGACCGGTCACCGTCGCGCGGATCCGCGCAGTGCGCAGCCGCGCCTCGATGTCGCCGATCACCTGCTCGAGGAACTGCTCGCGAGCCGGGGCGCGCTGGCCGATCAGGCGCACGATCTCGTCGTACATCTTCGGGTGCAGCGTGGCGAAGGACAGGTCCTCCAGCTCCCACTTCATGGTGTTCATGCCCAGGCGATGGGCCAGCGGGGCGTAGATGTCCAGGGTTTCCCGGGCCTTGATCGCCTGCTTCTCGGGCGGCAGCCACTGCAGGGTGCGCATGTTGTGCAGCCGGTCGGCGAGCTTGATCACCAGCACCCGGATGTCGCGGGCCATCGCCACGACCATCTTGCGCACGGTCTCCGCCGCGCTGGACTCCCCGTAGGTGACCTTGTCCAGCTTGGTCACCCCGTCAACCAGGGCCGCGATCTCCTCGCCGAAGTCCGCGCGCAGCAGGTCCAGGGTGTAGCCGGTGTCCTCCACCGTGTCGTGCAGCAGGGCCGCGGCCAGGGTCGGGCCCGTCATGCCGAGGTCGGCCAGGATCTGGGTGACGGCGACCGGGTGGGTGATGTAGGGCTCACCGGAGCGTCGCTTCTGCTCCCGGTGCATCACCGCGGCGGTCTGATGCGCGTGGATCAACAGCCGGGTGTCGGCCCGGGGATGGAACTGCCGCAGCGAGCGGAGCACCGGATCGAGCTCCGGCGGGATCCCGGAGCCACCCCGGTTGGCCAGCCGGGACAGGCGGGAGCGCAGCCCTGGGGCTGACTCCACCGCCGAATCGGCCGGCAGGGTCTCCGGATCGGCCACACGCACCTCCCTCTTGCTAGGGCGAGTGTACGGCGCGCCGTAGACAGCTGCCGGGGCGCTGCAGGCCGGTAGCTGGCTCGATCAAGGTCGGGCGCTGTGGCCCGGGGCGCTCAGCGCCGGTCAGCCCGGCTGCTGCGCTTGGGCTGGTTGCGCGGGCCCCCGGCGGCCCGCCTGGCCCGGGCCCGGTCCATCGCCTCGCTGCTCGACTCGGTGCTGGCCTGCGGAGCTTCCGACGTATCGTCGACTTCCTGCGCCACGGCCACCCCGCCGCTCGAACCTGCAGACCCGCCGCCCGCTGCCGACTTCGCCGGCGTCCCGGTGCCCCGGGGGCCCGAGCCGCGGGCCTGGACCCGACGGGCCAGGGCCTGCATCTGCGGGTCGCGCTCCATGAGCTGGCACAGCGACGGCGTGGCGATGAAGATCGAGGAGTAGGTGCCTGCGGCCATGCCCACGAACAGGGCCAGGGCCAGGTCCTTGAGCGTGCCCGCCCCGAGGACGCCGGCGCCGACGAACAGGATCGCCGCCACGGGCAACAGGGCCACCACGGACGTGTTGATGCTGCGCACCAAAGTCTGGTTGACCGCCAGGTTGGCCGACTGGGAGTAGGTCCGACGACTCTGGCCCAGCACGCCGCGGGTGTTCTCCTTGACCTTGTCGAACACGACCACGGTGTCGTAGAGCGAGTAGCCCAGGATGGTCAACACACCGATGACGGTGCTGGGGGTGACCTCGAACTGCAGCAGCGAGTAGACGCCGATCGTGATCACGACGTCGTGGACCAGGGCGATCAGGGCCGCCACGGCCATCCTCCAGTCGAAGTAGATCGCCAGGAAGATGCTCAGCAGCGCCAGGAACACGACCAACGCGGTCAGGGCCTTCTGGGTGATCTCACCGCCCCACGTCGGGCCGACGATCTGCACCGACACGTCCTCGGAGGTGACTCCGCAGGCCTGCGCGAGCGCCGAGCGGACCTCCGTGCTCGTGCCGGTCTCGAGCGCCTCGGTGGTGATCCGGATCGTGGCCGAGCCCAACTCGGTGGCGGTGCTGGGTGTGACCCCGGCACCTTCCACAGCACTACGTGCCTGATCGATGGTGCACGAGTTCGAGGAGACCTGGAACTCCGCCCCGCCCGTGAACTCGATGCCATAGTTCAGTCCGCGCACGAACAGCGAGAGCAGGGCGATCAGCACGACGACGGCCGAGATCGTGTACCACCGCCGCCGCTGGCCGACGATGTCGTAGGAGATCTCGCCGGAGTAGAGCTTGTGGCCGAACGTTCCGATGCGCGACATGGCTAGCGCCTCCCTGCCGTGGTCGAGGGGCGTACCGCCGGGGAGTCCGGGATGCCCAACCGCTTCGGATCGACCCCGGACAGCGGGTGCCCGGACTGGAAGAACCGGGTGCCGGCAAGCAGCCCGACGACGGGGCGCGTGAACGTGAATGCCACGAGGACGTCGACCAGCGTGGTCAGGCCCAGCGCGAACGCGAACCCGCGCACGCTGCCGATGCTCAGCACGTAGAGCACCACCGCGCCGAGGAACGACACGAAGTCGGCGGCCAGCAGGGTGCGCCGAGCCCGGATCCAGCCGGTGTCGACCGCGACCCGCAGACTGCGGCCGTCACGCACCTCGTCACGCAGGCGTTCGAAGTACACGATGAACGAGTCCGCGGTGATGCCGATCGCCACGATGGCGCCCGCGATCCCGGCCAGGGTCAGGGTGAAGCCCACCGTCCGACCGAAGACCACGAACAGGGCGTAGGTGATGACCCCGGCCAAGAGCAGGCTGGCCACCGCCACCAGGCCAAGCGCCCGGTAGTAGGCCAGCAGGTACAGGGCCACCAGGATCAGGCCGATCGCGCCGGCCAGCAGGCCCGCGCGCAGGTAGTCCGCGCCGGCGGTCGGGGTGATCGAGGTGATCTGGCCGACCTCGAGGCTGATCGGCAGCGAGCCGAACTTCAGCACGTTGGCCAGGTCGCGGGCCTCCTCGACGGTGAAGTCGCCGGTGATCTGGGCCTGCCCCCCGCCGATCGGCTCGTTGAACTGGGGTGCGCTGAACACCACGCCGTCGAGCACGATGCCGAACTGGTTCTGCGGCGGATCCTTCTGCCAGATCTCCGTGGAGATCTCCGCCAGGGCCCTGCCACCCTCGGCGTCGAACTCCAGGGAGACCGACCAGCCGTTCGTCGTCGGGTCCAGTTGCGCTGTGGCGCTGGTCACCGACGTGCCCTTGATGAACACCGGCTGGAGCAGGTACTTGACCACACCGTCGCGGTCACAGGTGGCCAGCCACAGCTCCGGGTCGTCGGGGCTGCCCGAACGGTTCTCGGGCAGGGTGCAGTCCAGGCGCAGGGCGCGGTCCTGGAACTCCGTGTCGTTCGCCGCGGCCTGCACCGGGATCTCGGGCTGCTCCACCGCGGGCGTCGGGGTGGGGCTGGCTGAGGCGCTGGGCTCCTCGGAGGCGACCGGCTGCTCCGGGCTCGCGCTCGGCTCGGCCTCGGCCCCGTCGGTGGCCGTCGGGCTGGGCTGGGCCTCGGTCGGCGTCGGCTCCGCGCTCGGCTCGTCGATCGGGGCGTTCGGGTCGACCGCCTCGGGGCCCGTGGCTGCCTCGACCGCACGGAAGGACAACTGGGCGGTGCGCCCCACCAGCTCGACCAGGCGGTCCTGCTCGACGGAGCCGGGCACGGAGACGATGATCGCCGCGTTGTCCCCGGACCCCTGGACGGTCACCTCGGACTCCGCGACGCCCAAGCCGTTCACGCGTTGGCGGATGATCTCGACCGCCTGGTTGAGCTGATCGTCGGTGATCGAGCCGTCCACGCCGGGCGCGGCGGTGGGCAGCAGCGTCACCTGGGTGCCGCCCTGCAGGTCCAGGCCCAACTGTGGGGTGTTGGGCTGACCCGGCCAGAACGCCCAGGCCACCAGCCCGACGACCAGGAGGATGAACGGCCCGAGGACGCGCCAGGGGCGGTAGGCCGAGGTGGTGCTAGCCACGGTCGGCCTCCCCGCGCGGATCGGTCCCAGGGTCGTCGGCAGAGTCCTGGGCATCAGCGGTGTCCGCAGCGGGCGGGTCACCGAGGTCGAAATCCTCGGTGGGCACCACCCGCGCGACGGCCACGGCCAGCATCTCGATCTCGACCCCGGGAGCGATCGCGAGCACGACCACGTCGTCGTCGATCGAGGTGAGGGTGCCGAACACCCCCGCGGTCGTCATGATCCGCTGGCCGGGGGCCAACGAGGCGACGAGCTGGTCCTGGTCACGGCGCCGGCGTTGGGCCGGCCGGATGAGCAGCAGCCAGAAGGCCGCCGCGATGGCAACCAGGGGCAGGAGGTCGAGCAGGGTCATGGAGGGCCTTTCCGCACAAGTCCGCCCGATTCTAGACGCCTTCCTCGGCCACTCCCCCATTGCGCTGCGGTGCGTCGTCACCGAACGGGAGGCTGACCTGACCGCTGCCCGGCGGCGGGGTCATGCCCAGGTGTCGCCACGCAGCCTCGGTGGCCATGCGTCCGCGGGGGGTCCGATACATCAAACCAGCACGAACCAGGAACGGTTCGGCCACGGTCTCGACGGTCTCGGGCTCCTCGGCCACCGCGACCGCCAGCGTCGAGAGCCCCACCGGTCCACCCCGGAAGGTACGCAGCAGCGCATCGAGGACGCTGCGGTCGAGGCGGTCCAGGCCGAGCACGTCGACCTCGTAGAGATCCAGCGCGGCATGCGCGGTGGCCCGGTCCAGGCCGCCGTCACCGTGCACGAGGGCGTAGTCGCGCACCCGGCGCAGCAGTCGGTTGGCCACCCGGGGCGTGCCCCGCGACCGGCCGGCGATCTCCGCGGCCCCGTCCGCGTCCAGATCGACTCCCATCAGCCGCGCGGACCGGTTGACGATCGTGACCAGGTCGGTGTCGTTGTAGAAGTCCATGTGCGCGGTGAACCCGAACCGGTCACGCAGCGGGCCCGGCAGCAGCCCGGCCCGGGTGGTGGCCCCGACGAGTGTGAACGGCGCGAGCTCCAGGGGGATCGCCGTGGCGCCGGGCCCCTTGCCGACGACGATGTCGACCCGGAAGTCCTCCATGGCCACGTAGAGCATCTCCTCAGCCGGCCGGGCCATCCGGTGGATCTCGTCGAGGAACAGCACCTCGCCGGGCACCAGGCTGCTGAGCACGGCAGCGAGGTCCCCCGCGTGCTGGATCGCAGGACCCGAGGTGATCCGCATGGGGGTGGCCATCTCACCGGCGATGATCATCGCCAGGGTGGTCTTGCCCAGCCCGGGTGGCCCGGAGAGCAGCACGTGGTCGGCGGTGGCGTTGCGGTGCCGGGCAGCCTCCAGCACCAGCCCCAACTGGGAGCGCACCCGGTCCTGGCCGACGAAGTCGACGAGGCTGCGCGGGCGCAGCGCTCCCTCGGCCGCGATGTCCTCGGCGTCCGCGGTGCCGTCGAGGAGGTCCTCGGAACTCATGCGCGGTCCAGGTGGCGCAGGGCGGAGCGCAGCAGGCTCGGGACCGACGGGTGCCCGCCCCCGGCGAGCACGGCCTCGGCCTCAGGACGCACCGCCTCGGCGGCAGCGCGGGCATCGCGGGGCGGCCAGCCCAGGGCGATCAGGCCATCGGTGACCGGCCCTGACCACTGTTCCTGCTCGGTCGTCGGAGTGGTGGGCGTGCTCGGCACCCCGAGCCGATCCTTGAGTTCCAGGGCGATCCGGGCTGCCCCCTTGCGCCCGATCCCGGGTGGCTTGGACAGGGTGACCAGGTCATCACCGGCCACCGCCGCGCGCAACTGCTCGACGGTGAGCACGGCCAGGATCGCCTGGGCGGTGCGCGGGCCGATGCCCGTCACCGACTGCAGGACGTCGAAGGTGGCCCGCTCCTGCTCGTCGGTGAAGCCGAACAGGGTCAGGGAGTCCTCGCGCACGACCAGCGCGGTGGGCACCCGGGCCGGCGTGCCGGCTCGCAGCTCGGCCAGCGCACGTGCGTGCAACTGCACGCTCAACCCGACGCCACCGACTTCGATGACCGCGTGGTCAGTGGCCACCGAGGCCACCATGCCGTGCACGAAGGCGATCATCGCGGGCCGCCGATCCGGACGCCGACACCGGGATCACGCGGGGCGGCGACGGTGGGGCGCGACTGGGACGCCGGTCCGGCCCACGGCAGCGAGCCTGGTGGGGAGGCTGGCCGGGCCACCGGCGTGGCAGGCGTGGCGCGGGGTGCCGCCCGGCGTGGGATCCGCGACGGTGCCGTGGCGGCGACCGCCTCGGCGATCCGGGTGCTGGCCGAGCCGCGCCACACATGGCAGATCGCCAGCGCGAGCGCGTCGGTGGCATCCACGGGTTTGGGCGTGCTCTCCAGGCGCAGGATGCGCACCACCATGCCGGCCACCTGGGCCTTGTCCGCACGGCCGGTGCCGGTGACTGCGGCCTTCACCTCGGTGGGCGTGTGCCAGGCGACCGGCAGCCCGGCCCGGGCCGCGGCCAGCACCGCCACCGCGGAGGCCTGGGCGGTGCCCATCACGGAGTTCAGGTTGTGCTGGGCGAACATGCGCTCCACGACCACGATGTCCGGGGAGGTGGCCGCTATGAGGTCCTCGATGCCTGCGCTGATGGCCAGCAATCGTTCGGGCAGCGGCGCGGCCGACGACGTGGTGAGCACCTCGACATGGCGCAGCGCGAGCGCCCTGCCGGGCGCCCCCTCGATCACCCCCAGGCCGCAGCGCGTCAGACCTGGATCCACCCCGAGTACACGCATGCCACCTCCCGATACGAACAGGTGTTCGCACCCTATCCGGGCGGAACGCGAGCCGCGGGCGCGACACGCTCTCCCAGCCCAGCCGATCCAGCCGAGCCGATCAAGCCAGCGAATCGACGCAGCGGGACCAACGAGCCGATCGGAAAGCCCCCGGCCGACCGTCCGTCGCGGCTCACCGACCGCTGGACGCGGCAACCGACAGCCCCGGTCACCGGCCGTTCACCCGCGCGGACCGCGGGGCTAGGCTCTGGGCACACGCCCACGAGCTAGGAGCGACCATGGCACGCGTTGTCATACTCGGGGCCGGCGTCTCCGGCCACACTGCGGCCCTGCACCTGCGCCGCAAGCTCGACAAGTCCCACGATGTGGTGGTCGTCGCGCCGAACTCGAAGTGGAACTGGATCCCCTCGAACATCTGGGTCGGAGTCGGCAGGATGACCCGCGAGCAGGTGACGTTCCCGCTGGCGCCGATCTACGCGCGCAAGGGCATCGAGTTCCACCAGGCACTCGGCGTGGGCATGCATCCTGAGGGTGATTCGGACTCGCCGCAGCCCTACGTGGACATCACCTACACCGATCCGGACAAGGCCGGCCAGTCGGGACGCCTGGACTACGACTACCTGATCAACGCCACCGGACCCAAGCTCAACTTCGGCGCAACTCCCGGCCTCGGCCCGGACGGTTACACGGTGTCGGTGTGCACCGACAGTCACGCCATCGAGGCTGCCGAGCACCTCGCGGCGGCCATCGAGAAGATGCACGGCGGGCAGCGCCAGACGCTGGTGGTCGGCACCGGGCACGGCACCTGCACGTGTGAGGGCGCGGCGTTCGAGTACGCGTTCAACGTCGAGCACGAGCTGCGTGCGGCCGGCGTGCGGGACATGGCCGACCTGGTCTACCTGTCCAACGAGTACGAGCTCGGCGACTTCGGGGTCGGCGGGATGGTCTTCACCCAGAAGGGGTTCCAGACCACCAGCAAGACCTGGACCGAGTCGCTGTTCCGCGAGCGCGGGATGAAGGCGATCACCGGGGCGCACGTCGAGCGCATCGAGCCGGGCGTCATCCACTACGAGCAGCTCGACGGCAGCAAGAGCGAGCTGGCCTACGACTTCGCGATGCTGCTGCCACCGTTCCGCGGGGCCGACCTCAGGGCCTACGACGCCACCGGTGCTGACATCAGCTCCGACATCTTCGCCCCGAACGGGTTCATGAAGGTCGACGCCGACTACTCGCCCAAGTCCTATGACCAGTGGCGGGCCGAGGACTGGCCGAACACCTACCAATGCCCCAAGTACGCCAACGTGTTCGCCGTGGGGATCGCGTTCGCCCCGCCGCACCAGATCTCCGAGCCGCGCAAGAGCCCGAACGGGACCGTCATCACCCCGGCGCCCCCGCGCACCGGGATGCCGTCCGGGGTCATGGGCAAGGTGGCCGCGGACAACATCGCGGCGATGATCGCCAGTGGGTCGACCGAGCCCGAGCACACCGCCTCGATGGCCAAGATGGGGGCGGCGTGCATCGCCTCGGCCGGGGCGGGCTGGACCAAGGGCACCGCGGCGGCGATGACGATGTACCCCATCGTGCCCGACTACGTGAAGTACCCGGGCATCGGGCGCAGCTCGAAGGACACCTACGGCGAGATCGGCCTGGGTGGGCACTGGGTCAAGAGCATGCTGCACTACCTGTTCCTCTACAAGGCAAAGGCCAAGCCCGGCTGGTTCCTCATCCCCGAGTGATTGGATCGAGACGGAAAGGATCGCCATGGACACCACGCAAGAGAGCATCGCCAAGGCGCCGCTGCCCACCGAGAAGACCGTGCGCAACCGGACCAACCTCGCGGTCCAGACCTGGCGGTTCGCGGCAGTGAACGTACGGATGATCAAGATGATCATGAAGGGTCACCACTGAGCCCCTGAGGGCTTGCCGAGGACCTGCGTCAGTCGGTGTCGCGATCGTCTTCGGGTCTGTCGGCGCCTTCGTGTTCGTCGGCCCTGACCAGTAGGACCGAGCAGGGGGCCAGCCTGCTGATCGCGCTGGCCGTGGACCCCAGTTGCAGGCGCTTGAGGGGTCCCAGCCCGCGCGTGCCCACGACCACGAGGTCGGGCTGGAGATCGTCGATCGCTTCGAGGATGGCGCTTCGGACGTTGACGAACACCGCCAAGGGGTCGATGGGCACCGGCTGCTGCGCGACGTCGGCGACGTGGGGCTGCAGCCGTTCAGCGGCAGCGGCGGTCACCCGTTCCGGGTCGGGCAGCGCCCCTTCGGCGACCGCGAGGATCGTGACCTCGCAGCGTGCGACCCACGGCATAGCCAGCAGGACTTCCATCGACCGATCGGCGTTCCCTGAGCCGTCGACACACAACAGGACTCGCCGCACCTCGCGCGGAGCGCGCACGATCACCAGCGGAGCCGGCGGGTGGTGCACCAGCCACTCGGCGGTGCTGCCCAGGAACAAGGCCGCGAGCCTGCCGATCCCGCGCGGCCCGATGACCAGGAGGTCGGTGTCCGGGTAGCCGTGCAGCGCAATCCGCGGATCCTCGGCGATCGCCAGGTGCACGACCGCAGCGATTTCAGCGCGTGGGTCAGCCACTCTGGGCTGGGGTGGGGTCCACGGGTGCGGAACAGGCGGGTGCGGGTGCCCAGAGTCGTGGGACGGCTGGGCTGCGAGGACGTGCACCGCCCACCCCGGCCACTTCTGCAGCGTCACCCACTCCCACGCAGCATCAGCGCGTTCTGAGCCGTCATCGCCGAGCACCAGCACCCTCGTGGTGTCATCCATCCCCATCCTCCTCATCTCGCAACTGGACCTGCGACGCGGATCAGCCACGTCGAGGTACTGCCGCAAACCGCGGTGGCGACCGAACCGATCCCTTCATCGACGCTCCCACATCACCGCGAGGGTGTCTGCGCCACCCCACGCCTGGGACACGACCCTCCGGCGCCGAGTGACTCTGCCCGAGCCGGCCAGGCATGCACGAACCTGGCCTTGCCACAGCAATGGCCCGGGGATTGGATGGGTCCATGCCCAGGAGGATCCTCGATGTGACCGCGCGAGAACTTGCGCAGTACACCCGGCCCGAGAAGCTGGCCGCCATTGCTGGGTCGGAGGGCCGGACCATCGCCTCGGAGGTGATCGCCCCGGCCATGCCGCTGCTGTTCGACGTGAGCAACCCGGAACTCGCAGCGAGCCAGGGTGCGGACCTGATCATCCTCAATGTGTTCGACGTGGGTGCGCCGGCGGTGCAGGGGCTCCCGGGTGGGAACCCCGAGGACATCGTCCGACAGATCAGGCGACTGACCGGCCGGCTCGTGGCGGTGAACCTCGAACCGGTCGATCCTGAGGCGGACCTGGTCACCGAGGGCGAGATGATCGACGTCGACAGGACCGGGCGGTTGGCAACAGCGCAGAACGCCCAACGCGCAGCAGCGCTGGGCGTCGACGCGATCGTCCTGACCGGCAACCCCGGGATGGGGGTCACCAACGACTCGCTCACTCGTGCCGTGGCAGCCACCCGCGAGGCGGTGGGCGAGGACGTCATGATCATCGCCGGGCGCATGCACGCGGCCGGAATCGGGTCGCAGGCCGGTGCTGCCATCGTCGATGCGGAGGCGATCGGCGGGATCGTGGCCGCCGGGGCGGATATCGTCCTCCTCCCTGCGCCGGGGACCGTGCCCGGCTGCCACGAGGCGCAGGTGCGTGCCTGGGTGGAGGTCGCCCACCGTGCGGGGGCCCTGACCATGACTGCGATCGGCACCTCCCAGGAGGGGGCGGACGTCGACACGATCCGCTCGCTGGCGCTCATGGCCAAGATGACAGGAACGGACATCCACCACCTCGGCGACTGCGGGTACTTCGGGATCACCCTGCCCGAGAACCTGTTCGCCTACAGTCTGGCCATCCGCGGCCGCCGACACACCTACCGTCGGATGGCGATGTCGCTCCGTCGCTGACCCGCTGGGAACGGGCGCCCCAGACCTGACCCGAGCCGCTCCGAGGAGCTCCTATCGCGGCTTCGGAGCCACGATGACCGGCCTTCGGACGTTGTGGAGGGTGGCCTTGGCCACGGTGCCGAGCAGGATCTCGCGCATGGCGCCACGCCCTCGCGACCCGACGACCAGGGCCGCAGCAGCGCGCTCGTCGGCGATGGCGTCCAACTGCTCGGCCACGCCCCGGCTGTACCCGGCCCGGTCGATCAGCGGGAGCTGGAGGAAACTCGCCCGCGCTGCGTGCTCGACCGGTGGTCGGGAGTCCCCCTCGTCGTCGGCTGCTCCGACCTCGACGACGATGAGCTCGCGTTCGGCGAACAGGTCGACGGCCGCGGCCAGGGCGACATCGGCCCCTGGCGACCCATCCCAGCCGACCACGATGGGCCCGGTGGCAAGCGCGTCGTAGGCGGTGGTGGCCAGCGGGCACGGTGCGACCAGCACCGGTGTCGTGCTGTAGTGCACGATCACGTCGGACACACTGCCGAGCACGGCCTTGGTGCCGCCGAGCCCGCGCGAGCCGATGAGGATCACGTCGGCTTCGAGCTCCTCGGCCAGCGCGGCCATCGCGAATCCCTCACCGCCGTAGGTGCGGCGCACCACACTGTCCGCGGACCATCCGTTGGCCTGGGCGACCGCGACCCCGGTAGCGACCAGGCGCTGCGCCTCGGCTCCGCCCTCCGCCTCGACGAGCTCCAGCAGCTCATCCAGGTTCTGTGCCCTGCGCCGCAGGTGCGCGAACAGCTCGGGGCTCGAGAAGGGTGGCGACCACAGGTGGGCGATCCAGGCCGCAGCCGCGGGCAGCAGCGAGGCGCCGACGGTGATGGCCTCCGCAGCGGGTGGTGAGCCGTCGTAGCCGACCAGCACGCGCAGAACTCGTCCAGCCTCGGTACCGGGTTCGGAGTGGGAGTCCGAGTGGGAGTCGGAGTCGGAGTCGGAGTGGGAGTCGGTGATCATGGACCCTCCTGCCCTCGAAGGTGCGGAAACTGCGAGCTAGCCTCGCCGCGGCGGGCCGCCCACTCCACCATAGCCCGACGACAGGCACGGCCATCGGGCCCCGTCGGGCTTGAGCGATGGGGGTCCAAGGGGTTGGGCGATCCGGCGCTGGGCTGCGTGGGACGGTCGAGGGCTCGTTCGTCCGGCGGTCCGATGCTGTGCGGCGCGGGGCAGGCAGTGCCACACCTCTCGGCAAGTTGGCTCGGCCGTTGCCGCCGCGGTCCGCAACCCGGACTGCTTGTCCACAGCACTGCCGTACTCCGTTCCGCCTGTCAGTCACCCCTGATGGTCTTCGAACACCAGTTCGATACTGGGTGAGTGGGCCAGAGGATGTTCTCGCCGTGCTGACGGGCGGACGAGCTGACGGTGACGTCCCCCACAGCGACCAGCGGTTCTCTGCGTTTGACCAACTGACCACGCGCATGGCCGCCCACATCCCTGACCCACGGACCAACGACCCTGCCCACCACATCGACCGAGGGCTAGCCTGAAAGTGGAGGTGGGAATCATGAGCAATAGCGCACGCCCACTGGTTGTCGTGGGAGTGGACGGCTCACAGTTGAGCATCGAGGCCATCCGTTGGGCGGCCGGGTACGCCCGCACGATCGACGGATCGCTGTTGGCCGTCACCGGGTACGAGGTCCCCTGGACGGTCTTCTTCGCGCCGACCGCCACGGAGGCCGACTACGAGCAGACCGCGCGGACGATGTTGGACGCGACTGTGGCCGAGGCGCTGGGAGCCGAGCCGGACCTCCCGGTGGCCAGCCGGCTGGTGGCCAATCGACCGGCGCACGCACTGACCGATTCAGCCGCGGGCGCCGAGCTGCTCGTGGTGGGCAGCCACGGCCGCGGCCAGATGCCCGGGATGCATCTCGGCTCGGTGGCCAACTACTGCGTGCATCACTCGCCATGTCCGGTGCTCGTGTACCGCAACGTCCACAGCGGTCGATGACGCCGCAGGTCTGAGCGGGTCAGGATGCGGCTCCCGTAGCCAGAACCGCGGCTCGCGCGTCACCGGTGACGCCCTCCTGCAAGACGATGCCCATCGTGCCCAGCATCCGCGCCATGCCTGCACCGACGTGATCGACGAGTACCACCTGCACTGCGTGCTCGCGCAGGAAGGTGACCACCCGCGCATGATGTCCGCCGTGACTGCCCTGGTCATGGGAGACATCCCACCCGACCCCGAACTCTCGCCACTGGGTCAACGCCCCGTCGGCCACCGTGGCCACCGCCACCGTCTGTGCCTTGCCCCACGAGTGCCCCACCTGGCCGGTGGGCCCCACAGCAACAGCGACGATCACGGGCACTCCTCAAGTTCTACGACGGGAGGTTCGAGGACGGGCTCACGCTAGCCCGAGCCCCGCAATCCCGCACAGACCCCGGGCGGGGCATCGGTCACAGTCGCTGCCCCGCCGGGGTCCGGTCAGGCAATGCCGGTCACCCGCCGTTGCACCACCACGGCCAGCCGCGAGAGCGTGATGTTGACGATCAGGTAGATCGCGATCACCACGATGAACAGCGGGAACCGGTAGCGGTCCCCGAAGAAGCTGTAGTTGAGCTGCATGGTGCGCAGCAGCTCGGGGTAGCCCACGATGAAGCCCAGCGACGAGTCCTTGAGCAGCACCACGAACTGGCTGATCAGGCTGGGCAGCATCAGGCGCACGACCTGCGGGAACTGGATGATGCGCAGCGTCTGCCATCGGGAGAGCCCGATCGCGGTGCCGGCTTCCACCTGGCCCTTGGGCAGTGCCGCCAGCCCCGCGCGCAGGATCTCGGCGAACACGGCCGCGTTGTAGAGCACCAGGCCGAACACGACCGCCCAGAACGCCGACAGTCCCAGGGCGAGCAGGCCGAAGAACATCATCAGCAGCACGGGCATGCCGCGTAGGAACTCGATGAGCACCACGACCGGCCGACCCAACCAGCGCGACCCGGAGGCACGCACCGTGGTCAACGCGAAGGCGATCACCAGCGCCACCGGGGCCGCCACAGCCGCTGCCTCGAGGGTCGCCCGCAGGCCGCGCAGCAGCGCCTTCCACACGTCGATGGCGTCCTGGCCCTTGGGCGGGTCGACGAAGATGAGCCACCGATCGTCGAACAGCCCCCGGTCGATCATGCCCCGCAACAGGTACAGGGCGCCGGCCAGCAGCAGGATGCCGACCACGATCGACGCGATCCGCTCCCGGCGCAGGGTCTTGGGCCCGGGGACGTCGTACAGGACGCTGCGACTCATCGGACGAACGCCACCTTCCGCTCGACCCGTCCGGCGATCGCCCCGGCCGGCACCGTGATCAGCAGGTAGAAGGCGGCCACGCCGAGCAGCATCCAGATCACGTCGGCGGGGTAGTCGCGGGCCAGGGCCCGGCCGGTCGCAGTCAGTTCGACCACCGCGAACCCGGCAGCCACCGAGGTGTTCTTGGTCAGGGCGATGAGCACGTTGATCAGCGGGGGCACCACGGTGCGCACCGCCTGGGGCAGCACGATCAGGCGCATGACGCCGATGCTGCCCAGACCGATCGCGCGCGCGGCCTCCGCCTGACCGATCCCCACGGAGTTGATCCCGGAGCGGACCGCCTCGCACACGAACGCCGACGTGTAGACCGTCAGCGCGATGATGGCCGGGATCCGGCCCAGGGGAAGGATGATCCCGATCCCGGGCAGGATGAACACGAAGAACACGAACACCAGGGTCAGCGGGGTGTTGCGGCCGATCTCGACCATCACCCCGGACACCGTCCGCAGCGACCGCAGCGGCGAGACCCGCGCAGCCGCCAGGATCGTGCCCAGCACGATCGACAGGGCACCAGAGATGACCGTGAGGTAGAGGGTCATCCAGAAGCCGGCGAGATACTCAGGCAGTGACTCGATGACTGCGCCCACTGATCCTCCTGCCCTGGTCATCGTGTGTCCGGACGGATCCGCCCGGTTCCTGGTGGTGCCCGGGGCTGCGGGTCGTCAGAACCTCGCTGCCCCGGGCACCACACCGCATCGTCGGGCCGCTCGGGCCGGACTGCGTTCGATCAGTAGCGGTCGACCGTCGGGGGCTCGGGGGTCGGCAGCACCTCGCCGGCCGTGGCCGCCCACGCCGCCTCCCAGCGACCGTCGGCGAACGACGCCTCGAGGGTGTCGTTGATCCACGCGCGGAAGTCGTCATCCCCCTTGGCCATGCCGATGCCGTAGGGCTCGACGGTGAACGGCTCGCCGGCGATCTTGAAGTCCGCCGGGCTCTCGGCCACGTACCCGCCGAGGATCACGTTGTCGGTGGTCAGCGCGTCGACCTGCCCGTTGCGCAGGGGATCCAGGCAGTCTGTGTACGCCGCGAACGTGACCAGCTTCGTTTCGGGGAAGTTGTCCTTGATGTTTCCGGCCGGGGTGGAGCCGTCGACCGAGCAGACCGTCTTGCCGGCGAGGTCATCCTCGCTGTTGATCGAATCGTCGTCGATGCGGACCATCAGGGACTGCCCTGCCTCGTAGTAGGGCCCGGCGAAGTCGACGACCTCCTTGCGATCGTCGTTGATCGTGTAGGTGGCGACCACCATGTCGACCCGGCCGTCCTGGATGAACGGCTCGCGGTTGGCCGAGACCGTCTCGGTCCACTCGATGTTGTCCTCGGAGATGCCCAGTTCAGCGGCGATCATCTTGGCGATCTCGACGTCGAAGCCGACCGGCACGCCGTCGGGTCCGACCAGGCCGAAGAGCGGCTGGTCGAACTTCGTCCCCACGGTCATCGTGCCCGCCTCGGCGAGCTTGGCCATGGTCGTCCCCGCGGCGAACTCGGTCGTCATCGGGGTCTCGGACCCGGCACCGTCGGTCGCAGCCTCCTCGCTGGAGCTGCTGCAGGCGGACAGTGCCAGGATGGATGCGGCCGCGATGGCCGCCCACCGGCTGGTAGTGGTACGCATCATCGTTCTCCTTCGTCGTGACGACCGGTGGCCGCCAGGCTTGGTCGATCCGGACTGCTCCTCCTGCGCAGTGAGACAGTGGTCAGTGCATCACCTTGGACAGGAAGTCGCGGGCGCGGTCGGTGCGTGGCGCCGTGAAGAACTCCTCGGGCGTCGACTCCTCGACGATCGAACCCTCGGACATGAAGATGACCCGGTCGGCGGCCTTGCGCGCGAAGCCCATCTCGTGGGTGACGACCAGCATCGTCATCCCATCCCTGGCCAGGGCGATCATCACGTCGACGACCTCGTTGATCATCTCCGGGTCCAGCGCTGAGGTGGGCTCGTCGAAGAGCATGACGACGGGATTCATCGCCAGTGCTCGAGCGATGGCGACTCGCTGCTGCTGCCCGCCGGACAGCTGCGCCGGGAGCTTCTCGGCCTGATCGGCAACTCCGACCCGTTCCAGCAGCGCCATCGCGTCCGCGCGGGCCTGTGCCGGCTTCACGCCCCGGACCTTGATCGGGCCCAGCGTGACGTTGTCCAGGATCGTCTTGTGCGCGAACAGGTTGAAGGACTGGAACACCATCCCGACGTCCGAGCGCAGCTTGGCCAACTCCCGGCCCTCGGCGGGCAATGGCTTGCCCGCCAGCAGGATGGTGCCGTCGTCGATCGTCTCGAGGCGGTTGATGGCCCGGCACAGCGTCGACTTGCCCGATCCGGACGGGCCGATGATCACGACCACCTCGCCGGCATCGACCTCCATGGTGACGTCGCGCAGGACGTGCAGGTCACCGAAGTGCTTGTTCACCTGCCGCAGCTCGACGAGTGCCTTGCCGACGACGGGCGCAGAGGAGGACGAACCGGGCACCTGGGCAGCAGCACCCCCGCTGATCTGCGCACTTGCGGGACTCACGTCCACCAACTCCTTCGCCGAGGGTGCGCTGCCGATGCGGGCCTTCCTGAAATGCATAGATTGCGACCGAACTTCGCAGACCCGGCCACCTGTGTCAAGCATGCGCAGCGCGGGTCGGCAGTGAACGCGGCGCAGGGGTGGTCACCGAACCCACACGAGCCGCCGGCATTTGCCTGCCCACGGCGCATTCGGGCCGTGGGCCAACTAGCGTCGTAGACGCATGAGCCAGAGGTCGACGAGGATCGGAGTGGGCATGAAGCTGGTCGTGGTGGGTGGCGTGGCTGGCGGAGCATCGGTTGCGGCTCGGGCCCGGCGTCTCGACGAGTTCGCCGAGATCATCGTCTTCGAGAAGTCCGGCAACGTCTCGTTCGCCAACTGCGGCCTGCCGTATCACATCGGCGAGGTCATCAAGGATCGCGACCGGCTGCTGCTGCAGACCCCGGCGAGCCTGCGCGAGTCCCTGGACATCGACGTACGGATCGGCACCGAGGTGCTGTCCATCGACCCCGAGGCCCACACCGTCACGGCGTGCGACCTGGCCACCGGCGAGCAGTACACCGAGTCCTGGGACAAGCTCGCCCTCTGCCCGGGTTCCTCGCCGTTCCGGCCCAACCTGCCCGGCCTGGACCATCGCGACGTCATGGTCCTGCGCAACGTGGAGGACATGGACGAGATCAAGGCCAAGGTGGACGCCGTCGTCGCCGCCCCGGGCGCCCTCAAGCACGCCGTGGTGATCGGCGCGGGCTACATCGGCCTGGAGATGGCCGAGAACCTGCACGAGCGCGGCCTGGCGGTCGAGATCGTGGAGATGACCGACCAGATCATGCCGCCGCTGGACAAGGAACTGTCCACGCCGATGGAGAACTACCTGCGCGCCCAAGGGATCGCGCTGCACCTGGGGACCGCGGCCGCGGCCTTCACGACCGATGCCAGCGGCACGCTCACGGTCGAGCTCAACAACGGCCGGTTCCTCAAGACCTCGCTGGTGATCCTGTCCGCCGGGGTGCGGCCGAACACCGAGCTGGCGGTGGCCGCCGGCATCGAGCTCGGCCCTGCTGGTGGGGTGCAGGTCGACACGCACATGCGCACCTCGCATCCCGACATCTACGCGGCCGGCGACGTCGTCGAGGTCCCGCACACGGTGCTCGGCGGGTCGTGGATCATCCCGCTGGCCGGCCCGGCCAACCGGCAGGCCCGAGTGGCGGCCGAGAACATGCTGGGCCGCGACACGGAGTACGAGTCCACGCAGGGCACCTCGATCGTCAAGGTGTTCGACATGGTCGCCGGTGGCACCGGGGCCACCGAGAAGCAGCTCAAGGTCGCCGGCATCCCGTACCTGCGCGCCCACGTGCATCCCAGCGGGCACGCCGGCTACTACCCCGGCACCGCACAGATGGACGTCAAGTGCCTGTACTCCCCCACCGACGGACGGATCCTCGGTGCCCAGATCGCCGGTTTCGACGGGGTCGACAAGCGCCTGGACGTGTTCGCCACCGTGATCCGGCTGAACGGGACCGTGTACGACCTCGAGAAGCTCGAACTGGCCTACGCGCCGCCATTCGGCTCGGCGAAGGACGCGGCCAACATGATCGGGTTCATGGGCGCCAACATCCTGCGCGGGGACCTCGTCGGCTGGTTCTCCACCGACTACCCGAGCAACTGCCAGGGCGCGCGGATCATCGACGTGCGCAGCGCGAGCGAGTACGACCTCTGGCACATCCCCGGCGCTGAGCTGGTGCCGCTGCCCACGTTGCGCGCGGCCCAGGCTGACTGGGACCGCGAGACGCCGATCCGGCTCTACTGCGCCACCGGCTTCCGCAGCTATCTGGCGCATCGGATCCTGGTCCAGCGCGGGTTCACCGACGTGGCCACCCTCGTCGGCGGGGTGAAGACCTTCCGGGCCTATCACCACGTGGCCCCCGACGACGTCCCGGACCCGCTGTTCCCGCTGGTGTCCTACGCCGAGGAGGAGTCGCTGCGCAGCCATGGCGCGCTGCCGGCCGCCGCGAGCGTCGGAACCGGGGTCGAGGTCGACCTGGACTGCACCGGACTGGCCTGCCCGGGCCCGATCATGGCCCTGCAGAAGAAGATGGCCCAGCTCAACCCCGGCGACGAGGTCATCGCCCACGTCTCGGACATCGGCTTCCGCCTGGACGCGCCGGCGTGGGCGGCCAAGAACGGCCACGAGGTCCTGGACCTCAAGCCCGAGGGCCCCGGCGTGGTGGCCCGGATCCGCAAGGGCGGGAGCGCGGTCGTCGCCGGGGGCGCCACGATCAACCCGGTGGCCGCCCGGCTGAAGGAGAAGAAGTCCTTCGTGGTCTTCTCCGGGGATTTCGACAAGGTGCTCGCGGCATTCATCATCGCCAACGGGGCGGTGGCGATGGGCGACGAGGTCTCGATGTTCTTCACGTTCTGGGGCCTGAACGCGCTGCGCCGCCCCGACGCCCCCGACGTGGACAAGCCGCTGATGGAGAAGGCGATGGCCAGGATGATGCCCGCCGGCCCCGAGGCGATGAAGCTCTCGCAGATGCACATGCTCGGCGGCGGCACCGCGATGATCAAGAAGATCATGCGCGACAACAAGGTGCCCAGCCTGCCCGAGCTGATCGACTCCGCGGTGGCGGCCGGGGTTCAACTGGTCGCGTGCACGATGACCATGGACCTGCTCGGCCTGCACGAGGACGAGCTGATCGACGGCGTCGAGTTCGGCGGCGTGGCGATGTTCCTCGGCGAGGCCAACGAGTCCAACGCTACGTTCTTCATCTGAGGGCCACGCACCGCGCCGGCCAGCCCGGTTCGTCCACGTCAGCGTCGCGCCGGCGTCGCGCACGTGGAGGAACCGGGGGCTTGGGCGACGCCCAGGTGCAGGAAGTGACCGGCCGTGGCTCAGGTGATCGGGTCGCTGGGCTCCACCGGCGCGCCGATCACCTCGGCGAACCCGGCGCCGAGGCACTCCACGAACAGGTCCTGGTCGGGGATGGCCGCGTCGTCCATCGAGATGCCGATCCCTGCGATGCCGTTGTAGGACAGCAGCGTGATGTTGGTCGCGGCCCCCACCGTGGCGGTGAGCGGGTACATGGCCAGCACCTTGGCACCGGCGATCCAGACCGGCATCGGGACCCCGGGCACGTTGCTTGCGGTGAAGTCACTGGTCCGCGCCGCCGCGGGGAAGATGTCGGAGGGCAGCAGCCGGTAGCCGACCTCGGCCATCGGGTCCACCAGGTGCAGCGCCGGCTCCTTGCGCCAGCGGCTGACTATCGTATGGATCGCGGCCATCCGTTCGACCGGATCGACGATGTCGATGGGCACCTCGAAGCGCGCGATGGTGACCGCGTTCTGAGCCGGGCGCTGCGGGTCGCGCAGACTGATCGGCATGTTGCAGCGCAGGACACGCACCGGCTCGCCGCGCCGCTCGTGGTAGATCCGAAGGCCGCCGGTGACCGCGGCCATGTAGGCGTCGTTGAGGTTGAGCCCATGGGCCTTGGCCGCGACCTTGAGCCCGGCCAAGGGCACGTCGAAGGTCACGAAGTGGTAGTTGATCGACCGGCCCGTCATCACCGGCGACATCGGCGAGGTCGGCACGGCCAGGAACTTGGCCGCGGACTTCAGCACGCCCAGCACGTCGTCCACGACGCCCAACGGGTCGCGCAGCGCCCGTCCGGCCACCGGTAGCGCGGAGTCGGTGAGCTCCTTGACGGACTTCATCAGGAACGAGGAGGCATCCACGACCGCGGTGCCCAGGAAGCCGGCGGTGTCCAGCGGAGCGGCCACCGGCGCGGGCGGCATCGGACCCAGGTCGGTGCCCACCGGCATCAGGTCGATCACCGTGGCACCCAGCATCATCGCGCCCTGCCCGTCAGCGATCGCATGATGCAACTTGATCAGCAGGGCGGCCCGACCATCGGCCAGTCCCTCGATCAGGGTGACCCGCCACAGTGGGCGCACCAGGTCGAACTCGGTCATGGACGCCCGGCGCGCCTCATCGAGCACCTGATCCCACGTACCGGGCTCGGAGACCCGGAACCGGCGCATGTGGAAGCCGAGGTCGAAGTCCGCGTCGATGGTCAGTCGGGGGTTCAGGATGTCGCTGGGACCCTCGACGACCTTCTGCCGCAGCACCGGGGCAACTCGGCTGGCCCGGTCGAAGCGATCGACCAGGGTGGCCCAATCCGGGCTGGAGTCCAGGGCGATCAGGCCGATGATCGGTGAGCGCATCGTCGGGTCGTCGGATGCGGCGCGCCAGGTGGCGAAGTCGAACCCGGACAGTCGCCGGGCCGCGACGGCGTGCGCCTGCTCGCCGCGGCCGGCCTGACGAGCGGAGTCCACCGCAGCGCCGGCCCGTCCGGCGGCCGAGCGGGCGGTGCGCTTGGCTGCGGCCCGCTTGCGCCCGGAGGTGGGCGCGGCCGCGGCGGGGGCGGCAGCCTGCTTGGCCGGGGCTTTCTTGGCGGCCGGGGCCTTCTTCGCCGGGGCCTTCGCGCCGGGGCCTTCGCAGCCGGCGCCTTCTTGGCTGCCGGAGCCTTCTTCGCGGCCGGAGCCTTCTTAGCGGGCGCCTTCGCAGCCGGAGCCTTCTTCGCGGCGGGAGCCTTCTTGGCTGCGGTGCGCTTGGCCGGAGCCGCCTTCGCCGGCGCCGGGGTGGCCTCCGAGGCCGGGGCCTGCTCGGCGCCTGGAGCGGCCTGTGCCGCGGTTGCATCCCCAGCGACCTGCCGGGAGGTCGCACCCAAGTCTTGACCGCTGTCCATGTCCTGACTGCTGTCCATGTCTTCCACGTGCTCCACGAATCCGCTCCTGATGGCCGTCGTAGCCCGCACCGTACTAGCGGCCGCTGGCCGATGCCCTATCGGGACGCCTAATCGAACTCCGCCAGGACCTCGGCGGAGATGTCGGCATTGGTGAAGACGTTCTGCACGTCGTCGCTGTCCTCCAGGGCGTCGACCAGGCGCATGATCTTGGACGCGCCGGCGGCATCCAGGGGCACCTCGACGGAGGCCACGAACTCGGTGTCGGCCGACTCGTAGTCCAGGTCCGCGGTCTGCAGCGCCTTGCGGACCTCGACCAGGTCGGTCGCCTCGGTCATCACCTCGAAGGCCTCGCCGAGGTCGTTGACCTCCTCGGCGCCGGCGTCGAGAACGGCCATCAGGACGTCGTCCTCGGTCACGCCGTCGGTCTTGGGCACGATGATGATTCCCTTGCGGTTGAACAGGTAGGACACGCTGTTCGGGTCAGCCATGCTGCCACCGTTGCGGGTCATCGCCACGCGCACCTCGGTCGCCGCGCGATTGCGGTTGTCGGTCAGGCACTCGACGAGCACCGCGACCCCGTTGGGGCCGTAGCCCTCGTACATGATCGTCTGCCAGTCGGCCCCGTCGGCGTCGGCACCCGAGCCACGCTTGAGCGCGCGGTCGATGTTGTCGGCCGGTACGGAGTTCTTCTTCGCCTTCTGGATCGCGTCGTAGAGGGTGGGGTTGCCGTCGACGTCCCCGCCGCCGGTCCGCGCAGCGACCTCGATGTTCTTGATCAGCTTGGCGAACAGCTTGCCGCGCTTGGCGTCGATGGCGGCCTTCTTGTGCTTCGTGGTCGCCCACTTGGAATGGCCGGACATGGTGCTCCTTCGGTTGGCTCGGGCGACCTGGCTCAGGCGGCGCTGCGCACCATGTCGGCGAACAGCGCGTGCACCCGATGGTCTCCGGTGAGTTCGGGGTGGAACGAGGTCGCCAGCAGCGACCCGCTCCGGACGGCGACGATCCTATCGCTGGGCACGGTGGGCACCCGGGCCAAGACCTCGACCCCTGCGCCCACCGACTCCACCCAGGGCGCGCGGATGAACACGGCCCGGATCGACTCGGCTCCGAGCGCGGGAAAGGCCACATCCGCCTCGAAGGAGTCCACCTGGCGGCCGAACGCGTTGCGCCGCACGACCATGTCGAGGCCACCGATCGGCACCTGGTCGGCCCGACCGTCCAGGATCGTGTCGGCCAGCAGGATCATCCCGGCGCACGAGCCGTAGACCGGCAGGCCTGCGGCCACCGCGGCCCGGAGTGGCGCCATCAGTCCCCAGCGGGTGGCGAGCATCGAGATGGTGGTCGACTCCCCGCCGGGCAGGACCAGCCCGTCGACCCCGGCGAGCTCATCGAGCGGAGCGCACCTCGACCGGGCGGGCACCGACGGCCAGCAGCGCCGCGCTGTGCTCGCGCACGTCCCCCTGGAGAGCCAGGATCCCGATGGTGGGCTGGGTCACCAGCCGCGCTCGGCCAGGCGGTGGGCAGCCGGCAGCTCCTCGACGTTGATGCCGACCATGGCCTCGCCGAGGCCGCGCGACACCTTGGCCACGATGGCCGGGTCGCTGTGGTGCAGGGTCGCCTGGACGATGGCGTTCGCGCGCTGCGCCGGGTTGCCCGACTTGAAGATGCCCGAGCCCACGAAGACGCCGTCGGCGCCGAGCTGCATCATCATCGCGGCGTCGGCCGGCGTGGCGATGCCCCCGGCGGTGAACATCACGACCGGCAGCGCACCACGCTCCGCGACCTCCTTGACCAGGTCGTAGGGAGCCTGGAGCTCCTTGGCTGCGACGTACAGCTCATCGGGGCTCATCGAGGACAGCCGCCGGATCTCGCCGAGGATGCTGCGCATATGGGTCGTGGCGTTGGACACGTCGCCGGTGCCGGCCTCGCCCTTGGAGCGGATCATGGCCGCCCCCTCGGTGATCCGGCGCAGGGCCTCGCCCAGGTTCGTCGCCCCGCAGACGAAGGGGACGGTGAAGGCCCACTTGTCGATGTGGTTGGCGTAGTCGGCGGGGGTCAGCACCTCGGACTCGTCGATGTAGTCCACGCCGAGGGACTCGAGGACCTGGGCCTCCACGAAGTGCCCGATCCGGGCCTTGGCCATCACGGGGACGGACACGGCGTCGATGATGCTGTCGATCATGTCTGGGTCGCTCATCCGCGACACGCCACCCTGGGCGCGGATGTCGGCGGGCACCCGCTCGAGGGCCATCACGGCCACGGCGCCGGCGTCCTCAGCGATGCGCGCCTGCTCGGCGGTGACCACGTCCATGATCACGCCGCCCTTGAGCATCTCGGCCATCCCGCGCTTGACGCGCTCGGTGCCCAGGGCGGTTCCAGTGCTGTCGGGGGTGCTGCTCAACGGTCTCTCCTGCGCCGATGGGACTTCCAGGCGCCGAGTTTACGTCCCAGCGCCGGGTTGGCGAAACGCAGTCGGTGCGCAGTCAGCCGAGGTCGACCTCCCGGGTGCGATCCATGAGCAGGATCCACACCTGCCCGCGGTCGAGCACAACCGGGTCAGCGGCCTCGTCGACGTAGCTGGTCGGGTCCTGGGCGTCGGCTCGCGACCACGTGATCTCGTGGGCCCGGCCGTCGCGCAGCAGCACGCCCGTGCCCTTGCCCACGGTGATCGTCAGCGGCGTGCGCCCGCCGAACTTGTCGCCGAACCCGGAGTCCTTCTGCTTGACGTACTGGACGATGACCGAGCTCGCCCGCTGCACCTGCGGGGCGTCGGTGTCACGAGCCTGGCGACCGTTGAGCCACACGTCATAGCTGCCGCGCGCAGCACTCCACCGGAACTGCGCGGTCGAGGACGGCCAGCGCGCGGTCACGACCTTGGCCCTCGTACCGCCGCGGAGAGGCTCCGGGTCGAAGCGCAGCCCCATGTCGGCCGAGACCGCCGTCGCCCCCGCGGTGGCCATGATCCGCGCCGGGTCGGCCATCAGGTTGTACGGGGCGACCCGGCCACCGAACTCGCGGCGGAAACCGGGGCTGTCCAGATCCGGGGTCACCTGGGTCCAGTCGGCGCGGTTGAGCAGGGGGCGCAACTTGGACTGGGCCCCGGAGTAGACGAACGCGACGTCGCCGTACTGGGAGAACAGCTCCACGTCGCTGATCCGGGCACTGCGCACCGGCCCCACCGTCTCGGGCAGCCGGGCCGAGAAGACCGCCGCAAGCCTGGTGAGGCCGAACTCGACGGGTTCCACGTAGACGATGTCGGCCCTCGTCAGCCCCCGGTGCGGCTGCGCGTTGAGCGTGTTGTCCAGCTTCACGACCATCACCGGGGTGCCCAGGCCGCCCTTTCGCCCAGTGAACGGCGATCGGTCCGGCGCGGACGGGGTCGGTGTCGGGCTGGTGCTCGGGGTGGGGGCGGCCATGGTGCTGGCACTCGGGCTGGGCGCCGGGGTTTCGGTGCCGCCCGTCGAGCAGGCGGCCAGCAGCGCGACCAGGCCGAGCACCGCGGCCCGGGCGGCTGAGGTGCGGGCCCGGCCGCCCGGCCGCGCGGAGCTGCGGACCTGAGCCGGCGGCGTCGTCATGGGGCAACCGTAGTCGTCGCCGATCGCCCGCCCGGTCGGTGGTTCGGTCCCGGCCGTCAACGCGGGCCGGCGAGGGTGGCCGGGATCTCGTCGTCCATCTCGAAGGACAGCGGTTGTGGGGCATGCCCGGCCAGCCGGAACCAGCGCACCAGCACTCCCCCGCGCAGCAGCCGGGCGGCCTGGACCCCGTCGTTGAGGAATCGTCGGGACAGGGCCACCTGCAGGCAGGCGGCCGACAGGTCCTCGACCAGTTCCGCACCCTGCGGGTTGGCGCGCAGGGCGGCCACCTCCTGCGGGTCGGCGAACACAGCGCGCAGGTCGCGCGACATCTCGGACTCGACCAGCCCCCGCTCCACCAGGTCGGTCGGGTCGACGTAGCGGGAGTTGCCGGCCGCCCGGGCCAGCACGATCGCTGAGGACGGGTCGATCAGCCCGGAGTTGGCGATCGCCTCGGCCGCCGCCGCCCGGCGCAGCAGTTGGGCATCCAGGGAGCCCCGCGCCAGGTCGATGCGGTGGTGGACGCGGTCGATCCGGCCGGCCAGTGCGCTCAGGCGCCAGACGGTCCAGCCGACCACCAACACCAGGACCAAGGTCCAGAACAGGTCCAGCCTCACGAGTCCGTGCCCCGCTCACGCGGCCGGCTGCTCACCCGCCGGATCGGCAGGCGACCCCAGAAGTGCCCGGAGAGGTCGGCCTGCACCTTCTCGCCGCCGGGGGTGACGCTGGTGTAGACCGCCACCACCTGCTTGGCGATTCTCGCCCAGTCGAACTCGGCGGCGCGGCGGCGGCCCTGCGCCCCCAACTCCGCACGCCGCTGCGGATCGCTGAGCAGTTCGATCGCCCGATCGGCCAGGCCCGCGGAGTCGCCGTTTGGGAACGTGACCCCGGCGCGGCCCTCGTGGAGCACGCGCTGGAAGGCCTCGATGTCACTGGCCAGCACCGGGGTGCCGGCAGCCATCGCCTCCAGCAGGATGATCCCGAAGGACTCCCCGCCGGTGTTGGGCGCCACGTAGATGTCCGCCGAGCGCAGCGCACGGGCCTTGTCCTCCTGGCTGACCAGGCCGAGGAACTCGACCCGATCGGCGATCCCCGGGGCCAGGCTCGCCCGCACGGAGTTGATGTCCCCCGGCCCGGCGACCAGCAGGGTGACGCCCGGCACGGCGGCCAGCACCCTCGGCAGCGCGTCGAGCAGGATGGGTAGGCCCTTGCGGGGCTCGTCGATCCGGCCCAGGAACATCAGCGTGTCGCGGCCCCTGGCCCGGCCCGGCAGCGGCTCGTCGCCGGCGTAGAGGCTGGCGTCCACGCCATTGGGGATCAGCACCGCGTCCCCGCCGGTGTACTCCACCAGCGAGCGCCGGGCGTACTCGCTGACCGCGATCCGGGCCCGGATCTTCTCGGTCGCGCTGTGCACGAGCGCCCGGGTGGCGTTCAGCTCGCGGCGCGAGGAGCGCAGGCTCGCGTGCCAGGTGGCCACGATCGGGCCGTCGGCGACCCAGATCGACAACAGCGACAGCGTGGGCCCGACCGGTTCGTGCACGTGCAGGATGTCCAGCTCGGACTCCTTGATCCAGGCCCGGGCCCTGGCCGCCGGTCCCGGGCCGAAGTTGATCTTGGCCACCGACCCGTTCGAGCTGATCGACACCGGCTTGCCGCCACTGGTGACGTAGTCGGGCAGCGCCTGGTCGTCCTCGGCCGGTGCCAGCACCAGGGCTTCGTGGCCCAGCCGGATGAGCGCCAGGCGCAGGTCCTCGATGTGCGCCGCGACCCCGCCGGGGGTGTCCCAGGCGTAGGGACAGACCAGGCCGACCCGCATCACAGGCCGCCAGGCTCGCGGGCGTCGGAGTCACGCGCGTCGCGGTCGCGGACACCGGAATCGCGGGCGCTGGAATCCGAAGCCGCTGCGTCCCGGGCGGCCAGCCGGTCCGGGTCGAGGTCAGACAGCCAGAGGCGTTGGAGCATGTGCCAATCCTGGGGGTGCGTCCGGATCGCGACGCCCAGGGCGTCGGCCACGCCCTGGGTCGCCGCCCGGATCCGCTCGCTGCGCTCCCCGTGGGCCGGTGGGAGGACCTCGGGCAGGATCTCGGCAGTGTTGTGTCCGGCCCAGTGCAGGCCGACGGGGAACAGCGCGGCGCCGGTGTCCACCGCCAGCGCCGCCGGGCCGGCTGGGAACCGGGTCGCCTCGCCCATGAACTGGACCTCGATCCCTGAGGCGGACAGGTCGCGGTCGGCCAGCAATGGCACGAAGCCGCCGGACTCCAGGGTCTGCACCAGCGCCGGGTAGACCCCGGCGTCGCCCAGGCCCAGGATGCGCATGCCCAGGGCCTCGCGGTAGGCCACGAACGCGTCGAACAACGCGATGGGCTCCAGGCGTTCGGCGACGGTGGTGACCTGCGTGTAGTGCCTGGAGAAGTAGGCCCCGGCGTGATCCCAGTTGCCCATGTGCGGCAGCGCGACCACCACGCCCCGGCCTGCCGCCAGCGGGGTCAGGATCCGCTCGGAGTGGCGCAGCTCGAAGGAGTCGATCCGTTCCGCGTCCCAGCCCGGCAGCCGGAAGGCATCGCACCAGTACCGCATGTAGGAGCGCATCCCAGCCCGCGAGACCGCACGCAGTCGGTCTGGATCCACCGGCCCGGGGCCAAGCGCCCGGGTGAGGTTGGCCTCCAGCCGGCGCACCCCACCGCTGCGGGTACGCCACTGCTGGTCAGCGATCTGGTCGAACAGGCGGTAGGCCACGGCCTCGGGCATCAGCCGCAGCGCCCGCCAGCCACCGGCATAGGCCAGGTAGGTCGCCTGCTCGATCACCGCAACTCACTTGTCCGTGCTGGTGGGGTCCGTGCTGGTGGGGTCCGTGCTGGTGGGGTCCGTGGCGGCCTGTCCATCCTGGGGCTTGAGCTGGCTGCGCACGTCCAGGCCGCGCTGGAACACGGTGATCACCGTCAGGACGGCCAGGACGGCCAGCGCAGCGGTCATCCCCCAGTCGACGAACTGTTGCAGGATCGCACCGACGGCGAGCAGGATCATCCGCTCGGCCCGCTCGGCGATGCCACCGTTGGCCGTGGCGTGGACTGCCTCGGCGCGGGCCTTCGCGTAGCTGATCACCGCTCCACCCACCAGGCACACCAGGGCCAGCATCGTGGTCAGCGTGTCGCTGTTCCAGGCCGCCCAGATCAGCAGCCCCCCGAAGATCGCGCCGTCGGCGACCCGGTCCAGGGTCGCGTCGAACCACGCCCCCCACGGGCCCTGGGTGCCGGACAAGCGCGCCATCGTGCCGTCGAGCACGTCGGCGGACACGAACAGCGCCAACAGGATGATCGCGGGCACGAACCTGCCCTGCGGGATGAGCACCAGCGCGGTGATCACTGTCAGGGTGGTGCCGGTCAGGGTGACCATGTCCGGGGTCACCCGCAGGCGCAGCAGGCCGCGCGCGATCGGCTCCACGACGGGGGCGATCACGCCTCTGGCATCTTGGTTGTTCAGCATCAGGATCGGATCGTAGCGAGAAACACCCCACCCGGGTGCGCGAACGGGGACCCGAGTTGCAAGGCTTGGGCCCACAGCGCAGCGCCCCCACGACGAAAGGCAGCGACATGCCCCAGGCCAACACGCCAGGGGGTGGATCGGTCCCGGCACCGACCAACCCCGCCGACATCCGCAACGTGGTCCTCGTGGGGCCCTCCGGGGCGGGCAAGACGACCCTGCTCGAGGCGATGCTGGCCGCCACGGGCACGATCGCCCGGCCGGGGCGGACCACCGAGGGGACCACGGTCTCGGACTTCGACGAGGCCGAGGCCCGACAGCAACGCTCGGTGGGCCTGGCCCTGGCGCCGGTCGTGGTCGACGGGGTGAAGGTCAACTTCCTCGACACGCCCGGCTACGCGGACTTCGTCGGCGACCTGCGCGCCGGTCTGCGCGCAGCCGACGCGGCCCTGTTCGTGGTCTCGGCGGTCGACGGCGTCGACGGCGGAACCCAGATGCTCTGGGAGGAGTGCGCCGCCGTCGGGATGCCCCGGGCCGTGGTGGTGACCAGGCTCGACCACGCCCGAGCCGACTTCGACGAGCTGGTGGCCATCTGCCAGCGCGTCTTCGGCGAGGGCGTGCTGCCGCTGATGCTTCCGATGCTCGACGACGACGGCCAGCCGGCCGGCTTCATCGACCTGATCAGCGAGCAGATCCATGACTACTCCTCGGGGAGCCGGGTGGACCGCGAGCCCGAGGATCGCCACCGCGAGCTCATCGAGAACACGCGTGCGGCGCTGATCGAGGGGATCATCGCCGAGAGTGAGGACGAGTCCCTGATGGACCGCTACCTCGCCGGCGAGCACATCGACACCGACACGCTGGTCACCGACCTCGAGCGTGCCGTGGCCCGCGGATCGTTCTACCCCGTGATCGGTACGGCGGTGGAACTCGGTGGATTGGGCGCGGCCGAGGTGCTCGACCTCGTGCGCCGGGGCTTCCCGTCCCCGCTGGAGCACCCGCTGCCGCCGGTCACCACCCCGCAGGGGCAGCCCGCCGAGCCGCTGACCTGCGATCCGGACGGCCCGTTGTGCGCCGAGGTGGTCAAGACCACCACCGACCCCTACGTGGGCCGGTTGTCGCTGGTGCGGGTGTTCTCCGGGACCCTGGTGCCCGACGCGATCCTGCACGTCTCGGGGCACTTCGCCCCCGGTCAGGGACACGAGGATCACGACGTCGACGAGCGGGTGGGGGCGCTGTCCAGCCCGCTGGGCAAGGTGCAGCGCGGCATCGACCGGGGCATCGCCGGGGACATCATCGCCGTGGCCAAGCTGAACCGGGCCGAGACCGGCGACACCCTGTCGAGCAAGGACGCGCCCCTGCTCATGGAGCCATGGATGATGCCCGATGCGCTGCTGCCGGTGGCGGTCGTGGCGAAGTCCAAGGCCGACGAGGACAAGCTCGGCCAGGCCCTGGGCAGGTTGGTCGCCGAGGACGCGACGATGCGCCTGGAGCGCAACGCCGAGACCGGCCAACTGGTGCTCTGGTGCATGGGCGAGGCGCATGTCGACGTGCTCCTGGACCGCCTGCGCAATCGGTACGGAGTGGCCGTGGAGTCCGAGGAGCTGCGGGTCTCGCTGCGCGAGACGTTCGCCGGGCCGGCCAAGGCCAAGGGTCGCCACGTCAAGCAGTCCGGCGGCCACGGCCAGTTCGCGGTGTGCGACATCGAGGTCAGCCCACTTCCGGCCGGGTCCGGGTTCGAGTTCGTGGACAAGGTTGTCGGCGGGTCGGTCCCGCGCCAGTTCATACCCTCGGTCGAGAAGGGCGTGCGGGCGCAGATGGAGCGCGGGGTCGTCGCCGGCTATCCGGTCGTGGACATCCAGGTGACGCTCTACGACGGCAAGGCGCACTCGGTGGACTCCTCGGACATGGCGTTCCAGATGGCCGGCTCGCTGGCCCTGAAGGAGGCCGCGGCCGCCGCGCAGGTCGCGATGCTCGAACCGGTGGCGTCGATCAGCGTGCTGGTCTCCGACGAGTACGTCGGCGCGGTGATGGGCGACCTGTCCGGCCGGCGTGGCCGGGTGTCCGGCTCGGAGCCCGCCGGCAATGGTCGGACGCTGATCCGCGCGGAGGTCCCCGAACTGGAGCTCACCCGCTACGCGATCGAGCTGCGCTCGCTGTCGCACGGCACCGGGACCTTCACCCGGGAGTACATCGGACACGAGCCGATGCCCGCCCAGATCGCCCGCAAGTTGATCGACGCCGCCCCCAAGCACTGAGCGGGCGGGACGGCCCGGCACGTTCCTCCACGTCAGCGACATTCCCGCGACGCCCACGTGGAGGAACCCCGGGTTGGGCGACGCCCACGTGGAGGAACCCGCAGCGAGACCTGTGGGGTTTGGTGCGGCGGCGGGTTGGGTAGCACACCGTGATGCAGGCTTTCCGCGCGATCTACGCCCACCCCGGCACGCGGGTGATGAGCGCAGCCGGTCTCGTCGGCCGCTTCCCGATGGCCATGATCGGGCTCGCGGTCACGTTGCTCGTGGTCGCCGAGACCGGCTCGTACGCGCTGGCCGGTGCCGTGGCCGCGTCCATCACGCTGGCCGGGGCGATCGGCGGGCCCCTGGGTGCCCGCCTGGCGGACAGGTTCGGACAGCATCGGGTGATCCCGCCGCTGATCGGCGTGCACCTGCTGGCGGTGGCCACCCTGACGGTGGCGGTCATGGCCGGCACTTCCGTGGTGAGCTGGCTGCTGCTGGGCGTCCTGGCCGGCCTGTCCGGGCCGAACCTGGGGGCCATGGTGCGTACCCGCTGGGCCGGGATCGCCGATGATCCGCGGGAGCTGTCCTCGGCGTTCGCGCTGGAGTCGACACTCGACGAGGTCGCATTCGTGCTCGGCCCGCCGCTGGCGACCGGGCTTGCCGTGGCGATCGCGCCGTGGTCGGCCATCGCCACCGGACTGCTGCTCGCCGGCTCGGGCTCGCTGGTCCTGGCAGCGCAGCGCCGCACGGAACCCGCCCCCGCGCCGAGGTCGGCGCACCCCGGACGCGCGGTCTGGCGCTCGGGCACCCTGCAGGTCCTGACCCTGGTGATGGTGCTGATGGGCGCGATCTTCGGCGCCCTGGAGGTGGCCACCGTCGCCTTCGCCCAGGAGCGCGGCGCGGTGGGCGCCACCGGGTGGCTGCTGGGCGTCTTCGCGCTGGCCAGCGGCCTGACCGGGCTGTGGTTGGGCGCCCGGCCGGGCACCTGGCGGCTGGCCGACCAGGTCTTCGTCGGGACGCTGATGCTCGCCCTGGCCACAGCAGCGCTGCCGTTCATCGGCGGGCTGCTTGCCTACGCGGTGGCGATGTTCGCCTCCGGGCTCGGCGTCTCGGCGGTGATGATCGGTGCGTTGCAGACCATCGAACGGGCCCTGCCGCGCGCGCGGCTCACCGAGTCCCTGGCGCTGGCGATCTCCGGGGTGCTCGTGGGCTCGGCGGCGGCGGTGGCCCTGGCCGGCGCGCTGATCGACCTGGGCGACTCCGCCCACGGGCTCGCAGTCGGGTCGGCCGCAGCGATGCTGGGACTGCTGGTCGCCGCGCTCGCCCGACCCCACCTGGCCCGCGCCGAAGCCCTCGAGCGGCCCACCGCTGAGCTGCCCCAGACCCCCGCTGACCGGGCGATGACCTGACCCGCGAGGCTCAGGGGCGTGCCAGCGGGGCACCCACCGGGGTCGGCCGGCGGAACAACCCCTCCTGAGTGATCGAGATGATCAGGTCACCTGCGGCGTCGAACATCCGCCCCCGGGCATACCCGAGCCCGCCGGCGGCAGCCGGTGACGAGGTGACATAGAGGGCCCACTCGTCGGCGGAGTAGGGCTGATGGAACCACATCGCGTGATCGAGGCTGGCCACGTCCAGGTCGCCGGACCCGACGTGGAACCCGTGCTTGCGCTGGACCGCGTCGAGCAGGATCGCATCCGAGAAGTAGGTCGCCACGCACACGTGCAGCAACGGATCAGCAGGCATCGGCCCATCAGCCCGGAACCAGACCACATCCTCCTGCGGGTGTTCGGGGCCGCCGGTCTGGGTCGGGTGGTCGGCGAAGGCATCGCCCCACCAGGAGATCAGCCGCTGGCCGAAGCCGCGCACGGGCCGGATGTCGACCGGCGGCGTGGCCTCGACCATGATCGCCGGGAGGGCCTTGAGATGGGGGGCCATCAGGTCGCGCAGCGGCGGCAGGTCCTCGGGCCGCGGGACGTCGGGAGCCCGCGTCGTGTGGCTGATCGGCGCGGCCTCGGGCAGGTGGAACGAGGCGCTCATGGCGAAGGTCACCTTGCCGTGCTGGTGGGCCAGGACCCGGCGGACGCTGAACCCGCGGCCGTCGCGCATGCGCTCCACGTGGAACTCCACCGGCTGCTTCGGGTCACCGGGTCGCAGGAAGTAGGCGTGCAACGAGTGCACGTGCCGCTCGGGGTCGACCGTCCGTCCCGCGGCGACCAGCGCCTGGGCGGCCACCTGCCCGCCGAAGATCCGGGTGTAGGTGACATCGTGGCTGAGACCCAGGAACACGTCGGCGGGCCGGCGCTCGAGGTCCAACAGGTGCAGGAGGCCCTGGATCGGGTGGTCGGTCATGGTGTGCAGCCTCCCACCCGGCGGCGGCGCCCGCGGCCCCCGCCCGAGCGGAATCGCCGCCGGCTCGACGGTGGCGCGAAGTGGGCGTACCTTTCGCTCACCCGCGAGCACGCATCCGCCAATCACGCACTCTGGGTCGGCTCCTGGGCATCCGGTGCCATCACGAGCGGGGAGACGTTGAAGATGATCCGAAAGCGCCTAGCACTGTCCGCAGCCGCTGCCCTGGTCCTCGCCGGGCTCGCGCTGCCACCGTCGGCCATCGCCGAGCAGACCGATGACCAGACCCCGGGCCCGAGTGTCGAGGTCAGCACCACCGGCAGCTACATCGTCGTGATGGAGGCTGACCCGCTGATCGTCGACAACGACGTGGAGGACCTGCGCACCCCCAAGGTGCGGGCCAAGGAGGCGAAACTGGTCGCGAGCCACAAGGCGGTCCTCAAGGAGGTAGGGGCCGACCCTGCCGACAAGGTCCAGGACTTCACCAACGCCCTCAACGGCTTCTCCGCGACCCTGTCCCACGATGAGGCGCTGGCTCTGGCCGCGCAGAAGAACGTGAGACTGGTCCAACCCGACGAGCTTCGCCAGCTCCAGACCGACTCCGCCGGGACGTTCCTCGGGCTCACGGGCCGCGGTGCGGCCTGGTCCAGTGGCGTCAAGGGCAAGGGCGTCGTGGTGGGCGTCATCGACAGCGGGATCTGGCCCGAGCACCCGAGCTTCGCCGACGACGGCAGCTACCAGGCGCCCTCGATCCCACCGCTGGAGAACACCGCAGCCATGCCGGCCTGCGACTTCGGCGACACAGCGCACAACCCCAACGACAAGCCGTTCACCTGCAACAACAAATTGGTCGGCGCCCGGCAGATGCTCGCGACCTACCGCGCCCTGATCGGTGCCGAGGAGGACGAGTTCGACTCCGCCCGCGACGACGACGGGCACGGCACGCACACCGCGTCCACGGCGGCCGGCAACGCCGGCGTGAAGGCAAGCATCTTCGGCAAGCCGCTGGGCACGGTCTCGGGCATCGCCCCGAAGGCCCACATCATCGCCTACAAGGGCCTGGGCAACCAGGGTGGTTTCGGCTCGGACCTCGCCGCCAGCATCGACCAGGCCGTCGCTGACGGCGTGGACGTCATCAACTACTCCGTGGGAGGTGGGGCGAGCCTGAACTCCGCCGACGACATCGCGTTCCTCTTCGCCGCGGGGGCCGGCGTCTTCGTGGCCACCTCGGCGGGCAACAACGGCCCGGGGGCGGGCACGATCGGCGGGCCGGCCTCCGTCCCGTGGATCACGACCGTGGGCGCCAGCACCCAGGACCGGTTCTTCGGGGGCACGGCCACCCTGGGCACCAGCGGCTACTGGCCCTGGCGGGACGAGACGCATCACTGGTCCAAGAACACGAAGGTGAGCGGCGCCTCCATCACCAGGGGTAGCGCGTGGAACCTGCCACTGGTGGACGCGGAGTTCGCCGGTGGCGACCTGTGCATCCCCGGGACCCTGGATGCCGCCAAGGTCGAGGGCACCATCGTCCTCTGCCGCCGCGGGTCGGTCGGTCGCGCCGAGAAGAGTCTGGCGGTCAGCCAGGCCGGCGGCGCGGGCATGATCCTCTACAACAACACCAACGACGACAACCTGTTCACCGACACCCACTCGGTGCCCTCGCTGCACGTCGATCTCGACGAGGGCCTGATCGTGAAGGACTACATCAAGAAGACCAACAGGCCACGGGCCACGATCACCACTGGTGAGCTGACCACGTGGAAGCACGCGCCGACCATGGCGATCTTCTCCTCCCGGGGACCGAATCCGGTCGCCGAGGACCTCATCAAGCCCGACGTCACGGCACCGGGCGTGCAGATCCTGGCTGGCAACTCGCCCTTCCCGGACCCAGGTGCGGTGCAGGGAGAGCTGTTCCAGGCGATCGCCGGCACCTCCATGTCCAGCCCGATGGTGGCCGGACTGTTCGCCCTGCTCAAGGAGGAGCATCCCGAATGGACCGCGGCGATGGCCAAGTCGGCCCTGATGACCACGGCCCACCAGAAGGTGCGCGACAACGACCGGACGAGTGCTGCCGGGCCGTTCGCGATGGGCGCGGGCCACGTCGACCCAGGTCGCGTCGACCGCAAGGGCTCCGCATTCAACCCAGGCCTGGTGTACGACGCGGGGCTGTTCGAGTACGCGGGGTTCTCCTGCGGCACGGGCGAACCGATCTTCACCCCGGACACATGCGATTTCCTGGACACGGCCGGGATCCCCAGCGACGCCAGTGAATTGAACCTGCCCTCGATCGGCATCGCCGAACTGCCGGGCTCCCAGACAGTCACCCGCACGGTGACCAGCGTGGCCAATCGCACGGTGCGCTGGTCGGCCAAGGTCGACGCCCCGAAGGGCTACGACGTCACGGTCTCGCCACGGCGCCTGACGCTGCGGCCCGGCCAGAGCGCCAGCTTCGAGGTGACGATCCGCAACAACGGCGGCGGCCCTGTGGGTGAGTGGCGCTTCGGTTCGCTGAAGTGGCGCGGGGGCGGGTACACCGCCCACAGCCCGATCGCGGTCAAGGCGTCGCTGTTCAACGCCCCCGCGTCCGTGTCCGGCACGGGCACCGACGGGTCCGGCTCCTTCGACGTGACCTTCGGCTACACCGGGGACTATGCAGCCGCTGCGCACGGGCTGGCCGCGAATGCCCCGGTCGACGGTGACATCAGCCAGGATCCGGACCAGACCTACCCCTCGGTCGACGATGGCGACGGTGTGGATCGGATCGACTTCCCGATCAGCGGGTCGGCGTTCGTCCGGTGGTCGCTGAACGTGCCGGGCGACGACGACCTGGACCTCTTCCTCGAGGACTCGGCCGGAAACACCGTGGCGTCCAGCACCAACGGCGGTACCGACGAGCAGATCGAGCTCACCCTGCCGGCCGACGACACCTACACGCTGGTCGTGCACGGCTGGTCGGTGCCCAGTGAGCCGCTGCCCTACAGCGTGGGGTTCTGGGACGTGCCGGTCGCCCCGAGCACCGGGACGCTTCGGGTCGACAGCGCACCATCGTCGGCCACGATCGGCTCGGTCGAGCGCATCGGGTTCAGCTGGTCGGGCCTCGATTCGGGAACCGACTACCTGGGCGCGGTGTCGCACAGCAACGCCGACGGGATCATGGGCCTGACCCTCGTGGAGGTGGCTGGCTGACCGCAGGATCGGGTTGGTCCCCGGGTCCGCCCGGGGATCAGCCCGATCCGAGGCTCGGGCCCTCGCCGCCCGGGGCCTTCGTCAGGGGCACCGCGCACTGGAACGGCCCCCGGCTGCCCCCGGTGTGGTAGCGGTAGACCGTGCCCTGATGACTGAGTTCGATGACCGATCCGTCGGTCGGGACCTGCTTGTAGCGCATGTCCTTCTGCGGGCAGCCCAGGCTGGCGTCGGGCCAGACGACCAGCACCGCGGCGTGCGTGCTGATGTCGCTCGCTGGGACGCCGAGCAGCCCGCTCAGGTCGTCGGTGGCCTGAGCGATGAACGGCGTGAGGCCCGGGTCGATGTCGCCGGCTGGGTACAGCGGGACGGTGGGGATCGCGCGGGTCACGGTCGGGGCGCTCCTCGGGTCGGGTACGGCGGGACTGTCCGGGGAAGGGCTGGCCGGGGCACCGGAGACCGACTCGACCGGACTCGCCGGGACCCCGTCCTGCGGCGAACCGTCGGTGCAGCCGGCAAGGATCAGCATGGTGACCATCGTGGCGGCCAGGGCAGAGCGGGGGCCCGCACGCCCAGCGCCCGACGTCCGCCTCATGCCCACGAGGCTAGCCCCGCCGCCGGCCTACCGCTAGGACTTCGCGTGCTTGCGCAGCAGCGGTGTGAGCAGGTCCAGCACCCCGGCGTCCTCGATCGTCGAGGGCACCGGTTCGTGCCGCCCGTCGGCGATGCCGCGCATGGTGCGGCGCAGGATCTTGCCCGAGCGGGTCTTGGGCAGCGCCGGCACGATCTCGACCTCTCGGAAGGCCGCCACCGGGCCGACGCGCGCCCGCACGTCGGCCACGATCTGGCTGGTGAGCTCGGCCGGGTCCACCTGGGCCCCGGCCTTGAGCACCACGAACGCCCGCGGGGCCTGGCCCTTGAGCGCATCGGCGACCCCGATCACCGCGCACTCGGCCACGGCCGGGTGCGCGGCCACGACGGCCTCCATCACCCCGGTGGACAGCCGATGGCCGGCCACGTTGATCACGTCGTCGGTGCGGCCGAGCACGTAGACGTACCCGTCAGCGTCGATGTAGCCGCCGTCGCCGGTGGCGTAGTGGCCGGGGAACGCGCTGAGGTAGGAGTCGAGGTAGCGCTGATCATCGTTCCAGAGGGTCGGCAACGTCCCGGGCGGCAGCGGCAGTTGCAGCACGATATTGCCCTCGGTGCCCGGTGGCACCTCCTCCCCCGCGCCGTCGAGGACCCGGATGTCGTAGCCCGGGACGGCCACCGAGGGTGAGCCCTCCTTGATCGGCAGGTGCTCCAGCCCGCGCGGGTTGGCCGCGATCGGCCATCCCGTCTCGGTCTGCCACCAGTTGTCGACCACCGGCACGCCGAGCACCCGGGTGGACCACTGGTAGGTGTCAGGGTCCAGCCGCTCCCCGGCCAGGAACAGCGTCTGCAGGCTGCCCAGGTCGTGATCGGCGATCAGCGTGCCCTCGGGGTCCTCGCGGCGTATCGCACGGATGGCTGTCGGGGCGGTGAACATCGCCTTGACGCCCTGCTCGGCGATCACCCGCCAGAACGCGGCCGCGTCGGGCGTGCCGACCGGCTTGCCCTCGTAGAGCACGGACGTGGCGCCCACGATCAGCGGGGCATACACGATGTAGGAGTGGCCCACCACCCAGCCCACGTCCGAGGCCGCCCACCAGACGTCACCGGGGCCGATGTCGTACACGTTGGCCATGGACCAGGCCAGCGCCACGGCGTGCCCAGCGTTGTCGCGCACGATGCCCTTCGGCCGGCCGGTGGTGCCCGAGGTGTAGAGGATGTACAGCGGATCGGCCCCAGCCACATCGGTGCACCCGACCGGTGCTGACGAGGCGGCCAACTCAGCCCAGTCGTGGTCCCGCGGACCCATCGCCGCCTCGAGCTGGGGCCGCTGCAGGATGACCGAGGCGGCCGGCGTGTGGTGGGCCAGCTCCAGGGCGTGGTCGAGCAGCGGCTTGTAGGGCACGACCCGGCTGGGCTCGATCCCGCAGGACGCCGAGAGGATCACCTTCGGCGCTGCGTCGTCGATGCGCACCGCGAGCTCCTCGGCGGCGAACCCGCCGAACACCACCGAGTGCACCGCCCCGAGCCGGGCGCAGGCCAGCATCCCGATGACCGCCTCCGGGACCATCGGCATGCTCAGCACGACCCGGTCCCCCTTGCCCACGCCGAGCCCGGCCAGCGCGCCGGCGAACCGGGCCACCTCGTCGAGCAGCTGCGCGTAGGTGTAGGTCCGCTGGCTGCCGGTCACCGGGCTGACGTGGACCAGCGCCGCCTGCTCGCCGCGCCCGGACTCCACATGCCGATCCAGGGCGTTGTAGCAGGTGTTGAGCTGACCGTCGGGGTACCACCGGTAGAACGGCGCCGCGCTGGCATCGCAGACCGTGCTCGGCGCGACGCTCCAGGTGATGGCCTGTGCCGCTCGGCCCCAGAAGGTGTCCGGGTCGGCGATGCTCTCGGCGTAGGCGTCCGCGTAGGTCCCCATGGCAATCCCTCCGGGTGGGCTCAGGTACCGACCGAGTCTGCTCCCTCGCGGGCGCAGCGTCACCCGGTCGTCGGCGCCGAGCGGGTGGTCGCGACGAGCGGCGCCGCCCCGGCGACGAACGGGCCCGCACGCCGGCCGGCTCCGCTCGGGCCGGCTCGACTCGGGCCGGCTCCGCTCGGGCCGGCTCAGCTCGGGGCGGCTCAGCTCGGGCCGGTGACGGTCGCGGCCAGCTGGCCGCAGGCCCCGTCGATCTCCTGACCGCGGGTGTCGCGGATGGTGGTCGGGATCCCGCGCGCCTCGAGTGCCGCGACGAACGCGCGCTCCACCGCAGGTTCCGAGGCCGTCCACTTCGACCCCGGGGTCGGATTCAGGGGGATCGGGTTCACGTGCACCCAGCCGCGCCCGCGGACGTTGAGCAGCTTGCCGAGCAGGTCCGCGCGCCAGGCCTGGTCGTTGATGTCGCGGATCAGCGCGTACTCGATGGACACCCGTCGCCCGGTGGCCTGGCTGTACTCGTAGGCCGCGTCGATCGCCTCGGCGACCTTCCAACGCGTGTTCACCGGGATCAGCTCGTCGCGCAACTCGTCGTCAGGGGCGTGCAGGCTCAGCGCCAGGGTGACCGGGATGCCCTCCCCGGCCAGCCGGCGCATCGCGGGCGCGAGCCCGACGGTGGACACCGTGATGCCCCGCGCGCTCATGCCCAGCCCATCGGGGGCTGGATCGACGAGCCGGCGGACCGCCGCGATCACCGTCGAGTAGTTGGCCAACGGCTCGCCCATGCCCATGAACACCACGTTGGACACGCGCCCGGGCCCGCCGGCCACCGCACCACGCGAGAGCGCACGCGCCCCGGCCAGGACCTGCTCGACGATCTCCGCGGTCGACAGGTTGCGGGTCAGGCCCGCCTGCCCGGTGGCGCAGAACGGGCAGTTCATCCCGCAGCCGGCCTGGGAGGACACGCACATCGTGACCCGTTCGCGGCTGTGCCGGGTGGCCGGGTAGCGCATCAGCACCGACTCGACCATGGCCCCGTCGTGCAGGCGCCACACCGACTTCACGGTCAGGCCGCCGTCGCAGGTGATGTCGCGCACGCTGTTCAGCAGCGGCGGGCACAGGCTGGCGGCCAACGGCTCGCGCAGGGCAGCCGGGATGTCGGTCCAGCCCTCGGGATCGTCGACGAGCCGGGCGAACCAGTGGTTGCTGACCTGGTCGGCTCGATACTTGGGCATACCGGCCGAAGCGACCGCCTCCCGTCGCTCGGCCAGCGTCATGTCGGCCAGGTGCTTCGGCGGCTTCCCGCGCCGCGGTGCGTCGAAGACCAGGAGCCCAGGAGGTTGGCTCACGTCAGCCGATCCCGCCCAGGGTCAGGGCGAACAGCGTGTAGGCGACCACCGTGTTGGGGATGATGCTGTCCAGGCGGTCCATCACCCCGCCGTGGCCGGGCAGCAACTGCGACATGTCCTTGACGCCCAGGTCGCGCTTGATGGCTGACTCGATGAAGTCCCCGAGGGTCGCGGTGGCGGCCATGACCGCGCCGACGATCGCGCCCTTCCACCAGTCGGACTCCAGGATCGTGGCGAACAGCACCGCGCCGAGGATGACCTGCAGACCCACGGACCCGGCGAAGCCCTCCCAGGACTTCTTCGGGCTGATCGCGGGGGCCATCGGGTGCTTGCCGAACAGGACGCCTGCCGCGTACCCGCCGATGTCGCTGGCCACGCTCAGCGCGAGGAAGGTCACGACCAGGTCGGCGCCGTCGGGCGCTGCGGCGATGAGCGCCGCGAAGCCACCCATCAACGGTGCGTAGGACAGCACGAACGAACTCGCGGTGGCATCGCGGACGAAGTCCTCGGTCCCCCGGCGGAACAGTCGCCAGACCAGGGTGAAGAGGAACACCAGCCCGAAGCCCATGAGCACCTGCGCAGGGCCGCCCCAGTAGCCCAGGACCGGCAGCGCGACCGCTCCGAACAGCAACGGGAAGCGGGCCAGCACGATGCCCCGCCCGCGCATGGCGGTGGCCAACTCCGCGGTGCCCAGGAAGATGGCCACCACGGCCAGCACGATGAACAGCCATCGGACGAAGTACAGCGAGGCCAGGGCCACAGCCACCAGCAGCACGCCCACGGCCACCGCCGCGGGCAGGTTGCGTCCGGCGCGGGACTTCGGCGCCCCCTCGTCCGGCGCGCCCTCGTCCGGCGCGCCCTCGTCCGGCGAGTCCGGCGAAGCCGGATCGGAGGTGTCGTGCGCGGCCGGATGCTCGGAGTCCTCGGCCGGGCCGGTGGCCTCCGGTGGTGGTGCGCCTGTCGATCCGCTCAACGCGCACCGTCCTCTCTACCGTCGTGGCCCCCGGATCCCGAGCTCAGATCTCGAGCAGCTCGGCTTCCTTGTGCTTGAGCAGGTCGTCGATCATCCCGACATGGGTGGCGGTGAGTTCCTCGAGCGCCTTCTCCGCGCGCCGGACCTCGTCCTCGCCGGCGTCGCCGTCCTTGATCATCTTCTCCAGATGATCCTTTGCGTGCCGACGGATGTTGCGGATCGACACCTTGGCGTCCTCGGCCTTGTGCCGCGCGGTCTTGATGTACTCCTTGCGACGCTCCTCGGTCAGCACCGGCAGCACCACCCGGATCACCTGCCCGTCATCGACGGGGTTCACCCCGAGGTCGGAGTCTCGGATCGCCTTCTCGATGTTGTGCATCGAGCCCTTGTCGAACGGGTTGATCAGGATCATCCGGGCCTCGGGGGTCTGGAACGAGGCCAGCTGGTTGATCGGGGTCGGCGCGCCGTAGTAGTCGACCAGCACCTTGGCGAACATCTGTGGGGTGGCCCGGCCGGTCCGGATCGTGGCGAAGTCCTCCTTTGCCACGGTGACGGCCTTGTCCATCTTCTCCTCGGCCTCGAACAGTTCCTCGTCGATCATCGGGTCTCCTTCATCACATCGGGGCACGCGGGGGGCGCTGTCGGTGGCGCGTTCGGGGTCCTGTCGGGCGCGCGGCGTGCCAGGCGTCGGGCACGGCGCGCTCAGTCCTCCGGCGCGATCAACGTGCCGATCCTCTCACCCGCGACCGCCCGGGCGATGTTGCCCACGACGAGCAGGTTGAACACGATGATCGGCAGGTCGTTGTCCGCGCACAGCGAGATCGCCGTGGCATCGGCCACCTTCAGGCCGCGGGCCAGCACCTCGGAGTAGTCCAGTTGGTCGAACCTGGACGCCGCCGGGTTGGTGCGCGGGTCGTCGTCGTACACGCCGTCGACGCCCTTGGCCATGAGCACCACCTGGGCACTGATCTCCAGGGCCCGCTGGGCGGCGGAGGTGTCGGTGGAGAAGAAGGGGACACCCAGCCCGGCGCCGAAGATGACCACCCGGCCCTTCTCGAGGTGCCGCTGGGCGCGGCGCGGGATGTAGGGCTCGGCCACCTGGGACATCGGGATGGCGGTCATGACGCGGGTGTCGATGCCCTCCTTCTCCAGGAAGTCCTGCAGCGCCAGGCAGTTCATCACCGTGCCGAGCATGCCCATGTAGTCCGCACGGGAGCGGTCCATTCCGCGCTCGTGCAGTTGCGCGCCACGGAAGTAGTTGCCCCCGCCGATGACGATCGCCACCTGCGCACCGGAGCGCACCACATCGGCGATCTGCCGGGCGATGCTGGAGACCACGTCCGGGTCCACACCGAGCCCGCCACCGCCGGCGAACGCCTCCCCCGAGAGCTTGAGCAGGACGCGCCGCCAGCCCCGCTCGGGGGCCTGGGCCCAACGCTCGACGGTGCCTTCAAGGGTGGGCTGGTCCAGGATCACGGCCCTGATTGTGCCCTACTGGCCGCGCACGACGCCCCCGGGAAGCTCGTGCTGCACCGGGGGCGTCGCTTTCGTGCGGGTCGGACCGGCGCTCAGGGTCGGTCCGGGTGGGGGCTGGGTCAGCCGCCGATCTCGATCCGGGTGAACCCGGTGATGGTCGCGCCGTTCTCGCTGGCGTAGGCCTTGACGGTCTTCTTGCTCTCCTGGACCGAGGACTGCTCGAGCAGGACGCGGTCCTTGAAGAAGCCGTTGACCCGACCCTCGATGATCTTGGGCAGCGCGCCCTCGGGCTTGCCCTCCTCGCGGGCGGTCGCCTCGGCGATCCGCTGCTCGTTGGCCACCACGTCGGCGGGAACCTCCTCGCGGGTCAGGTACTCCGGGCGCATGGCCGCGATCTGCATGCCGATCGCGCGCGCGGTGTCCTCGCTGCCCTCGTAGGCCACGAGCACGCCCACCTGCGGGGGCAGGTCCGCGGCGCGCTTGTGCATGTAGGTGGCGATGGTGCCCTCGAGCAGGGTCACCCGACCGAGCTCGAGCTTCTCGCCGATGACCCCGGACATCTCCTGGATCGCCTCGGCCACGGTCTTGCCGTTGGCCATCTCGGTGCCGGCCAGGGCGTCGTGGTCGACTGCGCCGGTCTCGTCGGCCAGGGCCACGATCTCGTCGGCGAACGCCTGGAAGTCGGCGTTCTTGGCCACGAAGTCGGTCTCGCACAGGAGCTCGACCAGCGACCCGCCGTGCGCGGCTACGAGCCCGTTCTTGGTGGTGCGCTCCGCGCCACGCTTGGCGGCCTTGGCGGCACCGGAGATGCGCAGGATCTCCACGGCGGCATCGAAGTCGCCGTCAGCCTCGGTGAGCGCCTTCTTGCACTCCATCATGCCGGCGGAGGTGAGGTCGCGGAGCTTCTTGACATCCGCAGCGGTGATCGCAGCCATGGGGCTGTCCTTTCTGGTGGGGCGCGTCGGCCCCGATGGGTGGACGTGGGAAGCACGTCGGACCCCGGTGATCAGGGGTCCGACGTGGCACCGGCGAACCGGTGCACTGGACTACTGCGCGGTCGTGTCCTCGGCAACAGCCTCGGCGACGGGCTGCGCCTGCGCTGCCGCCTCGGGGGCTGGGGTCTCCACGACGGGGACCTCGACTGCCGGGGCGTCGACCGGCGGTGCCACCGCGGCAGCCTCGGCGGGGGCCTCGGCTGCGGGAGCCTCCTGCACCGGAGCGACCTCGGCGACGAACTCCTCGACCGCGACCTCAGCGGCTTGGTCGACCTCGACCGGGGCCGTCTCGGCGACTGCCTCAGCAGCGACCTCGACGGTCTCGGCCGACGCGGCGGCGGTCTCGGCCAGCGGCTCGTCGGCGACGGCGGCCACCTGCTCAGGTTCCGGCGCGGCCGCAGCGGCCTCAGCGGGCACAGTTGCCTCAGCGGGCGCAGTTGCCTCAGCGGGCGCAGCGGCCTCGGTCGTGTGCGCGGCCAACAGCTCGGCCTCCCACTCGGCCAGGGGCTCCACGGTCGAGCTGGTGCTGGCGCCGCTGGCGCGGGCCACGAGGCCCTCGGCCACGGCATCGGCGATGACGCGGGTCAGCAGGCCGACGGCGCGGATGGCGTCGTCGTTGCCCGGGATCGGGAAGTCCACGACGTCCGGGTCGCAGTTGGAGTCCAGGATCGCGATGACCGGGATGCCGAGCTTGTGGGCCTCGCCGACGGCGATGGCCTCCTTGTTGGTGTCCACGATCCAGACCGCCGAGGGGATCTTGGTCATCTCGCGGATACCACCGAGGGTGCGCAGGAGCTTGTCGCGCTCGCGGCGCAGGACCAGCAGCTCCTTCTTGGTCATCCCGGAGCCGGCGACGTCGTCGAAGTCGAGCTGCTCGAGCTCCTTGAGGCGCTGCAGCCGCTTGTACACGGTCTGGAAGTTGGTGAGCATGCCACCGAGCCAGCGCTCGTTGACATAGGGCATCCCGACGCGCGCGGCCTGCTCGGCCACCGCCTCCTGGGCCTGCTTCTTGGTGCCCACGAACATGACGGTCCCGCCGCGCGACACGGTCTCCTTGACGTAGGAGTAGGCGCGGTCGATGGAGGTCAGCGACTGGGTGAGGTCGATGATGTAGATGCCATTGCGCTCGGTGAGGATGAAGCGCTTCATCTTGGGGTTCCAGCGCCGGGTCTGGTGTCCGAAGTGGACGCCGCTCTCCAGCATCTGGCGCATCGTGACGACGGCCATGGGTGTTCCTCTTTCGTGCGCGGGAAGCCCCGCGCGCTCGGTTGTCACGACCACCGGCCGGCGGTCGTCCTGATGCCCCAGGTGGTTGGGCTGCGTGCGCAGACCGGTCCGTCCACCGCTCGTGCCAGGGCATGCGAATTCGGATCCCGGAGGATCCGTGCGCTCATCCTACGACCAACCCTCGATCGGGCGGAAATCACCGCACGGGCGGCGGGCGGTGGCGAGTCCAGGCGATTCGGGCGCGGCGGCTCATCGCGCAATCCGGCGCGATCCGGCGCGATCACCGTGGCCGCCGTCGAGGCGCGCTGCGGATAGCCACTCGGGTGTCCACAGATTCGCACGACTTCGGGTCGATTCGTCCACGGAGCCCCCAGGGTGGGGGCATGGGCAGATCGGCAGAAGGATGCAGGACAGGCTTGGTCCGGTGGTGGCTTCCGGTCGTGGGCGCGGCACTGTTGGCGGGCCTGGGCCCCGCACCGAACGCTCAGGCGGTCCCGCTCGGGCCGCTGGGCGGGGCAGCCACTCTGGTCGGGACGCACGCCGGGGTCCGGACGTCGGCAGCGGCTGCGGCGTCGAGCGGGGCTGCGGAGTCGACCGGGGCTCGGGCGGCGACTGCGGCTCGGGCGTCGACCGGGGTCGAGGGATGGCCTGGGGCCGAGGGGTGGGCCCCGCTGCCGGTGCGCGCCAGCGCCGGCACCGCCAGCCGGACAGGTCGCTGGCAGCCGCCGGTGCGACCACTGCGCGTGCGGGCCCGGTTCGATCCACCCGAACACCGGTGGCTGGCTGGGCACCGGGGCGTGGACCTGCGCACACCCGAGGGTGCGACGGTGCGCGCGGCCGGGACGGGCCGGGTCGTGTACGCGGGCACGCTGGCTGGCCGCGGGGTGGTGAGCATCGACCACGGCGAGTTGCGGACCACCTACGAACCGGTGCAGGTGTCGGTGCACGTGGGTCAGCGGGTACGCGTGGGTGACCCGATCGGGGTGATCGCCACGGGCAGCGGGCACTGCGGCAGCGGCCGTTGCCTGCACCTGGGGCTACGCCGGGACCGCACCTACCTGGACCCGATGCTGCTGCTCGGGCGTGCCTCAGCGCGGCTGCGGCCATGGTGAGCCCGCCCGACCGGCGCCTCCAGCGGACCGGGCGACGGGGGCCTCAGTCGTCCAAGGAACCGATCCGCGTGCGCATGCCCATCATGGCCTTGGTGTGCAGTTGGCAGATCCGGCTCTCGGTCACGCCCAGGACCAGCCCGATCTCGGCCAGCGTCAACCCCTCGTAGTAGTACAGCGTGACCACGATCTGCTCACGCTCGGGCAGGGTGTGGATCACTCGCGCGAGCAGTTGTCGGGTGTCCTCGTCGTCCAGGGCATCGCCGGGTGAGTCGACCCGTTCGTCCTCGAGGCGCTCGCCGAGGGTGGCACCGTCGCCGTGATCGGCCGACCCCAGCATCTCGTCCAGCGCCGCGACGTGGACGAAGGACACCTGGCTGAAGACCTTGCGCAGTTCGGGGACGTCCAGGCCGAGCTCGTCGGCGATCTCCGACTCGGTCGGCGTGCGCTGCAGCCGCGCCTCCAGGGAGGCGATCGCCCGCTCGACATCCCGAGCCTTGGTCCGCACGGAACGCGGGATCCAGTCGAACGAGCGCAACTCGTCGATGATCGCACCGCGGATCCGGTTGATCGCGTACGTCTCGAACTTGATGGCCCGCTCGAGGTCGTACTTGTCGATCGCGTCGATCAGGCCGAACACGCCGTAGGAGACCAGGTCACCCTGCTCCACGCTGGCCGGCAGGCCCACCCCGACCCGGCCGGCGACGTAGCGCACCAGCGGGGCGTACTGCAGGATCAACTGCTCGCGAAGGCCGGCGTCGCCGGTCTCCTTGTACTCGCGCCACATCCGACCCAGGGCGGCGTCGGGATCATCGAGTTCGAGGACCGCGTCGTCGGGGTCGATCAGGTCGGCATCCGATCGCCGAGCCTCGACGACGCGCGCAGATTGGTCAGGCACGTGGGTGGGCCTGCTCATAGCTGCTCCTGAGCCGTTCGATGGACACGTGGGTGTAGATCTGAGTCGTCCCGAGACTAGCGTGACCGAGCACCTCCTGTACCGACCGCAGGTCCGCGCCGCGTTCCACGAGGTGCGTGGCCATCGAATGACGCAGGCCGTGCGGTCCCACATCGGGTGCGGTCGGGACGTGGCGCAGCAGGGCGTGGACCGTGCGGCGGACCACCCGCGGGTCGATCCGGCCCCCGCGTGCGCCCAGGAACAACGCGTCCCCACTGGCGTCGGCGGCCAGTGCGTGGCGCCCCTGGGCCAGCCAGAGCTCGAGCGCACGCGCGGCCGGAGCACCGAAGGGCACGACCCGCTCGCGTGCGCCCTTGCCCAGCACCCGCGCGGTCTGGCGGGACCAGTCCAGGTCGCCGCGGTCCAAGCCCACCAGCTCCGAGACCCGGATCCCCGTGGCGTAGAGCAGCTCGACGATCGCCACGTCGCGCTGGTGGACCGGGTCGGCGTCGTCGGCGCGCACGGCCGCCAGCTCCATGAGGGCGTCGACGTGACTGGGCTTGAGCACCTCCGGGATCGAACGCCGCGCAGCGGGGGCGCGCAGCCGAACTGCTGGGTCTGCGGGGATCAGGCCTTGCCGCAGGGCCCAGCCGGTGAAGCTGCGCGCTGCCGCCACCCGACGAGCGAGCGAGGCCCGGGCCGCTCCGCGCCGATCCATGGCGGCCAGCCAGGCACGCAGCGTCGGCAGGTCCAATTCGGCCGGCGTTGTTGCTCCGAGTCGGGCGGCGAACGCCAACAGGTCACCGACGTCGGACAGGTACGCCCGGACGGTGTGGACACCCCGGCCCCGCTCGTCACGCAGGTGAACGCCGAATGCCGTGCGCGCCTCGGCCAACGCACCGGGCAGGAGGCTGGGCTCGGCGCTCGGCTCGGCGCTCGGGCTGGTCATGTGGACATCGTGCCGCACCGATCAGTCACAGCGGCGCCATCCGGCGGCGGTTCGGCGGGTGAGTCCCGCGATCTCCAGCAGGCCCAGGTGGGCCAGGCAGACCACCTCCGGCACGCCGGCACCGGCGGCCACGGCTTCCAGGGTCGTGGCCCGTCGTGCCGGCAGCGCGACGAGGACGGGCACGACGTCGAGGGGCAGCCGGGCACCGACGACACGAGCCTCGGCCTGCGCCACTGGATCGGCAGGCAGGTCCGCATCCAGTGGCCCGCAGGCCAGGGCTGCCTGACCCGCCCCGGGATCTCCGGCGCTCGACCCCCGACGCGACCCTGCCGCGCGCGGAGCACCTCCCCCGGGCTCCACCCGGTCCGCTCCGATGAGCAGGGCCGAGACCTGGGCGCCGTCACTGACGCACCGCGCGGACTGCTCGTGCAGCAGCCGGTTGGTCCCGGTGCTGGCCATCGACGTGATCGGGCCGGGGACCGCCATCACGACCCGGCCGAGTTCCAGGGCCCGGGAGGCAGTGGCCATCGCCCCACTGCGCCCGGCGGCCTCGACCACGACGGTGCCGCGTCCCAGTGCGGCGATCAGCCGGTTGCGGGCCAGGAAGCGGTGCTTGAGCGGTTGGCTGCCCGGCGGCAGTTCGGAGACGACCAGGCCGACATCGGCGATCCGCGCCAGCAACGCGTCGTGGGCTCGGGGGTAGGCGATGTCCACCCCGCAGGCCAGCACTGCGATCGTCTGCCCACTGTTCGACAGCGCCGCGCGATGTGCAGCGGCATCTATCCCGAAGGCGCCACCGGAGATCACCGCCCAGCCGTCCTGGGCCAACCCTCCAGCCACGGTTGCGGTGGCCCGCTCCCCGTAGGCGGTGCAGGCCCGCGCCCCGACGACGGCCACCGAGCGCAGCGCCGCTGCCCGCAGGTCCAGGGGCCCACGGACCCACAGCGCCAGTGGTGGCTCGGGCAGGTCCAGCAGCTGGGTCGGGAACTCCGGATCACCGGCGACCAGGACCCGCACGCCCACGTGGGTCATCCGCTCCAGCATCGCCGGCACCTCGTGGAGCGTCAGCCGGCCGGCCACCGGGGCCGCCCGCCGACCTGACCCCACCCGGGCCAGCGCCTGGCTCACCCCGACCTCCGCGACGAGGTCGGCCACGCCCGGGGCACCGGGCTCCACGGCACAGGCCAGCGCGATCAGCTCACGCCGCTGCGAGTCGGTGACACTCATGATCCGGCCTCCCAGAGCTCGCCGCGCAGGGTCAGCGCCCGGCCGACGTGTTCGGGCCCGGGTCGGTCGACCTCCGCGAGGTCAGCCAGGCTCCAGGCGACCCGGATCGCCCGGTCCGCCCCACGAGCGCTGAGCCGGCCGGCGCTGATCGCCGCACCGAGCAGGTCCGCGGCCGCCGGTTGCGGGGCGAGCGGCCCCCGGAGCAGCGAGGAGGCTTGAGCCCCGTTGGGAACGACACCCAACCCCAACGCCGAGCATCGTAGTGCTGCGTGCTCACGGGCGGCGGCGACCCGCGCGCGCACGGACGACGAGTCGACACCGCCCGGCTCCGTCGACCAGGTGCTGCGCCCCGGCGGCCCCAGCGTCAGGCGGATGTCGACCCGGTCCATCAGGGGACCGGACAGCCGGGCCAGGTAGCGGCGGCGGTCCTGCGAACGGCAGCGACACTGCCCGCCGTCGCCGTCGCCGACCCCGCACGGACACGGATTGGCGGCCAGGACCAACTGGAACCGCGCGGGCATCCGGGCGGTGAAGCCGGCGCGGGAGATGCAGACCACGCCGGCCTCCAGCGGTTGGCGCAACGACTCCAGGCAGGCCGACCCGAACTCGGCCGCCTCGTCCAGGAAGAGCACGCCGCCATGGGCCAGCGTCACCGAACCCGGGGTGGGCTGGCCGCCGCGCCCGCCACCGACCAGGGCCGCCACCGTGGCGGTGTGGTGCGGGGACTCGAAGGGTGGCCGGCGCACGAGTCCGTTCACGTCGGCCACGATCGAGCGGATCGCCGTGACCGTCAGGGCGTCCTCGTCGCTGAGGTCGGGCAGGATGGTGGGCAGGCGCTCAGCCAACAGCGTCTTGCCCACACCCGGCCTGCCGATCATCGCCACGTGGTGCCCGCCGACGGCCGCCACCTCGAGGGCAGCGACTGCCTCAGGCTGGCCGAGCACATCGGCGAGGTCGGGTGCCGACGCCGACGACCGCTCAGCCGAGCCCATCCCGGTGGCGCCCATCAGGCCGTCCCCGATCGGGTCGGACTCCACGTCGTCGACGGTGGCACCGGTCAGCATCTGCCCCCACTGGCGCAGCGACCCCACGCCCACCGCCTCCACGCCGGGTACCACACCCGCCTGAGCTGCGCTGCCCGCTGCCACCACCACGCGGGGGCGGCCGGACCGGGCGGCAGCCACCGCGGCGATCACGGCTCCGCGGACCGGCCGAACCCGGCCGTCGAGGCCCAACTCAGCGAACAGGATCGCCTGCGCCAGCGGTTCAGCCGGGATCTGCCCGTCGGCGGCCAGGATCGCCGAGGCGATCGCCAGGTCCAGCCCGGACCCGCGCTTGTGCAGGGAGGCCGGCGAGAGCCCCACCGTGATCCGCGTCTGTGGCCAGCGGGCACCGCTGTTGAGCACCGCGGCTCGCACCCGGTCCCGGGCCTCACCCACGGCCGTGTCCGCGAGCCCGACGATGGACATCCCGGGCAGCCCCGAGGAGAGGTGCGCCTCGACCTCGACCAGGTGGGCGTCCACGCCGGAGATCACCACCCCGTGCGCCCTGGCCAGGGACATCAGCAGGCCGCCCGCACATGTGCGACCTCGAAGCGTCCACCCGGAGCGGACAGCAGCCCGAGGGCGTCGATCCGGATCGGTCCGCGGTGTCCGCCGACCTCGGCCAGGTACAGCGCGACCAGCCGGCGCAACCGGGCCTGCTTGGCAGGGGTGATCGCCGCCAGCGGGCCACCGAAGCCGGTGCCGCTTCGGGTCTTGACCTCGCAGAAGACCAGCGCGTCACCGTCGCGGGCGATGATGTCGACCTCGCCGTACCGGCAACGCCAGTTGCGCGTCACCACCACCATGCCGCGCGCGGCCAGGAACGCCACCGCGGCGTCCTCACCGGTCTGGCCCAAGACCTGTCGATCCCCCATCACTGCCACCCCCGGGGTCAACCCTGTCTGTCGACCGGCGATCAGGGAAGGGGATCAGCGCACAGTTGTGGACAACTGCGGCCCCGTCGGCTGCGGCGCGCCCGCCCGGACCTCGGCGGGGTGCGTCGCCTCGACACCCGGCAGGTGCCAGGAGCGGCGGTGCAGCGGGGTCGGGCCGAGCCGGCGCAGGGCGTCGATGTGCTCCGGGGCGCTGTAGCCCTTGTTCAGGGCCCAGCCGTACTCCGGATGGGCCGGGGCCAGCTCCACCATCATCGCGTCCCGCTCGCACTTGGCCAGCACGCTGGCCGCCGCGACCCCGGCGCAGGTCAGGTCCCCGCGCACCCGGGTGTGCACGACGGGTGGCAGCACGGACAGGTCCGCCAGCCCGTCGCCCACGGTGCGCCGCGGGTCGGGGAACAACGCATCGGGCTCGTCGGGGATCCGCAGCCAGTCGTGGTTGCCGTCCAGCAGCGCCACGTCGGCGGCCACCGGCAGGGCGGCGAACGCGCGGGCCGCGGCAACCCGCAGGGCGCAGATGATGCCCACGGCGTCGACCTCGAACGGGTCGGCGTGCCCCACTGCCCAGGCCACCGGCCAGCGGCGCAACCTGGGCAGCAACTCGCGGCGCGCCCGCGGGGTCAGCAGCTTCGAGTCGCGCAGGCCGCGCGGCGCTGAGCCGGTGCGCAGGTCGAGGACCGTCACCCCGACGCTGACCGGACCGGCCAGTGCGCCGCGACCCACCTCGTCCACGCAGCCGAGCAGGTGGGCCCCGGCGCGCAGCAACGAGCGCTCCAGGCGCAGGGTCGGGGCCTGGCTCATGGCGCCTGTGCGCCCGCCGGGCTCGGCGCATCGGCCGCGGCGGGGGCCGCCACCTGCGCGGGCAGCGTCGCCCACCGCGACATCGGCCACATGATGACCTTGGCCTGCCCGACGACGTTGGTCGCGGGCACGGTGCCCTGGTCCTGGTCGAGGTGGAAGCGCGAATCGGCGGAGTCCGAGCGGTGGTCGCCCATCACGAACAGCCGGCCCTCAGGGACCTCCACCCGGAACGTCACCTGATCGGTGGCGTCGCCCGGGTAGATGTAGGGCTCGTCGATCGGCTCGCCGTTGCGGATGATCCGCCCATCCGGGGCGCAGCACTCGATGGTGTCCCCGCCCACGCCGATCACGCGCTTGACCAGGTCGTCACCGGTGCTGCTGGGCAGCACGCCGACGAACGTGCCCAGCTCGTCGATCGCCCCGCGCAGCCCGGTCATGGGCGGCGGATCGGCCAGCCAGTCGGCCGGATCCCGGAAGACCACCACGTCGCCGCGGCCCGGATCGCCGCCGGGCTTCCACACCAGGATCCGGTCCCCGCGGATCAGGGTCTGCTCCATGGAGCCGCTGGGCACCCAGAACGCCTGGATCAGGAACGTGCGCACCAGGGCCGAGATCACCAGGGCCATGACCACCACGATCGCGATCTCGCGCAGCCCACGCAGGAAGCCCGAGCGTGCCCGGGGTTCGTCGGGCGGCTCGCGCGATTCCACCGGATCCAGCGCTTCATTCATCGCAAGCCCTCCAGAGCGCGCATCGATCCCGGGGGCCAGACGACCGCCTCGACGGTGCCAATGATGCGTGATGCCGGGACGTTCCCGCCCCCCGGGTCCCCGAGGTGGTCACGCGCGTCCGACGAACTGGGCCGGTTGTCTCCCATCAACCAGTAGTGCTCCGCCTTGACCTCGATGTCGAACGGGACCTGGTCGCTGCGTGCGCCAGCCAGGTAGGGCTCGGCCACCGGCTGGCCGTTGCGCAGCAGGCCGCCCTCGGGCGTGCAGCACGTGATCCGGTCCCCGCCGACCCCGATGATGCGCTTGACGAACACGGTTCCGACCGGGTCCTCGCGAGCAGCCCACAGGTCCGCGGCGTCGAACACGACGACCTGGCCCGGCTGGAGGCGCCAGCGCTCCATCCCGACCTTGGCGATGGCCACCCGCTCCCCCGGGGCCAGGGTGGGCAGCATCGAATCGGACTGCACGGCGCGCAACTCGCCGACTGTGCGGTTGACCAGCACGACGGCCAGCACGCCGCCGACAGCGAGAAGGGCCCCAACCCGGATGATCCGGCGGGAGCCCTCCTCGGCGGTGCGCTTGCGCACTCTGGTCAGACGTTCTCGCGCTTCTCGCGGATCTTGGCCTTCTTGCCGCGCAGCTCGCGCAGGTAGTACAGCTTGGCGCGGCGCACGTCGCCCCGGGTCACGACCTCGATCCTGTCGATGATCGGGGTGTGCAGCGGGAAGGTGCGCTCCACGCCGGTGCCGAAGCTGATCTTGCGGACGGTGAAGGTCTCCTGCAGGCCGCCACCGTGGCGGCGGATGACCACGCCCTGGAAGACCTGGATCCGCGAGCGCGTGCCCTCGACGACCTTCACGTGGACCTTCACGGTGTCGCCGGGACGGAAGTCAGGGATGTCGGAGCGCAGCGACGCTGCGTCGACGATGTCGAGCTTGTTCATGATCGCTTCCTGGCGGGAGCCACAGGTCGCCCGCAGATGTGGGTCGGATGGGTGCTGGCGCGTGGAACGCGGCTCCCCTGTGGCGGTGGCGCGAGACGACAGCCCCCCAAGTCTGCCACAGCGGCACCTGACCCCGGAAATGCACGCGCCTGCGCACCCAGGCGTCCCGGGCCGCCCGAAGCGGGTGTCAGGCCAGGAGATCGGGACGCATCGCCCGGGTCCGAGCCAGCGCCTGCTCATGGCGCCAACGGGCCACCGCGCCGTGGTCCCCCGACGTGAGCACCTCGGGGACTGCCAGTCCTGACCAGACCGGTGGCCGGGTGTAGACCGGACCCTCGAGCAGGTCGGCCATCGCGCCCGGCGCGAACGAGTCGTCGGCATGGCTGGCCTCGTTGCCCAGCACGCCGGGGATCAGCCGGCCGACCGCCTCGACCATCACCAGGACGGCCGCCTCGGCACCGGCCAGCACGTAGTCGCCGATGGACACCTCCTCGACGACCACCGGCACCCCGCCGGCGCGCAGGGTCCGCGCCCAGTCCCAGACCCGCGCATCGATGCCCTCGTAGCGCCCGCAGGCGAACACCAACCGGGCGTCGGTGGACCACTGCGCCGCCATCGCCTGGGTGAACCGCGCCCCGCTGGGCGTGGGCACCACCAGGCGCACCGGCGCACTCGGGTCGCCGTGGGCGAGCACGTCGGCCAGGGCCTGGCCCCAGGGCTCGGGCTTCATGACCATGCCGGGCCCGCCGCCGTACGGGGAGTCGTCGACGGTCCGGTGCCGGTCGTGGGTGTAGTCGCGCAGGTCGTGCACCTCGAGGTCGATCAGGCCGTCGGCGATGGCCCGACCGACCAGCGACAGCCGCAACGGCGCGAGGTACTCGCCGAAGATCGAGACGACGTCGATGCGCACGCTAGGAGTCCGCGAGCTCGGCCAGGCCCTCGGGCAGGTCGACCACGACGAACCCGCCGTCCAGGTCCACCTCGGGCACGATCGCCGCCACGAAGGGGACCAGCAGCTCCGCGCCGCCCTCGCGCGCCACGGACAGGACGTCCTGGCCGGGCAGGTGCAGCACCTCGGCGATCCGACCGAGTTCGGTGCCGGCCACGTCACGTACGGCCAGGCCGACCAGGGCCCGATCGTGGTACTCGTCGTCGGCGGTGTCGGTGAGGTCGACCTCGGCGTGCAGCAGCGCCCCACGCAGCGCCTCAGCGGCGTTGCGGTCCGCCACCCCGGCCAGCGCCAGGATCAGCCGAGCGCCCTGCCAGCGGTGCCCGGCGACGGTGACCTGCGCGGGCAGGCCCCGGCCCGGGTCCACCGACAGCACCGCCCCCGGGGAGAACCGCTCCTCGGGGGCGTCGGTACGGACCTCGACGGTGACCTCACCGCGGATGCCCTGCGCCCGACCGATCCGGCCGACCACCAGGCGCATCAGCGCTCGTCGGCGTCCAGGAAGTCCACGCGCACCGGGCGACCGCCCGAGATGGCGCTGACCACCGTGCGGATCGCCGTGGCGGTGCGCCCACCCCGGCCGATCACGCGACCGATGTCCTGCGGATGGACCCGGACCTGGAAGGTCTGCCCACCCTGCTCACGCGGACCACGGCGGCCGTTGCGCGCACGGACGCTGACGTCGTCGGGGTGCTCGACGATGCCCGAGACCAGGTGCTCCAGCGAATCCTCGATGACCCCGCTCATGCCGAGGGCGTCTCCTGCGTTGCGGCGACCTCCGCCGGGGCGTCAGCGGCCTCCGGCGCCGGGGCGTCCTCGGCGGCGGGTGCCGTCTGCGGCTTCGGGGCCTTGGCCTTGGGGGCCTTGCCGGCCTCCTCGGCGGAGCGCACGGCGGCCTCGAAGGCGAGCTGCTTGTCGGCCTTCGGCTCAGCGTGGCGCAGGGTGCCCTCGGCGCCCGGCAGGCCCTTGTACGTCTGCCAGTCGCCGGTGATCTTCAGGATGGCCAGCACCGGCTCGGTCGGCTGCGCGCCCACACCCAGCCAGTACTGCACACGCTCGGAGTCCACCTGGATCAGGCTGGGCTCACGGCGGGGTTGGTAGATCCCGATCTCCTCGATCGAGCGACCGCTGCGAGCGGTGCGCGAGTCGGCGATGACGATGCGGTACTGCGGGTTCTTCTTCTTGCCCAGGCGCTTGAGCTTGATCTTGACGGCCACGTGTGTCGGTGTCTCTTTCAGTTCTGGGGTGGATCCCCGTGGACGCGAACATGGGGTTACCCACGTCACGGGGAACGCATGGATCATGCCGGCCGACGGTTGAGAGGGACCGCGACCCGCATGGGACGCGCTCATTGTGCCATCCCGGACCCGGAATGCTCAAAGACGCACCGCGTCCCGCAGCCGGGCCGCCAACTCCCCGACAGGTGCGACCGATACCTGCGGCAGGTCCAACCAGGCAGCCATCACCGTGAGCTCGTGGGCGAGTGCGGCCACCGCGTCGGTGCTCACGACACCCTCGGGATGCGCGGCCTGCACGAGCAGCCGGCCAGTGGCCCGGTCGGCCTTGAGGTCGAGTCGGGCCACGAGCGCCTCGTCGTGCAGGAACGGCAGGACGTAGTAACCGTGCACGCGCCGCGCGGCCGGGGTGTAGATCTCGATCCGGTAGCGCATCGCGAACAGGCGCTCGGTGCGCGGGCGGAACCAGATCAGCGGGTCGAACGGCGCGAGCAGGGCGCTGCCCCGGACCCGGTGCGGCACGCTGAAGCCCGCCGGGGCGTAGGCCGGCGGCCAGCCCGGCACCTCGACGGCCATCAGCTCGCCGGCGGCGACCAGGTCCGTGATCGCCGCCCGGGTCGCCGCTGCCGGCATCCGGAAGTGATCGGCGAGATCGGCCGCGGTGGCCACGCCGTGCGCACGCGCGGCGATCGCGACCAGCTCGCGGTGGGCCTGCGCGGGCTGCGGGGTGGGGGCGTCGAGCACGGCTTGCGGCAGCACCGCCTCGGGGGCTGCGTACCTGCGTCGGAACGCGCTGTCCCGCCCGGCGGAGGTCAGCTCCCCGGACCAGAACAGGTATTCCACCGCCCGCTTGACCGCCGACCAGTTCCAGCCCCAGTGCTCCCTGGGCCCGCGCTCGACGTGGACGAACCCCGCTTCGAGGTCGGTGGCGGTCATCGGGCCGCTGCTTCGGACCAGCTCGGCCACCTCGCGCACCAGGTCCGGCTGCTCGCGCTGGATGCGCACCATGGAACCCCAGGCGTCGTCGTGGACGCGATCCATCCGCCAGCGCATCAACCGGTGCAGGCCCACCGGCAGCAGCGCCGCCTCGTGGCCCCAGTACTCGAACAGCGAGCGCGGCGACCGTGCCGAGCAGGCGTCGAACCGGGCCCGGTCGTAGGGCCCGAGCCGGGCGAACAGGGGCAGGTAGTGAGCGCGGGTCAGGACGTTGACCGAGTCGATCTGCACCACGCCCAGGCGCCGGACGGTGTCGCCGAGTTGTCGGGCGCCCACCGGGCCGGTCGGGCGCGGTCGGTCGAAGCCCTGCGCGGCCAGGGCCACCCGGCGCGCGTCCGCCAGGCTCAGTCGGTCGCGGGGCACGGCGGTGATCCTGCCATTCCCACCCCGTCGGTCGACCCGGTGGAACTCACTTGCCGCCGAGCAGGTCCTTGAACGCCGGGGGCAGGTCACCCAGCTTCTCCAGGGCCTTCGGGTCGAGCATGCTCGGGTCGAAGCCGGCGGGATCCAGGCCCTCGAGCCCGTCGAATCCGGCGGGCGACGCTCCGGCGGCCGGTGCGGACTGCTCCAGGGCACGCTTGGCCGGGTTGCCGCTGCGGCTCTTCTTGCCGCCGCGCTGGGGCGCCTGGGCGCGACCCTTGGCCTTCTTCGACCCGCCACCCAGGCCCGGCATGCCGGGCATCCCCGGGAGCCCGCCGCCGGAACGCATCTGGCGCATCATCTTCTGCGCCTCGCCGAACCGCTCGATCAGTCCGTTGACGTCGCTGACCTGCATGCCGGAGCCGCTCGCGATCCGGGCCCGGCGGGAGGCGTTGAGGATCTTCACGTCCGCCCGCTCGGCCCGGGTCATCGACTGGATGATCGCCTGGACGCGGTCGATCTCCTTCTCGTCGAGGTTGTCGATCTGGTCGCGGATCTCGCCCATCCCGGGCAGCATCCCGAGCAGCTTGCCCAGGTTGCCCATCTTGCGCAGGGCCTGCATCTGGGACAGGAAGTCATCGAGGGTGAAGTCCTCGCCGGCCAGCACCTTGCCGGCCATCTTCTCGGCCTCTTTGGCGTCGAACGCCTTCTCGGCCTGCTCGATGAGGGTCAGGACGTCGCCCATGTCCAGGATGCGCGAGGCCATCCGGTCGGGGTGGAACAGCTCGAACTCGGTGAGCTTCTCGCCGGTGGAGGCGAACATGATCGGCACGCCGGTGACGGTCACCACCGACAGCGCGGCACCGCCGCGGGCGTCGCCGTCGAGCTTGGTCAGCACGACCCCGTCGAACCCGACGCCCTCGTGGAAGGCCTTCGCGGTGGCCACGGCATCCTGACCGATCATCGCGTCGACGACCAGCAGGGTCTCGTCCGGGGAGATCGCGTCGCGGACCTGACGCAGCTGTTCCATCAGCGCGGTGTCGATGGCCAGCCGGCCGGCGGTGTCGACGATGACGACGTCGTGCTGCGCGGCGCGGGCCAGCTCGACGCCCTCGCGGGCGACGGCCACCGGGTCACCCCAGGTGTCGGCGGGGTTGGCGCCGGTGTTGCCCGGCTCCGGGGCGAACACCGGGGTGTTGGCCCGCTCGCCGACCACCATCAGCTGGGTGACGGCATTCGGCCGCTGCAGGTCGGCGGCGACCAGCATCGGGGTGTGACCCTGCTCGCGCAGGTGCAAGGCCAGCTTGCCGGCCAGGGTCGTCTTGCCGGCGCCCTGCAGTCCGGCCAGCAGGATCACCGTCGGCGGGGTCTTGGCCAGGACCATCCGGCGGGTCTGCCCACCGAGCAGCTCGATGAGCTCCTCGTGGACGATCTTCACGACCTGTTGGGCCGGGTTCAGCGCGCTGGACACCTCGACGCCGACAGCACGCTCGCGCACCCGGTCGGTGAAGACCTTGACCGCGGGCAGTGCGACGTCTGCCTCGAGCAGCGCGACCCGGATCTCGCGGATCGTGGCGGAGATGTCGGACTCGGACAGCCGGCCCTTGCCGCGCAGACCCTTGAAGGTCGCGGACAGCCGGTCGGAGAGGGATGCGAACACGGGGGCGATCCTACCGGGGGTCCGGCCGGGCCTCCCCCACGACGACCGAGGGAGGAGCTCCCCCCGACCGCAGGCGCGGGCCTGCCAGAGCTCAGGTCCGGGCGGCAGCCCGCCCCACGCGCGCCTGGGCGACCCGCCAGTAGAGGAACGTCAGAACTCCGAGGCTCACCTGGGGGATCCACGAGCACGCACGCCACACGAGGGTGGCGGCCACTGCCACATCGTTGGTGAGCCCGAACGTCGTCAGCAGCGCGATCAGGGCGGCGTCCACGGTGCCCAGCCCGCCCGGCGTGACCGGGATCATGCTGGCCATCCGCGAGATCGAGAAGGCGGCGAACGCCCCCGCGAGCGTCAGCGATGTGGGGGCGTCGCCGAGCACCCCCTCGATCGCGAACCACAGCACCGCGAACTGCGCGAGCACCACGAGGTAGTTCGAGACCGTGACCCACCGCCACCGGTCGAACACGACGTCCTTGGTGCTGTCGCGCAGGTCGATCGACATGCCCACGGCATCCAGCGGATTGGCGCGGCGACGGTTGACCGGTGCGAGCACCTTGTTGCCGAGGGTGCCGATCCGCCGTGCCGATTCCTCACTGCGCAGGATCAACCACAGGATGACGATCGAGGCCACGGTGGCGGCGATGCCCAGGACGGCGACCCACACCCACTGGGACTGCAGCTGACCGGTGGTCAGTGCTGCCAGCACCCCGAACACCGGCAGCGTGAGGGTCATGAACAGGCTCCACAGGCTGGTGACCGCGATGCCTGCGGTGGCGGCTGCGATCGGTGTCGAGTAGCTGGAGAGCATCGCGAACTGGATGGCCAGGCCGAAGGCGCCGCCGGCCGGGATCGTGTTGCTGATCATGAAGGAGGTCTGGCGGACCACGAACGCCGGCTTGTAGGGGAGCCCCGGAATCGCCGCCTGGTAGGGCAGGACGTAGACGAACACCATGAGCAGGACGCTGGCGCCGATGAGGGCCAGGGCGAGCGGGTTCATCCCCTGGATCTCGGACCACGCGTCGGCGTAGCTGCCGAACTTGGGGATCAGGCCCACGAAGATCAGCACCAGGACCACCAGCGTGACGATCGCCCCGATGATGGTCTTGCGCTTGTCCAGGGCGGAGGAGGCCTCGCTGGTGTCGACCGCCTTCAACTGGCCGATGGGCAGTGGCGCGACCGGGCTGGTGCCGCCGGAGCCGTTGCCGGAGACGTGGCCCGGCGCCTCAGACATCGCTGACCCTGCGGGCAGCATCGTCTCGCTTCACATGAACCCGCCCACGTACTGGGCACCCGCGATGGCGTCCACGGTCTGCGGCACGTCGAACCCGGCGGAGCCGGGGATCGTGGGGACGAACCCGACGAGCATCCCGTTGGCCATCACCTGGGCCTCGAGGCCCGCGGCGCCGTCCGTGTCCCAGAGGGCCTCCGCTCCGCCGGGCAGCACGATGCGCACGCACACGCGGTTCATCGCCGGTCGGTGCACCGAGGCGATGAAGCCCCTGCCGGACAGTGCCTCGACGACTTGTTCGACCTCGCTGGCGTCCATGGGTCAGAATCTTGACACGGCCGCGACGATCCTGCGCCCGGGCGCGACCGGTGGGCCCGGCCCGGGCGGTCCGCGCGCACCGGGGCCCACGGCAGGGTCGTCCTCGCCTTCCTAGACTGACGCCCATGCCCACCACCATCAGCGAGTCGCTCGCGATCGACGCCACCCCTGAGGTCGTGTACGACCTGATCGCCGACCGTGCGGAGGTGGGCCGGATCTCCGGGGAGGCAAGCGGCACCCTGCGCCCGACCGGTCGGCTCGCCGTGGGCGACACCTTCTGGGGCACCAACCGGCGCGGACCGTGGCGCTGGGCCACCCGCTGCCGGGTCACCGCCGCCGAACCGGGGCAAGCGTTCGCCTTCGACGTGGACGTCCCGTTGTTGCCCATCTCGACCTGGCGCTACACGATCGAGCCCACCCCGACCGGCTGCCTGGTGACCGAGACGTGGATCGACCGCCGGGTGGGGGCGCGCGGCCGACTCGTGACGGCGGGCGGCGCGCTGTTCATCCCCGGCCCACGCGAGGAGCACAACCGCGCGAACATCCGCGCCTCCCTGGCGGCCCTGAAAGCCGCGGCGCAATAGCCCCCACGCCCGCACCTCGGCCCGGCCCCACCCCCCGCCCCACCCCACCACCCACCCCCGGCTGGTGGAATCGCTCCAAGTTCGCTGGGCGCGCAGCGACTTCATCCACCTTTGCTGGGCCTCCTGCCTCGCGGACTTGGATCGATCGCGGCGATCAGCCACGGGGGCGTGCGTCGGGGGCGGCGGATGTCGCTGGGTCGCCGTCCGGGGCGGGTCGGCGCGGCGGCTACTCGGGCTCGTCAGCCAGCGCGTCGATGACCGCGTCGGCCACGGCCTGAGCCAGCGCGTCGTCCAACGGCTGCCCATGCCGGTCGACGAGATAGAACACGTCGACCACCTCCGAGCCCAGCGTGGAGACCCGGGCCGCGCTGATGTCCGTGCCGGTGCCCGCGATGGCCGTGCCCACCCGGTGCAGCAGACCGGGCGCGTCATGGGCACGCACCTCCAGCACAGTCGCCCGTCGGGAAGCACCTTCGACGATCTCCACGCGGGGCGGAGCCGGAGCAGGCGCATCCGGCCGGCGCTGGGCCTCGTCACGGCGGGCCAGCCGGGCGGCCACGTCGAGCTGCCCGGCGATCGCCCGACGGATGTCCTCACGGAGCCGATCAGCCGCCGGCGGGTCACCGAACTGTGGGTTCACCCCCCACACCTCCACCGCCCGGCCCGCGGACTCGACAGACACCGCGGAGCGCACCTCGAGGCGGTGCATCGCCAGCACGCCGGCGACCAGGCCGAGCAGCCCCACCGAGTCGGGTGCGGAGATCGTGAGGTCGTGTCCGGCCTCGTGCTCGCGCAGCAGCACCCGGATCCCCTCGCCCGGGGCCATCGCCAGCTGCTCCTCGGTCAGCAGCGGCTCGGCACGCAGCTCCTCGCCGTGCAGCTGGCCGCGCACGCGCGCCACCAGGTCAGCCACCAGGCTGCGCTTCCAGGCGGTCCACGCCAGCGGGCCGGTGGCCAGGGCATCGGCCGTGGTCAGTGCGGCGAGCAGATCGAGCAGCTCCGTGGTGCCCACTGCCTCGGCGACCAGCTCGATGGTCGCCGAGTCGTCGAGGTCTCGGCGGGTCGCGGTGTCGGGCAGCAGCAGGTGGTAGCGGCACATGTCGACCAGCACCGCGCTGTCCTCGGCGCTGAACCCGAGGTGCTCGGCGATCTCTGCCACCAGGCCGATCCCGACGTCGGTGTGGTCCAGCCCCGGGCGACCCTTGCCGATGTCGTGCAGCAGGGCGCCCACGAGGAGCAGGTCGGGGCGGTGGACCTCGCGGGTGAACGCACAGGCCCGGGCCGCGGTCTCGATGAGGTGCCGATCCACCGTGAACTTGTGCACCGGGTTGTGCTGCGGCGCGGAGCGCACCACCTCCCAGTGCGGGATCAGCGCGCTGATGACCCCAGCCTGGTCCAGGGCCTCCCAGACCCCGATGCTGGCCCGGCCCGCCCCCAGCAGCGACACGAGTGCGTCCCGGGCAGGCGCGGGCCAGGGCACCGGCATCGGTGCGGACTCCGCGACCAGGCGGGCCAAGGTGTGCCGGTTCAGGCAGATCCCGGACTGGGCTGCAGCGGCCGCGGCGCGCAGGATCAGCATTGGGTCGCGCTCGGGACGGGCGTCGGCGGCCAGCACGGCCTCGCCGTCCTGGAGCACGACCCCCTCGGCCAGCGGGGTGCGGGCGGCCCCCCGCAGTGAGATCCGCTTGAAGCCCAGCTTGGGCCGGGCCCGCACGATCCGATCAACTGTGTGCCAGGCGGAGTCCGACGCGACGCCGACGGATCGACCCGCCGCAGACACCGAGCGCAGCAGCACGTCGGCATCGGCAAGGCCCAGCACGTCGGCAACGGGACCCTGCTCCTGCGCAGTCAGGCGGTCGGTGGGGCGGCTGGCGACCCGGTGCAGGGCATCGCGGACATCGAGCAGCAGGGTCTTGGCGGCAGCGAGTTCCCCATGCCCGGCATCGGTGATCCAGGAGGCCGTGATCGCGCGCAGCACCGTCAGGTCGCGAAGTCCCCCGTAGGACTCCTTGAGGTCCGGCGCGAGCAGGTGTGCCAGCTCCCCGTGGCTGGCGACGCGCTCGTTGACCGCTGCGCGCAGGTCCGGCAGCCGAGTGGCGGCCAGGCCGCGCCAGTCGGCCAGGACGGAGCCGCGCAGCGAGCCGGTCGCCGCACCCTCACCCGCCACCGTTCGGGCGTCGAGCAGCCCCAGCACCGCCCGGATGTCCGAGGCGGCGGTCCGGCGCGCCTCGGCGATGGTCCGCACCGAGTGATCCAGGCGAAGCCCGGAATCCCAGATCGGGTACCAGAGCCGGTCGGCGACCTCGGCGATCCCGGACCCCCCCGGGTGCAGCAGCACGAGATCCAGGTCACTGCCCGCGGACAGCTCCCCGCGACCATGGCCGCCGACAGCCACCAGGGTGGCGCCGAGCTCGCGGGCCCCCGAGGCGACGAACAGCCCGATCAGCCAGTCGTCGGTCAGCGCGGTGAGCGCCCGACGGGCCTGGGCACTCGGGCGCCGCGGAGCCGCCAGCAGCTCAGCCCGGGCGGCGAGGTAGCCGACGTGCGCGGGGGTGTGCGAGGTCGGGGCGCTCATGTCGTGACCTTTCGTGGCAGTGGGGATCGCGGGGTGTGCACCGGCGGGGCGACCCGCGGGGAATGCCACGATCCGCCGCCCCGGCTGGGACGGCGGATCGTGTCCTGCACTGGCCGGTGCCCTACAGGGCGTCCGGGCCGCGTTCGCCGGTGCGGACCCGCACGACGCCCTCGACCGGGATGGTCCAGACCTTGCCGTCGCCGATGCGACCGGTCTGGGCGCTCTTGGTGATCACGTCGACGACCGCGGACGCGTCGTCATCCTCGACCAGCACCTCGACGCGCACCTTGGGCACCATGTCCACGGTGTACTCCGCGCCGCGGTACACCTCGGTGTGCCCACGCTGGCGCCCGTAGCCGCTGGCCTCGGAGATCGTCAGGCCGGCGATGCCGTAGGCCTCCAGTGCACTCTTGACGTCCTCGAGCTTGAACGGCTTGATGATCGCTGTCACGAGCTTCATGCCTTGACCTCCTGGTTGGTACGGACCGAGCCGGCGCCGACGCCGGCGAAGGCGCCGCCGCCCGAGTTGCCGAACTCGTAGGCGACCTCGGCGTGGACTGCCGTGTCGATGCCGGCGACCTCGTCGTCAGCCTCGACCCGAAGGCCCATGGTGGACTTGATGGCCAGGCCGATGAGCAGGGCCATCACGAAGGAGTAGACCATCACGATGACAGCCGCGGCCGTCTGCGACCACAGTTGGCCCAAGCCCCCGCCGTAGAACAGCCCGTTCACGCCGGCCGGCGCCGCCTCGGTGGCCAGCAGGCCGATCAGGATGGTGCCGACCAGGCCGCCGACCAGGTGCACGCCGACCACGTCGAGTGAGTCGTCGTAGCCGAAGCGGTACTTCAGGCCGACCGCCAGGGCGCAGAGCACACCTGCCACCAGGCCCAGGGCCAGCGCGCCCAGCGGGCTGACCGCCGAGCAGGCCGGGGTGATCGCCACGAGGCCGGCGACGACGCCGGAGGCGGCCCCCAGGCTGGTGGCGTGCCCGTCGCGGATCTTCTCCGTGATCAGCCAGCCGATCGCCGCAGCACACGTGGCGGCGAACGTGTTGACGAACACCACCGAGGCGGCGTTGTTGGCTGCCAGGGCCGAGCCGGCGTTGAAGCCGAACCAGCCGAACCAGAGCAGGCCGGCGCCGAGCATGACCAGCGGCAGGTTGTGCGGACGCATCTGCGTCTTCGGCCAGCCGATCCGCTTGCCCAGCAGGAGCGCGAGCGCCAGGCCAGCGGCGCCCGCGTTGATGTGCACCGCGGTCCCACCGGCGAAGTCGATCGCCGGGACACCGTTGAGGATGCCCTGGCCGTTGAAGATCCAGCCGTCAGCACTCCACACCCAGTGCGCGACCGGGAAGTAGACCAGCGTGGCCCAGACCCCGCCGAACACCATCCAGGCGGAGAACTTGGTGCGGTCGGCGATGGCACCGGCGATCAGCGCCACCGTGATCGCGGCGAACATGGCCTGGAAGGCGACGAAGGCCATGGTCGGTAGGACCGCTTCTGGATCGTCGACCATCAGACCCTCGAGGCCGAAGTAGGTCAGCGGGTTGGACACGAACGGTCCGCCCTCGGCAAAGGTCATCGAGTAGCCGTAGAGGATCCACAGGACGCCGACGAGGAACAGCGCCCCGAAGACCATCATGAACATGTTGAGCACACCCTTGCTACGCGTCATGCCGCCGTAGAACAGGGCCAGGCCCGGCAGCATGAGCAGGACGAGGGCAGCGCTGGTGAGGACCCATGCGGTGTCCCCTGCGTTGAGGGCCGTTTCTGGCATCTCCGCGCTCCTTTGCGAGTTGCGGCCCCTCGGTTGGGGGCCCGTGGTCGAAAGGTTCGCCGCAGCGTGTTGCGGGTACCGGCCGATCATGTTTCGGTCCCGTGACGCTGGCGGCCGGTGTGTTACGAACGCGTATCCGGTGGCGGCCGACGCCGGCGTATCGGCCGGTCTACGCTGCCCATATGGGTAACTCGAGCCTGCCTGGCAACATGGATCCGACCCCTCAGCGGCGCACTCGCACCGAGGCCGCAGCGCCGTCCGCGACTCCTGCGGCGACCGCGGACACCCCGCCCACCGCGCCCACGGCGCCCTCGGCGCCCTCGGCGGCCACCGCCGGGCGCGAGGCACTGGCCGAGTGGCTGGCCGCCCAACCCAGTGACCTCTACGCCGACGACGCCGACCTCGCCGCGCTGATCGCCCACCACGGGCTGGCTGCGCGTGGACCGGCGCTGCATGCCGCCGGCCGGGTGGTCGCCGGCCCGTTGGACGAGGCGGCCCGGCGCAATGACCTGCCGGGCAACCATCCGCTGCTCGAGGACTGGGACGCCATCGGGCGCTACACCGCAGGCGTGGCCCACCACCCCAGCCACCGCGACGCGGGTCGCGCGATCTACGGCACCGGCGTGATGGCGGCCTACGGGGAGGTCGGGGTGGATGGCCGCACGGCCGGCGCGTCCCCGAATCGGCCGGTGACCCCGGCCCCGCAGCGATTCATCCTCACGTTGTTCTACCTCACCGCCCAGGCCGGTGAGGCGGGGCACAACTGCCCCCTGGCCTGCGACGCCGGGGCGATCCGGACGCTGCAGCACCTGGGCACCGCACAGCAGCAGGCCGCGTTCCTGCCCGGCCTGCTCGACGCGGACTTCGACACCAACCTCACGGCCTCGCAGTTCCTCACCGAGGTGCAGGGTGGGTCCGACGTGGGCGCCAACGCCGTGCTGGCAGAGCCGGTGGGCAACCACGACGGCGGGCCGGGCAGCCCGTGGCTGATCAGCGGGGAGAAGTGGTTCTGCTCGAACGCGGACGCCGACGTGTTCCTGCTGACCGCCCGGGTGGCCGATCCGAGCACCGGGACCAAGGGCCTGGGCCTGTTCCTGATCCCCCGGGTGCTGGCCGATGGGACACCCAACGGGTACCGGATCCGCCGCCTGAAGACCAAGTTGGGGACCCGGTCGATGGCCAGCGGTGAGATTGACTTCACCGGCGCCCGGGCCACGGCGCTCGGCCCGGTGAGCGACGGGTTCCGCAATGTGATGGAGCTGGTGATCACCACGTCGCGGCTGTTCAACGCGGCCGGATGCGCGGCGCACGCACGCCGCGCCTGGGTCGTGGCCTCCACCTACGCCGCGCACCGGACCGCGTTCGGCCAGCCGATCGCTACGTTCCCCCTGGTGGCCGAGACGCTGGCGTGGATCCGGGCCGACGCGGTGGCGGCCCTGGCCTCCACGTTGCTGCTCGCTGGCCTGCAGGAGCGGCTCGACGAGGGCTCGATCAGCCCGGCGCAGGCGGACTTCTTCCGGGTGGCGGTGAACCTGAACAAGCTCCAGACCTCGGTGCTGGCACACGACGCGGTCAACCGGGGCATCGAGGTGCTCGGCGGCAATGGCGCGATCGAGACGTTCAGCGTGCTGCCCCGGCTGCTACGCGACAACGTGGTCTACGAGAACTGGGAGGGCAGCCACAACGTGCTGCGCGCCCAGGTGCTGCGCGACTGCACCCGGTTGGGGGTGCACCGCGGCTTCTTCGAGGTCCTTGCCGAGATGCTGGGCGGGGAGCACGCCGAGGCCCTGGCCGCTGACCGGGCGGAGTTCGAGGCCCTGCTCGAGGCGCCGGCCGCGGTGCGCGACCTGACCTTCCGGCGCGTGGGCGAACGGATGGCGCTCTGGGTGATGCTGGGCGCGATGCGCCCGGTCGCCGAGCTGGCCGCGGCGGCGCTGCTGACCCAGCGGCACCTGCGCGAGCTGCCCGTCGACGAGGCCTATCTCACGGCGATCGACGAACTCCAGCGTTGAGCGATTCGCCGCGGGACGCACCAGATCACCGACGCGCCCGCAGGCGAGGTGTGATGGGTGTCGATGCACGGACCGGTGGATGCTCGGATCGAGCCGGAACACCACGTGCAGCACTGATTGGATGCCGACCGACGGTGTTAGTTTGCCCCGAGCCACTCACCGATGGGAGGTTGCAGTGCCGCACCCCCTGAATGTGGATCTGCTGGACGCCGAGCCAGTCGATTCGATACCGATCGACCCCAAGCTGCGCCCACCCCTGCTTCGTGACGGGCTCATCCGACCCCGCGTCCTGGAGCGTCTGCTCGACTGCGAAGCCCAACTGGTCACGATCATCGCGCCTCCGGGCTACGGCAAGTCGACCCTCCTGGCCCAGTGGGCAGCCGCGGAGCACACTCGTCCGGTCGCCTGGGTGAGCCTCGATGACCAGGACGACGATCCCGCGACCCTGCTCTCCTGGCTGGCGCTGGCCCTGTCCCGGGCCGGTTCGCCCATCGACACCGCCACGGTGGCGACCCGGCCGCCCACGACCCGCACGGTTGTCCGCGCGCTGAACGCGATGCCACCGATGCTGCTGTTGCTCGACGAGGCGCAGCACCTGGCCTCGCTCCAGGCGATCGACGTGCTGACCGACCTGATCCGCGCCATGCCGCCCGGATCGTGCTTCGTGATGTGCGCGCGGACCGGGACCCCGTCCCTGGCCCGCTTGCGCACGGAGGTGGAGGTCCTGGAGATCGGGACCGAGGACCTCGCGTTCGGCGTCGAGGAAGCGCGCGCGATGCTGGCGGCGGCCGGAGTCGCGCTCTCCGGGCCCGGACTGGACAGTCTCGTGCGGCGTACCGAGGGCTGGCCGGCTGCGCTCTACCTGGGAGCGCTGGGCATCCGAGCGGGCGCCGAACCCGAGTTCGCCGCGTTCGACGGTGACCATCGCCTGGTGGCCGAGTACCTGCACGACCAGGTCATGTCCACCCTCCCCGCCGAGTTGATCACCTTCCTGACCAGGACGTCGGTCCTGGAGCGGCTGTCTGGACCGTTGTGCGACCACGTGCTGCAGACGAGCGGATCGGGGGCGTTGCTGGAGCAGCTCGCAGCGTCGATCCGGCTCGTGCTGCCGCTCGGACCGGGCCGGGCGTGGTACCGCTACCACGGGCTGTTGCGCGACTTCCTCCTCGCTGACCTGCACCGGACCGAGCCCGAGGCGCAGGTGTCCGAACTCCTTCGCCGGGCATCGGACTGGTGCGCGCGGGAGGGCCTCGTCGAGTCGGCGTTGACCTACGCGGGCAGCGCGAACGACGATGATCGACTCGGTGCGCTGCTGCTGCGGTCCGCGCAGCCACTGTGGGCGGCGGGCCGGGGCGCGACCGTCGAGAAGTGGATCAGGCTGCTCGAGCAGCGCGGCTACCTGACGGCGCATCCCGAGCTGGCCTCGACCTGGGTGCTGCTGCTGGCCCTCATCGGTCGGGCGGCCGAAGCAGAGCTGTGGCACACGAGGGCGCAGGGCGCGACCTACGCCGGAATGCTGCCGGACGGAAGCCCGATCCAGGCGTGGCAGGCCCGTGACCGCGCGCTGCTGTGCCAGTCCGGGCCCGAACAGATGCGCGCCGACGCCGACGAGGCGATTCGGCTGCTGTCACCAGCGAGCCACTTCACCCCGACCGCCCTGGTCCTGCGCGGTCTGTCGGAGTTGATGCTCGGCTCCCCTGCCGCGCGGGACACGTTCGAGGATGCCGCCTCCGTGGCCGCCGGCCTCGGTGCGTCAGTGGCCCGCAGTGTGGCCCTCGCGGGGCGGGCTGTGGTCGCCATCGAGGCAGGGGACTGGGTCACGGCGGCCCACTGGTCCGACGCTGCCGAGGAGCTCGTCGCCAGCATCGGCATCTCCAGCTACGGCCCGAACGCCCTGACCTATGCCGCCTGCGCCGTGATCGCATGTCATCGAGGTGACCGCGAAGCCTGCACCGCGGCACTGGCGCGGGCCGCTGTGCTGCGACCGCAACTGTCCTACGCGATGCCCTACCTCGCCGTCGAGGTGCGCCTGCTCCTGGCACAGTGTCACCTGCTCAGGGGTGACGTCGACGCCGCGCGCACCATGGCCGTGGAGCTGCGCGAGGTCCGCCACCGGCGGCCATTGCTGGGGCGGTTCAACACCGACATGACGGCGCTGGACGAGCAGATCAAGCACCTCTCGGGCGTCTCGTCACGGGTGTTCACGCTCTCGGTCGCCGAGCTGCGCCTGCTGCCGTACCTGGCCACCCACCTGACGTTCCGAGCCATCGCAGAGAGGCTGTTCCTCTCACCGCACACCATCAAGACACAGGCGCTGTCGATCTACCGCAAGTTGGGCGTGTCGTCGAGGTCCGACGCGGTGGACAGAGCACGCGAGCTCGGTCTGCTCGAAGCCTGAGCACGGCTGGCCGTGCCCGGCCATGGACGGCCTGGCCAGCCGTGCTCGCCCAGCGAGCGGCGGATCGAAGGGGGCGAGGTCAGGCCGCCGCGCGCAAGTCATCCGTTTCGCGTGATGACGGCCGATCTGGCGATCGATAGCCTGCTCTGGGCATTGGCCCACGGCTTCATCCGGCGAGTGCACAGAGTTCTGGAGATCCGGTGGGAGATGAGCGGGAACTGCTTCGGGCACTGACGGTGCACCTGGACGATCGGATCGAGACCAGCCTGGGCATCGCCCTGGGGGACCTCGCGGGAGAGAACCTGGACCCGCGCACCCGCGCGCTCGTGCGACTCGGGGCGCTGCTGGCCCTGGGGGCACCCGATGTCGTCTACGGAGCGGTCGTCTCCGACGCGCTGAACGCAGGCGCGACAGAGGCAGAGCTCGTGTCCACCCTGGCCGCGGTCGCCCCCACGATCGGCGCCGTTCGCGCGGTGGCCGGCGCGCCGATGCTGGCCCGCGCGATCGGGTACGACCTGGATGAGGACATCAATGACTACTGAGCACCAGCAGCAGAAGCCGCCCGGAGGAGACCGATGACAAGTTCCAGCACTGATCAAGCCAGCCCTCCCGCGACCGCGTGGTACGCCACGTCGGCGCAGGCCACGGCAAGGGCGGTGCAGGTGGATCCGGCTGCCGGGTTGAGCACCGCCGAGGCCGCGTCGCGCCTGGCCAGGAACGGCCCCAACGCCCTGGCTGCGGAGTCGGCGCCGCCCGGCTGGCGGCTGTTCCTGGGCCAGTACAAGTCCTACATGCAGATCATCCTGGTGGCAGCGGCGGTCGCCTCGATCCTGATCGGGGAGGTCTCCACCGGGATCGCGGTGCTGCTGATCACGGCGCTCAACGCACTGGGCGGCCTGCGGCAGCAGGGCAAGGCCGAGAGCGCCATGAACGCCCTGCAGGGGATGCTCAAGACCTCCGCGCGGGTCCGTCGGGGCGGCACGGAGATCAAGGTCGATGCAGACCAGGTCGTGGTCGGTGACGTGGTCCTGCTGGCGGCCGGCGACGACGTGTGCGCCGATGGCCGGCTGATCCAGGCCACATCACTGCAGATCGACGAGTCGGCGCTGACCGGCGAGAGCGTGCCTGCGTCCAAGGCGGTGGAGGTCGTGACCGACGAGAACCCGGTGCTCGGCGACCAGTCGAACATGGCCTTCATGAACACCCCGGTCACCCACGGCAGCGGCGTGATGATCGTGACCGGCACCGGCGGGGACACCGCGGTGGGCAACATCTCCGGGATGCTGAAGTCCGCGCCCACGCTCAAGACCCCGATGACCAAGCAGTTGGACACCCTCACGCTGTGGATCGCCGCGGCTGCCGGCCTGACCATCGTGATCATGTTCGCGCTGGGCATCTCCCGAGGGGAGTCCACGCAGGTCATCTTCACCACCGCGATCGCCCTGGCCCTGGCCGCCGTGCCGATGGCGATGCCCACGGTCCTGCAGGTGATCATGTCCTCGGGCTCGACCAAGCTGGCCGCTCATGGCGCGGTGGTCAAGAGCCTGGACTCCGTGGAGACCCTCGGCTCGACGTCGGCGATCAACTCCGACAAGACCGGCACGCTGACCATGAACCAGGTGACGGTCGTCGAGGTCATCGATCCCACCGACCGGTACTCGGTCTCAGGGATGGGTTACGCCCTCGAGGGCGAGGTCCATCACGCTGCGGGCAACAGCAACACTGTCGAGGCGGCCATCCTGCCGTTCCTGATCACCAACGACGCGAAGCTGGTCGACGGCAAGGTGGTGGGCGATCCGACCGAGGGGGCCCTGCTCGTGCTCGGCCACAAGGCCAAGCTGGACATCGAGGGCACCCAGGCAGCCTTCCCCCGCCTGGCCACGCTGCCGTTCGACCCCACGTACAAGTTCATGGCCGCCTTCTGCAGGGCCACGGACGCGTCGGGCAGGCCCGTCGTGCGAGTCTTCGTCAAGGGTGCCGCGCCGGCCGTGATCGCCCGGTCCACGACTGCCCTGGCCGACGGCGCGAGCATCCCGTGGGGCCAGCAGCAAATCGAGCGTTCCGACCAGGAGCAGGCCCGCCTCGGCGGCAAGGGCCTGCGCGTGATGGCGGCAGCCATGCGCGACCTGGACCCTGCGGACTTCGACCCCGACGGTGACCTGCTGGCCATGATCGAGGACCTGCAGCTGACGGCCCTCGTCGGGATGATCGACCCGCCGCGCGCGGAGTCCCTGGAGGCCGTGCGCGCGGCCCAGGCTGCCAACATCCGGGTCCGGATGGTCACCGGCGACGACGTGGTGACCGGGGCTGCGGTGGCCACTCAGCTCGGGATCCCCGGGGAGGCGATCCTGGGCACCGAACTGGCCGCCATGTCCGACGAGGAGCGGATGGCCCGGATCGACAACATCGGTGTCGTGGGCCGGGTGGCCCCCGAGCACAAGGTGCTCATGGTCAAGACGCTTCGGGACAAGGGCGAGGTCGTGGCCATGACCGGCGACGGCGTGAACGACGCGCCGGCCATCAAGGCCGCTGACATCGGCATCGCCATGGGATCGGGCACCCAGGTGGCCAAGAACGCCGGTCGGATGATCCTCACCGACGACAACTTCGCCACGATCGTCCGGGCGGTCAGTGAGGGTCGCAAGCTCTACGACAACATGCTGAAGTACATCCGCTTCATGCTGGTCGCGCTGGTCACCTACGTGGTGACGTTCCTGCTGGCAAGCGTGCTCAACATCGCCGGGGGAGAGCCGTTCTCCGCGGTCCAGGTCCTGTGGATCAACTTCCTGATCACGGCCCCGATCGGCATCGCCCTCGGGTTGGACAAGGAGACCCCGGGCCTGATGAAGCGCATGCCGCGCCCACGCTCGGCCTCGATCATGTCGCCGGCGGTCATCGTCACGGTCGCATTGGCCGGTCTGTTCATGTCCGTGGCCATCAACGTGCTGATCGTGTTCGGCGAGAACCAGTACGACAAGGTGGAGATCGGCAGCACCATGGGCCTGGTCGCCTTCTCGCTGATGCTGGTCATCGCCGCGTTCGAGAGCCGCGACGAGCACGCGAGCATCCTGCGCAGGGAGACCTTCGACAACAAGGCCCTGAACATCACGATGCTGATCGAGATCGTCGCCGCGGTGCTGATCTCCCGGGGTGGGGACATCTCCTCGTTCCTGGGTGCCAGCGCACTCACCGACACGCAGTGGTTGCTCGGTGCGGTTCCAGCGCTGCTCCTGTTCGTGCTCTGGGAGCTGGGCAAGGCGATCACCCGCAGCGGCGGGACCGACAGCGCGGCCACCGCGACCACCGCGACCGGGCGGGGTGCGGCGGCCGCCGCCCCAGCACCGGCGTCCGCCACCCACTGACCACCGCGGACGGCCGACGGCGGCCGTACCGGCACTCGCACAACTGAAGGGGTCCCATGTCGAAGAAGCACTCGAGCACCACGCCCTCCACGCGGAAGGCCAAGAGCAGTGGCGATACCGCCGCAGCGTCGAAGAAGCCGGCCAAGATGTCGGAGAAGGAGTACGAGAAGCAGCTGCGGGTCCTGCACGGTGAACTCGTGGCGATGCAGCAGTGGGCCAAGGCGACCGGGGCCAAGGTGTGCATCGTGTTCGAGGGTCGCGACACCGCAGGCAAGGGTGGTGTCATCAAGGCGATCACGGAGCGGGTGAGCCCGCGAGTGTTCCGGATCGTGGCGCTCCCGGCCCCGAGCGACCGGGAGAAGAGCCAGATGTACGTCCAGCGCTACCTGCCGCACTTCCCAGCCGGCGGCGAGGTGGTCATCTTCGATCGCAGTTGGTACAACCGGGCGGGTGTGGAGCGCGTGATGGGCTTCACCTCCATGCACGAGGTCGAGAGGTTCCTCGAGATGGCCCCGGCGGTGGAGAAGGCGATGGTCGACTCGGGGATCATCCTGCTCAAGTACTGGCTGGAGGTGAGCCCCGAGGAGCAGACCCGCCGGCTCACCGGCCGCATCGACGATCCCCGCAAGGTGTGGAAGCTCAGCCCGATGGATGTGGCGTCCTACGAGAAGTGGGACGAGTACACGACCGCAAGGGACGCCATGTTCGCCACCACCAGCACTGCGTGGGCGCCCTGGTTCGTGGCGCACACCAACGACAAGAAGCGCGGGCGGCTCAATGTGATCTCGCACCTGCTGTCGCACATCCCCTACGAGCATGTGCCGGCTGACGCCATGAAGCTGCCCAAGCGCAAGGTGAAGGCTGTCGCCCCGCCAGCCGACACGTTCCAGGCGGTGCCCGAGAAGTTCTAGCCTCCGGCGCAGTGCACAAGCAGGGGTGGCGCCGTTCACGGCGCCACCCCTGCTTGTTCTGGAATCCCCTAGGTGGTGAGGGCCTTGGCCTTGATCTGCTCGAACTCCGGTTGGCTGATGGCACCGGTGTCGAGCAGGTTCTTGGCCGAGGCGATCTGCTCGGCCGGCGATGCACCGCTGCCTGCCACGGACTGGATGTAGTCGGTTTGGGCTGCCTGCAGCTGCTTGGCCTGCTCGAGCTGGCGGTCATGCATGCCCTGGCCGCGAGCGATGACGTACACGAGGATGCCGAGCCACGGGATGATGATGACGAACAAGATCCACAGGGTCTTGCCTCCACCGCCGAGGTCCTTGCTGCGGAAGATGTCGCCCAGCACCCAGAACAGGCACATGAACCAGGCGAAGAAGAGGAAGAACTCGAACAGCGCTAGGAGGAACGAGCCGTTGTCGTTGAACACGGGGCACCTTTCAGGTTGCGTAGGGGATCAATGACCCAGCGAGTGTCGACTGATCCGGGTGGGTCAACAGAGAGCCGAGGTCGCACTGCCCTCCCAGTGAGGGCATATCGAACAGGGTCGCCGCTGCCGACCCTGACCGCATCGTCCGGATCGGATGACCGTGCGCATCGACGAGCGCCTCAGGCGTCGAGCAGTGCGTCGACGAACTCCTCGGCGACGAATGGGGCCAGGTCATCGGGACCCTCCCCGAGGCCGACCAGCTTCACCGGCACGCCCAGCTCGCGCTGAACGGCCACGACGATCCCGCCCTTGGCGGTGCCGTCCAGCTTGGTCAGCACCAGCCCGGTGACCTCGACCACCTCAGCGAACACCCGGGCCTGGTTCAGGCCGTTCTGTCCGGTCGTGGCGTCCAGCACGAGCAGCACCTCGTCGACCGGGGCCTGCTTGGCGATCACGCGCTTGACCTTGCCCAACTCGTCCATCAGGCCGACCTTGGTGTGCAGGCGGCCGGCGGTGTCGATCAGCACGGCGTCGGCCTCGGACTCCAGGCCGGTGCGCACGGCGTCGAATGCCACGGAGGCGGGGTCGCCCCCCTCGGGCCCGCGCACGACAGTGGCGCCGACCCGGTCGCCCCAGGACTGGAGCTGGTCGGCGGCCGCGGCGCGGAAGGTGTCCGCAGCCGCGAGAACGACGTGCTGCCCGTCGGCGATCAGGACGCGGGCGAGCTTGCCGGTCGTGGTGGTCTTGCCGGTGCCGTTCACGCCCACGACGAGGATGATCGCCGGCTTGCCCGCGCGACCATGGGCCACGGCCCGGTCCATGCGCGGGTCGACCAGGGCGAGCAGCTCCTCGCCGAGCATCGCGCGGACCCGGACCGGGTCGCCGGTGCCCTCGACGCGGGCACGGGTGCGCAGCCGATCGACCAACTCCTGGGTGGGAGCGACGCCCAGGTCGGCCTGCAGCAGCACCGTCTCGACGTCCTCCCAGTCCGACTCGGTCAGGGCGTCACGCGAGAGCAGGGCCAGCAGGCCCCGGCCGACCACACTCTGGCTGCGGGCCAGTCGGGCGCGCAGGCGGACCAGGCGCCCGGCAGTGGGTGCCGGGATCTCCAGGCCGGGGACGGTCGGACCGGCGGGGGTCGGGATCGTCGGGGCGGTGGGCGCTGGCGGCGCCAGGGTGTCGGTACCGCCCTCCAGGGTGCCGCCGGGCGGGGTGCTCGGCAGGTGCCGCGGGGTGCGCCGACGGCTGCGGACGAGGGTGAGTCCGCCGACCACAGCCAACAGGAGAACGGCGAGCGAGATGATGATGTAGGGCAGTGCGTCTTGCACGTCAGGAGCCAATCGATCGGGAGCGACGGTCAGGTCGCAGGGGCGCCGACCCTCGGGTCGCGCTCGCCTGCACCACGTCCATTGTCCCAGAGCCGACGGGCAGCGCCGGCCACCCCGACCTCAGCCGGCCCGCGACTAGCCGGCCTGACGCTCCCGCAGGCGCTGGCTGATCAGATGGGTCACGCCGTCGTTGCGCATGCTGACCCCGTAGAGCGCGTCGGCGATCTCCATGGTGCGCTTCTGGTGGGTGATGACGATCAGCTGGCTGTTCGCGCGCAGCTCCTCCAGCACTTCGAGCAGCCGGCCGAGGTTGACGTCGTCCAGGGCGGCCTCGACCTCGTCGAGGACGTAGAACGGGCTGGGCCGGGCCTGGAACAGCGCCACCAGGAACGCCACCGCAGTCAGCGAACGCTCGCCGCCGGACAGCAGCGACAGCCGCTTGATCTTCTTGCCCGGCGGGCGCGCCTCGACCTCGATGCCCGTGGTGAGCATGTTCTGCGGATCGGTGAGCACCAGCCGGCCCTCGCCACCGGGGAACAGCCGGGCGAAGACCTTCTCGAACTGGGCCTGTACGTCGGCGTAGGCAGCGGTGAACACCTCCTCGACCCGGTTGTCGACATCGCGGATGAGATCGAGCAGGTCGTTGCGCGAGCGCTTGAGGTCATCGAGCTGCTCGGTGAGGAACTGGTGCCGCTCCTCCAGCGCGGCGAACTCCTCGAGCGCGAGCGGGTTGACCTTGCCCAGCAGGGCCAGTGCCTTCTCGGCGGTACGCAGCCGACGCTCCTGCTCGGCGCGCACGTAGCGGTAGGGCGCCGGTTCCGGCGCATTCGGATCCACCTCATCGCCCGGCGCGCGCAGCGAGGGCGGTACCGGTCGGTCGGGGCCGTAGTCAGCGATCAGGGCGTCGGTCTCCAGGCCGAAGTCGGCCATCGCCCGGTTGGCCAGGTTCTCGATGCGCAGGCGCTGCTCAGCACGCGCGACCTCGTCGCGATGCACCGAGGAGGTGAGCTCCTCGAGGTCGGCGGCCAGCGCCCGGAGCTGCCCGCGCAGGCCGGCCAGCTCGGCATCGGAGCGCTCCCGGGCGGCCTGCGCCTCGGTGCGGGCGCCGGCAGCCGCGAGGACCGAGGTGTCCAGTCTCTGGATCACCGCCGAACCACCCTCGGCCACGGCCGCCGCGATCGCGGCCGCACGCGCGCGGCGCTCCCGGCGCTCGACGGCCCGGCGCCGGGCCGATCGCTCATTGGCTGCTGCCCGCTCGAGCTGCTCGGCCCGACCGGCGAGGGCGCGGGCGCGCTCCTCGCTGGTGCGCACCGCCAGCCGGGCGTCCACCTCGGCGCGCCGGGCGGCCTGCGCGGCACTGGCCGCGGTGTCCCGGACGTCCGGCGTGGGTTCGGCGTCATCGACCGGGTCGGCGCCGGCGCGATCGAGTCGGTCAGACAGCTCGGTCAGGGTCGTCGAGTCGTCGGCCAGGGCCTGCTCGGAGGCGACCAGGGTCCGCTCGATCCGCTCGGCCTCGGCCCGGGCCGACCGGGACTGCTGGCCCAGGTTGCCCAGCTGCTCGGCCACCGCGGCCATCCGGGCATCGGACTCGTGCAGCCGGTCCAGCGCCTCGTCGGCGGACCGCACGATCGACTCCCGGGTCCTACGCGCGGTCGCGAGCTCGAAGCGCAGCCGTTCGGCGTCGTGGACAGCCTCAGCCAGCTCGCCGCGGGCATGCTCCAGGGACGCGGTCACCTCGATGCGGCTCGGGGCGGCCTGGGACCCGCCGACCACCAGCCCGCGGCCGACCAGTTCCCCCACCCGGGTGACGACGAGCACCCCGACCAGCCGCCCGGCCAGCTCGGTGGCGGCCCGCAGGTCCCCATCGAGGACCACGACGCGATCCAGGATCTCGATCAGCGCCGATTTGCCGAGCCCCGGGGCCTCGACCACGTCCACCGCATACCGGGCCCCTTCAGGCAGCGCCGGCCAGGTCGACCGCGTGTCGGTGCCGAGTTCGGGGACCAGCACAGCGGCCCGGCCACGATCGTCGGCGGCCAGCCAGTCCAGCGCGGCCAGGGCCCGCTCGGTGTCGTCGGCCAACGCGGCGTCGGCCGCCGCGCCCAGGGCCGCGCCGATCGCCACCTCGAAACCGGGTGCCACCTGCAGCACACCGGCCAATGTGCCCGACACCCCGGGCACCGCTCCCCCGGCCAACTCACCGGAGGCGTCGGCCACCGCGACCATCGGGGCCAGTGCCTCCACCCGTGCGGCCAGCCCGGCTCGGGTGCGCTCCACGGTGGATTCCCGAGCGGCCAGGTCCGCGATCTGCCCGTCGATCTGGGCCAGTTGCGCCTGCGCGGTCTCGAAGGAGGTGTCGAGGTCCACCTCGCCCTCGTCGAGGCCGGCGATGGAGGCCTCCAGCGCGCGGAACTCGTGATCGGCACGGGTCGCACGCTCCCGTGCGGCGTGCGCCTGCTCGCGCAGCCGTTCGATCTCACCCGAGCGCGCCTCGGTCCGCGAGCGGGCGGCATCGACCTGGCCCTGGAGGCGGACCAGCCCCTCGCGCCGGTCCGATGCGGCCCGCACGGCGGCGCGCAGTTCCTGCTCGGCGGTGGCCAGCGCGGCCTCGGCGGCGGTGCGCGCCGACACCGCCAGGCTCAGGGCGTCGCGCTGCTCCTGGACGGCCCGGTTGAGGTCAGCCTCCTGGCCACGCATCGCGCGCGCCTCGTCCTCCAGCTCCTCGGGAGCCCGGCCGCGACGCTCCTCCTCAGGCTCCGGGGCCAGGCTGCGCACCCGCTCGGCGGCCATCCCCACCGTGCCGGCCAACCGCTCGCGCAGGCCCGACAGCGCGAACCAGGTCTCCTGGGCCGCGGTCAGGGCGGGCGCATCGGCCAGCGCAGCGGCCTCCCTGATCGCCTCCGCTGCCTGCCCGTTGGCCAACTCGGCCTCCACGAGGGCCCGGCGCTCCCGGACGGCTGACTCGTCGGCGATCTCCTGCTCGTAGGCAGCGCTGAGCGTGGCCAGGTCATCGGCGAGCAGCCGCAGGCCGGCGTCACGCACGTCGGCCTGGACCACGTTGGCCCGCCGGGCCACCTCGGCCTGCTTGCCCAACGGGGTGAGTTGGCGGCGCAACTCGGTGGTGAGGTCCTGCACGCGGGTCAGGTTGGCCGCCATCGCCTCCAGCTTGCGGACCGCGCGCTCCTTGCGCTTGCGGTGCTTGAGCACGCCGGCGGCCTCCTCGATGAAGCCACGGCGCTCCTCGGGGGTCGCATGCAGGATCTGGTCGAGCTGGCCCTGACCCACGATCACGTGCATCTCCCGGCCGATGCCGGAGTCCGAGAGCAGCTCCTGGATGTCCAGCAGTCGGCAGGTCGTGCCGTTGATCGCGTACTCCGAACCGCCGGAGCGGAACATCGTGCGGGTGATCGTCACCTCCGCGTAGTCGATCGGCAGCGCACCGTCGGAGTTGTCGATCGTGAGGCTCACCTCGGCGCGGCCCAACGGCGCGCGACCGGACGTGCCGGCGAAGATGACGTCCTCCATCTTGCCGCCGCGCAGGCTCTTGGCGCCCTGCTCGCCCATCACCCACGCCAGCGCATCGACCACGTTGGACTTGCCCGACCCGTTGGGGCCGACCACGCAGGTCACACCCGGCTCGAGGACCAGGGTGGTCGACGAGGCGAAGGACTTGAAGCCCTTGAGGTTCAGGCTCTTCAGATGCACGCAGCGAAACCTACGCGATGCGAGCCGGCACTCCCGGGAGCACACCCGTGCTCCACGCGGGTGTCTGGCGCCGCGTTCTGTGCGGAGGCTCGCGGCGACGGCGCCCAGGTGCCGCAGCGCCTGCCCGTGAGAGGACTGATCCGGCCGAAGTTACGGGCGCCATCGAGGGCTGCCGTCGACCCACGATCACGTGCGCCCGCCGGACGGGCTCAGACGAGCGCGGTCTCAGAGGTGAGCAACTCGAGATCGAGGTCGGGCTCGGTCATCGGAGCATCGAGGTCAGGGGCCACCAGGGAGCCGGCGGTGGCGCGCAACTGCGCGAGTTCCGCTTCGAGCTGGCGGACCTTGGCCCGCAGCGCGAGCACCTCCGCCTGCGTGCGTGGGTCGACTCCCCCGTACAGGCCGTAGATCGCCTTGCCCATCGCCACTCCTAGGGATCGAACCACCAGTGCCGTACCCACAGGGTCCCACCGAGGCCACCCGCCGGTCAAGCAGGCCGATATGTCGCGCCGATACGTCCTGTCCCGCCGGGGTCGCCGGCGACTCACTGCCCGCTGAACGTCCGGAAGCCACCCTCGGCGGGGCCGAACGAGGCGTCGACGAAGTCCACGCGACCGGGCAGTCGCATCGCGTCCCTGCGGCTGCCCTGCAGCCAGTCCAGGAGCGCCTCGCACTGCGTGCGCGGGCCCTCGGCGATGACCAGGACCGTGTCGTCGGGCCGGTTCTCGGCCATTCCCACCAACTGGTGGGCCAGCGCCACGGCCCGGGTCGAGAAGCGGAAGCCGACCCCTTGTACCTGGCCCGACACGGTCGCGGTCAACCGAACGGTCTCCGACTCAGATGTCTTCGTCACTGTCTCAGTGTGCCGATCGGGGCGCTGACTGACATCTCGGGCAGAAGTGACTGGAGCGATTCGTGAAGCGCTCGCGCACGATCGGCGTCCCGCAGCGCGGGCAGGGCAGGCCGGCGCGCCCATACACCGACAGGCCGCGGCCGAAGTAGCCGCTCTGTCCGTTGACGTTCACGTAGAGGCTGTCGAAGGAGGTGCCGCCCTGCGCGAGCGAGGCCACCATCACCTCGGTGGCCGCCTCGAGGACGCGCACGAGGACGGCCACGCGGAGCCGGTCGGCCCGGCGGCGCGGATGCACGCCCGCGGCCCAGAGCGCCTCGTCGGCGTAGATGTTGCCGATCCCCGAGACGTGCGACTGGTCGAGCAGCAGCCGCTTGAGCTCGACCCGATGGGTCCGCAGCCGCTTGGCCACGGCACGCACGTCGAAGCTGGGGTCGGTCGGGTCCGGGGCGATGTCACGCACCGGCACGGGGACGAGCACACCGCCGCGATCAGCAAGCATCGGGAAGGCGCCCACCCAGCCGAATGTGCGCTGGTCGACGAACCAGAGGGTCCGGTCACCTAGGTCGATTCGAACCCGGGCGTGCCGATGGCCGGGGTCGCCTGACTCCCGGGCGTGCCGGTTCCTGGGGTCGCCCGACTCCCGGGCCTGCCGGTCACCCGGGTCGGAGGACTCCCGGGCCTGCCGGTCACCCGAGTCGCCGGACTCCACGCGGAACTGCCCGCTCATGCCCAGGTGGGCGGCCAGCACGAGGTCGGGATCGTCGGTGGCCAGCCACAGGAACTTCCCCCGCCGAGCGGTGCCGGTGAAGGTGCGCCCAGCCAGGACAGCCTCGAAATGGGCGGGCCCCTCGAGCTGACGGCGGACCGCCCGTGGGTGCAGCACCTCCACGCGCTCGACCGTGCGCCCCAGCACGTGTTCGGCCAGGCCGCGACGGACCACCTCGACCTCGGGCAGCTCCGGCATCGGCGCGGCTCAGGCGGAGTGCTCGGGGTAGGCCAGCAGCATCCGCTCGTAGGCTGCGGCAGCCGCGAGCTGCTCGGCGACCTTCTTCGACGGGCCGTCGCCGCTGCCCCGGACGTCGCTGCCCACGCTGACCATCGCGGTGAAGGACTTGGCGTGATCCGGTCCGGTCGAGGTGACCTCGTACACCGGCACGCCGGCACCGGTGCGCGCCCCGAACTCCTGCAGGGAGGTCTTCCAGTCCAGTCCGGCGCCGCGCCCGGCCGCGTCGACCATCCGATCATCGAGCATCCGGTGGATCAGGGCGGCGGCCACATCCAGGCCGAGTTCCAGGTAGACGCAGCCGAGGAGCGCCTCGAGGGCGTCGGCCAGGATCGAGCCCTTGTCCCGCCCCCCGGTGGTCTGCTCGCCCCGGCCCAGCAGCAGGAACTCCCCCACGCCGTACTCACGGGCCACGTCGGCCAGGGTGCGGGCGTTGACCACGGCGGCCCGGTACTTGGCCAGGCTGCTCTCGGCCACGTCCGGGTAGGAGCGGAACAGCGAGTCGGTGACCACGATGCTCAGCACCGAGTCGCCGAGGAACTCCAGGCGCTCGTTGTGCGGCAGGCCGCCGTTCTCGTAGGCGAACGAGCGATGGGTCAGAGCATGACGCAGCGCCCCAGGGTCGATCGTGACTCCGAGGCGCTGCGCAAGGACGTCGAGGTCTTCGCGTGCGTGCAACACTCGCTCAGACGTCGAGGATCTGGCGCTTGGCGTAGGTGCCGCAGGTCGGGCATGCCGTGTGCGGCAACTTCTGCGCCCGGCAGCGGTCGCAGGTCACCAGCGTGATCGGAGCGGCCTTCCACTGCGAACGGCGGGCGCGCGTGTTGGAACGGGACATCTTCCGCTTCGGAACAGCCACGTCAGTCTTCCTTCTCAGTCGTCTCGTACCCGGTGAGCCCTGCCCACCTGGGGTCGATCTTCTCGTGCTGGTGCGTCGGGTCCTCGGCCAGTCGAGCGCCGCACTCCACGCACAATCCGGGGCAGTCGGCCCGACACAGGGGCGCCAGTGGGAGCACCAGCACCACAGCATCGCGCACGACCGGGTCGAGATCGAGGAAATCGCCGTCCAGGACGGGCAGTTCCTCTTCCTCGGGGGGCCCCGGTTCGTTGAGGTAGAGCTCGGTCAGCGCCACGGTCTGGTCCCATTCGATGGGCTCCAGGCACCGCGCACACTCACCGTTCACGGTGACCGAAGCGGTCCCCGAGACCAGCACGCCCTCCACCACCGATTCGAAGCGCAGCCCCAGCACCAGGTCGGAGCCGGGTCGCACCACAGCCACACCACTGCCGAGGTCGGCGGGGGCGGGGACCGTGCGGTCCACCTCCATCATCGACCCGGCTCGGCGCCCCAGGTCCCGGATGTCGAAGACCAGGGGGTCGCGCGGATCGAGGCTGGGCATGGACCTTCTTCGATGGCATCACACAAATGGCCCTCGGTTCGAGGACCACCGAGCAAGGGTAGCCCACGGCGCGCCGAGCGGGGAAATGCTGCCCCGCCGGACCTCGAGACCTTCTTCGCCGATGCCCCCGAGCTGAACCCGCGGGCATCGCTGATCACCGGCGTCATCTGCGGCCATCGCGTGGAGGAGATCGACGACCCGCTGATGCAGTCGATCCGCTACATGGACAAGTTGGTCGACGAGTTGGCCCGCGGCAAGAAGATGGCCACGATCCTGCGGGGTGGCACCGCCGCCGGGCGCTAAGCGGCGAGCGGCCCGCCCTGGCGGGGCTAGCGCTCGTCGGGGCCGCTGTAGCCGTACCGCTCGCGGATCCGGTCCCGGCTGCGCTGCACCGCGGTGAGGGTCTTGGTCAGGCTCGCCTCGAAGGTGGCGAACTTGTCCTCCACGTACTGGTCGACCTCCACCCGCATCTGCTCGGCCTCGGTGCGTGCCTGCTCGCGGATCGCCTCCGCCTCGGCCAGCGCCACCCGGGTGACCTCATGGGCGTCGACCAGGTGGGCCTGCTGGGCGCTGGCCTCCTCGATCATGACCTGCGCGCTGCCGCTGGCCTGCGCCAGCACGCGCTCGACCTCCTGGTTGGCCTCGCCCACCACCCGCTCGGCCTCGCGGTAGCCCTCCTCGACCACCCCGACCCGGTCGGCGAGCAACTCCTCGGCCTCCTGGACGGCCGCGGGCAGCATCGAGCGGATCGTGTCCAGGAGGTCGAGCGCCTCGTTGCGGGGGATCACGCACTTGTCCGACATCGGCATCGCGCGGGCGGTCTCGACGAGGTCGGACAAGTCGTCGAGCACCGTGTAGACGTCGGCGGTCCTGGGGTCAGCAGCCATCGGGTCCTGGCTCATGACGCGTCCGCCTTCTGCTCGGAGAGCCTCGCCTGCAGGGCGGCGTGCACCGTGGGTGGGATCAGGCCGTCGACGTCCCCGCCATAGGTCGCCACCTCCTTGACCAGCGCGGACGAGAGGTAGGAGTACACCGGGTTGGTGGTGATGAACAGCGTCTCCACCCCGGCCAGCCCGAAGTTCATCTGGGCCATCTGCAACTCGTAGTCGAAGTCGGTGATCGCCCGCAGCCCCTTCACGATGGCGCTGATGTCGTGCTCGCGGCAGTAGTCGACCAGCAGGCCGTGGAAGCTGTCGATGCGGATGTTGGGCACATCGGCCAGCTCGCCGCCGAGCAGTGCGATGCGCTCCTCGACGGTGAACATCGAGGTCTTGCGCTTGTTGACCAGCACCGCGACCGTGACCTCGTCGAACTGGGCCGCCGCCCGCTTGAAGACATCGAGATGGCCGTTGTGGACCGGATCGAAGGATCCCGGGCAAACCGCTCTGCGCATCAGTGGTCCTCTCCATCGGGCGCGCCCCGACCGTACCAAAGGCAGGTCGATCCGTAGCTCGACTCGCGAAGGGCCGAGAGACCCGCTGGCCACCGGAACTGTCCACCTCGCGCCGCGCGCTCCACCAGCACGAGCCCTCCAGGGGCCAGCCAGCCTGCTGTGAGCCGCGCGAGGAACGCCTCGACCTCGTCGGCCGGCATCGCGTAGGGAGGGTCGGCCAGCACCAGGTCGACCGGCTGCGCAGGCCCAGCGAGGAAGGCCTGCACCGACCGGGTGATGACCTGCACACCCGGCACCCCCACGGTGGTTGCGTTCGCCCTGGCCACAGCGGCAGCGGCCCGGTCGCGCTCGACGAGCACGACCTGGGTCGCCCCGCGGCTGGCCGCTTCGAGGCCCAGCGCCCCCGATCCGGCGAACAGGTCCAACACGTGGGTGCCGGCGAATCCACCGAGCACGTGGTCGAGGCTGGCGAACATCGCCTCGCGGACCCGGTCGGTGGTCGGCCGCGCGGCGCCGGCGGGCACCGCGATGCGCCGCCCGCGAGCGACCCCGGAGATGATCCGCGGCACGGGTGGCTCCCTCCCCCACGCCCCGGGCAGGGATCGGGTGAGCGCGGTGCGCCCAGCATCCCAGATGCGGCTCGGGCGGACCGGGCGGGCGCACCGCGCTCGTGGCACGTGCGCAACAATCGAACCAGCACCACCAACCAGAGGAAGGGGTGCCCGATGAGTCGCCGACTCGCCCAGCCCTACAAGCGCCATCCGGTCACCGAGGAGTACGACGCGATCGTGATCGGCTCGGGGATCGGTGGACTGGCCAGCGCCGCGATGCTGGCCAAGCACGGCGGCAAGAAGGTGCTGGTCCTCGAACGGCACTACACCCCCGGCGGCTACACGCACGTGTTCCGCCGCCCTGGCTACGACTGGGACGTCGGGGTGCACTACGTCGGCGGGATGGAGCCCGGCTCGACGCTGCGCCGTCTGCTCGACGACATCAGCGACCCGCCGATCGAGTGGGCCGACATGGGCGAGATCTATGACCAGGTGATCATCGACGGTGATCACTACGACCTGCCCAAGGGTCGGCGCAACCTGCGTGACTACCTGGTGTCGAGGTTCCCGGATCAGGAGGCAGCCATCGACGGCTACTTCGACGCCGTCCGCTCGGCGATGTCCGGCTCGCTGACGTTCAACGCGGCCAAGACCCTGCCCGGGCCAGTGGCGGCGGTCGCCGGACCGTTGATGCGCCGCGACTTCCTGAAGTGGTCGGATCGGACCACCCGCGAGGTGCTCGAGGAGCTGACCGACGATCAGCGACTGATCGGTGTGCTGACCGCGCAGTTCGGTGACTACGGGTTGCCGCCGGCGCAGTCCAGCTTCGCGATGCACGCCCTGGTGGCCAGTCACTACTTCCGCGGCGGGTACTACCCGGTGGGCGGGTCCGCGGTGATCGCCGAATCGATCATCCCGGTCATCGAGGCGGCTGGTGGCATCGTGCTGATCAACGCCGAGGTCGGGCGGATCGTCGTCGAGAAAGGTCGCGCGGTCGGCGTCGAGATGGCCGCCGACCGGCACGTGATCCGGGCTCCCATCGTGATCAGCGACGCAGGAGTGGCGAACACGTTCGCCCGGCTGCTCGACCCGGAGCTCGCGCAGCGGGCGGGACTGCTCGAGGACCTGAGCAAGGTCGCGCCATCGATCGCACACCTGTGCCTCTACCTGGGCTTCGAGGAGACCGCCGAGGCGCTGGACCTGCCCGCGCACAACCTGTGGATCTACCCCGGGGAGGACCACGACGCCAACTTCGCGGCGAGCATCGCCCACCCCGAGGCCGAGCTGCCGATGGTCTACGTCTCGTTCCCCGCGGCGAAGGACCCCGACTTCGAGCGCCGCAACCCCGGGCACGCGGCGATCGACGTCATCACGGCCGCGCCCTACGAGTGGTTCGAGCAATGGGCGGGCAGCCGTTGGAAGCACCGCGACGCCGAGTACGACGCGTTCAAGGAGTCGCTGGCCGACCGGATGCTCGAGGCGCTCTACCGGGAGCTGCCGCAGCTGCGCGGCAAGGTCGCCTTCCACGAGATCTCCACCCCGCTGACCACCGAGCACTTCGCCGGCTACGCCCGCGGCGAGCTGTACGGCATCGACCACTCGCCGGCGCGGTTCCGCCAGGACTTCCTCAAGCCCACGACCCCGATCCCCGGGCTCTACCTGACGGGTCAGGACATCGTGACCTGCGGGGTGGCCGGAGCCCTGTTCGGCGGGGTCCTGACCGCCACGACCCTGATGCGCACCACGCTCCTGCCGGGGCTCGTGGGGTCAGCGGCCAAGCGGATGGTCCCGGCCCGGCTGCGGTGAGGGTGGCCGGGCGCGGGTAGCGTCCGGGGCGGCAGGCCGGGTCAGGTCTTGTCGAGGAACTCGGCATGCTCCTCGTCGAACTCCCGGGCCAGGATCTCGGCGAGCACGGGGTGCGCGGACAGGTCAGGGTCCTGGGCCACCAGGCGGGTGGCCTCCTCGCGCGCGGCCAGGATCACGTCCTCGTGGTCGAGCACGGACAGCAGCCGCAGCGAGCGACGGACCCCGGACTGGGCTGCCCCGAGGACGTCCCCCTCACGTCGGGTGGCCAGGTCGAACCGGGAGAGCTCGAATCCGTCGTTGGTGGCGGCCACCGCGTCGATCCGCTCTCGGGCCGGGCTGTCCGCGGGCGCCTCGGTGACCAGCAGGCACAGCCCCGGGTGGCTGCCCCGACCGACGCGGCCACGCAGTTGGTGCAACTGCGAGACCCCGAACCGGTCGGCGTCCAGGACGATCATCAGCGTCGCGTTCGGGATGTCGACCCCCACCTCGATCACGGTGGTCGCGACCAGGACATCGATGCCGTCGGGGCGCGTGGGGTCGGCGAACCGGGCCATCACGTCGTCCTTCTCGGCCCCGGTGAGCCGGCCGGTGAGTGCCGCCAGGCGCAGACCGGTCAGCGGCCCGGTCGTGAGGTGCGCCAGCACCGTCTCGACCGCCGCACTGGGTCGGGGGGCGGCTGCGGATCCCTGGCCCAGTGCCTCGAAGAGGTCCTCGTCGACCGGCTCCTGGGCTCCTGCCTCCTCGGTGGCCGGGTCGATCCGCGGGCACACCACGTACACCTGCCGACCCGCAGCCACCTCCTCACGGACCCGCTCCCAGGCCCTGGCCAGGAAGGCGGGGCGCTCCAGCGCCGGCACCACGTGTGTGACCAGCGGACTGCGCCCGGCGGGCAGCTCGCGCAGGGTGGACGTCTCGAGGTCGCCGAACACCGTCATCGCGACGGTGCGCGGGATCGGGGTGGCCGTCATCACCAGGGTGTGCGCTCGCGTGGACTCGCCGGCCTTCGCGCCGAGCGCGGCCCGCTGCTCGACGCCGAACCGGTGCTGCTCATCGACCACGACCAGGCCCAGGTCGGCGAACTGCACGCGCTCCTCGAGCAGGGCGTGGGTCCCCACGACGATCCCCGCACTGCCGCTGGCCGCCTCCAGCAGCGCCCCGCGGCGCGCCGCCGCACCCATCGACCCGGTCACCAGGGCCACCCGAGTGGCCTCCGCCGAGCCGCCGAGCATGCCGCCCTGGGCCAACGGCCCGAGCAGTGCCGAGATGCTGCGGGCATGCTGGGCGGCCAACACCTCGGTGGGCGCGAGCAGCGCGGCCTGGCCACCGGAGTCGATCACCCGCAGCATCGCGCGCAACGCCACGACGGTCTTGCCCGAACCCACCTCGCCCTGCAGCAACCGGTGCATCGGGTGGCGCTCAGCCAGTTCGGCGTCCAGGACCGCACCGACCTCGCGCTGGCCGTCGGTGAGCGTGAACGCCAGCGCAGCGTCGAAGGCGTCGCGCAGCCCGTGCCTGCGTCCGGGCCTGGGCGTGGCCGGGGATGCGAGCGCGGCGGCCCGGCGCTGGGCGAGCACCACCTGGACGCCGAACGCCTCGTCCCAGCGCAGCCGCGCCTGGGCCTTGGCCACCTGGGCGCGATCGAGCGGGCGGTGGATCCACTCCAGCGCGGTCCGGCGATCGATCACCCCGGCTCGGGCCCGCAGGTCCGCGTCCAGCGGGTCGGGCCACGTGTCGGCGATGGGCAGCGCGGTCTGCACCGCCTTGGCGATCTCCCAGCTGTTGGCCTTCTCGCCGGCCGGGTAGACCGGGATCAGCCGGCCCGCATACTCAGCGGCGCTCTCGTCGGCGCCCTGCTCGTCGACGAACTCCTTCTCCGGGTGCAGGAGCTGGCGCTGGCCCTTGAACAGCCCGACGGTGCCGGCGAACAGCCCGAGCCGACCGACCCGGAAGTCGCGCTCGATCCAGTCGGAGTTGAAGTAGGTCAGCGTGAGCTGGCCGGTGCCGTCGCTGACCGCGACCTCGGTGATGCTGCGGCGACGGCGCTGGCCGGGCCGGTTGGGCAGCGTCCGCGATCTCACCGACGCCACCCGGGCCAGGACAGTGACCCGCTCGCCGACCTTCAACGAGCCCAGGTCGGTGAGCTCCCCACGTTCGGCGTACCTGCGTGGGTAGTGGGCGATCAACTCCTCGACCGTCGTGATGCCCAGGGTCGCCAGCCGCTTGGCGGCCACACCGCCGACGGCGCCGACCAGCTTCGTCACCGACGCCCCACCTACTCGACGCCGATGATCGCGTGCCAGCGCGGCTGGCCACCCTCGTAGCCCACGACTTCGACGCCCGGATGGGTACGGTCGACCCAGGCCTCGATCCGCTCGAGCAGGTCCGCGGGCGCTTCGAGCCCCAGGACCACGGTGACCAGCTCCGCGCCGCCGCGGCCCAGCATCCGGGTCAGGACCTGCTCGGCCACCTCGTGCACGTCGGTCCCGATCGCCAGGATGTCGCCACCGATCACCCCGAGCTCGTCGCCCACCTGACAGGTCCCCGCAGTCGTCATCGCCTCACGCACGGCAGTGGTCAGCCCCGCGTACTGGGTGGCCGAGGAAGCTCGTGTCATCGCGACCACGTCGTCGTCGAAGGCCTCGGACGAGTCGTGCACGGCCACCGCGGACAGCGACTGCACGATCGACCTGGTCGGGATGACGGCCACCCGGTGGCCGGTGTCGCGCGCGGCTATGGCGGCGGCCTCGGCGACCGGCTGTGAGTCCTTGTCCCCGGGCAGCAGGACGACCTCCCGCGCGGTTGTGGCCTCGATGCCGGCCAGCATCTCCGCGGTGGAGGGCCGGCCCAGCTCGGGTGCGCGCACCACGGTGACGCCGCTGGCCTCCAGCAGGTCGGCCACCCCCGCCCCGTGGGCGACCACCACCAGGGCGCGGCCAGTTGGTTGCGCGCCGGCGTCCACCACCGCAGCCAGATAGGTGATGCGGATCCGGTGCGGTGTCCCGATGGCCATCGCGGCCTCGATCGCGGCGCCGGCGTCGTCGACATGGACGTGGACGTTCCACAGCCCATCGCCACCCACGACCACCAGTGAGTCGCCGAGCCCGGCCAGACGCGCCTTGAAGCCGGCGATGGCCTCGTCCTGCGCGTCGAGCAGGTGCATGACCTCGTAGGCCGGGCCGCCGTAGCCGTGCAACGTGTGTTCGGCATCGGTCAGCGAGTCCGGCTCCGGAGCCAGCCGGGCGAACTCCGGCAACTCCCGATGGACCCCGGAGACGACCTCGAGCAGCGCATCGGTGAGCACCACGTACCCGCGACCGCCGGCGTCGACCACCCCGGCCCGACGCAGGGCCTCGAGCTGTTCGGTGGTCTCGGACAGCGCAGTCCGCGCCGCCTGGGCCGCGGCCTGGGTCACGGCCAGCAGCTCGCCGCTGGTCTCGTCGGCGGCCGCCTGGGCGGCTTCCGCCGCGACTCGGGCCACCGTGAGGATGGTGCCCTCCTTCGGGCTGGACACTGCGCTGTAGGCACCGGCCGAGGCCTCGCTGAGCGCGTCGGCCAGCCACTGGCCGTCCAGCGGCGTGTCCCCGGCCCGTAGCCGCGCCGCCGACAGGCCGCGCACGATCTCACTGAAGATGACCCCGGAGTTGCCTCGGGCACCCAGGAGCATGCCGCGAGCAAGCGCAGGCAACTTCCCGTCCCTGGCCGTCGGGGCGTCCGGGCCGGCCGCGACCATCGCCTCGACGCCTGCCTCGAGGGTGAGGTACATGTTGGTGCCGGTGTCCCCATCCGGGACCGGGAACACGTTCAGCGCGTCGATGGCCCGGCGGTGGGTGCGCATCCCCTCGAGGGTCACCACCGCCCACTGCGCGAGCGTGTCCACATCCAGCAGCGTGTGCATGGCCCTCCTCGGTCGTCGGGCCTAGGGTAGTGGGGCCGGTGCAGTGGTGGCGGGTGCGAGCGCCCTGGGCGCGCGCCGCGATTTGGGTGGCACCGGCCGAGTCGGATATCATCGGTCGCACTTATGGTCGCCGGTCGTCCGGCCCGCGGCACTTGCATCCACCCCCTGGAACTGGAGTACGACATGGCTGCCAACTGCGACGTCTGCGGCAAGGGCCCCGGTTTCGGCCACAGCATCTCGCACTCCCACCGGCGCACCAAGCGGCGCTGGAACCCCAACATCCAGTCGGTGCGCACGGTCACGGCCGGGACGCCGAAGCGGGTCAAGGTGTGCACCTCGTGCCTGAAGGCCGGCAAGGTCACCCGCGGCTGATCCGCACCCAACCGAACGCAGCACGCGAACAGGGCCCCGGCTCCCCTTGTGGGAGGCGGGGCCCTGTCATGTGTGGGCCGCGTGATGCGTGGTGCGTCGCGGGCCCGCGGTGCTGGGCTCACGCGGGCCGGATCTACCCGGCGAAGTGATCGTGCCCGCCGTGGCCGCGCGGCACCCGCCCGGCCACGGTGACGCCCGGGGCGTCGAGCACCTCGACGTCGGCCACCTCGGACACGGTTCCGATCACGGTGAACCCCTCGGGCAGGTCGGTCTCGGGCCCGAAGGTCGCGGCGACCGCATGGTCCTCGCCACCGGTGAGCACCCAGACCAGCGGGTCGGCGTTGAACGCCGCGGCCGCATCGGCCACCGGCTCGGCCACGACGAGGCGGGTCGGGTCGATCTCGATGGCCACCGCCGAGGCGCGGGCCAGGTGTCCGAGGTCGGCGACCAGGCCGTCGCTGACGTCGATCATCGCCGATGCCCCGCCCACCGCGGCCGCGGCGGCGGCGGCATACGGCGGCTCGGGTCGCCGGTGGGCGTCGACCAGCGCACGGGGTGTCCGGAAACCCCGGGACAGGATCGACAGGCCGGCAGCGGCCCAGCCCAGCCGACCGGCCACCGCCACCTGGTCACCGGGGCGCGCGCCACTGCGCAGCACCGGCGCGCTGCCGGTCAACTCCCCCAGCGCACTGACCGAGATCACCACCCGGTCGCTGCGCACGAGGTCGCCGCCGACGATCGTCGCCCCCTGGTCCTCAGCCTCGGCACGCAGGCCCGCGTAGAGGTCGGTGACCCAGTGCACCGGCAACTCGTGGGGCAACCCGAGCGCGACCACCAGGGCGGTCGTGCGGGCTCCCATCACCGCGATGTCGATGAGGTTCTGGGCAGCAGCCCGGGCACCGATGTCGGCTGCGGTGGACCAGTCGCGGCGGAAGTGCCGACCCTCCACGAGCATGTCGGTGCTGACCACGATCCGGCTGCCGCTGATCTCCACCACAGCCGCGTCGTCGCCGATGCCGACGCGGACCCCGACGCCGGCATGCCCGGCCAGGGCCGCTTCGATCCGCGCGATCAGACCGAACTCCCCCACGTCGCTGATCAGCTCGCCCGTGCCCGTCATCGCTGTCCTCCCACTGCGCCGCCCCGCCCACCGTCAAGGGCGCCACGCTAGTCTGAACCCAGTGCTCCCCGGTACCCGGGTGGCCCCGACGGAAGGCCCGCATCATGGTGCATGCCTACATCCTGATCCAGACCGAGGTGGGCAAGGCGCCGTCGGTGGTGGCCGAGGTCGGCGCCATCGAGGGCGTGACCATCGCCCACGACGTGACTGGTCCCTACGACGTGATCGTGCAGGCACAGGCCGGGTCGATCGACGACCTCGGGCGGCTCGTGGTGGCCAGCATCCAGAAGGTGCCCGGCATCACCCGGACCCTGACCTGCCCAGTGGTCAACCTCTGAGGCCTGCCCCGCGCGCGTCCGCGCGGCGGGCCCTCGTGGCGAGCGCCGCCCTCTGTGGGGCGACCCTGCTCGGCTGCGCGCGACCCGTGGCCGTCGAGCCGCCGCCCACTGCGCCGCCCGACGTCGTGGCGCTCTGCACGGCGTTCGGCGCTGCTCTGCCCCAGGAGCTGTCCACCGTGGGCGAGCGCCGCGAGGTCACCCCCGACTCGCCGCTGACCGCCGCCTACGGCGACCCACCGGTGGGCGTGCGCTGTGGCGTGCCGGAGCCGGGCGCGCTGACCGCCGACGCACTGCTGGTGACCGTGGACGACATCGACTGGTTCGCCGAGGAGCTGTCAGCCGGATGGCGCCTGACGACCGTGGGGCGCACACCGGCCATCGAGATCACTGTCGATGAGGTGCATGGCCCTGCGCCCTCGGTCGCCGCAGACCTCACCGCAGCGATCTCCGCGACGATCCCCGCCGCGAACTGACCCGCACCTCTTGTTGCTGTGCACGGAATCGACCAGCCAGTCGTCGATTTCGTGCACACCAACGAGTGTGGCGGCTCAGATCCCCGTGGTAGTCCGCGGGTAGACCGCGGCAGGGTCGGTGATCACGTTGACCAGGTAGGGCACGCCCGAGGCGTAGGCGCGATCCAGCGCGGAACCGATCTGGTCGGGCTCGGTGACCAGCTCACCGGCACCGCCCAGGGCAGTGACGACCTGGTCGTAGCGGGTCGCGGGATTCAACTCGGTGGCCACGCCGTAGCCGTGCAGCATCTGCATCGGGCCGCGCTCCAGGCCCCAGCCGGAGTTGTTGCCCACGACCATCACGACCGGCAGGTCCAGACGCACCAGGGTGTCGACATCCATCAGCGAGAAGCCGGCCGCACCGTCTCCGAGCAGGAGGGTGACCTGCGCCGAGGGTCGGGCGATCCGCGCACCGATCGCGTAACCCAGGCCGGTGCCCAGGCAACCGAACGGGCCGGGGTCCAACCAGCCGCCGGGCCGACCGGGCTCCACGTACCTGCCCGCGAACGAGACGAAGTCGCCACCATCGCCGATGGTGATCGCGTCGTCAGCCAGGCGGGGCAGCAGCTCGCCGTAGATCCGAGCCGGGTGGATGGGCGCCGCAGCGCTGGTCAGCAGGCTGTCGTCGCGCGCCCGGGCAGCAAGGTCGGCGTCGCGCAGGCCGGCGGCCCACGGGGCCGGGGCACTCGTGCCGGTGGCCCGCATCCGGTCGGCCAGGCCGCGCAGCACCAGCGAGAGGTCGCCGGCGACGGCGACCTCGACGGTGCCGGGGCGCCGCGGGTCCGGCGCATCGGTCAGGTGGATGACCTTCGCGGGCGAGGCCGGGTTGCCGAACGTGCCGTAGCCCAGGCGGAAGTCCAGGGTGGCGCCGACCACGACCACCACGTCGGCGCCGCGGAACGCGGCCGACCGCGCGCGGGTCACCAGGTTGGGATGCCCCGGGGGCAGCAGTCCGCGGCCCAGCCCGTTGGCGATGGTGGGCAGGTCGAACTCGGCCACCAGGTCGGCGGCGTGGGTCTCGGCATGGTCGGCCCAGACCCCGCTGGACAGCACGACCACCGGGGCCTGGGCGCCGCCCAGGAGGGCGGCGGCCCGGTCGAGCGCCTCGGCGTCGGGGATGCGCGCCTCGGCCGGGGCCGGCTCCGGGGCCGGTGTCGTGGCCGGGAAGTAGAACCGGTCCATCGGGATGTCGAGGAACACCGGCCCCCGGTGCGGGGTGTCGGCCAGCTCGAAGGCCGCCGAGGTCCGGGCGCCCACCTGGGCGGGATCCTTCTCGGTCCAGGCGGCCTTGGTGACCGCACCCACCAGCGCGGGATGGTCGAACTCCTGCAGCGACCCTGATCCCCAGCGCGCCTCCGGGGCCCGCCCGCCCAGCACGACCATCGGGGCGCTGTTGAACAGCCCGGAGGCGAGTGCGGAGACAGCGTTGGTCACCCCGGGACCTGCGGTGACTGCCGCGAACCCCGGGGTACGGGTCAGGCGTCCGGTCGCCTCGGCGGCGAACACGGCCGTCGCCTCGTGGCGGACGTCGATCAGGCGCAGCGCACCCTCGCGGGCGGCAGCCATCGCGTCGGGGGCCGCAGCGAACCCCTCGCGACCGCCCACCGCGGCGTCGTACACCGGGAAGATGTGCGCCCCCGAGAGGGTGAACAGCGTGCGGGCACCGTGAGCTCGGGCTGCGGCGACGACGTGGTGGCCCCCGTGGCCGGAGATCTCAGTGTCAGTCATGACCCGATGCTCGCATCCGGCGCGCCGCACGCGCCGGCCGGGGCGGCGGGGGCACAGACCCGCAGGCTCACCCCGGGGGCTGCTGTTGCAGGAACACGACCGCGGTCAGCCGTCGGCGCCCACATCCGCAGTCGTAGCGGGGTCGACGGAATCCTGGCCTGAGCTGTTGCCTGCGGGATCGGGGTCGCTGGCATCGGCAGCCAGCGGGTCCGCGCCGAGCCGCCAGATCAGCCCCCGGCCGGTCTCCGCAGGAGCCTCAGCAGTGCGCGGCTCGCGGCCGACGAGTCGGTACCCACACCGGCCCGGGATGGCCGCGCTGCGGGTGTTCGCCTCGTCGTGGCGGATCTCCAGATGGGTGATCCCGGGCAGCTCCGACAGTGCGGCGCTCAGCGCGGTCACGACGGCCGTCATCGTGCCCCGGCCCTGCGCCTCGGGGCGCAGCCAGTAGCCGATCTCCAGTCCGTCGGGCGCGATCCGCCGGTGCGCGCCGACGGCTCCCACGAGCTGGTCGTCCTGCCAGACACCATAGGTCGCATCCCCACCGGCCAGGCGTTGCGCCTCCCAGTCCGCAACCATCGCCGAGCGGGCCTCCAGGGTGAGCGGCTCGTGGGCGATCCAGGGCAGGAAGGGGCGCAGGTGCTCGACGCTCGCCGCGATCGTCTCGGCCATCTCGGGTACGTCGCCCTGCGCCCAGATGCGCACCTCGAGACCGTCGACCGGCACCGGAATCGACTCCGGAAGCATGGCAGCGCTGCCGCCTGCCCCCGTGGGCGGTGTTGGATCATCGATCGGGCACTGTGACTGCTGGATCGATGATGCAGGGCGCTGCAAGCTCATCGCAGTCCGGTCCCCCGTCGCAGCGCGTCGGTGATCAGGTGGTCGATGAGCTCCGGGTAGGTCATGCCCGAGGCCTGCCACATCCTCGGGAACATCGAGATCGAGGTGAACCCGGGCATGGTGTTGACCTCGTTCACGATGGCCCGACCCTGCGCGGTGATGAAGAAGTCCACCCGCGCCAACCCCTCGCAGGTCAGCGCCTCGAACGCAGCCACCGCCTGGGCCTGGACCGAGGCCAGCACCGGCGCGGGCAGGTCGGCGGGCACGATCAGGTCCACGGCGTCCTCGAGGTACTTGGCCTGAAAATCGTAGAAGTCGTGCCCGGGGCGGACCACGATCTCGGCCGGCACGCTGGCCCGCGCACCGCCGGAACCGTCGAGGACGCCGCACTCGATCTCGCGCACCCCGACCAGACCGGCCTCGACGATGACCCGAGGATCGTGGAGTCGGGCGGCCTCGATCGCGTCGGGCAGATCCGCGGGGTCGGTCACCCGGGAGATCCCTACGCTGGAGCCGGCCCGCGCCGGCTTGACGAACACCGGGAGGCTCAGACCCGCCAGCCGGGCCAGGACCTCGTCGGGGTCGGCGTCCCACTGAGCGGAGGTGACCATCTGATAGGGCCCGACCTCGAGCCCGCCCGCGGCCAGCACCGCCTTCATGTGCCCCTTGTCCATGGCTGCCGCGGAGGCGAACACTCCCGAGCCGACGTAGGGGATGCCCGCGAGTTCGAGCAGGCCCTGGATCGTGCCGTCCTCGCCCCACGGGCCGTGCAGCACCGGGAACACCACGTCCACGTCGTGCAGCACGTGCACCGCCTGATCCGCCGGCCGCATCTCCCCGGGGGGGTGCGTGGGGTCACCGGGCAGCACCACGTGCGACCCGGAGGTGTCGACCGCGGGCAGGCGGCCGTCGGTGATCCGCAACCGCGCCGGCTCGTCGCGCTCGATCACCCACCGTCCCTCGGGCGTGATCCCGATCGCGACCACCTCGTAGCGGTCGCGATCCATCGCGCTGAGCACGCTCCCGGCGCTGATGCAGGAGATCGCATGCTCACTGCTGCGCCCACCGAACACCACCGCAACCCGGACCCTCCGCTGCTCATCCACGGCCCCGACCCTAGCCGCGCGGCGCCGGTAGGCTGCGCTGACATGGCCGACGAGCACGACCCGACACCCCCGGGTGAACCGTCTGCCCGCCCGGTCGGCACGCCCGCAACCGGCCCTTCCCCAGCCGGCCCGTCCCCGGCCAGCGCGTCCGCCACCGAGGTGCGTGCAGCCAGCTCGCCCACGGCCGGACTGTCCCCGGCCAGCCTCGCCGTGGTCGTGGGCCGACCCGCCCGCGAGCCTGGGGCCCCACTGAACACCCCACCCGTGTTCAGCTCCACGTTCGCCGCCGGGGGCGAGGTCTCCTACGCGCGGGTGGGCAATCCGACGTGGACCGCGCTGGAGGAGGTGCTGGGCGCATTGGAGGGACCAGGCGCCCGCGCGCTGAGCTTCGCCAGCGGGATGGCTGCGATCACCGCGGTGGCCGACCTGGTCCCGGTCGGGGCCACCGTCGTGGGCCAGTCAGTGGCCTACAGCGGCACGCGCAGCCAGCTTGCGCGCTGGTCGGCCTCGGGCCGGATCGCCCTGCGCGAGGTGCCGGCGCGCACCGACGCGCTGGTGGCCGCCGCGCCCGGATCAGCGATGGTCTGGGTGGAGACCCCCACGAACCCCACCCTCGAGGTGATCGACATCGCGGCCGTGGGCCGGGCCGCCCTCGAGGCAGGCACCCTGCTCGTGGTCGACTCCACGTTCGCCACCCCCCTGGGTCAGCATCCGCTGGACCTCGGTGCGGACATCGTCGTGCACAGCGCCACCAAGTACCTGTCCGGGCACTCCGACGTCCTGCTCGGCGCGGTCATCGTGCGCGATGCCGACCTGGCCGAGCGGATCGGCCAGAACCGGATCCTCGGCGGCGGGATCCCCGGGCCGATGGAGGCCTGGATCGCGCTGCGCGGGCTGCGCACGTTCCCGCTGCGCTTCGAGCGCGCGTGCGCCAGCGCCGGCGAGTTGGCTCGGCGATGCACCGACCATCCGGCGGTCGCTCGGGTGCGCTACCTCGGCCTGCCGCAGTACCCGGGGCACGCGCTGGCCAGCACGCAGATGAGCGCCTTCGGTGCGATCGTCAGCCTCGAGCTGCACGGGGGCGCCGACGCGGCCGAGGCCGTGGCGGGGGCCACCTCGCTGTGGGTGCACGCGACCAGCCTCGGTGGCGTGGAGTCCTCCCTCGAACGTCGACGCCGCTGGCCCGAGGAGAGCGCAGACGTCCCCGAGGGGCTGCTTCGCCTCTCGGTGGGCATCGAGGACGTCGAGGACCTGTGGGCCGACCTGCGCGCAGCCCTCGACGCGACGCGCTGACCCGGCCATGCGGCCCAGTCGCCCGAGCACTGCGTGCACGCCTGAGCGGCGGCCGGCGACGAGCTAGGCCGCGCCCATCTCGGGCTTGGTCTCGCGGCCCATCAGGGCGCCGAGCATGGCGTCCGGCGACATCCCGTGGTGCGCCACCTCGACGACCTGCTCGGTGATCGGCATCTCCACGCCGTGCGATCGACCGAGCTCCAGGATCGGCAGGCAGGACTTGAAGCCCTCGCAGGTCTGCTTGGTGACCTCGATGGTCTGCTCCACGCTCAGGCCCTTGCCCAGGTTCTCGCCGAAGGTGCGGTTGCGCGACAGCGGCGAGGAGCAGGTGGCGATCAGGTCGCCCATCCCGGCCAGGCCCAGGAACGTCATCGGGTTGGCACCCAGGGCCACCCCCAGCCGCGACATCTCGGCCAGTCCACGGGTGATCAGCGAGGCCTGCGAGTTCGCGCCGTAGCCCAGGCCCACGGCCATCCCGTTCGCCAGCGCGATGACGTTCTTCACCGAGCCGCCGATCTCCGCACCGACCACGTCTGTGGTCCAGTAGGGCCGGAAGTAGCCCGTGGTGCAGGCGTCCTGCAGGCGCTTGGCCGAGGCCTCGTCCGGGCAGGCCACCGTGGTCGCCGCGGGTGCGCGCTGGGCGATCTCGCGGGCCAGGTTCGGCCCGGACACGACCGCGACCCGCTCGGCCGGGATGCCGCCGTCCTCGGAGATGATCTGGCTCATCCGGCGCATCGTGCCCAGTTCGATGCCCTTCATCAGCGAGACGACCACCGCGTCGGGCTCCATGAGCTCGCGCCAGGCCTGCAGGTTCACCGCCAGGGTCTGGGCGGGGATCGCCAGGATCACCAGCGAGGCGCCGGCCAGCGCCTCCGCGGGGTCGCCGGTGGCCCGCATCTGCTCGGGCAGCGCGATCCCGGGGTGGAACATCTCGTTGGTGTGCTGGGTGTTGATCGACTCCTGCACCTCGGGTTCGCGGGCCCAGAGCACCACCTCCCCGCCTGCGTCGCACAGGACCATCGCGAAACCGGTGCCCCACGATCCAGCGCCCATGACTGCCACACGTGCCATCAGTTCTCCTCCTCGGTTGTCCCGGCCCGGCTGCGCTGTTCGGCGGCCCAGTCCAGTCGCTGTGCGGGGGGTTGCTCCCCCCTGATGTCGGCCAGCAGCGCGGTGATCGCATCCATCAGTCGGTCGGTGCCCTGCTGGAGCAGTTCCTTGGTGATCGGCCGTTCGCGCAGGTCGTCGATGTCCAGCGGCGCCCCGGCGGTGACCCGCATGCGCTTCGGTGGCAGCAGCCGCATGACCTTGGAGTAGGGGGCCATCACCTCGTGGGCGCCCCACTGGGCCACCGGGATCAGGGGGGCTCCGGTCTCCAGGGCCAGTCGCAACGCACCGGTCCGACCACCCATCGGCCAGATGCCCTGATCGCGGGTGATGGTCCCCTCCGGATACATCACGACGCACTCCCCGGACCTGATGGCAGCCTCCGCGGCGGCCAGCGCGATGTGCGGGTCCTTGTCGCGGGTGACCGGGATCTGGCCCGCGCTGCTGATGATCTGGCCCACCACCGGCACATCGAAGACACCCTGCTTGCCCATGAACCGCGGCGGCCGACCGCTGTCATGCAGGAAGTGCGCCATGACCAGGGGGTCGAAGAACGAGATGTGGTTCGGGGCCACGACCATCCCCTGACCGTGGGCACCAAGGTGCTCCTGCCCATGCCACTCGCGGCGGGTGAGGGCCATCATCCAGGGCCACAGAATCGCCTCGGCCGCGCGGTAGCCGACGCCCAGTCGCAGCGAGAGCGTCCTGGTCCCCACGTGCACCTCTCCCTGGCTGTCGGAAGCCGCCACCGTATACCGCTGGGGCGCGCTGGCGCCGGATCTCGCGGGCTCGTTGCTCCTGCGCGCCCAGCGCACTGACCGGGCCACCGCCCGCGGTCGCTACAACGCGGCGAGAACGCGGTCACGGACCTCGGCGATGCTGCCCATCCCGTCGACCTGCACGAGCAGCCCACGCTCGGCGTACACCCTGGTCAGCGGCTCGGTCTGCTCTGCGTAGACCGCCATCCGGTGCCGGATGACCTCCTCGGTGTCATCGGCGCGGCCCTGCGCGGCCGCCCGGGCCAGCAGCCGGGCCACGACCTCCTCGTGGTCCACCGTCAGCTCGACAGCCCGGTCCAGGGCGAGGTCCATCCCCGCCAGCGCCTCGTCCAGGACGCCGACCTGCTCGAGCGTGCGCGGATAGCCATCGAGCAGGAACCCCTGCGCCGCATCGGGTTGGGCCAGGCGATCACGGACCATGGCGTTGGTGATCCGGTCAGGTACATAGGACCCGGACTCCATGAACATGCCCGCGGCGATCCCCAACGGGGACACCTGCGACAGGTGCCCGCGGAACAGCTCGCCGGTGGAGATGTGCGGGATGCCCAACTGGGCGCAGACCTCCACCGCCTGGGTGCCCTTGCCGCTGCCGGGGGGACCCATCAGGACCATGCGCACGCGACCACCTCATCTGCTCGGACCGGTGGCCGAACGCTAGCCGGGCGGGGGTGACGATGCGGTGGTGAGCGGGGAGGTATCCCGGTCGGGGGCCGCGACATGCGCCAGCCCGTCACGATGGGCGGTACTGGGCTGGCGCGTGCAGGTCGCGCGGACGGCTACTCGGCAGCGGGCGTGGCGGGGGCTGCGGGTGCCGCGGGGGCCTTCTTCGCCGCGGGGGCCTTCTTCGCCGCAGGGGCCTTCTTCGCCGCAGGCGCCTTCTTCGCTGCGGGCGCCTTCTTGGCCGCGGCCTTCTTGGCTGGCGCCTTCTCGGCTGCGGGGGCCGCGGTCTTGGCCGGAGCCTTCTTTGCGGGCTTCTTTGCGGGAGCCTTCTTCGCGGCAGGTGCGGAGGTCTTCGCCGATTTTCCGGCGGGAGCCTTCTTGGCCGCCGGAGCCTTCTTCGCCCCGGGGACGGCGTTGCGCACGGCTTCCTCGGCGTTCTTCTGGGCCGTGGCGGCGACATCCATGGCAGCAGCGGCGGCCTGCTTGGCCGGCGCAGTGGCCCGCTTGGCGGTGGCGGTCACCTTGGCCACGGCCTCGGCCGGAAGGTCCCCGCTCACCGAGGCCTTGAAGTCACCGCCGGGACGGAACCGCGGCACGGCCGTGGACATCTTGCGGATGGCCTCTCCCGTGGAGGGCGCCCGATAGGTACGGGCGGCACGCTCGGCGCGCTCGAAGACGCCGAACCCGCTGATGGAGACCTTCTGGCCCTTGGCGACGGTCTCGGTGATGGCGTCGACGACAGCCTGGACTGCCTCCGAGGCCTCCTTCTTGCTCGTATCGATGCGGGCTGCCACGACGTCGATCAGCTCAGCCTTGTTCATAGCCGGTTCCCTCCACGGATCGCACCGGCGCGGTACCGGTGAATGTCTTTGCCAATTCAGGCGCAGGCTACTCCCGCGCGCCTGGGACACGCTAGGCGGTACTCGGGGCGAATGCGGGGCGGGTGGACTCGAAACCCTCGATCAGGTCCGCACTTTGCAGGGTGATGCCCACGTCGTCGAGGCCCTCGAGCAGCCGCCAACGCACGTAGTCGTCGATCTCGAAGGGTGCGCTCTGCTCGCCGAACGCGATCGTGCGCGCGTGCAGGTCGACGGTGACCTCCGTGCTCGGGTCGGCCTCCGTGGCCGCCCACAGCGCCTGCACCACGGCTGGGTCCACCACGGCGGTCAGCAGTCCACCCTTGCCGGAGTTGCCGCGGAAGATGTCGGCGAACCGTGCGGAGATCACGACCCGGAACCCGTAGTCCTGCAGCGCCCAGACGGCATGCTCGCGCGAGGAGCCGGTGCCGAAGTCGGGGCCGGCGACGAGGATGCTCGCGCCCGCGCGCACCGGGTCGTTCAGGACGAAGTCGGGGTCCGTGCGCCAGGCTGCGAACAGGGCGTCCTCGTAGCCGTGGCGGGTGATCCGCTTGAGGTACTTGGCCGGGATGATCTGGTCGGTGTCGACGTTGCTGGCCCGCAGCGGGACCGCGGTGCCGGTGTGCACGGTGAAGGCGTCCATGTCGTGTCCTTGGGTCTGAGTGGGCTGGAGTGTGATCCGGCGTTGTGATGGGGCGGGCTCAGGACAGATCGGCCGGCGAGCTGAGCATGCCGCGCACGGCGGTGGCCGCAGCGACCTGGGGGCTGACCAGGTGGGTGCGCCCGCCCGGACCCTGTCGACCCTCGAAGTTGCGGTTGGAGGTCGACGCGCTGCGCTCCTGCGGGGCCAGCGTGTCCGGGTTCATGCCCAGGCACATCGAACAGCCCGCCTCGCGCCATTGCGCGCCCGCGTCGGTGAACACCGTGTCCAGGCCCTCGGCCATGGCGGCCAGGCGCACCCGGACCGATCCGGGGACCACCAGCATCCGCACACCCTCGGCGACTCGGCGCCCGCGCAGGATCTCGGCCGCCGCGCGCAGGTCCTCGATCCGACCGTTGGTGCACGAGCCCAGGAAGACGGTGTCCACCGCGATCTCACGCATCGGCGTGCCGGCGGTCAGGCCCATGTAGGCCAATGCCTTGGCGGCGGCTGCCTGGTCACTCGGGTCGGCGAAGTCGGCCGGGGCGGGCACGGCACCCGAGAGCGGCACGCCCTGGCCAGGGTTGGTCCCCCAGGTGACGAATGGGGTGAGCTCGCGGGCGTCGATGACCACCTCGGCGTCGAACTGCGCGTCGTCGTCGGTGACCAGGGTGCGCCAGTAGGCCAGCGCATCCTGCCAATCCGCCCCGGAGGGAGCCTTCTCGCGGCCCTCGATGTAGTCGAACGTGGTCTGGTCCGGGGCGATCATGCCCGCCCGCGCGCCGGCCTCGATCGACATGTTGCAGATCGTCATCCGGCCCTCCATGCTCAGCGACCGGATCGCCTCGCCGCGGTACTCCAGGACGTAGCCCTGGCCACCGCCGGTGCCGATCCGCGCGATCACGGCCAGGATCAGGTCCTTGGCCGTGACGCCGTCGGGCAGGGACCCCTCGACGGTGATCGCCATCGTCTTGAACGGCTTGAGCGGCAGCGTCTGGGTGGCCAGCACATGCTCCACCTCGGAGGTCCCGATGCCGAACGCCAGCGCCCCGAAGGCCCCGTGGGTGGAGGTGTGCGAGTCGCCGCAGACCACGGTCATCCCGGGCTGGGTGAGCCCCAACTGCGGGCCGACGACGTGCACGATGCCCTGCTCTGCGTTGCCCAGCGAGTAGATCGGCACACCGAACTCGGCCGCATTCGCACGCAGGGCGTCGACCTGGGCGCGCGAGACCGGATCGGCGATCGGCCTGTCGATGTCGATGGTCGGGACGTTGTGATCCTCGGTGGCCAGAGTCAGGTCCGGGCGCCGGACCGGGCGCCCAGCGGCCCGCAGTCCGTCGAAGGCCTGCGGGCTGGTCACCTCGTGGATCAGGTGCAGGTCGATGTAGAGCAGGTCGGGCTCCCCCGGTGCGCTGCGCACGACGTGCGCGTCCCATACCTTCTCGGCCAGTGTGCGACCCATGTCCGACTCCGTTCCCTCCAGTTGACGTCTCATATATTGAAACGGCAGTATCACCCTATGGACGAAGCATACGCCAGCGGGGTAGGCGTCATCGACAAGGCTGCCATGCTGCTCGACGCCCTAGAGGGCGGGCCCCTGTCGCTGGCGGGTCTGGTGGCCGCGACCGGGTTGGCCCGCCCGACCGCACACCGACTGGCCACCGCCCTGGAGCACCATCGGCTGATCGCCCGTGACATGTCGGGACGGTTCGTCCTCGGCCCGCGCCTGCCCGAGCTGGCGGCCGCTGCTGGGGAGGACCGGCTGGTCGCCGCCGCCGGCTCGGCGTTGGCCACCCTGCGCGAGGCCACCGGGGAGAGCGCCCAGCTCTACCGACGGCAGGGCGACCGGCGGATCTGCGTGGCCGCGGCCGAGCGGCTGACCGGCCTGCGCGACACCGTCCCGGTCGGATCGGTGCTCACGATGCACGCCGGGTCCGCGGCGCAGGTGCTGCTGGCCTGGGAGGACCCCGATCGAATCCACACCGGCCTGCGCGACTCGACGTTCACCGCCGCAACCCTGGCCGGGGTGCGCCGCCGCGGCTGGGCGCAGAGCGTCGCCGAGCGCGAGCAGGGCGTCGCCTCGGTCAGCGCCCCCGTCCGCGGGCCGTCGAACAAGGTCGTCGCGGCAGTGTCGGTGTCCGGACCGCTGGACCGGATGGGTCGGGTGCCGGGCCGGCTGCACTCGCACGCCGTCCTGGCGGCGGCCGGCCGGCTCACCGAGGCACTGCGCCGCGACTGACCTCCGGGCCCGGTCAGCCCTGGAGCGCCACGGTCAGCAGGACCACGCTGTCGACCAGCGCCACCACGCTGTGCCGACCGGGGGGGATCACCAGGAGGTCGTCGAGGGCCACCGCGACGGAGGTGTCACCGCTGACCAGACGCACCGCTCCGCGCACGACCTGCAGGGTGGCCTCGCCCGGATTCTCGTGGTCGTCGAGCTGCCGGCCATCGGTCAGCGCGATCAGGGTGTGGCGCAGTCGGTGCCCATGGCCGCCGTGGATGGTCAGAGCGCTGCGCCCGCTACCGGCCTCCCGGGCGAGGATGAGGTGCTGGTCGGCCAATGCGGTCAACGACATGGGGTGCATGCTGTGCCCTTCTGGTTGAGTTGCCGCTGCACACTCGGTGACTCCGGCCGGGCGCGCAGCGGCGTTGTGGGTGGCTCACCCCGAGTCTCAGGGAACCGGGGTCCCGCACGCGGAGCAGTCTGGGGCCGGGTCGTGCTCAGTGGACAGCCGGTGATCACGGCGATCGTCCGGCAGCCGCAGTGCGAGCACACGTCGATCAGACCCGCTGGAGCCGGATGTGCCAGGCCTCGGGGCCGCGCTGCAGGTACTCCACGACCACGCCCTCGGGGTAGCGGTCGCGGGCCTGGGCGAGCAGCGGCTGCGGATCGTGCGGGGCCACCAGGACCAGGGCAGCGCCGCTGGCCAGCGAGTCCAGCGCTCCGAAGATGGCGGCGTGCCGGATGGCGTGCGGGATCGTGCGGGCGTCCAGGACAGGTGCGTCGTGGCCCTGAACCTCCCCGCAGGTACATCCGCCGTGGGAATGCGCGAGCGGCAGGGTGGTCAGCGGGTCAGTCAAGGTGGGCTCCAAGGGTCGTTGTGGGAAGGCAAACAATACTACGGTGTGGACTGTGGAAAATAGAGGTCCACGCCCGATCCGCCACGATGACGCCCGGGCCGGGCTGTCACCGACACGTGCTCGGGTCCTGGAGTACCTGCAGGCCCACCCGAGCCGGTCCGTGCAGATCGCCTCGCCACGATCTTCGGACAGCATGTCGACACGGTGCGCGGGCACCTCGACGATCTCGTCGAATCCGGCTCGGCCCTGCGGTACCGGCAGGGCTCAGCGGGGCGTGGACGACCGGCGTGGCACTATCGCGCCAACCGGCGAACCCGGAGCCGAACGCGCCCGTCCCGTGGGTACGGTGCGCTGGCCGGCGCGCTGGCCGCGCACCTGATCCGGACCAGCCGCACCCCGGCTGACGAGGCCCATGCGGCCGGCCGGGAATGGGCCGCGAACTGGCCCGCAGCCGCACCGCCGGGCTGGTCCCGGCGCAGACCTCGGTGTCTGCACCGGCGCCGGCCCCGGTCGAGGCCCGCCGCGAGGTGCTGGGCGTCCTCGCGGATCTGGGGTTCGACCCCGCCGACTCCCGTGACGAGGTCGTGCTGCTGAGCCGATGCCCGTTGCTGGACGTGGCCCGCCGGTACCCGGAGGTGGTCTGCCAGGTGCACCGGGGCTGGTCTGCGGTGCCCTGCTGGAGTGCGGCGGTGACGACGCCGGGGTGGAACTCCTGCCCTTCGCCGAGCCGGAGGGCAGCCGGCTGATCCTGCCGCAGGCCCACGAGGCGATCGGGCCGTAGCAGCCGCACGTGCCCGACGTGGGGCATCGCACGAAGTCAGAGGGACCCCCCACCTGAGTGGGAGGTCCCTCCTCGCGTAGCCCCGACGGGATTCGAACCCGCGCTACCGCCTTGAGAGGGCGGCGTGCTAGGCCACTACACAACGGGGCCGTGTGCTTGTTGGACGTTCGTTTCGTGCGGTGCCGATCGCTCGGCGCGGCGGATCGACCTTACCCGCGCGGGAGGAGGCCGAAACACCAGCTGGGGTACCAGGACTCGAACCTAGACTAACTGAACCAGAATCAGTTGGGCTGCCAATTACCCCATACCCCAAGGGCAGGGGCAACTATACCGGCCGGGTCGGCGGACCCCCAAATGCGCGCCCGATCGGGCCGGGCTTGGGATGTGTGTCGAAGCGGGCCTCGAGATCCCGGCTGACCGCGTCCATCACCGCCACGACGGTAGCCTCGAACGTCGTGCTGGTGACGACCGTGACGCCGTGTCGCTGGCACTGCTCGACGATGTAGTCGTCGAGCTCCCGGATGGCCGCCATCCGCTCGAGGTAGGCAGTGGGCTTGCGGTCGCCCTCCAGGAACCGTTGGATGAACCGACCGCGGTGCTCCTCGAGGTTGGCCACGGTCAGTACGTAGGTGAACAGCGGCAGGCTCGGGTCGACCTCCATGAGCCCGGGGACGATATGCACCCCGTTGACCAGCACCTGCTGGCCCTCCTTGACCGAGCGCACCGCCAGGGCGGCCGTGCCATGTTGGACGATCCGGGCCTGCTCCTCGAAGGCGAAGAGCAGCCGGTTGCCCGACAGGTTGCTGCGCATCATCTTGGCGGCGGAGAACGAACTCTGGTGCAGTGCGGGGAGCAGGTCGGGTGCCAGGACGCTGCGGATCACCGAACGCACCTGGTCGGTGGAGATGACCACGCCGATGCCCAGCCGCTCGGCGACCTCCGCGCTGACCGTGGACTTGCCCACACCCGAGGAGCCGCCGAGCGCCACCACGAACGGTTGACGCCCGGTACGCACCCAACGGCGGATCCGCACCCGGCGCTCCACGTCGACGAGGTCCTCGGCGAGCAGGACCCGGCTCATCTGGGCGAACACATCGTCGCGGCGGATGACGTCCCCTGAGTCGGGCCCGGCATCCGCATGCGCGGTGGTGATGTCGGCCACCGTCGCACTGGCCGCCTGGTCGGCAGCGGTGGAGCCCAGGCCGCCCTTCATCAGCCAGCGCGCGATCATGCCCGCGGACAGCGGGACCCGGCGGTCGTCAAGATCGCGCATGAACAGCGCAGTGTCGCTCACGGCACCCAACCTAGCCCGCCAGAACGTGGCGTTGCCCCGGTCAGGCTTTGGCTGTCGCCCCGGTCGGGCTCGGGGCTGTCGCCCCGGTCAGGCTTGGGACGTCGCCCCGCGGAGCGCGTGGGCTGCCGCCCCAGTCCTGGGTGGGTCTGTCGCTCACCCAGGACCGGGGCGAGGCTGACTACTCCCGGCGCCCGGGGGCCGACCGTTCCTGCTCGCGGCCGGCGGACCGGACTCCTGTTTCGCCGACCGTTCGACGCGGAGCGCATACGAAACGGCCGTTTCGGCCGCGGCATGCGGCCACTCCCCATCGGCCCTCAGGCAGCGCGGACAACGCCCGATCAGTGCGGGTTGGCCAGGGCTGCATCGATGCGCGCGAGGGTCGTGTCGCGGCCGAGCAGTTCGATCGACTCGAACAGGGGCGGGGACACCCGCCGGCCGGTCACTGCCACCCGGACCGGGCCGAACGCGAGCTTGGGCTTGAGCCCGAGCCCGTCGACAAGGGCGGCTCGAAGGGCCGCCTCGATGTCCGCCGCAGTCCAGCCCTGGAGGTTGACCAGGGCATCGCGCGCGCCCTGGAGGACCGGCACGCTGTCCGCACCGAGCATCCGGGCAGCATCATCGGGATCCGGGGCGAAGCCGTCGCCGGTGAACAGGAAGCCGAGCATCCCGGCCGCCTGACCCAGGGTCTCCATCCGTTCCTGGACCAACGGCACCGCCGCAGCCAGCGTGCTCCGCTGCGCATCGCTGACCGGCTCGACCACGACGTCGTCCTGAACGAGGCGTGCCTCGATGCGCCCGGTCAGCTCGGGCACCGGCAGGGCACGGATCCAGTCGCCGTTGATCGCGGTGCACTTCTTGAGGTCGAAGCGCGCCGGGTTGGCGCTGACCCGATCCAGGGAGAACGCCGCCGCGAGCTGCTCCTTGCTGAAGAACTCGCGGTCCTCGCCCATCGACCAGCCGAGCAGCGCGAGGTAGTTGGTCAGGCCCTCGGGCAGGAAGCCCTGCTCCCGGTAGAGGTTCAGGCTGGACTGCGGGTCGCGCTTGGACAGCTTCTTGTTGCCCTCACCCATCACGTAGGGCAGGTGGCCGAACCGGGGGGTGCTGCCATCGGAGACCCCGATCTGCGCCAGTGCGTCGTACAGGGCGATCTGACGAGGGGTGCTGGAGAGCAGGTCCTCGCCGCGCAGGACGTGGGTGATGCGCATCATGGCGTCGTCGACCGGGTTCACCAGCGTGTAGAGCGGCTCCCCGTTGGCCCGCACGAGCACGAAGTCCGACACGTGCTCGGCGGCGAAGCTGACCGGACCGCGCACGAGGTCGTCCCAGGCGAGTTCGGTGCCGGGCATGCGGAACCGGATCACCGGGCTGCGTCCCTGGGCAGCGAGGTCTGCGCGCTGCTGGTCGCCGAGGTCGCGGCAGTGGCCGTCGTAGCCGGGGGTGCGACCCTCCTTGCGGGCCTGCTCGCGGCGCACCTCGAGCTCCTCGGGGGTGCAGTAGCACTCGTAGGCCCGACCGGCGGCGAGCAGGTCACGCGCGGCGTTCGCGTACACCGCCAGGCGCTGGGACTGACGGTACGGGCCATAGGGACCCTCCTCGGCGGCGTCCGGGCCGGCACCGTCACGCCCCGGGCCCTCGTCCCAGTCCAGGTCCAACCAGCGCAGCGCTTCGAGGAGCTGCTGGTAGGACTCCTCGGAGTCGCGCGCGGAGTCGGTGTCCTCGATGCGGAACACGAAGGTGCCGCCGGTGTGCCGCGCGTAGGCCCAGTTGAACAGCGCAGTGCGGATCATGCCGACGTGCGGGTTGCCGGTGGGCGAGGGGCAGAACCGCACCCGGACCGCCGGGTTGCTGGCGCGGGCTGGCAGGTCGACGGGCGCGAGGACGTCAGGGAACTGGCTCATGATGCGCCGAATCCTACCGGCGCCCCTGGGGTCGGCCGGTCCGTCGCACCGCACCGCCCGCGCACCGCCCCCAGCCACGGGCCCTCCCCTGGCCCCTGGCCCGGGGCCCTCGCACCGCACCGCACCGCACCGCACCATCCCCTCACCTCAACTCGGACGGACAACTCCTCCTCACCTGCGACGCACCGGCGACGCCGGGGTGGAGGAAGTGGGCATCCGGCGACGCCCACGAGGAGGAGCTGCGTCGGCAGAGCGAGGGGCGGGGGCCGGCGGACCACTCGGGGCGCTGCGGCTGGTGGGGGTAGACCGGAAGCGCTGCGGGTTGGGGCGGGCGGCGCTCGGGGTCAGCGGACCGGGTTGACCAATGTGCCCAGGCCGGCGACGGTCACCACCACCTCGTCACCGGCGGTCAGCGGACCGACCCCTGCTGGCGTGCCGGTCAGGATCACGTCACCGGGCAGCAACGTCATCACTGCCGAGACGGCCTCGATCAACGCCGGCACGGGATGGATCAGCGTCGCCGTGGAAGCGCTCTGCACGGTGTCGCCGTTCACGTCGCACTCGACGAGCACGTCGGCCGGATCCAGGTCGGTGTCGATCCACGGACCGAGCGGGCAGAAGGTGTCGAAGCCCTTGGCCCGCGTCCACTGACCGTCCGAGCGCTGCAGGTCGCGAGCGGTCACGTCGTTGGCGCAGGTGTAGCCCAGGATCACCTCAGCCGCCTGCGCTGCCGGGACCCGTCGGCACATCCGACCGATCACCACGGCGAGCTCGGCCTCGTAGTGCACGTTCGCGGACTCCGGGGGCAGGACGATCGGGTCATCCGGGCCGATCAGCGCGGTCGTCGGCTTGAGGAACATCAACGGCCGCTCCGGCGGGGTGCCGCCCATCTCCGCGGCGTGGTCGGCGTAGTTCTTACCGATCCCGACGATCTTGCTCGGGATCACCGGGGCCAGCAGGCGCACGTCGTCGAGGTCGTGCGCGACACCGGTGGTCTCCAGCGGCTGACCCGCGACAGCGAACGGGTGCCCCGGCAGCTCGAGCAGCTCAGACCCCTCGACCACGCCGTAGCGCACCGCACCGGCGTGCGAGTAGCGCGCGATCCTCATACGCCAACCCCCACCACGGCTGCAGCGTCGACCGACGACCCGGAACCCGACGGCGCTGCAGGGGCCGCCTCCGGGGGCAGCACACCGGCCCGCATCAGCCCGTAGTCCACCGCGTCCACGATCGCCAGCCACGAGGCCACGATGACGTTCTCGTGCACCCCGACCGTCGACCAGCTGCCGCGGGCGTCATCGGTCCGGATCAGCACGCGGGTCACCGCATCGGTGCCCTTGGCGCCGGGCACGATGCGCACCTTGTAGTCGACCAGCTCGAGGTTGGCGACCTCCGGGTAGATCTGCTCCAGCGCGGTGCGCAGCGCGTTGTCCAGGGCGTTGACCGGACCGTTGCCCTCCCCCACCCGCACGATCCGTTGCCCGCCGGCATGCACCTTGACGATCGCCTCGGAGCCGTGCCCGTCGCCGTTGACCTGCGGGGACACGATCGTGCGCCACGACTCGACCTCGAAGTAGCGCCGCCGCTCGCCGGGCAGCTCGTCGCGCATGACCAGCTCGAAGGAGGCGTCGGCCGCCTCGTAGGTCCAGCCCGTGGCTTCGCGACTCTTGACGATCTCCACGACGCGGGCCAGCGCCGCCGGATCAGCAGCGATGTTCACACCGAGTTCGCGACCCTTGAGCTCCACGGTGGCGCGGCCGGCCATCTCCGTGACCAGGATCCGGGTGTCGTTGCCGACCAGCTTGGGATCGATGTGGCTGTACAGCGACTCGTTGACCTTCAGCGCCGAGGCGTGCAGCCCGGCCTTGTGGGCGAACGACGAGACGCCGACGTAGGCCTGGTGGGTGTCGGGCGGGAGGTTGGTGATGTCGGCCAGCGCGTGGCTGATCCGCTTCGCCTCGCGAAGGTTGCCCTCGGGCAGCGCGCGGATGCCGAGCTTGAGCTCGAGGGAGGCGGTGACACTGAACAGGTCGGCGTTGCCGGTGCGCTCGCCGTAGCCGTTGGCGGTGCACTGCACGTGCGTGACCCCGGCCTCCACGGCAGCCAGCGTGTTGGCCACTGCGCAGGAGGTGTCGTCCTGGCAGTGGATGCCGAGCCGTCCGCCAGTGCGCTCCAGCACGTCGCTGACCACGCGGGTGATCCCCATCGGCAGCATCCCGCCGTTGGTGTCGCACAGCACGCCGACGCTCGCCCCGGCAGCGAACGCGGTCTTGAGCAGCGCAACGCCGTAGTCCGGGTCGTGGGCGTAGCCGTCGAAGAAGTGCTCGCAGTCCACGAACACACGACGGCCGTGCCCGACGAGGAACTCGACGGTGTCGTGCACCATCGCGAGGTTCTCCTCGTTGGTCGTGCGCAGCGCCTCCTTGACGTGGCGGACGTCGGACTTGGCCACGAGGCAGATGACCGGCGCCTGGGAGTGCAGCAGCGCGCGGACCTGGAGATCGTCGGCGACCGCGATGTTCGGCTTGCGGGTGGCACCGAATGCGACCAGCTGTGCGTTCTTCAGGTCCAGCTCCCCGGCAGCCGCCCGGGCGAAGAACTCGGTGTCCTTGGGCATCGCGCCCGGCCACCCGCCCTCGATGAAGTCCACCCCGAACTCGTCGAGCAGCCGAGCCACGGCCAGCTTGTCGCTGACCGAGTAGGAGATGCCCTCCCGCTGGGCCCCATCGCGCAGGGTCGTATCGAAGACGTGGAATGCGTCGCGGTCCATGTGCCCTCCAATGAGAAAACCCCCTCGCCCGGAGGCATAGGGGGTCAGCGCGCTGTGTCTGCTCTCAGACAGCAACGCGCCTCTCGATAATGATCGCCAGTGCGGCCATGGGCACATCCTGCCACGCGCCCCCCCGGCAACGCGACCCCGCCCCCGCCCGCGCCGCGCTCGCCCGGGCCGCGCCCGCCCGCGCCAGCCCCCGCCCGGGCCCACCGGATTCATCCAAGTTCGCTGGGCCGCCTACCCAGCAGACTTGGATCGATCACGTTTGGGGCGAGCAGTCTTGGATCGATCGCGGCGAGGGCACGCGGCCGGAGGGGCGTGGTGGTGGGGGCTACGGGCGGCCTATGCGATCCGGTGGACCCAATTGAACGGGTCGGTGGCGCGGGCCGTTTGGATGTCCAGGAGCGCCTGGCGCAGTCGCATCGTCACGGGACCCGGCTGGCCGTCGCCCACGGTCCACTCGGCGGTGGCCGACTTGACCGACCCCACCGGGGTGACCACCGCAGCCGTACCGCAGGCGAACACCTCGGAGATCTCGCCGCTGGCGTTGCCCGACTGCCAGTCCTCTATCGAGATCCGGCCCTGCGCCGCGGGGATCCCGAGATGCTCGGCAAGCTTCAGCAGGGAGTCCCGGGTGATCCCCGGCAGCAACGTGCCGGTGAGCTCGGGGGTGACCAGGCGCGCCGAGGCGCCGGTTCCGTGGACGAACACGAGGTTCATGCCGCCCATCTCCTCGACCCACCTGCGCTCGATCGCGTCGAGCCACACCACCTGGTCGCAGCCCTGCTCGGCGGCGTGTGCCTGGGCCACCAGCGAGGCGGCGTAGTTGCCCGAACACTTGGCCTCGCCGGTGCCACCCGGGGCCGCGCGGACGAACTCGGTGGACAGCCAGACGCTGACCGGCTTCACCCCGCGCGGGAAGTAGGCGCCGGCCGGGGAGGCGAGCAGGAGGAACGTGTAGGCGTTGGCGGGGCGCACGCCCAGGCCCACCTCGGTGGCGAACTCGAACGGGCGCAGGTACAGCGACTTCTCGGGGTCGTCGGCGATCCACTCCCCATCAGCGGCGACCAGCGCCTCGACCGCGCCGAGGAAGGCTGCCTCGGGCAGTTCGGCCATGGCCAGTCGACGCGCGCTGCGCACGAACCGCACGGCATTTGCCTCGGGGCGGAACGTGATCAACGCGCCGTCAGCGCCCCGGTAGGCCTTCAGTCCCTCGAAGATCGACTGGCCGTAGTGGATGAACATGCTGGCCGGATCGAGTTCCAGGGGGGCGTAGTCCACCAGCTCGGGCTGGTCCCAGCCACCGGCAGCGGTCCAGTCGGCGCGCACCATGTGGTCGGTGAAGTGCCGGCCGAACCCGGGATCGGCCAGGATCGCGGCACGCTGGGTCGCGGCCCGCACCACGCCGGTCCGGTGATCGGCCACCGGGATGCTCCGGCGATCGGTCACCGGGTACAGGTCGATCCCCTCGGCGACCATCTCAGCGGCGGTGCGGTAGGAAGGCGTGCTGGCAGCGGTGCTCATGATGGGCAGTATCGCCGATGCAGCGGGTCACTGGCGCGGGAATGCGGCACGTGCGGTGCTCGGCAACCCGAGCCGTGGTAGCCGTTGCGCTCAGATTGGCCCTTGTGTCATCGATCCAGCACTTTTTCGGTCGGATCGATGACACAAGGACTCGAGCCCATGCGCCGGCACTCTCCGACAGGCTCAGCCGACGGCGGCCGCGGCCAGGGCGTCGCCGATCTCCGCGGTCGAGCGGGCAGCGCCACCGCGTGCAGCCAGGTCGGCAGCCACGGCGGCCTCGACGCGGTCGGCTGCTTCCTGATGCCCCAGGTGCGCGAGCAGCATCGCCACGCTCAGGACAGTCGCGGTCGGGTCGGCCTTGCCCTGCCCGGCGATGTCCGGCGCCGAACCGTGCACCGGCTCGAACATGCTCGGATTCGTCCGGCTCGGGTCGATGTTTCCACTGGCCGCCAGCCCGATGCCGCCGGCGATCGCCGCACCGATGTCGGTGAGGATGTCGCCGAACAGGTTGTCGGTGACGACCACGTCGAAGCGCTCGGGTTGCGTGAGGAAGAACATGGCCGCCGCGTCGACGTGGCAGTAGTCGGTGCCGACCTCGGGGAACTCGTCGGCAACCGCCGAGAACGTGCGCTGCCACAGGTCACCGGCATGCACCAGGACGTTGGTCTTGTGCACCAGCGTCACCTGGCGGCGTGGGCGGGCGGCGGCCCGGGCGAACGCATCGCGCACGATCCGCTCCACGCCGAAGCGCGTGTTCAGGCTCTCCTCAGTGGCGACCTCATGCGCGGTCCCCCGGCGCAGCGTCCCACCGGAGCCGACGTAGGGGCCCTCGGTCCCCTCCCGGCAGACGATCATGTCGATGTCGGCCGGGCGCTTGCCAGCCAGGGGCGTGGCCACCCCGGGGAACAGCTTCACGGGCCGCAGGTTCACGTGGTGATCGAGTTCGAACCGCAGCGGGAGCAGCACGCCACGCTCGAGCACGCCGGGCGGCACACTCGGGTCGCCGATGGCGCCCAGCAGGATCGCGTCCTGGCCGCGGAGCTCGGCCAGGACCGAGGCGGGAAGCGTCTCACCGGTGGCGTGGTAGCGGCGTGCACCGAGGTCGTATTCGGTGGTCGAGACCGCGATCTCGGCCAGCGGGGCCACCGCAGACAGCACCTTCAGGCCCTCGGCGACCACCTCCGTCCCGATCCCGTCCCCAGCGATGACGGCTAGCTTCAATTCGGTCACGGGAGGAGAGACTACCGGCGGCCGATCGAGGCCTGATGTGCGGCAGCCGCCGCGCTTCGGCAGTGAGCACCTGTCTCGTGGTGGATCGCCCCTGGGGGGCGGGCAGGTGACCGGCGGGCGGGTGCACGACGGTCATGGGGCAGCGAGCGGTCGGTCGGCAAGCGCTGGCTCGGGTGCGCCACTGTCAGGTGCGCCCGCGACTTCGGCCGGCTCGGGCGCGACTCGGAGGCCGCTTCGGTAGGCGCCTCGGCCGCGCGCAGCTGCGGCGTGCGCGAGCGCACCCAGACCCATCCGATGGCTGCGGCGAGCGCCGAGACCCGGAACGCCCAACTCGGCCCTCGGCGTCCAAGATGAGGGCAGCGGCGCCGGACATCCCGATGGTGATCCCGGCAGTGCTCAGGGCCAACGACTCGGTGAGCCGACTGCGGGGCACCACGGCTGCCACCAGGGCGAACGCCCCGACCATGATCACCGGCACGCTCAGGCCGATCAGGAAGGCGGAGCCGGCGAACAGCAGTGGGTCGGTCACGAACGCCAGCGGAGCCAGGGCGAGGGTCATCGTCCGACCATCGCGCACACGTGGCCGGCGAGCAGCAGGGGGATCATCCGCGACTGCCCGAACCGGTCGACCAGGCGCGAGGTGTAGCGCCCGACCACCGCGATGCTCAGCGTGCTCGTCGCTCCGACGGCACCGGCCAGGGCGTACGAGTCGGTCGCGCCGACCACCAGGAACGTGATACCCAGCGGGGACAGTCCGACCGCCATCCGACCGAGCAGGCCGGCGGCGAACATCGGCGCGGCGCCACGGATGCGCAGCACGCGCAGGGCGGGACCATGCTTCGCGCGCTACCCGCGTGCCAGCCGGCTCAATCGCAACCCCGGGCATCGGTGAGCAACCTCACAGGGGCAGTGGCGCATGTTCACCGTAGCCAGGCGGTGGCGGTCGGTCGTACCCTCGGGCCGTGTTCGCCGACCTGACCACACCGCGACTGCGGGTGCGCGCCGTGCGCCCGAGGGACGCCGAGGCGCTGTTCGAGCGTCGCAACGACCCGCAGGTCGCCGCCCTGCAGGCCTGGGAGACCCCCTACCCCCGGGAGCGCGCGGAGGCGCTGGTCACTGAGATCGCCGCCCTGCCCGGCCCGGTGGACGAGAAGTGGTGGATGGCCACGATCGAGCTGGCGGCGACCGGCGAGATCGTCGGTGACCTGGTGATGCACCTGACCAACGGGTCGCGCACAGCAGAGGTCGGCTACTCGCTGGCCAGTCGGTACTGGGGCCAGGGCTACGCCACCGAAGCCCTGGCCGCACTCGTGGACTGGGCGTTCGACGGGCTGCCGGTCACCCGGCTGGCGGGGATGCTTCACCCGGACAACCGCGCCTCGGCGATGGTCCTGGAACGTACAGGGTTCCTGTTCGAGGGCCACACCCGCCTGTCGTTCTGGCTGGGTGAGGACAACTCAGACGACTGGGTCTACGGGATGACCCGCCCGGAGTGGGAGGCGTGGCGGGACCGACCCAGGTCCGCGCCGGCCGCGGTGGCGCTGGTTCCGGTGACCCATGCGAACAGTGCAGCAGTCCGCGCGCTGCGCACCCACCACAGCCAGCGTGCGTTCGTCGCCCCGGTGCTGGACTCGTTCGCCGACGCGCTGGTGCCCGAGGTCGTCGACGGGGCGCCCGTGGTGCCCTGGTTGCGGGCGATCGAGGCCGACGGTCAGCTCGTCGGGTTCACGATGCTCGCGCTTGCGACCGCGCACCACCTGGAGCCCTACCTGTGGCGGCTGCTGATCGACCGGAGCCACCAACGTCGCGGGATCGGGTCCCGTGCGCTGGACCTCCTCATCGACCAATGCCGTGGGACCGGCGCCGCGGCACTGCTCGTGAGCTGGGAGGAGGGCAGGGGGTCACCGGGACCGTTCTACCTGGCCCGCGGGTTCGTGCCGACGGGCCGGATCGTGGACGGCGAGACCGAGGCGCGCCTGGCCCTGGCCCGACCTGACCGACTGACCTGACCGACTGACCTGGCCCGACCTGACGGACTGACCTGACACGACTGGCCGGACACGACTGGCCGGACGAGCGCCGCCCGCCCAGCGGGCACGCAAAGCACGGCCCCGCGCAGCGGTCCGGGGGACACGCGCAGGCATGCGCACGCGTGCGCCCACCTGCAGCCATGCGCTACCCTGAGCGCGATGTTCACCGTGCGACTGCTCCTTGGTAGCCGCGGCGGGGCCTGACCAGACCGGCTCCCCTGTCGCGGGTGATCGCGTGCGCCGGTTCGAGACCCTTTGGGTCGAACCCCAGACACATCCCCAGGAGCCCAGTCCCATGAGCAGCACCTCGCACGACATCGCCCCCTACTCCCAACGCGTCGCCCAGCAGCCCTCACCCATGGCGTGGACCGGCACTCCCCGTTCCCGCCGATCGACCTGCCCGACCGGACGTGGCCGACGGCCACGATCACCCAGGCCCCGCGTTGGTGCGCGGTGGACCTGCGAGACGGCAACCAGGCGCTGATCGACCCGATGACCCCCGACCGCAAGCGGCGCATGTTCGAGCTGCTGGTTCGGATGGGCTACAAGGAGATCGAGGTCGGGTTCCCCTCGGCCAGCCAGACCGACTTCGACTTCGTCCGCGAGCTGATCGAGGGCGACCTGATCCCCGACGACGTCGTCATCCAGGTGCTGACCCAGTCGCGGGAGGCCCTGATCGAGCGGACGTTCGAGTCGATCCGCGGGGCGAAGCAGGCCATCGTCCACCTGTACAACTCCACCTCGACGCTGCAGCGGCGCGTGGTGTTCGGCCTGGACCGCGACGGCGTCAAGGACATCGCCGTCCACGGGGCCGCGCTGTGCATGAAGTTCGCCGAGCAGGTCACCCCGGACACCGACATCCGCTACGAGTACTCGCCGGAGTCGTACACGGGCACCGAGCTGGAGTTCGCCGTCGAGGTCTGCAACGCCGTCAACGACGTCTGGCAGCCCACGCCGGAGCGCAAGGTGATCATCAACCTGCCCGCCACCGTCGAGATGGCCACGCCCAACGTGTACGCCGACTCGATCGAGTGGATGCACCGCAACCTGCGCTACCGCGACTCGGTCGTGCTCAGCCTGCACCCGCACAACGACCGCGGCACCGCGGTGGCCGCCGCCGAGCTGGGCTTCATGGCCGGCGCGGACCGGATCGAGGGCTGCCTGTTCGGCAACGGCGAGCGGACCGGCAACGTGTGCCTGGTGACGCTGGGGATGAATCTGTTCAGCCAGGGCGTGGACCCGCAGATCGACTTCCGCGACATCGACGAGATCCGCCGCACGGTCGAGTACTGCAACCAGCTGCGCGTCCCGGAGCGCCATCCCTACGGTGGCGACCTGGTCTTCACGGCGTTCTCCGGCTCGCACCAGGACGCGATCAACAAGGGCTTCCGGGCGATGGAAGTGGATGCGGCGGCGGCCGGCGTGCCGGTCGAGCAGTTCCGCTGGGAGGTCCCCTACCTGCCGGTCGACCCGCACGACATCGGCCGCACGTATGAAGCCGTGATCCGGGTCAACAGCCAGTCCGGCAAGGGCGGCGTGGCCTACATCATGCGCACCGAGCACGGCCTGGAGCTGCCGCGGCGGTTGCAGATCGAATTCTCCCAGGTGATCCAGCGGATGACCGACTCCGAGGGCGGCGAGGTGTCGCCTGCGCAGATGTGGGAGATCTTCGCCGACGAGTACCTGCCCGTCGCGGACTCGCCGTGGGGTCGCCTGAAGCTGCGGCACGTGATCGTGGAGTCCGACGTCGATGGAGGCACCGAGGTCCGCACGGTCATCCGCGACAACGCCCACCACGCCCGGGAGTTCGAGGGGATCGGGCACGGCAACGGCCCGATCGCGGCGTTCTGCGATGTGCTGGGCGCCCACCACATCGACGTGCGTGTCCTGGACTACACCGAGCACGCGCTGTCTGCCGGCGACGATGCCAAGGCTGCCGCGTTCGTGGAGTGCGCGATCGGCGGCCGGGTGCTCTGGGGGGTGGGCATAGACTCCTCGATCGTGACCGCGTCGCTGAAGGCAATCATCTCGGGGATCAATCGCGCCCAGCGCGACGAGGTCGGCTGACCTCTTGCGGATCGCACTGCTGGGCACCAGAGGTGTGCCGGCTCGATACGGCGGCTTCGAGACGGCGGCCGAGGAGATCGGACGACGGCTGGTGGAGCGCGGGCACGAGGTGGTGGTGTACTGCCGGACCGGCAACAGCGATACCGAGTTGAGCGAGCACGCCGGCATGGAGTTGGTGACCCTCCCGGCCGTGCGTGCGAAGTCGCTGGAGACGTTGTCGCATACGGGGGCTTCGGTCAGCCACCTGGTGAGCCGTGGGCCGCGTCCGGACGCGGTGGTCATGTTCAATGCGGGCAACGCGGTCTACCTCCCTGCGCTGCGCGCGCGTCGGATCCCGGTGGCCACCCACGTCGATGGACTGGAGTGGCAGCGGAGCAAGTGGGCCGGGGGGGGCCGGCGCTACTACCGGATGGTCGAGGGCATGGCGGTGCGGTGGTCGGACGCGCTGATCGCCGACGCGGCGGGGATCGCTGACTACTACCGCGCGCAGTTCGGGGTGACCTGCGATCAGATCGCCTATGGGGCCCCGATTCTGGGCGACGTCGGGGCGGCGAAGTTGTCCGATCTCCAGCTGGAGCCGGGCGGCTATCACCTGGTGGTGGCTCGGTTCGAGCCGGAGAATCACGTGCTGGAGATCGTGGCCGGGTATCGCAGGTCCCAGGCGGCGCTGCCATTGGTGGTCGTGGGATCCGCTCCGTACTCCGGCGAGTACACGACAGCGATCGAGGCGGCCGCGGCCGGCGACGAGCGCATCCGGTTGGTCGGCGGGGTGTGGGACCAGGATCTGCTCGACCAGCTGTATTCGAACGCCCACACCTATCTGCACGGTCACTCGGTGGGAGGAACCAACCCCTCGCTGCTGAGGGCGATGGGGGCTGGCACGGCAACCATCGCGTGGGATGTCGTCTTCAACGGCCAGGTCCTGGGAGCGGCCGCCATGCTGTTCCACTCCCCTGAAACGCTTGCGCTGGCCATCGAAACAGCGGAGGCCGACCCCGACGCAACCGCGGCGGCTGGCGCAGCCCTGGCCGAGCGTGCAGCCGGGCACTATGTCTGGGACGAAGTTGCGGGCGCCTACGAGGCGATGCTGGCTCGGATCGCCGGCGGTGACTCGATCCACCGGGGAGCACGGCGGGCTCGGCGCAGCGCGGAGGAACTCTGAATGTGACTGCGGATCAGAAGTACTCGCCGAGTATGCGGCGCAGCGCGGTGCTCGAGGTGCCCTCGGTGTACGGGAAGTAGACGACGTCGGCACGCACGGAAGCCATGCCCGCCTCCAGGGCGGCCCCCTTGGGTGTGCCCTTCCAGTCGCTGCCCTTGAAGATCACGTCGAAGTGCAGTCGTCGCCACATCTCGACCTTGTCGCGCGAGTCATCGATCACGACCTTGTCGACCAGATCGATGTGGCGAACCACCTCCATCCGTTCCGCCAACGGCACGATCGGCGGGTGGCCCTTGACCCGCAGCACCGACTCGTCGGGGATCACGCCGAGGATCAACCGGTCACAGTGCGGCCGGGCCGCGCGGATGATGTTCAGGTGCCCGATGTGGAACATGTCGAAGGCACCGGGCAGGTAGCCCACTGGGTACTTCGCGATCTCCGGCTCGAGTCGGGAGTCGTGGATGGTCACGGGGTCGGCCTTCCTGCGGCATCGACCTGGCGGAACCAGACGGGCAGAGCGAGCAAGGTCACTGCCAGGTTCGCGACCAGCAGCAGCGCGTAGATGGGCAGGAACCAGGCGGTGGCGAACAGGGCGAAGGCCAACGCAAGGATTCCGTAGTCGGTGGGGGCACGCAGGATCGAGCGCAGCAGGGGCGCCTGCTCCCCCGCAGGCACGGTCTTGGGCTTGTCACCACGGGTGATCCGCACCAGCAGGTCAGCCAGCAGCCAACCGAAGAATCCCGTGACCGAGGCGGCCGTGAACAGGAGCGGCAGCCCGAGCAGCCACGGGTTGGCGTCCTCTCCTGCGATCCCGAATCGCAGCCAGGAGAACAGAACGGCGCCGTGGAGCAGGCACATCTTGGCCATGTCCACGACGTGGTCGAGCCACTCCCCCGATGGGCGCCCGCCGCCGCGCAGGCGGGCGAGCTGGCCGTCTGCGGAGTCGAAGGCGTAGCCGGCCAACAGCAGCAGGCAGATGACCACACTCACGGCGACGCTCGGGCCGACGAAGGCGATCAGGGAGATGCCAGTGAACGTCAGGGCCGCGCTCACGGCGGTCACCTGGTTGGGCGTGGCGCCCATCAGGAACGCTGACGCAGCAATCCGGCGACCCAGCCAGCGGTTCACCCAGCGCGAGTAGGCCGGGGCGCCGTGGTTGGTCTTCTGGGCGGCCGCGAGGCGATCGACGATCTCGCGGAACCCAGCGTCCTTCGACGTGCCATTCATGGGCGTCCTCCGTGGCGGCTTCCGACCAACTTAGGTCATGGCCCGACGACTGGACCAAATCGGCTCCCCCGTGCGTTACGGCTACTGGGACGACGAGGCCAGCGCAGCAAACACGGGATGCCCCGGGCCACCCCAAGGATCCCGGCGCGGAAGGCTGCTGGGGTGCGTCCTCCCATCCCGATCAGCTCCCATGTGATACGTGGCGTTCCGATGAGCCAACCCACTTCGCGTCCGAGCAGGCAGGGTTCCGGCGAAACGCAGCCGGTTCCGCGCACTGTAGTAGACGTACGTCGCCGACTTCGTCGAGCCTGCCTGGGTGGCGCCGACGGCATGAAAGGCAGTGAGGTCCTCAGCCACGGCGAGCCGACCTCCAGCTGCGACGATGCGCCAACTGAGGTCGACATCCTCCCAGTAGAGGAAGTAGCTCTCGTCGAACCCTCCCACCAGGTCCCACAACTCCCTGACACCACCAGGGCGGCGCCCGTGAGCCACTGCGGTGGACCACCGGTCCCGGCGCGCGCTGCTTGAGCCGGCCACGCCGCAGCGAGATCGAACCCCTGGAGAACCAGACCGTCCCGTCGGGACGCCTAACAACCGGGCTGATCGCCAGCCATGGGGTCCGCAATACTGCGCTGCCACAACTGCCTGGCAGTGTCTACGTCCAACCAGGCATCCGGGTTCAGCAGCAGGAAATACTCGCGCCCCCAGTTGCACCCCGCGGCGGACGCCCGAGTTCATCCCGCCCCGAAGCCGACATTGCCGCTGCTGTCCACACGGTCCCAACCCTGGTCGGCGCACAGGGACGCCGCGGCCATGCGCTCCGAGGCACATCGGAGTTGTCGACGACCACCACCCACGCTGGGACTCTCTGCCAGGCCAGCGCGTCCAGATGCTCGGATAGCAAGCCGCGAGCTGTTGTAGTTCACGACGACGATGGCCAGCCCTTGGCAGCGGTCATCAAGTGGCACGGTTCCTCCTGTTAGCGGTGTCCGGCACCGACCCACGATTCACGCGGCCGCCGAGAAACACGAACGCCCGTGCTGCTCACATGTCATCGCCACACCCCCGGGTGCCTGGATCGCTCGACCGCCTGCCGGTAGACCTTCACATGCTGCGCGCCGGTCAGCGCCCAATCCCTGGCGGAGAGGTCGGGGCGGGCATCAGGCTCCAGGGACTCCGCAACGTTCTCCAGCGCCGTGACCAGCACCGAGGGTGACATCTCTGCCGGGTAGCGCTGAATCCAGGCCGACCCTACTTCCTGAGCCAACTGGTCGGTGATCGGATTCGCTGGTACCAGCACCGGTCGCCCCAACGACAGCGCAGCCAACAGGGCGCCCGAATTATGCATATGTACGTATGGCAGCACCACCAACTCGGCCGCGGTGACCTGGGCCACGAGATCTGCATCCGGCACGAAGCCGAAGTCCAATCTGATGCGCGGTTCATTCTCGGCGAGGCGTCGCAGGCTCGCTGCCAGGTTCAGATCGGGCGTGGTACCCATCACGTGCAGGCTAACCTGGGCGTCCTCGACGTCCCGGACCGCACCGATCAGGCCCTCAATGCCCTTGTAGGCGCGGACAGCGCCGAAGGTGACGAGGCGCCCTGCTTGGCGTTCGACCACCGGGTACTTCGAGTACCAGTCGATGTAATGACCATGGGCGATGACCGTGTTCGGGACCCCTGCCAGCCCTGGCGTCATGGTGTTGAGGCTGATCGTCGCGGCCACGTACCGATCCGCCCACGCAAGGAGCGCCCTGGTCGGTCGGGAGATGGACTCGTGTGGCGTGGGATTGTGCAGGGTCCGGACCATCGGGACGTGCCGCACTCGTAGCCTGGCCAGCAGGGCAGCCATCCGGGCGTGCCGGGCGCTCGAGCGCAGCGCGTCTGACCCCATGGCCATCGCCTCCGGCCAGTGCATGTGAAAGACGTCATAGTCGCCGCGAAGCGCTGCATCCCACGAGAAGTGGGTCAGTACAACGCCATCGACCGACCTCAGGGCATCGGCCAGCATCACGATGTACGGATTGGTGGTGGGCCGAGGCTCTGGCACCGAAATCAGTACGCGCAACGGAGCTGTCCGGCGCATTGTGCCCCCTTGTGCTCCTACGACTCTGACGACAGCTGCGGAACCACTCGACCGTTGTGCAGGTGATCCCGCCGACGAGGGCCGTGGAATACCCGACGAGCAGTGTCGATGTGACGAACGCCTTCGAGGTCCCTCATGCTACCGACAAGGTAGACGGATGGACGCCTCCTGACCAAGCGAAGTCCCTCAGCCTGGCGGTCGGCAGGTTCCGTTTGCACTCGTCACACCCATCGGGGTCTGTCCATCGCATCTGCCGCGCTGCTCATCCTGACGCCGGCCGCAACCCCGTGCCCAGGCGCCAGCTGTGAACTGCCGCACTACGAAGACCCATCAAACCCCTGATGGCACCCATGGCGACGGCGTTGAGGTCATTGGCGGGGGAGCATTCGTGTCACCGGCAGCGGGATAGATGATTCGACCCACAACGCCGGAGTAAGGAGCGCAACAACGTCTTTGGGGTCGCAATCCCCAGGAGCTGAGCCGCCGACGGCGCCTGCACTGCGAGCGTGCTCGGCAAGCAAGCGAGCCCGATCACATCACCGGCCCGTCTGCGCCGGACAGGCCGGTCTTCTCTCGAGGCCCCGGGCATCACAGAGTTTCGGCCGCGATCGTCACCGAGGCCACGCGCGCCCTGACCAGCGCTGATGACAACGCTGGGAGTACGGCTCAGGTCCCGCGCCTCTGAGGAGCGGCGGGCGGAGCTCCGACCCCGGCCTCCTGGAGTTTGTCGCACGCACGGCGAGCTCCACCTGAAGAACTGAGCCCCGAGCCCCGAAACCATCGTTGCCGGCACCGGGACGTTGGCAGCCGAGGACATGCGTATGGCCGTCCCCGTCATCGCTTTCGAGGGCAGGCTCGAATAGGCGATGACGTATCATTCGACATTGATTGTCCGAGCCTTGCACGGACACCGTCGATCGTTCTGCGACCAGGGGGGCTGATGGAGCTGACGCGTTACCTGTCCGCCCTGAGACGCGGCTGGAAGTGGATCGTGGCCCTGTCCATCTGCGGAGCGCTCATCGGGTATGCATACTCGACCACGCAACCCTCGCAGTACCGAAGCACGGCAGCCGTGTTCTTCCAGGTCACTGGCGCGAACAACGCCGGATCACTCCTCCAAGGCTCGAACTTCGCCCAGAGCCAGGTCCGTTCCTATGCGGCGCTGGCGACGCAGCCGCTCGTGCTTGATCCGGTGATCGACGAATTGCAGCTTGACCAGTCGGCCGCCACCCTGGCTCGCGACATCGAGGCGACGATCCCCCTCGACACAGTCATTGTGGAGATCAGCGCCACCGCCGGAGACGCCGATGAGGCCCGAGCGATCGCCGACTCGGTTGCCAGAGAGCTCGAGAGCACGGTGGAGGACTTGTCGAAGCCCGGCTCCGATCCCACGGAGAAGGCGACGGTGAACGCCGAGATCGTGGGCACGCCGACTGCTGCGACCTATCCCTTCAGCCCCAACCCCAGGCGCGACACCGTCCTGGGCATACTGGTGGGCTTCGCCCTCGGGTGCGCCCTTGCCCTGGGGCGGGCACTCGTGAACAACCGGGTCTCCGACGAGGAAGCCCTGTCCGGCGTGACCGACCTCCCGCTTCTGGGCAACGTCCCGAACATAGGATCGAAGCGTCCCCAGAGCCAGCCGGTCCCGGCCATCAATCGCATCCAGCTGGAGTCCTTCCGACGTGTTGCGGCCAACTTGGACTTCATCAATCACTCAGGCGCGGTGAAGGCCCTGGTCGTGACGTCAGCCAACGCTGGCGAGGGCAAGACGAGCCTCTCGGCCAATCTGGCCCACGCACTGTCTGAGAGCCGACGTGTCCTTCTGCTCGACGGCGACCTGCGCAACTCCAACCTGGCCGATCGACTGGGGTTGGAAGCCTCGCTGGGACTAACAACGGTGCTCACGGGCAAGGCCACCTTGAACGATGTCATCCAGCGCTCAGGACGGCTCCTGGATGTCGTCACCTGCGGCGAGGTGCCACCGAACCCGATAGCGATGATCGGATCCGACGCCTTCGCCGACCTGCTGGCTGAGGCGCGTGGTTCCTACGACATGGTCATCATCGACGGAGCCCCCCTGCTGCCGGTGACCGATTCAGCGCTCCTGGCCAAGGTCGCCGACGGCGCGTTGCTTGCCGTGAACAGCAGTCGCACCACCCGAACTCAGCTGAGTCGCGCCATCGATCACCTGCGCATTGCGGGCGCCCCCGTGCACGGCGTGGTCCTGACGATGACCCCCATGCCACAGGCTGGCGCCAGCTACGGCTACTACACGCGTCCGGTCGAGCCGGTAGACCAAGCCTAGGAAACATCCGTGTCCACCGCCGCACCCCTGCGTGCTGGGCCCGATGGGAGCGACCTGCACCGCCTCATCGTGGTTGGCATGCTCGCCGTATGGGCCATCCGCCTACCGATCGCGGCCGGAATCACGTCGTCGTCACTCATCGTTCTGGCTTCGGCCCCTCTGTGGCTCCCGTCCATCGCGAGGTACCGCTGGGCGAACGCACTGCTCGTCCTGTCGGGCCTGGCCCTGGCAAACGGCCTGATCCTGGCTCTCGTGAGGTCGGTGTACTTCCCCTACGACTTTCAGGTGGGCCTGGCGCAGGTCCTGCATCTGGTCGGCGGGCTCGGCGGGATCGGTCTTATCCTGTGGACAAGGAGCCTCCTGTCCACCCCCACCATTGCCGTGGTCGTGGGCGCCGCCATGATCCTGGGCGGCCTGGCGGACATCGCTGGGTCCGGCAACGCATGGAAGTACGTGCTGTCAGCACCGGTGACCTTGATGGTCCTCGGCCTCGCCCACCGCGCCCAGCCGTGGATCACCGTGGCGATACTGGCGCTTCTGAGTCTGGTCGGCATGGCGACGAACTCGCGCAGCTACGTCGGGTTCTGCGCGCTGACAGCGGCCCTGCTGCTGTTTCAGGGCGGACGCTCCCGCGATCTGATCGGCTGGGCGCGCCGAGTCACCTGGCTCGCTCTGGGGACTGGCCTACTGATCGCCACCTATTCCCTCGCGACGGCCATGCTGGTCGGCGGCCTCCTGGGTGAGCAGGCACAGCAACGCAGCCAGGACCAGATCAGCAGCGGCGGCTCCCTGCTCAGCGGTGGCCGACCGGAGTGGACGGGCACGGTCGAGCTCCTTCGCGCCCACCCGCAGGGTTTCGGCTTTGGCGCGGTCCCGACTTACTCGGACGTGTGGACCGCACGCGCCGGAATGGTTCGGGTCGGCGTTGGGACGAACAACGGCTACGTGGACAACTTCATGTTCGCCGGAGAGTTCAAACTTCACTCGGTCAGTGCGGACCTGTGGTCGCAGTGCGGACTCCTCGGCGTCATGCTCGCAGTCGCGTTGATCGTCGTCATGGGGATCGGGCTGCTGGATCGGCTGCTCACGGGACGAGCATCCGCGGTGCACATCTACCTGGGAGTGATGGGCCTGTGGAACATGGCATTCTCTCCTATCTACAGCGCCCTGGCGTGGGTGGCGATGGCTGCTGCGCTCTTGCTCAGCCGGAAGACTGCGCCCCACGCAGAGGGGCGCAGCAATGTCTCCGTGGTCAGCCCACAGGAGGCCTTGGCTTACGGACAAGCACGGCCTTCAGAGCCGGCCTTAGACTCATCACATCCCGGCGCACGGGAGCGACGATCAGGATCAGGAACCCCATCGCGACCGCACAGCTGACAAGCGCGCCGACGAGCCCCACGACAGGGGTTGCGGGCCGGCCCACCAGATGCACCGCAGCGACGGCGACCGCAGCCATGGCGGCAGCCACCGCGGCGATCCGAAGGCCGCCCAGCAGCAACCCCTTGAGCGGGATCGTCGTCAACCTGGACAACCATACGAACGACAGCAGCCAGGTGAGCGCAGGGGTCAGGGCCACCGCCCCGGCGACACCCAGCAGTCCCCACCTCGCGAAGACTAGGACGAGCACGATCTTGAGCGCCGCATCGAACATGGAGAACCACAGCAGATCGCGCGTCAGGCCCTTCGACAGGTAGACCCAATACCCGACGAAAGCCAACGTCCGCAGACCCGCTGAGACGGCCAGGAGCGCGAGGACGGGCACAGAGGCCTCCCACTGGGGACCCAGGAAAACCCCCACCACTGCCACGGCAGCACCGGCCACGAATCCCAACGGAACGACCAGGACGTAGCCGAGCGCCACCTGGCCTCTGAGCAGGAATGCCCCAAATCTTGCAACGTCGTCCTGAAGTCGGCTCAGCACTGGGATCGCCACCGTGGTCGTTGGAGCGCGGATCTGCGCAAGCGGGAGCATCAGCAACCGGTAGGGACGGTCGTAGATGCCCACGGTCTCAGGGCCGAAGCGACGCCCCAGCACAACAGTGTCGATGTTGTTGCTGGCGTAGTTGACCAACTGACTGCCGACCAAGAAGGTGCCGAACCGCAGGAGCGGCCCATGTCCTGCCCGCGTCGAGGCACGCCAGGAAGCCACCGGGCGACGGCAACCAGCACACTGAGAATCACGGTGGCGCTGACCAGCTGCATGATCAGCAGCGCCCAGTAACCCCACCCCGCCAGAGCCGCTGCCACACCGACGACCAGTCCCACAACCTGCGCGAGTACTTCAGTCCACGCGACACTCCCGAACCGCAGCGCACGTGAGAGGCTGGCTCTGTACTGGGTAGCTGCCCCATTGATCAGGAACACCGGACCCAGCGCCCACATCACGGTCGTCAGCGACGGTTGGCTGAACGCCTGCGCCACCAGCCCGGCCGAAGCCCAGACGGCCAGGGTCAAAATCAGCCCGATCCCGGTGTTGGCCCAGAACAGGTTGGTGCGCTGTGCTGTCGTGAGCACCTTGGCCTGAACCGCGGCAGCCGAGAATCCGAAGTCCCGGAAGATGTCAGCGAAGCTGATGACGACCATGGCCATCGCGATCAAGCCATAGTCCGCAGGTGTCAGAATCCGGGCAAGGATCACGATTCCGAGCATCTGGACCAGAACTCTGCTGACCTGCGCGGTGAAGACCGTAGCGGCACCACGCGCGGCCACTCCGCCGAGGCTGTCCCTCGCAGTCACGGACCCTCCCCAATCGGTGCACTCCCGCAGGCCGCTGACACCCGAAGCCGGCGTCGTCCACCCGGGAACCGACCAATCCCGCGGGACACTAACACAACGCCGAACGGGATCCGGTGGCCCTGATACTCCCGGGCCGACGCGAGGGGTCGGGCCGTCCCGCGGCCTCGGACGCCTCGGCGCCAAGCAGGGCCGCCCAAGTTCAGGAGCCGGCGGGTTCGCCCGGACGCTCCTGCGCCCGGCGTGACAGGCTGATCAGCCGCCGTTGCCCATGGCGGGCGCGGGCGTGCTGCCGTTGTGCCAGGCGTTGTGGGATGCGGTGGCGATTGTCCGGGTGGCGTCGGTCACGATCATCGCGCAGTCGGAGATGCGAGTGCTGCCTCGGGTGAAGGTGTTGCCGACGATGGACAGGCCGGTGATCGCTGATGCGCTCTTGTCCGAGACATTGATCGTGCATGCGCCGCTAGCAAGCCAGCTGTTCGTGACAGCCACGTTCGCGACGTTGTTGCGCCCGTTGGTGATCATGATGCCCGCATTGTGGATGGTGCCGTCAATCCGGGAGCCAGTGATCCGGATGTTGCGGCCGCCGATCACCTGGACTCCGTCGTTGTGGGTGCCATCGGCGTGACTGGAGTCGTTGTAGTGACGAAGGTCGTGGATCCATGATCCTTCGATTGCCACATTGCCTGCGTAGGGGTCGGTCCGTGCCTTGCTCCCATACACGGTTACCCGTCCAGTTTCGGCGATCTCGACGCGTCGCAGCGTCACGTTCGAACCGCGCACCCCGTCCAGCAGGTTCGAGGCCGCCCTAGGGATGAGGGTCGAGTCCTCAACGACGGCGGAGGACGGTCGACTGTCCGCTGCATCGCCGTCGATGAGCAGAAGTCCCCGGCTGTACGTCGTCTTGGCTGCACCACGGAAGAGCGACCGGGTGATCTTCACGCCAGGCGCCCTCACCTCGACGAACATGTCGAACTGCCAGCCGTCATACACGGCGTTCGGGGTGTTGATCACCAGCGCCGAGCCGTCCGAGTAGATGGTGTCCTTCGCGTATGGCCGATTGGCCGGACTGAGCACCTTCAGGGACACACCATCTGGAACGCCCGTCGAGGCCGCGTCCGGCTTGGAAACGGACGGGGTGGCCACAGAGGCCATGGCGGGTGTCGTGACCTCGAAGTTGTCGAACTGGAACTGCACAGGTGCGTTCGTTGCCCCCGACGACAGGTAGGCCAGGAGACCCAATCCTCCAGATGCGGGGACCGCGGTGCTGGCATCCTCGGCGGAGAGCGCCCACGTACTGGGCTCTGCTTGCCCGGCGCGCCAGACCTTGGCCTGCAGCCGCGTTGGCCCGGAGCCGCCCACGGACATGCGCATCCGCAGTTGCGGACTGGCCCCCGACGACACCAGCCCCTTGATTGTGGTTGCTGCCAGGACGGTGACGGAACCCCCGACGGTCCGGCGCAGTGAGACCTCGACCGCGCCTGTCGGCCGCACTCGGGCTATCAACCTGTAGCCCGTGCTGCTGTCGCCGCGGCCGACGACCGAGAAGTACTGTCCGCCACCGGTGGCTGCACGATCTGCAGCCACGTCCACCACTACGTCGCGTGTCGCGGACCTGGGCATGGACAGTTCCGCGACCGACGTGGACCCGGGCCTCAGGTCCATCCGTCCCTTGCCGTTCGAGACGGACAGGGGTGGCTGAGAATTGGGTGAAGTCCAGTTGCCACCGACGTCAGCGCCCGCCCAGCCGGCTTGAGCGGTTCGGGAGAAGGAATCCTTGGCGAGCACCGTGGTGGCCGCGCTCGCTGGTGATGCGATGGCGCCCACCGCCACCAGGACCAGCGCGATCAGGCCTGCCACCCCCCCCTTGGTAGAACGCATGGTCGAACCCAAGGTCATGCTCACGTTGCCCCATTCCGATTGCACATGGCGCCCGACCACGCGGGCGCTTAGCAACACGTCTCATCCCATCGGGTGCAGCTCACCCGGACGTCGATTCACAGACGAAGGTACGCCAAGGACTGCGGGACCCCGAAACCGCTTCGCACCTCATGGGAAGGCCGTAGCGTGGTCTTAGGGTTCCAGCGGAGGCCACCCACCGAATTGTTCGTCAGGGGTCATCCTGTGGACAAAGACCCTGGCCGATTCAGGGGCTTGGTCGCCAGGGAAGGCCACGGTCGGACGGCGGGGATCTCTCTGTCCGGAAGATCTCTCTCACGCTGCCCCCCATAGTCTTGCCCATGGCGGCCTTGACCGACGGCGACTCCACTGAGGACCCATTCGCCGAGCGCGGGTCTGGCGCGGGTCGCCGCGGCCCGCCAAGCTGCTCACTCTTGTCCCACGGGGTGCTGTTGGCGCTGGGGCTGGGCGTGCTCGCGCTGGTGATGTACCGCCCTGTACCGTCACGAATCGAGCAGTGGAACACCGATGGCTCTGTGTGGGCGCTGCTCTCCAATGCGGCTCCAGACTCGGTGGCCGCGGCCAGGGTGCTTCTGGCCGCGCCCCTCCTGCTCCTGGTCACCACGCATCTGCGACTGTTGTTGCGGGCACAGCGCTGCGTCGACAGCGACCATCTCCTGGCGCCCATCCTCGCCGGCGCGGCCGTCCTGGCCACGGTGCCTGCTCTTGCACGACACACCTTCTCTGCGGACGTAGCGGCGTATGTGATGTACGGCAGGGTGGCTGCGCTGCATCATGCGAACCCGATGACGGTAGCTCCGGACTCCTTCTCACAGGACCCGTTCCTCCCCCTCATGGCGGACACGTATCGAGACTCGGTCTCGGTCTATGGGCCGGCCTGGAATCTGATGTCTGAGGCGCTCACGAGGCTCGCCGAGTCGCTGGGCGGGGACCACGCAACGTACGTGCTCTTGTACCGCTCGGTATGCCTCATCGGGTTCCTTGGCTCAGTCGTGGCCGTGTGGACTCTCGCCGGCCGTTGGCTACCGGGGCGCCGAGTTCCAGCGACCCTGCTCTACGCGTGGGCGCCACTGACCCTCATCGAAGTGAGCGCCATCCACAACGACTTCGTGATGTTGGGCCTCGTGGGACTCGCGCTCGTCCTTGCGGATCGCCGCCACTCAGGATGGGCCGTGGCCACCCTGACCCTGGCCGCGCTGGTCAAGTGGATAGCCGTCGTTCCACTCCTGCTCTTGGTGGCGTCATTGGTCTCGCCGATCAGACGGGCGACAGCGAGCGGCGGCACTGGCCGGGTTCGGAGCTGTCGGGGCGGCAGTGGCCGTCCCCGCATACCTCGCGTACGGCTCCCCGGTGGACTCCGCCCTCGCCCCATTCTCAGGTGCGGGCTCAGCCCTGATCAACTCGTGGGCGGAACTCGCCCTGATCGTGGTTCCACGCGCGGCGGGGCTCCTGGGGCTGAACGCTCCAACCTCCGAGGTGGGCAGCACACTCCAACACTTCGCCATGGCACTTGCGGCAGCCATCCTCGTGGTGGCCCTCGTGTCAGCCTGGCGTCGCGCTTCTGTCCCAAGCTCAGTCGCGGTCAGCGCTGGCACGCTACTGGCCATCACGCTCGTCGCTCCTCGGTTCTGGCCCTGGTACGCGCTCTGGTCATTGATGCTCGCGCCCTTCGCCTCACCTCCCGTGCGCGCCGCCTCACTCGTTCTGAGCGCGACTTCTCTCCTCGTCTACGTGCTTTACCCGGTCCAGAGGGGCTGACAGCCCTCACGGCCTCCCGCTCCCTTGTCGTGACGATCCCTGTGGTCGGCGCTTGGGTGGTATGGCATGTGGCGGCGCGCGGGGGCCGTCGACCACCTCCATCCTGATCAGGCCCATGGCTCGCGGCCGATCACCAGGGCCAGCGGCCGGTGCCGGGCGAAGCGATCAACAACAAACCAACATCCGGGCGCGGGGCCAGCCCAACACCCCGCAGTGGGCTCTGCCCCAAAGGCATGGTGGCTATCCCGGGGGACGTGCACTCCACCACCCACGCGCTCACGCATTCGGTCGAAGGTAGTCGAAGTGGGTGCGGCCGAAGGCTCCATCGACGATTCCGCGCCCTCGAGCCCTGCGCCACATCGCCGCTCCGGTCCGTTCTGGGTCGCTCAAGATCCTCCCGACCAGAGTTCCCCCAACTCCCCAAGCTTGCAGGGAGAAGCCCTTTCCGAGCAGTCGCACACGAGTGCGAGGCCGGTCATCCAGGGTCCGTGCCACCCGCGCATGGGTGTTGCCCACTCGACGGGCCCGTCGGAGGAGCCAGGCGGGGGTGAGCCGCTCATCAACCACATAGTCGATCACGATGGCTTCATCGCACCATACGAGGTCACCGCCCGCCTGGACCAGTTGCTTGGTCAGCAGCGTGTCCGAACCTCCCGACAGACCGAATTCGGGGTCGAAAGACAAACCCTTGCTGCGGACGAACCTGGTGTCCAACAGGAGGTTGGCCGTCGACGCCGCTGGTACAGGCGCACCAGTCGGCCGTCGCACCCGGTCCCACCTTCGCATGCCGGTCACCAATTGCTCCGGCGCGAACGGGTAGTGGCGCACCACTGGACCCGTGACCCCCGCCGCCCCTGTGGCGTTGGCGATTCGCACCAGTGCATCGAGCCAGCCCGGTGTGGGCATCTCATCGTCATCGATGAAGACAATCGCGTCAATGCCCGGACGCCACGCCATGGCGCGGTTCCGGCCCGCAGCGATCCCTGGCTCAGGCTCATGGACATAGGACAGGCGCGGGTGGCCCGACTCAGCCACCAACCGTTCGGCTAGGGGTGTCGGGTTGTTGTCGACGACCAGGACCTCGGCTTCGACGCCGGATTCCGCGACTTGGGCCAAGAGCGCCTCAAGAAGCTCGGGCAGGTGCGAGTTGCGTTGATAGGTGAGAACCGCCACCAGGACGGACCTCACCGGCGACCGGTGGCCAGCAAACGCAGACCGACTCCCCCGGTCGCCGTCACCACCGCCGGCGGTGGTGTGCTCGTGAGCCATTCCCGAAGTTTCCCATGGACCCGGTCCACGTCGCCCGAACGGGTGATACTTCCCGCTGCGCCTGCCTGCGACCAGGTGCTGAACCGATCCCCCAGACATGCGACCCATTCGATCCACAACAGTCCTTCTCACCACCGCAGCCCTGCTGGCAGGGGGCCTCCTCGCCAGCGGCCCAGCCATCGCGGACGATCGCGTCGTCGCGCTCGACACCTTCGGCCGATCAAGTGCCGGGGGGTGGGGCACGGCTGACGTGGGTGGAGCCTGGCGCTCGGCTGGTTCGGCCGCCGAGGTGAAGGTAGGTACAGGCCAAGGCCTCCTGACGTTCGCAGGAGGTGGCCTACGCCACGAGATGTCCCTGACTCCGGTGACCTCTGACGCCACACGGGTCTCAGCGGACTACTCCAGCGACAAGGTCGTCAGCGGGGGGAGCCACTACCTCGAGCTTCGCATGCGCGGTAGCCAGACCAACGGTTATGGCGTGACCGCCAAAGTCAATCCGGATGGCTCGGTGGACGTCTCCCTGCGAAAGAACGTCTCGAACATCCAGACTGTGATGAAGGCGAGCCGAGTCGGTGGGCTCAGGGTCACTGCGGGCACCCGGCTCACCGTCGTGGGTGAGGCAGACGGATCGGCACCGACAGCGCTGCGGGCCAAGGCGTTCGTAGGAGTCGAGCCGCAGGGATGGGCGATCGAGGCGAGTGACTCGACGGCCGCCCTGAGGTCGCTGCCGGGGGTCTCGGTCGGGGCATACATCTCGACCTCGATCAACAATGCGCCCGTCACTGTGAAAGTCGACAACGTGCGCGTCACCGACCTGAGGCCGATGCCCAACGAGTCTCCCTCGGCGCGGTTCTCGGTCCATTCCGCAGACCTCGGGGCCACGGTCGATGCAGCGGGTTCAACCGATCCCGACGGAACCATCGTCTCCTACGTCTGGGACTTCGGTGACGGAGCCACCGCCACCGGCGTCTCTGCAACCCACGACTACGCCACACCGGGAACCAAGACGATCACCCTCACAGTCACCGACGACAAGGGAGCAACCCACACCGCACGCCAGACACTCGAAGCAGTGGCCCCGAACCTATCGCCCGAAGCCAAGTTCCTCGCCTCGGCCTCGGACCTGACCGTCAGCGCGGACGGCACCGCCAGCAAGGACCGTGACGGAACCATCGTCTCCTACGTCTGGAACTTCGGTGACGGAGCCACCGCCACCGGCGTCTCTGCAACCCACGACTACGACACACCGGGAACCAAGACGATCACCCTCACAGTCACCGACGACAGGGGAGCAACCCACACCGCACGCCAGACACTCGAGGCAGTTCAGCCCGCACCTGCAGTCACGGAAGACTCAGTTGGAGCCACCGGGCCCACCACGACCCTCACGGCCGCAAGCCGGCCCTACGCTGGCGACTACATCAGCGGTTCGAACTTCGTGGTGACTACGCCCAACGCGGTCTATGAGGGCTTCCAGTTCGACCATCTCGTGGTTGTGCGGGCGCCAGGCGTGGTGTTCCGGAACTCCATCTTCCGTGGTGCCCAGGTGAACCCTTCGGATTCCTCGCTGCTGCTGGTTGATCCGGCTACGCAGGCCTCAGGTCAGCCCTCGGCACTTGTCGAGGACTCCACGCTGATTCCGCGAGTGCCATCATCGACCATCGATGGGGTTCGCGGCTCGAACTTCACGCTGCGCCGCGTTGAGATCACCAGCACCGTCGACGGAGTTCACATCCACGGCACCACCAACCGCACCGACCCGAACGCCGGCCACGTCACGATCGCCGATTCGTGGATTCATGATCTGATCCACTACGACGACAACAGCCATACCGACGGTACCCACAACGACGCGGTCCAGATCGTCGGCGGCAGCGGAATCACGATATCGGGGACGCGGATCAGCGGCTCCGTGTACACCGCGGCGATCATGGTCGCCAAGGACCGCAACGACATCTCCGACCTGACCATCACCGGGAATCAGCTGGCGGGCGGGGCTGTGTCGGTCAACATCGCGGACAAGGCCTACACCCCCATCACGGGTCTGGCTCTCACCAACAACACTTTCACTCGCGGAACCACCCGCCTGACCGATTTCGCCATGCTCGTCGGCACCAAGACTCGGGCCATCTCCACCGCCTCGGGCAACACCTGGCATGACGGGTCCACCCCCGCGCCCATCATGCGCAACGGCGGATGACGTCGGGGCATCAGCCAGAAACGACAGATGGCGCGCGGCCCACAAGTGGGGCTGCGCGCCATCTGTCGTGCGAGATCCGGCTCAGCCGATTGGGGTGACCTTCAGGTCGTCGATGATCGCAACGGTCGGTGCGTTCGTGGTGGACGCGGACAGATAGGGCAGAATCGACACCCCACCGGCGGCCTGCAGCGACGCCGTCGATTCCGTGGTCGTCTCGTTCCAGGCTGTTGGCTCATCAGAACCAACCGCCCACGCCTTGGCCCGCACCGTGGCAGGCGAACCAGACACCTGGAACCGCAGATTCACCAGGTCACCAGCCGACACCGTCAGCCCGGAGACCGTCCCACCCGTGAGCGTGGACACGGCACCGTTGACCTTGCGCTGCAAGTGCAGCCACACCACGCCATCAGGCAGGAACCGCAACCGGGCCACGTACGCCGAATTGCCGTTTGCGCGCGCACCCACCGACATGTACAAGCCGCCGCCAGTAGCCGCCTTGTCCAGACCGGCCTGCAGCCGCAGGTCGGTATCAACCTCGTCGATGGCCAACAACGCCTGACGCGAGACACCCGGAGTCAACGTGACCCGGCCGACCCCTGCACTGACCGAGAACGGCGACGCACTGCCACCGGACAACGCCCACGCGCCACCAGTATCAGCAGTCCCCCAGCCACCGGACACCGAACGACCGAACGCATCCGCGGCCAGCACGCCAGCCACAGGGGCCGTCACCGTGACCGACTCCGTCACCGAATCCGTCGCAGCGTCATCGTCGGTGACCGTCAACCTCACGTCGTAATCGCCAGCTGCACCATAGGTGTGCTCCGGGGTCTTCCCGGTCCCCGTGGCACCATCACCGAACTCCCACGCATAAGACGCGATCGACCCATCAGAATCCGAAGACTCACCACCATCGAACGACACCTTCAGCCCCACCGGCGTCGACGAGAACTTCGCCACCGGCTTCACATTGACCACCAGATCGGTGACCGTGACCGACTTCGTCACCGAATCCGTCGCACCCTGGTCATCAGTGACCGTCAACGTCACGTCGTAGGTACCCGCCGCACCATAGGTGTGCTCCGGGGTCTTCCCGGTCCCCGTGGCACCATCACCGAACTCCCACGCATAAGACACGATCGACCCATCAGAATCGGAGGACGCACCCGCATCCACCGACACCGCCAGGTCCACCACATCGACGCTGAAATCAGCCACCGGATCGCCATTGACCACCGGGTCGGTGACCGTGACCTGCTTGGTCACCGAATCCGTCGCACCCTGGTCATCAGTGACCGTCAACGTCACGTCGTAGGTGCCCGCCGCCGCGAACGTGTACGACGCCGTCACCCCCGCCCCGGCCGCCTGGCCACCGAAGTCCCACGCATAGGACACGATCGACCCATCATCGGAGGACGCACCCGCATCCACCGACGCCGCCAGGTCCACCACATCGACGCTGAAATCAGCCACCGGATCGCCATTGACCACCGGACCGCTACCGGCCTGATAGTGGGCCAGCACTGTCTGCGGGGTCAGCGCGGTGCCGTACACGGCGACCTCGTCGACCAGACCGGCGAAGTAGTCGCTCGACGCGCCGTCCCAGGTGACGTCGCCGCCGACCCTCCAGTAGCCGGTGTAGGCCTGAGCCGTTGTGGCGGGGTTCGTCCCCACCAGCTGACCGTCGACGTACAGCTTCATGCCGTCCGTGCCTTGCGTTGCCACCATGTGATGCCACTGGCCGTCGTTGTACGACGCGCTGGAGTCGATCACGTCTTGCCGGCCGTTCCAGACACCGAACCGCAGTCGACCGTCGTCGAACATGTAGACGTGGCGGTCATAGCTGCTGCTGTTGGCCGTCTGCCTGTTGCCGAAGCCGATGATCTTGCCACCCCGGTTGGTGGTGGTCTGGAACCACAACTCCTCGGAGTAGACCGAGGGTCCGGGCACCGAATCGTTGGACGAGAGCAAACCGTCGCTGCCGTTCAGCGAGGTCGAGGTTCCGGTGACGACGCCGGTCGTGGCCCGCTCGTACCCACCGGAGGCGGTTCCGTCGAAGCCGTTGAGCGTCGTGTCGACGACGGCCGAGCCCGAAGCCTCGTTGAGGCGCCAGAACAACTCGGGATCCGAGTCATACACCGCCGAGCCATAGGCGTCCGCTGGACGACCACCCACCCTTATCGACTGCGAGGTCGTCGCAGTGGCCCCCTGGTCGTCGGTCACCGTCAGGCCGACGGTGTATATCCCCGCGGTCGCATAGGTGTGCGATGCCTGCTCACCGGTGCCGGTCGAGCCGTCCCCGAACTCCCACGCCCAGGTCTCGACTGAGCCGTCCGGATCGCTCGACGCAGATCCGTCGAAGGTCACATCGAGGTCCGCCTTGGACACGGAGAACTCAGCCACGGGCGACAACGTGCGACCACTAGCCTTGAAGTGACTGCGGACCTGCGCATCGGTCAGCGCAGCCGGATAGATGGCGACCTCGTCGATGGAGCCGTTCAGGTAGAAGCTCGAGCCAGTGCCGGGCCATCCGTTCGTGTTGTCACCGCCGATGCGCCAGTAGCCGGAGTAGTCCTGCGCCGCGGTCGTGGATGCGTCGCGGGCCACCTCGACACCGTCCAGGTACAGGACCATTCCGTCGGCGGACAAAGCGGCCACGACATGGTGCCAGGCGCCGTCGTTGAAGCCAGGGCCGGAGGCGATCCGCCGCACCCCACCTGGGTAGACCCCGAAGGAGATGGCTCCGTCGTTGCTCATGTAGACATGCCGGTCGTAGCTGGTGCTGGCAGCGGTGTTCCTGTTGCCGAAACCGACGATCTTCCCACCGGCCGTGCTCGTCGTATTGACCCACGCCTCGACCGAGAAGGTCTGTGGGCCCGGGATCGAGTTGACGCTGGCGGCCGGGACGCTGTTGCTCGTGCCCGGGAATCGGGAGGCGAGGTCACCGTCCAGGGCACCGCTGGCTCCACGGTCAACATCACTGGCGAGCGTGAGGTCGTTGGCGCCTGCCCAGTCGTATCCAATAGTGCCACTCGGCTCGCCGAGCGGCCAGTACGCTGTCGCGCCGTCGTCCGCGACAGCAGTGCGGTACGGGCTGCTAGCAACCGAGCCCTCTGGCACCGTGATGCTGGTCGCAGCCGTGGGCCCTCCGTTGCCCCACGGATCGGCGAACTTGATCCGGTACTCGACGGTCGCACCAGGGGTCGCCCCGGTGTCGGTGAAAGCGACACTGGGTCGATTCCACCACGCGCTGTCCTGGTCGATCGTGTGAATGGTCGTCCAGCTGCCGCCCGGGAGGCGACGCTGCACCTCGTAGGTGATCTGACGATTGTCCCGATCCCAGACGGTCTTCCAGGAGACGCGCACGGCACCGGGGGCCAGGGAGACCAATTGGACGTTCATCTCTCCGCTGCCACGCGGGCCGTCCTTGTTGGGGGCCACATCCGCAGTGGCGAAGCGCACCAGGCCCTGCTGTGCAGCCCCATTGACGCGGGGGAACTCGCCACCGAGGACGAGGTACTTGCTGGTGCCCTCGACGGTCCAGGCCGCCTGTGCCTGGCCGGTGAAGGTACCCGCGTCGATCGAGGGGCTCCAATGCAGGAGCCGCGGCTTCGGGTAGCCCGCGTAATCGCCGCTGAGGTTGACACCATCTGCAGCCGTCGTCGTCGCGAGCGCGCGCTCGAAGGTCCACGGATCGGTCTGTGGGTGCCCCCCAATGGGCGCGCAGTTGTGCGGGTGACCCACCGAGTACAGGACGTCGCCAACGGGCTGGACATCATAGGTGTCGCCCTTGCAGCCGTTGAGCCAGACTATGGCACCGTCGTCGGCCTTGGCCGCGAAGCTGCCCTCGAACTCGCTAGGACCGTAGTAGTCGTAGCTGGACCCATACACCACGTCGCCGACCGACTTCAGGCTCAGGATCGCGGCGTTCTCCGTGTAGTTGGCGACGGATGCATTGATCTTCCAGGGTCGAGGGGCACCGGACACCGCATCGACAGCGCCCATGCCCTTGGCGTCGGTGACCACCGCGTTGGCAGGATCGGCAGAGTCCACGTACGTGAGGGTGGAGAAGTGACCGGCGATCACGACGTTGCCGATCCCCTGCGGCACGGTCAACCCCTGAACGGTCAGGTCGGCTTGCGGTGCCCAGGCTCGAAGAGCGCCCGTGTTTGACGAGACGGCCGCGAGCCGGGTGCGCGCGGTGTTGTTGACGGCGGTGAAGATGCCGCCGAGGTAGAGGGTGTCACCAGCAACCGCGATTGCGTTGACCGTGGCGTTGGCCGAGGCAGTGAAGCCGGTATCGACGGCGCCGGAATCTGAGCGGACGGAGACGATGCGGGACCTGCTCGTGCCGTTCACGGTGCTGAACTGGCCCACGACGTAGACCCGGGACCCATCTGCAGACGCCGCGATGGACTTGCCCTGAGCATTGAGCGAAGGCGCCCACGCCTTCAGGGCGCCCGTCTCGAGGTCGAACGCCATCGCGTTGTTGCGCGTGACCTCCCCGCTGCCGCCAGCGGCCACCCCGGGCGGTCGGGCTTTCGTGAAGCTCCCGGTGACATACACAGTGTTGCCAACGATGACCTGGTCCCAGACCACCCCATTGACCTGAGCCGTGGGCAGCGCATCAGATGTCACTGTGCTCACCGTCTCCGGCGGCTGCGGCTTGCTGTCGGCCATGCTTGGAGTCACCGCGACTGAGACGAGCAAGGCGCCGCCGAGCGCACCGATCGCCAGCCGACGGGCAGCCGGATGAACGCGATCGCGCAGGGGGATTGCAGACATTGTGACCCTCGTGTTCGAGATGGATTTCTGATTGCGGAACCGCTTGTGGGTGGTGGCTTGTCTCATGGCTTCACGACTACTACGTCCGTGGCACCGTTGTGCTCCACCTCGATGCGCAACGCATTCGATGCTGCGCCGTCAGGAGTCCGGAACACATAGACGCCGGTTGCGTCCTTGCCGGGAGCCAGAGAGCCGGTCAGGGGGTCAGAGGGCTCAGCCATCGTGGTGTCCGCAGGCACGGCGCCGTACAGGGCGTTGACGGCGAGACCGCTGAGGTCCAGGGGCGACTCGGACTCGTTGCGGATCTGCACTGTCAGCGCGATCCCCGCTCCAGAGATCTCACCGGGACCGATCGCCTCGATGTTCACCTCGCGGGGTTCGGAGACCGTGACGAAGATGCCCGAGTTGATGGCGACTTCCTCTCCCGCGTCAACTGCCGGCAAGTCGATGGTTCCGACCTCGCCGGGCGCGGCTACTCCGGGCGCGTCTGCGCCGGAGTCGGTGGCCTTCGGGTCATCGGATGCGGTGGCACTGGTCCCCTCGCCCAGCCCCCCGGAAGGATCGCCCGACGAGGACGCAGTCACGGCTGGTTGCGGGTCGGTCGACGGAGCTTCGTTCGTCGGCGCCGCCTGAGTCCCACACGCACCCAGGAGGAGTACGCAGGCGACGAACAGCGTCGGTCGACCAACCATGGTCCGCGCACGCCGAGACGACCCGCCGGGCACCGGGCCCAACGAGCTCTTGCACGATCGTCGATCACTGTCGCCAGCCATCAGCGCTGCTTCTCCTTCGCGCACCATCGTGATCGAATCGCCGAACTTTCGGCGTTCGCAGGTCTTACCCACGCTCTTCTCTCCACACCGTGTGAGTGACAAACACGCCTCGGCACCTTTTACTCTCTCAGGGGCCATCGTCACTTTGTGTAACGCCGCCAGGTCCGCCAGCTGTCCGAGACCCATTGCACGTTCGATATGTGAGAAGAATACCAGCCAGAAGTGACTTTCTGTGATCGTCCCCTGAGAATGTCCCCCGTTTGCACACCTTGCGAGGTCCACTGATTGCTGTGCGTGGGGGCCTGCGCGTTCCGCTGGCCCAGGACCCTCCGGAGACCCTCTGGATCGGACGCTTCACAGGCCATGGCAGCAGCGGCCTCGGTACCCAGGCAGCCCTACCATCTCCGAGAGGACGCCGGCACGACGGAAGGGACTGGCTACGATCCGTGACCACCAGCGAGGTCTGCGCGAGGCTCTGCCGTATTGGTGCGACGAGCGTCCAGAGAATGGCGATCCTCGGCGGCCGCGCCCGTCGTCGGCGCTGGCAATTCCCCTGATCGGGTGACGGTGCATTGCTGAGGGCCCCAGGCACTCAGGCCCCGATCGGGTCAGGCCGACGAACGTAGCATGATTGGCATACGGCTGGCTGTCTCCGCCCTACTCGTGGGCACCGTCCTTACTCCCCTGCAAGCCGGCGGTGCTCCGGCTGCGGCCACCCAAGCGCCCTTCGGCGCCTCTGCCAGCGGCCCGATGTGGACAGCGAAGCACCATCGGACCACGCGCATCTCGGGGTGGAAGCCGGGAAGATCGTCGCGAGTGGGGCATCCCCGTTGCGGTTGACTGTCTCCGGGCCGACCGGACGGCGGGTGAAGGTGAAGAAGAAGAAGGCGAACGGCGACTGGCGGGTCGTGAGGGTGCTACGGACCAACAAAGCGCACAAAGTCAATGTCTCCTTCATGCGGACTCGAACGGGCAAATGGAAGGTCCGCGTCCCCGCAACACCAGGGTGGTCGGCCAGGAGCACCGCGGTCACGCGGGTCGTCGACGCCAAGGAGAGCTCCTCTAGTTCGACAGCCTCCAGCACCTCCTCGACAGCCCCGAGCACCGGATCGAGCAACCTATCGGTTGCCCGACCCCCAGCGCCTCCTTCTGCAGCACCCGCTCCCACGCCAACAACTCGGTCAGCGCCAACGCCTTCCGCAGCGCCCACTGCGCCAACGACTGGGAGACCAGGTCCGCACAATGTCGGGACTGGGTCGGGACCCTTGGCGCGGTTCGCCTCTGCCAATCGTCCATACGCAGGGGACTATGTCACTGGCGGAAAGCTCATAGTGACCACAGCGAACGCGGTCTACGACGGCTATCGGTTCGACCAACTTGTCGAGGTGCGCGCACCGGGTGTGCAGTTCCGGAACTGCTCCTTCCGGGGTACGGACCCGAACCCTGCCGACTCAGCGTTGCTGTACGTGCGACCCGAGACATTCGCTGTGGGACAGCCCTCGGCGCTGGTGGTCGACTCCACGTTCATTCCTCGAGCACCGAACAACCACATCGATGGCGTGCGAGGTTCGAACTTCACGTTGCGCAGGGTGGAAATCAGCAGAACGGTCGATGGGGTGCACGTCCACGGCACGCCCGTACGCCTGGACCCACATGCCGGAAACGTCACCATCGCAGGGTCCTGGATCCATGATCTGATCCACTACAAGGACACAAGCCACACCGATGGCACTCACAACGACGGGCTCCAGATCGTCGGCGGTCGCAACATCTCGGTCACTGGCACCCGAATCGATGGGACGATCTACACGTCGGCCTTCATGATCGCCAAGGATCGCAACGACATCTCCAACGTCACGATCAACGGAAACTGGCTCGCCGGAGGCTCGGTCACCATCAACGTCGCTGACAAGACCTACGAGCCGATCAGGGGATTGATCATGAACGACAACGTCTTCACCAGGGGGAGCACCGCGATTGCCGACTTCGCCATGCTGGTCGGATCCAGGACCCGCACCATCAGCACGGCTACGGGCAACACCTGGCACGACCGCACCACACCATCGCCCTACATGCGAAACGGCGGGTAACATCGCGGGGCGTGTCCACCCAGGGGTGTCCCGGCGCAGGGAACCTGAAGTGGTGTTTCGCCTCCGCGGACGACTGAACTACGCTGCCCGCCAGACAGCCAGCACGTCGGCCGCATCCGTCTCATCGAGCGGGAGAGCATTGTGAGCAGGACGGGTGTGCACCGTGCCGCTCTTGCCCTGCTCAGCCTCCTGGGCCTGGGCATCGCCTCGGTGGGCACAGGCCACGTCTGGGGAACTAGGGACCTGCACCAGGCTCCCACCGGGCAGCTTCACGGTGTGTTCCTGGACCCCGCCGGCGACGACGAGGCTGCCGGCACTGCGCAGAGCCCCGTTGCGTCCCTGCCCGCGGCCATGGAGAGGGTGGCACCGCACGGATCCGTGACCATCCGTCAAGGGGCCTATCCGATCAGTGGGCCGGTGGTGATCGATCAGCCCGGGGTAACGGTGCGCCCAGCAGCCGGTGCAGTTGTCGTGTTCGAGGGATCCATCGCGGTATCCCTCAACCGGAGACATGCCACCGGCGACACCGTGTCCATCGACTATCTGCCCGTACCGGCGACGTTGGGCGAGGGGTTGTCGTTGGTCGACCTGCCCTTGGCGGTCACCGAATCCGGCGCGCTGACTACCGACGCCCGCGTCGCGGGGTGGGCGTGCGTCGGACCCGAAGGCGGCTATTGGCCACCCCAGCCCAGTCCCACCGATGAAGTCGGTTGCCCAGATGCCCGACCGACCCGGCTGCAGGGGTACTTCCCCGACCAGGCATGGAGCGGCGATCGCCCGCTGCGCCAGGTCCTCGACGAGGGCCTCGTCGGCCCGGGACGCTTCTACGTCCCTCGCAGCTCAGCCACGGACTCCGATCCGAAGCCAACGCGCATGGTCGTCGCTGCCTCGGACGCCGAGGACCTTCGGGTCAGCGACTCGACGGGGGACTTCCTGGTCATCGCTGCCGACGACGTCAGCATCGAGGGGATCACGGTGGCGCGGCACTCCCCCGACTGGAGAACCTTCGCGATTCGGATCGCAGCCGGGGTGAGCGGAGCCACCCTGCGCGAGGTGACGGTACACGACACAGCCAGCACTCCCCTCAAACTGGCTGGGACCTGGCGTGAGGCCGACGGACTGGTGTCCGGGACTGTGCTAGACGAAGTGAACATCGAGGGCTCGGGCTGGCTGGCAGGGGTGGTCCTCTACGCCGACAACACGGTGGTGACCAGGTCGCGGTTTGTCGGCTCTGACCACTGGGGCGAGTTCGCAGGCGGCCCCCAGGTCGGCGGTATCAAGGTCACCAAGAGCCATCGGCTGACGATCTCGGGCAGTGACCTGAAGGACAACGGCGGCCACGGGATCTGGCTGGACCAGTCCTCCTACGAGGTGACCATTGCCGACAGCGTGATCAGCGGGAACACCGGCAGCGGGGTCTTCTTCGAGATCTCCCACGGCCTGACACTGGCCAACAACCTGATCCTGACCGACGGCGACGAGGCCGGGGTGCGCCTGGCCGGCGCATCGGGTGTCCGGCTGGTCAACAACACAGTCGTCGGTGGCGCGACGAACGTGGCCGTCCTGACCGACTTCCGCTCCCGGGCCTTCAGCCCGGGCCGTCCCTGCGCCGAGCACCCCGCTCGCTACGGCCAGGAGGCAGAACGTGCCTCCTGCGGGATCATCTACCCCTCAGACCTGGACCGGGCCCGCTCCGGCGAGTTCGGGCCGGGCCCCAACCTGACGCCCGGGCTGAGCTGGTACCCCCACATCGACCTGATGATCAACAACGTGCTGGCCGACAGCACCGGAGGCCGCTTCTGCCCGGCGCCGACCGCGCTCTGCGTCCGGGGTTCCACTGCCCGCGGCGACCAGGTGACCACTGTCGCGCTGAACACCGTCTTCGCGCCCGACACGGTGCTCGACGGCAACGTCTACCAGGACTCCGGCGCCGTGGCCGCGTTCCTGCCCGGTCGCGGCCAGCCCGGCGAGTTCGAGGCCGTCGGATTGGCGAAGCTGCGCGGGCCTGAGGGGTTGGGGTCCCCCTACTACAACCTGATCGTCGAGCAGCATGGACTGGCGGGTGGCGGCTTCGTGGACTCCACGGGCTCCCCGACCGGCAGGCTCATTGCACGCCAGGGTCAGGCCAGGGTGGTCCCCCAGGACGAGCAGCTGAACGCTTTCGTCCCGGCCGCATCGCGGCGCTATGGGGCATCGACGGAGGTCCTGACCCGCGCTGGCTGACCCGCGCTGGCCCGGATACCGGGGCACTGACGCGACTCAGGCGCTCTCGAGGACGCGGGTGTCGGCGGGGGCCTCGAGCAGACTCCCAATCGGCCAGCGACCCGGTGAGTGCCGACCGAAGGCGTGCGTGGAGTACTGCTCCTCGAAACGCCGCTGGGCATTGCCCCAGCCTGCTCCACCTGCGCGCGGGTGAGGCTCCGAAGCACCTCGGCCAGGGCCTGGGCGTCGCCAGGTGGGACCAGCCACCCGGTACCAGGGGTGACGATCTCGCCCGAGCCACCTGCCGCCGTGGCGATCACCGGCCGGCCGCGCGCAAACGACTCGATGGTCACCAGGCCGAACGGCTCGGGGCTCGTCGAGGGCACGATCATCACGTCAGCCGCCTCGATCTGGCGGCCGGCATCGGTCACCTCGCCGAGCACCGTGATCGAGTCGCGATAACGGTTGCGTGCCACCAATCCGGGCACGTCGACGGCCTGTCCCAGGGTCGGCGGGCCGCCGAGGATGACCAGCCGACCCGGCGCCTCGTGCAAGTTCCCACGCGTTCAGCAGCACCTCGTGGCCCTTCCAGGCGTTCCAGCGGCTGGCAACGATGAACACCAACTCGCCGGAATGCTCGACCAGTGGCGCCACATCGCCGGGGGCAGGAGTGCCGTTGGGTACGACTGAGGCGCGCTCGCGCAGGTGTCCTGGCAGGCTCTGCGCGAGGAGTCCGAGATGGCGACCACATGGTCGACCCGGTGGGCCATCGCGCCGAGCACCCGAGCCTCCTTGTTGTCCCAGATCTCCTGCATGTGCAGCACGACAGGCATGTTCGTGCGTCGTCCCAGACCCATCACCAGCGGGAGCACGGCCGAGGTCGCAGCCACCAGCCACTGCGGGTCCAGCGCACGCAGGCGTCGTCGTGCGGCCCGCCAGCGCCCGGCCAGGCCAGCCAGGCCGCTGGGGTTCAGGTAGCGGCGACGCAGGATGGGCAGGTCGACGTGCTCGTAGGCGATGCCGCGCCGAGCCAGTTCCGCGCACAGCGGGTTCGCACCGTGCGGAACGTCGGTCGGCAGCCACACCAGCGCAGCGGAGCGCTCATGCTCGGGCAGCGCGGCGATGAACTCCAGCAGCATGCGATCAGCGCCGTACATCTCGTCCGAGGAGTGCACGAACAGGATCGGGCGAATCGTGTCCATCAGTAGGCTCCGTCCGCGCTCAGGACCGCACGGGCGGTGCGCGCCAGGATCTGCGCATCCAGGCCCAGCGACCAGTTCTCGACGTACATGGTGTCCAGGCGCACGGACTCGACCGGGTCGAGGTCCGATCGTCCGCTGACCTGCCACAGCCCGGTGATCCCCGGCCGCATCAGGAAGCGACGGCGCGCCACCGAGTCGTAGTGCTCGACCTCGCGGGGCAACGGCGGGCGCGGACCGACCAGGGACATGTCGCCGCGCACGACGTTGATCACCTGCGGCAACTCGTCAAGGGAGTACCGGCGCAGGAACCGCCCAACCCGTGTGATCCGAGGGTCTTCAACGACTTTGAACAACGTCTGGCTGTCGTGGACGTTCAGCTCGGCCAACTCGTTGAGGCGCTGCTCTGCGTCCACGACCATCGTGCGGAACTTGAGCATCGTGAACGACTCCCCCTCGCGACCCACGCGCTCCTGGCGGAACAGCGCGGGACCCGGCGACGTGAGTCGCACCGCTGCGGCGATGACCAGAAGCAGGGGCGCGATGAGCATCAGGCCCACGCCCGCAAGCAGACGGTCACCCAGCGACTTGATCCAGCGATCCTCGACAGGACGGGCGTTCCCGCCGAACGTCAACTGCGCCAGCCCGAGGTTGTCGAAACTCTCCATCGTCGGGGTGGCCAGCGGTGCGGTCAGCGGCAGGAGGTGAATGTTGATGCCCACCGCCTGAGCACGCCAGATCGCTGTGCGCAGATGCTCACCGGACAGATCCGTGGGGCCGACCAGGACGACGTCGTCCAGGCCGAGGTGCAGAGCCTCGTCCACTGCGGCTTCCACGCAGGGCGTCGCCCGGCGCTCGTCCGACTCGGTGACCTCCGAATTCGGTGGATCGGCCCCTCGGTCGGCCTCCAGGAACGAGGCGACATTCCATGCGGGCGCGGGATCGCGCGACAGCATGTTCTGGAAGGCCGTCAGCTCCGAGCCCTGGCCACAGGCGACGACCGGCACCTGTGCGCGGCCCGCCCGACGCTCGCGTGCCAGCCGTCGGCCCACCACCACGCGCCCCATGTAGGTGGCGCCCGCCATGGTACCGAGTGCCAGCAGGCCGTAGGACCCGGTCAAGGCAGGGATGAACGCGGCGGCCACCGCGAAGGGCAGTGCGGCTCGCACCCAGGCCCGAGACACCGCACCGACGTCGCGCGGGTTGAGCGCGAACCGACGCTCGACATACCAAGCCTGACGCAGCGACAGCACCCACAGCCCAACGACAACGACCAGCTCGGTCGACGCGCCGAGGACGACCACGGTGATCAGGAGCCCGATTGCCGCGGCCCCGACATCAGCGCCCAGGACCTGTCGACGCAGGCGCATCGACGGACTGGTCGACCAGGCCACGGGAAGCGCGATGCCCCGGCTCCGGCCCAGCCGCAGATCAACGATGGCAGCCATCAGGGCCTGACCTCCATGGGGTGCTGGGGGAGAGCGACTCGCACCGTGTGGCGACTCCTGCTCATGACACCTGGTACCCGGACCCGGTTCTCGCAAACCGTCCACGGGCTGCGGGGGCTCTGCTGCGGATCAAGGACTATCGGTGGGCCGAGTTGGCGCCGAGGCGCAAACTCGGCTGCACCGCGACCAACCGGCCGTCGTGACTCCAAGCAGCGCTCACTCAGCAAACTGAGCATGTCAGACTCCTCCGCCGGCTCCGTTACGGTCAGTGATGCGCAGTGCCTTTTCGTGCACATCAGATTCTGCGCAGCAACGTCTCTACAGGCCGAAAGATTAGCATCCAAGCGTCACTTTCTGTCATCGTCCCCTGCGAATGTCCCCCATTTGGTGCAACTTCATGCACTCTCAGAGAACCCTGAGTCACCTTGTGTGATGGCCACTTGTGTGTACATGACAGATGTGCAGGGTTGGCCGAGACTCTGACCGACGATGGCCGTCATCATCGCCCTGCAGTTGATCTTCCGCCCGAGACCAGAGGGCGTACGAGAGACGCACGGGGCAGCCACGAGCCGACTACCGGATCGGGTCTGCGAGTTCGCGTGCCGCGACCCGCGGGCAGCCCGCGCTGCGCGATCGAAAAGTCCATTCGAGTTGTAGTACTACCCGGCCACGTTCGCCGGGCGTCCTGGGAGTTCTGTGCCGCCCCCGTGGGCATGCCAAGGCGGCCCCCACCGCCCGGTCAGATCAGGTCGACACCGCCCGCCTCAGACCAGGTCGACGCCGACCACCTGATGGGCCGCGATCTCGTCTGCGATCGCGTCGAGCACCTCGAGGCCCGGTGAAGCATCAACGGTGAGCACCATCACGGCCTCGCCCCCGACTGCCTCGCGCGAGACCTGCATGCCGCCGATATTGATGCCCGCATCGCCGAGCGCACCACCGACGCCACCGACGATCCCGGGGCGGTCGGCGTAGCGCAGGATCACCAGGTGCTCGCTGAGCGGCACCTCGAGGTCGAAGTCGTCGATCTCCACCAGCTTGGCCACGTTGCGCGGGCCGGACAGCGTCCCGCCGACGCTCAGCGACGTGCCGTCGGTCAGCGCCAGGCGCACGCGCACGAGGTTGCGGTGGTCGCCGGCGTCGGCGTCGGTGACCAGCGCCGCCTCGATGCCACGATCGGTGGCGATCAGCGGCGCGTTGACGTAGGAGACCTGCTCCTCGGACAGCGGCGTGAACAGGCCCTTGAGCGCAGACAGCTCGAGGATCTTCACGTCGTTCTCGGTGACCTCGCCGCGGACCTCGGTCTCGACCGCGGCAACCGGGGCGACCGCCAGGGCGCTGGCGATCTGCCCGAGGGCCTCGGTCAGAGGCAGCATCGGGCGGACGTCGGCCGCGATCACGCCACCCTTGACGTTGACCGCGTCGGGGACCAACTCACCGGCCAGCGCCAGGCGCACCGACTTCGCGACAGCGATGCCGGCCTTCTCCTGGGCCTCGTCGGTGGAGGCGCCCAGGTGCGGGGTGACCACGACCTGCTCGAGGCTGAACAGCGGGGAGTCGGTACAGGGCTCCTTGGCCCACACGTCGATCCCGGCGCCGGCGACCCGACCGTCGACGATGGCCTCGTACAGTGCCGCCTCGTCGACGATGCCCCCGCGCGCGGCGTTGACGATCCGCACGGTGGGGCGGACCTTGTGCAGGGCCTCGTCGCCGATCAGGCCGATCGTCTCGGGCGTCTTGGGCAGGTGGACGGTGATGAAGTCGCTCTCGGCCAGCAACTCGTCCAGGGACACCATCCGGATACCGATCTGGGCTGCCCGGGCGGGCTGGACGTACGGGTCGTACGCGATGAGCTTGACCCCGAAGGCACTCAGGCGCTGGGCGACGAGCATGCCGATCCGGCCCAGACCGACCACGCCCACGGTCTTGTCCGCGACCTCGACGCCGGTGTACTTCGAGCGCTTCCACGCCCCGCCCTTGAGCGCGTCGTTGGCCGGCGCGATGTGTCGGGCCGTGGCCAGCAGCAGGGCCACGGCGAGCTCCGCGGCCGAACCGATGTTCGAAGTGGGGGCGTTGACGACCATCACCCCGGCCTGCGTGGCTGCCGCGACGTCGACGTTGTCCAGGCCGACCCCGGCCCGGGCGACGACCTTCAGGCGCCGGGCAGCCGCGATCGCCTCCGCGTCGACCTTGGTGGCCGAGCGGATGAGGATCGCGTCCACGTCGGCGATCGCCGGCAGCAACTGGGCCCGGTCCGATCCGTCGCAGTAGCGGACTTCGAAGTCGGGACCGAGCGCGTCGACGGTGGCGGGGCTGAGTTCCTCGGCGATCAGGACGATGGGCTTGCTCACGGTATGCACCCTCTTGGCAGGCAGCACGCGGTGGGTCCGCACGCCATGCCCGGATTCTACCGAGGCCGCTGAGCCGGTCCCCGGCACCCCGAAGGTCCCGAGTCGTGCGCCGAAGGGCGCCCATCAGGTGCGAGGTCAGCCGGTTGCGGCCACCCTTGGTCCATGCACGAGCATCGCGAGGGCAGCGCCCCGCCACCCGACCGCCGGATCAGCGCCTCGGCCAATGCCGCCCTCGTGCTGGTCGCCGCACTCATGCCGCTGCTCGCCGCTGCGGGCACGCCAGGTCCGCTGGACCACCGGGAGCATCGTCCGTGGGGTTGCCGGACCTGCTCGATCCCGGCCGAACCGAACGCCCCGGGTGCTGGGGACACAAGCGTGGCAACGGATCAGGGGGACGGATTCTGAACTGGGCCGGGATCCGGATCGGCTGCCCTGACCGCTGGCCGGCTTACGCCATGGATCCAGCAGTCGCAGTGCCGGATCCATGACCCAGTCCCAGGTGCCGCTGGTGGGTCAGCGTGCCGCGGTGCCCTCCACGTAGTCCGCGTCGCCGGTCTTGACCCACGACATCAGCTTGCGCAGTTCCCGGCCGGTCGCCTCGATCGGGTGCGCCTCCCCCTCGGCACGAAGCGCGGCGAACTCCGGCGCCCCGGCGTCCTGGTCGGCGATGAAGCGCCGCGCGAACTCACCGGACTGGATGTCGGCGAGCACCGCCTGCATGTTGGCCTTGACCTGCGCGTCGATGACCCTAGGGCCCGACACGTAGTCGCCGTACTCGGCGGTGTCCGAGACGCTCCAGCGCTGCTTGGCGATACCGCCCTCGTACATGAGGTCGACGATCAGCTTGAGCTCGTGCAGGCACTCGAAGTAGGCGACCTCGGGCTGGTAGCCGGCCTCGGTCAGCACCTCGAACCCGGTCTGGACCAGCTTGGACGCGCCGCCGCAGAGCACGGCCTGCTCGCCGAACAGGTCGGTCTCGGTCTCCTCGGTGAACGTGGTCCTGATCCCCCCGGCGCGTAGCGCGCCGATCGCCTTGGCGTAGCTCAGGGCCAGTGCCCAGGCGTTGCCGGTGGCGTCCTGCTCGACGGCCACGATCGCGGGCACGCCCCGGCCGGCCACGTACTCGCGGCGGACCAGGTGTCCGGGGCCCTTCGGGGCGACCATGCACACGTCCACGTCGGCGGGCGGGGTGATGTAGCCGAACCGGATGTTGAAGCCGTGGGCGAAGAACAGCGCGTCACCCGGGTTCAGGTTCGGCGCGATCGCCTCGGCGTACAGGCCACGCTGGGCCGGGTCCGGGACCAGGACCATGATCAGGTCGGCCTCCTCGCAGGCGGTGGCCGGGTCGACCACGCGCAGTCCCTCAGCCTCGGCCTTCGCCCGGCTGCCGGACCCCTCGGCGAGTCCGACGCGCACGTCCACCCCCGAGTCGCGCAGGCTCAGCGCATGGGCGTGCCCCTGGCTGCCGTAGCCCAGGACCGCGACCTTGCGGCCGGAGATGATCGCCAGATCGGCGTCGTCGTCGTAGAACAGTTCAGCCACGTCGGGCTCCTTGGTGGGTGGTGGGGGTGGCGGGTGGCGGGCGCGGTGGCCGACCCTGGGCAGTGGGGGGATTGTCGCAGGTGGGTACGTGCGGGCGGGCAACCGCCCGATGTGAGTCAGTTCGGTCGGCGCCGGCGGATCGGCCTGATCCAGCTCGTGCCGACCGACCGACCGGCCCCCGGGACCGGGTGGTGCAGCAGGGTCAGGCCGAGCGGTCCACCGGACGAAGTGTCCGCTCGGTCATCGACTTCGAGCCGCGGCCCAGCGCCACGACCCCGGACTTGACCAGCTCGCGGACCCCGAAGGGCGCCAGCACGCGCAGGAACGCCTCGAGCTTGTCCTGGCTGCCGGTGACCTCGATGGTGACCGCATCCGGGGACACGTCCACGACGTTGGCCCGGAACAGCGACACGGTCTCGAGCACATGGCTTCGGGTGGTCGCATCCGCACGCACCTTGACCAGCATGAACTCGCGCTGCACCGACGTGGTCGGCTCCAGCTCCACGATCTTGATCACGTTGACCAGCTTGTTCAGCTGCTTGGTGACCTGCTCGAGAGCCAGCCCCCCGACCTCGACGACCAGCGTGATCCGCGAGACCTCAGGGGTCTCGGTCGGGCCCACGGCCAGGGACTCGATGTTGAACCCGCGCCGGGAGAACAGCCCGGCGATCCTGGCCAGCACCCCCGGCTGGTCCTGGACCAGCACGCTCAATGTGTGACGGCTCATCGCTCAGTCCTCCCGGTCCCACTTCGGCGCCATGTCGCGCGCGTGCTTGATTTCGGAGTTGCTCGTGCCGGCGGCCACCATCGGCCAGACCATGGCGTCCTTGTGCACGCGGAAGTCCACGACCACCGGCACGTCGTTGATGCTCATCGCCTTCTCGATCGTGGCGTCCACGTCGGCCGCCGAGTCGCAGCGCAGCCCGACCGCACCGTAGGCGTCGGCCAGCTTCACGAAGTCCGGGAAGTCGTGGCTGTGCAGGTCGGTGTTGGAGTAGCGCTCGCTGTAGAACAGCGTCTGCCACTGGCGGACCATGCCCAGCGCGCCGTTGTTGATCAGCGCCACCTTGATCGGGATCCGGTTGATCGTGCAGGTGGCCAGCTCCTGGTTGGTCATCTGGAAGCAGCCGTCCCCGTCGATGGCCCACACGACCTTGTCCGGGGCACCGACCTGCGCGCCCATCGCTGCGGGCACCGCGAAACCCATCGTGCCCAGCCCGCCGGAGTTGATCCAACTGCCCGGCTTCTCGTACTGCACGAACTGGGCGGCCCACATCTGGTGCTGGCCGACACCAGCGACGTACAGGGCGTCCGGGCCGGCGATCGCGCTGAGCCGCTCGATGACGTACTGCGGGGCCAGCGTGCCGTCGGCGGGCTGGTCGTAGCCGACGGGGTACGTGGTGCGCCAGCGGTCCAGCTCGACCCACCAGGACTGGATGTCCAGTGCCCGGCCGGCGGCGAACTCGGCCTGCAGCGCGCCGATCAGCTCGACGATGACCTCGCGGGCATCGCCCACGATCGGCACGTCCGCGTGCCGGTTCTTCGAGATCTCCGCCGGGTCGATGTCGGCGTGGATCACCTTGGCGCCAGGGGCGAACGTGGACAACTGGCCGGTGACCCGGTCGTCGAACCGGGTGCCCAGCGCGATCAGCAGGTCCGAGCTCTGCAGCGCCCCCACCGCCGCCACCGAACCGTGCATACCGGGCATGCCCAGGTGCTGCGGGTGGCTGTCGGGGAACGCCCCGCGGGCCATCAACGTGGTCACGACGGGGATGCCGGTCAGCTCGGCCAGCGAACGCAGCTCTGCCGAGGCCTCGGCGCGGATGATCCCGCCGCCGATGTAGAGCACCGGCTTGCGCGACTCGAGGATCAACCGGGCAGCCTCGCGCACCTGCTTGGCGTGCGGGCGGGTCGTGGGCTTGTAGCCGGGCAGGTCCAGGCGGGTGGGCCAGGTGAAGGTCGTCTGGGCCTGCAGGGCGTCCTTCGAGATGTCGACCAGGACCGGTCCGGGGCGCCCGGTCGCTGCGATGTGGAACGCCTCGGCGATCGCCCGCGGGATGTCGTCGGCGTTGGTGATCAGGTAGTTGTGCTTGGTGACCGGCATCGTGATCCCGCGGATGTCGGCCTCCTGGAAGGCATCGGTGCCGATGGCCGCGGAGTTCACCTGACCGGTGATCGCCACCATCGGCACCGAGTCCATGTACGCGTCAGCGATCGGCGTGACCAGGTTGGTCGCTCCCGGGCCGGAGGTCGCCATGCAGACCCCGACCCGTCCGGTCGCGTACGCGTAGCCCGCTGCGGCATGCCCTGCGCCCTGCTCGTGGCGGACGAGGATGTGCCGGACCTGGGTGGAGTCCATCAGCGGGTCGTAGGCAGGCAGGATCGCGCCACCGGGGATCCCGAACACGACGTCGACGCCGGCGGCCTCCAGCGAGCGGACGAGGCTGCTGGCCCCGCTGATCGTCTCCGTCGGGGTGTTGGTGTCGGTCGCCATCTCGGGTCCTTGCTCTCGGTGCGGGTGTTCGGTGGTCAATCCTGCCAGTGCAATGAAAAGACCCCGTGGCCCAGGGGGGCCCACGAGGTCGCGTCGAAGTAGGGGAGGGTCAGGCTGGGGTCCCTACCCCGGCGCCGTCGGCTACTACGATAATTCGCTGCACGGCGCAATAGTGCCCACACCCGGCCGGGAGCGCAACCCTCACGCCGAAATGTCCACGATGTGAGACGAAGTGTCCCACGCGATTCGAGGACCGATTCGAGGACGCTGTCTGTCCTGCCCGGCCCGCCCCGACCCGGCCCCGCTCATCCCACCCCGGTCCACCCTGCCCGGCTCACCCACCCGGCCACCCGCCCGGCTCACCCACCCGCACCCACGGCCCCAGCCCGGTCCTGCGCCGTTCACCCGCTCCGCAATCAGGCGGCGCGCCCGAAGTGGTCGTTCCCGATGGGGCGGCCGGCCGCTGGTCCGGGGTCGCGCACCAAAGGCCGTTCTGGGTCCTCAGATCGGGCTCTGAACGACCGGTTCGCCTGCGTCAGGATGGGGCGGCGATGTCACCCGCCTCAGAACGACCGTTTCGTGCGCGTCGGGGCTGATGGAGGCTCTGTGCGCGGGGCAGGGCCGAATCGGAGGGCGGGCTGGTCCGGGAACCGCCGCAGGGGCCGGGTCGGGGGGCGGTCTGGCCGGCCACCGGCGCCGGGGGCAGTGCGGGGGGACTGGCCCTGGGACGGGCTGCCCGTACCTCCACCGGCGCAGGGCCGGTCGGGGTAGGGGCCGGGGACGCGTTGGGGCGCCGGCGGGCCTGCTCGGTCGGGGTAGGGGCGGGACGCGTTGGGGCGTCGGTGGGACCGCGAGTTCGCGGGCGGGTCAGTCGCAGACCGCGCCGTGGGAGGCTGAGCCGACGAGTCTGGCGTACTTGGCCAGCACGCCGCGGGTGATAGCGCGGCGGCAACGGAGCCCAGTCGGCACGGCGCGCTGCCAGTTCGGCCTCGTCGACCAGGAGATCCAGCGTGCGGCCGGGGATGTCGATGCGCACCCGGTCGCCGTCGGCCACCAGGGCGATCGCCCCGCCGTCGACGGCCTCCGGGGCCACGTGCCCCACGCACAGGCCGGTGGTGCCCCCCGAGAACCGGCCGTCGGTGATCAGCAGCACGTCCTTGCCCAGGCCGGCGCCCTTGATGGCCGCGGTGATCATGAGCATCTCGCGCATGCCGGGCCCGCCCTTGGGACCCTCGTAGCGGATGATCACCACGTCGCCGGCCTGGATCGTGCCGTCCTCGAGGGCGTCCATCGCGGCCCGCTCACGCTCGAACACGCGCGCCGGCCCCTCGAACACCTCCACCGGGATGCCGGCGTTCTTCACGACCGCCCCCTCGGAGGCCAACGACCCGCCGAGGATCGTGATGCCGCCGACCCCGCCCATCGGATCGCTGAGCGCGCGCAGGATGGTGCCGTCGGGGTCCGGCGGGTCGACCTCGGCGAGGTTCTCCGCGACGGTGCGCCCGGTGACCGTCAGCGCGTCGCCGTGGATCAGGCCGGCATCGAGCAGGGCACGCATGATGACCGGCACTCCCCCGACCCGGTCCATGTCGCTCATGACGAAGCGGCCGAACGGCTTGAGGTCACCGAGCAGCGGGATCTTCGAGCCGATCCGGTGGAAGTCCTCCATCTCGAGGTCCACGTCCGCCTCGTGGGCGATGGCCAGCAGGTGCAGCACCGCATTGGTGGAGCCGCCGAGCGCCATGACGACCGCGATCGCGTTCTCCAGAGACTTCTTCGTGATGATGTCGCGGGTGGTGATGCCCTGGCGCAGCAGCTCCACGACGGCCTCGCCGGAGCGCCGGGCGAACCCGTCGCGGCGGCGGTCCACAGCGGGCGGGGCTGCCGAGCCGGGCAGGCTCATGCCCATCGCCTCGGCTGCCGAGGCCATGGTGTTGGCGGTGTACATCCCACCGCAAGCGCCCTCACCGGGGCAGATCGCGCGCTCGATCTCGTCGACCTCCGCGCGGGTGATCAGCCCACGAGCGCAGGCCCCGACGGCCTCGAAGGCATCGATGATGGTGACGTCGCGGTCACCGACACGCCCGGGCAGGATCGAGCCGGCGTAGACGAACACGCTGGCGACATCCAGGCGCGCGGCCGCCATCAGCATCCCGGGCAGCGACTTGTCGCACCCGGCGAAGGTGACCATGCCATCCAGGCGCTCGGCCTGCATGACCGCCTCGACCGAGTCGGCGATGATCTCGCGGCTGACCAGGGAGAAGTGCATGCCCTCGTGGCCCATCGAGATGCCGTCGGAGACCGAGATGGTGCCGAACTGCATCGGGAAGCCGCCGCCGCCGTGCACACCCTCCTTGGCCGAACGGGCCAACCGTTCCAGGGACAGGTTGCACGGCGTGATCTCGTTCCAGCTCGAGGCGATGCCGATCTGGGGCTTGACCCAGTCCTCGTCGCCCATTCCCACGGCCCGCAGCATCCCGCGGGCTGGGGCGCGCTCGAGCCCGTCGGTGACCTCGCGGCTGCGTGGCTTGATGTCGGGGCTGCTGGGGGTGTCGGTAGCAGTCATGGCCGCAAGCGTAGTGGCGCACCGGAGACGACGACGTTGAGCAGTGGCTCGCCGGAGCGGTGGCGCTGCACCTGCTCGGCGACCAACCGGCGCGCCCGCGGCAGGAAGGCCGTGGTGTTGCCGCCCACGTGTGGGCTGATGAGCACACCATTCGTGCGCCAGAGTGGGTGGTCCGCCGGCAGCGGCTCGGGGTCGGTGACGTCCAGCGCGGCCCGGAGCCGACCGGAGGCGCACTCGGCCAGCAGTGCATCGGTGTCCACCACCGGGCCGCGCGCGACGTTCACCAGCAGTGCGCCGTCACGCATGCGGGCCAGGAACGCCGCGTCGACCATCCCCCGGGTGGCCGAGGTGAGCGGGACGATGAGGATGACCACGTCGGCGTCGGGCACCAGGTCGGGCAGTACCTCGACGGCGCGGACCTGAACGCCGTCGACCTCGCGAGCGGTGCGCGCCACCGCCACCACCTCGCACTCGAATCCGCGCAGCCGGCGCGCGATCGCCCGTCCGATCGACCCGAACCCCACGATCAGCACTCGTGTGTCGGCCAGCGCTTGGTGCCGCGCGTGGGCCCAGCGACCCTCGGGCATCGCGCGCGCGAACTCATCGAGGTGGCGCAGGCTGGCCAGGGTGAGTCCGACCGCGAGCTCGGCGGTCGAGGCGTCATGCACGCCGGCCGCGTTGCACAGGGCCACCCCAGCGGGGAGCAGCGGTAGGTAGGGGTCCACGCCGGCGGTCAGGGCCTGCACGACCTGCAGGCCGGGCAGCCGGTCCATCAGAGTCAGGTCGGCAACGGTGGCCGTGTAGGGCGGCACCCAGAGATCGACCTCGTCGATCTGGTCGGGCAGCGGGGCGCCGGAGTCCCAGGTGACCACGCCCCCGGCGAGATCCTCGGGCATCCCCTCGCCAATGTCTGGGGGCATCATCGTCAGCACACAGGCGACGCTACGCCCCCCGACTGCGGCTAGCCGACACCCGGAGTGCGCAGCCTGGAACCGGCGGGGTGCTCGGTCCGGGCGCCGTGGCCCAGGGTCCACACCGATTGGCGGCCCATGACCGTCCACTCGTGCGGCCCGCCGACCAGTGCGGTGTCCTCGTCGATCCCCAGCACGGTCACGCCCTCCGGGGCATGCAGCAGCACGCGGGTGAGCAGGTCCGGGGCCCAGCCGAGCATCTTGTCGAAGTGTGGGATGACCCGCAGGTGCGGCAGCAGTCCCAGCCCGGGGTCGACCGGACGATGCAGGGCGCGCACCGCCGGCACCCATCCAGTCATCGCCATCGCACCGGCGCTGCACCCGGCCAGCGCAGCGCCCCCGCGCCACGCTGCCAGGACTTCGTGCCACACTGCCGAACCCCGCAGCGAGCCGGCGAGGTGGGCAGGGTTGCCGCCGGAGAAGTAGATGAGGCCCGCGCCGCGCACCTGCTCGGCCAGGCTGGGGTCCTGCGCGTCGTCATGGTCGGCGATCAGCAGCGGCACCGCCTGCACCCCGAGCCGGTCGGCCTGCTCGCGGCCCAGGCGGGTCCACTTCGCCAGGACCTGCGGTCCCTCGGGCGCCGCTGCCGTCGGGATCTGCACGTAGCGCGGCGCCCGGCCGGCGAGCAGCAACCTCTCGACCTCGAGCATCACCGGCAGGTACTCCCCCGAACCGACCAGCGCGATCGGCCCGCTGCCGTCGGGACGCGGTGTGGTCGCGTCTGCCCACCGCGCGCCTGGATCGCCGGGTGGCTCGAAGGTCACGACCAGCTCCAGGTCGACCCGTCGCGGGCGTCGCGGACCTCGACGCCCAGTTCGGTGAGCACGTCGCGCAGCCGGTCGCTGGCGACCCAGTCGCCGGACGCCCGGGCCTCGGCGCGCAGGTCGACGACCGCCTGGACGGCATGGCCTGCGAGTTCGCGGTCATGGCGCTCGGCCGCATCCTCGGCGCCGCGCAGCAGATCGACCACCGCAACTCTGGCACGCTGCGCGGACTCCGGGATCGCATCGAGGATGACCCGCGCCAACTCGGCTGGGGCCTGGGAGGCAGCGTCGCCGGCAGGGAGGCCTTCGCGGGCACCCTCGCCGGCGGGAAGGCCCCGAGAGGCAGCCTGCCCGGCCGTCGAGGCTTGGGAGTCTCCGTCGCCGGAGGCCGAGGCTTGGGAGTCGCCGTCGCCGGGGGCCGAGCCTTGCAAGTCTCGGTCGCCGGAAGCCGAGGCTTGGGAGTCACCGTCGCCGGCGGGGAGGCTTTCGGAGTCACCGTCGCCGGCCGAGGTGTGGGAGGCCCCCTGCCCGGCGGCCGAGCTGGGGGAGGCACTCGCCCCCACGACCGAGCCTTGGGCTGCATCCTCCCCGGCGGCTGACGCCACAGCAGGATCGGGCTGCGACGCAACGAGCACGGCCCCCGGCTCATTACCGACTCCGCGAAGCCGGTCGATGAGTGTCTCCACCTCGGTGAGCGCCACCTCCGTACCCGCCGGCAGGACTTCCTCCACCCCGGCGACCCGCAGCGTCAGCCCGCCCCGGCCGGCGACCCGGACCCGGCCGGCGTCCAGGTCGAACAGCACCGCAGTGTGTTCGTCGACGCCGACGATGAGGGCGCCGTCGAGCTCATCCTCGATCCGCGCCAGCCGACGTCCGCCCAGATAGCAGAAGCGGGTGTCGTGGGTGCCACCCTCCTGGTTGTCGTAGTGCGGGATCACCGCGCAGCGCCAGCCCAGGACCCGATCCATGACCCCGATCCCCGGCTCCCAGCGCGGGTCCTCGCCGACCTTGTAGATCTCGTAGACCGGCAGCGCCCAGGACCCGAGGGTGACCGCCGCAGCGGAGGCCACCACCAGCGCCGCCGACCGGCCCGGCGCGACCAGGTCTGCCAGAGCTTGCGGGACGGGGGTGCCCACCCACGCCCGGCGCGCGTAGCTGGGCGAGCCGGGGCCGGCGAACAGCCAGTCGGCCGAGCGGATCGCGGCCAGCGCCTGCGCCTGGGTCAGCGCGTCCGCACCGGCGGGCAGCGTGATCCGCTGCACCGTTCGGCCCAGTGACTGGTCGAAGTAGCCGCTGATCCGATCGACGAGTTCGTCGGCGTTCTCCTGGAACGCGAACGGGCTGTCCATCAGAGCCAGTTGGGCGCCTGCAGGCAGGTCGGCGAACACCTCCCGATGCACGCCGAGCATGCCCGGGGTCGTCTCGCCGGAGCCCATGAGTACCAGTCGTCGCGCCACCTGCGCAGACTAGGCGCTGCCGGCCGACGGCGCCCCCGCGCGCATCTCCTGTGCACCCCGCCGCGCGCCCCCACCCGGTGCAGCCCGCCTGCTGTTGGCCGGATCGCCACGCACCTGCGTTGCCTCGCGCCAACGACACGCCCCCCCGCAACGCAACTTCAGCGTGGGCCCCGGACAGGTCACGGCAGCGGGTCGCCGTCCCGGCACCGACGGGGGGTCACCAGCGCTGCGTGCCTGCGTCCAGGGTGCGGCCCTCGATCGTGACGAAGGCCCAGCTGAACGACCGAGTGCGCAGCCGCAGGTCCAGGACGCCGTAGTCGGTGTTGGTGAAGCTGCGGCTCCAGGAGCGGTTCGTGCGCGTGGTGTCGACCCGCTGCTCGCCACCGCCGCTGCCGACCACGAACGCGGTCAGTGTGCTGGCCCGACCCTTGACCGGCGGGGTCATCCGCTCGTAGTCGTGATCGTGACCCCAGACGATCAGCTTCACGTCGCGATCCTTGCGGACCAGGTTGTACAGCGCGGCGGTGTTGCGCTGGTCGCCGTGATGACCGCTGGAGTACCGCGGGCGGTGCCACACGACCAGGGTCGGGGTTCGGTTGTACTTCTTGAGCGTCCGCTTGAGGAAGGCCTGCTGCTTCTTGCTCGACACGCGTTCGCTGTCCAGCCCGATCACCCGCCAGGAGCCGATCTTGCGCGACCACCAAAGCCCACCGGACTCGCCGAAGTACGTGCGGTAGCCGGCGGCCTTGCGCGTGCGGTACTCGTGGTTGCCCGGGACCGGCAGCCAGATGCTGCCGAACCGCCCCCAGGCGGGGTCGAACGTGCTGCGCAGCTGCGCCAGGCTGCCGTCCGGATAGGCGATGTCACCGGCCAGCAGGAGCCGATCGGGGCGCAGCGACGTGGTGAGCGCGGCGACTCGGGCATGCGGGCTGCCCGGCTGGGCGATGTCGCCGACGGCCACCACATGGGCCCCGGAGCCGACGGCGCCGAGCTGACGGGCTGCCGACGCGCTGGTCCCCACCGTCACAACCGACGATTCCGACCTGGCCGAGCCGAACGGCGCCGGGACGGACAGCGGCTGGGCGGGCACGGACACCAGGCCCACGAGCACCAGGCCAGCGGCCAGCGGGATCAACCTTCGCATGGCCTCAGGCTACGCCGGACGCCCGCGGAACAGCGCCCGGCGCCGGGCGTCGGCCTCGTGGGACTCGGCCCTGGCCACCCGCTAGGCTCCCCATGTCAGTCAGAGTGCCGGCACCGGAGCCGGCAGTGGATCAGGAGAACCCAGATGTCCCTCGCCGCTCCCGCCCCAGCCGTCATCGCAGACGTCTTCGCCCGCAGCGCGGTGCGCAATGCGGTCCTCGTGATCGCCGGCGCCGCCTTTGTCGGGATCTCCGCGCAGGTGGTCGTCCCGCTGCCCTTCACCCCGGTCCCGCTGACCGGCTCGACCTTCGCGGTTCTGCTCACCGCTGCTGCTCTGGGCATGTGGCGCGGCATGGCCTCGATGGCTGTGTACGCCGTCGCCGGACTGGCCGGGGTGCCCTGGTTCAATGGCGCGTCCTCGGCCTTCAAGGGCGGCGCGCTCACCGTGACGTTCGGCTACATCGTGGGCTTCATCGCCGCTGCCGCACTGGTCGGCTTCCTGGCCCAGCGCGGCGCCACCCGGACCGCGCCACGCACTGCCGGGCTCATGATCCTGGGCAACGTGGTGATCTACGCGGTGGGCACCCTGTGGCTGGCTGCCGCCCTCGGAGTGTCGTTGAGCGCAGCGATCGGACTGGGCGTCACGCCGTTCCTGATAGGCGACGTGCTCAAGATCGCACTGGCTGCGGGTCTGTTCCCGCTGGCTTGGCGCGCGGTGGAGAAGTTCAGCGCCACGTAGTCGTCGCACCCGACGGAGGGCCGGTTCCCCGGTGGGGCCGGCCCTCCGTCGTGTCCGCCGACCCTGCGACGCAGCCGGACAGCGGACTCCTCCGAGGTGGAGGTGGCAGCTATCCGGGTACGTCCAGGCGCTCGAAGATCAGCTCTCGGACTCGGGCTGCGTCGGCCTGGCCGCGGGTGGCCTTCATGACCGCCCCCACGATCGCGCCGGCGGCGGCGAGCTTGCCGCTGCGGATCTTCGCCGCGACGTCGGGCTGGGCGGCCAGGGCCTCGTCGATCGCCACGAGCAGCGCAGCGTCGTCGGACACCACCGCCAGGCCCCGGGCCGCGACCACGTCGGCCGCTGACCCCTCGCCTGCCAGGATGCCCTCGAGCACCTGCCGCGCGAGCTTGTCGTTGACGGTGCCGGCCACCACCAGGGCCTCGACCTCGGCGACCGCAGCGGGGGTGATCGGCAGGTCCGCCAACTCGACGCCCTGCTCCTTGGCCAGCCGGGCCAGCTCACCGGTCCACCATTTGCGTGCCGCGGACTGGCCCGCCCCGGCCGCGATGGTGGCCTCGACCAGGTCCAGGGCACCGGCGTTGACCACGTTGGCCATGTCCACGTCGCTGATGCCCCACAGCTCGGCCAGCCGGGTGCGTCGCATCGCGGGGTTCTCCGGCAGCGTCGCGCGCAGGGCCTCGACCCACTCGCGGGACGGGGCGATCGGCACGAGGTCGGGCTCCGGGAAGTACCGGTAGTCCTCCGAGCCCTCCTTGACACGCCCCGAGGTGGTCAGGCCGGTGTCCTCGTGCCAATGCCGGGTCTCCTGCACGACCCGCCCGCCGGAGTCGAGAAGTGCGGCCTGCCGGCCGATCTCGTAGCGCACCGCCCGCTCGACCGAGCGCAGCGAGTTGACGTTCTTGGTCTCCGAGCGGGTGCCCAGCGGGGCATCGGCAGAGGTGCGCAGCGACAGGTTGACGTCGCAGCGCAGCGAGCCCTGCTCCATCCGCACGTCGGAGACGCCCAGGGCGCGCAGCAGGTCGCGCAGCGCACCCACGTAGGCCTTGGCGACCTCGGGGGCGTACCGACCGGCGCCCTCCAGCGGCTTGGTCACGATCTCGATCAGCGGGATGCCGGCGCGGTTGTAGTCGACCAGCGAGTAGTCGGCCCCGTGGATGCGCCCGGTCGCGCCACCGACGTGGCTGTTCTTGCCGGTGTCCTCCTCCATGTGCGCCCGCTCGATGCCCACGCGGTAGGTGCGCCGGCCCTCAGGAGTGTCGTAGTCCACGTCGAGGTAGCCCTCGAAGCAGATCGGCTCGTCGTACTGCGAGGTCTGGAAATTCTTGGGCATGTCGGGGTAGAAGTAGTTCTTGCGCGCGAACCGGCACCAGGTGGCCACCTCGCAGTTCAGCGCCAGCCCGATCCGCATCGCCGACTCCACCCCGACCCGGTTCAGCGCGGGCAGCGCCCCCGGCAGGCCCAGGCACACCGGGCAGACCTGGGTGTTCGGCTGCGCGCCGAACTCCGTGGAGCAGCCGCAGAACATCTTCGTCGCGGTGTTGAGTTCGACGTGCACCTCGAGGCCCAGGACCGGATCGAAGTGCGTCATCGCCGTGTCGAAGTCCATCACCGCGGGGAGCGTGTGCTGGCTCATCGCGCCGCCCCTTCCGTTGCGCCGGAACGGTGCGCGGCTCGGTCGACTCCGGGTCGGTCCGGCACCTGGTCGATCAACAGCCCGCCCCAGCGATCGAACAACGCCTGCTCCAGGGCCGCACCCACCCGGTACAGCCGGTCGTCGGCCATCGCCGGGGCGATGATCTGCAGACCCACGGGCAGGCCGTCCTCGGGCGCAAGGCCCACCGGCAGGCTCATCGCGGCGTTGCCGGCGAGGTTCACCGGGATGGTGGCCACGTCGTTGAGGTACATCGCCAGCGGGTCGTCGAGCTTCTCGCCGAGCCGGAACGCCGTGGTGGGCGCGGTCGGCGAGATCAGCACGTCGACCTGCTCGAACGCCGCGGTGAAGTCACGCTGGATCAGCGTGCGGACCTTCTGCGCCGAGCCGTAGTAGGCGTCGTAGTAGCCGCTGGACAGGGCGTAGGTGCCCAGCATGATCCGGCGCTTGACCTCGGCGCCGAAGCCGGCCTCGCGGGTCAGGCTCATGACCTCCTCGACCGAGCGGGTGCCGTCATCGCCGACCCGGGCCCCGTAGCGGATGCCGTCGAACTTGGCCAGGTTGCTCGAGGCCTCGCTCGGCAGGATCAGGTAGTAGGCAGCAAGCGCGTAGTCGAAGCTCGGACAGGAGACCTCGACGACCTCGGCACCGAGGCCCTCGAGGATCGCCACCGCCTCGCTGAACCGCTGGCGCACACCCGCCTGGTAGCCCTCGCCACCGAGCTCGGTGACCAGGCCGATCCGCATGCCGCGGACCTCGGCACGGGTCGCGGCCGCGACCACGTCGGGAACGGGCTGCTGCAGCGAGGTGGAGTCCCGCGGGTCGTAGCCGGCGATCACCGAGTGCAGCAGCGCCGCGTCGAGCACGGTGCGCGCGCAGGGGCCGGCCTGGTCCAGCGAGGAGGCCAGCGCCACCAGGCCGTAGCGGGAGACCGCGCCGTACGTGGGCTTGACGCCGACCGTGCCGGTGACGGCCGCGGGCTGTCGGATCGAGCCGCCGGTGTCGGTCCCGATCGCCAGCGGCGCCTCGAACGCGGCCACCGCCGCCGCACTGCCGCCGCCCGAGCCGCCGGGGATCCGGTCGAGGTCCCACGGATTGTGGGTCGCGCCGTAGGCGGAGTGCTCGGTGGAGGAGCCCATCGCGAACTCGTCCATGTTGGTCTTGCCCAGGATCACGATGCCCGCCGAGCGCAGCCGGGCGGTGACGGTGGCGTCGTACGGGGGGCGCCACCCCTCGAGGATCCGCGACCCACAGGTGGTTGGGATGTCCTTCATGGTCAGGACGTCCTTGAGGGCCAGCGGAACGCCGGCCAGCGGCCCGAGTGGCTCCCCCGCGGCGCGGGCGGAGTCGATCGCATCAGCCGCGGCCAGCGCGCCGTCGGTGTCGAGGTGCAGGAAGGCGTGGATCTCGCCGTCCACAGCGCCGATCCGGTCCAGGTGCGCCCTGGTCACCTCGCGGGCGGACACGAGGCTGCTGCCCAGAACGTCGGAGAGCTGGGCGGCGGTGAACCGCGTGAGGTCCCTGGCCTGCGGGGCGCCCGGCGCGGTGGTGTCGGTGGACATCGGCGGCCTCACTCCTCGTCCAGGATCCGGGGCACCCGGAACCGCTCGTCCTCGGCAGCCGGCGCCCCCGAGAGGGCCTGCGCCTGGGTCAGGCTGGGCACCGGGATGTCCTCGCGGAACACGTTCTCCAGCGGCATCGGGTGCGAGGTGGCTGGCACCTCAGGGGTGGCGACCTCGGTGACGCGGGCGACTGCACCGAGGATGTCGGCCAGTTGTGCGCTGTAGTGATCCAGTTCGTCCTCGGTGAGCGACAGCCGGGCCAGGCGGCCGAGGTGGGCCACCTGCTCGCGCGTGATCGCTGCTGGGGTGTCAGGCATGGGCCACATCCTAAGCGGGCGACTGCTGCCCACCCGCCGGCGCAAGCGCCCCACGCGCACGCGCAGGCGGGCCGGCACTGGACCCTCCGCCAGTGCCGACCCGCCTCCCGCGCTCCCCCGATGCGCGTTGCGCGTCCCCCGATCGCACAGGTCAGAACCTCCCACGGGATCGGCGATCTGGCAACGAGTTGTCCACAGCCCTGGCCCGATGGGCCTGCACCCGACGTGCTGCGCAGCCATGACGGCTCCTGGCGCTACCCGCCCAGCCCCCACGGGATGCCCAGCAGTTACCACGCGGCGAAGAACGCCGCCCAGACGACGGCCGTGCGGGAGGCTTGAAAGCGGCTCCACGGCACCAAACCGCCGGGCACCGGCAGCCGCTGCCTACTCGCCCACTCGCGCTACCGCTTCAGCCGCCTCCGGACCGTCGTCGAGCAGCACCTCGAAGCCGCCTGCGTCCAGGAGGGGGCGGGCCAGGGCCATCGCCTTGTCGGCCTTGGAGCCGGCGTTCTCGCCGACCACCACGAAGTCGGTCTTCTTGGACACTGAGGAGGCCACCTTGCCACCGCGCGAGGTGACCGCCTCCGCTGCACTGTCGCGGGTGAACCCGGGCAGCGAGCCGGTGATCACCACGGTCAACCCGGCCAAGGTCCGCGGACCGGACTCGATCACCTCGTCGGCCATCCGCACCCCGGCCGCGGCCCACTTGGCCACCACGTCACGGTGCCAGTCCACGGCGAACCACTCCACGACGGCCTCGGCGATGATCGGACCGACTCCCTCGGTGGCTGCGAGTTCCTCGACCGAGGCTCGGTCGATGGGTGGGCGTGCCTCGGGATGCGCGGGGTCAGGCGCCCACCGCGCATCGGTGAGCACCGGGAACTCGCGGGCCAACGCCTGCGCCGCGGTGGGCCCGACGTGCCGGATCGACAGCGCCACCAGCACCCGCCAGAGCGGTTGGGACTTCGCCTTCTCCAGCTGCGCGAGCAGTAGCTCGGCATTGGCGGTCAGTTGCGGCCCGGCCTCGCCGGACTTGGCCGCCCGGGTGAAGAACGGCACCGTGCGCAGGATGTCGCCGTTCAGGTCGAACAGGTCGCCCTCGTCGGTCACGACCCCCGCGTCGAGCAGCGCCACCCCGGCCTTCCAGCCCAAACCCTCGATGTCGAACCCGCCCCGGCCGGACACGTGGAAGATCCGCTCGCGCAACTGCGCCGGGCAGGAGCGGGTGTTGGGGCAGCGGATGTCGACATCGGTCTCCCTGGCCGGGGCCAGGGGTGTGCCGCACTCCGGGCAGTGCGTCGGCATCTCGAACGCCCGCTCGGCGCCGGTGCGCTCCTCGACGACCGGGCCGATCACCTCCGGGATCACGTCGCCGGCCTTGCGCAGGAACACGAGGTCCCCGATCAGCACCCCCTTGCGCTCCACCTCAGAGGCGTTGTGCAGCGTGGCCATCTCCACCGTTGACCCCGCCACCTTCGCCGGTTCCATCACCGCGTAGGGGGTGACCCGGCCGGTACGACCCACGTTGACCCGGATGTCGAGCAACCGGGTGCGCACCACCTCCGGCGGGTACTTGAACGCGATCGCCCACCGCGGCGCACGTGAGGTGGCCCCCAACTGGGCCTGCAGGCCCAGGTCGTCGACCTTGACCACCACACCGTCGATCTCGTGAGCCACATCATGGCGGTGCTCGGCATAGTGCTCGACGAACTCCCGGACGCCGTCCAGATCAGCGACCACCTTCGACCGCTCCGAGGTCGGCAGGCCCAAGCCCGCCAGCACCTCGTACCCATGCGACTGCGTCTCGATCGCCAACCCCGCGCGGGCACCCACCCCGTGCACGGTCAGTCGCAGGCGACCCATGTTGGCCCGGACCCGGGCCACCTCGGCCGACTCTCGCTCGACCCGGGCCTGTGCGCGGGCGAGGACGCCCTCGCCTGCACCCCGCGCCTGGGCGGCGGCCAGTGCGCTTCGCGCGACCGCCAGCTCCTCCTCGCGGCGATCCACCCGCTGGCGCAACGTGCCCGCCGCGGTGTTGCGCGGGTTGGCGAACGGGGAGCGGCCCAGCGCCAACTGCTCGTCATTGATCCGCTCGAAGTCAGCCACCGGGAAGAACACCTCCCCGCGGACCTCCACCAACTCCGGCACCGGCAGGTCGCCGGCCGGCGACAGGCGCGCCGGGATCGACGCAATGTGCTGGGCGTTGTAGGTGACGTCCTCGCCGACCCAGCCATCACCGCGGGTGGCCACCGACACCAGCCGACCCGCCCGGTACACCAGGTCCACCGCCAGACCGTCGATCTTCAACTCGCACAGCACAGGCGGGAAGTGGCCCACCCCACGCTCCACCCGCAGCGCCCAGGCCACCAGCTCGTCATCGGTGAACGCGTTGTCCAAGGAGTACATCCGCTCCAGATGGGTCACCGGATCGAACATCTCGGCCACCGCGCCACCCACCGACGCCGTCGGGGACTGCGGACCGGCCAGCTCGGGATGGGCGGACTCCAGCGCCACCAGCTCCGCGAACAGCACGTCGTAGTCGGCATCCGAGAGCGTCGGGGCATCGCGCTGGTAGTAGGCCTCGCGGGCGGCCTGGACCTGGGCCGCCAGCTGCGCCCACTGGGCCCGGGGATCGCTGTTCACGAATCGCAATGTACCGGCGCACCCCGACATCGGCCGCTGTCGTGCGCACCGCCGGCCGACCGTGACGCCCGGGCCGGCCGACGACCGGGCCCGCATCGGGCGCGCAGACCCTCCGCGCTCGCCAACCTGGAGCCCTGTTGCCCCACATGAAGCATCTGGGCTCCAGATTGATCAGACGCGGCGGATCGGGCACCGCCGCCTGGCGCGCGGCATGGTCGGCCACGTGCCGACCTGGCCGTCCGGTCCTCCTCGCGGGACGGGTCAGTCGCTGGACTCGAGCATCCGGGCCGCCCCACGCAGCAGGCCACCGACCTCGACCGACCAGTCCGGCGATGCCCCGGCCAGGCCGCACGCCGGGCTCAACCAGGTCTGCGCCCCCACGTCGGCCACGCCGAACCCGATCCGGCTCCACAGCTCGGCCACCGTCCGGGCAAGAGACTCGGGCATCGCGCGCACCTCGCCCGGTTCGGGGTCCACCGAGGGCGCGACGCCCAGCACGACTGAGCCGCCGCGGTCCCACCACTGCCCCAACGCCTCGTCGGCATCAGAACCCAGCGCGGCGAGGTCGACCGACACGCCGGTGAACCCAGACCCGCCCAGCAGGTCGAAGGGCACCCGGCGCGCGCAGCAGTGTCCGAGCACCTGTACCGCTCCAGCCGCCGTCGCCGCGGCGGTCACCGCACTCAGGCCTGCGGCGAGCTCCGGATTCCCCGGGATGCGCAACGCCCCCCGCCCGCTGGGCGTGCGCAGCCGCCCGGCCAGCACCGTCGGCAAGGATGGCTCGTCCACCTGGACCACGACCTGCGCGCCGGGCACCCTGCGCCGCACCGAAGCAACGTGTTCAGCCACCGACTCGGCCAACGCGGTGGCCAGGTCAGCGCAGGCACCGGCGTCAGCCAGCACCCGCGTACCGCGCACCCCCTCGAGCCCTGCGGCCAGCGTCCACGGACCGGCGACCTGCACCTTCACCGTCCCGGTGAATCCACGCAGTTGCTCCTCGAGGCGATCGGCATCCTCGGCCAGCCAGCCCCCGGCGCGACGCATGGCGCGGCCCGGCTCACCCCCGGTCCGCCCACCCACCAGGCGCCAGCCCGAAGGGGTCGTCTCGGCGGCGAACTCCCCCGTCACCGCGGCGACCAGGCCCAGCGTGCGGCCCAGCAGGTCCGCGCCGGGACCCCGGGCGGGCAGTTCGGCCAGGTGCGGGACGTCGAACTCACCGACCACGATCCGCGCGGCCTCGGCGGAGTCGGTGCCCGGCATCGAGCCCACCCCGGTCGTCTGGATGGTGGGCGGCTCGGAGGTCTGCATGGGCCCATTGTGGTGGGCCGGACGACGGCTCGGACCACCGCGCGGTACCGGGGCTCCGCCAGGGGGATCCGGGCCGGCCGGATGCGGCCGATGCACGCCTGGATCCGGCCATCTCTGACCGGATCGGGCCCAAGATCAGGACGGACTCATGCTGCGCCTGTGAGGATGGCCCCATGGACACCGTGCGCATGGCCGTCGTCGGCACCAACTGGATCACTGGCGCCCTGATCGACGCCGGGCGCACCGTCGAGGGCTTCGAGGTGGTGGCGGTCTGCTCGCGCTCGGCGCAGTCCGGGCAGGCTTTCGCCGACGAGTACGGGATCGGGCGTGCACACACCTCGATCGAGGCACTGGCCGCCGATCCCGAGGTCGATGCGGTGTACCTGGGCAGCCCCAACTCGCTGCACGCACCACAGGCCATCGCCCTGCTCGAAGCCGGCAAGCACGTGCTGGCCGAGAAGCCGCTGGCGGCCGGCGCCGCCCAGGTCGAGGCAATGATCTCCGCGGCACACGCAGCCGATCGAGTCCTGCTGGAGGCCTATACCTCGCCGTGGACGCCCAACATCGAGGCGATCAGCGACGCCGTGCCCCGAGTCGGCACGCTGCGCCGGATAGTGCTGACCAAGGACCAGTACTCCTCGCGCTACGACCGCCTCAAGGACGGCGAACTGCCCAATGCGTTCAACCCCGAGTTCGCGGCCGGGTCGCTGATGGACCTCGGCTTCTACGAGCTCGCCCTGGCCCTGCACCTGTTCGGCGCTCCAGCGGCCCTGGCCGCCACCGGCACGCTGCTGCCCAGCGGGGTCGACGGGCAGGGCACGATCGTGCTGAGCTACGAGGGGTTCGAGGTCCTCTGCCTGCATTCCAAGATCGCCCCGGGTGGGGTCGGCTCGCAGATCGCCGGTGAGGAGGGGGTGCTGCTGTTCGACGACTGCAGCGTCCCCACGCAGGTGACGTCCACCCGGCGGGGCGGCCCAGTGGAGGACCTCAGCCGTGAGCAGTCGGTGCACCACATGCGCTACGAGGTGGCCGAGTTCCTCGACTGCGTGCGCGCCAACCGACCCTCGACGCTCTGGCCTGTGGAACGGTCGCTGGCGGTGGCTCGTCTGCTCGACGAGGCTCGTCGCCAGGTCGGGGTGCGGTTCCCCTCGGACGGCTGACCCGCGACGGACGGCAGTGCGCGGCTCATCCCCCGCCGAGCGCCCGGAGCAGTGCGGCGGTGGCGGCGGCGGACAGCACGACCACCAGGAACGGGGCACGCAGCACCAGCGCGATGACCGCCACCGCCACCCCCGCGACCCGCGCATCGATCGTGAACCCGCCGACCCCCCAGAACGTCTGGATGGACATGAGCGCTGCGAGCAGCGCGATCGGCAGCATCGCGGCAGCTCGCCGGACCAGGGCGCGCTCCAGCAGGGCCTCGGGCAGCAGGTGCCCAGCCCACTTGGTCAGGAGGGCCGCGAGGGAGGCGATCAGGACGCCGGGCCACATCAGTGGGCACCCCTGGCCGGAGCCGTGGCTGCAGGTCGCGCCCTGGTGAGCCACAGCGCGCCGGCCACCGCCAGCCCGGCACCGGCCAGCACTGGGATGCCGGGGCGCAGGACCGGCGCCAGCGCCAGCGCCAGGACGCCGCTGACGACCGCCAGGGCCCACATGCTGCGATCGACCAACCGCGGCCACAGCAGCGCGAGGAAGCCCGCGGGGATCGCGGCGTCCAGGCCCAGCACGTTCGGGTCGCTCAAGGACGCCGCGCCCAGCGCACCCAGCAGGGTGCCGAGGTTCCAGAGCACGAACACCGACCAGCCGGTGGCCCAGAACGCCCGCCGGGCGGCGTCCCGGTCGGGCTCGTAGGACATCGCCATCGCCGTCGACTCGTCGATCGTGAAGTGCGCGGCCCCGAGCCTGCGCCAGCCCGTCAGGCGTTCGCCGGCACCGTCGCGCGCGGTGAGCACTGTCCCCAGATGCAGCCCGTACAGGCCGTTGCGCACCCCGAGCAGCCACGAGGTGAGCACGGCAGCCAGCACGCCCCCGCCGGCCGCGACCACACCGACGAAGGCGAACTGGGATGCCCCGGTGAACATCAGCACCGACAGCGCCTGAGCCTGGGCGACGCTGAGCCCGGCGGCCACGCTGATCGCACCGAAGCCGATCGCGTAGGCCCCCACAGCGATCCCGATCGACAGCGCCCGAGTAGGTATCCCGGCGGGATCGGGGGCCGCGTCCGCGAGCACTGGTGCCCCCGAATCGACTGCGTCCGGGACCTGCTCAGCGCTCACCGGTCGGCACGAGTGATGGTTCCCGACCCGACCACCCGCGTTCGGTCATAGAGGACGGCAGCCTGGCCGGCGGCGATGCCGCGGATCGGCGCGTCGAGGTCGGCGACGAATCCGTCGGGGGTCACGCGCACCGTGGCGGGCACCTCCTCGCCGTGGGCGCGCACCTGCACGCCGAGCCGGGCCCCGTCGTCCGGCGCGGGCCCGCACCAGCGCGGCCGGATCGCGTGGATCCGGTGCACGTCGAGCAGTTCGCCGGGGCCGACGGTCACCCGACGCGATCGGATGTCGACGTCCACAACGTAGCGCCGGGCGCCGTCGGCGGCGGGCCGACCCAGGGCCACCCCGCGCCGCTGTCCGACTGTGAACGCGTACGCCCCGGCATGCGTACCGAGCACCGCACCGGTCTGGGCATCCACCACCTCGCCGGGAGCCTCTCCCAGCCGGTCGCGCAGGAACCCGGCGGTATCACCGCTGGGGATGAAGCAGACGTCGTGGCTGTCGGGCTTGGCCGCGACGGCGAGACCGAGCTCGGCGGCCTCCGCGCGCACCTGCGTCTTGGTCGAGTCACCGAGTGGGAACAGGCAGCCCGCCAACTGGGCGGAGTCCAGGACGCCGAGCACGTAGGACTGGTCCTTGCCCGGGTCCGGCGCCCGATGCAGCTCTCGGCCCTCGGGCCCGTCGACCAGCCGCGCGTAGTGACCGGTGGCCACCGCGTCGAACCCGAGGGCCAGGGCCCGGTCCAGGACTGCGGCGAACTTGATCCGCTCGTTGCAGCGCAGGCACGGGTTGGGTGTCCGCCCGGCCGCGTACTCGGCGAGGAAGTCGTCGACGACCTCCGCGGTGAACTCCTCGGACATGTCCCAGACGTAGAACGGGATCTGCAGCAGGTCGGCGGCCCGCCAGGCGTCGCGGGAGTCCTCCAGGGTGCAGCACCCACGCGCCCCTGAGCGCTGCGACTCGCGCGTGCGCGACAACGCCAGGTGCACCCCGGTGACCTCGTGACCGGCCGCGACCATCCGGGCGGCCGCCACCGCGGAATCCACCCCGCCGGACATGGCGGCCAGCACGCGCATCGCGCTCACGCCCCGCTGCGGACGGCCGCGGACAGTTCTGGGCTGACCCGGACCTGGCCGGCGCGCCGGGCCCGGGCCACCACCGCAGGCAGCGCCTCGAGCAAGGCATCGACGTCGGCCTGTGTGGAGGTGTGGCCGAGGGTCAGGCGCAGCGAGGAGCGCGCCAGGACCGGGTCGATCCCCATCGCGAGCAGCACATGACTGGGTTCCGGCACGCCGGCGCTGCACGCCGATCCGGTGGAGACCTGGACGCCGGCGGCGTCGAGGAGCATCAGCAGCGCGTCGCCCTCGCAGCCGGGGAACGACAGGTGGGCGTTGCCGGGCAGTCGGCCAGCGCCGGGCGCACCGTTCACGATGGCCTCGGGGCACTCGCGCAGGACTCCGGCGACCAGGCAGTCGCGCAATGCCTCGAGCCGGGCGGCCCGGTCCGGCAGATCGGTCATCGCGTCCTGCAGGGCCGCGGCGAACCCGACCATGGCGGGCACGTCGACCGTGCCCGAACGCACCTGGCGCTCCTGTCCGCCGCCATGGATCAGGGGGGTGAGGTCCAGGCCCCGGCGGGCGATCAGGGCACCGGCACCCAGCGGACCGCCGAGCTTGTGCGCCGAGACTGCGAAGGTGGTGGCCAGGGTGGCATCCACCGGGATCGACCCGACCGCCTGCACGCCGTCCACATGCAGCGGCACGTCCGCCTTGGCGCACACCGAGGCGATGTCGCCGATGGGCTGGATCGTGCCGACCTCGTTGTTCGCGGCCATCACCGCGACCAGCGCCGCACCCCTCGGGTCAGCAGCCAACTCGGCGGACACCTCGTCGGGGTCGACCCGGCCCAGGTGATCGACGCCGAGCCAGACCACGTCGGCGCCCTCATGCTCGGCGAGCCACTCCACGGGGTCGAGCACGGCGTGGTGCTCGATCTTGGCGGCAAGGACCCGCCGACGCGCCGGGTCCTGCGCGGTCCGCGACCACCAGAGACCCTTGATGGCCAGGTTGTCGGCCTCAGTGCCGCCCGCGGTGAGGATCACCTCGGAGGGGGTCACGTCCAGGGCCCCGGCGATCGCCTCCCGCGATTCCTCCACGTGCCGGCGGGCAGCGCGGCCCGCAGCGTGCAGCGACGAGGCGTTCCCGGCGGTCCCCAGGACGTTCAGCATTGCCTCGCGGGCGCGCGCGAGCATCGGCGTGGAGGCCGCGTGGTCGAGGTAGGTGCCCATGGTGGCCCAATCGTAGGCCCGGCAGCAGGATGGGGCCGCCTGCTCGAACCCGAACGCTGCAGCGGGCGTTCCGTCTGCCCCACCTCGCGACGCGGACGGCCGCTCAGGGGTGCGGCGACGAGGATGAGGGGCCCGACCGATCACCGGTCAGGCCCCTCATCGGGTGTCTGCTGCGCGGTTCAACCCTTGCGCTTGCTGACCTCCTCGGTCAACTGCGGCACGACGGCGAACAGGTCGCCGACCACGCCGAAGTCGGCGAGCTCGAAGATCGGCGCCTCCGGGTCCTTGTTGACCACGATGACGGTCTTCGAGGTCTGCATGCCCGCGCGGTGCTGGATCGCCCCGGAGATGCCGTTGGCGATGTAGAGCTGCGGAGCGACGGTCTTGCCGGTCTGGCCCACCTGGAACTGGTGCGGGTACCAACCGGCGTCGGTCGCTGCGCGCGAGGCGCCCACGGCACCACCGAGCGCGTCGGCCAGACCCTCGATGACGGCGAAGCCCTCGGCACCGCCGACTCCGCGACCGCCGGAGACCACGACAGCAGCCTCCGCAAGATCCGGGCGACCGCCCTTGGCCTGCGTCACCTTGTCGGTGACCTTCGCCGCGGTGGCGCCTGCCGACAGCTCGACACTGACGTCCACGCGGGTACCGGCACCAGCGGCCGCCTCGGGGGCGGTGCTGTTGGGCCGCACCGTGATGATCGGGGTGCCGGTGCTCACCTTGGACTTCACGACGGTCGCGCCGCCGAAGACCGACTGGGTCGCCGTGCCATCGGCAGCCACGTCGACCGCGTCGGTGATGATGCCCGAGCCGGTGCGGATCGCCAGGCGCGCGGCGACCTCCTTGGCCTCGGCGGTGCTGGCGACCAGGACCGCCGCCGGCGACTTCTCGGCCACGAGCTTGGCCAGCACCTCGGCCTTGGGGGCCACCGGGTGCGCTGTCAGTTCGGGGGCGTCGGCGACATAGACCGTGGCCGCGCCGTACTCGGCCAGACCGGGGATGGCCGCGTCGGCACCCGGGCCGACCAGCACGGCCGCGGGCTCACCGAGGCGGGCAGCCAGGGTGAGCAACTCGTAGGTGACCTTCTTGACATTGCCGTCGACATGCTCGACGAGCACAAGCACTTCAGCCATGGCTGGACTCCTCAGATGAACTTCTGCGCGGACATGAAATCGGCGATGGCGGCGCCACCGTTGCCCTCGTCGGTGACGATGGTGCCCTTGGCCTTCGGCGGCCGGGCAGCAGCCTCCTCGACGACCGACCAGGCGGCACCGAGGCCCACCTCGGCCGCGGGCACGCCCAGGCCGGCCAGGTCGAGGGTCTCGACCTTCTTCTTCTTGGCCGCCATGATCCCCTTGAAGGACGGGTAGCGCGGCTCGTTGATCTTCTCGACCACGCTGATCAGCGCGGGCATCGGCGCCTCGACGACGTCATAGCCGTACTCGGTGAGGCGCTTGGTCGTGACCGTGCCGCCCTCGACGCCCACCGAGGTGGCGAACGTCAACTGGGGCAGTCCGAGACGCTCGGCAATCATCGCCGGCACGACTGACATGCGCGCATCGGTGGACTCGCAGCCCAGGATCACCAGGTCGGCCTCGCGACCCTCGATGGCCTTGGCCAGCGCCAGTGAGGTGGCCACGGCATCCGAGCCGTGCAGCCCGTCGTCGAGGATGTGCACACCCGAGTCCGCGCCCATCGCCAGGGCCTTGCGGATCGTGTCGGTGGTCTGGGCCGGGCCCATCGAGACCACGACGACCTCACCACCGTGCGCCTCCTGCAGGCGAAGCGCCTCCTCGATCGCGTACTCGTCGATCTCGTTCATGACGGCGTCGACCGACTCGCGGTCCAACGTGTAGTCCGACGCACTCAGCGTCTTCTCCGCCCAACTGTCCGGTACCTGCTTCACGCAGACAAGGATCTTCATGGTCGCGTTGTCGACCTCTCTTCTCAGCCGGTGCGCAGGGCATCCCGGTGGCCAGTTCTACCGATCCGCAGGGCGTTCCCGCCGCCCGCAAACACATGCTACCCGCGGGTAACAAGGCCTGCTGATCGGGTCAATCCTAGGTGTGCTCGGCGTACGCGCGTGCGGCACCCCGACCCTTGGGCCCGGGCCGAAGGTCCCGGAGGCCGAGCGGACGCCCAGCGTTGACGACTGCGGCGTACGATTCGTCCTCGATGCGCATCCTGCACCTGACCTGGGAGTACCCGCCCGTGATGTACGGGGGGCTCGGTCGCCATGTCCACGCCCTGGCCGATGCCCAGGCCAAGGCCGGCCACGAGGTCGTCGTGATCACCCAGGCCCCGAACTCGGCGGCGCCGGCCAGGGTGGCGTGGGGGTCGGCCGGACCGGTCCGGGTACTGCGTGCCACCGTGGACCACTCCCGGCACGACCCCGATGACCTGCTGGCGCACGTGGCCGAGATGGAGTTCGAGTTCACCGGCCACGGCAACAGGTTGATCGCCGACTGGCAGCCCGACGTCATCCACGCCCACGACTGGATGGTCGCCCACGCCGCGGTCGCCCTGCGCGACTCCTCCGGGATCCCCTTGACCGCCACCATCCACGCCACCGAGGCCGGTCGCAACATGGGGTGGATCAGCACCCCACTCTCGACGGCGATCCACGGCCTCGAGTGGTGGCTGGCCAACACCGCCGACTCGGTCATCACCTGCTCGGCCACGATGCAGCACGAGGTGGCCGACCTGTTCGACGTGCCTGACGCCGTGGTGGTGCCCAACGGGATCGAACCCACCCGCTGGGTGGTCGCCGACTCCGACGTGGCCCGGATCCGCGCCGAGAACTCCGATGCCCACCCCGTGCTGGCCTACACCGGGCGGGTGGAGTGGGAGAAGGGCGTGCAGACGCTGGTCGCGGCCATGCCGGGCCTGCGGGCGGCCCACCCCAACATCCGGCTGGTGGTGGCCGGGCATGGCAGCTACCTCGACCAGGTGCGCGGGCAGGCGGCGGGGCTGGGCCTCGGTGACAGCGTGCGGTTCCTGGGCTGGGTCAGCGAGGCCGACCTGCGGGCGGTGGTCGTCGCAGCGGACCTGCTCGTGGCACCCAGCCTCTACGAGCCGTTCGGCCTGGTGGCGCTGGAGGGCGCGATCCTGGGCACGCCCCTGGTGGTCGCCGGCACGGGCGGACTCAAGGAGTTCGCCGCCGGGGACCAGCGCGCCCTCACCTTCTCGCCGGGTGCGCCGGCCAGCCTCGAACAAGTCGTCCTGCGCGCCCTGGCCGATCCCGACGGCGCCCGGGAGCGCGCCCAGCGGGCCGCAGCAGTTGTCCGCTCGGAGTACACCTGGGCGGCGGTGGCCGCACGAACGACCGCCGCCTACGACCTGGCCGCGGCCAACCTGGGCACTGACCCCGGGGATTCGCGCCGGCTGCGGGCCGCCGAGCGGCGCGGCCTGGTCCCCCCGCACTTCGACGCCCCACCCGGGATGCTGATGGACGTCGGACGGTGACACCGGGGGTTGGCCGGCGAGGCGTCGCGCCCGCGGGCCTGTCCCGGGGGATGCTGGTCGCCGAGATCCTGATCGTGCTCGCCCTCTCCCTGGGGCGCTCCGGGATCTACTCGATCCTCAGCTTCGTGGCCGACCTGACCAGCGGCGTCCCGCTGGCCGACCAGAGCACGGTGCTCAACAACTCGCTGGCCCCGGGCCGTCCGCTGCTGGACCTGGTCCGCCAGACACTGCGGATCGCGTTCGCCCTGGCCCCGGTGGCGCTGGTCTGGTACCTGCTGGTGCGCTCGGGTGAGGGGCTGCGTGCGATCGGGGTCGACCGGTCCCAGCCCGGCCGCGACCTCGGCCGCGGCGCCGCCCTGGCTGCCGTGGTCGGGTCGGTCGGATTGGCCGGCTACCTGATCGCCTACGAGGCGGGAGTCAACCTCGCGGTCGTGGCCCAGGCACTGCCCGAGACCTGGTGGCGTTGGCCGGTGCTGATCGGTGCCGCCTTGCAGAATGCGATCCTGGAGGAAGTCCTGGTCGTTGGTTTCCTGATGCGTCGGCTGACCCAGATCGGCTGGTCGGCGCCGGCGGTCATCGCCGCCAGCGCCCTGGTGCGCGGCTCCTACCACCTCTATCAGGGCATCGGCGGGATGCTGGGCAACATCGCCATGGGAGTGCTGTTCGCGTGGCTGTTCCGCCGGTGGGGCCGGGTGCTCCCGCTGGTCGTGGCCCACGCGCTGATCGACATCGTGGCGTTCCTCGGCTACGCCCTCCTGGCCGGGACGGTCAGCTGGCTGCCCGGCTGACCTCCGCCCTCCCGCACCGACCGCTTCGGTTGCGCCGATCCGCTTGCCGGATGGGAGAAGCACCTGCGCCGATGGAACGTCGTCGGGCTGTGGAGGCGACGGTGGCGCCCCGGTGGTGCCACCATGGCCGTGGAGGTGGCGGCATGGCGATTGATGGCGGACCCGAGATCGTTGCGCTGCTGAGCCCTGAGGGGCTGCTGGTCGAGCATCCGGACTACGCCCTGACCCTGTCCGACGAGCAGTGGCGCGCGCGCTACGAGGACCTGGTCATGGTGCGGCGATTGGACACCGAGGCCACAGCGCTGCAACGCCACGGGGAGCTCGGCCTGTGGGCGCCGTGCAACGGCCAGGAGGCCGCTCAGGTCGGGGCCGCGCGGGCCACCCGCCCGGCGGACCGGATCTTCCCGACCTACCGGGAGCACGGGATGGCCTACGTGCGCGGGGTGGACCCGGTGACCCTGCTGGGCCTGTTCCGCGGTACCACGATGGGCGGCTGGGACCCGGCCGAGCACGGGTTCAGCCTGTACACGATCGTGATCGGCGACCAGACCCTGCACGCGGTCGGCTACGCGATGGGCATCCAGCGCGACGGCACCGACGACGCGGTCCTGGTCTGCTTCGGCGACGGGGCCTCCTCCCAGGGCGATGTGGCCGAGGCCTTCGTCTATGCGGCGGTCAACGACGCGCCGGTGGTGTTCTTCTGCCAGAACAACCAGTGGGCCATCTCGGAGCCGCTGGAGCGCCAGACCCGGATCCCGCTGTTCAAGCGCGCCGCCGGGTACGGGTTCCCGGGTGTGAGGGTGGATGGCAACGACGTCCTGGCCGTGGAGGCGGTGGTCACCGCGGCCCTGGATCGCGCCCGTGCCGGTGACGGGCCGACGCTGGTGGAGGCGTTCACCTACCGCATGGGGGCGCACACCACCTCCGATGACCCGACGCGGTACCGCACGACTGCCGAGGGCGAGGCGTGGAAGCTCAAGGACCCGATCGAGCGGGTCCGCGCGCACATCGCCCGCTCCGGGATCGCCGACGCGACCTTCCTGGCCGACGTGGCCGCCCGCGCCGAGGCCCTCGGCGAGCACATGCGGGCCGCGTGCCGGGCATTGCCCGATCCGGCGCCCACCTCGATGTTCGACCACGTCTACGCCGACCGACATCCGGGGGTGGAACGTGACCGGGCCTGGCTGAGCACGTACCTGGCCGGGTTCGCCGATGGACGGGGGGCCTGAGGTGGCCGTGCTGACGATGGCCAAGGCGTTGAACGCGGGGCTGGCCGCAGCCCTGCGCGATGACCCCAGGGTGCTGCTGATGGGCGAGGACATCGGCCGGCTCGGCGGGGTGTTCCGGGTCACCGACGGACTGCTGGCCCGGTTCGGCGAGGAGCGGGTCATCGACACCCCACTGGCCGAGAGCGGCATCATCGGCACCGCGGTCGGCCTGGCGATGCGCGGCTACGCGCCGGTGTGCGAGATCCAGTTCGACGGGTTCATCTTCCCGGCGTTCGACCAGATCACCACGCAGGTCGCCCGGATGCACCTGCGCTCGGCCGGGACGCTGTCGATGCGGATCGTCATCCGGGTGCCCAGCGGTGGCGGGATCGGCGCGGTCGAGCACCACTCGGAGTCCCCCGAGGCGTACTTCGCGCACTCCCCCGGCCTGCGGATCGTCACCCCGAGCACGCCGGCGGATGCGTTCATGATGATCCGTCAGGCGATCGCCCATCCCGACCCGATCCTGTTCCTCGAGCCCAAACGGCGTTACTGGGACAAGGCCGAGGTTGACGAGACCGCGCCGCTGGCTGCGCTCGAGGGCCTGTTCGGTGCGCGGGTGGTCCGACCCGGCCGGGACGCGACGCTGCTGTGCTGGGGGCCGATGGTGCGCACCTGCCTGGACGCCGCGCAGGCTGACACGCGTGATCTCGAGGTGATCGACGCGCGCAGCCTGGCCCCGCTGGACCTGTCGACGATCACCGAGTCGGTGGCCCGCACCGGCCGGCTGATCGTGGTGCACGAGGCGCCGGTGGTCGGTGGCCTGGGGGCCGAGATCGCGGCGTCGGTGACCCAGGAGTGCTTCTACCAGTTGGAGGCTCCGGTGCTGCGGGTCGGCGGATTCCACGCGCCCTACCCGCCGTCGCGGATCGAGGACATCTACCTGCCCGACCTCGACCGCATCCTCGATGCCGTCGACCGGTCCATGGCCTACTGAGGAGGAGCCGTGCTGCGCGAGTTCCAGATGCCGGATGCCGGTGAGGGCCTGACCGAGGCCGAGGTGCTCGGTTGGCGGGTCGCGGTCGGCGACGAGGTCGTGGTCAACCAGGTGCTGCTGGAGGTCGAGACGGCCAAGGCCGCGGTGGAACTGCCCAGCCCCTATGCGGGCCGCGTCGTGGAGTTGCTGGCCGAGCCGGGTCAGGTCGTGCCCGTCGGTGACCCGATCATCCGGATAGAGGAGCCCGGGGGCTCGGCGGAGGATCAGGCGTCCGGAGGGGGCGCTGGCGCGTCGCTGGCCGGTGCCCAGGAGCCGGTCGGCGCTTCGCCGTCCGTGGGATCCGCGGCCGGTGGCTCCCGGAGCGCCGAAGCGGCCGGCGGCCCGGAGGAGCCCGTGGCGGCCAGCGCGGTCGAGGCTTCCGGCGCGGCCGGCGCGGGCGACGCGGGCGGCGCGGGCGGCGCGACCGGCTCGGGCGAGGAGCGCGAGGCGGTCCTGGTCGGCTACGGGGTCCGCAAAGGTCAGGAACCCAAGCGTCGGCCACGGGCGACACCACACGGAGCGGACCACGTGGAGGCCGGCCCGCCGGGTGAGCCTGCGCGCCCGGTCCGACTCGGCGGCCTGGAACTGGGGCGTGGCACGGAGCGGAGGCTGGGCAGCGACCAGGTCCGGGCCAAGCCGCCGGTCCGCCGGTTGGCCCGCGACCTCGGTGTCGACCTGGCCGACGTGGCGCCCTCCGGCGCCGGGGGAACCATCACGCACTCCGATGTCCAGCGCTCGGCCCAGGCGGCGTCGGGAGTGGGGCCACGTCCCGCGACGCGGCCGGCAGCCGAAGGTCCGACCGGACTGGAGCGGTCCACGACTCCCGACGCCGCCGACGAGGTCGTTGCCCGCTCGCACGTGGCCCGGATGATGGCCCAGGCGATGACCACCTCAGCCTTCACCGCCCCGCACGTGACCGAGTGGGTCGATGTCGACGTCAGCGCGATGACGGCGCTCATCCGTGCGGCACGTGCGCGGGCGGACCTGGCCGGGATCTCCATCACGCCGCTGACGTTCGCCGCCCTCGGCCTGGTCCGCGCGGCACAGGCGCACCCGAGCATCAACGCCAGCCTGGACGAGACCGGCGAGAACCTGCTCGTGCATGGCAATGTGCACCTGGGCATCGCGGTCGACTCGCCCCGCGGCCTGATCGTGCCCAGGATCCCGGCGGCCCAGGACCTCGATCTGCGCGGGATGGGTCAGGCGCTGGCGCATCTGGTCGAGACCGCCCGGTCGGGCCGGTCCCGACCCGAGGACCTGCGCGGCTCGACGGTGACGATCACCAACGTGGGCGTGTTCGGAGTGGATGCGGGGACCCCGATCCTGAACCCCGGGGAGGTAGCGATCCTGGCCCTGGGTCGGGTGCTGCCACGACCCTGGGTCGTGGAGGGCCGACTGGAGGTCCGCGACGTGGCGACCCTGGCGCTGTCCTTCGACCATCGAGTCGTCGACGGTGCGCTGGGCTCACGGGTGCTGCGCGAGGTGGCCGATTTCATGGCCGACCCCGCGACGGCGCTTGCCCTGGGCTGAGTCGGGCCGTCGGACCTCAGTCGAGCCGCTGGGGGCTGAGTTGGGCCTCACCGTTGAGTTGAGCCATCCTTCTCGGCCGTCTGCCGGGCCACCTGTTCGCGAGCGAACGCCTCGACAGCGGCGGTCAACTGCTCCAGGCACGTCGCCTCGATCGGGTAGTGAACAGCACCTTCGAGGGTCACGGTCGTCACTGGGACTCGTTCGATCCTGTTCAGGAACAGCAGGCTCAGGTGCAGCGGTGTCCAGCGGTCCTCGCCGGGCTGGGTCAGCAGGATGGGACACACGTCGAACTGCTCCGGCTCGACCACGGGCCGGTAGGCCAGGTAGGAATCCAGGAACGTCATCGTCATGGCGTTGCCGGCCGACGTGCGGTCGCGCAGGCATGCCCGAAGCGTCGCCTCGTCGTTGACCAGCATGTGCATCTTGCTCGCCACCCGCATGGGCATGCGCAACCCGGACAGCGGGGTCCGGGCTGCGAGCCGCACCAGGGGCGCGCCCACCCGGGACATGGGCACGTTCAGGGCGGTCACTCCGTACTCCGGCAGGTCGATGGCGATGGTCTCGAACCCACGCCGGTGCAGAGGGGCGCCCAGAATCGTGGACAACTGCCGGCTGTTGGTCCCGACACCGTGGAACAGGATGACCTTCGCCGGGGCGCGTGGGCCGCGGTAGCAGTCCAGGTGAACCTCATGATCTCGCCAGGGCCACCACTCCTCGGCAGGCTCCTCACCAGGGGCGAGCTGATGCTGCGGGGGCAGGTGGGCCTGGATCTCGCGCCAGGCGCTCTGCCTGGCGTAGGACATGGTGTGCGCCGTCCGATCCTGAGGGTGCCGGGTCTCCGACCGTAGGAGAGCCCGACCGTTGATGCGGGTCGGTCGGGTCAGGTCGGGTTGGTCGGGTCGGTGGGGTTGCGAGGTCGGGCCTCAGGCCGGAGGACGGCGCTGGTTCTCGGTTGTCGTCGCTCAGGCCATCACCTCCACCTCGGACGGCCCGTCGCGACGGACCCGGCGGATCGTGAGCCGCTCGCAGATCCGTTCCTTGAGGTCCGGAACGTGGCTGACGACGCCGATGACCCGGCCGTTGCCGCGCAGGTCATCGATGACCGACATCACGTCGTCCAGGGTGTCGGGGTCGAGGGTGCCGAACCCCTCGTCTATGAACAAGGTGTCCAACTGGGCGCCGCCGGCCTGGGCCACGACCACGTCGGTCAGGCCCAACGCGAGTGCCAGTGAGGTGTAGAAGGTCTCCCCGCCAGACAACGTAGCGGGGCTGCGTTCCTTGCCGGTGTGGCGGTCGAGCACGGCCAGGCCGAGGCCGACCCGGGCGTCCCGGCGCGCCGCGCTGTCGGTCCGCACGAGTTGGTACTTGCCGGCCGACATCTCATCGAGGCGCAGGTTCGCCGCGACCACGACCTGCTCGAACCAGTAGCGCAGCACGAACGTCACCAACTGCATGCGAGGGGTGCCGGCCAGCCCGCGGGCGTACTGATCGAGGGTGCGGGCCTCATGTGCTGCCACCGCCCGGGCGGAGTGCACCGACTCGGCAGAGCGCACCTCCGCCAGGCGGATCACGAAACGCTGCTCCTGCTGCGCGGCGATCGAGTGCACCTCGCGCGCGGACTGGGCAGTAGCGATGGCCACCCGAAGTGCTTCCTCGGTGGCAGTGACCCGCGCCTGCGCCTGGGCTGGATCCAGATCGGCGACCGAGACCAGCTCAGGTTCGGCCAACTGGGCGCGGGCCGTGGTCAGCAACTCCTCGAACAGCGCCACCGCCTTATCCAGCGCCGCCAACTCGTCGGGCTCCAGGATCGCCGCCCGCGCCTGCTCGAGATCCGCGAAACCGGCGCCGGCTGCTTCGCTGAGCGCCCCTTCCAGCGCCTGCGTGTGGGCCGTGGCAGCACGCTCCATCCGGCCCAGGGCCTGCCCCAGGGCCGCACACTGCGCCGCGCGCTGCGTCAGGCTCGCTACCCGGGCTGCTACCGTCGGGAATCCGTCACAGGCGTCCCGCACCTGGGCCAGCTCGGCATCGACCTGCTCAGCTGTCGCGTCGATCCGGGCGGTGCGCGCAGCCACCTCACCGGCGAGCGCCTGGCACTCGGCTCGTGAGGAGCGCTCCGCCTGGACGAGTCCGTCGAGGTCAGCCGTCAGCGACGGCAGGGTGCTCTGCGCGAGTTCGCCCGCAGCCACCCACTCCTCGAGCTCCACGCAGGTCAGTGTCCATTCCTCGACAGATCGGCCATCGGCCTCGCTGCGCGCGCTGGCGAGCTGGGCCTCGACCTGGAACACGAGTCGATCCGCCTCATCCAAGACATGCTGGGCCTCGTCGCGGTCCGCTGCAGCCTGGCGAACCTGCTGTTCACTGATCCCGCCGAGGGAACCCGACGTGGGCGCCGGGTGCTCGCGCGAGCCGCACACCCCGCACGGGTCCCCACTGACCAGTTGGCTGGCGATCTCGGCGCGTAGGTCGGTCCACCGGGCTGCGATGAGCAGCTCGTAGCCGTCGACCGCACTGCGCATCGTGCGCTTGGCAGCGCGAGCCATGCGCCGCGCAGCCACGAGATCCGCTCCCAGCACGTCGACCTGGGCGGCTGCCGCGGCCCGCCGACGGGCGTTCTCCAGCAATCCGGTCGCGCCCCTTGCCCGTTCCACCGCGACCCGCGCAGCATCGAGTGCGGCTCGTGCGTGGTCCACCTGCTCGGGCAATACCCGGGCGAGCTCAGCGGCATCGTCATGCTCGGACACCAGCGTTGCGAGGGCTGCTCGATCAGCGACGATGCCGGCCTCGTGCGTGGCCAGACCCTGCTCCCGCTCGACGAGGTGAGCCAGTCCAGCGGCTGTGCTGCGCAGCTCCTGAGCCTGCTGGGTCAGCGCCTCGGCAGTGACCGCAGTGACCTCCGCCCGTTCGATACTGGCGTCCGGGCCAGAAGTCTTGCCAGTTCCAGGTGCCGACCCGGCATTGGGCCCGTCCGCACGCAGCGCCGCGAGCTCGGCCTCCCGGTCGGCCAGCTCGACGCGGGTCGACTCAACAAGGTGCAGCAGGGGGCGCACAGGCAGCGCTCGTCGCGCCGCGGTAAGGCGAGCGCTGCGCTCCTCGTGCGCCGGCCGCTGCAGCTCCGCGGTCGCCAGGGCCGTGTGAATCCCGGCCCGTCGGACGACCAGGGCCGACTGGCGGGCGACGTGGTCATGCTCGTCGCGCGCGGCCTGCTCGGCATCGGTGGCCGCACGCAGGACCTTATGGGCTGCAGCCGCGCCGGTGGACAACTCGGTACCGACTGTGTCGAGCCGTTCCAGGGTGCGTTCGCCGTCGAGTTCGCTGAGTTCCTCGACGATCTCCGCTGGCGAGCCTGCTGCCTCGCAGGCCGCCGCGACCCGTGCGTCAAGCATGCTCTGAGCAGCGTCCAGGTCCCGACCAGCGGCCTGGGCCCGGGCCTGTAGGCCTTCGGTGACCTGGCGGAAGAACTGGGTCCCGAACAGCTTCACCAGCACGTCCTTGCGTGCGTCGTCGTCGGCGCGTAGGAAGGTGGCGAACTCGCCCTGTGGCAGCAGGACGACCTGCCGGAACTGCGCACGGTTCAGGCCCAATAACTCACCGATCAGGGTGCCGACCTCGTCCTTGGCGTGGGACTGGCTGACCCAGCCGCCGTCCCTCCAGCTCTGCAGGTGCACCGCCGACTTCTCCCGGGTGAGGCCCCCGCCGCGCTTCTTCGGGCGCAGGTACTCAGGAGACCGCGTCACCCGGAACCGGGCACCCCGCACGGAGAACTCACAGGAGACCTCGGGCCGCTGGTCCGCCGCGGCGAAGTCCGAGCGCATCCGGGCAGCATCCCCTGACTCACTGGCAAGCCCGCCGTACAGAGCGAACGTGATGGCGTCGAGGATCGTCGACTTGCCCACCCCGGTCGGCCCCTCGAACAGGAACAGCCCGCCGGCACCGAGCCGGTCGAAATCGATCACCTGCTCGTCGGCGAACGGCCCGACGGCGGCCAGGCGCAGCTCATGCAGACGCATCAGGCCACCGCCTCGGCAGTGGTGGCCGCACGCACGGCCTCGGTGAGCAGCTCCCGCTGGAGCGTGCTCACCTGCGCACCCGAGACCTCGGCGACGAAGTCGGCACAGATCTGCACGGGGTCGCTGGCCTCGGTGTACCTGCGCGGCCCGGCGCTGGGCGCGCCGTCGCGCTCGGGGGCGAACTCCAGCACGAGCGTGTGTGGCCAGACCCGGCGCAGCCGGTCCATCGGGTTGGGCACTCGACCAGGATCGGTGAGTACCACCTTCACCCACGCCTGGGTCAGGTGGGCCAGGTCTCCATCAGCCCGGGCGAGCAACTCATCGAGCCGACCAGACACCTGCGCCAGTGGGCGGGGTACCGGGGTGGGGAGCCGGCGCACGGTCACCGCCGCGACCTCATCGATGTCGACGATGCTCACCGACGTGACGTGCTCGCGCTCGGAGAAGGAGAAGGCCAACGGCGAGCCCGAATAGGACAGGTGCGTCGACGAACCTGCCAGCGAGATCCGCTGTGGCCGGTGCAGGTGGCCAAGAGCCACATAGGTCAGCCCGTCGAACACCGAAGCCGGGGTGTCCCCAACCCCACCCACTCGGATCTCGCGCTCGGACTCGGTGGCCGTGCCGCCGGTGACGAACGCGTGGGCCATCACGACGACCCGCTCCAGGCCGCGCTGCGCCGCGTCGGCACGGATGCGTTCGGCCAGGTGCGCCAGGACCGAGGCATGCGAACGCTCGACAGCCAACTCGGTCATGACCGCGTCTGGCAGCAGGAACGGAATCGCGTACACCCCCACCTGTCCGGCGTCGTTGTCGAACAACACCGGCTCCAGCACCTGGGCGAGTTCGGTGCGTAGGTGGATGCCGGTCGCGGCGAGCACTGCGCCGGCGTACTGAAGGCGCACAGCGCTGTCGTGGTTGCCGCTGGAGATGACCAACGGGATCCCGGCCCGCACGAAGGCGGCCAGCGTGCGGTCCATGAGCGCAACAGCGTCGGCGCCTGGCTGTGCCCGGTCGTAGACGTCACCGCTGACCAGCACAGCGTCGACCTGCTCGGCCCGGGCCACCTCAACCAACCAGCCGAGGAACTGGGCCTGGTGGGCCAGCAGGTCCTCCCCGTGCAGCCGACGGCCCAGGTGCCAGTCGGAGGTGTGCAGGAATCTCATGGCAGACACCCTGACACGGGGGTCCGACAGAGCGACCGAAGCCGCGCTGCGTCGCGGGCCGTGTCCTTGGCTACGTGCTCGCGACGGGGGCCCCGGTCACCGGACAGGACCGTCGATGTCCGATGCCGGCACTACGCTGCCCGCGGAGGTGCTCATGGACCGTGCCAGTGCAACGCGATCAGGTGTTCAGGGCCTGCGGGCTGCCCGGATGGCGAGCCTGCTGGTGGACGACCAGCTCGCGGGGCAACGCTCGATCACCGAGGTCGTCGACTGGTTCGCCGCCATGCAGGGCCAGGACTTCGCCAGTGTGCAGTGGTCGCTGGGGCTCCGGACCCATACCACCCGTGCCGAGGCGATTCGAGCGTTCGACTCCGGCGAGATCGTACGAACCTGGCCGATGCGCGGCACCCTGCACGTCGTGCCCGGCCGGGATGCGCGCTGGATGCTCGAGCACCTCGGCGGGCGGGCCCTGGCCGGAGCCGCCCGCCGCCGCGAGTCCCTGGGCCTGTCCACCTCCGACGCGGACCGCGCCGTGGACGTGCTGGGGGCGGCCCTGGCTGGGGGCACCGTGCTCACGCGGGCGGAGTGCGTGCAGGCTCTGGAGTCCGCCGGCATCCCCGGCGCGGGCCAGCGCGCCTACCACCTGCTCTGGTACGCCAGCCAGAAGGGCGTCGCGTGCGTGGGCCCGTCCCGGGGCAAGGAGCAGACCTTCGTGCTCCTGGACGACTTCGCGCCAGCCGGACCTGCACTGGATCGACCGGCCGCGCTGGGCGAGATCGCCGCACGCTTCCTGCGCAGCCACGGCCCAGCCAGTGCCCACGACCTCGGCCGCTGGGCCGACCTGACCCTGACCGATGCCCGCGCAGGATTAGCCGCGGTCCCCGGTATCACGACCCGCATGTTCGAGGGTCGTCGAGCTGCTCGTCACCGAGGAGCAGCTCGACACCCGTGGCGCGGAATCGCCCGCGTCCGGCAGGCGACTGCCCGCCCGCGCGCTGCCCGGCTTCGACGAGTTCATCCTGGGCTACCGGGACCGTACTGCCCAGCTCGACGCCGAGCATGAGCGCCTCGTGGTCCCTGGCGGAAACGGGATGTTCGCCAACACGCTGGTGCTCGACGGCCGGGTCGTCGGGACCTGGCGACGACGAGAACTCACGCGCACGGTCGACATCACCGCCACTCCGTTCGGCACGCTCAGCAAGCGCGCCCAGCGGGAGCTCGAAAGCGCGCTGACCAGCTACGGCGGCTTTCTGGGCAAACAGGCGCGGATCACCTGGTCCCAGCCGTCGAGCTGAGCACGCGGGCGCGGATCGACCTGCATGTGGGGGCCGGCTGGCCCACAATGGCCGGATGCGCGCCATGTGGAGCGGGAACGTCGCCTTCGGGCTGGTCCACATCCCGGTGAAGATGTATGCCGCCACCCAGGACCTCGATGTGCGGTTCCACCAGGTCCACATCGCCGACGGCGGGCGGATCAAGTACCTGCGCCAGTGCCAGGTGTGCGAGCAGGTGATCCCGTTCGCCGAGATCGGCAAGGGCTTCGAGGACGAGACCGGCCGCCGCGTGCTGGTGTCCGAGGAGGAGTTGGACAGTCTCCAGGTGGAGCACGGCCGTGACCTGGAGATCATCGAGTTCGCTCCCGCCGACCAGATCGATCCGATGTTCTTCGAGAAGGCGTACTACCTCGAGCCGGCGACCGGCGCGGCGAAGCCCTACGTGCTACTGCGCCAGGCACTCGAGCGCACCGAGCGGATCGCCGTGGTGATGATGACCCTGCGCAAGCGCACTCGATTGGGTCTGCTGCGCGTGCGTGACGACGTGCTGGTCCTGCAGACCATGCTCTGGCCCGACGAGGTGCGGGCCCCCGACTTCGCCGGCATCTCCGACGAGGACATCTCCGTGCGCCCGCAGGAACTGGCGATGGCCGGCTCACTGGTGGACAGTCTCAGCGCGGACTTCGATCCCCAGGCGCACACCGACGAGTACCGGCAGGCGGTGCTGGACCTGGTCGAGCAGAAGCTCGCAGGGCAGGACGTGATCGCGCCCGCGGTCACTGTCGAGAGTCCGGAGTCCGGCACGGTCATCGACCTGATGGCGGCGCTGGCGGAGTCGGTGCGCCGGAGTCAGGGCTCTCGGAGCGAGGCCGGGCCGGTCACGGGGGCCGACGACGAGGAGTCGCCGGAATCGATCACGCAGGGGGCAGAACCACGCTCGACTGCGAAGAAGAGCGCGACGAAGAAGCCGACCGCGCGGGCATCGTCCACACGAGCGGCTGCGAAGAAGGCCGCGGCGAAGAAGGCCCCAGCCAAGAAGGCCCCGGAGAAGAAGGCCCCGGAGAAGAAGGCCACCGCCAAGAAGGCCGCCGGGTAGACCGCTCGCCGGTGCTGCGGCTCGGCGCCGAACGATGAGCTTCACCTGATCTCATCCACAAGGGTCAGCGCGTCCTCGACGCGGTGTCGGTGGCCTGCGGTAGGGTCATCTCATTCGAACACCAGTACGACTCGATGGCTTGGAACGGGGGCGAGATGTTGGACGTGCTGCTTATGGTGCGCGACGAGACCGGGGCGGTGATCGAGCCGGGCGAGATGGGTGTCGATGCGCTGGTGGCACTGATCCGACGACGCCCGAGGGTGGACGAGTCGGCGCCACCCGATGACCACGCCCTCGGCTTCGCGCTGCGCGGCCCCGCCGTGGCAGGTCTGGCGGCGGCTGAGCAGTTGTGTCGCCAGGCCGCGGCGCTGAAGGCGGCGTGCGTGGCGGCGATCGCTGATGAGACCCCGTGGGGCGCCTCTGGTGACCAGGTTCTCGACGAGGTGTCCTGCGAACTGGTCGTCTCCTGCAGGTCAGCCCTAGCCACCCGGGCCACGGCCGAGACCCTGCGCCACCAACCCGATGTCTGGGCTGCGCTGAGTCGCGGCGAGATCGACGCCACGCGTGCCCGGATCCTTGCCGATGCCCTGTTCGAGGTGGCCCCGCACCGACACCGACGGGGTCGAACTCGATGGGTATCCGGAGCAGTGTCGGGCGTTGTTCGCCGAGGGGCTGGCCTACGCCCAGGATCACACCGCCCGCCGGCTGGAACTGTTCCTACGGCGCAGCCTGGCCCTCCTCGGCTGCCCGGACCCGCCCCGACGCCGGGCCCGAGCCCCTGGCCGAACGTGGGACCCCTCCCACGACGCCACCCGACGGCCCGAGCCCCTGGACCTGTGGCTGGCCGCCGCACTCGTGGACCTGAGCGCGGCCTGACGAGGGCGGGCGATGCCAGCCCTCATGCGGGACGTTCTGTCGGACCGGTGCCCGACAATGGGCGAACACCGATCGAGGGGATCGCATGGGCAACCTGGACTCGTCACCGCGCCCCGCGCGGACGGCTGCGGGCAGCCCTGGACGTGCGCCGGGGTATGTGCCGAAGGCTGTGCAGCCGCGAGGCTCCGGGGCCGTCGCCCGCAGGCCGCTGTCACCCCGAGTCCGCCGCCGCCGTTGGGTCTTCAGCCTGTCGGTGGCCACCAGCCTGTTCGCCTTCCTGGCAGTGCTGCTCGCCGCGACCGGGTTGCTGGGTGCCGGCGGTGCGATCGAGACCGGTCCGAAGCGGATCACAGGCATCACACAACCGGATGGCACCCCCTGGTCGGGCGCCCAACCCGAGTACGGCGTCGATGTGTCGTTCCCCCAGTGCGGCCGCCGCCTGGGGGATCTCGGCGGTGGGTATGCCATCGTCGGGCTTGATGGCGGGATGCCGGACAGGCCGAATCCGTGCTTCGCCCAGCAGTGGCGGTTCGCGCTTCGCCAGGCTGGGGCTGCGGTCTACGTCAACACCGCGGACAACGGTCGCGGCGACCCGCGCGACGTCGGCCGCCGAGCCGCCGAGGGTGACCTGGATGCGCTCAGCGAACACGACGTCCCGAAGGGCACGCCAGTGTGGTTGGACGTGGAGTTGCCCGAGGTGTGGAACGGCGCGCCCGCGCGGCACCGGGCGGTGATCACCGAGCACCTGCGCGTGCTGGCTGCGGCAGGCCACCCGGTCGGCATCTACTCCGCGCCAGCACTGTGGCAGGAGATCACCGACGGGGCTCGGGTGGACGTGCCCACCTGGGTGGGGATCGGCACCGCCACCAGGGCGCGGGCCGCGCGGGTCTGCGCCGCGGAGTCGTTCGGGGGCCGCGGCCCCGCGATCGTGCAGCGGATCGGCACCGGCAGGGACGGTCGTCCCCTGGACCGCAACATCACCTGCCCAGGTACTGACCTGACCGGCCTGATCCGCCCGAACTGAGCCGCGACGAATCCAGGCGGGTCGCCGGAGGGCTCCTGATCCAGGACCGCTAGGGCGAACTGCCATCCTGCTGCGTGGCGCCCGGGTCGGTGACCGGCAGCACGACCGGCGCGACCCGGCAGGCGTCCGCCTCCGGAGCGCGAGGCACCGAGTGACCGACGCGGAGGTGGTCGTACCGGTCAGCGTGGCGCGCCATGAATCCGTCGACGTACCAGCAGCTCGGGATCACCGACACCCCCGCATCCTGCGCGGCGTCCAGGGTGAAGCCCACCAACTGCGCAGCGAACCCGCGGCCCTCGTAGCCGGGAGTGGTGACCGTGGAGTAGATCTCCCAGACTCCCGCACCCTCGGCGACGGCGACTCGACAGACCTGGACGCCGTCCAGCGTTGCGGTGAACAGCGTGGGATTTGCGCGGAGGAGGATTACTTCACGGTCGGACATGAGGCAACGGTATGCGCTGGCTGCCGCGTCCGCAGCCAGCATCGCCGGGGCGACCCGGATCGGCCACATGCGCTCGCGGCGGGACGCGCCCCGAGCGAAGTTGCAGCCAGTCCCATGGTGGCCGACGTAGACTCTGCCCGTCACCAACGACACATTCAGCCCGAAAGGCACGCTATGGACTTCAATGCAACCAACTTCTGGGACGTGCTCCTGTGGAGCCTGTTCTTCTTCATCTGGATCGCCTACATCTTCGTCTGGGTTCGCTGCCTGTTCGACATGTTCGGCGACCCGGGCCTGGGGGGCTTCGCCAAGGCCATCTGGGCGGTCTTCTTCATCTTCTTCGGCCCGATCACGACGCTGGTCTACCTGATCGCGCGCGGCAAGAGCATGCAGGAGCGCTCGATCCAGGCCATGGAGAGTGCCAAGGCCCAGCAGGATCGCTACATCCAGCAGGTGGCAGGTTCGGGCAAGAGCCCGGCCGAGCAGATCTCGGATGCCAAGTCCCTGCTGGACTCCGGTGCCATCACGCAGCAGGAGTTCACTGCTCTGAAGGCAAAGGCGATGGCCTGATCAAGGCCTGATCAGCAACCGCTGGTCGCACCGAGGGGGCCCCGGACCGAGACGTCCGGGGCCCCCTCGCCGTATCCGGGCACCGACACCGCCACCGACCCGACCTCGTCAGCCGAGTCGACCGACCCGAAGTATGACCGTCTCCACGCTCAGTGGGGCGTCGGTCACGGCTATCAGCTCGACACGAGCCCCGGGCAGGACGTGCGCCCAACGGCCCAGGTCCGCGGTCACGACGACCCCGATGATCGGGTAGCCGCCCATCGTCCCGGCATCCGGGCCGAGCAGCATCCACTCCCCGGACGGGAGCACCTGGATCGCGCCGGGCAGCACCCCCAGCGAAGGCAGGCCACGATCCGCCGAGCCGGCCGGAACCCCATCACCCAGTGGCCGTAGCCGCACACCGATCCGGGATGTGTCGAGCACTTCGACGACCGTGGAGTCGAGGTGCAGGTGCGGTCCGGGAACCACGTGCACCCGAGAGGATTCGGGCGGCACGGTCGCGACATCGCCGACCGTGTCCGACACCGGGTGTCGCGCGGTCGGGATCTGCTGGCCAACACGCACTGGTGCCGGCCCGAGTCCGTCGAGCGCTGACGTGGACCGCGATCCCAGGACCGGCGCGGGCCGCAGACCCCCGGCGACGGCGAGATACAGCCGGCCCCTCGCCGCCAGCTCGAGTTCGGCGTGCGCCGCCACGTCCAGGGCCGTCCACAGGGGTGCCGGCCGACCGTCGATCCACACCCGTCCGAGCCCGGTGACCGCCACGGTCATCCGCGTGCCCGGTCGCAGGACCGCCCGACCGACGAGCTCCAGCGTGGCCTGCGCGGCGTCGCCGCCCACCAGCGCAGTCGCCGCTGCGTGGGCGTTGCGATCGAACGCACCGGAGCGGGACACCCCGCTGGTCGAGTGCGGCCGACCGGCGTCCTGGTACAGCGCCGAACCGGACAGCTCGAGGACCTCGATCACCGATCGTCCACGCGGAAGCGGACCGTGTCGCCGATGGCCAGGAGGGCAGGCTGGTCAGCGTGCGGGTCGAACAGGACCACCTGCGTGCGACCGACCAACTGCCACCCGCCCGGCGAGGCTGACGGGTAGATCGCACACATCCCCGCGGCCAGCGCGAGTGACCCGGCGGGCACCCGGGACCGGGGGTCGTCCCGGCGCGGGATCGACCCGAACAGGGGGTCGGGGCAGGTCAGGTATCCGAACCCGGGCGAGAATCCCACAGCCGCCACTGTCCAGGTGGCTGCTGCGTGTCGAGCGACGAGTTCATGGGCGCCCACCCCGACCGTCCGGGCCAGGTCGCCGAGGTCGGTGCCGTCATAGCGCACGTCGATCGAGTGCCTCCGTGCGCCGATCCGGCCCGGCCCGGCACCTACAGCGCCGCCGCCATCGCCCGCGCCCGACACTTTCGCGCTCACCTGCGCGGGGGCCGGCCGGTCCGCGGGCCGGTCGAAGACCACCAGGACACTGGCCAGCCCCGCGATCACCTCGGCTCCCGGCCAGCGGGCCCGAGCCCGACCAGCAGTCCGCAGCACCCAGGCCGTCCTGGGCGCGCTCCACTCGAGCGGCTCGATCAGCACGGCCCGGTCGCCGAATGGCACCGCCCGGATCCGGGGTTCGGCCCCGACCACCGTCAGAGCCTCCCCCTCGGTTGCTGGCCGAGCGATCGGATCCCCAGCAGGCCACTGGCCAGGCGGTGGCCGCGTGCGAGTGACCGAGACCGAGCCCAGCGGCGACCGGACCTGCCAGCCTGCGCCGAGCAGGGCCGTGTGCACCGACCTGGCCGCAGCCACAGCGCCGGGTGTGTCCCCGTGCACGCACAGGCTGCCGACCGACACTTCGATCATGGGCCCCTCGACGCAGCGCACTGTCCCCGCGGCGAGGGCCAGGGCCTGACCCACCATGACCTCGATCGACTCATGGAGGTCCCCGGGTCGCCCACGCGCGACCAGTTGTCCCGATCGCGCATAGCCCCGATCGACGAACCCCTCGGCGATCACGGCGATGCCCGCGGCCGCTGCGCTCCGCGCCAGGTGCCCGTCCGGCAGGCTCATCACGGCCACCCGGTAGCCGAGCCGATCACTGACCGCCTGTACCGCCTCGAGCACCACACCAGCGGCCAGCGGGTCGTGCACCGCCTCGTTGTAGATCGATCCGTGGGCCTTGACATGGGTCAGCGCGGCCCCCGCGCGCTCCGCGACCCGAGCCACCGTCAGGATCTGGTCGATCAGGTCGTGGGTCAGCGCGGCTCGGGCGCCCGGGTCGGCCCGCAGCACCGCCAGTCGCGAGGCACGCCCGAAGCCGGCACGATCTCGATAGGAGGGGTGCGCTCCGACCGCCACACCTGAGCGAACCGCCACCTCGACGGCGCGCTGCAGCAGGGTGCCGCCACCGGCATGCGCCCCCGTGGCGATGTTGGCCGAGGTCACCACCTCCAGGAGCGCCTCGTCGTCGCCGACCCCCTCGCCGAGGTCGGCATTGAGGTCGATGACGCGCACGTCGCATCGCCTCCTCACCTGCCCCACACCCTGGGTCCGGCCAGCATCGCCCACCCGGGCCCGACGGTCAACGCGTGCCCCACATCCCGACTCGACGACACCCCCAAGCCGACTTCTCCAGGAGGACCTGCCCACGAATGTCTGCCGGCTCACGTACAGTCGGGCCGTGACCATGACCGATCCCGCGCACGCCCCGGATGCCTCCGAGGGTTCGCCGCCGCGGGCACATGTACCTGAGTGGGTCATCCAGGCCCACGGTGCCGCCGCGGTCGGTGCCGCGGTACTGGACGACCAGGGCACGTTGCTCTGGGCCAACGCTGCCTTCGTGGACCTGGCCCAGATGAACACCGCGCAGCTGGTGGGGCGCTGGCTGCCCGAGTTGGTCTGCCACGACGACCGAGTGGAGATGGAGCAGGCGTTGGCCACCCTGGGGCCCGACCACGTCACAGTGACGCGGGTGCACGGTCCCCAGCCGGGCACGTGGCTGCATCTCTCCCTGAGCCTGATGCCTCGGATCGGTGAGACCGGCTCGGCGGTGCTGGCCCAGGCGGTCGACATCACCGCGTCAGTGCAGGCCCAGCACTCCCTGGAGGTCATGAGCCGCAACGTCCTGGACGTGGTCGCCCTCGTCGATCAGCAGGGGTGCATCACCTGGGCCTCGCCCTCCATTGCCGCCGTGCTCCGCCACAAGCCCGAGGAGTTGATCGGCCGTGAGCTGGTCACCCTGGTGGCCCAGGACGACGTCGACGGGTATGCCGACGCGTTGGCCGGTGCCGAGCCCGGCATGGACATGATCAGCCGGACCGTGCGGCTGCGCTCGGCCTCGGGGGCCTACCGATTCATGTCGGTGACCGCCCGTCCCGTCCCCGACAACGGCACGGGGCCACACACCGCGGTCGCAATGCGTGATGTCACCGAGGAGTTGCGGGCCAAGCGTGAGTTGGCGCGCAGCGAGGCGCAGTTCCGGATGGCGATGCTCGGCGCTCCGGAGGGCATGGCGGTCACCGACTCCCAGGACCGCATCGTCCAGGTCAACCCCGCGCTCAGCGAGCTGCTCGGCACGTCGGACTCGGCGCTGATCGGCCATCGGTTTCGCGAGTTCATCCCCGCGCGGGAGCGCGAGTCGGTCGACCAGTGGCGCGAGCGACTGCTGCATGGCAATTCCTCGATCGAGCGCAGCCAGCACCCGCTGGTCAGCCAGACCAGCGAGGTGTGGGTGGACCACTCGGTGAGCATCATGCGCGACGAGCTGGGCAACCCAGCGCTGTTCGTCCACCAGTTCGCCGACCGGACCGCCGCCCGGCGCCTCGAGGCCGACCTGACCTATCGGGCCAGCCACGACCTGCAGACTGGGCTGGCCAACAAGGAATCGCTGCGCACCCGCCTGACCCAGCGCCTGGGCATGTCCTCGGAGTCCGACAGCACCGTGGGAGTCCTGTTCTGCGACATCGACAACCTCAAGCCGATCAACGACAAGTACGGACACCTGATCGGCGACGCCGTCATCTCCGCGGTGGCCACTCGACTGGAACTCGCTGTGCGCCGCCAGGACGAGGTCGCCCGCTACGGCGGCGACGAGTTCTTCATCGTGCTCGACCACTGTGCCTCGCCCGAGGAGCTGGCAGTGGTCGCCCGCAACGTGCTGGCCGCGGCCAGCCAGCCGGTGCAGACCCCCGAGGTCTCGGTGCAGGTGAGCATCTCAGTGGGCGCCGTGCTCGCCGAGGGGACGGCCGAGACCGACGAGGCACTGCGCCGCGCCGACCAGGCGCTCTACCGGGCCAAGCGCCGGGGCGGCAACTGCATCTGTGTCGAGGGCCTTGACGACTGCTGATCGGCCCGACTGACCGGCCACCGGGGCGCATCCAGCCCCGCGATCTTGTGCATGGGCCGGTTCTCCATTACCGTGCGCAATGAGTCGATAACTCTGCGATAAGGCGCGGGAGGAGTCAGGCATGCAGGCCAGCCTTTCCCGCGCCCGGTATCCGGCCCTGTTCGTAATCGGCTGGACGGCGAGCGCCGTCCTGGGTTGGGGCCTGGCCGCTCTGGCCGTGATCCGCCTGCAGGACCTCTCGGACCTGCCCACCAGCGATCTGGCGCCGCTGCTCACGCTGGCCGCGCTGGTGTTCGTCGCCGAGCTGCGACCCCTGGTGATGACACAGATCGAGGGCGATCCGATCTCCATCTCCTGGGCGTTCATCTTCGCGGCGCTCTACATCTGGGGCCCGTGGCCCGCCCTGGTCCTGATCGCCGGTGCGGTGATGACCAGCGAGCTGGTGGCCGGCAAGGCCGTCTGGAAGTTCGCCTTCAACGTCGGGCAGTACACCCTGTCGGTCGGAGCAGCCGCCGCCGTGCTGGCCCTGGGCGGATGGTGGCCGACGTCCGAGCCCAGGGCCCTGGACGACCTCACGGTGACTGATCTCGGGCTGGTCGCCGTGGCCTGGATCGCCTACCACCTGCTCAACCTGGCCCTGGTGGCCTGCGTGGCCCCCGACCAGTCCTGGTGGGCCTCGTTCACCGACGAGTTCTGGTTCTACACGACCTCCACCTTCGCGGTGCTCGCCCTGTCGCCGCTGGTGGCCGTGGTGGCGGTGGCCGATCCCCGCTCCTGGATGCTGCTGCCCCTGCTTCTCCTGCCGCTGCTGGCCCTCGAGCGGCAGGCCCAGCTGTCCCAGGAGCGCGAGCACCGCGCCTTGCACGATCCGCTGACCGGCCTGCCGAACCGGCTGCTGCTGGCCGAGCGCATCGAGAGCGGCCTGGCCCGGGCGCCCCGACCCGGGCGAAACCTGGTCGTCCTGCTGCTGGACCTCGACTCGTTCAAGAACGTCAACGACGGGTTGGGGCACGGGGTCGGTGACACCCTGCTCGTTGACGTCGCGCACCGATTGGGCGCGGCCATGCGCCCGGGCGACACGTTGGCCCGGTTCAGCGGCGATGAGTTCGCCGTGGTCTGCCAGGCCATCCCCGACGCCGAGTTGGAGAGCCTCCTGCGGCGGATCCGACGCACCTTGGCCCACCCCTTCCCAGTCGGCGAGCTGGACCTCTCGGTGACGGCCAGCATCGGCGTGGCGCCGGCCACGCCGGGGGCCACCGCCCAGTCGATGCTGCGTGACGCCGACGCGGCCATGTACCGCGCCAAGGAGGCTGGGCGCGATCAGGCGACGAGGTTCCGCCAGGAGATGCACGACGCTGCCACCGCGCGGCTGGATGACCAACTCGGCCTGCGCCGGGCGCTGGAGCGCGACGAGCTCCGGGCGCATTTCCAGCCCGTCGTGGACCTGCGAACCGGCGAGGCGGTCGGTGTCGAGGCGCTGATCCGCTGGCAGCACCCCGAACGCGGCCTGGTGGGACCCGACCAGTTCATCGGACTGGCCGAGGAGACAGGTCTGATCCTGCCAGTCGGGTCCTGGATGCTCGACCACGCCCTGGGCGCCCTGCAGCGCTGGAGCCAGGAGATCCCGGGCAGCCCGGAGCTGTGGGTCGCGGTCAACCTCTCCGCGCGTCAGCTCAGCGACCCGGACCTGCTGCACAAGGTCACCCGCGCGCTGGCCGAGTCCGGCGTGCCTGCCCGGCTCCTGCACCTGGAGATCACCGAGACCGCGGTGATGCGCTCGCACGAGGTATCCACCGCCACCCTGGCCGCGCTGCGTGACCTCGGCGTGCAGTTGATCATCGACGACTTCGGGACCGGCTACTCCTCGTTGTCCCGGCTCAAGGCGCTGCCGGTGTCCACGCTGAAGGTGGACCGTTCGTTCGTCGACGGCCTGGGCAGGGACTCCTCAGACATGTCCATCGTCGATGCGATCCTCAAGATGGCCGAGTCGCTGGATCTCCAGGTGATCGCCGAGGGGGTTGAGACGGCGCAGCAGCTTGAGATCCTGCTGTCGCTGGGCGCTCGGCTGGGCCAGGGCTACCTGTGGTCCCGAGCGCTGCCCGCCGACTCCCTGGCGCGGTGGCTCGCACCGAGCGTGACCACGACCTTGACCGCACTGCCCAAGGTGCGGGCGGGGATCGGGCTGCCCGGGTCATGGGTCGCACCGTCCACGGTCACCGACGACACTCCGCAGGACACCCGCTCGGGGTTGCGCACCTCGATCAGGTAGGTCGCCCCGCGCCACTGCCGACGCATCTCGAAGCCAGGCCAGTCGCGCGGGATGCACGGGTCGACGACCAGACCCGCCATGCTCAGCCGTACGCCGAGGATCCATTTGGTCACGGCGGTGTACATCCAGCCGGCGGTCCCGGTCAACCACGGGTTCTGTGCCCTGCCGAACCACTCGTGGTCTCGGCCGTAGACGAACTGCACGTAGGCGTAGGGCTCCGCGCCACGCACGTCGATGTCGTCGTTCTGGTGGTAGGGCAGGATCGAGTCGTAGAACGCCACGGCTTCGTCGCCGCGCCCGAGGATGGCCTCGGCGATGATCGGCCACGCGTTGGGGTGGCTGAAGATCGCGGCGTTCTCCTTGATGCCGGGATAGACGCGGGTCACGAACCCGACCGAGTCGTCGACCTTCGTGAACGCCGGCCAGTTCAGGTGCGTGCCGTACTTCGAGCCGAGCAGCTCGCGCACGGAGTCCATGGCGACCCGACCGCGTTCGGGGGTCGTGATTCCGGCGATCACCGGCCAGGCCTGGTGCTCGAGGAAGATCCGGCCCTCGTCGTTGGCCGCCGACCCGATCCGGGCCCCCTGGCTGGTGAACCCGCGCAGCCACCACGCGCCGTCCCAGAGCTGCCCGTCGGCGACCCGTGCGATCCGCTGGAGTTCCGCGGTGTATCGGGCAACGTCATCAGTGCGGCCCAGCTGCTCGGCCACCTCCAGGAAGGCCCGGATCGCCCAGGCGTGCAGGAAGGTGACCAGCGCGCTCTCGCCGCCGCCCAGGTTCAGGCAGTCGTTCCAATCCGCGCGCAGGCCCAGGGCCACCCCGTTGGCGCCGACCTGCGCGGCGGAGAAGTCCAGGGCCGCGCGCAGGTGGTCGTACACGCTGGCCGGCGTGCCCTCGGCGAAGGGGACCTCCAGGTCCAGGAATGCCACGTCGCCGGTCTCCTTGACGTACTCCACGATCGAGGGCACCAGCCACAGGTGCGAGTCCGAGGAGGTGTCGGCCAGGCCATGGATCAGCTCGGCCCGGCCCCGGGTCGGCACGACCGTCGGCGAGGGGACATCGGGCAGGGGCTCGGCGTCCGGGTCGAACGCGCGGGGGTCGAAGAGGTGCAGGCCGTAGCCGGCCCCGGTCTGGGCACGCAGCAGTTCCAGGATCCGAGACCGGGCCTTGGCCGGGTTCGAATGCAGGACGCTCATCACGTCCTGGGCGGTGTCCCGAAAACCCAGCCCCGTGCGCCCGCCGACCTCCACGAAGGACGCGAACCGCGACCACTGCACGCAGGTCTCGGCCTGCAACAGCGTCCATGTGTTGATCATCGTGTCCATGCCCGGGTGCGGGGTGCGGATGCGCAGCGCGTCCTGCTTGGCCCGCCAGTGCGCCCGCAGCGCTTCGAACTCCGCGTCGACGGTGGCCGGGTCGGCGTACTTGGCCTGCATCGCCCGACCGGCCTCGTCGCGAGAGCCGTGCCCCAGGACATAGGCGATCCGGGCAGTCTCGCCGGGGGCCAGCGTCACCGTGTGGAACAGCGAACCACAGTGGTTCTGGGTGGTCGCGCTCTGGTTGGACCCGTGGCCGCGCTCGACGGCGATCGGGTTGGTCTCGGTGCGGTAGGGGCCCAGGAAGGCATCGCGCAGCGAGTCGTAGGAGTCCGGCGTCCGGCTCGAGGTGAAGTAGTGCGCGGTCCACGGCTCGTAGTGGAAGTCGTACTCGATGATCCCGTCGGCATAGGAGGAGCCCGCGGCGTACAGCGACATCTGCAGGTTCTGCTGGTCGATCGTGATGGTGTGGAAGCTGAACTCCACGTAGCTGGCCAGCGTGATCGTGCGCTCGGTGTCCCCGGGGTTGGTCAGGCGGACGTCCCACACCTCCAGGGGATCGTCGACGGGCACGAAGACCGTCTGGCTGGCAGCGATCCCCCGGTAGTGGGACTCGAAGCGTGTGTAGCCCATGCCGTGGGCGGCGGTGCAGGTGGCGCCGTCGACGGCCCCGGTGGCGGCCAGCGGTGTGCCGACCGGTTGCCAGGAGATCGACCAGTAGTCACCGTCGGCGTCGTCGCGCAGGTACACGTAGCGCCCGGGGCGGTCCAAGGGCACCCCGTTGGGCCGGAACCGGGTCACCCGCCCGGTCTGCGGGGAGCGGTAGTAGGAGTACCCGCCGGCGTTGTGCGAGAGCACCACGCAGTAGTCCTTGGACCCCAGGTAGTTGGTGAACGACACCGGCACGTCCGGACGGTCGATCACGTACTCGTCGGCAGCGGTGTCGAAGTGCCCGTAGCGCATCTGGGGTCCTCGGGGTCGTGGGTGTGGCGGGTCAGTGGTTGGGGTCGAGTCAGGGCGAGTCGGCGACGAGTCGGGTCGGCTCAGCCGGCGGTGACGAAGCCGCGCAACCAGGCCAGCAGTTCCTCGGCCTTCTCCGGGGAGTCCGCTTCCACGAACAGCCGCAGCGCCGGCTCGGTCCCGGAGAACCGCAGCAGCGCCCAGTTGTCGTTCTCGAGCAGGATCTTCGTGCCGTCCAGGTGCGAGACTCCGATCACGGGGTAGGGCCCTATGTGGGTCAGCGGCTCGGCCTCCAGACGCCGAGGCACGGCCAGACGCATCTCCGGGGTGGCCGCGACGCTCTCGTCGCGGGCATAGAGCCTCCCGGTGATCTCGTAGATCATCGCCCGCAAGTCGCTGATGCGCTTGCCGGTGCGAGCGAGCATCTCCACCACCAGCGCGCAGGCGAAGATGCCGTCCTTGCCCTTGATCCAGCCGCGGATGGTCAGCCCGCCGGACGACTCCCCACCGAGCACCGCGCCGATCTCGTCCATCCCGGCGGTGACGTACTTGAACCCGACCCGGCACTCGTAGGACTGCTCGCCGAAGTGGGCCGCCAGCCGGTCGAGCAGGTGCGTCGTGGCCAGGTTGCGCACCACTCCCCCAGCCTCACCGCGGACCTCGTGCAGGTACCAGTACAGCAGGAGCAGCAGGTCGTTGGTGCTCACGTACTCGCCGGTCTCGTCGACGATGCCGATCCGGTCGGAGTCGCCGTCGGTGGCCAGGCCGAGGTCGTAGCGACCGCCGCCCCCGGTGATCATCGAGATCAGCGCGGAGAGCCGTTCGAGGTCGGGCGCGGGCGCCACACCGCCGAACAGCGGGTTGTGCGCGGCGTGGATGAACTCGGTGCGCACCCGCATGTCGTTGAGCACCATCCCCAGGGTGAGCTGGCTGGTGCCGTACATGGGGTCGACGATGACGTGCAGGTCCGCGTCCCGAGCCGCATCCACGTCGACGACCGACTCGATGGCGTCCACGTAGGGGTTCGTCAGCGAGCGTTCGACCACCATCCCCGAGCGCCGGGCCAGATCCAGGTCCAGGGTGATGACGTCATCGACGCCCAGCGCGTTGGCCTCGTCCTGGAACCGGTCGGTCTCCTCGTCCAGTGGCAGCGACCCGTCGGCACGGAACACCTTCATGCCGTTCCACTCCGGCGGATTGTGGCTGGAGGTGATGATCACGCCGTAGGCGGCGCCCAGGTGGGGGGCGGCGAACGTGACCAGGGGGGTGGGCACGTCGTCGGGGAGCAGCACGACCGGGATGTTGTTGCCGGCGAACACTTCGGCGGCGGCCACCGCGGAGTCCCGCGACAGGAAGCGCCGGTCCCCGCCGACCACGATGGGCTGGGAGTCCAGGCCCGCTCGGATGGTCTCGTTGGCGATGGCCTGGCAGAGCCGGCGAACGTTGGCCAGGGTGTAGCCCTCGCCGATGACCGCCCGCCAGCCGCCGGTGCCGAACACGATGGCGGTGTCGGTGTTCTTCCGGGGCACGAACAGTCGCTTGAGCACGATGTCCTGGGCCAGGCCGAGCTCGTCGGGGCTGTTGATGCCCTGGACCTCGTCGGGGTCGTGGATCTGGTAGCTGTGCACCCGGCCGCCGCGCGTGATGACGCGCCGGGCGAGGTCGGTGAGCCGGTGCTCCCCGGCCGCGGCCATTGCGGTGAGCTCGCCGAGGAACAGGTGGGTGCCGGCCACGTAGCTGCCCACGTTCACCTCGGTGATGGCGTCCTGGGCGTCGGTGCGATCGGAGTCCTCCGCGATGGCAACGATCCGGCCGTCGTCGCGGACCACCCGGCCGTAGGACTCGGGCGCCGATTCCAGCACTGCGGTGAGCAGGGACAGGTCCGCGCCCTTGAGGCCGTGGCGGGTGAACAGGCCCAGCAGGGACTCGGGACGCAGCAGCGGGGTGTCGCCGTAGGTGACCAGCACCTGCTTGACGTCGGAGAGCAGGAAGCCCAGCCCCAGCAGCGCGGCGGCCCCGGTCCCGTGCGGCTCGGCCTGCTCTGCGTAGGTGAGGTCACGCCCGAGCAGCGCCCGGATCTCACGATCCCCGCGAGCCACGACGACCACGATCCGCTCGGGGTCCACCACCGCCCGGACGTTGGCCACCGCCGTCTGCACGACGGTCGAGTCCCCCAGCGGGCGAGTCAGGAGCTCCCGGGACGCCGGGTCCGAGCCGGCGGCCAGCACCACCGCGGCGCGGACCCCGAACCTGTTGCGGGAACGTGGCTGTGGCATGGGCACCTCATCGTCGTCACCGGTCCGCACCGCTCGCGTGAGGCAGTCGGGGGTCACCCACTCCGGCGCGGATCTCGCCGCGAGTCTAGGCCGAACGGGCTCGCGAACGTCTCGCGTCAGTTGGCCCCCCACACCGCTGGCGGAGCCTCGGGTGTCGCCCGGAATGTCGGGTCCTGGTGCTCAGCACTCGGCGATCCGCGCGTGTGCGTCGACCCTGGCGGGCAAGGTCACGCGCCGATCTCAAGCTCGTCACGATCGGTGTCGATACCGGATTGCGACCGACTGACGGCACAGCGTTACTGCGGTCTCACCCACAAGGGAACAATCCCTCACCAGAGAGGCACCTCACAATGAACGAGACCCGCAGGCGGCGATTCACCCGGGCAGCGGCAATCCCGATCGGCCTGCTGGCCTCGGGCGCGCTGGTCTTCGCAGGCTCGCAGTCGGCCTTCACCGCAACGACGACCAATGCCGGCAACAGTTGGGCGGCCGGCACCATGACGCTGGAGAACGACGCGGCCGCTGGGTCCTTCGCGGTGGCCAGCACGCCCGTGGTCTTCACTGGATCCAACATCAAGCCGGGTTCAACCGGAACCAAGTGCGTGGTCGTGCGAAGCACCTCGAGCCTGGCCGGGAGCATCCGCTTCTACTTCACCGCCGTGAGCGGTACAGCCAGGCACCCAGTCCGGTGCTGCTCCCCTGACGAGCCAACTGCTCCTGACGGTCGACGCAGTGGACGGGGCGAAGGCCAACGACTGTGCCAACTTCGGGTCGACTGGCGTGATCAACGTCTATGGAGGGGCGAACGGCAAGATCATGCCGAACACCGGGACGCCACTCGGTAGCGACACCAACTACTCCTGGACGAGTGCCACTGGCGCTGTCTCGGCCGCGGTCGGTCCCGTGTCCAAGACCTACCGCGTCAAGTGGGAGCTCCCGTCGACGGCCACCGATGTCGTCCAGGGAGGAACCGCGGCGGCGACACTCAACTGGGAGATCCAGAACACCTGATCCGGGCACCGGGCGGGGCCGGCCCTGCGGGGCCGTCCCGCCTACCGTCCGGTGAACCGGTGCGACCCGACCAGCCAGAGGGGTGACGATGACCGACACGACCGTGGCGGCGCCCCCCGCCCAGGAGCCGGTTGCATCAACGATCCGCGCCCAGGCGGAGCCCTCCGCAGCCGGTCAACTGCCCTGGTGGGGCTTCACTGCGGCCACGATCGGGCGGCTGTGGCTGGCCCTGGTCACCGGCATGATGCTGATCGCGACCCTGCCCGCGGTGCTCTTGCCCGGGTGGGAGGCCCACGTCGTGGTCTCGGGCAGCATGGAGCCACGGATCAACATCGGCGACGTGGTCATCTCCCAGCAGCGCACCGACTACCAGCCCGGCCAGGTGATCGTCTTCGATGACGCCGACCGCGGGGCGATGACCCATCGCCTGCTGTCGACCGACGGCGACATCCTGACCACCAAGGGCGACGCCAACCCCACCGCGGACAGCAGTCCAGTGCCACGCGAGGACGTGATCGGGCTGGGGCGGGTGCTGGTGATGTTCGCCGGCTTGCCGTGGGTCTGGTTCCACACGGGCCAATGGACCCCGCTGCTGGCGTTCCTGCTGTCCCTGCTACTCGCCGCAGCCGCCGTGGCCGCTGACCGCCCAGTGACCGGCCCGAGCACGACCGGCGAACTCCCAAGCGAGATTCCCGACGTGGAGGCTGACGCGAGCGCCACTGCGACCGCCCCGGTCGATTCGCAAGGACCAGCGCACCCAGACGCCCCACTGGATTCGGACGCCGTGTTGGCTTCGGACGCCCCGCCGGCGTCGGACGCCATGGCCGACTCGGACAGCCCGAGACCCGCCGACCCGGCCGCAGTCCCGACGGCCGACGACAACCCGGCTCCCTCGCATCGCCCCCGCACACCCGCCCGGAGCCGAGCTGCCTCGCTGCTCCCGCCCGCCGCCGTCCTCCTGCTGCTCGTGCCGATGACCGACAGCGTCCTGCGGCCCGCCTCCGCGGCGTTCAGCGCCACTACCACCAACGCCGCCAACACCTGGAAGGCTGCAGTACCCGCCCCGCTGACCTATGCCCACACAGTGCTGGCCGACAACCCATACATTTACCTGCGCCTCAACGAGGTTCAGCCAGGGAACACCGCGTCCTACCCCGCAGCCAACCTCGGCTCCAACACGCTGGCCCAGAGCTACGCCCGCGCTTCGTCAGGCATTCTCCTCGGTTCGATCCGCCTGGAGAGCCCGGCCAGCACCAACATCACTCCCACACCCAACACCAGCGCCGAGTTCCGGCGTGACGGCGCGTGCATCCTGCCCAACAGCGCCCAACCGGGGCTGACCAACCCCCCGGCCATCACTGTCGAGGCCTGGATCCGCAGCAGCGGCAGCAACGGCGGCAAGATCATGGGCTTGGAGAACCAGACGAGCAACACCTCCGTGTCCAGCCAGTACGACCGGCATCTCTACCAGGATGGCGACGGCTACGTGCGCTTCGGCGTCTGGACGGGCACGACCACCACGGTCAGGTCCGCCACGCCCCTCAACGACGACCAGTGGCACCACGTGATGGGCACCCTGAACGGCCCGAACGGAACGCTGCGCCTGTACGTCGACGGGGAACTGGCCGGGAGTCGGGCGAACGTCACCGCCGAGAACTTCACCGGCCGCTGGCGCATCGGCTGCGGCAACCTCAGCGGCTGGACCGGCACCGGCGCCTGGTCAGGTGACGTGCCCGCCGACCTGACCGTCAACCAGACCTTCATCGGCTACATCGACGAGCCCGCGATCTACCTGTCGGCCCTGACGGCAGCCGACGCCGCCGAGCGCTGGTCGCTGGGCAAGCCCTGAGCAGAGCCTCGGCCACCCCAACAACGCGAGACACGTGCCGCGTGGTTCGTGGCGCAATGGGCTCTTTGGGAGCATCCAGTGTGACGTGGCTAACACCCGGTTTCGACTAATGCCACCAGGGGCATGCACTATGAGCAAGCCCGGAACCGATCAGCGGCACCTGCGCCGCACCACGAGGCCCCCATCGCGGCCGGTGTCACGATCGCACCAGGAACCACGCAGCCGGGCTCCATCCGTCGTCACGAGGAAGGCCCGCAGCCATGAGTCGTCCTGGCTCCACCGACTGCCCCGACACCCCGAGCACCAGGTCCACCCGCCCCACCAACTCCCTGAGCTCCGCGAGCCCCGCCCGGCGCGCGGGAGTGCGCACCGCGGTGATGTCCCTGGCATTGCTCACCGCCACCGGTGCGGCCATCGCCGTGCCGCTGGCCACCTCCGAGGTACCCGTGGCCCATGCCGCGCAGCCCTCGGCGGACACCGAGTTCGCCGCCGAGCTCGACCCGCTGGTCCTGGCCGAGCGCCAGGCCGCCGCCGACAAGCGCTCGTCGCGCTCGGCGAGCCGTGGGGCACTTCCGGACCCCAACCCGGAGCCGCCGGCCGACCCCGAGCCTGAGGTCGTGGGCAGCCGGTACACCACGGCCGGGGTGAACGTGCGCTCGAAGCCCACCACGGATTCCAAGATCGTCACCGTGCTCGACCGCGGCGACAAGGTGCGCATCACCGACGCCAAGGACGACGGCTGGCGACAGATCGTCCGCAAGGACGAGACCTACTGGATCAATGCCGATTTCCTGGCCAAGTCCAAGCCCAAGCCGCTGCCCAAGCCCAAACCCGCCAGCACCTCCGGGGGCGGCAACTCCGGCGGCTCCGGCGGGGGGATCTCCGGTTCTGCGTGCTCCAGCGGGTCCGGCGTGGAGTCCGGCCTGCAGGCCAACACCATCAAGGTGCACCGGGCCGTCTGTGCCCGCTTCCCGCAGGTGTCGGCCTACGGCGGGACCCGGGGCGGGGGCGGCAACCACGGATCGGGCCGCGCCCTGGACATCATGATCAGCGGGGGGACGGGCTGGGACGTCGCCAACTACGTGCGGTCCAACGCCTCGAGCCTGGGCGTCACCGAGGTGATCTACGCACAGAAGATCTGGACCACGCAGCGCGCTGGCGAGGGCTGGCGCGGGATGTCGGACCGCGGTTCGACCACGGCCAACCACTACGACCACGTGCACGTGTCGGTGCGCTGAGCCATGCGCCTGCTGGTCACCGGCCTGGGCGGGACGGTCGCCCCGCGGTTCGCCGAGGTGGCGCGCTCCGCTGGGCACGAGGTCGTGGCCTGGCAGCGCGAGCGGGTCTCCCCCGACGACCGCTCCGCCTGCGACGCATTTCTCGACTCGGTCGCGCCCGACGCGGTGCTGCACCTGGCCTTCGGCGACCCGGCCTGGGCTGGGCAACTGGCCGGGCACTGCGCCCGACACGGGCGGCCGTTCCTGTTCACGTCCACGACCATGGTCTTCGCACCGCAGCCGGACGGCCCGTACACGATCGAATCACCCCGCACGGCCACCGACGACTACGGGGCCTACAAGATCCGCTGCGAGGACGCGATCTGGGCAGCCAATCCGGATGCGATGATCACCCGCCTGGGCTACCAGATCGATCCCGGCGCACAGGGCAACAACCTGGTGGCGCACGTGGACGCCGAGGCGCGGCGCACGGGGGTCGTGCGGGCCAGCGAGCGGTGGATCCCCGCCTGCGCGTTCCTCGACGACACCGCGGCTGCGCTGCTGTCGCTGGTGGGCGACCCGCAGGCCGGCCTGCACCACCTGGACGCCAACGCCCGCACCGCCTGGACCTACGCGCAGATCGTGGGCGGCCTGGCCCGCCGGTTGGAGCGGGACTGGTCGATCGTGGTGACGGCAGACCCGCAGCACGACCAGCGCATGATCGACTCACCGCGGATCGCCGGCCTGGACACCCGCCTGCCCTGAGCCGGCTGGCCCGGACACCCGCCTGCCTGAACCCACTGGTCCGGACACCCACCTGTCAGGCACGCGGGCGCGCACCGGGCAGGATGAGCCTGTGCTCACCCTCCTGCCGCCCAGCGAGGGCAAGACCACCCCGACCAGCGGCCCTGGCCTGGACCTCTCGGCGCTGGCGCTTCCTGGACTCATCCCAGCCAGGCGGGCCGTCCTCGCGGCCCTGACCAACCTGTGCCGCACCGATCCCGATGGCGCGCTGGGTGTGCTGGGCCTCAGCCCGCGGCAGGCCGATGCGGTGCTGGGCAATCGGCACCTGAACAGCGCACCCACCGCGCCTGCGTGGGCGGTCTACACCGGTGTGCTGTTCGCCGCCCTCGACCTGGCCGGCAGCGATCCTGAGACCCGGGAGCGGCTCGAGCGCGGCGTCCTGGTCTGGTCCGGGCTGTGGGGCGCCGTGGGCCTGGGCGACCCCATCCCCGCCTACCGGCTCTCCGGGGCCGTCACGCTGCCCGGTCCTGGTCGCCTGGCCTCCTTCTGGCGAGGGCCACTGCGCGCGACGATGGCGGATCGCGGCGCGGACCAGGTGATCCTCGACCTGCGCTCCAGCACCTACGCCACCAGTTGGGCGGCACCACCCGAGCGCACAGTGGCCGTGCGCGTGATCCACCAGCAGGGCGACACCCGCACGGTCGCCAGCCACTTCAACAAGGCGACCAAGGGCCGGCTGCTCCGGGCCCTGGCCACGGCCCCCGGGGAGCCGAGCACGTCCGACGAGTTGGTGGATGCCATCCGAGCAGTCGGCTTCCACGCTGAACCGGTCGCCCCTACCGCGGCGACCGCCCGTCGGGGCACCCTGGTCGACGTGGTCGTGGATCATCTCTAACTTCGGGCGCGAAGCGCCGACTTCTGGTCGATAGACAGCTCTGCGGGACTAGCACGGGCGCCAAGTGCGCTCCGTGTGGTTGAAAGAAGCCGGGCGCCCCCTGCTTTTTCCACCACACCGAGCGCGTTGAAACCCGGACCACGCTGCGCGGTGGGGCCTTTCCACCACAACTCGGCGGTTGGGGCCCGGGCGAGTCGTCTCACCCGTACCGCGGCCTGCCGCCGCCATGGAGTGTGCAGCCGAGCGGCCCGAGAGGGCGGGAGCGCATCCGCGGCACCGACCTGCCAGAGTGGTCCCCGCAACCAGCCCGAGACTTCCCAGGAGGAACCCATGGCCGAGCCGACCATCCGGGCCGTGATCTTCGACCAGGACGGGACGCTGATCAACACGTTCATCCCGGCCCTGCACGCGTACTCGGTGGCCACCGGCCGCACGATCACGCTGGCCGAGCTCGAACCGGTGGCCCACCTCGGCGCGGCTCGCAACCTGCTCAGCGCGCTGCTCGGCCGGGAGGCCACGGACTCCGACAACGATGTCTTCCACGACGCGCTTGCCGAGGAGATCAAGGCGATCGAGCCCTACCCGGGCATCGTGGACACGCTGGCCCAGTTGCGCGACGCGGGCATCGGCACCGCGCTGGCCACCAACTCCGATGGGCGTTCGGCGCAGATCGTGCTGGGTTCCCACGGGCTCGACGCCCTGTTCGACGTCATCATCACGGTCAACCGCGTCAGCGCGCCCAAGCCCGACCCGGAGATGATCGAGGTGGCGCTCGCGCGCCTGCGCGTACCTGCCGAGCAGGTCGCGTTCGTCGGCGACAGCCGGGCCGACATGAAGGCGGCGCGCGCGGCCGGCATCCTGGCCGTCGCCGCCGGCTGGGGTCACCAGACCCCGGGAATCCCCGATGACGAGCTCGACCTACGGGCCGAGACCCCAGCAGACGTGGCCCGTCTGGTCCTCGGCGAGGCCTGAAGGGCCTCGGCTCACAGGCAGTCCACGCCGGTGACCCGAACGACGGCAACCCCTTCGGCGTCACTGGCGCCGAGGTCGACCTCGGCGCTGATCCCCCAGTCGTGGTCGCCAGCCGGATCGTCGAACACCTGGCGGACCACCCATCGACCGGGCTGCGCCTCGATCTGGAGCAGCAGTGGCCCACGAGCGCCCGGGCCGGTGCCCACCTCGTCGTGGGTGGCGTAGTAGTCGGCCATCGCGCCAGCCCATCGTTCGGCGTCCCAGCCCGACTCGGCGTCCAACGCACCGAGGTCCTCCCAACGGCGCAGGGCCGCGAGCTCCACGCGCCGGAACAGGGCGTTGCGCACCAGCACCCGGAAGGCGCGCGCATTGGCCGTGACCGGCGGCGGACCGGTGGGCGCGAGCTGGTCGCGCACGGGCCGGGCGTCCTCGGGATGCAGCAGCTTCTCCCACTCGTCGAGCAGGCTGGAGTCGACCTGGCGCACCAGCTCGCCGAGCCAGGCGGTCAGGTCCTCGAGCTCCTCGGTGCGGGCGTCCTCGGGCACCGTGCGCCGCAGCGCCTTGTACGCATCGGCCAGGTAGCGCAGCACCAGCCCCTCGGAGGCGGCCAGCCGGTGGTAGCCGATGTACTCCACGAACGTCATCGCCAGCTCGTGCAGTTCCCGCGCCACCGACTTCGGGCGCAGTGGGTACTCGGTGACCCATGGATGACCCTCGGCGTAGATGTCGTAGGCGGCCTCGAGCAGGTCGGCCAGCGGCTTGGCCCAGGTGACCTCCTCGAGGAGTTCCATGCGCTCCTCGTACTCGATCCCTTCGGCCTTCATGGCGGCCACGGCCTCCCCGCGGGCCCGGTGCTGCTGGGCGAACAGGACCTGACGGGGGTCCTCGAGGGTGGCTTCGAGCACGGAGAGCACGTCGACGGCGTACGTCTCGGACTCGCGGTCGAGCAGTTCGATCGCGGCCAGCGCGAACGTGGACAGCGGCTGGTTGAGGGCGAAGTCGACCTGCAGCTCGTCGACGATCCGCATGGTGCGGCCCTGCGCGTCGGGCGGGTCGAGCAACTCCAGGACGCCCGCGGCCACCAGCGAGTCGCGGATGGCAGCGGAGCGCTCGACGAGTCGCTCGCGGGTCTCGGCGTCCTCGTCGTTGTCGGCCAGCAGGTGGGCCATCGCGGCGGTGGCATCGGCTCGGTGCGCGACGTTGAGAAGCATCGCGTGGGTGACGTCGAACCGGGAGCGCAACGGCTCGGGCTCGGCGGAGACGAGTCGCTCGAACGTGGCCTGGCTCCAGGTCGGCACCCCCTCGGTGGGCTTCTTGCGGACCACGCGGCGACGCTTCTTCGGGTCATCGCCGGCCTTGGCCAGCAGGCGCTCGTTCTCGACCTCGTGCTCAGGGGCCTGCACCACCACGGTGCCCTGGGTGTCGTACCCGGCCCGGCCGGCGCGCCCGGCGATCTGGTGGAACTCCCGGGCCCGCAGCAGCCGCATCCGCCGGCCGTCGTACTTGCTCAACGAGGTGATCAGCACGGTGCGGATCGGGACGTTGATGCCCACCCCGAGCGTGTCGGTGCCGCAGACCACCTTCAGCCGACCGGCCCGGGTCAGCTGCTCGACGAGGCGTCGGTAGCGCGGCAGCATGCCCGCGTGGTGCACGCCGACCCCATGGCGCACGAGCCGGCTGAGCGTGCGGCCGAATCCGGCGGTGAACCGGAAGTCGCCTATGGCCGCGGCGATCAGGTCCTTCTCGGCGCGGGTGCACATGTTCAGGCTCATCAGCGCCTGCGCGCGCTCCAGGGCTGCGGCCTGGGTGGGGTGCACCACGTAGATGGGCGCGCGATCGTCGGCGAGCAGGTTCTCGATGGTCTCGTGGATCGGGGTCATCGCGAACTCGAACTCCAGCGGCACCGGGCGGACCCCGCCCGCGACGATCGCCGCCGGTAGGTCGGTGCGGCGGACCAGGTCGTCGCGGATTCGGCGCGTGTCGCCGAGCGTGGCGGACATGAGCAGGAACTGGACACCGGTGAGCTCGATGAGCGGGACCTGCCAGGCCCAGCCGCGGTCCCGGTCGGCGTAGTAGTGGAACTCGTCCATGACGACCACGCCCACGTCCGCGGCCGAACCCTCGCGCAGGGCGAGGTTGGCCAGGATCTCGGCGGTCGCGCAGATGATGGGAGCCTGCGGGTTGACGGCGGCGTCCCCGGTGATCATGCCGACCCGATCCGGGCCGAACAGGTCGCACAGGTCGAAGAACTTCTCCGAGACCAGCGCCTTGATCGGCGCCGTGTAGTAGCTGCGCCGGCCCTGGGCCAGGGCGAGGAACATCGCGCCGACGGCCACCAGGCTCTTGCCCGACCCGGTCGGGGTGCCCAGGATCACGTGCGACCCGGAGGCGAACTCCAGCAGCGCGTCCTCCTGGGCGGGATAGAGCGGGTAACCGCTGGCCGCGGCCCAGGTGGCGTACTCATCGAGCAGTTCCTCGGGGCCCCTCGGCCCGGGGTCACGAGCCTCGGTGCCCGGCTCGAGTGCCGGCTCGGGGCCGACCGACAGCAGGTGGCGCAGTGCGGGCAACGGCGGCGGATCCGCGGGGATGGCCCCGGCGTCGGTCATGGGCACGACGATCCCACGACGTGGCGCCGATCGCGGAATCCCGGGCGACGCAGCGGCAGGTCGCCGCTAGGCTCACACACTGATCCGCGGACCAGAACCGGGACTGAGCCTCCGCGCGGTTTGGGGACCGACCTCGGCAACCAGAAGAGGATGTTGCGCCTTGCAGCCAGAACGAGCGGCAGAAGCGATCTCGACCACCGGCTCGATCACCGGATCGATCACGGGCCTGACCCCGGGCTCGATCACCGGTTCGATCACGGGGCTGACCCCCGGGTTGACCGCGGATCGGGCGCCGGTGCCCGACCCGCTCTGGTACAAGGACGCGGTCGTCTACGAGCTGCACGTCAAGGCGTTCTTCGACTCCAACGGTGATGGCATCGGAGACCTCGCCGGCCTGACCCAGAAGCTGGACTACCTCGCCGACCTCGGGGTGAACACGATCTGGCTGCTGCCGTTCTACCCGTCACCGTTCCGAGACGACGGGTACGACGTGGCTGACTACCGCGACATCCACCCTGCCTACGGCGACCTGTCGCAGTTCCCGGAGTTCGTCCGGGCTGCCCACGACCGCGGCCTGCGGGTCATCACCGAGTTGGTCATGAACCACACCTCCGACCAGCACCCGTGGTTCCAGGCCGCGCGCCGGGCCCCCAAGGGGTCACCGGAGCGCGACTACTACGTGTGGTCCGACGATCCCGAGCTCTACTCGGGCACGCGGATCATCTTCACCGACAGCGAGCGGTCGAACTGGACCTACGACGAGGAGGCCGGCCAGTACTTCTGGCACCGGTTCTTCAACCACCAACCGGACCTGAACTTCGACAACCCGGCCGTGCGCGCCGAGATGCTCGACCTGCTGCGGTTCTGGCTGGACATGGGCGTCGACGGGTTCCGCCTGGATGCGATCCCCTACCTGGTCGAGCGTGACGGGACCAGCAACGAGAACCTGCGCGAGACCCACGAGGTCATCAAGGAGCTGCGCGCGGGCCTCGACGAGCAGCACCAGAACCGGCTCTTCCTCGCGGAGGCCAACATGTGGCCCGAGGACGTGCGCGAGTACTTCGGCGACGGCGACGAGTGCCACATGGCCTATCACTTCCCGCTGATGCCGCGGATGTACATGGCCATCGCCCAGGAGGACCGCCACCCCATCGTGGAGATCCTGCAGCAGACCCCGGGCATCCCCGAGTCCAGCCAGTGGGCGATCTTCCTGCGCAACCATGACGAGCTCACCCTCGAGATGGTCACCAGCAAGGAGCGCGACTACATGTGGTCGACCTACGCCGAGGACACCCGGGCGCGGATCAACCTGGGGATCCGCCGCCGCCTGGCGCCGCTGATGGAGAACGACCCCGAGCGGATCAAGCTGATGAACAGCCTGCTCCTGTCGATGCCGGGCTCGCCGTTCATCTACTACGGCGACGAGATCGGGATGGGCGACAACTTCTACCTCGGCGACCGCGACGGGGTGCGCACCCCGATGCAGTGGACCCCGGACCGCAACGGCGGGTTCTCCCGGGCCGATCCGCAGGGCCTGTACCTGCCGCCGATCATGGACGCGATCTACGGCTACGAGGCGATCAACGTCGAGGCCCAGCTGCGTGAGCCGGCCTCCCTGCTCAACTGGACCCGCCGGATGCTGGCCGTGCGCAAGACCTCGCACGCCTTCGGCCGCGGGGAGTTCACGCTGCTGCATCCCGGCAACCGCAAGGTGCTGGCCTACATCCGCGAGCACGACGACGACGTGGTGCTCTGCGTGGCCAACGTGAGCCGCTCGGCCCAGCCGGTCGAGCTCGACCTGTCGAGCTACGCCGACCGGGTGCCGGTGGAGATGCTGGGGCGCAATGCCTTCCCGCCGATCACGCACCTGCCCTACGTGCTGACCCTGCCGGCGCATGGCTTCTTCTGGTTCAGGTTGATGACCGATGTCGAGGCGCCGAACTGGCACGAGGACCGGCCCGCGCTGGAGACCCTGCCGCTGGTGGTGCTGTTCGCCGGCTGGTCGAGCCTGTTCCGCGAGCGGGTCCCGGTCTGGCGGTCCGGCATGGCCGACAACCTGCGCGCCCGCTTCGAGCGCGACCTGCTGCCGGCGCTCGTGGCCCGGGGCCGCTGGTACGGCCCGAAGGGCGAGCCCGTCGATCGCGTCGTGCTCGGCGAGCATGCCCTGCTCGAGGACGAGGGGCACACCTGGCTGCTGGCCGTGGTGCAGATCGAGTCAGCCGGGCACGTCGAGGACTATTCCCTGCCCCTGGCCCTGGGCTGGGAGGACTCCGAGGAGGAGCGGATCAAGCAGATCGCCGGTGGCGCGTTCGCCCGGGTGCGCCAGCAGGCCAACGTCGGCCTGGTCGCCGACGCCATGTACGACGAGGCCTACTACCGGGCGATCATCCGGGGCATCCAGACCGGTCGCACCCTGAGGGCAGGCGCGGGCGAGATCCGGTTCGTGGCCGCTCCAGCCTTCACCGACCTGGTCCCCGAGATCCCCGCGGACCTCGCCCCCACCCGGCTCTCGGGGATGGGCAGCAACAGCAACACGGTCCTGGGCGAGGCGTTGTTCCTCAAGACGTTCCGCCGCCTGAGCAAGGGGATGAACCCCGAGCTCGAGGTCGGACGCTTCCTGACCGAGGTCGCCCAGTTCGACCGGTGCGTGCCGGTGGCGGGCCATGTGGAGTACGTCGACAACGACGGTGAGGTCACGGTCCTGGCCCTGCTGCAGGCCTACGTGCCCAACCAGGGCGACGTCTGGACCTTCACCGTTGACGAGCTCACCAGGCAGCTGGACGACTCGCTCACCGCCCCGGTCACCACCCCGAGGGGACCCACCTGGTCGGCGGCCGACGGTACCCCCGCCGAGGCCCTGAGCACCACGACCTCGATCCCCATCATCACCAGCCAGGAGCCGCCGGCACCGGCCGACGGCTACCGACCGCTGGCTCGCACCCTGGGCCGCAGGACGGCGCAGTTGCACGCCGCGCTGGCACTGCGCACCGGAGATCCGGCCTTCGACCCGGAGCCGATCGAGCAGGCGGATATCGAGACCTGGGCGCAGTCGGTCCGCGAGGACCTGACTGCGACCCTGCAGGTGCTCGAGGGACAGCTCGACACTCTGCCCGTCGGGCTGCAGGCGCTGGGCGCACTGCTGCTGAACATGGGCCCGGAGCTCGAGGCTCGGATCGATGTCTGGGCCGACCATCCGGCGGCGGGGGTCAAGACGCGCTACCACGGCAGCTACCACCTCGACCAGGTCATGCTCGTGGAGAACGACGTGGTCATCATGGACCTCGAGGGCGAGCAGGGCGTGCCCCTGGTGCAGGCGCGCCGCAAGGGCTCGCCGCTGCGCGATGTGGCCTCCATGCTGCGCAGCTTCGACTACGCCCGCCGAGCCGCCGCGGATCAGGCCACCCAGCACGAGGGTGACCTGGAGCGGATGGCACCGGCTGCCGCGGCGTGGCTGGAGTCCACCCGTGAGACCTTCCTGGCCGGCTACCGGGAGGAGGCCCTTGAGGCGGGCCTCTACCCCGACGCGCAGTCCTTCGACGCCCAACTGCCGCTCATCGAGCTGTTCAAGCTGCAGAAGGCGCTCCAGGAGCTCCGCTTCGAGCTCGACCACCGCCCCGACTGGGTCAGCATCCCGCTGCGCGGGCTCACCTCGATGTTCCAGTAGCCGGCCCGTCCCGCCCGGGGCAGTCCCGCCACAACGGACGTGCGAGGATCAACCCACCGGTACCCACCACGAAGGGAACAACCACCATGGGCAAGTACGACCTCACGACCACGACCCTCGGCGAACTGCTCGAGGACCCCGAGGTTGTGGCGATCATGGAGAAGCACGCCCCAGGCATCACCTCCAACCCGATGCTGGGCATGGCCAAGGGCATGCCGGCCGCGCAGGCCGTGGGCATGGCCGGCGGGATGATCGGACAGGACTCGGTCTCGGCGATCATGGCCGATGTCGAGGCGCTCTAGTCCGGACGCGCTCCAGGCTGAACTGCACAGGGCGGGGTCGCTGCGGCGCCCCGCCCTGTGGCATGCGCGGTCGCCCTCCCTCGCTCGGCGGGCTGCGCGGACCCCGCCGGGCAGGCCAGCGACCCCGCAGGGCCGGGGTGAGAGCGACCCCATACTGGTCACGTGAGCGCCCCTGCCCTGAATCCCCGCAGTCGGCGCGTCCAGATCACCATCCCCCTGGTGCTGGCGATGCTGTCGATGGTCGGTCCGTTCAGCATCGACACACCCTTCCCCGCGTTCGCCGCGATGCAGCGCGACTTCGGCGTCGACTCGACGCAGATGCAATGGGTGGTGACCGCCTACCTGGCTGCGTTCGCGGTCATGAGCATCTTCCACGGTCCACTGTCGGACGCGGTGGGGCGACGACCGGTGATCGTGGTGTCCATCGCGGTGTACGTGCTGGCGTCGGTCGGCGCAGCGCTGTCCCCGAGCCTCGGCGTCCTGCTCGCGTTCCGCACGCTGCAGGGGTTCAGCGCCGGTGGGGCCGCGATCGTGAGCCGGACGGTCATCCGCGACCTGTTCGACGGCGAGCAGGCACAGGTGCTGATGAGCCGCGTGGCGTTGATCTTCGCCCTCGGGCCTGCGATCGCGCCGATCGTGGGCGGCCTCGTGCTCCAGTTCGGGCCGTGGCAGTGGATCTTCGCCTTCATGGCCACGTTCGGCCTGGCCCTGATCGCCGCGACCATGCTCGTCCTACCTGAGAGCCATCCTCGCGAGCGCCGGGTCCCGATGCGGCCCCGCTCTGTCCTGGAGGGCCTCGGCGCGGTGGCCCGGCGGGGCTCCTTCCACCGGCTGGCGTGGGCGAGCACGCTCGCCTTCGGCGCCCAGTTCCTGTACATCGGCGGGGCGGCGATCTTCGTGGTCGACCTGCTCGGCAAGGGCGAGCTCGACTTCTGGATGCTGTTCGTGCCGATGATCGGCTCGATGATGGTCGGCTCCTGGATCTCGGGCCGGGCAGCCGGCCGGCTCACCGCACGCCGACTGGTGAGCGCGGGCTACACGGTCTCGGTGGTCGGTGGAGTGGTGGGCTTGGCCCTGGCGGTGTCCCCCCTGGGTGATCGGCTGCCCTGGGCGGTCGTGGGTGCCAGCCTGATCGCCCTGGGCAACGGCATGTCCTACCCGAACCTGCAGCTGATGCTGCTCGACCTGTTCCCCGGACGTCGCGGGGCGGTGATGTCCGGTGCGACGTTCGTCACGTTGACGTTCAACGCGATCGTCGCCGTCGCGGTGACTCCGCTCGTGGCCGTGTCCACCCTCGGCTTCGCGGTCACGGCCATGGTCATGATCGGCGCGGGGCAGCTGTGCTGGAGCTGGCACTGCGCCGTGGAGGACCGCGACACCGCTGCGGCCGACCACCCGGAGGAGTGGGAACCCACGGACGTCATGTGAGGCCGTGCGCATACCGAGCAGCCGTGTGGGCACCCGAATCCACGCCTGGGTCAGTTGTGGTCCCACACCTCATGGGGGATCAGGAACAAGTTCTTCTTCACCTTGCGCCGGTCGCAGGCGACGAGCACGTCGAGTTCGGGCAGGACCACGATCCCCTCCGGCTTGTCCTTGATCCCGGACAGGCGCCAGAGCATCGTTGCTTCGAACTCCCCGCCGAACGGGTCGGCCGCAGGCTGGGCAGCGGGCACGACGGCCACGGACCGACCCTTGTCACTGAGGAGCACGAGATTGCCCCGCGGGCCGACCTCCGCGTCGCTGAGGTCCGGACAGGCCCGGCTCATCGCGTCGGTGGGTGCCCAGGCGGCCAGCAGGCTCAGGGCCAGTTCCACGGCGTCGTCTGGCTCAGCTCCCCCGTTGACTGGGGTGTCGCCCCCCGCTGCCTGGCGCTCGGCGGCCTCCCACCAGGGTTGGCCGGGCGCCAACCAGCGGTCCGCTCCGAAACCCCGGGGTGCCGCCCCGGCGGGTCCGAACTCCAGCAGTGCCGCCGGGTTCTTCTCCTTGACGATCAGCAGGCGACCGTCGCGGAGGAGCACGACCCCCTCCGCGTGCGATCCTTGCGGATCGTTCCAGGAGTCGCGCAGGGTGCTGGGACCTGAACCTTCGGGGATGTCCAGGCGGATGTGCGCGAGCACGCGACGAGCCCTGGCGTCGATGTACTCGGCCCGACAGGGCTGCTCCTGCACCAGGAGCACGCCGAACGCGCCGTCCACGGCGACCGCCTCCAGCTGCGGATCCTTCGCTGGGATGCGCGTTCCCCGCGCATGTCGCAGGTCGAGCGTCTGCCAGTCCAGATGGGCAGCTCCGGACTCCGCCTCGGCCCACGCGATGGTGGCGGCATGATCGCCGATTGCCACCACCGTCATCCGTCCGTCAGGATTCCTGCCGACGCCCAGGCCGGACACCTCCACCAGGGGAATCGCAGCCAGCGGTTGGGCCGTCACGTCAGTGATGCGCATGCGTCCCATCCTGACCGATCCGCACCCACGAGGTACCGGCGCCACGAGGTCGGGGCGTGCGTCGACCCACCAGAGGCGCCGAGGAGCGCGACTCCCCGGATGATCATCGCGATCGACGATCGCCGCCAGCCACCCCATGGGATGTCCCCGGATGCCCGTACGTTACGGCTTGTCCGCCTTGCGAGTACGGCGCCCCGCGGGGTGGTGGGCGTTCCCGCGGATCAATGCCTCGTCAAGGTGGTCGCCGCGCCGTTGACCGGGCTGCCGGCCCGACGTGCGCGGCGCTGGCGGCGTCGACGCAGCGCGGCGGGCAGGGTCAGGACCAGCGCGACGAGCACACCGATGATCGCGCCCAGGCCGTTGGCCAGCAGGTCCCGCTCGTCGGGGACCCGGCCGGGGATGCTGCGCTGCGCGAACTCGATCGCGGCAGTCATCGCGAAGGACGCCATGAGCGCCAGCCACCACAGTCGCGTGCCGAACAGCAGGAGCAGGAACATCCCGACGGGCACGAACAGGGCGATGTTGGCCAGGAACTCCAACTCGTTGTCGTCGACGGACAGCAGGTAGCCGCGCCGCTGCAGCGCGTCCAGGACCCGGTAGATGACCGAGATGCTCTCGGTGGCGACGGCCTGCGGGGTCAGCGTCAGCCAGGCGACGAACGCGAGGTAGCCCCCGGTCAGCAGGCTCAGCACGGGATGGCGATGCAGCACAGGTCCAGTCTGCCCAATCCGGGCAGACTCAACCCTCGTCCTGCGTGGCCGGCGCGCTCGGCGCTGTGCACAGGGCGAACCTCGGCGAGCTGGCGGGGCAGGATGGGCCCATGAAGGTCGCCGCCCGAGCCCAGGTGCCCCCGTTCGCGGTGATGGAGATCATTGCTGCGGCGAACGCGCGCCGCACTGCGGGCCAGTCCGTGCTGAACCTTGCTGCTGGTGAACCGGCGGCGGGCGCCAGCCTGGTGATCAGGCAGCGCGCGGTCGAACTCCTCGCTGCTGGCGGCCTCGGGTACACCGAGGCGCTCGGGGCACCCGCCCTGCGCGCAGCCATCGCCGGGCACTATGAGGACTGGTACGAAGTCACGCTCGATCCGGGGAGTGTGGCGGTGACCACGGGGTCCTCGGGTGGCTTCGTCCTGGCCTTCCTGGCGGCGTTCGACGCCGGGGACCGGGTGGCGCTGGCCCGTCCCGGATATCCGGCCTACCGCAACGTCCTGACCGCACTCGGGTGCGAGGTGGTGGCGTTGGCCTGCGGAGCGCAGACCCGGTTCCAGCCGACGGTGCAGATCCTGGCCGAGGCCCATGCCCGGCAGCCCCTCGACGGCCTGGTCGTCGCCTCGCCGGCGAACCCGACCGGCACGATGATCGACGCCGCGCAGCTCGAGAGCATCGCTGCCTGGTGCGACGCGAACGGTGTGCGCCTGGTCAGCGACGAGATCTATCACGGGATCAGCTACACCGCGGCAGAGGTCCCGACCGCGGCGCGCTACCTCGACTCGGGGGCGATCGTGGTCAACTCGTTCTCCAAGTACTGGGCGATGACCGGGTGGCGGCTGGGTTGGCTGGTCCTGCCCGAGGAGCTCATCGCGTCCGTGGACGCCCTGGCCGGCAACTTCGCACTGTGCCCGCCGACCCTCTCGCAGCACGCCGGGATCGCGGCACTGAGTCCGGCGGGGATGACCGCCGCGCGGGAGAGCGTCGAGGGGTATGCGCGCACGCGAGGCGCCCTGCTGGCGCGGCTCCCGGAGCTGGGCTGGACCGGGGTCGCCCCCGCGGACGGCGCCTTCTACCTCTACGGCGACGTGTCGGCCGCTGGCATGGACTCGACCACGTGGTGCGCACGACTGCTCGACGAGGCAGGTGTGGCGCTGACGCCGGGCGCGGACTTCGACCCCGTCGAGGGGCACCGCTATGTGCGGCTGTCGTTCGCGACCTCCGTGCAGGTGGTCACCGAGGCGGTCGATCGCATCGTGGGTTGGCAGGACGCCCTGCGCCGGTGACGGGCAGCCTCGGCTCACGGACCGGGGGGTCGCTTCGGAGCCGATCAGCACACTCTGCGCTCCACCATCAGCCGACGCATCTGCGCCAGCGGTCCCATTCGCGCGGCGGTCCGCACTCCGTCGTCTGATCCGGACAACGGGTGGCCGCCCGCGGGGACACAGGTGTCCGGATCAGACAATCGCGCCCGGCGTCATCGCAGCGAACCGGCCAGCGCCCGGGCACTGTGGGTCGTCAGCGCGTGCGCCCGTCAAGGCGCCGGGCCACCCACGCGCCCACGGCGGGCAGGACACCGGGGTGTGGGTGCTCCCACAGCAGGTCCAACTGGGCCCCGACCTCGTCGGGCACCTCGAGGACGTCTCGGTAGACATCTGCCCAGGCCACCTGGGGCACCTTCGCTGCCAGCCGTTCTCCGGTGATCCGTCGGTCCAGCGGCAGCAGGTGGTCCCACTCGATGAGCACGTGGGTCCCCAGGGTCCCGGGACGGTCGGTGGCACCGGCGGTGAACGGGGCGCTGCCTACGGTCCCGCGCCCCACGAGGCCGCGGGTGCGGCCCTGGAGCATCAGGTGCACCACCGTCTCCACCGCGGGCACCGGTCCCGCGCCCAGATGCCACGGCGTGGTGACCCCGCCGGCGAGGGTCGCTTGAGTCAGGGCGCGATCGTACGGCGGTACCCAACGGGTGCCGCGGTCGGGGTCCCAACCCAGGATGACCGTTCCCATGCCTCCAGTGTGCCCGCTGCACGAGCGCGAAAACCCGACGGCATCGGCAATTGCGCCGTTCGAGCACCACCGTGTGGCGCAAGTCACCTGGGCTCACAACGCACCGTGAGCGGACCTTCAGAACCAGCCGGGCCTAGCGTCCAGGGTGGTTCGGTCGAGGCTGTCGAGCAGGTCGAACTGGGGACCGGTCGCGGGCAGCTCGTAGCGGTAGAAGTAGCGTGCCGCGGCACGCTTGCCGTCGTAGAAGTCGCCCTCCCGGTCGCCGACGGCCAGGAGCTGCTCGAGCCAGATCCAGGCGATCACCACATGACCGACCGCCTCCAGGTAGATCGACGAGTTCGCCAGCGCGACCTGCGGGTCGCCACGCGACCACAGCGTCGCGGTGGTGGCCGCGACGCGGGCGACGGCGGCACCGAGCTGGTTCGCGTACTCGGCGGCGTCCCCACCCGCGCGCATGCCCCGGGTGACGGCCTCGCCGATCGTCTCACCCAACAGGGCCAGACCCGCGCCGCCGCCCATGACCACCTTGCGGCCCAGGAGGTCGAGACCCTGGATGCCATGGGTGCCCTCGTGGATCGGGTTGAGGCGGTTGTCGCGGTAGAGCTGCTCGACGTCGAACTCACGGGCGTAGCCGTAGCCGCCGAGCACCTGGATGGCCAGACTGTTGGCGCGCAGGCACCACTGCGACGGCCAGGACTTGGCCACGGGGGTGAGCACGTCGAGCAGCAGGGCGGCTCGGTCCCGCGAGTGGCCCTCAGGGGCGGTGTGCTGCTCGTCGACCAGCTTCGAGCAGAACAACCCGAGCGCCAGGGCACCCTCGACGTAGGACTTCTGGGCCAGCAGCATCCGGCGGATGTCTGCGTGCGCCATCAGCGGGACCGGCTCAGCAGCGGGGTCCTTGGCGCCCAGCGCGCGGCCCTGGGTGCGGGTCCGCGCGTAGTCCAGGGACTGCAGGTATCCGGCGTAGCCCAGTGAGGTCGCAAGGAATCCGACGCCGATGCGGGCCTCGTTCATCATGTGGAACATGTACGCCAGACCCTGGTTCGGCTCGCCGAGGAGGTAGCCGACCGCACCGGTCTGCCCACCGGGCGCGAAGGTGCCGTCCCCGAAGTTCAGGGCCGCGTTGACCGTGCCACGGTTGCCCATCTTGTGGTTCAGGCCGACCAGGGCCACATCGTTGCGCTCCCCGAGCAGCCCGTCGTCGCCGACGAGGAGCCTGGGGACGATGAACAGCGAGATGCCCTTCACGCCGGCTGGGCTGCCCGGGATCTTCGCGAGGACGAGGTGCACGATGTTCTCGCTGAGTTCGTGGTCGCCGCCGGAGATCCACATCTTGGAGCCGGTGAGGCGGAAGGTGCCGTCGTCCTGTGGCACGGCCCTGGTCGTGATGTCCGCCAGCGAGGACCCGGCCTGGGTCTCGGACAGGCACATGGTGCCGAAGAAGCGGCCCTCGAGCATCGGGGGGACGTAGGTGGCGATCTGCTCGTCGCTGCCGTGCGCGACGAGCAGGCTGGCATTGGCCATGGTGAGGAACGGATAGGCCGAGCTGCCTGCGTTGGCCGCCTGGAACCAGGCCATGGCGGCTCGTAGGACCGTGACCGGCAGTTGCATCCCACCCACCGACTCGTCGAAGCCCGCTGCGATCAGCCCGGTCCCGGCGAACAGGTCCAGCGCCGCCTTGACCTCGCCGATCATCTCGACGCGGCCGTCGGCCCCGATCTGCGGCTCGTGGGCATCGGCCTTCTTGTTGTGGGTGGCGAAGTGCTCGGTGGCCAGCCGCGCGCTGAGGTCCAGCACGGCGTCGAAGGTCGCGCGGGAGTGTTCGGCGAAGCGGTCGCGGGAGGTCAGCGACTCCACGTCCAGCCAGTCGTAGAGCAGGAAGTCGAGGTCGCGCCGGGACAGAACTGGAACGGGCATCTTTTCCCCTCTGATGCGCAGAGCTCTCGATTCGGCACCTTCAGTGAAGCGTTCGAACCGGCCGACTGTCAAAGCTCAGGGATGCCACGACGGCGCGGGGTGGCTCGAGCGCGGGGGCGGCGTCGATCGGCGGCCCCGAACTCGGGCGACCTGGGACGAGTCGTCCGCTGCGCGCTTGCTCGTAACGGGTTTCTGCGTAGGTTGGGCACGTCCCATCCCATCAACCGGAGGAGTCACATGAGCATCAACGACGACGACATCACCACCGAAGCCGCTTCCGCGGGCGAAGGCACCGCAGACGGCGGCGCCAACCCCGAAGGCCACGACGGCGGCGCAGACGGCTCCGCAGGTGAAGGCACCGCAGACGGCGGCGCCAACCCCCAGGGCCACGACGGCGGCGCAGACGGCTCCGCAGGTGAAGGCACCGCAGACGGCGGCGCCAACCCCCAGGGCCACGACGGCGGCGCAGACGGCTCGGCTTGAGCACGGGTCCGGGGGGCGGGCCGGGAGACCGGTCCGCCCTTTCCCGCTGCGTCCAGGTCGAGCCCGGGGAGTTCGCCGAGTCCTACTGGGGTCAGCGACCGCTGCTGTCGCGCGCTGCGGACCTGGGCGGGGACTTCTCGGACCTCTTCTCCGCGGCCGCGGTCGACGAGCTGGTGGCCGATCGCGCGTTGCGCACCCCGTTCGCGCGGATGGCCAAGGAGGGCGTGCTGCTCGCGCCGTCGCGCTACACGGCATCAGGTGGGTTGGGTGCGGAGATCGGCGACCAACTCGCCCCGGAGCAGGTGCTCGCCGAACTTGCGGGGGGTTCGACGCTGGTGCTGCAGGGGCTTCATCGCACGTGGCCGCCGCTGGCGGAGTTCACCCGCGTGCTGGTCGCCGACCTGGGACATCCCTGCCAGGTGAACGCCTACATCACCCCGGCGTCCTCACGCGGCTTCGATCCGCATTACGACGTCCACGACGTGTTCGTGCTCCAGGTCCACGGCGAGAAGCACTGGACCATCCATGAGCCGGTGCATCCCGACCCGCTGCGCTCCCAGCCCTGGTCGCAGCGCAGCGCGCAGGTCGCGGCACGCGCCACGCAGGACCCGGCGATCGACGCGACATTCCGACCCGGCGATGCGCTGTACCTGCCGCGTGGCTGGATCCATTCGGCCACCGCGCTGGGCGGCACCTCGATCCACCTGACGATCGGCGTCCCGGCCTACACCCGCCACGACATCGTCGAGCAGGCGGTGGCCCTCGTGGCGCAGGGCTCTGGAGGTGCTGACGCTGCCGCGCTGCGCGGATCGCTTCCGCTCGGGGCCGGGCGCGGGGATGCCGAGGCGCTTCGCCCCAGCGTGCAGGCGACGGTCGACGCGTTGATCGGCGCGCTGCAGCGGATCGGGTCCGACGAGACCCTCGCCGATCGGGTCGCGACGGAGCTGGCGGCCCGCTTCGCCGCCGATACCCGGCCAGAGCGGGTGCGCCCCCTGGCCACCCTCGATGTGTTGGCCGAGTTGACCGCGTCGACGTCGGTGGCCCTGCGCGCCGGGTTGTCGGCCCGAGTCGACGATCTGGACGGCCAGGTGGCCGTCGTCGTGCCCGGCAAGCGGATCACGTTGCCGGGCGAGGCCCGAAGCGCCCTCGAGTTGGCCGTGAGCGGACGTGCGGTGCGGGTCGGCGAACTTCCCGGGCTCGATGCGGAGTCGGCGCGGGTCGTCGTGCGGCGGCTGCTGCGGGAGGGCGTGCTCGTGGTGCGCCAGTGAGCTCGAGCGACGAATGGCGCCCGTGCAGCGTTCGCTCGCGTGAGCGCGGGGACCCGCTCACCGGGACCGCGGGCCGTGGGGAGCGCTGGTTCCTGGTCGAGATCGATGGAAGCTGGGGATCGCATGCGTTCCTGGAGTCCCGGCTCGACGCCGATCTGGCGCAGCGCCTGGTCACCCGGGTCGAGCGAGCCGGCATCCGCCCTTTGGCGATCCGGCGCACCGGGCGTCGGGCGACCGAGCGCCGCGCGCAGTCGTCGTACGCATGGGCGCTGGTCGACGCACGACCGGGCCGCGAACAGATCCGCTGGGGCCGTGCCCTGAACGAGGCCGAACTTCTGACGATCCCGTTGGACGGCTCTGCGGGAGACCCGTCGAGCGAGCCGGTCATCTGCGTCTGCACCCATGCGCGCCACGACCAGTGCTGCGCCGTGCGGGGCCGGCCCCTCGTGGCCGCATTCGCCCACGAGTACCCCGATCTCACCTGGGAGTGCTCGCACCTCGGCGGTGACCGGTTCGCCGCGACGATGATGGTGTTCCCCGAGGCGCTGATGTTCGGCCGGGTGGGCGCCGAGGACGCCCGGGGCCTTTTCGAGCGCTACCGCGCCGGGCGGATCGACGCTCGTCACTTCCGTGGCCGCGCCTCGCTGTCCAACGCCGCGCAGGCCGCGCAGTCGTTCGCGGCGCAGGCCTCGGGCGACGACCGGATCGCCGCCTACCGCCCGGTCGCCGAGCTTCCGGGCACCGACGGAGGCTGGACGGTGGAGCTGGATCACGAGTCGGCACCGGTCGTGGTCCAGGTCGAGTCCACCCAGTCGGAGCCGCTGCTCAGCACGTGCCGGGCCACGCACACCGCGCCAGTTCGCGAGTTCGCCCTCCGCTCGATCCGCCCCCTCGGCTGAGGACCGCGGCCTGGACCACCGCATCCCGCGTCACCAGGGCAGCCGCGCCCGGGCGATCTGCTTCGCCGAGGTCAGGCCCGGCTGGGGCTGGAAGGCGCGCGCCTGGGCGGTGAGTTCGGCGACCTCGTCCTCGGTCAGGTCGATGTCGGCCGCTGCCGCGTTCGACTCCACCTGCGCCACGCTCGACGCACCCGGGATGACGATCACCGACGGCTGGGCGAGGAGCCAGGCCAACGCCACCTGGGCGGGCGAGACCCCGTGCGTGCCGGCGATGTCACGCACCGAGTCGAGAAGTCCGGCGGCCCGTCGGAGGTTCTCCTCCAGGAACAGGGGGTTGGCCTGGCGCACCGCACCCGAGGGCTGGTTGTTCACGTCGTAGCGCCCGGACAGCAGGCCCTGGGCCAGCGGGCTCCAGGCGATGACCACCCGACCCTGCTCGCCCGCGTACGGGACCAGGTCGTCCAACGGACCGGGGTGCGCCAGGCTGAACTGCACCTGATTCGACAGCACCGGTCGACCCAGGGCCCGCTCGGCGTCGCGCCACCGGTCCAGGGAGTAGTTGCTCACCCCGACCTCGACCACGGTGCCGGCATCCTGCAGGTCACGCATGCCGGCCATCGTCATCGAGTCGCGCACGATCGGGTTGGGCTGGTGCACCTGGTAGAGGTCGATCGAGGCAACCCCCAGCCGATCCGCGCTGGCCCGCGCCCGCTGCCGCACCACCGGCGCGATCGGCAGGATCGGGAACAGCTTGGTGGCGAGGAACATCTCGCCGCGCACGCCGCGCGCCGCCAGGGCAGCGCCCAGGATCCGTTCGCTGCGCCCGAAGCCGTACACCTCGGCCGTGTCGAACAGGGTGATCCCCAGGTCGACCGCCCGGGCAACGATCTCCTGGGCCGCCTTGTCGTTGTAGTCACTGCCGTAGCCCCACTCGCGGGACCCGAACTGCCAGGTGCCCAGCCCGATGCGCGAGATCGACTTGGCGCTCGCCACGCCCTCCAGGTACTTCACCGGCTCCTCCTCCATCCAGGCCCCAGCAACGTGGGGCGTGCCTCTGATCCAATCATCCGTACCGTGCGAGGCTGCTGCCCGGCTGCGAAATGATGGCCCGACCCCGGTGGACCCACCAACTGAGTGCAACGACTGGGCGCCAGCGAGCACCGGGTCAGGGCTCCTGGAAGGCGAGCCCGTCCCAGTCCACCAGCGTTGCTGGGTCAGCATCCGTGTCCAGCGTCAGGATGTCGCGGTCCTGGATCTGGAGGGCTGAGACCCACACCGCCTGCTCGCCGACGAGTCGGTAGGAGGCGTTCTGCCAGGCCGGCCCGCTGCTGACGGTCAGGACGGGGGCGGGCGCTCCGCTGTAGGGGTCCTCAGGTTGGTCACGGCAGGATTGGAGGTCCCGCCCACGCACTGCGGCGAACTCCTGGGCCGCCGCGGCTGAGCTGAAGCGCATCCGCAGGGCCACCGCGTAGGCACCGGTGTCGGTGTGTTGGTAGGTCGATTGCAGGACGTCCTGCGCGACCGGCGACGGTGAGCGGACCTCGCAGCCCATGGGAAGGGTGGTCTCGACGATCTCGTCGGGGTCGCGGGCCTGGTAGGCGGTGCCGTTGCCCACGCCGTCCTCCTCGTCAGCACCCTCGACCCTGGACTGCCACCCGGGACCGAGGTCGTCGGGGGTCGGAAGGAACTCGGGAGCAAGGGGACCTGAGGACGTCTGCGGAACCGCCGTGGGCTGCGGTGGCAGGGGGAGCGCCGACCGGCGGGTGGCTTCCACGACCGAGGGGGCGGCCGCGCCGTGGTCGCCGGTCGCGCCCGGGTTGCTGGTGCAGCCCGTCAGCAGGAGGGCGCCTGCGAGAGCCACTGGCATCGAGGCCGCCGACAACCACCTCCTGTCCATCCCGGCTAGCCCCCGTTCGAGGAGAAGTGCTGGTAGTCCGGGCGCGACCAGCGGGCACCCCAGGGCCAGCCACGCACGCGCATGGCCGTGGCAACCACCCCGCCGGAACAGATCATGCCCATGCGGCACGGGCTGCGCCTGAGGTACTTGCCGGCTCCCCGGGGGTAGTAGCCGCCGCCGACCACGTACGGGTTCTGGAACGTGTTGATGTCGATCGCGACCCCGTAGGAGTGCGCCGAGCGTTTCGTCGGGTTGCCCACCACCGGCCGGCAGTTGAAGGCCGAGGTGTTGCCCGCCCTCATCGCAGCCTTGTCCGAGGCCGTCGGGGAGCGGCGGCCCTTCTTGTAGTAGTAGTCCGTGGGACGCATCTTCTTGACCTGGAAACCGGCGTCGAACGAGCGGGTGAACACGTACTCCAGGTCTCGGACGGCATCGGCGCGCACGATGAGCGTGCCGCGCTTGATCGCCCCCGAGTAGTCCCAGTAGTTGATGGACATCCGACGCAGGGACGAGGGTCTGACCGGGCATCCCGGTCGGTAGGAGTAGCGCACATCCTTGCGCGTCAACGGACCGGATACCGCAACCCCCGCCAACGCCCGCACCGCGACCGACTGCGCAGTCGAGGCCACGAGGCGGCCCGCCGGTGCGTGGACGAGCACCCGAAGGCGGGCCTGCGCGTTGTTCCGCCCCGGTCGAAGCCCGGCGAGTCCCGTGGTTGCCCGCACCGTGAGCTGCCCACCGGCGCGTTCCAAGGCGCCCTTGGCGACGGTCGACCAGCCCTTGCCCGAGGCGCGCTGCAACTCCGCTCGGCTCCCGGTGGCGTCGAAGCCCTTCACGCTGACCGGGATCCGATAACGGGACCCCACCACCATCGACGTGGGCCACGACGCGCGCACACCCGGGGTGACCGGCGGCGCTGACACGCTCGCCGTCACCTGCCCCGTGGCCACGTTGCCGCGTCGATCCCGCACGGAATAGGTGAACGAGTCTGAACCCACGAACGACGCAGCGGAGGTGTACAGGACGCTTCGTCCATCCTGGGCGACCACGGCCTTGCCGCCGCTCCTGGGTCGGGAGGCCCCGACCAGGGTCAACGGGTCCCGGCCCCCGGACAGGTCGTTGTTGAGCACCGGCACCGAGACCGCAACCCCCGACGTGGCAAGCACTGTGTCCGGGCGCAGGGTCATCGCCGTGGTCGCGTCCAGCACGGTCACCGCCACCGCTGCGCCGGCCTGACCGCCCTGACCGTCGGTGATCGTGTACGTGAATGTGTCGGAGCCCACGAAATCGTCGACGGGGTCATAGCGCACCTTGCCCGACTCGAGCGCCGTCACGCCATGCGCTGGCCTCGACACCGACACCACGCTCAGGACGCCGCCGTCGACATCCGTGTCATTGGCCAGCACCGCGATCAAGACCGTAGCCCCTGGCGCGGAGCGCACCTCACCTCGGTCATCACCAGGCCTCGGGCGTGCGTTGCCGACCGTGAGCGCTACCCGGGCCGTGCCCACCAGCCCCATGTCAGTCACCTGGTAGTCCAGCCATGCCGCCGGCGGCGAATTCAGTGCCGGCGTGTACCGCACGAGTGGCGCCGCACCGCCCGGACCGTCGGGATCGACCACCTCTGCAGACCCGCTGGTGGGCGGGGTCACGATCTCCACAGCGGGATCCACCAGCGCCACCCCGCCGGGCCGCGAATCGTTGGCCAGCACATCGACCTCGACCACCGACCCCCGGGTGACAGTCGCAGAATCGTCCTGGACGACGAGGGCCGGGTCGTCAGCGCGGGCTGGCCCGCCGAGCATCGGCGGGAGCAGCGCTGCCACCATCAATCCCGCGGCGATCACCCGCGCGCTGCGCACAGCGGGTGGCCTCTCGCTCGCGCCTGACCCGCGCCGCCGAACTCCCGGTCTCATGGCGTTCCCCTTCAACGAGCCGAGTCGATGGCACGGAGTGTAGACCGACCCACGGTCCGACCGGTCGCCTGAACACACGACGGAGCCGAACGGCTGGGACGGGTGGTCGAGGGGGAATCGGTCCTGCTGGACAACTCCCCGCGCAGCGGGGCCCTGCCGCACTGGCGGTCGCGCTGCTAGCGGAGTCGCACTGCCGTGACCCCGTCGATTCCGCCGAGCAGGATGGTGCCGTCGGGGGTGAAGCGGACCACGAGGATTCGACTGCCGACGTACAGGCGATGCGGCGGCTCCTGCCATGACCGCTCGACGAACAGCCAGCCGTCGTCGGTGGTCCAGGCCGAGACCAACCGATCCTCGATCATCGCCGCCGCGATCGCCGCGACCGGGCTGCGCCCTGGCCATGCCTCGTGGACTTGATAGTCGGACACGCCTCGGTTCGGATCGGCCACGACCCGGTCGAGGTCGAAGGTCAGCACCGCGCCGTCACGCAGGCCGGCAACGAGCAGCGGCCGCGGGTCCGCAGATCCCGGGTCACTGGCCCGCACGCACTCCCAGGCGCACAGCATCTCGGGATCGTCCCAGCCGAGCCGCCAGATCGGGTCCAGCGACTCGGTGACCTCCGGAACCGGATGGATCAACTGCAGGTGCCGCCCGGCCCGCTGCCCGCCCATGACCTGCATCGCGGACGACACCTCTCGCTCGATCACCAGACACGGGCCGGCGGTGCTCGTCACGACTCGGGTAGCCAGGGGAAGGCCGCCAAAGGGCGGGTAGCTGCCAACCGGACCCGTCGAGCCGAGCAGCACCAGCTCGCTGAACAAGGTGCTCGCGAGCACCACCCGGCGCCCGTGGAGCTCTGCGGCGCTCAGCCCGGACACCCGCCCCCCACCAAGCTGCGCCAGCGCGGCGCTCTGCCAGCTCGCCACGCCGCCGGTGCCGAGCTTCCCGAACTGCGAGCGCGCCACGACACCATCGGAGTCCCCTGAGACGAGCCCGAACCCCGGACCAGCCCACGTCAACGCCCAGACCGGCGAGGAATGCACGGGACGGCGATCCACCTGCTCACCGGTCTCCAACCGCAACCGCGACAGCTCCCCGCTGGCATGCGCGCACACGACAGTCACTGGAAGGTCGGCCTCAGCGACTGCCTCGAGGGTCAGCACCTGATCCGGCCACTGCGAGGGATCGACGTCGCCGGCATGCCAGGACTTCACCAGCCCGTCGTAGCCTGCGGAGAGGAACCCCCGGGCTGAATCGGAAGCCGGCAGCAGTGCCGCGACGCTGCTGGCGTGCCCGGCGATCCAGGGACCGCTGCGTGCCATCGTGGCCGGATCGAGTCGATGGATCCGGCCGGCGGTGTCGCCCACCAGCAAACCCGACTCCGCGCCACCTGCCCACGCCAACGTCATCACGGACTCCGTTGAGTTCTTGCGCGTGGGGCCGACGTTGCGCTGCGCAAGCGACTGGAACCCAAGCACCCCCTCCCGATCAGCCAGAAGCCCCACCCGCACTGTGCCGTCGAGTTGGCCGATCGCCAGCGCCCCTGACCCCGGCGCCTGCGCGAGGCAGCCAACCGGACCTCCGAGCAGCAGATCGCCGAGGGTCTGGTCGGTGCGCGGGTCCCAGACCAGGGCGCGCCCGTTCTCGCTGATGCAGCCGGCGATCACGGCGCGACGGGGGGCTCCGCCGTCATCGCGCTGGAGCGCGAGGGGCGCCAGCGCCAGGACGGGCATGGGCAGGCTTCGGGGATGGCCGACCGACTCGCCAGTGACCAGACTGCGGCAGTGCACCTGCGTCGGGTGACTGGTCAGGAGCAGGAACTGGTGGCGCGCGCGACCGTTGCCGCCCTCGGTTCCGAGATCGACGGCCAGCGCCGCCGCGATGGGCCCGTCGTCGGCCTTCCACAGCACGCTGACCGTCCCGTCAGGGCGCCATCGCAGCACGTGGCTGCCGGTCGGGGTGCCGACCCCCGCGAGCATGGCCGCACCGTCGCTGTCCGGGACGTTGTCAACATCCTTGTTGTCGCCCTGGGATACGGCCGTCAGGCAGCTCACCGGGCTGTGGTCGGGCACTCGCCAGGTGCCGGCGCTGCTCCCCGTACTCGACGACCATGCCCGCACCCACCCGTCCCGACCGCCGATCAGGCACAGCGCATCACCTGCCAGGTCGACGCACGCCATCGCGCTGATCCCGGCTGCATGCATCGCCACGACGTCCCCGCTGGAGACGGCGGTGCTCCATCGGGTCAGGAGCATCGAGGCGGCCGCCGACCACCGCTCGACCGCGGCGGCCAGCGCGGCATCGTGGCTGCGGGCGGCGTACAGGCTGAGCTGGCCCAGCAGGAAGCCATCGCTGAGGACCGCTGGCGCGTGCAATATGTGCGCCTGCTCCCGGATGCCCTGGGCGACCGCCTGCCACGGCACTTCGCTCGGTCCGATGGTGACCAGCCGCTCGACCTGGGTCGCGCTGAGGATCGGGCCGGCCAACAGCACCAGCGCCTCGAGGAGGCCACCGGCATCGACCAGTGACGCGAGCGCCGTCCGGGCGGGCTCAACGGTGACCCCTTCGGGGTCGGATGAGGCGTCGAGCAGATCGTTCACCGCGCTTCTCGCGGCGTACCGGTGACGGTGGTCGCCATCGAGGATCGTTGCCGCAGTCGCCTCGTGCGCGACGGGAAGCAGCGCGGTGCCCAGCCGGAGCTGCCAGTCCCACGGGCGCACCTGATACATGGCGCTGGCGTGCAGGTGATCAGCGAAGGAGCGGTGCCAGATCCGCCAGGCGGTGGCCGACGGCGCATCGGATGTCGCCTCGCCCATGACGAAAGCAGCACAGTCGGCCAGGGTGTCCGTGACGTCGGTGAGTTCCAGCTTCGAGGCGACACTGATCATGGCCGGGGTCAAGCCGGCGCCGCGCGCCACCGACAGCAGCCCAAGGACGGGTCGGCCGAGCGTGCGCCACTTCGTCGTGTCCGCCCCGAAGGTGCGGGTGAGGAAGCTGTCGTAGACACCGGCCAGTCCCCCGGTGGGCAGCTCCACCGCATCTGCGGCTGGGAGCTCTTCGGCTGGCATCCGGTTCAACACCTCATTGGTGAGGTAGGCCGCGACGAGGAACGTTCGTTCGGCCGCGTCGGCGATACGGGCGCCGAGTCGTTGGGCCCACGCGCGGGATCCTGCGGCCTGCTCCAACCGGGCGCTGGCCCATGCGGCGATCAACTCGGCATCCTGCTGCCCAGGGTCCGCGGCCAATCGCCCGCCGTCGGCGTCAAGCGCGGTGTGGCCGGCCAGCTCATCGAACGGGGCCGAGTCGGTCGAGGCAGGGGGCGCATCTGCCTGCATCCGCGCCACGGTCGCGGAGGCGGCCGCATCGCCGATGGGCAGGACGGTGCCGGGCCGCGCGGTCATCAGCACCCGCACCGGCTCAGGGAGCAGCGTGAGCCCGTCGGCGAGCATCAGTCGGGTGGCCGCTGAAGTCTCGTCGAGGGCATCGAGGATGATGAGCGTCCGGGGCAACGTGCCGGCCCGGTGCAGCGCTGCGAGCGGATCGGCGATGTCACAGCGCCAGGCGCGATCAACCGGCCGGCCAGCCTCGGCCCGGACCTGCACACCCACGACCTTCCCGGAGACCTGCGTGGCAGTGACGGAGACGTCTCCGGTGACCTCGACGTGGATCGGGTTGCCGGCCCCGGATTCGAGCCGGGAGGCCTCGCGTGCCTCGCTGAATCCTGGGAGCAGCCGGGCCAGTTGGCCACTGACGTACTCGGTGACCCCCAGCGGATCCTCCAGCGTGGCGTAGCCGTGGCGGAAGAACGCCCCGCAGACCGGCCAACCCTCGGCGGCGCCTGCCAGGCCGTACTGCACCGCCCCGACCGTCTTTCCGAACCCCGGTCCTGCCGCGAACAGCACGTGTCGTGGGCTGCCCTCGGAGCGCAGCACCGCCGCCCACTGGGCCATCAGCCACCGGCGCACCGGCCACTGGGCGACCGGTCCGGTGACCAGCCCGGCCAACTCCGGTCGGCACTCCAGCAGCACCTCTGCGAGCGCGGCCACGGGCGCGGATGAATCAGCAGGCGAGGCAGACTCGTCCCGCGGCGACCCAACCGGAGTCACGTCACCTCGATCCCGATCACTGATCCCGACTCGGCGACCCCCTCGGCAGTGACCGAGGTCGTGCCGCTCACGACCAGTCCGGCCCCCTTGGGCACCACGATGCCGCGCACCTTGCCTGCAACGTCTCGTGCTGTCACGTCCGGTGCGTCGGCGCGGATGCTGCCGACCTCGTCATCGAGTTCCCTGCCGATGCGCTCGGCGGCCTCGACGGCCGGCGGAGGCTTCCTAGCCGCGGAGATGTCCCGGTCCGCCGGGCGGATCGGGTGGATCTCGGCCAGGCGGTCGACCTGTGCCTTCCACTGGTCCGCGACGGACTGCGCCGCCGGGTCACGATCGACGTGAGCGAGGTCGGGACTGTAGATGGCCTTGATCGCTGCGAGCTTCATCTGCGGCGCGGCTCGCTCGACCTCGGCTTGCGTGGTGGCCTGGGCCAACTGCTGCAGGGCGGCCTTGCTCAAGTCTGTGATCTCCGGCAACTCGGTCCAGCGCGTGGGCTTGGGCCCTTCCACGCTGAACTCGATGAGCAGGTAGCTGAAGCCCGTCGCCGGCTGCCATGCCTGCTGCTCGTCGGACCACCTCAGCAGGCCGTGATCTCGAACTGCGAACCAGTCCAGGTCCTTCGCTGACTGCGCCGGCAGGTCTGTCACCAGGTAGTAGCCGGCACGAGGCGCATCAGCCGAGACAGACGTGCAGAAGGCCAGCACTCCGGCGACGTCCTCGTTGCCCAGCAGCTTGTCCACCCCGCTGGCGATCTTGGTGGCGACCGGTGCGGCCACTGTCAGCTGGGGGACCAGGGTCAGGGACGCGACGTCGTTGAGGAACGATGCGGCGTGGTCCAAGACCGAGGAGCGCGGCGCGGCGAGCAGCGCGACATTGACCTCCACGTCGCCACTGTTCAGCGGGAGGTCACCGCTGAGGGCCAAGTCCGCGACGTGGTAGACGGCGAACTCGGGCGCCTCTTCAGCGTTCGAGACTTGCGAGAAGCGTGTGTGGTCAAAGGTCCGCGCCACGGTGATCCGCTCGTCTCCGACGGGCCAGACGATCGCGCTCTGCATCACCGGATCCCGGTCTGAGAAGTGCTGGCGCGAGAACCGCAGCGACATGTCGGTCAGCCGGACCTGCAGGTAGTGCGTGCCGGCCCCTGGCTCGATCACCGGGGCTGGAGGATGGGACTGGACCCAACCGTGCACGCACCGCTCCGATTCCCGCGTCCACAGCGCGCTGATCTTGGCCAGGAAGCCCATGCCGCCACCCTCCTTGTGATCGCCGGCGCTGGGTGCCGCCCCCGGTCACGGCAGTGCACCAGCGCGGCGAGGGTTAGCCTGCCGGTCCGGCAGGGGCATGTCCAGCCCCCGACGAGTGGCTCGGTGTCACCCGAACTCGCACGCTTGGCCGGCAATCTCTTCGTGTGCGTGCCAAGAGCCGGCGGCATCCGACTCCACACACCGAAGGACCCATCGCAGCCTGATCGGGGGCGAGGGGCAGGATGTCAGTCGCCGTCGCGAAGTAGCCCGTCCAGTTCCGTGACCACGTCGGGAGTGCGAATCGTCGCGACCTCCCACACAAGTTCGTCGTCAATCACGGCGGATCCGAAAAGCACCAGCCGACGCACGTCGTTGCGCTCACAGGCCGCTGAGATGACCGCACGATCGAGAGCTCCAGAGCCGGCACCGGTACTGCGAGCGCACACTCCGCGCCGGACCGCTGCCAGTGCCTGAGGACGCCCCCTCGGCTGGGCTCAGTCGCCCGCCGCTGCCTGCACCTGCAGCCACGCCAGCAGGTACGACTTGGTCAGGCCGTCATCGAGATCGTCGCCGGACAGTTCGCGCCCCGCCTCAAGGGCCGCCTCCGGGTCGGCCAGGGCCAGGTACATCACGAGGTAGTCGCCGAAGAGGGTCGTGAACCCGTCCGGCGCAGCCTCCGCCACATTCGTCCTGATCCGCTCCGGGTCCCCGGCGAGGTAGGAGGAGACCGGGCCCATCGGGAGCAGCTGGATCCCGAGCATCGCGGAGGGTTCGGCGCTGAACCATGTTGCCCAGTCCCGCTTTCCGCCCCAGTTCAGGGCGACGACCTGGTGCTGGAAGCCTTCAGGAAGCTCGGGTTCCACCCAGTACGATCGCGCGGTCGCCGCCTCGAGGCTCAGCATCCAGGTGGCCCGGTTCTGCATCGCCTCGTCGCCGGTGAGCCGGCCCCAGAGGGCGAGCCCGTTCCAGGCGTTGACGGCCTCGGAGCTCGACTCCTGGTTGTTGCCGTCCGCGAAGGGGCTCGTCCCCGACGCCCAGGAGTGGCCTGCATACGGATCGAACACCCGCAGGGCCGGCATCCCCGGATGCTGCACCGGTGCCGCGATGTCCTCGACCACTGCTGAGAGCACAGGGGCCCACCGCTCGACGAGCTCGGGTTGGTCCTCGGCCATGAGCGCAGCGGCGTTCAGAAAGTAGCCGTAGTGGAAATGGTGGTCGTTGAACGACTCGGAGCCGAATGACGGTTCACGCCCCACCACCCCACGGAAGCGGGGATCGTAGGAGAAGCACCGCATATCCCCGGACGTGCATTCCTGCGCGCTGAGCCAGGCATCGAGATCCTCGACGACCCGCGCCCGGATGGACTGTGCTGCAGTATGGTCCAACGCCTTGGCAAGTCGGTACAGGTGGGCGTCGCGCTGCGCGGCCTTGCCCCCGAAGTAGGTATCGGTGGGAGCAGCAGGGGCCTCCGCCAGCGCTGTCGCGTCAGCCGTCACCTGCTCCTCCAGCTCGGAGCGCGCCTGGCCACCCAGGGCGGCTACGTCCAGATCGCTGGCAGGATCCAGGGTGGGCACAGACGAGGTGAGGGTGTTGCCGACCTGCAGGTGCAGCGGGCCCCAGATGGACTCGACCTCCCCGACCTGGCTCTCGTCGGCCTCACCCTCCGAATCTACCGGTCGCTGGTGCGGCATCGTGGCGAACACGGTGGGACCACCGTTCGTCCGGTAGTGGATGCGCGTCCACACGGTGTCACCCTCGACTTCGTACTCGATCTCGATCCCCGCCAGGGGCACCGCGTGCCCGGCGAGGGCAGCAACCTGTTCCTCAGGTGCCGCGAACATCAGCACGGTCTCGCCCGCCCCCAGCGACAGCTCCGTCCCGGCCAGGACCGAGGACACGCTCGACCCCTTGTCGTCGACCACCGCCACGCCGTACGTGGCTCCCGCCTCCGCCAACGCCAACCATCGCCCGCCGTCGCGGGCCGTCAACCCCGGCGGAAGTGTCAGGGTCTGGCGCGCCAGGGCCGTGTACGAGACGAATGGCCATCCCGCCGCGGTCTTCAGCTCACCGGTCGGTTGCCCGGAGCGGTGATAGGTGACCGTGACCGATACGGGATCCGCGGCGGTGGCGGTGAACTCATCAGCTGGCAGTTCGAGCCGCAGGTGCGGGACGAACGGCGCTGCGATGGTCGTGGCGTTGGTGGTCACCTCGGGCAGGCCGATCGTGATGGCGCTCCCCTCGGCGAGCAGCGCCAGCGGGACTGCGAAGACCGGTTGCGGCTGCTCACCGAACAGCATCCCCGAGTACCAGCGGTTCGTCGGAGGTGCGAGGTCCGGATCGACGCGCATGGGGCCGGGATCCCCGGAGACCTCCGGGAGGTCGGCCGCGGCGAGTGCCGCCCCGGGCTGGGCCGATCCACCCACTGGGGTCCACTCGCCAACCGGCGCTGACCCAGCGTCGGGCGACGCAGCGCCTCCGGCCGTCCCGCCCCCGGAGGGCGAGTCCCTGTCCACCACCATCAGCGTGACCACGACGGCGAGCACCAGCGCGACCGCTGCTCCGATGGCCAGGCGGCGGGTGGTCACGAGCGGCCACTGGGCGTCAGCAGGCCGCTCACCAGATCGCTCATGCTCGACACCAGGCCATGGTCGGGGAGCTCGATGGCCGTGGACACCGGGGTGCCCGCGCCGAACGGGGCCTCGTCGGAGAGGTCGGACGCCTCTGCTCGGACGGCCGTGTGGGCGATGTTGTCGCCAGCTGCGACGCTGACGTCGGTGATGCTCGCGGGGATGGTCGTGCCGTTCGGTAGCGTGACGGTCATCTCGTCCGCCTCGCGGATGAGGGCGTACTCGGCGGGTCGGAGTCGGAAGTCGGCCGTGACGTAGAGGGAGTCCGCAACCTCGACCGAGGCGATGACGCTGTTGGCCGGGACGAACGCGCCCTCCATGTACTCGATCCTCTGCACGGTTCCCGCTGCGGTCGCGATGAACTCCAGCGTGTTCTTGTCGCGGATGCTGTAGGTCGAGTCCTCAGGACGGATCAGCCCGTTGTCCAGGTCCCGGCGGAGCCTGTTGCTCTTCAGGGCGAACAGCGGGTCACCGGGTCGGACCTCGTCGCCGGGACTTACGTACTGGTCGACCAGGACACCGGAGTAGTCGGTGCCGATGTCGTAGTCCTGCGCCGCAAGCTCTCCCTCAACGGCGTGGACGGTGCGCACCTCCGAATCCAGCCGCAGGCTGAGCACGGCCACGAGGGCGAGCACGGCGACGACGCCGAGCAAGAGCTTGATCCTTGTCTGCCAAGTCATGATGCAACTCCAACTGGTTGGGACACGTCGAGGTTCGGTGAATCAGGGGCCTCTGCGCCGCTGCCTGTCGGCGGCGCGACCTCTCGAGGCCGCCGAGCGCGCCGCTCGCGCCATGCGGCGCCCACGAACGTCGCGAACACCAGGGTGTTCAGCGCGTTCCAGATCAGGGACAGGGCCACTTCCTGCGTCATCAACACCTTCCACATCCCGACCACGGTCGTCAGGGCCAGGAACAGCAGGATGAGCAGCTGAGGCACGATGAACGCGTACGGCGAGTTCGCCTCACCCGACCCCGCCCGGCCCGTGGCATGCCATGTCGTGTCTCGCTTGCGCAGCGCATTCCACAAGGCTCGCAGGTAGATCGGGAACGATGCGGTGGCCATGATCAGTGCTTCCCACCGGAACGAGCCCATCGTGAACAGCGCGACGACGACCTGCATGATGTAGAAGCCGGCGTAGTACAGGGCCCACGTCGTCACCGGGACGTCGAGGTCCACGGGCGTCAGGTTGAGGAAGATGTGCAGCGGCGGGACGAGGAGGAGCAGCGCGGGCGCGACCCCGGTCAGGTAGAACGCGCTGCTGCCGAAGTACTGCACCCGCTGGTCGAGGGTCAGTCGGCGCTTCCTGCTCAGCGGGTTGTGGCGCAGCAGGATCTCGAAGCCCCCCTGCGCCCACCGCTGCTGCTGCTTCGTGTAGGCCTCGACGGTCTCCGGGGTGTCGCCGATGGCCAGCACCTGGGGCGTGTACACCGACCGCCACCCGCGCTCGTGCAGCAGGATCGAGGTCCAGATGTCCTCGGACTTCGACCCCTGGTAGATCCCGCCCAGCTGCTCCACGGCCACGCGCCGGAACACCACGTTCGTGCCGACGCAGAAGGCTGCGTTGAACCGGTTCTTCCCGGGCTGGATGAGGGTGTAGAAGACTGACTGCATGAAGGCAGCCCCCCGCGAGACCACGGTGTCGAGATTGCCATACACCTGCGGCGACTGGACATACGCCACCTCGGGGTCGGCGAAGTGGGGCAGCAGCTCGTGCAGGAGCTCGGGCCGCGGCACGAAGTCGGCGTCGAGCAGGACGAAGAACTCGCCGTCGGTCCGCCCGAGCGCATGGTTGATGTTGCCCGCCTTCGCGTGCTCGTTCGAGTCGCGCCTCAGGTACTCCGCGCCGAGCTCCACGGCCAGGTCCCGGACCGCATCGGAACGCCCGTCATCCAGGACGATCGTCCGATGCAGGCCACGGATCGCGATGGCGGCCGTGACCGTGCGACGCACGACTTCCAGGTCCTCCCCGTAGGTCGTGATGAAGACGTCGACAGTCGTGAGTTCCTCATTCAGGTGCAGGGGCCAGCGATGCGGCTCGTCCTGGATCCCGGCGTCCGCGATGCCTGCCGGGTCGAAGAACAGGCGCCGGGCCTGATGGAAGTGGAAGCCCCGCGGGTCGTAGCCACTGGACAGGATCGTCCACAGGGAGAGCATCGCCTGCGCGATGATCCACGTCTCGGCGGTGATGACCAGGGCGTAGGGCAGCAGGTCGCCGCGATGCTCGGGCCTCAGGAGGAATCCCGCGTACAGCAGCACGCCGAGACTCGCCAGGACGACGAGCAGGATCAGGGAGGGAGAGCTCGCCTTCGCAGGATCGCTGAGCGTCGGCGTCGAATCTCCACGGTCGTCGCTGTCCGAGCGCAGGACGCGCTCGAGTTCGGCACGATTCATAGTGGTTCCTTCACAGCAGGCAACGATGAGGCGCGGGACGAAGATCTCCAGCACAGGAGGAAGGCGCGACAGTTCCGGCGCCACCCTCCCCATACCCGGGGGACCTCTGCCCATACCAGCGGTGGATGTGGCGCACCTCACCGGCGCCCTGACGGGGCCAGCAGCCGAGGACACGTCAGGGAGCCCAGCGACCCCGCGGACCGCACTGGCCTGTCCTGCTCTGCCGCCGCGCTTGGCGCCGGCCGGCATGTTCGTGGTGTATGCGACCTACTGCGCCGGGAAGGCTGTCGACAGCAGTGCCGCGCCACTGACATCGATCTGCATCACCTGGCGGCTGCTCGCCTGGCTTACCGTCACCCAGCGTGACCCAGGGAGGAACGGTCGCCACTCGAGGTGAGTTGGCCGCGGAAGCTCTCGGAATGGACGTCCCGGTCAGCCAGACGGCCCAGGGGACGTTCCACACGTCCGCCGGCGCCCTTGGTTGGTTCCATGGGTCGGCCAAGGCGACCCGGTCGCCCCCTGCCGGGACGGAGTGCCCAGCGCCGACCAACTCGCGGAGGCGTGGTGCCGGTGGTGATCACCGGGTCCGCGTACAGCTCAGGGCGATGGGCGGGGGATGGGGGAGCCAGCCGTCTGCGGTGATCCGTGATCCGTGACGGGCGGGCTCAAGTTCACCCGTTCGGATGACGATCGCACCTGTGGCCGGGTCAGTTGGCCTGCCACCTCAAGTACGTGGAAAGCAAGGTGATGGGGATGATCGACCGCCTGCAGGCGGCTCGGACTGTGTGGATCGGTAGCCGTAGCCAGCCGCGCATCACGACTGTGCAGGGAGGGACACCGATGCGAACGACTACCAGGGATCGGCAACCCCACCGGTACCGGACGCGCACCTTGGCCGCTGTCATGGCCATCACGGTGGGTGCGGCGATCTCCGTCGCCACCGCACCGGCTGCAAGCGCCGACCCGATCCCGGTCACCGACACCGACGGATTCCGAACCGACTTCAACGAGGAGGGACTACCGAACGCACAGGACTGGCTCATCACCCTTGGCACGGCCTACGAGGGCGGACCTGCCGGTTTCGGGACGGGCGAGTGGGAACGCAACACCGCCGACCCGAAGAACCTCAACGTCAGCGGTGGCTTCCTGAGGATCACGCCGCAGCGCGACGCCGAGAAGAACTGGACCTCGGCCCGGATCGAGACTGTCAAGGGATTCATCCCGGCCGATGGCCAGGTGATGCGGATCGAGTCCCGACTCCAGCTGCCCGACGTGACGGGGGAGAAGGCGAGAGGGTACTGGCCCGCGTTCTGGGCGCTCGGCGGTGGCTACCGTGGCGACCGGTGGAGTTGGCCCGCAATCGGCGAGTTGGACATCACTGAATCGGTCAACGGCAACAACTGGAGCAACTCGGTGCTCCACTGTGGCTACCCGGCCCAGTGGGGAGGGCCATGCAACGAACCGTCAGGAATCAACACCGGCGGCCTGCCGTGCGCCGTCTCGCACTGCTGGGGCAACTTCCACCAGTTCGCCGTCGAATGGGACAAGACCGGCGACCAGGACCAACTGCGGTGGTACATCGACGGCCAGCAGACGATGAAGGTCGACCAGTCCGACCTGCCCGCAGACGTGTGGACGTCCATGAACGCTCACGGCTACTACATCTTGCTCAATGTGGCGATCAGCGGCGCGTACCCCGAAGCGAAGGAAGGCAACGCAACGGATGCCACCGAACCGGGCCACTCGATGGTGGTCGATTGGGTAGAGGTGACCTACACGGGCAAGGGAACGCCAACCCCGACACCCACACCCACACCGACACCGACCCCGACCCCGACGGGACCGACCCCGACACCCACACCGACACCGACCCCGACACCGACGGCACCGACCAACACCGGATCGGCTCCGACGAATCTGAGAGTCACGGACCTGGCTCCGGATCACATCACCGTCGCATGGGACGGTGACCCGGCCGGGACCTACGAACTACTCCGGGCCGGTGTCCCGATCGCCACGGTCGTGGGCAGGACCACCGCCACGGACGGCGGGCTGCGCCCGGGAACGTCCTACATCCTGTCCGTCAGGGCGAAGGGGAGCACGAAGACCACACCGCAGATCACGGTGAGCACACCGCAGACTGGCCAGCCGACACCAACACCGACACCGACCCCGACCCCGACACCCACCCCGACGCCGACCCCGACGGGACCGACGAACCCCGGATCGGCTCCGACGAATCTGAGAGTCACGGACCTGGCTCCGGATCACATCACCGTCGCATGGGACGGTGACCCGGCCGGGACCTACGAACTACTCCGGGCCGGTGTCCCCATCGCCACGGTCGTGGGCAGGACCACCGCCACGGACGCCGGGCTGCGCCCGGGAACGCCCTACATCCTGTCCGTCAGGGCGAAGGGAAGCACGAAGACCACACCGCAGATCACGGTGACCACACCTCGCTGACGCACGCCGACGGCGGCCGTTCTGCACCGAGACAACCGGGGCAGGACGGCCGTTCTCTGTCTCCAGGTCCATCGACGCACGGCCGCGCGGTGGACAACACCGTCGACGGTCCGGTCTCAAGCCGCGCTGCGCCTACCGGCTACCACTCTTGGCATTCCGTCAATTGAACCCCGACGAAACAGGACTCGGCCCGCCGCAGACGGGCCCATCCCGGGCCGGGGCCGAGCCGTGTGGCTCCGCCGTCCACAAGGTGCTGATCTGGCTCAGGTTCGGTGCCGGTGATGGCCCTCCTCGATGGCTGCGGTCACCTGGTCAGCGAGCGACTCTGTTCCGGTCAGGTCGGATCAGCTTTGTTGCGCGGCTTGGACGTGGAGCCAGGCCATCAGGTACGACTTGGTCAGGCCGTCGTCCAGGGTCTCGGTCGGTAGTGAGCGGCCCGCGTCCAGCGCCGCCTGTGGGTCGGCCAGTGCGAGGTACATGACGAGGTAGTCGCCGAAGAGGGTTTGGAATCCGTCCGGTGCGGCCTCAGTCACATTGGCCTTGATCCGCTGCGGGTCGCCGGCCAGGTGCTGGGAGACGGGGCCCATGGGGAGCAGCTGGATGCCGAGCATGGCCGAGGGTTCGGCGCTGAACCATGTGGCCCAGTCGCGCTTGCCGCCCCAGTTCAGGGCGACGACTTCGTGTTTGAAGCCCTCGGGGAGGGTGGGCTCGACCCAGTACGCGCGGGCGGTGGCCGCTTCGAAGCTGAGCATCCAGGTTGCCTGTTCGAGCATCTGCTCGTTGCCGCTGACCTGGGCCCAGAGGGCTAGGCCGTTCCAGGCGTTGACTGCTTCGGAGCTTGACTCCTGGTTGTTGCCGTCGGCGAAGGGTGCGGTGCCCGATGCCCAGGAGTGTCCTGCGTACGGGTCGAACACGCGCAGAGCGGGGATCTCCGGGCGCTGCAGTGGTGCGGCGATGTCCTCGACCAGTGCGGCCAGCGCGGGTGCCCATCTGGCCACGAGCGCGGGGTCATCCTCGGCCATGAGGGCGGCGGCTGTCAGGAAGTAGCCGTAGTGGAAGTGGTGGTCGTTGAATGCCTCGGAGCCGAATGCTGGTTCCCGTCCGACGACGCCGCGGAACTGCGGGTCGTACGCGAAGCACCGGGTGTCCCCGGGGGCGCATGCCTGCACGCGTAGCCATGAGTCGAGGTCGTCGACCACGTGGGCACGGATGGACTCGGCTGCGGGGTGGTCCAGCGCCGTGGCGAGGCGGTACAGCAGGGCGTCGCGCTGTGCGGCCTTGCCCCCGAAGTAGGTGTCGGTGGCAGATGCCGGGCCGTTGGTCAGCGCTGTGGCGTCGGCCGTCAGCTGTTCCTCGAGCTCCGCGCGTGCTTGATCGCTCAGTTCGGCGATATCGAGGTCGGTGACGGGCTGCAGGGTGGGCACTGCCGAGGTGAGCGTGTTGCCCACGTGCAGGTTCAGGGGGCCCCAGATCGACTCGATCTGGCCGACCTGGCTGGCATCGTCGGCCTGACCGGCGGACTCGTCGTGCTGGTGGGGCATGGTGGCGAATACCGTGGGAGCGCCGGTGGTGCGGTAGTGGATGCGGGTCCATGCGGTGTCACCATCGATGTCGTACTCGATGTCTGTGCCGGTCAGCGGCAGCGCGTTCGCCGCGAGGACGCCGACCTGGGATTCGGGTGCGGCGAACATCATCACGGTCTGGCCCTGGCCCAGCGACAGCTCGGCGCCGGTCACGTCGGGGGTGAGGCTGGCCCCGGTCTCGTCGACCACGGCCACGCCGTACGTGGCATTCGCGTCCTGCGAGGCCAACCATCGCCCGCCGTCACGGGCAGCGACTCCCGGTGGCAACGTCACGGTCTGGTTCTCCAGGGCCAGGTAGGAGACGAACGGCCAGCCCGCCGCGGTCCGCATCTTCCCGGTCGATTGTCCCGATCGCCGGTAGGTGACCTCGACCGACACGGGATCCGTGTGGGTCGCGATGAAGTCATCCGCCGGCAGTCCGAGCCGCAGGCGTGCCTCGAACGGCGCTGCGATGGTCTTGGCGGTGGTGGTGACCTGCGGCAGGCCGATGGTGATCGCGTCATCCTCAGCCAGGAGCGCAAGCGGGACGGCGAACACCGGTTGGGGTTGCTCGCCGAACAGCATCCCCGAGTACCAACGGTTCGTCGGCGGGGCGAGATCCGGGTCCACCCGCATGGGCCCGGGCTCGCCCGGGACCTCGGGGAGGTCCAGCGCCGCTGGCGCTGCGCCCGCCGGGTCGCCAGTTCCAGCCACCGCGGTCCACTGCGCCGTCCCTGCAGGCGCGCCCGATCGACCCGGCCCCTGCCCGGATGCCTCGGGCCACGCGTTGCGGCCCACCAGCACCGCCAGGGTGACCACGACCACGAGCACGACGGCCCCCGCCATGGTCGCGCGTCGGGCGGTCATGACTGTCCTCGGGGGGTCAGGAGCCCGCTGGCCAGATCGCCGATGCTGGCCATCAGCCCGCGGTCGGGAAGCTCGATCGCCGTGGACACGGGGGTGCCGGCGCCGAACAGTGCCGCATCAGGGAGTTCGAGGTACTGCGCTCGCACCGCGGCGTGCGCGATGTTGTCATCGGCTGCCACGCTGACGTCGGTGATGCGGGCCGGGACGGTCGCCCCGTTCGGGAGAGTGACAGCCATCTGCTCCACCTCTCGGATGAGTGCATACTCGGCCGGTCGAAGCCGGAAATCGGCTTTGACGTAGAGGGAGTCGGCGACCTCGACCGTCGCGATGACGGTGTTGGCCGGGACGAAGGCGCCCTCCAGGTACTCGACCGATCGGACCGTCCCCGGGGCCGCGGCAACGAACATCAGCGTTCCGTCGTCCCGGATGCGGTACGTGGAGTCCTCCGGACGCATCACGCCGTCGGCCAGATCCCGCCGGAGCCGGTCGCTGTTCAAAGCGAACAAATCGTCGCCGGGACGGACCACATCGCCCGGGCGGACGTACTGGTCCACCAGGACACCCGAGTAGTCGGTGCCGACCTGGTACTCCTGAGCCGTCAGCGCTCCCTCCACGGCATGGACCGTGCGCACCTGCTCGTCCAGGCGCAGGCTGAGAACTGCAACCAGCGCGAACACCAGGCCAAAGCCCAGCACTATCTTGATCCTTGTTTGCCACGTCATGATGAAACTCCAACTGGTTGGGCCACGACAGCGTCGTCGTGGTCGAGATCGTCTGGACCGTTCTTTGTCAGCTGCTTGGGCCCGTGAGCCTGCCGCGCGCGATTCTCACGCCACGCAGCGCTCACGAACACGGCGAACACCAGCGTGTTCAGCGCATTCCAGGCCAGGGAGAGCCCCACCTGCTGGGTCATCAGGACCTTCCAGAGCCCGACCAGGGTGGTCAGCACCAGGAACAGCAGGATGAGCAGTTGCGGCACGATGAAGGCGTACGGTGAATTCCCCTGCCCGGACCCTGCCCGACCTGTCGCCTGCCACGTGGTGTCCCGCCCACGGAACGCATTCCACAGGGCCCGCAGGTAGATGGGGAAGGACGCGGTGGACATGATCAGCGCCTCCCAGCGGAAGGATCCCATCGTGAACAGGGCGACGACGATCTGCATCACGTAGAACCCGGCGTAGTACAGCGCCCAGGTCGTCACCGGCACGTCGAGGTCCACGGGCGTCAGGTTGAGGAAGATGTGCAGCGGTGGAACCAGCAGGAGCAGCGCGGGCGCGACCCCGGTCAGGTAGAACGCACTGCTACTCAGGTACTGGACCCGCTGGTCCAGGCTCAGCTGCCGCTTCCTGCTCAGCGGGTTGTGGCGCAGCAGGATCTCGAAGCCGCCCTGCGCCCAGCGCTGTTGCTGCTTCGTGTAGGCCTCGACCGTCTCGGGGGTGTCGCCGACGGCAAGGATCTGCGAGGTGAAGATGGAACGCCATCCCCGCTCGTGGAGCAGGATGGAGGTCCAGATGTCCTCAGACTTCGACTTCTCGTAGATGCCACCGAGCTCATCGACGGCCGCCCGCCGGAACACCACGTTGGTTCCCACGCAGAACGCGGCGTTGAACCTGTTCTTCCCGGGCTGGATCAGGGTGTAGAACACCGACTGCATGAACGCAGCGCCCCGCGAGACCAGGGTGTCCAGGTTCCTGTACACCTGCGGCGACTGGACGAAGGCGACCTTGGGGTCGGCGAAGTGCGGTAGCAACTCATGCAAGAACTCCGGGCGCGGCACGAAGTCCGCATCCAGGATGACGAAGAACTCCCCGTCGGTGAGCCGCAGCGCGTTGTTGACGTTGCCTGCTTTGGCGTGCTCATTGGAGTCCCGCCGCAGGTACTCGGCACCGAGACTGGTGGCCACCTCACGCACCTCGTCGGAACGGCCGTCGTCCAGGACGATGGTCCGATGCAGGCCACGGATGGCCACGGCAGCCGTGATGGTGCGACGTATGACCTCGATGTCCTCCCCGTAAGTGGTGATCAGCACATCGACCGTCGAGAGCTCCTCATGCAGATGCAGGGGCCATCGGTGCGGCTCGTCCTGGAGCCCCGCCTCGGCGATGCCGGCCGGGTCGAACAGCAGCCGCCGGGCCTCGTGGAAGGCGAAACTCCGCGGGTCGTGGCCACTGGACAGGATGGTCCACAGGGACAACACCACGTGGGCGATGATCCACGTCTCCGCTGTGATCACCAGCACATAGGGCAACAGATCCCCGCGGTGCTCAGGGCGCAGGAGGAACCCCGCGTAGAGCAGCACGCCGAGTGTCGCCAGGACGACGAGCAGGATCAGCGATGGCGAGTTCGCCTTCGCCGGATCGCTGAGCGTGGGCGGCAAGTCCGCCGGATCATCCCTCGCGGGGCGCAAGGCGCGTTCGAGTTGAGCACGGTTCACGATGATTCCTTCCAAAAGGACTCGGCAACAGGTGGCGGAGTAGGCCACCGACGATGCACCTTTTGCCCCGAAGCAGTGGTCGCGAAACCACGTGGTTACCCACACTCCAACAGACGCACAGTCGAGGCTGCGCCCCCGACCCGAGGATGCCCCGCGCAACGGGCGCGCTCAGCCGCAGCCGATGGCCGACTTGAGCAGGCGTTCCCGGCGGTCTGAAGCTCACATCGGGACGGGACCGCGCGTCGAGTGCCCACCTGCCCCACTTCGCCGCCTGTGGACGCGCCGCGACGAGGGCGGTCCCTGCCAGCGCCGGACCCCTAGCCGAGGCCAGCGAGAGGCCGCTCGCTCCGGCCCCGGCTACTACGGCGTCCCAGGTGGCAGGTCAGGACGTCCGTGTCCAGACGCTGGTGACGGTTGGGGACGCTGGTGACAGGTCCACAACTGCCTGCCAGCGATAGGTCGTCGGCCATGTCCTGAATACGCGCAGCAGGGCGAACACGGCTGCAGCGACCCTCGGCTGGGAGCCGGGCTGCCAGGGCCGGTCGATGTCGATGCAGATGTTGGCCGCGTCGTCGACACGCTGAACCGACCAGGAGCCGCCGAATTGGGCGCGGTCGTCCACGTAGGCGGTGACCTGTCCGGTGACGGTTGTCCCAGGTTCCAGTTCGGCGACGTCGGGCATTGGCGGGGCATGCTCGATCGTCAGCGTGCGCCCGTCGCGCTCGACCCGCAACACCGTCAGCTCGGGCTGGTCGTCGACGGTGACAGGCCCCTCGGAGTTGGCGTTCCACTGCGCGGTCATCGGCGCGGTTGCATAGCGGGTCAGCCTCCATGGCATCCCCAGCCGCACCACCCGGCGAGGCTCGCCATCGATGCTGACGTCGACGGTGGCGCCGCGCCATCGCAGGAACCCGATCTCGCCCATCCAGAAGAACGGGAAGAACGCTGGGCGGGTCATCGACACCCCCGCCGGGGCCAGCATGTCCACGCTCCACCGCGGCCCGGTCAGCCGCTCCCGGATTCGTATCCGCAGCATCCGGCCGTCGGCCAAGGTGGTACCCACGTCGAGGTCCACCCCGGCGTCGTCGACGTCGAAACGCGACGGCCGCATCGGCGCCCGTTGAAACGACGCCACGCCGCCGGCCACGTCGTAGTCAGATCGTGGCAGTCGCAGCCGCTCGTCGATGTGCACATCGGTAGTGGAGTCAGCGCGGCGGATCGCCAGCACCACGACCCCCTCGCCGCCCAGGTCGGGCTCCTGCACCCACTGCACCTCGACATCGCCGTACACCGGGTCGTCGGCCAACGACAGCAGCAGCAACCGCCGCGGGCAGGTCAGACGCAGCGAGAACGGCGCGATCACCGCACCAGTACACCAGGGGCGCCTGACCCCGCTTGCGGCAACCCGCCTCAGTTGATGTTCGGCGCGCGTACCCGGGTTGGGCCGACCACACGGAGGGGGTGTTCCTTCCGAAGCACCGCCAGGGCAACCCCGGCGGCTACACGGCCTACTTCGTTCAGCACCGTGTCGGGTCGTTCAGCCTGATCAACTGATCGAGCGCCCAAGTGAGTCCTTCCGCCGCCTGTCGGGCTACTCATGCGGGGACTACTCGGGTCTGCCGGCTTGCTGTTCGCGGGCACCCAGCTAGTGGGCCGTGCGGGCACGTCCCGGGTGACGGAGGTCAGGGGCGCCGACCCGTCGCCCGGCCACGCGCCTGGTCGGGGACTAAGCGGCAGCGGGGCTCGAACCGATGGCACGGATCCGGTTGGCGCCGTCGACGTGGACCACCTTGGGATGGAATTCGGCCATCTCCTCGGCCGACACCTGCGCGTAGGCGATGACGATGACCAGGTCCCCTGGGTGCACCAGCCGCGCTGCCGCGCCGTTGATCCCGATGACGCCGCTGCCGGCTTCACCCTCGATGACGTAGGTGACCAGCCGGGCGCCGTTGTCGACGTCGACCACGTGGACCTGCTCGCCCTCGACGAGACTGGCGGCCGCCATCAGCTCCGCGTCGATGGTGATCGAGCCGACGTAGTCCACATCCGCCCCGGTGACGGTGGCTCGGTGGATCTTGGCGGACATGAGTGTGCGCAGCATGCGCCCCTCCTGAGGCTCACGGCCCCCTCCGGGGTCCATGGCGGGTACGGCGACACCCAGTGTGCCTCATGGTGCACTCTCGGGCGACTCGCTGCGATCAGCCCCTCCAGATCACGCCCGCCCTGGTGGTTAGTTTTCGGTCGGGCATCTGCGCGGCCCGCCGTTGCTCAGCCAGCCATGCATCCACCGACGCAGAACAGTCGCGGCGTGATCGTGCCGGACTATGACGGGGTCTGGCGGCCAGTGGCGGGGTGGCCGAGGTGTCGATAGCGTCGGTACTCCGTTGTCAATGCACCAGGAGGTACCTGTGCGCACCCGAACCGCCCTCATCGCCGCCGCCTGCTCGCTGAGCATCGTCCTGCCGGCCACAGCATCCGCCCAGAGCAGCAGCTTCCCGGAGACAATCCCGCTGCCGGTCGGGTTCCAGCCCGAGGGCATCGCTTCGGGCAAGGGATCGACCTACTACGCCGGCAGCCTGGCCACCGGCACCGTCCTCAAGGGGGATCTACGCACGGGCGCCATCCAGGAACTGGTCCCGGCCGCGAACGGCCCCGCCGTCGGCATCGCCGTGGATGCCAAGAACCGGGTCTGGGTGGCCGGCGGGCCGTCCGGCGAGATTCGGACCTACGACGGTTCCACCGGCGACCTGCTCGGGCTATACGCCGGCGGCGCCGGCTTCCTCAACGACCTCGTCGTCACCAAGAACGCCGTGTACGCCACAAACTCCTTCTCCCCAGTCCTAGCCGTCGTGCCACTCGGCCCGGGCGGATCGCTGCCACCGAGCGGAGCCGCCGCGCAGTTGCCGCTCGTGGACTTTCCAACGCTCCCCGGCTTCAACGCCAACGGGATCGAGGCGGGACAAGACGGCCGGCTCATCGTCGCCCACTCCGCGGTCCAAGCGCTGTTCGCCGTCGACCCGGCGACCGGCGCGGCAGCGCAGATCGACCTGGGGCGAGCGCTGCCAAACGTGGACGGCATCACCCGGCAGGGCAACAAGCTGTACGCGGTGCAGAACCGGCTGAACCAGATCGCCGTCATCAAACTCCACCCGGACCTGGCATCGGGCACGATCCAGAACACGATCACGAACCCCGACTTCGACGTGCCAACCACGGTGGCGCTGTTCGGAGATGCCACCTACGTCGTGAACGCCCGCTTCGGAACCGCCTCGCCGGAGGCCGCCGACTTCGCGGTGGTGCGCACCGAGCGCCACGGCTGAGGTTCCATCGCGCGCAGGGCGGCCGTTGCCGGCGTCGACCCAGCAGGTCCCGTCATCGCCCATGTCACCAGCATCGGCTCGGTGGGTCGGCATCGTCAGAGTTCGAGGACAGTCGCTTCGATGGCTGGCACCACGACGTGGGCCGGACTTCGATGAACCGGCCTGGTACGTCTTTCCGCGAAGGACCGTCAATTCGGAAACTGGCGCGGCGACGGACTGTCCATACGGGGACCGCTCCCCCGTTCGAGAAGCATCGTCTGGAGTGGCGAGGTCCGTCTGTAGCCGAGACAGCCGGAGAGGCTCGCTCGCATGCGTCGGTCGAGGCCCTCGATTCCGCCGAATCCGCGCTGCGCGAGGCGCGTGGCTACATTTCGGGCTACATGTGGCCCTCCAGCCAGCCAATAGGCCGGCTCCGACCCCGCGGAACCGATCTCTGACCTGCGGTGATACCTGTCGGGCTGGCGGGATTTGAACCCACGACCCCTTGACCCCCAGAACACCGGACCCCCTGCCAGCCCGTCCGCCGCCGTGCGCGCCCGTGTTGCTGAGAGGTCCGAGCGGCCCTCCGGCGTGCTGGCTCGTGGTGTCGAGTTGTGAGCCATCCGTGAGAGGTGCCGTGAGGGGTCCCGACAACCCTTGCCGAGGTAGTTGCGGCCAAGGTCCTGTGCGTGAGCGTGGTCGTGGCCGCGAGACTGGGCGCGCCGTCTGCCTCCTGCGCGGGGGCGGCGCGGAATTCGAGGATCGACGGCGCGAACCGGACCACTGGCCTGGTTTCAGCCAACCCGCCAAACCCACCCCGGTAGGGCTTTCAGGCGTTCCCGGCGCTCCACGGACAACTGCTCACGCCTATTGCGCTGCCTGCGCACCCATCTGCCGAGCAGGACATCACCCTCCCGGTGGCCATACGGCACGCGCGCGTGCCCCTCACGAGCCACGTAGTCGGTGAGGGCAGCGAAACCCTGCTCCCACCGCTCGACCAAGGAGTCCCACGCCCAACCGGGCACCGCTTCCAGGCGTTCCATACGCTCCGCCGACAACTGCTCACGCCCATAGCGCTGCCTGCTCACCCATGAGCCAAGGGGCATTCCCCCCTCCCTGTGGGTCCTCGGCACGCGGGCGTGGTCCTCACGGGCCACGAAAGCGGTCAGGGCAGCGAACCCGTCCTCCCACTGCTCGGCCAAGGAGTCCCACGTCCACCCCGGAACTGCGTCGAGGCGTTCCTTGCGCTCCACGGACAACTGTTCGCGCATTTTGCGCTGCTTGCCCACCCAGTTCCCGAGGCGGACGTCACCCTCCCGGTGGGTCATCGGCACGCGGGCGTGCCCCTCGCGAGCCACGAAAGCAGTGAGTGCGGTGAACGCTGCTTCCCACTGCTCGGCTAGGAGGTCCCACGTCCAGCCCGGCAGGGCTTCGAGGCGTTCCCTGCGCTGCGCCGACAGCTGTTCATGCGCTTTGCGCTGGTTGCCTACCCAGGTCCCGAGGCTGACATCACCCTCCCGATGGCCAGACGGCACGCGCGCGTGCCCCTCACGAGCCACGTAGGCGGTCAGTGCGGTGAACCCCGCCTCCCACTTGGCATCCAAGGCGACCCACGTCCAGCCCGGTACCGCGTCAAGGCGTTCCCTGCGCTCCGCCGACATCCGTTCGCGCTGGTTGCGCTGAGTGCTCACCCATTGCCCGAGTTGGACATCACCCTCCCGGTGGCCGTACGGCACCCGGGCGTGCCCCTCACGGGCCACGTAGTCGGTGAGGGCGGCGAAACCCTGCTCCCACTGCTCGGCCAAGGAGTCCCACGCCCAGCCCGGCACCGCTTCCAGGCGTTCCATACGCTCCGCCGACAGTTGTTCACGCCCTCGGCGCTGCTTGCTCACCCATTGCCCGAGTGGGACATCGCCCTCCCGGTGTGTCGTCGGCACGCGGGCGTGCCCCTCACGAGACACGTAGTTTGTGAGGGCGGCGAACCCTGCCTCCCACTTGGCCTCGAAGGCGGCCCACGTCCACCCTGGCACCGCTTCGAGGCGTTCCCGGCGCTCCGCCGACAGTCGTTCACGCTCACTGCGCTGCCTGCCCACCCAACGGCCCAGTGGGACACCGCTCTCCACGTGGCCGTAGGGCACCCGGGCAGGGCCCTCGCGGGCCGCGAAGGCGGTCAGGGCTGTGAACGCTGCATCCCACTTGGCCTCGAGGGAGTCCCACGTCCACCCCGGCACCGCTTCCAGGCGTTCCCGGCGCTCCGCCGACAACTGCTCACGCCCACTGCGCTGCGCGCTTACCCATTGCCCGAGGCGAACACCAGCCTCTAGGTGCTCCGAGGGCACGCTTGCGTGGCCCTCGCGAGCCGCGAAATCCGTGAGGGCCGTGAACCCCGCCTCCCACTTGGCATCAAAGGCGGCCCACGTCCAGCCCGGTACCGCTTCCAGGCGTTCCCGGCGCTCCACCGACAACAGTTCACGCCTATTGCGCTGTCTGCCCACCCATTGCCCGAGCGGGAAATCGCCCTCCCGGTGGTTCCCCGGCACACGGGCGTGGCCCTCACGAGCCGCGAAATCCGTGAGGGCGGCGAACCCCGCCTCCCACCACTCGGCCACGAGGCCCCAGGTCCACCCGGGCACCGCTTCGAGGCGTTCCCGGCGCTCCACCGACAACTGCTCACGCCTATTGCGCTGCCTGCTCACCCATTGCCCGAGCGGGAAATCGCCCTCCCGGTGGTTCCCCGGCACACGGGCGTGGCCCTCACGAGCCGCGAAATCCGTGAGGGCGGCGAACCCCGCCTCCCACTTGGCATCGAGGGAGTCCCAGGCCCACCCCGGTACCGCTTCCAGGCGCTCCTGGCGCTCCACCGACAACTGCTCACGCCCAACACGCTGGGCACTAACCCATTGCCCGAGGCGAACATCACCCTCCCTGTGCTTCCTGGGCACTTGGAGGTGACCTTCTCGGGCGGAGAAGTCGCGAAGGGCCGCGAACCCCGCCTCCCACTTGGTCTCCAGAACGTCCCAGGTCCAGCCAGGCAGAGTCTCCAGGCGCTCCCTGCGCTCCTCAGGCAGTCGTTCATGCTGCCTGCGCTGATTCGCCACCCATTGCCCAAGTTGGGCGTCACCCTCCCGGTGCATCGTCGGCACACGGGCGTTCCCCTCGCGTGCCAAGTACACCTCTAGTTGCGCGAACCAGTACTCCCAGGAGGCGGTGGTCCGCTCAACCAGGCGGATCCTGATGGCTTGGGCGAACGCGGGGGTCACACTGGCGGGAAGGTCGAGGATGACCTTCCCGGGAAGATCCCCCGGGTTGCCTGAGTCACCGCCTAGTTGCCTTCGCATCGAGTCCAGCCATTCGGCGAGTTCCTCGTCGTGGGCGCGCAGGGCGTTGAGGACTTCCCACACGGTCTGGAAGGCCGAGTCGTTCAGGGCTGTGTCGGGGTCGTCGGTGTCGGAGATGAATACGGGCAGGATGATCGTGCCGACCTTCTTGTCCGGCGCGCTGCGGATCGCACGACCCACCGCCTGCACCACGTCAACCTCGGAGCGGCGCGGGTCGATGAACGCGACGCCATCCAGGGAGGGCACGTCGATGCCCTCGGTAAGGCATCGGGCGTTCGCCAGCAGGGTCCGATCCGTCTGCATGTCGGTGAGCCGCTGGAGCAGGGCGCGACGCGTGCCTGCGGACATGTCTCCTGAGACGTGCCGGGCGTCCAGCGACCCCTCGGGGCGCTGTTCGGCGGGCATCCACTCGATGACCGCAGGTAGCGCCTGTGCGAAGCTGCTGGCCCGCTTCACGCGTCTGTGGAAGGTGATCATCCGGCGCAGGTCGAAGTCGTGCATCGCCTTGGCGAGGCCGATGTGCCCGGCGAGGGTTCGCGCGTCGGTCACCTTCGAGCCATCCGGGGTCACCAGTTGTCCGCGTTCGACCCAATCCCGGTACATGGCGTCGTCAACGCCGATGATCGCCACCTGGTAGTCGGTGAGCAACTTGTCGCGGATCGCCTTGCCGAACGTCAGCTTGTGGGCCAGTGGCCCGAACGTGTATTCGTCGTCCATGGACGCAACCTCAAGATCGGCCCCCTGCGCCTCCTTGATGATGCGGCCCGTGAAGTAGCGGGGGGTCGCGGTCATGAACACCCGGCGCTGCGCTCGAATCGCGTTCGCGTCCAGGATCGTGGCGAAGTCCCCGGTGACCGGCCCGGTGCATCGGTGTGCCTCGTCCGCGATGGCCAGGTCGAAGGCCGGGACGCCCTCATGCGTCATGGCCTCAGCGATCCGCTGTGAGGACTGGTAGGTGGCGAACACCACTCGGTGAACCCGGCCGCCGTCGCGGCGGAGGAACGCTGCGATGTCGTCCGGGTCTGTCGTGACGGGTAGGCCAAGGTCGCTGGTCGTGGACACCGGGGCGTCTCTGTCGTCGGCGGTCACCGTCTGGTCCGAGCAGACCGCTAGGAACTCGATTGGCTCGCGGCTGTTCGCCAGCCACTCCTTGAGCGACTGTGACAGCAGCGACAGCGACGGAACCAGCACCAAGGCCCGCCTGGAAGCCATCTGCTCTGCGGCGAACAGGGCGGTCAGGGTCTTGCCGGTGCCGCAGGCCATCACCAGGCGCGCACGCGGGGAAGTGCCGAGGCAGCCCACCACGTCCCGCACCGCCGCCGCCTGGTGCGGGCGCGGCATCTTCGGCTCGGCGCGTCGGGGACGATCATCAGCGAGCGACGTGGGCCACTCCACCTGGGAGTCCAGAAGGTCGGTGAGAAGCAGATGCCCGACGGGCTTCTCCTGCCCGATCAGGGTGCGCCGGGCGGTCCCGCTCAGTTGGTCCGTGGAGGCGATCAGCAGCCTGTAGGTGAACTGGGGTCTGGACGACTCTGAGAGGAAGGTGTCCAGGTCCGCCTTCGTAACCGTCGTGGTCGGGGCGTATGCCTTCGCCTGGATCGCCCACAGATGCCCGTCTCGCGTGCGGGCCACCAGGTCGATCCCGGCATCGGGACCCCATCGGTCAGGCCAGTCACGCCACAGCCACACCCGGTCCAATTGTGAGGCGTACAGGGGGTCGTTCTCCAGGAACCACTTGGCGACCCGCTCGAACTCGGACCCTCGTGCGAGCGGATCCCCGTCCAGTGAGGCCAGCAGCCCCGGAAGATCCCCCATGGGTCTGATCGTAGAGGTGCCGTGAGGGGGCCACGATCATGGGCGCAGAGCCAGCCGAGCTTGGCAAGCAACGCGGCGACCGCTGAACACCGACGCCCTACGTGCTGGCTCGCGCCACAGGCGGTCTCCGTGAGCACTGGGACAAGGAGCAGCCACCCTCAAACCGCGACCCACCGGGGTCTAAGTCGGCCTCGGGCACGACAGGGACTGGATGCGGCAGTGCCGACGGCGCTCGATCAGCGTCTCCAGATCCGCCGAGCTGGGATCGTGCCCGAAGGAGTCGGAGAACAAGGCCCGGTAGAGCCACTCCGCCGCGCAAGCCCGCTCGGGGGTCACCGGGTGCTGATCCCACGTCCCAGAGAAGAGTTGCACGACACACTCGGCCAAGATGCGTCGTGCTTCTGGATCGCGAACCGCGTCCAACGTTTCCCCCAACGTCGGCCCGGTCTCCGCACGGGGCGGGACCAGACTGCTCAGCCGATCGAGGCGTGCCATTCGCCGCTTGGTGACCAACTCGCTGCTCTCCTTTTCAGGTCCTCAAGTCGCGCATCTAGGTCTTCGTCCATCAGCCGTGCGGCCAATTCAAGGACTGCGCGGGCCGCGCGCACGCGGGTGGCTACGCTCCCGGTGGCCATACCGTCGCGAAGCGTCGCCACTGCCTGCCGCTGGGCGCGATGAGGTCCGTGCGTGCCTCTGCTGCCATCGTCCGAGAACGGCGCCTGTACTCCCCGGCGAAGTCGTCCGCGCCTAGCCAACGATGTATGGTCCGCTCGCTTACATGAGCCGCCTGCGCCGCCCGCTTCAGACTTCCGTCTCGCAGAAGTGAACAGATAGCTCGCTCCTGCGGCGGATTCAGAGGACGGACATTTCCGGACATGTCAAGGACCTTCGACATGAGCGGCGGCCCTTTCGGCGAGCCACGCGGCACGCTTGGCGGCGATCCGGTCGCCCTTCGCCGACAGGGTGGCACGGGTTGTGGCGATCCGCAGCGCGAGTTCCGCCTCCCGGTCGAGGTGAGCGAGCCACTCCGGGTAAGGTCAGGGGCTTTGGGGTGGGGGGTTCTGGTCACCCAATCACTCGCCCGGCTCGGCACCACAGCCAGTCGATCCGGATCACGGCGGCAGGGTCGGCGGCCCGTTCGAGCGCGGCGAGAGTGCCGGGGTCATACTCGGACAGCGGTACCTGCGTCTCAAGCGCGGCGAGTCTGGTCTCACTGGTCGGGGTCCATGTGGTCATGTGGCGATCCTTTCGGGTTGGCGTTCGTACAGGCGTCCCACGTACTCAGGGGGGCGCATGGCGGTCTTCACCTCGGACCAGCACGGTCTGCAGTGGCTGGCTGGTTCGGTGGGGAGTTCCTCACATCGGGGTTCCGCTTCGGCTGCGCACGCTGGACGGCTGCCGAGTCCTCGAATGCGTGCCGGGCACTCGCGCAGGACCCGCAGGGGGACTCGTTCACGGCGTCCTGGTGGGCGTCGCACTGACGCGGGTACAGGCGATGCAGCGCCTCACCGTTCCGGCTGACCGACTGATCGCTGTATGGGGACTGTTCGTCAAGCCGTGCCGGGCTGGTGAGCCGGTGAACCACTCCCGTCTCTTCCCTTCTCGTCTCTTCGTGGCGGGGTATCCCGCCAGTTCCCCCGCCAGTTCCCCCGCCAGGTCCCGCCACCGACGAAGTGGCGGGATGCCTCCCCGGATCGTTGACCGGGAGGGCCACGGAAGTGGCGGGGATGCCCGCCGGATCGAAGGCCAGCCGGTAGACGGTCGCGCGCTTCCTCGTCCCGTTGCGCGCGATCAAGCCACCGGCCTGCAGCGCCTCAAGTGCGTTCCTGACGTCGCGCCGCGACAGGCCGCGAATCTCGTCGGCGAGGGTTTGCGCTGACGGCCACGCATCTCCGCAGTGGTCGGCGTGGTGCTGCAAGCCCGACGAGCACCCGCGCCACCGCGTGAGCGCCGATCTGCCGCGTGCCGTCGTCCGCAGCGTTCGCCCATCGCACAAGGTCATGGACCTCGGCCATTGGGTCATCCGGCCAGGTGGTCGCCCACGGCGGCAGACGCGGAGTCGTCGCCTTCGAGCAGCCGGAGCAGTCGGGCGGTCGGCACGACCAGCCGCTTGCCGATCCTGACCGTGGGGAGTTGGCCTGTGCGGGCCGCCGCGTAGGCAGCGGACCTGCCGATGCCAACCAGCGCGCCGGCTTCCTCGACAGTGAGCGTCGCGCGGCGTCGAGCGTCGTCCATGGTGATTGTTCCGCCGGGGTCGGTCTTGGTCGTCGTCATGACACATGATGTTCCTACATGTAACCTTTAGGTACAATCCGACCGCGGGTGGAACTTCGGAACACCGTTCGTGACGTGCGTTCCGAACGAGGCCCTCGGGTGGAGGTGGAAGCGGTGGACGATTGGGAGACTTGGGCCGATCGGCTCATCTGGCTTGAGGTGCCCGTGAACGCCAACGGCGGCGAGGACTTCATGGGGAGCAAGTCGCCGGTGCGCGCAGTCGTGGGCTGGCAAGTCACTTCCCGCCAGGCCGTGCCGGTCGCTGTCACGTTGCGTCGCACCGATGGAGAAGCCGTCAGTCCTGCGATGTGGCGGCGACTGAAGTCGTCGGAGATCATCGCCGCCAGCCGGGACCTGTTGGAGGCGACAGGCCTTCTCGCCCAATTTTCGGGCGACCCGGAGCTGCGCGAGGCGGGCAGTCGTCTTCTGGCCACGATGGGCGAGAAGCCAGCGGCGGCGAGGTACAGGCCGGAGCACTACGCCTGGGTCGCTGCGATCTACACGAAGGCCGTGCGGGCCGCCGACACCCAACCCGTTCAGGCCGTGCGCCGAGAGATGAGAGACGTCTTCCCCGACCTGTCCGAGACGACGGTCAAGGGATGGATCAGGACCGCCAGGAAGCGGGGACTGATCACCACGAGCGCGCGGAAGTCCCGCGCCGTCAGGCAGGATGGAGGTAGGGCATGAGGCTCAGCAGACCGAGGGAAGGCGAGCCCATCAGGCTCGTGACGACGACGCGGGGACACCGCTACCGCGTTGTCCTCGACGTCGCACCAGCAGGCGCGCCGCGACGCCAGATCACGCGGACCTTCGACACGCTCACCAAGGCCCGCGAATTCGTCACGGCGACACGAGCAGGCATCTCGTCAGGGTCTTTTGTGGCGTCACGCCGAGACATCCGGCCCATGACCGTCGAGGGCTACCGGAACGCGCTCGCACCCGCCCTCCGGCACCTCGGCGGGCGAAAGGTGCAGGCCCTCACCGTGAGCGACATTGAGAGCCTGAAATCGTGGCTTAGCCGCGAAGGCGGCAAGCACGAGCAAAGCCTCGGACCTCGCTCGGTGCGGGCTGCACTCATCGCTCTCGGCCAGGCGCTCGACATGGCGGCGCGCGAGGGCACCGATAACCCGCAACGTCGTCCGGCTCGCACGACGGCCATGGGTCCGCAGGCGGGTCGGCACCGACCTGGAGCACTGGCAGCCCGCCAAGTTGATCCAGTTCCGCCAGCACGCCGACACCGATGCCCTCGCGGCGGCGTGGAGGCTTTCCCTGTGCGGCCTCACCCGCGCCGATGTGCTCGGACTGCGGTGGACGGACTTGGACCTTCCCGCCGGAGTCGTTCGAATCTCTCAGGGCCGGGTCGCACTCGATCACGCCGACCACGCGGACGATCCCAAGAGTGAGGCCCGCCGTCGCGCCGTCCCGGTGGAGGCGATGCACCCCGGGACGGTCGCGCTGCTCCGGTCACTGTCGGCTCGGCAGGCTGCCGACCGGCTGGCCGCTGGCCCGGCGTACGCAGACAGTGGGCTCGTGGTCGTGGATACGCTCGGCGGCCCGGTCCGCCCCGAGTGGTACTCCGACCGCTTCCGGGCGCTCTGCACGGCGGCGAAAGTCCCAACGATCACCCTGCACTCGGTGCGGCATTCGCTGGCATTCTGGCTGCACTCGCTAGGCGTGACTCCGGCTGACGCCGCCGCGCAGCTCGGGCACACGGTGGAGGTCCACCTCTCGACGTACCTGCCGCACTCGGGCACATCCGGGATCACCGCAGCCGCGCAGGCGATCGGGAGGGCCGCCGCAGCGGAGTGATAGCCGCTGCAATGGGGACTCCTCGGTACCGGTACGTCTCGTGAGAGATGCGTGAGGGGCGAGTAGGAAGGGCCGTGGAGGGTGATAGTCCCCCACGGCCCTTCTGCCTTCTGACCTGCGGTAATACTGGTCGGGCTGGCGGGATTTGAACCCACGACCCCTTGACCCCCAGTCAAGTGCGCTACCAAACTGCGCTACAGCCCGTCCACCCCTACGGGGCGTGCCAAGGATAGCCCGCGGGCTCGCCGAGCAGGAAATCCACTCACTCTCAAATTGGCGCTTCGCGACGGGACCATCGACCGTTTCCAACGAACCGTCCGCCGACGTAGCGTCGAGTGTGCGGTGTCGAGGGTCGGCACCGACGAGGAGGAGCACGGATGACCCTCATCAAGGACGCGGCTGCCCAGTTCCTGAGCCGCAAACGGATCGCCGTCACTGGCGTCTCCGCCAACCCGAAGGGCCACGGCAGCAACGCCGTGTACCTGCGCCTGCGCGAGCGCGGCTACCAGGTCTTCGCAGTCAACCCGAACTCACCCACGGCGGAGGGCGACACGACCTACCGGGACCTCACGTCCATACCAGGTGGCGTCGAGGCCGTCGTGATCGGCACCCGCCCGGACCATGCCGAGGGCACGATGCGCGAGGTCATCGACCTGGGCATCCGCGAGGTCTGGATGCACCGGGCGTTCGGATCGGGCAGCGTCGCGCCAACGGCAACCGACCTGGGCCGAGCCCACGGGGTCACCGTCATCGACGGCGGCTGCCCCTTGATGTTCGGACCCACGTCCGATGGCTTGCACCGCTTCATGTGCGGCCCGCTGAAGCTGACCGGCAAGGTGCCCAAGACGGTCTGAAGTTTCGACTGCGAGTCCGCCTCACCGCCCCGCAGCCGCGCCCTGGTCGGATTCGGACAGCGGCCGGCCGCCCGCGGACGCAGGTGTCCGGATCAGCACATTGGATGGCCGTCAGGCCAGCCGGGCCACCGCACCCCAGACCACGAACACGAACACGACGGCCCCCAGCATCCGCCGGAACGGGTTCACCCCGCGCAGCAGCTCGTCGGCGGCCCACCACACCAGGGCGCCGGTGCCCACCCAGTAGAGGACTGCCCCCCACGTGCCCGCAGCGTCCGTGGCCCAGGCCAGCACACGCGCCAGCACGAAGATGATGATCGGCGGATTCGGGAACTGACCCAGGACGTAGTGCCCGGTCTCCCGGTCGACGAACAGCCAGTCGGCGAAGCGCCGAACTGCGCCACGCTCAGCGGCCACCGCGGTTCGCCCCACGCTTCTCCCGGATCCGCAGGTTGATCCGGATCGGCGTGCCGACGAACCCGAACTCCTCGCGCAACCGTCGCTCGACGAACCGCCGGTACCCAGCCTCGAGGAATCCGGAGGTGAAGAGCACGAACGTCGGCGGCCGCGTCGAGGCCTGGGTGCCGAACAGGATCCGGGGCTGCTTGCCACCGCGCAGCGGATGCGGGTGCGCAGCCACCAACTCGGTGAGGAACTGGTTCAGACGACCCGTCGACACCCGCGTCTCCCAGCCGCCCAGCGCGGCGTCGATCGCCGGCACGAGCTTGTCGACGGAGCGTCCGGTCAGCGCCGAGACGTTCACCCGCGGGGCCCAGGCCACCGGCGCCAGGTCACGCTCGATCTCCCGCTCCAGGTAGCGCCGACGTTCCTCGTCCACCAGGTCCCACTTGTTGATCGCCAGTACCAGCGCACGCCCGGACTCCACGACCATCGAGGTGATCCGCAGGTCCTGCTCGCTCATCGGCTCGCCACCGTCGACCAGCACGACCGCGACCTCGGCCTTCTCCAGCGCGGCGTGCGTGCGCAGCGAGGCGTAGTACTCATGCCCGCTGGCCACGCGCACCCGCCGCCGGATGCCCGCGGTGTCCACGAACAGGAACTCCCGATCGCGTAGCACGACGACCTCGTCGACCGGATCGACAGTGGTGCCGGCCACCTCCGAGACGACCGAGCGCGCCTGGCCCGCCAGCTTGTTCAGCAGCGAGGACTTGCCCACGTTCGGCTTGCCGACCAGCGCGATCCGGCGCGGCCCACCGGCACGCGTGCGCCCGCTGCCCTCCTCGGGCAGCACCGCGAGCACCGCATCGAGCAGGTCGCCGCTGCCGCGGCCGTGGAGCGCGGACACCGGGTGGGGCTCGCCCAGGCCCAGGGACCACAGCATGGCCGCGTCGGCCTCCGCGCGGGCGTCGTCGACCTTGTTGGCCGCGAGCACGACCGGTTTGCCCGCGCGCCGCAGCACCTTGACCACGGCCTCCTCGGAGTCCGTGGCGCCCACCGTCGCGTCCACCACGAGGACCACGGCGTCGGACTGGGCCACCGCCACCTCGGCCTGCCCGGCGATCTGCGCGGCCAGGCCCCTGGTGTTCGGGTCCCAGCCGCCGGTGTCCAGCAGCACGAACCGGTGCCCGGACCACTCCGCCTCGTAGGCGACCCGGTCACGCGTCACGCCCGGCACGTCCTGCACGACCGCCTCGCGCCGACCGAGGATCCGGTTGACCAGCGTGGACTTGCCGACGTTGGGGCGACCGATCACGGCCACCACCGGCAGCGCCTGGCCGGAGGCCTCCGCGAGGTCGTCATCGTCGAGGTCGACACCGAACTGCGCAGCGGCGGCGGCCAGCGCAGCCCGCTCGGCGGCCTCGTCGTCGTCCCAGGCATCCCCCTCGACCTCGAAGGTGGCATCGCCGGCGGTCGGGTCGATCTCGCCGAGGGTCACCCAGCCGCCGTCGTCGGGGGCCGCGGCCGTGGGCCGTGGCTCGGAAGGGTCGGGGATCGGGGTGTCGGTCACGTCGCAAGGGTAGTCGCCAGCGCCCGGCTGTCCGATCCGTCGACCTCCGGCGGCGCACGGACGCGAGCCTCGGCCCGGCCGGCCGCGAATCGCCCGGCGGCTCCTGCGACTGGCCGCCGACCCGCGCGCGACCGGCTACTCGCAGGCCGCGCGCACGACCCCGACGATCGCGTCGATGACCTCGGGAAGGGTGAGGTAGGTGCCGTCCACGTGCACCGCACCGTTGGCAGCCCGCAACGGGGACACCGCCCGGCCGGAGTCGATCGCATCCCGGGCCGCCAGCGACGCGGCGGTCGCGGCCAGGTCGCCGGGCGCTGGTCGGCCCGGCTGATCGGTCCGGTCCGCGTCCTGCCGGGCACGCCGGGCCGCGCGCGCCTGCGCGTCGGCGGTCAGGTAGATCTTGGCGGTCGCGTCAGGCAGGACGACCGTGCCGATGTCCCGGCCCTCCACGACGATCCCGCGGCCAGCGGCCTGCGTCGCCTCGACGATGGCCCGCTGCAGCGCGACCAAGCGGGTGCGGACCTCGGGCACCGCGGCAACCGGGCTGACGGCGCCAGTCACCGCCTCGCCCCGGATCGGCTCGCTGACGTCGATGCCGTCGACTGCGATGGTCGGCGCGTCCGGGTCGACCGTGCAGGTCACGGTGGGCTCGGCTGCGCGTGCGGCGATCGCTGCCGGGTCGGAGATGTCCACCCCGCGGTCGAGCATGTACCAGGCCATGGCGCGGTACATCGCGCCGGTGTCCAGGTAGTCCAGGCCCAGGGCGCTGGCCACGCCTCGGCTGGTGCTGGACTTGCCACTGCCCGAGGGTCCATCGATGGCCACGACTGCGCGATTGGCGTCCACGTCGCGACACCCTAGCGGGCGGGTGGTCGGGGCCGACTGCTGAGCACACCACCCGCCACCGGGGTGCACCCTCCTGCTCTGGGCCCGACTCAGGCGCGGACGTCCCAGCCGCCAGCCGACAGCGCCGCGATCACCGGCTGCGCCACCGTCTCCGCGACGGTCATCTCCACCACGCCGGTCGGGCGGCCGAGCACATGCTCGATCCGCACGTCCTCGACCGAGAACCCCGCCTCGGCCACTGCGGCGAACAACCGCCCCAGCTCGCCGGGCCTGTCGGGCACCGCCACCGGCACCACCGTGGTCCGGGCCGGAGCCGCGCCGTGCTTGCCCGGCACCCGATCGCGGCCGGCGTTGCCCCGGCGCAGCGCGTCGACCAGGACCTCGTGCCCACCCTGCTCCACGCTGCCCAGTGCTGCCAGCAGCGCGTCGAGATCACTGCGCAGGGCGGCGAGCACACCGGCCACCGGGGTCGCGTTCGCTGAGAGGATCTCGACCCACAGGTCGGCGTCCGAGGCGGCGATCCGGGTCATGTCGCGCAGGCCCTGGCCGGCGATCGAGACCGCTGCATCCGAGCTGTCCAGCAGCCGCGCCGCCAGCAGCGAGGCGAGCACCTGCGGGGTGTGCGAGATGACGGCCACCGCCTGGTCGTGCTCGAGCGCCGGCATCACCACCGGCAGCGCCCGGGCGGCCAGGACCAACTCCTGCACGGCCTCGAGCGTCTCGGGAGCGGCTGCGGCGTGCGCGGCGATCACCCAGGGTCGGTCGTCGATGAGATCAGCACGCGCCGCCGCCGGTCCGGACAGCTCGCGACCGGCCATCGGATGCCCGCCCGTGTAGCGGGACGTGTCGGCAGCCAGCGCGGCCAGCGCGGCCAGGATCGGCAGCTTGACCGAGGCCACATCGGTGACCACCGCCTCGGGGTACTCACGCAGCGCCTGCGCCACGACCGCCGCCGTTCCGGCCGGTGGGACCGCCGCCACCACGAGCGCCGGCGCCCGATCACCGGTCGGGAGCGCCAGGCCGGCCCCGCGGGACAGCGCCACCTCGACCGCTGCCGAATCGCGATCGGCCAGCCACACCTCGACGTCGCGACGGCGCAGCGACAGCGCCAGGGAGGTGCCGATCAGCCCGGTGCCGATGATCAGCACCGGCTGCGGCAGGCCGCTCACCGGTGGCTCACTGGGCCAGGTCCGCACGCAGTGACTCGGCACCGCGCAGGTACACGTGCGTGACATCGGCGCGGGGCAGGTCGCACTCCACGTGGGCCATCACGCGCACGACCCGCGGCATCGCGCCGACCACGTCGAGCTCGCGGGCGCAGATCAGCGGCACGTCGCCGATGTCCAGCGCTCGGGCGGCACCGGCGGGGAAGGCGGAGACCAGGTCTGGCGTGGCGGTGAACAGCACCGAGATCAACGCGTCGGTGGACAGCTCGTTGCGGTCGAGCATCGCGATGAGCAACTCGACAACCGCCGAGCGCATCTCGTCGGCATCATCTGCGCTCAGGCACGTCGCCCCACGCACTGCCCGCACCGCCACCGTTGCCTCCCCAGGATCGTCGGCGCCCAGCCTAACGGCCTGCGGACGCCCGGCCCTGCCCGTGCCGACGTTGCCGCGCTGTGCGGTCGGCCGCCGGTGCTGGCCAGCGCCAGCAAGCACTCCCCCAATCCGGCAGGCACTCCCCCGATGCCGACGGCTGCGTCCGCCTGCGGTGCACGGTCGTCCCGGATCGGCCAGTCCCGGGCGCGATTCGGCCAGATGTGGCCGATCCTGTGCCAAGATCACGACTCGCGCCGTGAGAGCGGCCCGACCGCCGCTGAGTAGCCTCGTCGGCGGGACGTGGGGCGCCTACAGGCCGACCTCGGTGTAGAGCGCCCGCTCCTCGGCGCCCGAGAGCACCCGCAGCGTCCCGGGGCGCAGCTGACCCAGCACGATCGGGCCGATCCGGGTGCGCACCAGCCCGACCACCGGATGACCGACCGCCTCGAACATCCGACGCACGATGTGGTTGCGCCCCTCGTGCAACACGACCTCGACGAGCACCTGACCGGGCAACGCCTGCACGATCTTGTAGGCGTCGACCTTGGCCGGACCGTCCTCGAGCTCGACCCCGGCCAGCAGCTCGCGCCCGACGGCGCGCGGCACCGGACCCTCGATCGTGGCCAGGTAGGTCTTGGCCACGCCGTAGGACGGGTGCGCGAGCCGGTTGGCCAACTCGCCGTCGTTGGTCAGCAGGATCAGGCCCTCGGTGTCGGCGTCCAGGCGCCCGACGTGGAACAGTCGCTCGCTGCGGTCGGCCACCAGGTCGCCCAGGCACTCACGGCCCCGGTCGTCGGACATCGTCGACAACACGCCGCGCGGCTTGTTGACCGCGACCACCACCGTGCCGGCCGCAGTCGGGACCCGCTGACCGTCCACGCGGATCACCGCGGTCTGCGGATCGACGCGCATGCCCTGCTCGCGCACGCGGTGACCGTCGACCTCCACGCGACCCTGGTCGATCAGCGCCTCGCAGGCGCGCCGGCTACCCAGTCCGGCGGCGGCCAGCACCTTCTGCAGGCGCACGCCTTCGGTGGCAGCGCCGCCACGGGATGCATCGTCACGCGGGCTCATGGGAGGTCCACCAGATCACCGATCTCGGAGTAGGTCGGCACGTGGTCGGCCAACGGGGGCAGTTCGGACAGGTCGGCCAGGCCGAGCCGCTCGAGGAAGTAGGGCGTGGTGCGCAGCAGTGTGGCATGCCCACCCTCCTCGGTGCCGGCCTCGTCGATCAGGCCGCGGGTCAGCAGGGTGCGCACCACGCCGTCGACGTTCACGCCGCGGACCGCGCTGATCCGTCCGCGCGAGATCGGCTGGCGGTAGGCGATGATCGACAGGGTCTCCAGCGCGGCCTGGGTCAGGCGCGCCTGCTGGCCGTCGACGACGTAGCGGCTGACCACCTCGGCGCAGTCCGCGCGCGTGTAGAACCGCCACCCGCCGGCCACCTCACGCAGGTCGAAGCCGCGGCCGTCCTCGGTGTACTGCGCCGCCAGGCCGCGCACGACCGCCTCCACCTGGTCGGTGGGTCGGCGCACGATCGTGGCCAGGGTCATCAGGTCCAGCGGCTGGTCGGCGAGCAGCAGCACCGCCTCGCAGGCCGCCTCCAGGGTGGGGGCGCCGAGGGCGTCGGCGATGAGGGCATCGGCAGACTCATCGGCGCCGTGATCGCCGGCCGCATGATGGGCGTGGGGCGCTCCGGCGGCGGGCGCATCGGCGGCCCGCGGCACCTCGGCGGTGCCGACTGTGCCGGCTGTGTCGACCGAGGCGGAGATGTCGGAGTGATGGTCGTGGTCGAGGTCGGCGGCCACGGGGTGCTCGGTCACGGTGCGTCCTCCTCGACGATCGCGGCGCCGGGTTCGTCGTGCGTGGCGTGGGCCGGGATCGCCACGACGACCCCGCTGAACTCGTCGGTGACCGCCCGGTCGGCGATGGCCATCGCGTCGGCGTCGTCGTCCGGGCCGATCCACCGGACGCTCAGGTCGCCCAGCGCCGCCGCCTGGTCGAAGGTCACCACGCCGTCGCGGTAGAGCTCCAACAGGGCCAGGAACCGACCGACCACGACCAGCGTGCTCGAGGCGTCGTCGGTCAGCGCGCGGAACGTGGCGACCCCGCGCCGGCGCAGCCGCTCGACCAGGATCGCGGCCTGCTCCCGGACGCTGACCGCGGGGGCGTGCACGTGCGCCACCGAGATGCCCGGCTCCGGCGGCCGCGGCGCGAAGGCGCCCTCGGCGATGGACGCGAACTCGGTGGGCCCCAGACCGAGGAGCACCTCGGGCAGCAGCTGCGCCAGCCACGGCTCCAGGCCGACGTCGCGCGGGCGGCGCGTGGCCGCCTCGGTGAGCATCCCGTCGAGCAGGCCGGCGACCTCCTTGAACGCCCGGTACTGCAGCAGCCGGGCGAACAGCAGGTCGCGCGCCTCGAGCAGGGCGAGGTCCTCCTCGTCCTCCACCGAGCCGTCGGGCAGCAACCGAGCCGCCTTGAGGTCCAGCAGGGTCGCGGCGATCACCAGGAAGCTGGTGGCCTCGTCCAGATCCCAGGCCGGGCCCTGGGCGCGCACGTGGGCGATGAAGTCGTCGGTCACCGTGTGCAGTGCGAGCTCGGTCACCTCGATGCGGTGCTTGGCGATCAGGCTCAGCAGCAGGTCGAACGGACCCTCGAAGCCGGCGACGCGCACCGCGAACTGTCGCGAGGCGGACGGGATCGCGGCGGCGGCGTCGGCGCCACCCGCAGACCGAGCACCGGCCGGGGCCGGCTCGTCCGCGGCGCCGGCATCGTCGGCTGCCACCATCACCGCCTCGACCACCAGGTCAGCCCAGCGCCAGCTGCTCGGAGCCGGAGGGCGCGTCGCCGCCCGGGCCCGGACCGTCGTCGACCGCCGGCTCCCCGATGCTGTCCGGGTCGATCCGCACGAGTACCTCGACAGCGAGCTGCCGATAGGCGTGCGCCGAGGCGCTGGTCGGGGCGTAGACGGTGATCGGCACGCCGGCCACAGACGTCTCGGGGAACTTGACCGTCCGGGTGATGACGGTGTGGAACACACCGTCCTCGAAGGCCTCCACGAGGCGGGCGAGGACGTCACGGGCGTGCACGGTCCGGTCGACCATGGTGGCCAGCACGCCGAGCACCGCCAGGTCCGGGTTGATCCGCTCCTGCACCTTGCGCACCGTGTCCTGCAGCAGGGCGACCCCGCGCAGCGAGAAGTACTCGCACTCCACCGGGATCAGCACCCACTGCGCGGCGGTCAGCGCATTGACGGTGAGCAGGCCCAGTGAGGGCTGGCAGTCGACCAGGATCACGTCGTAGTCGTGGGCCACCGGTCGCAGGGCGCGGGCCAGGGCCTGTTCGCGGCCGACCTCGGAGACCAGCAGCAGCTCGGCTCCGGACAGGTCGATGTTGGCCGGCAGAACGTCCATGCCCGGCACGGCGGTGGAGCGGATGACCTCGCGCGCGCTCACCTCGCCGGTCATCATCACGTCGTAGATGGTGTGCTCGAGCGTGTGCGGGTGGACGCCCACACCAGCGCCGAGCGCCCCCTGCGGATCGAAGTCGACCAGCAGCACGCGCCGGCCCAGCTCGGCCAGGGCCGCGCCGAGGTTGATCGCGGTGGTCGTCTTGCCGACGCCACCCTTCTGGTTGCACAGCGCGATGACATCCGCGGCGCCGGTGCTCGCCCTGGGCCCGGGCACGCCGAACACGGGCAGCGGTCGATCCGTGGGGCCCATCCCGTCGCGTGCCGTGCGTGCAGCCGCCATGTCAGACCTCCCCGGCGTCGGCGAAACCGCGCTCAGCCTACCGGGCGCCGGAGCCCACGAGTCGCCCGTCGCCCCGCCCATCCCGTTGGTCGCCGCCGATCCCTGCACGGGGGTTCCTCCTCACCAGCGTCGCCCAACCCCCGGTTACTCCTCCCGAGGGTCGCGCAGTCGTCGCCCACGTGGAGGAACCTCGCGGCATGCGGGCGGGGCGCGGGCGGGTCGGTCAGTCGCGGGCTCGGGGGTGGGCCAGGGCGTACACCTCGCGCAGGTGCTCGACGGTGACCTTCGTGTACACCTGCGTGGTGGTCACCGACGCATGGCCCAGCAGCTCCTGGACGACCCGGACGTCGGCGCCGCCATCGAGCAGATGGGTGGCGAAAGAGTGCCGCAGCGTGTGCGGGGACACGTTGGCGGTGACGCCGACACGCTCGGCGGCTGAGCGCAGGATCGTCCAGGCGCTCTGCCGGGACAGTCGACCCCCGCGCGCGTTGAGGAACATCGCCTGCTGGGCACCGGTGAGCAGGCTTGCCCGCGCCCGCACCTGGTAGGCAGTCAGCGCCTCGCGCGCCTTGCTGCCGATCGGGACCAGCCGCGACTTGCCGCCCTTGCCTCGCAGCAGGGCGACGCCGACCTCCAGGTCGAGGTCGTCGACATCGATGCCGACCGCCTCGCTGATGCGCGCACCGGTGCCGTAGAGGAACTCGAGAAGGGCACGGTCACGCAGGCCCAGCGGCTCTGCGGCGAGGCCGCCGGTGCTGGTCAGGATCAGCTCCACCTCGTGCACGGTCAGCGCCTTGGGCAGGCGCTTGGCGGCCGCCGGCGGCTTCACCTCCCGACCCGGGTCGATGGACGCGATCCCCTCCTCCACGGCGAACCGGTGGAATCCGCGCACCGCCACCAGCGTGCGCGCTGCGCTGGCCGCAGCGAGCGGCGGATGCCCCGCGCTGCCCTGGCGCAACCAGGCCAGGAAATCTCCGAGGTCGGCCTCGGTCACCTGGTCGATCGATGTGATCCCCCGGCCGGCGCAGAACTCCAGGTAGCGACGCAGGTCCCGGCCATAGGCTGACAGCGAGTTCGGGGCCAGGCCGCGCTCCACGGTCAGGTGGTCGAGGTAGGCCTGCACCGAGCGCGCCAGCGGACTGGCCGCGGGCGGCGCCGGCTCCAGCGAGGCAGCCGGATCGGATGGCAGGGGCAGGGACGACGACTCGGACACGGGCGACAGTGCGCCCGGTCAGGCGAGCACCGACTCCAGTGAACTGTGCGCCAGCCCGAACTCCTGGGCCACGGCGCGATACACGATCTCCCCGGCATGCACGTTCAGGCCCAGCGCGAGGGAGTGGTCATCGAGACAGGCCTGCTGCCAACCCTTGTTCGCCAGCGCCACGGCGTAGGGCAGCGTGACGTTGGTCAGGGCATAGGTGGAGGTGTGCGGGACTGCCCCGGGCATGTTCGCCACGCAGTAGAACACCGAGTCGTGCACCCGGTAGGTGGGCTCGGCGTGCGTGGTCGGCCGGGAGTCCTCGAAGCAGCCGCCCTGGTCGATGGCGATGTCCACCAGCACCGAGCCCGGCTTCATCCGCGACACGAGCTCGTTGCTGACCAGCTTCGGCGCCCTCGCCCCGTGCACCAGGACCGCGCCGATCACCATGTCGGCATCGAGCACCGCGCGCTCCACCTCGTAGGCGTTCGAGGCGATGGTCTGCATGTGACCGTGGTACACCGCGTCCATCTCACGCAGCCGGGCGATGTTGAGGTCCATCAGCAGCACCTCGGCCTGCATGCCCAGGGCGATGGTGGCCGCGTTCTGCCCGGCCACCCCCGCACCGAGCACGACCACCTTGGCCGCATACACCCCCGACACCCCGCCCATCAGCGTGCCGCGCCCGCCGTAGGCCCGCATGAGCGCGTGCGCGCCCACCTGCGGGGCGAGCCGTCCGGCCACCTCCGACATCGGAGCCAGCAGCGGCAGCGAGCGGTCGGGCAGCTCGACGGTCTCGTAGGCGATCGCGGTGATCCCGGACTCGACCAGGGCATCGGTGCACGGCCGGGAGGCGGCCAGGTGCAGGTAGGTGAACAGCACCTGCCCGGAGCGCATCCGGTGGTACTCCTGCGCGATCGGCTCCTTGACCTTGAGGATCAACTCGCCGGCGTCCCACACCTCGTCGGCGGAGTCCAGGATGCTCGCGCCAGCGGAGATGAACTCCTCGTCGGTGATCGACGAGCCCAGACCGGCGCCGCGCTGCACGAACACGTCGTGGCCGTGCAGGCGCAGCTCGTTCACGCCTGCCGGGGTGATCGCCACCCGGAACTCGTTGTTCTTGACCTCGCTGGGGATGCCGACCTTCATCTGGGCGACCTTCCTGTCCGACGCACCTGGCCACGGGCTCCCCCGCGCGTCGGCAGTCTAGGGCGATCCAGGACCGGCTATCGGGTTGGATGAGGCAGCAGCGCAGGTCGCGCGGCCAGGGCGAGGATCGCAGCCACTGCCGTTGCGTTCGCGATCGAGCCATCGAGGCAGCGGTCCACCGCTTCCGGGATCGTCACCCAGGCCTGCGGCAACTCACCCTCCTCGGCCTCGCCCGTGTGCGGCCGGGAGTCCGGGTCGACCGTCAGGCCGGTGGCCAGGAACACGGTGATCCGTTCACTGGTGCCCCCCGGGCTCAACGCCAGCTCCAGAAGCACCGACCAGTGCGCAGCGGTGACTCCGGCCTCCTCGACCAACTCCCGGCGGGCGCACTCGAGACGGTCCTCGTCGGGCTTGTCGAGCAGGCCGGCGGGCACCTCCCACAGGTAGGCCGCCACGGGGTGCCGGTACTGGCGGATCAGCAGGATCTGGCCTTGGTCGTCGACCGCGGCCACAGCGACCGCACCGGGATGACGCAGGACGTCGCGGACCACCACGTGACCGTCGATGTCGACCGTCTCGGACCACACCGACCACTTGGCGCCGGCGAACTGCTGCACCTGCGCCTGCACCGGGAAGCGATGTGGCTCGTCGACCAGTGGCAGGTACGCACCCGTGCCCGCTTCCGGGTGACTCACGTCTTCTCCTGTCGGGCCAGCGCCGCGGCGATCAGGCCCTCGAACAAGGGGTGCGCGCGCGTCGGCCGGGAGCGGAACTCCGGGTGCGCCTGGGTGCCCACGTAGTAGGGATGCACGTCGCGGGGCAGCTCGACGTACTCCACCAGGTGATCGTCGGGCGAGGTGCCGGAGAACACCAGCCCGGCCGCCGCGACCTGCTCGCGGTAGGCGTTGTTGACCTCGTAGCGGTGCCGGTGCCGCTCGGCCACCGAGGTGCTGCCGTAGGCCTGCGCCACCACGGAACCCGCGGCCAGCGTGGCCGGGTACAGGCCCAATCGCATGGTGCCGCCCATGTCGCGCTCGCCGTTGACCACGTCGAGCTGGTCGGCCATCGTGGCCACCACGGGGTCGGGGGTGGCCTCGTCGAACTCCAACGAGTTGGCCTGCGACAGGCCGGCCAGACTGCGGGCGGCCTCGATGACCATGCACTGCAGGCCCAGGCACAGCCCGAGCGTGGGGGTGCCGGACTCGCGGGCCCAGGTCAGCGCACCGAGCTTGCCCTCGATGCCGCGCACGCCGAAGCCGCCGGGCACGCACACCGCGTCCACGCCCCCCAGCGCGGCCTGCGCGCCGGCCGGCGTCGCGCAGTCGTCGGAGGCCACCCAGCGCAGCGACACCCGCGCATCGTTGGCGAACCCACCGGCGCGCAGCGCCTCGCTGACCGAGAGGTAGGCATCGGGCAGGTCGACGTACTTGCCGACCAGGGCGACGGTGACCTCGTGGGCCGGGTGGTGCACCCGACGCAGCAGCTCCCCCCACGTGGTCCACTCGACATCGCGAAACGGCAGGTCCATGCGCCGCACCACGTAGGCGTCCAGGCCCTCGCTGTGCAGCACCTTGGGGATGTCATAGATCGACGGCGCGTCGACGGCTGCCACCACGGCGTCCTCGTCGACGTCGCACATCAGCGACACCTTGCGCTTGATGCCCTCGGGCACCGGTCGGTCGGCGCGCAGCACGATCGCGTCGGGTTGCAGGCCGATCGAGCGCAACTGGGACACCGAGTGCTGGGTGGGCTTGGTCTTGAGCTCACCGGAGGGCCCGATGTAGGGCAGCAGCGACACGTGCAGCACGAACGTGTTGCTCCGGCCGAGCTCGTGGCGGATCTGGCGCACCGACTCCAGGAACGGCAGGCTCTCGATGTCGCCGACGGTGCCGCCCACCTCGGTGATCACCACGTCCACCCCGGGCCGGGCCATCTCCAGGATCCGTCGCTTGATCTCGTTGGTGATGTGCGGGATCACCTGGACGGTGTCGCCGAGGTACTCCCCGCGCCGCTCGCGAGCGATGACCGTGGAGTACACCTGACCGGTGGTCACATTGGCCGAGCCGTGCAGGTCGGTGTCCAGGAATCGCTCATAGTGCCCGACGTCGAGGTCGGTCTCCGCGCCGTCGTCGGTGACGAACACCTCACCGTGCTGGAACGGGTTCATGGTGCCCGGGTCCACGTTGAGGTAGGGATCGAGCTTCTGCATGGTCACCCGTAGGCCGCGGGCCTTGAGCAGGCTACCCAGCGAGGAGGCGGTGAGCCCCTTGCCCAGTGAGGAGGCGACGCCTCCGGTGACGAACACATGTTTGGTCGTTGCAGGAGCACCCATGGGGCGCCAGACTATCGCGCCGGGCGGCCAGCTCAGGACCGATCGGCGCGCGACGCGCGGGCGGCGCCGTGGGCCAGGTCCAGCAGTTCGCGCGCGTGCTCGCCGGCGGCGTGGGACTGCGCCATGCCGCCGAGCATCCGCGACAGCTCGCGCACCCGGGCGTCCCCGGCCACAGCGACGACCGACGAGGCGGTGACCGAGCCCTCGGAGTCCTTGGTGACCACCAGGTGCCGGTCGGCGAACGCCGCCACCTGGGCCAGGTGGGTCACGACGATCACCTGGGTGCTGCGGCTCAGGGCCTGCAACCGGCGGCCGACCTCGATGGCAGCAGCACCGCCCACACCGGCGTCGACCTCGTCGAACACCATCGTCGGCACCGGGTCGGCGCCGGCCAGCACCACCTGGACGGCCAGCATGACCCGCGACAGTTCACCACCCGAGGCGGCCTGGGCGATGGGGCGCAGCGGTGCGCCCGGGTTGGCGGCCAGCAGCAGGGCGCAGTCGTCGAGCCCGGTCGGGCGCAGGGCCAGGGGCATATCGTGGCCGGGCACCGCCAGACCGGCCGGGTCCGGGGCGCTGGTCAGCGCGAACTCCACGCGCGCGCGGGGCATCGCCAGGGCGGACAGCTCGGAGGTGACCTGCTCGGCGAACCGCTGCGCGGCAGCCGCGCGCTGCTCGTGCAGGGTGACGCACCTGGTGGCCAGGCGCTCGCGCAGCGCGGCGATCTGCGTGGCCAGGTGTTCGATCCGGTCGTCGGCACCGGTCAGGGCTGCCGCACGGCCGGCGGCGTCCTGCGCCCAGGCCAGCACCTCGCTGACGTCCGCGCCGTACTTGCGCAGCAGCCGACCCAGGTCAGCCTGGCGCTGCTGCACGGCTGCCAGCCGCCGCGGATCGGCCTCGATGTCCTGGGCGTAGCGCGAGAGGTCGGCAGCCAGCTCCCCCAGTTGGGCCATGACCGAGCGGATCGCGGCGGCGGCGCCGGCCAGGTCCGGGTCGTGCGCGGCTGCCGACTCCAGCTCTCGGCGGGCCGTGGCCAGGCGGCCCATCGCGTCACCGACACCCTCGAGGTCGGAGTCCGATGCGATGGCTTCGCGGGCGGTGTGCGCCGCAGCCAGGAGGGTGTCGGCGTTGGCCAGGCGCTCGGACTCGGTCGCGAGCGTGGCGTCCTCGCCGGGCTGCGGGTCGACCTCGGCGATCTCGGCCAGGGAGAACTCCAGGACGTCGAGCTCGCGGGCGCGTTCCATCGCCCCCTGCCGCAGGGCCGCGACCTCGGTCTCCAGGCCCCGCAGCTCGGTCACAGCGCCGCGGACCTCGTCGGCCAGCGCCAGCGTGTCGGAGCCAGCGAACGAATCGAGCAGGGCCAGCGCGCGCGCCCCGATCCGGGTCTGGTCATGCTGGCCGTGGATCACCAGGAGCCCGCCGACCACCTCGCCGAGGACGGCGACGGGCACACCACGCCCACCGAGCACGCTGCGCCCGCGGGTGGCCACGATCCGCGCGGCGGTCAGGCCCTGGTCGTCCAGCACCCCGCCGGCGTCCTCGACGACCTGGCTCAGCTCCCGATCCGGGCGGTCGAACCAGCCCTCGATGGCGGCGCGATCGGCTCCCGATCGGACCAGCCCGACGTCAGCGCGACCACCGGTGAGAAGGCCCAGGCCGCTGACCACCATGGTCTTGCCCGCCCCGGTCTCACCGGTCACCGTGGTGAAACCAGGGGCGAAGGAGCAGGCCGCCTCGGCGATCACGCCCAGGTCGGTGATGCGCAGCTCGTGGATCACCGCCGACCCTCCGCCGCCCCTCGCCAGCTGTCGATCGGCAGGGCGAACTTCGCCACCAGCCGGTCGGTGAACGGCGCGTCCCGCAGCCGCGCGAACGACACCGGCTCGGGGCTGCGGACGACCTCGATCCGGGCGTTGTGCGGCAGGACGAACGAACGCCGGCCGTCGGCCCAGAGCACGCCCTGCTTCTCGGGGGCGACGCTGTCCACGACGATGCGGCTGGTCGGCGCGGTGACCAGCGGCCGGGCGAACAACGCGTGCGCGCTCAACGGCACCAGCAGCAGCGCCTCGACCGCGGGCCACACGACCGGGCCGCCGGCGGAGAACGCGTAGGCCGTGGATCCGGTCGGGGTGGCGCAGACGACGCCGTCGCACAGCCAGCGTGACAACGGGCGGTCGTCCACCTCGACCATCAGGTCGAGCATCCGGTCCTCGGGAGCCTTCTCGATGGAGACCTCGTTGAGCGCCCAGGTGCGCTCGACCTCGACCCCGGCGGCCAGGATCCGGGCCTCCACGGTCATGCGCTGCTCGACGCGGTAGTGCCTGGCGACAACAGCATCGACGACCTCCTCGAGGTCCTCGCGCTCGAGCTCAGCCAGGAATCCGACGTGCCCGAGGTTGACGCCCAGCAGGGGCACGTCCAGCCCGCGGGCCCGCTCGGCGCCACGCAGCAGGGTGCCGTCGCCGCCGAGGACGACCACCAGTTCACAACCGTGCGCTGCGGCACCGTCCGCGTCGGGGTCCACCGAGGTCAGGCCCGGGACGGCCAGATGCATCCATTCGTCGGTCGGGGCCGCCACGACCAACCCGCGCTCCAGCAGCGCCTGGGCGGTGGTACGCGCCGCCAGGAGGGCCTCGTCGCGCCGGGTGTTGGTGACCAGCAGGACCCGTCGCGCGCTCCCTGGAGTGTCGGTGAGCGGGCTGCTCATGTGGGCCCCTCCTCGACGGCTCGGTGGATGTCCTGGGGAACTGGTGGACCCGCATCGGCCCGCAGGTGAAGAAAGTACTCGACGTTGCCGCTGGGACCGGGCAACGGGCTGGCGACCACACCCGCGGTGCCCAATCCACTGGCCCACGCTGCCTGCGCCACGCTGAGCACCGCGCTCTCGCGCAGGGCCCGGTCCCGGACCACCCCGCCACTGCCCAGCGCCTCGCGACCCACCTCGAACTGGGGCTTGACCATCAGCAGCAGGTCCGCGGACGCGGCCGCGAGCCCGGCCAGCACGGGCAGGACCAACCGCAGGGAGATGAACGAGAGGTCGGCAACCACCAGGTCCGGGCGGTAGGGCAGGTCCCGCGCGGTGACCCCGCGCAGGTTGGTGCGATCCATGACGAGCACTCGCTCGTCGGTGCGCAGCGACCATGCGAGTTGCCCATACCCGACGTCGAGTGCGATGACCCCCTCGGCGCCGGCGCGCAGCAGCACGTCGGTGAACCCACCGGTGGAGGCCCCGGCGTCCAGAGCACGACGACCGGTCACCAACCGGCCGTCCGGGTCGAACGCGGCCAGGGCGCCCAGCAGCTTGTGCGCCCCCCGCGAGACGTAGTCGGGGCCCTCGTCCGCCTCGACCACCACCAGGGCAGCACCCTCCTCGACCTGGGTGGCCGGCTTGGTCGCGGTCGCGCCCGCAACGCGGACCCGGCCGGCGTCGATCAACAACCTGGCCTGCTCGCGCGATCGGGCGAGCCCACGGCGCACGAGTTCGGCGTCCAGGCGACGTCGGGCCATCGCTCAGGCCTGGCTGTCCGGGTCGGCCAGCACGCCGGCCAGGCGTCGATGGATGTCGCTGAACACCTCGACCTGGTCGGCCAGGGGCAGGTCCTCGAGCTCGGCCAGTCGCGACAGCGCATCATCGACCCGAGGGTCGCCGCTGCTGACCGGGACCGGGGTGGCGGTGGGGGTGGTCGTCGGCTCGGCGAGAGGCGCCGCGGAGTGTGGGTCCCTCGGTCCGGCAGTGATCCGATCGGGAGTTGTCGACGCAGCCGAGGCACCTGGTGTCGGCGCTGCGGCCTGTGGGTGGTGCTTGTCGTGACCGTCGGTCACCGCTCGCCCCGCAGGCCGGCAATCATCCGCTCGAGGCGGGCCACCTGCTCGCGCAGCACCCGGATCTCGTCGTCGACCTCGTTGTGCACGCGCTCCCCGAGCGCCTCATGGCTGCGCACGACCTGACGCACCACGCCCGCACCGGGCGGGTCGGCCAACTGCTCGGCCATGATCGCGTGCACCTGCTCGACCCCGGCTCGGCTCGTGTCGGCGATCCGGTTGCGCGCTGATTGCGCGTTGCCGATCGCGATGGCGGTGTAGTCCTTGACGATGTCGATCACGATGCACCCCTTCTCCTGTCTGCAGGGTACCGCTGCGGCTGCTCGGATCCGGCGCGTGTCACGCCCGCGAGACGGTGGCTGGCTCCAGCGCGGTCAACTGCGCATCGTTGGCCTGCCAGGCCAGGGTCACCGCCGCCCGCACCACGTCGAGCTCCACCGACCGCGCGCCAGCCATGGGCCGGTCATGCTGCGGCAACCCATACCCCTGCACGACCGCGACCGGTCCGTCGTCGGCTGAGGTGACGGGCACCAGGCCCCGCTCGACCATGGCGGCCGCCACCCCGGGTCCACCGATCGCCAGGACCACCCGGACGGCAGAGCTCATCGAGCATCCGGGCGCCGGCCTGTGCGGAGGTGACCACATCTGCGGCCGGGGCCCGAACGCTGCTGGAGGTGCTCGGCCACCACGGCCGGGGGACGCGCGGCGTTGTTGGTGACGAAGGCCGCGCACCCCGTCCCTGGCCTGGGCCTCGTCGAGGGACTGCGCGGCGTGCGCCACGGCATCAGGCCCCACGTACACGACACCATCGAGGTCCAGCAGGGCGACGTCGCGCGCGTGAGCGAGCGGGTCGATGGTCCCGGCGAAGCCGACCGGCACGTCAGCCCTGTTGGGCGGGCGGACTGGGGGCTGCGTCCGTATCGACCTCCGAGCCGACCCCTCCGACGCCTTGGCTGACCTCGCTGCCCGAGGGATCCACGTCCGGGGGCGCCAGGAACGCTACCGCCTCGACAGCCCGGCCGGTCTCGGCGTGCGCAACGCGCTCGCTGGCCACCGGGGGCTCGACATCATTGCCGCCTTGGCCGGACTCCCCGGCTCCGCCGCGGTCGACGTCCTCGCCCGGCGTCACGTCTTCGCCATGCCCGACGCCTTGGCCGGACTCCCCGGCTCCGCCCGGGTCGACGTCCTCACCCTGCTCGAACGTGATGCCCTCGACCTCATCGAGGCGCTCCGCGGCGTCGGTGATGCCCTCCGGGTCGACCACGGCGGCCTGGGCGAACCAGGAGCGGGCCTCGTCGGTGCGACCGACCTCCAGTAGGGCGTCGGCGTAGGCGTAGCGCAGCCTGGCCAGCCACTCCCCGCGTGCCCTCGAACGCAGGGCTGGCACCTGGAGGGTGAGGACGGCCGCCTCGGGCTGGCCCAGGTCCCGCCGCGCACCGGCGGCCACGATGAGCAGCTCCACCTTCCCATCCCGATCCAGGGTGCTCGCGTCCGCCGATGCGGCCAGCGCCAGGGCGCGCTCGGGTCGTCCCAGGCCTCGTTCGCAGTCGGCCATCATCGGCAGGTACTCGGTGGACCCGGAGATGCGCGCTGCGGCGCGCAGCTCAGTCAGCGCAGTGGCGTACTCGCCGGCAGCGTAGGCGGCCACGCCGACCGCCTCCCGGATCACGGCCACGCGTCCGGCCCGCCTCGAAGCGGCCTGCGTATGGGCCAACGCGAGCGCCGGATCGTCGGGAAGAAGTGCAGCGGCCGCCACGAGGTGACGCGCCACGATCTCGGCGAGCCCGTCGGGCAGAGTCCGCAACGAGTTGCGGGTCACCCGGTCGAGATCGGTCGCCTCGATGGAGTCCGCGATGATGGGATCGGCCGGGCCGCCCGTGCGGCGCGGCGGCTGTGCGCGGCCCTGCTCCGCGGCACCTCGGCCGGCGGCGGCCCTGGCTGCACCGCCACCTCGCGAATGGGACGAGTCACGGCCCTCGGACCGGCTGCTCGGGGCACTCCGGGAGCCCGAGGCACGATCAGGGCGACCCCCGGCACCGTCGCGCGTGCGCGTGGACCGGGTCGCCGCCGGACCGGACGTGCTGCGGGGAGCCCGCACAGGGGCGCCGGAACCACTGCGCGCCGGGGTTGAGCCACTCGAGGATCGGCCGGTGGACGTGCCCCGACTCGTCGAAGCGCCCCCGGACCGACCCGAACTGGGCGGACGCGAGCCGGACCCGCTCCCCGACGACTGCCTCCCTGCGGGGGACCCACCCCCGGACTGCTGACCCGACGATGGCGTGCCCGTAGAGGAACTGGCTGAAGCTGGTGGCCGCCCCGACGACGATGAGCTGCCCGATGAAGGCTTGTTGCCTGAAGCCCGCCCCGAGGATGGCCTGCCGGAGGGATCCTGCGAGGGCTTGCTGGAGGTCTGACGAGGGGGCTTTCCTGAGGGTGACCCGCCCGAGGGTTTCCTGGATCCCTGCGTGCGGCCACCGCCTGATGACCTTCCCCCGGAGGACATGCCTCCCGCGGTCCTGCCATCGCTCGACGACCTACCGGGACCGCGCCCACCGCGCGCGTCACCGCCCGTCGATCCCTTGCCCTGCTCTGCCATCCCAGTCCTCTCGTTGTCGGTCACCCTACCGGCGGCACCAGGTCAGGCCATCCCCCCGCGCCTCGCCACCGCGCTCGCCGGACACCTGCCTCATCACGCTGCAGCCAGACCAGATGATGTCCGCTGGCCCTCGGTGTGCTCCTTCCCTCACGCTGCGAGGCAGTCCCTGACCCGGTACCTTGCGCAAAGTCACGCCGAACGGAGTGAGCATCGCCCCTGCGCACGGGGCACATGAATGGAGGCACTATGGGCATCGGAGACATGGTCAACCAGGCCAAGGACGCACTCGGTGGCGACGCTGCCGTCGACGAGAAGATCGAACAGGCCGCCGAGGCCATCACGGACAAGACACCAGAACAGGTCGACGACCTCGTGAACAAGGCCGCTGACGCGGCCAAGGACGTCATCTGAGGAGATCCTGACCACAAGCAAAAAGGGCCACCCCGTGATGGGGTGGCCCTTTTTGTGAAGTATGTCCGGCGGCGTCCTACTCTCCCACAGGGTCCCCCCTGCAGTACCATCGGCGCTGAGCAGCTTAGCTTCCGGGTTCGGAATGGGACCGGGCGTTTCCCGCTCGCTATGGCCGCCGAAACTCTATTGAGATATATGTCCCCGACCGTATCTCGGGAACCGCACAGTGGACGCGAATGCATAAGATTGAAAAGAGTGGACAAGTCCTCGGCCTATTAGTACCGGTCAGCTGCACACGTTACCGTGCTTCCACCTCCGGCCTATCAACCCAGTAGTCTACTGGGGGCCTTACCAGGTCAACCCTGTGGGAGTCCTCATCTTGGAGCGTGCTTCCCGCTTAGATGCTTTCAGCGGTTATCACTTCCGAACGTAGCCAACCAGCCGTGCTCTTGGCAGAACAACTGGCACACCAGAGGTTCGTCCATCCCGGTCCTCTCGTACTAGGGATAGCCCTCCTCAAGACTCCTGCGCGCGTGGCGGATAGGGACCGAACTGTCTCACGACGTTCTAAACCCAGCTCGCGTACCGCTTTAATGGGCGAACAGCCCAACCCTTGGGACCTACTCCAGCCCCAGGATGCGACGAGCCGACATCGAGGTGCCAAACCATGCCGTCGATATGGACTCTTGGGCAAGATCAGCCTGTTATCCCCGGGGTACCTTTTATCCGTTGAGCGACACCGCTTCCACATGCCGGTGCCGGATCACTAATCCCGACTTTCGTCCCTGTTCGACCCGTCGGTCTCACAGTCAAGCTCCCTTGTGCATTTACACTCGACACCTGATTGCCAACCAGGCTGAGGGAACCTTTGGGCGCCTCCGTTACTCTTTAGGAGGCAACCGCCCCAGTTAAACTACCCATCAGGCACTGTCCCTGATCCAGATCATGGACCGAGGTTAGACATCCAATACGATCAGAGTGGTATTTCAACGTTGACTCCACCCGAACTGGCGTCCGAGCTTCACAGTCTCCCACCTATCCTACACAAACCGAATCGAACACCAATACCAAACTATAGTAAAGGTCCCGGGGTCTTTCCGTCCTGCCACGCGTAACGAGCATCTTTACTCGTAGTGCAATTTCGCCGAGTTCATGGTTGAGACAGCGCGGAAGTCGTTACGCCATTCGTGCAGGTCGGAACTTACCCGACAAGGAATTTCGCTACCTTAGGATGGTTATAGTTACCACCGCCGTTTACTGGCGCTTAAGTTCTCAGCTTCGACCCGAAGGCCTAACCGGTCCCCTTAACGTTCCAGCACCGGGCAGGCGTCAGTCCATATACGTCGTCTTGCGACTTTGCATGGACCTGTGTTTTTAGTAAACAGTCGCTTCCGCCTGGTCTCTGCGACCACTGCCAGCTTCGGGAGTGAATCCCTACACCGGCCTTGGTCCCCCTTCTCCCGAAGTTACGGGGGTATTTTGCCGAGTTCCTTAACCATGATTCTCTCGATCACCTTGGTATTCTCTACCTGACCACCTGTGTTGGTTTGGGGTACGGGCCGCCATAACACTCGCTAGAGGCTTTTCTCGACAGCATGGGATCACTGACTTCGCCTAATCGGCTCCCTGTCCCGTCTCAGGCACATGAGGTGCGGATTTGCCTACACCTCGCCCTACACGGTTAGCCCGGGACTACCATCGCCCGGGTTCAGCTGCCCTCCTGTGTCACCCCATTGCTTGCCTACTACCACTTTGGGTCGCGCGCTCCGCGTTGCAGGTCCGAAGACCCGCGCAGCTTTGGGCGCTTAGCATTGGTGGGCTCAGCATGGGCGTGTTAAAGCGGGTACGGGAATATCAACCCGTTGTCCATCGACTACGCCTGTCGGCCTCGTCTTAGGTCCCGACTTACCCAGGGCGGATTAGCCTGGCCCTGGAACCCTTGGTCATTCGGTGGACGGGTTTCTCACCCGTCTTTCGCTACTCATGCCTGCATTCTCACTCGTGTGGCGTCCACGGCTAGGTCACCCTGCCGCTTCACTCGCCACACGACGCTCCCCTACCCATCCGTACAGCTGGACCCGAAGGCCGGCCTCATACGAATGTCACAACTTCGGCGGTATGCTTGAGCCCCGCTACATTGTCGGCGCGGAATCACTTGACCAGTGAGCTATTACGCACTCTTTCAAGGATGGCTGCTTCTAAGCCAACCTCCTGGTTGTCACTGCGACTCCACATCCTTTTCCACTTAGCATACGCTTGGGGGCCTTAGTTGGTGATCTGGGCTGTTTCCCTCTCGACTACGGAGCTTATCCCCCGCAGTCTCACTGCCGTGCTCTGACTTGCCGGCATTCGGAGTTTGGCTGATTTTGGTAAGCTTGTAGGCCCCCTAGATCATCCAGTGCTCTACCTCCGGCAAGAAACACACGACGCTGCACCTAAATGCATTTCGGGGAGAACCAGCTATAACGGAGTTTGATTGGCCTTTCACCCCTATCCACAGTTCATCCCCCCAGTTTTCAACCTAGGTGGGTTCGGGCCTCCACGCCGTCTTACCGGCGCTTCACCCTGACCATGGATAGATCACTCCGCTTCGGGTCTAGAGTGCGCGACTGGATCGCCCTATTCGGACTCGCTTTCGCTACGGCTTCCCCACACGGGTTAACCTCGCCACACACCACTAACTCGCAGGCTCATTCTTCAAAAGGCACGCTGTCACCAGGTCCGAAGACCCTAGGCTCCAACGGCTTGTAGGCACACGGTTTCAGGTACTATTTCACTCCCCTCCCGGGGTACTTTTCATCTTTCCCTCACGGTACTAGTCCGCTATCGGTCATCAGGTAGTATTTAGGCTTAGCGGGTGGTCCCGCCAGATTCACACGGGATTTCTCGGGCCCCGTGCTACTTGGGATGCACATTCAGAGTCAACATGATTTCGGCTACGGGGGCGTTACCCTCTGTGCCGGACCTTCCCATGTCCTTCGCCTATCACATTGATTTCTTACTCTGTGCCAAGGTACCAGCCTCGACTAATGTGTCCCACGACCCCGAAACTGCAACGCCTGGTAGCTATCACGCAGTATCGGTTTAGCCTCTTCCGCTTTCGCTCGCCACTACTCACGGAATCGCGGTTGCTTTCTCTTCCTGTGGGTACTGAGATGTTTCACTTCCCCACGTTCCCTCCACTCGCCCTATGTGTTCAGGCGAGGGTGACTGGACATGACTCCAGCCGGGTTTCCCCATTCGGACATCCCTGGATCTGTGCTCGATTGCCAACTCCCCAGGGCTTATCGCAGGCTTCTACGTCCTTCTTCGGCTCCTGATGCCTAGACATCCTCCGTGTGCCCTTAATAACTTGGCCACATAAAGATCAGATGCTCGCGTCCACTGTGCAGTTCTCAAGTTACGGGCGGGACTACCGTCAGCAAGCCGGCGAGCGGTCCACCTGAATGAGGTGTGCGCCAACCGGCCTGACGGTCCCCGGTTCGTGCTCTCGCACGTCCCGTGAGGAATCGCTCCCTCAGGACCCAACAGCGCGCCTGGGCACCCGACCCATCATCGTCACTGCGTTCCCACCGGAGAACCGGCTGTACTAGCTGTGCGTGATG
>CAWCUF010000003.1:505000-889268 GCA_963798745.1 uncultured Actinomycetes bacterium
AAGAGCGCCCGGGAGGCGGCCTCCACGGCAGCGAGCGCCTCAGGGCCGTGCACCAGTTCGGTGAGCTCCTGGGCCAGAGCACGCTGGGCGGCGCGCGCGGCCGGACGCGTCGCCACCTGCTCGTCGAGGGCCTCGATCTGTGCCCGGGACCGGAACGAGAACATCCGCAGGAAGCCGGGCACATCCCGGTCGTCGGTGTTCAGCCAGAACTGGTAGAAGGCATACGGGCTGGTCAGGGTCGGATCCAGCCACACCGCCCCACCCTCGGTCTTGCCGAACTTCGTGCCGTCGGCCTTGGTCATCAGCGGTGTGGTCAGGGCGTGCACCGAGGCTCCCTCGACCCGGCGGATCAGGTCCACGCCGGCCACGATGTTGCCGAACTGGTCCGAGCCGCCGGTCTGCAGCGTGCACCCGTAGCGGCGGAACAGCTCCAGGTAGTCCATCGATTGCAGCAGCACGTAGCTGAACTCCGTGTAGGAGATGCCTTGGTCTGCCAGGCGACGCGCCACCGCCTCCCGGTCGAGCATCCGGTTGACGCTGAAGTGCTTGCCGATGTCGCGCAGGAACTCGATGACCGTCAGGGGTGCGGTCCACTCGTGGTTGTTGACCATGCGCGCGGCCGCGGGGCCGTCGAAGTCGAAGAAGCGCTCGAGTTGGCCGCGGATCCCCTCCGACCAGGAGGCGACCACCTCAGCCTCGTTCAGGCTGCGCTCCGCGGTCGGCTTGGGATCCCCGATCATCCCGGTCGCGCCCCCGACCAGCGCCAGCGGGAGGTGCCCGGCGAGCTGGAACCGGCGCACGGTCAGGGTCTGCGCCAGGTGCCCGACATGCAGGCTGGCGGCTGTCGGGTCGAAGCCGCAGTAGAGCGTGATGGGCCCCTCGGCCAGCGCCGCGCGCAGGGCGTCGACGTCGGTGGACGAGGCGATCAGGCCGCGCCACTCGAGGTCGTCGATGACCGCGGCGCCGTCGAGCCGCGTCGGGCTGGACTGCGGATCAGCGGACTCCTGGCCCGTTGTGGCCTGCTCGGTGCTCATGGGCGGCATTGTTCCCCATCGCCGGCATGGGCAGTGCCAGCATGTGCCCATGACCGACTTCGCCGCCGGCGGCCCAGCGAGCCGCGTGCCTGCTGGGAGCATCGAACTCGAGTGGGCACCCGTGGACCCAGACCAGGTCGTGGCCGGCGATCCGCAGGTCGGTCTCGCCGAGATCGCCGCCGCCCCCGGCGTCGAGGTCGGTGTCTGGGCGCACACCGTGGGAGTGAGCACGGACATCGAGACCGACGAGGTGTCCGACCTGGCCGAACTGCTGGGTCCCGTCGCCCGGCGGTTGGACACCGCCTCAGCCGGCAGCACGCGTGACGCCGACCTCGCGACGTTCCGCGCGGCCCTGGACTCCCTGCGCACCCGAACCGCAGCCCTGGAGCCCGATGCGCACAGCGCGGCCCTGCCCATGGCCAACGGTCGCGCGGCCGGCCATGGTCACCACGGCGCCCAGGGCTGCGAGCACCCCGCCGGCCAGGCGTCGCTGTCGAAGAAGTCGGACACGTGACTGCGTAGCAGCGCCAGGTCCTCGGGCAGCCTCTGGATGAGCTTCACGCTGACATCGGGCTGGGCAGTGATCGCCGCGCCCTTGACCGCTGCCACCGCGTATTCGGCAGCCAGCGCGGCGACCGCGCCTGACATGGCTGGCAGGTCCTTGAGCTCTGCGGCGGTCACCGCCGGGAAGACCGGCTGCCGGCTGACCGTCATCGCCATCGCTGTCAGGACAACAACCGCGTTGCCACATCGGTCCCGGCGACCGGGACCCCTGCACTGAGATCGCCCATGATCGCCCTTGCGGGGGTGGTCGACACGCGGTGACTCGCCGACCCAGGTCACAGTAAGGCAAGGCTGGCCTTCGTTGCCGGACGACGGGAGGGGCGGGGGTTCGCAGGCAGAGAACGCCACGACGGGACAGGGTCTCCTGTGGGAAGAGCCGGGCCGCCTGATCCATCGTCCCGGTAGTCGAGGGGCGGCTACTTCGTGGGCAGCCCGACGCCCCACCAGGTGGTCCACCCCACGTAGGTGAGACCCCACTTGTCCTTGGGCATGGACAGCGGCTGTTCGCCGACTCCCCCGGGCCGCCCGGGTGGGTCGGTCGTCAGGATCTGCTCACCGCCCAGGCTCAGCGCCGCGTGGCCGTAACCGTGAGACCCGCCCGTCCACAGCACGACTGACCCCCGCGGCGGATTGCCGCCCGAGTGGAGATGGCCCGCAGCGCGGACCTTCACCACCGCCGCAGCAGCCGAAGCAGCCCCCAGCGGCGGGACCCCGAGGCTCTCCCACACTGTGTGGGCGCACTGCCCGATCTTCCCCGGCGGGTGCTTGCTCATGAAGGAGATGCGGTCCTCGATGCTGCGCGGCATGCCGTTCCCTTCTCGGCGCCCGGACCGCGGCCAAGGATCCAGACCGTGGAAGCGGGGACTGTTCACGTCCTCTGCCTGCGCCATCCTGTCGGCCGCGGGGAGGCTGCGCAAGGGCACTTCGCGCCGCCGGTCATCGCGGACCGAGGCCGCGACGGTGGCGGACCCGGCCGCTGCGAGCGGGCGCCGATGTGCGCACCGCGATCACGATCGGGACCAGCTGACCGACTGCGGGACCGGATTGTCCGCTGCCCAGGTCGACCAGGTCGTGATCTGCGCACGCAGGTCGGCCAACTGCTCGGCGACGCGGGCCGGTGCTGTCCCACCGAACCGGGAGCGCGCCGCGATGGCCGCCGGCGCACTCAGGCGCTCGCGGACGGCCGGGGTCAGGGCTGGGGAGATCGCGGCAAGCTCCGCGTCGGTGAGGTCCCAGAGCTCGACCCCACGCGCTTCGGCGGCCCGGACACAGGCGCCGGAGATCTCGTGCGCGTCGCGGAACACCACGCCCTGGCCGACCAGCCACTCGGCGATCTCGGTGGCCAGGGCGAACCCCTCGGGGGCGCTGGCGGCCATCCGATCGGTGTCGAAGCGCAGCGTCGCGACACTGCCGGCCATCGCCGGCAGCACCAGCAGCAGGGTCTCGACGGCTTCGAACGTCGGCTCCTTGTCCTCCTGCAGGTCGCGGTTGTAGGCGAACGGCAGAGCCTTGAGGGTGGCCAGCAGACCCGTGAGGTTGCCGATCAGGCGGCCCGACTTGCCCCGGGCCAGCTCGGCGATGTCGGGATTCTTCTTCTGCGGCATGATCGACGAGCCCGTCGACCACGCGTCGTGCAGCGTCGCCCAGCCGAACTCGCGCGAGGACCACAGACAGATCTCCTCACCGAGCCGGGACAGGTGCACCCCGACCATCGCAGCGACGAACAGGAACTCGGCGACGAAGTCCCGGTCGCTGACCGCGTCGATCGAGTTGGCGATCGGGGCGCTGAACCCCAGCTCGGTGGCCACCGCGTGCGGATCGAGTTCCAACGCGGAGCCCGCCAGCGCGCCGGCACCCAATGGGGACAGCCCGGCGCGCACGTCCCAGTCGGCGAGCCGGTCCAGGTCCCGACCGAAGGCATGGGCGTGCTTGGCCAGCTCGTGGCCGAACGACACCGGCTGGGCGTGCTGCAGGTGGGTGAACCCCGGCGCCGGGGAGTCGATGTGCGCCTGCGCCTGATCGGTGAGTGCGGACACCAGGCCGACCAGTGCGGCGGCGACCGACCGGGACTGGTCGCGCAGGTACAGGCGCAGGTCGGTGGCCACCTGGTCGTTGCGGCTGCGTCCGGCGCGCAGCTTCCCGCCGGTCGGACCCAGCAGTTCGAGCAGGCCACGCTCGATCGCGGTGTGCACGTCCTCATCGTCCGGGGTGGCCCGGAACGTGCCGTCGGCGACCCGCTGGCTGAGGGTGTCCAGCGCGCTGCCCACAGCGGCGAACTCGGCCGCGTCGAGCAGGCCAGCCCGGTGCAGGACCCCGGCGTGCGCCCGGGTCTGCAGCAGGTCGTAGGGCGCCAGTCGCCAGTCGAAGTGCACCGACAGGCTCAGCGCAGCCATCTGCGGCGACGGACCGTCACTGAAGCGCCCGCCCCACAGGCGAGTCGGAGCGACTTCGGGGCCGGCCTGCACATCCGGGCCGGAACCGCCCTCGGATCCGACGGTCACCCGAGGCTCCTGCGCTGCCCCAGGTCCCGAGCGGAGGCCATCTTCGAGGGCAGGCCCCAAAGCTCGATGAAGCCTTTGGCCAGCGACTGGTCGAAGGTGTCGCCGGTGTCGTAGGTGGCCATCTCGAAGTCGTAGAGGCTCTCCGGTGACCGGCGGCCGGTGACCGTGGCGCGCCCGCCCTGCAGCGTCATCCGCACGTCGCCGGTGACCGAGGAGTTCAGGTCGTCGAGGAAGCCCTGGAGCGCGCGGCGCAGCGGCGAGAACCACAGGCCGTCGTAGACCAACTCGGTCCAGCGCTGCGACACCCCCCGACCGAACCGGGCCAGGTCGCGCTCCACGGTGACGGCGACCAGTTCCTGGTGCGCGGTGATCAGCGCGATCGCCCCGGGTGCTTCGTAGACCTCGCGACTCTTGATGCCCACGAGCCGGTCCTCGACCATGTCCAGGCGGCCCACCCCGTGCGCCCCGGCGCGCCGGTTCAGCTGCTGGATGGCCTCGAGCATCGTGACCCGGCGACCGTCGAGCGCGACCGGTACACCGGCCTCGAAGGTGATCACGACCTCGTCGGCGGGCTTGGGCACGGTGGGATCCGAGGTGTAGGCATAGACGTCCTCGATCGGCCCGTTCCAGATGTCCTCGAGGAAGCCGGTCTCGACCGCGCGCCCCCAGACGTTCTGGTCGATCGAGTACGGCGACTTCTTGGTGACGTCGATTGGCAGGTCGTGCGCCTCGGCGTAGTCGATGGCCTTGTCGCGGGTCAGTGCCAGGTCGCGCACGGGGGCGATGCAGGTCAGGTCCGGCGCCAGGTTGGTGATGCCCACCTCGAAGCGGACCTGGTCGTTGCCCTTGCCGGTGGAGCCGTGGCTGACGACGGTGGCCCCGTGCTTGCGCGCAGTGGCGACCAGGTGCTTGACGATCGGCGGGCGGGAGAGCGCGGAGACCAGCGGGTAACGATCCATGTAAAGGGCGTCGGCCTGCAGGGCGGGCAGGCAGTAGTCGTCGGCGAACTCCGCCCGGGCGTCGGCCACCTCGGCCTCGACCGCCCCACAGTCCAGCGCGCGCTGGCGGATGACTTCGAGGTCCTCACCGTCCTGGCCGACGTCGACCGCGCAGGCGATCACCTCGGCCCCGGTCTGCTCGGCGATCCACCCGATCGCCACGGAGGTGTCCAGCCCACCCGAGTAGGCCAGTACGACGCGGTCGGTCATCTTGCTCTCCAGTTCAGAAGTGCGCTCGTCGGCGCGTTCGTGGCGAGTATACGCATATACGCATGGGCCGGTGATCCTCACCCCGGACGGGCCACGCCTGGAGGCCGGGGCCGGCGGGGAGGAGACTGTCCCCACGCGGTGCTGGGCCACGTGGGCGCCGACACCCCTGGGCGCACCTGGAGGAACCATGTCCAAGGACTACCCGTACGCGCAACGTTTCGGAGTCCTGCGCGGACTGCCCGAGCATGGCCGCGCACGCGCTGACGTGCTGGCCGAACTGAGCAGCATGGCAGCACAGGAGGACGCGTTCTGGGAGACCGGCAAGGTGTCGGGGACCATGTACTCCGGAGACCACGAGCACTACGCCTTCCTGACCGAGGCGTTCGGCCGGTTCGCGCACGCCAGCGCCCTGCAGCGCGACCTCAGCCCGTCGGCGACGCGGTTCGAGGGCGAGGTGATCGCGATGGTGCTGGACCTCATGCACGCCTCGACCGTCACGGACGGGGAACCGGTCGGGATGGTCACGACCGGGGGCACCGGAAGCATCCTGCACGCACTGCTGGCCTACCGGGAGGACGCGGCCAGCCGCCGTGGGATCACCACCCCCAACATCGTGAAGCCCGAGACCGGGCATCCCGCGTTCGACAAGGGCGCGCACCTGTTCGGCATCGAGTGCCGGACGGTGCCGGTCGATCCGGTGACCACGCTGGTCGACCCGGCCACGATGGCTGCGGCGATCGACGCCAACACCATCGCCCTGGTCGGCTCCGCGGGCAACTACCCGTACGGGACCATCGACCCCATCGCCGAACTCGGGGCGCTGGCCGCCGAGCACGGGGTGGGCCTGCACGTGGACGCCTGCCTCGGCGGATTCATCCTCCCGTTCGGCGAGGAACTCGGCTACGAGGTCCCGGTGTTCGACTTCCGCGTCCCGGGCGTCACCTCGATCTCCGCGGACACCCACAAGTACGGCTACGCCCTGAAGGGGTCCTCCGTCGTGGTCTTCCGCGACCGTTCGCTGCGCAACTCCCAGTACTTCCACGTCGCCGGCTGGTCGGGGGGCAAGTACATGTCCCCCGGGATGGAGGGCTCGCGCTCGGTGGGGCTCCTGGCATCGACCTGGGCGGCCATGGTGTCCCTCGGCCGGGCGGGGTACCGCGAGTTCGCTGCCGACATCTTCGCCACCGCGGCCGAGATGATGGCGGCCGTCAGGTCCCATCCGGAGCTGCGGCTGATGGGCAGTCCCACGTTCTGCTTCTCGTTCACCTGCGAGGAGTTCGACATCTACCACGTCGCGGACTTCATGGGGCCGCGCGGCTGGCGGTTCAACGGTCAGCAGTACCCGAACGCGATCCACCTGGCCGTCACCCGACCGCAGACCCGCCCCGGGGTCGTGGAGGCGTTCGCCGCCGACCTCGCCGACGCGGTCGCCTATGCCCGAGCTGAGCAGGCAGCGGGCCGGCCGGCCACCTCGGGAGCGGTCTACGGGGGCGTGGCTGGAGGGCTCACCGGCGAGGTCGAGGAGTTCATCGTCATGGTGATGGAGGGCATCCTCGACCAGCAGCAGTCCGTGCCCTCGGCCGAGGACCTGACGACATGACCGAGACCGCGCGCCAGCAGCCCCTGGTGCTGGCCGTGGACCTGGGCTCCAGTGGGCTCAAGGTCGGGTACGTGACCCTGCACGGGTCGCCCGTGTGGTGGCACCAGGAGCCGCTCGAGACGACCTACTCCGATGCTGCGGGTGCTGCCGGCACTGCAGATGCTGCCGGCACCGCGGGCGCGGCCGGCACCGCGGTAACCCAGGATGCACGTGCGTGGTGGGAGCGGATCACGGTCAACGCGCGTCGGGGCCTGTCCGAGGCGGGCCTGGATGGTGCACGGGTGGTGGGTGTCGGCATCACCAGCCAGTGGGGATCGATCGTGCCCGTCGATGCCGCAGGCGCACCGGTGAGCGAGGTGGTGATGTGGAACGACGGGCGGGGCGTGGCCCACAGCGCGGCTGCGGTCGGCGGTCGCGTGGCCGGCTACTCGCCACGCGCGCTGGCCACCTGGCTGCGGCGCTCCGGGGGAATCCCGAACCCGACCGGCCAGGATCCGCTGGCCCATCACCTGCACCTGCGCCACGACCGGCCCGAGGTCGCGGCACGCGCGCGGTGGTTCCTGGAGCCCGTGGACTACCTGACCATGCGGTTCACCGGCGTGGCTACGGCCACCCCGATGTCGATGACGGGCGCGTGGCTGACCGACAACCGCGACCTCGCTCGGATCGGCTACGACCCGGTGTTGGTCGGCCTGGCCGGCGTGGACGCCGGCAAGCTCCCACCCCTGATCGCCAGCGGCTCGGTGGTCGGGCGCATCCGCGGGGAGGTGGCCGAAGATCTGGGGATCTCAGCCTCGGCCCAGGTGGTCACCGGCGCGCCTGACGTGCACATGTCGGTCATCGGCTCGGGCTGCGTCCGGCCCTACGAGGCGCACGTGTCGATCGGGACGACGGGCTGGATCAGCTACCCGCTGCCGCGCAAGAGGACCGACGTGCTCTCGCAGATGGCCTCCGTGCCCGGGATCGGCGATGGCCAGTACATCCTGGTCAACAACCAGGACAGTGCCGGCCGCTGCCTCGAGTGGTTCCGCGACGCCTGGGGCGGGTTCGATGGGCGGCCCCCCGGCTTCGAGGAGCTCCTGGCCATGGCCGGCACGGCTGCCCCCGGCTGCGGCGGGGCACTGTTCACGCCGTGGCTGACCGGTGAGCGCAGCACCCTGGACGACCGCAACGCCCGGGGCGGGTTCCACAACCTGAGCCTGGCGACGGGTAGGCCTGAGTTGACCAGGGCAGTGCTGGAGGGCGTGGCACTCAACACCCGGATGCTCTTGGCCGCCTCGCAGCGTTTCGCCCGCCGGCGCCTGGACGTGCTTCGGATCATCGGCGGGGGTGCCCGTTCGGAGCTGTGGTGCCAGATCGTCGCCGACGTCCTGGACCGCCGGATCGAGCGGGTGCAGGCGCCGATGATCGCCGGACTGCGCGGGGCGGGGTTGCTGGTCGCCCTGGCACGCGGCGACATCGAACGCGCGGATGTGCGCGGACTCGTGCCCGTGGATCGGGTCTTCGCCCCGGACCCGGGCACCCGGGACACCTACGACCAGCTCTACGCGGAGTTCCCGAAGCTGCACTCGCGGAACCGGGCGATGTTCGCCCACCTGAACGGCTGAACCGACGACGTGCGACGCTCGGCGCCGCCTCGGGCGAGCGCCGCCTCGGGTCAGCTCCGCACCGGGTCAGCGGCGGGGCTGGACCAGACCGAGGATCGCTGCCGCGACGCCCGCTCCCCCGTCGGGGGCGCGGGTGACCAACAGGACCGTGTCGTCACCAGCGACGGTGCCGATCACCTCGGGCCAGTCGGAGCGGTCGATCATCGAGGCGAGGTACTGCGCACCACCGGGCGGCGTGCGCAGCACCACGATGTTCGCCGAGCTGTCGGCGCTGACCAGCACCTCCTGGGCCACGCGGGCCAGGCGTGCCACCGAGTCGGCGTCCGGTGCCTGCGGTCGGCTGTCACCGCCCTCAGCCGGCACGGCGTAGACAAGGCCACCGGTGGGCGTGGCCAACTTGACCGCGCCGAGCTCGTCGAGGTCGCGGGACAGCGTGGCCTGGGTGACCATGAACCCGTCCTCGCCCAACAACTGGGCCAGAGCGGATTGCGAGGCGACCGGGACGCGGTCGAGCAGTTCGACGATGCGCCGGTGCCGGGCGGCCTTCGTGTTCGGGATGCTCATCGGGGCGCCTGTCCCGTGGCACCATCGGGGTCCTCGGCGGCCTGTGCTGCGCGCACCGAGGCGATCGCCGCGGCCAGGACAGCGATCCCGTGGGCGACCTCGTCGGCGGTGAGGTTCAGCGGTGGGGCCAGCCGGATCACGTCGGCCGCTGGAGCATTGACCAGCACGCCCGCCATTCGCGCGGCAGCCTCGACGTCGCGGGCGACCGGCTCGGCCAGGACGATGCCGAGCAACAGCCCGGCGCCGCGGATCTCGCGCACCCCATGGACCTGCGCCAACCCGGAGCGGAACTGCGCGCCGCGCTCGATGGCGTTGGCCAGCAGCCCGTCGGCCTCGATCACGTCGAGGACGGCCAATGCGGCGGCGGCGCTGATCGGATTGCCGCCGAAGGTGGAGCCGTGCATGCCCGCGGCGAACCGCGGCACCCCCGGACGGTCGACACGGACCATGGCCCCGAGGGGCAGGCCACCCCCGAGCCCCTTGGCCAGCGTGACGATGTCCGGGCGCAGGCACGCGTTCTCCGGGGCCTGGTGGGCCAGCCAGCGACCGGTGCGCCCGATGCCGGTCTGGACCTCGTCGAGGATGAGCAGGGCGCCGGTGTCGTCGGCGATCCGTCGTGCTGCGGCGAGGTAACCGACCGGCGGGACGACGACGCCGGCCTCCCCCTGGATGGGCTCCAGGACTATGGCGGCGGTCGTGTCGTCGACGGCCCCCGCCAGCGCCTCCACGTCGCCGAAGGGTACGAAGTCCAAGTCGCCGGGCAGCGGCCGGAACGGGTCGGCCTTGGCCGGCTGGCCGGTCAGGGCCAGCGCTCCCATCGTGCGGCCGTGGAATCCGTTGACCGTGGCGACCATCCGGGTCCGGCCCGTGAGGCGCGCCAGTTTGAACGCGGCCTCGTTGGCCTCAGCACCGGAGTTGCACAGGAACACCTGCGCGCCGCCGTCCGGGTCCACCAGAGCGGACAGGCGCTCGGACAGGCGCAGCGCGGGCAATGTGATCGCGAGATTGGAGGTGTGGCCCAGGGTACGAACCTGATCGCTGACCGCGGCGACGATCCCCGGGTGCGCGTGTCCAAGCGCATTCACCGCGATGCCGCCGAGGAGGTCGAGGTAGCGCTGACCGGCGTCGTCGGTGACCCACGATCCCTGGCCGGCGACCAAGGTGATCGGCGGCGTGCCGTAGTTGTCCTGCATCACGGCCTGCCAGCGCTGCGTGGAGATTCCGGGGCGTAGGACTCCGTGCGGTGACGAGTCCGTCCGATCCGGCAGGTGTTGCGGTTGGCCGGTCACGCGACCCCCTCGTCAGGGCGAACCATCGTGCCGATGCCCTCGCTGGTGAAGATCTCCAGCAGCACACTGTGGGGTACGCGGCCGTCGATGACGTGGGCCCGAGCGACACCTCCGGACACCGCGCGCAGGCAGGCCTCCATCTTCGGCGCCATGCCGGAGTCCAGGGCGGGGAGCAACTCGGCCAGTTCGGCGACCCGGAGCTCGGTGATCAGGCTCGCACGGTCCGGCCAGTCGGAGAACAGGCCCTCGACGTCGGTGAGGACCACCAGCTTCTGCGCGCCGAGGGCGATTGCCAGCGCGGAGGCAGCCGTGTCGGCGTTGACGTTGAGCACCTGACCGTCGAGGGCGACCCCGATGCTGGAGACGACGGGGATGAAGCCGTCGTCGAGCAGGCTCAGCACGAAGTCGGGGCGCACCTCGCTGACGTCGCCGACCAGGCCGAGATCGAGGTCCTGGCCGTCGGTGGCGATCCGCCGCTGGGTGGCGGCGAACAGGTGCGCGTCCTCACCGGAGATTCCGACGGCCAGCGGGCCGTGCGCGTTGATCAGGCCGACCAGGTCGCGCTGGACCTGGCCGGTCAGCACCATCCGAACCACGTCCATGACCTCGGGGGTGGTCACCCGAAGGCCGGACCTGAACTCGCTGGCGACCCCGAGCCGCTCGAGCATGGCGTTGATCTGCGGGCCGCCACCGTGCACCACCACCGGGCGCAGACCGGCGAACCGCAGGAACACGACGTCCTCGGCGAACGCGCGCTGCAGCGCCGGGGAGGTCATCGCGTTGCCGCCGTACTTGATCACGACGGTGGCGTGCCGGAACTGCTCCAGCCAGGGCAGTGCCTCGGCCAACACCTCGGCCTTGGCCAGCGCATCTGCGGTCGGGACCGCCCGGGACTTGGTCATCGGGACTCCTTGCGTGTGGCCGGCTCCCCGGCCAGGAGATCAGGTGGAGTAGGCGGAGTTCTCGTGGACGTACATCGCGGTGAGGTCGTTGGTCCAGAGGGTCGCCTCGGCCTCGCCCGCGCGCAGGTCGATCGTGATCGCGACCTCGCGGGAGGACAGGTCCACGGCGCTGCGGTCGCCGTGGGCCGCACCGTCGCGACAGATCGGCACGCCGTTGATGGCCACGTCGATGGCGTCCGGCTCGAAGGCGACGTCGGTGGTGCCGACCGCCGAGATGATCCGACCCCAGTTCGGGTCCTGCCCGTGGATCGCGCACTTGAACAGGTTGCTGCGCGACACCGCCCGGGCTGCCGTGAGCGCCTCGTCCTCGGTTGCCGCGTTGACCACCTCGATCCGGATGTCCTTGGTGGCACCCTCGGCGTCGCCGATCAGCTGGCGGGCCAGCGACGCGCAGGCCGCCCGGACCGCCTCCTCCAGCGCGGTCAGGTCCGGGGTGACCCCTGAGGCACCGGAGGCCAGCAGCAGCACGGTGTCGTTGGTGGACATGGCCCCGTCGGAATCGATCCGATCGAACGTGAGCCGGGTGGACTCGCGCAGGGCCGCGTCCAGGGTGGTGGCGTCTACCACCGCATCGGTGGTGAGCACGACCAGCATCGTGGCCAGCCCCGGGGCCAGCATGCCCGCTCCCTTGGCCATCCCGCCCACGACGAAGCCGGTCGGGTGCTCGACGCGCACCGTCTTGGACACGGAGTCGGTGGTCATGATCGCCTGGGCGGCGGCACCGCCACCGTCGGTGGACAGCGCGGCGGACGCAGCCTGTGCCCCGCCCAGCAGCCGGTCCATCGGCAGTCGCTCGCCGATCAGTCCCGTCGAGCAGACGGCGACCTCGATCGGGGCGACGTCCAGCAGCTCGGCGACGTGTTCGGCGGTGCGGTGGGTGTCGGCGAAGCCGTCCGGACCGGTGCAGGCGTTGGCCCCGCCGGAGTTGAGGATCACGGCCCGGAACCTGCCCTGGCGGGCGCACTGCTGCGTCCACAGCACCGGGGCGGCTTTGATCCGATTGGTCGTGAACACCGCGGCGGCATCGAAGCGTGGACCGTCGTTGACGACCAGGGCCACGTCGGGCGCACCGGAGGACTTGAGCCCGGCGGCCAGTCCTGCTGCGCGGAACCCGGCCGGCGCGGTGACGCCCAGGACCAGGTCGTGCCCGTCGAGCCGCGTGGCCTCACCCGTGCCCGGCGCTCCGATCGCGAACACGGAGAACCCCTCGGTCTCGTGGGCCTGCGGGTCGGTCATGGTGCGACTCCGTTGACGGGCAGACCCAGCGGCTCGGGCAGGCCGAGGATCCGGTTGGCGTTCTGCAGCGCCTGGCCGGCCGCGCCCTTGACGAGGTTGTCCAAGGCAACCAGCACGGTGGTGCGGCCCGAGTGCGCATCGGCGGCGACCTGGAGGTGGACGCTGTTCGAGCCGAGCGTTGCAGAAGTGGCGGGGAGCCGGCCGGCCGGCAGCACGTGCACGAACGGCTCGTCGTCGTAGGCCGCGTGCAGGGCGTCGCGCAGGGTTGCCTCGTCGACCCCCGGCGCGGTGCGCGCGGTGCAGGTGGCCAGGATCCCGCGCGGCATGGGCGCCAGCGTGGGGGTGAACAACATCGTGACCGGCTCCGCCGCCGCCACGCTGAGGGCCTGCTCCATCTCCGGTGTGTGCTGGTGCGCGCCACCGACCTTGTAAGGCGCCATCGAGCCCATCACCTCGCTGGCGAGCAGGGCCGCCGACGGCGTGCGACCCGCCCCGGAGGTACCGGAGGCAGCCACCACGACGACATCGCCGGGCTCCACGAGGCCCGCAGCCAGCAGCGGCGCCAGACCCAGGGCCACGGATGTCGCGTAGCAGCCGGGATTTGCCACTCGAGGGGCTCCTACGAGGCGATCGCGTTGGCCCGGGAGTTCGGGCAGGCCGTAGGGCCAGGTGCCCGCGTGCGGGCTGCTGCCGTAGTAGCGGTCCCACGCACCACCATCGGCCAGGCGGAAGTCGGCACCGAGGTCCACGACCGGCAGGTCCTCGGGCAGGTTCCGGACCAGGGCGGCGGACTCACCGTGCGGCAGCGCCATGAACAGCAGGTCCGCGCCGGCCAGCGAGTCGGCGTCTGTGGGGACGAACCGGAGGTCGGCCAAACCGACGAGTTGCGGGTGGACATCCCCGACCAGGTGCCCCGCCCGGTTGCCGGCGGCCAATGCGCCGAGTTCGAGTTCCAGATGCGATGCAACCAGGCGCAGCAACTCACCGCCGGCGTATCCGGAGGCGCCGGCTATCGATACGGAGTAGGTCACCCAGCGAGTATACGCATATACGGATACGCGCTGGGTGACCTACTCCGCGGTCCTGCCGATCGAGCTTCCCGCGCTTGAATCATCGATCTGGCACTTCAACTGCCGGATCGATGCCACTAGGTCTCCGGCACGGGCCGCTGGTTACTCGAGGGACATGGGGGCGGGCTCGGCCGGCTCGGTTGCCGGGCCGTCGGAGCGGGTGCGCAGCTTCACCTCGGGGATCAGGAACGCCACTAGGAAGGCCACCGCCACGAACGGGATCGCGGTGAGGAAGACGTCCTGCAGCGCGAGCACGAACGAGTTCAGCACCGGTTCCTTGATGGCCGGGGGAAGCGCCTCGATCGCGGTGATGTCCGACAGCGAACCACCCACCTGGTTGGCCGCGCCCGGCGTACCGGCCAGGGCTGCCTCCAGGTGGTACGCGAGCCGCGTGTTCAGCACGGCACCGAAGATGGCCGTGCCGAAGGCGCCACCCATCGAGCGGAAGAACGTGATCGACGAGGTGGCCACCCCCAGGTCACGCAACGCCACGTCGTTCTGGACCGCGGTGACCACGGTCTGCATCGTGAACCCCAGGCCCGCGCCGAAGATGAAGACCCCCACGCCGAACTTCCAGTAGGGGGTATCCACCGTGAGCAGGGTCATCAGAACCAGCGCGACCAGCACGATGCCCGCGCCGAGGATCGGGAAGACCCGGTAGCGACCGGTCCTGGTGATCAGGATGCCGGACCCGATCGAGGTGATCAGGATGCCCAGCACCATCGGGATCAGGGCCAGCCCGGACTCGGTCGGGGAGAAGCCCTTGACCACCTGCAGATAGAAGGGCAGGTAGATGATGCCGCCGAACATCGCCATCCCCAGGATCGCGGCGAAGATGACCGACCACTTGAACACCCGCCCCCGGAAGAGGCGCATCGGGATGATGGGCTCCTCGGCGCGCAGCTCGACGAACACGAAGACCACTGCGAGCAGCAGGCCCGCGATGAGCAGGGTGAGACTCTGGGAGGCGCGCCAGCCGTACTCCGGACCGGCCCACGAGGTGTAGAGCAGCAGCGAGGTCACTGCCGCGACGATGGTCGCCGCGCCCAGGTAGTCGATCTTGTGATCACGGCGCACGATCGGCATGTGCAGGGCGCGCGAGGTGATGAACAGTGCCGCCAGTCCGATCGGGATGTTCAGCCAGAAGATCCAGCGCCAGCCGGGACCGTCGGTGAAGAACCCGCCGAGCAGCGGGCCGGCGACGCTCGAGACGCCGAACACGGCGCCGAACATGCCCTGGTACCTGCCGCGCTCCCGCGGCGGGATGATGTCGCCGATGATGGCCAGGGCCAGGGCCATCAGGCCACCGCCACCGAGGCCCTGGACCGCCCGACCGCCGATCAGCATGGCCATCGAGCCGGCCGCGCCGGCGACCAGTGAACCCACGAGGAAGACCACGATCGCGATCTGGAACATCGGGCGCCGGCCGTAGAGGTCCGAGATCTTGCCCCACAACGGCGTCGAGGCCGTGGAGGTCAGCAGGTAGGCGGTGACCACCCAGGACAGGTGCTCCAGGCCGCCGAGCTCGGAGACGATGGTGGGCAGGGCCGTGCCGACGATGCTCTGGTCGAGCGCCGCCAGGAACACGCCGGCCATCAGGCCGATCATCACCTGGATGATCTCGCGGTGGGACAGGTAGGAGGGGGCGCCGCCGGGGTCCGCCTGCGCGGGGCCGGCCTGCTGGGGCCCTACGGGCTGGGTCGGCACGGACACGGCTTGCCCGGCCGGGACGGACTCGGCGATGCCAGCACGCACGTCCGGGGTGTAATCGTCCTTGGGTTCGGGGCTCATGCGGTCTCCTTGAGGTGGTTCAGGCGTTCGGCGAGCTTGTCGAGCAGCCGGATCAGCTCGTCGCGCTCGGTCGGCGAGAACGAGGCGGTGGCGGCCGCCAGCGTCTCGCGGTGGGAGGTCAGTCGCTGCCCCAGGTGCTCCAGGCCGCTGGCTGAGACGCTCAGGACCGAGGCGCGCCCGTCCTGGGGGTCACGGCCGGCCGCGATGTGTCCCTCATCGATGAGGACGCGCACGTGTCGGCTGACTGTCGAGGCGTCCAGGCCGATCGCGTCGGCCAGATGACCCTGGCGGGTGGGGCCGGACGTGGCCAGGTGGTGCAGGATCGGGAAGGCCCCTTGATCCGCACCGACCGAGGCCAGGCGCAGGGCCCGCTTCACGCCGATGAACGCCACCAGCAACTCGTCCTCCGTGCATTGCGGAGCCCAGTTCTCATCTATCACCTGCACAGGTAATCATAGTTGCGTGCATCACGCAACTATCTAATGCAACCTTCAAGCAGCCGTCCTCCCCAACCGAGGCTTTCGTCCTGCGCAGTGGCTACCGGATTCGGGAGCAGATCGGCAATGGCGACGCGTCTGCGCAGAGCGTCAGCGCGTCGTAGCTTCTTCGAGCATCGCCCGGCGGTCGTCTCGGACATGGATGAAGCGACCGGAAAGGGCGTCGAACTCCCCGCCGGCCAGGTCGCGGATGAGGTCCGCAGCAGCCGATGCGGGTAGGTAGGCCGAGTCCGGCAGGTCGGCCAGGTCCGGCCGGTGCGCGAGCAGGGCGTCGGGCCAGGACGTCATGTCCGTGCGCACCATCCCGGGGCTGATCGCGAAGACGCTGACCCCGGTCCCGGCGAGCTCCGCACCCAGCGTGGACGCCAGGTGCATGACCGCAGCCTTGCTGGCGCCGTAGGCCGACGAGTGCGGTGCGGGGAACCGCCCCATCCCCGAGGACAGGATGATCACGCGCCCACTGCCCCGCGCGACCATGGCCGGCAGCGTGTCGCGCAGGGTCGTGTAGACCCCGCGGACGTTGACCTCGAAATCGTGCCACCAGGTGTCGGGGTCCGTGCTCCACGTCGGACCGACCGCGCTCAGGACACCCGCGTTGGCCACGACCAGCTCCGGGACCGCCCACAGCGCGCCGAGCGCAGCACACGCCTGGGCCATCGCAGGCCCATCGGTCACGTCTGCGACCAGGGGAAGGACGCGGTCGGGCTCCGAGTGGGCGGCCAACCGGGCCAGCGCGTCGGCGTCGCGCGCGAGCGCTGCGACGCGCCAGCCGTGGCTGAGCAGATCCTCGGCCACGAACCGGCCAATGCCCCGGCTGGCCCCGGTGACCAGGGCTACGGGCAGATCGTTCACTTCAGCCTCCCTAGATTCGGGCGGCCGCCGACGACGCGCGCCCGTTGCTCCGAGGGTAGGGCAACCCCGGCCGTCGCATCCTGTCGCACGCCAGACCGGCAGACCACGAGGAGCTTCATGCCTCGTCGTCGTCGCCCGGCTCCAGGCTGCGCCGCTCGGTCTTCTCGAGGGCCTTGCGGGCCTTGCGTTCCAACCGCGCCCGTTCGGTCTCGATCAGGTCCCCACGCATGACCAGCATCCGCGCGACGTTGAGCCCGGTGGCCATCATGACGAAGATCGGCCACGGGAAACCTCCGCCGATCACTGCCCAGATGACCCAGACGACCGTCGAGACGGACACGAAGCTCCACGCCGCCTCGCGCAGGTCGGATCGGTAGCTGGCCACGGCCCGCTCCTGGAACGTCTCGGAACCCGCCAGCGCCCCGACCGACGCAGGCGCTGACCCGGTCACGGGCACCAGGTCGTCGAGCAGGGCGGGCAGGGCGCCCAACGTCCGCGCGCTCAGCACGGCGTCGCTGCGCTGGTCGAACTCGTCGCGCGTGAGCCTTCCCTCGGCGTAGGCCCGGCCCAGCAACCGGTGCACCACGTCGCGGTCGGCGTCGGAGGCGCGTACCGCGCTGTGCGCCGCGATGCGCGGGTCGAACTCGAACTCGTCCCACACGGAGTTCGCAGCCACCTGCGGGAGTCTAGGCGCGGTGTCGGCTCACCCGCAGGGCGTCGGAGGACTCAGGTCCGCAGCGTCGCACCGCACTGCACCTCAGCCGCGGCCAGGGCGTCGGCCCGGACCTGGGCCACCTGCGCCGCCGACAGGGTCCGGTCCGGTGCCCGCATGCGCAGCGCGAACGCCAGCGAGATCCGACCCGGGCCCACCTGCTCCCCGGAGTAGGTGTCGAACAGCCGCACGCTCTCCAGCAGTTCGCCCCCACCCTGGACCAGGGCCCGGCGCACGGCCTCGGCCGGCACATCCTCGGCCACGACGACGGCCAGGTCCTCCTTGGCCACGGGCATCGTGGAGAACACCGGGGCGGCCGTTGCCTCGGGCGCCGCGGCGAGCAGCACGTCGAGGTCGATCTCGAAGGCCACCGTGCGCGCCGGCAGCCCGAGCTCGCCGAGCACGCGTGGGTGCAGCTCACCGGCGTGGCCGATGACCTGATCGCCCACGGACAGGGCGGCGCAGCGGCCCGGGTGCCACGGCGCGCTGGCCGCCGCCGCCACCCCGATGGTCACCCCGAGCTCGTCGGCGAGGTCGCGCACGATCCCCAGGGCGTCGGACCAGTCAGCCGGGCGGCCCGCACCCCACCAGCCGGTCCGGTCGCGCTCCCCGGCCAGGATGCCCGCGGCATGGCGCGGCTGGTCCGGCAGCAGGGCGTCCAGCTCGGCCAGCTCAGCCTCACTGGGGCGCGCCGCCACCGACGGCCGGGGCGGCTGCGCACGGCCACCGGTCCCGGAACCACGGAACACCAGGCCGACCTCGCACAGGGCCACCTCCACCGCGCCGCGGCTCAGGTTGCGCCGGGCGGCGGCGACCAGACCGGGCAACAGCGTGGTGCGCAGGAAGGGCGCCTCGTCGGAGAGCGGGTTGGCCAACTCGACCAGCGCCAGCCGCGGGTCCCCGGCTGGAATCCCGAGGTCCTCGAGCTCCGGGCGGCCGACGAACGGGTAGTTGAGCACCTCGATCAGGCCGGCCGCGGCCAGTGCGCGCCCGGCCCGACGGCGCAGGCGCTGGTCGGAGGTCAGTCCGAAGCCAGCAGGCACCATGGGCAGGGTCGCGGGCAGGTTGTGGTACCCCTCGAGGCGGATGACCTCCTCGACGAGATCGAACGGGTCGGTCAGGTCCGGCCGCCAGGTCGGCGGCGTCACCAGCAGGTGCGCACCCTCGACCGCGACCGTGGCCCCGATCGACTCGAGTCGCTCCGAGCTGCGCTGCGGCGCGATCGCCAGTCCGCAGACCCGCGCGGGTAGGTCGGCGGGCATCCAGATCGCCGGGAGCTCGGGCACCGCATCGACGCGCTGCGTGCCCACATAGGAGGCTCCCCCCAGCTCGATGAGCAGCGCCGCGGCCCGGGCCGAGGCGACGGCCGGGAGCTCGACGTCCACGCCGCGCTCGAACCGGCGGGACGCCTCGCTGGACAGCTTGTGCCGCCGCGACATCGCGGCCACCACAGACGCCGAGAAGTGCACGGCCTCGATGACCACCGAGTGCGAGGCGTCATCGATCTCGGACTCCAGGCCGCCCATCGTGCCGGCCAGGGCCAGGGGCCCGCGCGGCTCGGCGATCACGATGTCGCGCACGTCCAGCGTGCGCCTGACGTGGTCCAAGGTCTCCAGCGGCTCCCCGGCGACCGCGCGGCGCACGGTCAGCGGACCGGACAGCTTGGCCCGGTCGAAGGCGTGCAGCGGTTGGCCGAGTTCGAGCATCACGTAGTTGGTGACGTCCACGGCCAACGAGATCGGTCGCATCCCGCAGGCCACCAGGGCGCGGCGCATCCACTGCGGGCTCGGGGCGGTCGGGTCCAGACCGGCGATCGAGCGCAGGACGAACCGGTCGGCCGCGGCCGGGTCGGAGATCGACGCACCGTGCGCGACCTCGCCCGAGGGCGCCGGGAGCAGCGACTCGGGATCGACCAGGGCGGGGTCGGCGAACGGCAGCCCATAGGCGGTGGCCACCTCCCGGGAGACCCCACGGATGCTCAGCGCGTAGCCACGATCGGGGGTGACAGCGATGTCGAGGACCTCGTCGCCCAGGCCGAGGACCTCGTAGCCGGAGGCGCCCGGGGCCGCTGAGCCCGGCGGCAGCACGATGATCCCGTCGTGGTCGGCGCCGAGGGCCAGTTCGCGCTCGGAGGCGATCATCCCGTCCGACACCCGGCCGTAGGTGGACCGGGACGCGATCGCGAATCCGCCCGGCAGCACGGCCCCGGGCAGCGCCACGACCACCAGATCACCAGCGGCGAAGTTGCGCGCCCCGCAGATGATGCCGCGCTCGTCGGTGGTCACGCCGTCGCGGACCTCACCGTGGCCGGCACCGACCTCGACCCGGCAGAACCGGATCGGCTTCTTGAACTCGGTGAGCTCCTCGATGGAACGCACCAGGCCCACGACCAGTGGCCCGGCGACCTCCGCACCCAGCACCTCGACGGTCTCGACCTCCAGTCCCGCACTGATCAGGCGGGCGGCGACATCCCGGCCGGTCTGGTCGGCCGGGACCGGCACGTACTGACGAATCCAACTCAGCGGTGCGCGCATCGCCTCAGACCTCCGTGCCGAACGCGGACGAGAAGCGCTGGTCGCCCTCGACCATGTCGCGCATGTCGGTGACTCCGTGGCGGAACATCAGCGTCCGTTCGATGCCCATGCCGAACGCGAAGCCCGTGTAGCGCTCGGCGTCGATGCCGCACGCCGTGAGCACCCGCGGGTTGACCATCCCGCAGCCACCCCATTCGATCCAGCCCTCGCTGGAGCAGGTCCGGCACGGGTTGGCCGGGTCGCCCACCGACTCACCGCGGCAGACGAAGCACTGCAGGTCGACCTCGGCCGACGGCTCCGTGAACGGGAAGTAGCTCGGGCGCAGCCGGGTGACCAGCCCGGCGCCGAACATGGTGGCGGCGAAGTGGTCGAGCGTGCCCTTGAGGTCGGCCATCGTGATGCCCTCGTCGACGACCAGGCCCTCGACCTGGTGGAACACCGGGGTGTGGGTGGCGTCGAGCTCGTCGGTGCGGTAGACCCGACCCGGGCAGATCACGTAGATCGGCAGCGGACGTTCGAGCATGGAGCGCGCCTGCACCGGGGAGGTGTGCGTGCGCAGGACGACCCCACCCTCGCCGGACCCGACGAAGAACGTGTCCTGCATGGTGCGCGCCGGATGGTCGGGGGCGATGTTCAGCGCGTCGAAGTTGAACCACTCGGCCTCGACCTCGGGGCCTTCGGCGACCTCGTAGCCCATCGCGAGGAAGACGTCCTCGATCCGCTCCATCAGCGTGGTCAGCGGGTGCCGGGCGCCGCGCGGGCGCCGATCGGTGGGCAGCGTGACGTCCACCGCCTCCTCGACGAGCACCCGATCGTCGCGCTCGGCGGCCAGGACGACCTCCCGGGCTCCAAGGGCCTTCTTGACCTGCGCGCGGGCCTGGCCGACGCGCTTGCCCGCCTCGGCCTTGGCCGCCGGGGGCAGGGCGCCGATCTCGCGGTTGGCCAGGGCCAGCGGTGAACGGTCTCCGGCATGCGCGAGCCGCTGCTCCTTGAGCGCGTCGAGGTCTGCGGCGCCCGCGATGGCGGCCAGGGCGGCATCCCGGGCGGCGGCCACCGCCTCGTCGGACAGCGCGCTCACCTCGACCGGGTCGTAGCTCTTGTTCGGGGCTGACATGGCGCCTTCCGGGTTCACGGGCAACTGGGCCGCGATTCTACCGGCGATGCCCGGTGGGCCAGCCCGGCTGCCGTCACCGACGCCCGGCGGGCCGGCCCGGGTGCCGTCACTGACCCGAGCGTGCCGAGGAGTAGAGGCACACGGCGGCGGCGGTGGCGAGGTTCAAGCTCTCCGCGCGACCCAGGATCGGGATCCGCACCACGTGGTCGACGGCAGCGAGCACGTCCGCGGGCAGGCCGTGGGCCTCGTTGCCGAACACCCAGGCCACCCGACCGGCGACCAGCCCGTCGCGTTCCGCGGCGAACAGGTCGATCGAAGCGGCTGTGACATCGGCGGCCAGGGTCGCGAAGCCGGCGTCGCGCAGGGCGGCGATAGAGTCGAGGGTGGCTCCGGCCGGCACCACCGGCAGGTGGAACAGCGAGCCCGCGCTGGCCCGTACGCACTTGGCGTTGGTCGGGTCGACCGAGCGATCGGACAGCGCCACGCCCAGCGCTCCGGCCGCGTCGGCGACGCGGATCAGCGCCCCGGCATTGCCCGGGTCGGCCAACTCGTGGGCCACGACCACGTGCCGGCTTCGGGCGCCGGTCGCGACAGGCGCGGCGAGCAGGTCAGCCAGCGTGCCCGGCGCCCAGGTGCACACGGCCACGATGCCCTGCGGGGTCTGGGCGCTGACCAGCGTCGCGAACGCAGACCCCTCGACGACGTGCACCGGGAGTCCAGCCTCCCTGCCGGCGACCAACTCGGCCGCACGGCGCTCGCGGGCGGACTCCTCGACGAACAGCTCGGTTGCCGCACCTGCCGCCAGGGCGACGCCCACCGCCTGCGGGCCCTCAGCCAGGAACTGGCCCCGGGCGCGCCGGAACTTGGCGATCGTCAGCGCTCGGGCCTCGCGCAGGCGGGCCGAGCGGGCAGTGAGCAGATCCACCCTGCGCATCCTGCCATCGGCCTCGTGCAGCGCAGAGCGCTCCGCCCACGTGCGGCCCACCGAATCCATCCAGCCCTGCAAGCATTCGGCGCCCGGAGACTTGGATGAACCGTCTCTTGGCCCCCGAAACTTGGATCGACTCGCAGTGCTGACCATGGGGGCGAGGTCAGGCAGGGTGGCGGGTCGGACGGGCCGGGGCAGCCGGGCGGCGGCTGCGCGGAGCTGGACGGCGACGACCTGCACGCCGAAGGGCCCCGCCTTCCCGAGGGATGACGGGGCCCTTCGGCCGAGCAGTTGGTTCAGGCAGCCGGGGTGCCGGCCGGCAGCGCGGCGCGCGCGGTGGCGACCAGCGAGTTGAACGCCGCCTCGTCGTTGACCGCCAGGTCGGCGAGCATGCGCCGGTCGACCTCGATCTCCGCGGCCTTGAGGCCCTGGATGAACCGGTTGTAGGTCATCCCCTGGGCGCGGGCTGCCGCGTTGATTCGCTGGATCCACAGACGGCGGAAGTCGCCCTTGCGGTCCTTGCGGTGGTCGTAGGCATACACACCCGAGTGGGTGACCTGCTCCTTGGCCTTGCGGTAGAGCCGGGAGCGCTGGCCGCGGTATCCGCTGGCCTTCTCCAGGATCTCGCGACGCTTCTTGTGGGCGTTGACTGCCCGCTTCACGCGTGCCACGGGTTACTCCTTCGTGTTCGGTTCGGGGACAGTCAGCGCATGCCGAGCAGGCGCTTGACGTTCTTGGTGTCGGCGGCCGAGATCGGCGCGTCCGCCCGCAGCTTGCGCGAGCGCTTGCTGGTCTTGACCTCGAGGCGGTGACGCTTGTTGACCTGCTCGTGCATGAGCTTGCCCGAGCCGGTCTTCTTCACCCGCTTCTTGGTGCCGCTGTGCGTCTTCATCTTCGGCATCGTTGTTCTCCTTGGTTCACCGCGTGCGGGTCGTACCGCTGCGGGATGGTCCGCGATGATGTGTCGCGAAGTAGTGGTCAGGCCCCGGCGTCGCCGGCTGCCTGGTCGGCCTCTGCGGCCGAGGCCTGGCGGGCCGCCTCGCGCTCGGCGCGCGCATCGGCCTTCTTCTTGGTCGGTCCGACCACCATGATCATGTTGCGACCGTCCTGCTTGGGCGAGCTCTCCACGATTCCGTACTCGGCGATCTCCTCAGCCAATCGCGTGAGCAGCCGGTAGCCGAGTTCGGGCCGGGACTGCTCGCGGCCGCGGAACATGATGGTGACCTTGACCTTGTCCCCCTGCTTGAGGAACCGCACCACGTGACCCTTCTTGGTCTCGTAGTCGTGCGGATCGATCTTCGGCCGGAGCTTCATCTCCTTGATGACCGTGTTGACCTGCTTCTTGCGGTCCTCACGGGCCTTGACGGCCGACTCGTACTTGAACTTTCCGTAGTCCATCAGCTTGCAGACCGGCGGCTTGCCATTCGCGGCAACCTCGACCAGGTCGAGGTCGGCCTCGACAGCCAGTCGCAGGGCGTCCTCGATGCGGACGATGCCGACCTGCTCGCCATTGGGGCCGACGAGTCGTACTTCAGGAACGCGGATCCGGTCATTGATCCTGGGCTCGACGCTGATGTGGCGCCTCCTTGGGTCGCTGTGCGTGGTCGCGACCGCCGGCCCCTCGGGTGAGGGGGCCGGGCCCCTCATGGAAGAGGCCCGCTCCCGGGCAGGTGAGCAGGCCTCGAATCACCGGCGCAGCGCCGGCGCCGCGCACATCGCTGTGCGCGGATCTCAACCCGACTGCCCAAGGGCCGTCCGGGTGGGAGTTCGAGACTCCACTTCTCCGCCAACTGCCCCGGTGGCGCGTGCACCACGGTTGGGACAGATCGGTCGTCCATGACAGGGTAACAGGATGACAGCCGCTCCCCCGAATCCTGACTCGCCGCCCGCCGACGAGGCCCAGCAGGCCCTGCGCGACATCGGGGAGGTCCCGGCCGTCGAGGTGATCACCACGGTCGGGCTGCACCTCATGAGCGCGGCCGCGGTCAAGTGCGGCCTGGGCGAGGAGGGCGATGCGGCCACCGACCTGGACGAGGCCCGCAAGTTGATCAACGCGCTGGCCGGCCTGGTGGTCACCGCCGCTCCCGACCTGGGCACGTTCCACGCCGGCCCGCTGCGCGACGGGCTGAAGTCGCTGCAACTGGCCTTCCGGGAGGCCTCGGCCCACCCGGACGCCCCGGGCCAGGGTCCCGGCGAGACACTGACCGGCCCGGTCATCGGCTGAGGTGGGTCCGGCCCGGGCCCACGCCCACCACCTCGACGGCCAGCACCCCGTCGAACACCTCGCGCAGCACCGCTGAGCCTGCCACCCGCTGCGCGATCACGGCGGCCCGCTGCTCCACGACGTCCGCGTCGAGCTCACCGGCGAAACGCACCTGCACGACCAGCCCCGGTGGCACCGCTGCCTCGACCTGCCGCCCAGCGGTCCGGCCAGGCGCTGAGCCGGAGCCGGAGGCCGAGCCGAGCGACTGCCCGCCGACCAGACGCACGTGCACCTCCCCGCTGGCCAGCACCGGCGCCAACTCCGCGATCACCGCCGCACGGACCGCCGCGTCCTCCCACGGGTCGGGCCAGGGTGCGCCGGTCGCCAGCCGCAGCAGGGCCTGGCCACGCAGTTGCACCGGCGCGGGCGAACCGGCATCCAGCAGCAGCACCTGACCACCCTCGGCAAGCACGGCGGCCGCAGCGCGGGCAGCGGTGACCGGCATCGGTCGGGCTGCCGGGTCCCAGGCCTGCAGCGGCGCCATGCCGGTGAAGGCCAACCCCACGACGGTGCCGTCCTGTGGATCGCGGATCGAGACGGCCGCGACGGCCCGGTCCGAGCCCGCACAGGGGTCAGCGTCATCACCCTCGAGCAGGTCGCCGTCGACCTCCAGCAGCGGCACGATCAGGCGCTGGCCGGTCAACGCCGCCACGACCTCGCGGATGCCGGCCTCGCCGGCGGCCCTGCGTGCCAGCACCTGCGCCACGGGCGCGGGCACCGTCCCGTCGTCGTCGGCGAACTCGCCCGGGTCGGTCAGGTCAGCCATGCCGCGAACCTCTCCTGGCGCAGCCCCGGCTGCTCGCCGTCGAGCACCTCGCGCAGGGAGGCCACGACCTCGTGGGCGGCTGTATCCATCCAACCCGGGTGCGACTCACGGACCACATGATCGATGAACCCGAGGTCGGCCAGCGCGTGGGCACCGATCTGCTGCTCCCAGGCCACCTCCGCGGGGTCGTGGCTGCCGCCATGGCGGATCGCAGCAGCTCCTTCCGGGGGCAGCGGCGCGACCCAGGTGTGCGAACCGGCGATGATCCGGTCCGCGGCCAGCAGGGCCAGAGCCGCTCCCCCGGTCCCGGCGCCGAGCAGCAGGGCCGCGGTGGCAGTGCGGGCCGACACCAGATCGAGCATGACACGCGAGATCTGGCCGGCGATTCCGGATTCCTCACCGGCCACCGACAGTTGGGCGCCGAGGGTGTCGACCACGGTGACCACCGGCAGGCCCCAGCGCGCGGCGAGTTCGATCCCGCGGCGCACCGTGCGCAGGCCGCCGACGGTCAGCGGCTCGCCGGAACGGCGGTCGGTGGTGGCCGCCAGCACCATCGGCATCCCGGCCATCCGACCCACGCCGACCAGCGCACCCTCGCAGCGCTCAGCCTGGCCGGTGCCCGGGAGCGTGACGAAGTCGGTCACGTGCTCGGCGACGAACTGGGCGGCGTCGAGGCGCTCGCGTTGGCGCGAGACCCGCACGTACTCCCACAGCTGGTCGGCAGACTCGGGCGCACCTGCCACATGGGCGGGACTGCTGTGGCCGCTGGGGGCCTGGACCGGGGAGACCCACCCCGGCCCGGGCCGATCCGACCAGAGGCGCAGCACTGTCGCCAGGTGTTCTCGCAGCTCGGGCCAGGTCAGTACGGCGTCGACGATCCCGCGCGCGGCCAGGTTCTCGGCCACCTGGATCCCCTCGGGGAACGGCTCGCCGGTGATGGCGGCGTAGGCACGCGGGCCGAGGAACCCGACCATCGCGTCCGGCTCCGCCGTGGTGAGGTCGCCCGCGGACCCGAGAGTGGCCAGCACCCCGCCCGTGGTGGGGCTGCACAGGTGCACCAGGTAGGGCAGGCCCGCGGCGCGGTGCTCGGCCACCGCGGCGGTGATCGCCACCATCTGGACGAACGCGGGGGCCCCCTCCTGCATCCGGGTGCCCCCGGATCGGGGCGCGACGATCAGCGGCAGGCCCTGCGCCGTCGCTCGGCGGATCGCGGCCACCACGACCGCCGCAGCGCGCACCCCCACGGATCCGCCGAGGAAGCCGAACTCCCAGGCGAGCATGGCCGCCGGCACGCCCTGCACCCGGAGTTGGCCGACCAGCACGGACTCGTCGGAACCAGTATTGGTCGCCGCGCGATCCAAATCGCTTCGATACACCTGTGAAATACTGATCCCTGACGCGATTCTCTCGTCCCAACCGACGAAAGAATCCGGGTCGGCGATGGCCTGAACCGCCTCAAGGGCCGTGAGCCTGTCCATCCTTCGACGTTACCGTGCGTAAGTAACTTGCAGGAATGCGGCCCACCAAGCATCCTTCGTCCAAGAGGGTGGATTATTATCACCCGTTGGGTCGAATTTGCCTCCAAAAGGGGATGGAGGCTTCACCGGGGAGCCATTCGGGCCGACATGGGGGGTGGACTACCCACAGGAGGAACCGACATGAGCACGACAGCGATCCGCATGCGGCGGGCAGCGCCGACCCGTTTCGCGGTCGTAGCGGCTGCCGCGGCGCTGTTGGCGGTGCCCATTCCCGCCTCTGCCGACGGACCGAGCCGAACTGCCCTGCTGAGCCTGACCGGCGACGTGAGCCTGGCCGAGCTTGCCGACTCCGTGCAGGCGCTGGGTGGCCAGGTTCTGTCCACGCTCGAGGTTGCCGACGCCCTGCTGGTGCAACTGCCCCGCGGGGCGCGAGCACCGGGCGGGGCCACCGAGGTGCCCGACACTCCCATGCGGGTCAACGGCACCCGGATGTACTCGAACACCACGGTGCCGACCTACCGCGAGACGCTGGACGCTCCCGCGGACCTGTCGACCGGCGCCGGGGTGACCGTTGCGCTGCTGGACACCGGGGTGGCGCCCGACGCGGACGGGCTCGGGCACGTCCAGCACGTCAACGTCACAGACGCGCCCGACGGCGATGGGCTGGGGCACGGCACGTTCCAGGCCGGGCTGATCGCCGGTCGGGGGACCTTCCCCGGCGTGGCGCCGGGCGCGGATCTGGTCGACGTGCAGGTTGCCGACGCTCAGGGCAACACCTCGTTGAGCACGGTGCTGGCCGGGCTGGACGCCGTGGCCGAGCGGGGCGACGTGGACGTGCTCAATGTCAGCCTGTCGACCGACAGTCCACTGCCCCCCTCGTTCGACCCGCTCTCCCGCGCGCTCGAGCGGCTCTGGGCGCAGGGTGTCACGGTGGTCGCCGCGGCCGGCAATGACGGGCCGGACCGGGGCACCGTGACCTCCCCCGGCGACGACCCGATGCTGCTGACCGTCGGCTCCCTGGATGAGAACGCCACCACGAGTCGCCGCGACGACGATGTCGCTGAGTTCAGCGCGCGGCCCGCCCGCCGCTCCGTCGGCAAGCCCGACCTCCTGGCCCCGGGGGTCTCCCTGGTGTCGACAGCTGCCCCGGGCAGCGCCGCGGTGACCGAGAACCCGCAGGCCCTGGTCGGCGAGGGCTACATGCGTGGTTCGGGCACCTCGATGTCCGCAGCCATCGTCTCCGGTGCCGTCGCAGCCGTGCTCGATGCCCACCCGGGCCTGGAGCCCAACGGCGTGAAGTCGCTGCTCACGCGCACCGCCTACAACCTCAAGGGTCGCGACGCCGGTGAGGGCGCCGGTGGGCTGGACCTGGGCAAGGCCCTGGACCGAGCCGACCGGGCGGCTTCCAACCCTCGGATGCCATCTGACTCCGATGTGGACAAGAGCGATCTCGGACCCAAGTCGGACGACGCCGCGGTGTGGGCGGACTTCGCGCAGGCGTGGGAGGACGGTGATCTTCCGGCAGCACAGGCCGCGTGGAGGCAACTCAGCTCGGAGAGTCGAGTGTGGGCCTCACGAGCCTTTGCCATCGCGGTCGTCTATGGGTCTGCTGACTCCGCGCATTTCGAGGCGCGCGGATGGGCCGCCCGCGGATGGGCCGCGCGCGGATGGGCATCCGAAGAGTGGCTGGCGCGCGGATGGGCCGCGCGCGGCTGGGCATCCGAAGAGTGGCTGGCGCGCGGATGGGCCGCGCGCGGCTGGGCGGCGCGTGGATGGGCAGCGCGTGGATGGGCAGCTCGCGGCTGGGCCGCCGAGGACTGGGAAGCCCGCGGCTGGGCAGCTCGCGGCTGGGCCGCCGAGGACTGGGAAGCCCGCGGCTGGGCCGCCCGTGGCTGGGCTGACTTCATGTGGGAAGCGCGCGGCTGGGCCGCCCGGGGATGGGCTGCCAACGTGTGGGCTACTGGCGGGGCCGGTGGCTGGGTGTAGCGCGTGACTCCGGCGAGGCTGCTTTGACGCGGACCGGCGCCGCACAGATGATCGCGTCATGAAGCCGTTGGGCAAGTACGTCCTCTTCACAGGCCTGCTGGGTATGGCCTCCGTGGCTTTGGCCTACTGGCTGACGGATCGGTTGACGCCTCCCGCCGGAATACCTCCGTACGAACCGTGGCTGCTCGGGTTCTTCGTGCTCGTCACCTTTGCAGGGCAAATCGCATATGTACGCGTTCGGCACGGGAGCACTACTGAAGAACTGAACTTCCTTGAGGCTGCTGTGGCGGCCGCGCTCTTGTCTCTCGAAGGTCACGAGGCCCTGCTTGCGGGTCTTGTGGGGATCACACTCGCAGAGATCGTCCTGCGGCGAACAGAAGCCCTGAAGGTCGCGTTCAACGTGGGGCTCTGGGCCACGTCTGCGTCGCTGATGGTGGTCATCTACCACGCACTGGCGATGGGTCAGGACCGGTTCAGCCCTCAAGGAATCCTTGCGCTGACGGTCAGCGCGCTCGTGTTTGCGGCGTGGAACCTCAACGCCTTGGCCCACCTTCTCTGGGTCCTCGGTGGCGCCCCACGCTCAGCAATGCTGCGCAGCGAGTGGCGCCTGTCGGCGCTGATCGCAGTCGGCGGGGTTGGTCTCGGGATGACGGCCGTCGCTTTGGATCAAGTGTCATGGGCGCTACTTCCTTTCGCCTTCCTGCCTGCCTTGGCCCTCTGGTACGCGTATGGAGCCGCCGCCGAACACACCGCAGCTCAGGAGCGCAACCGCTGGCTGGTGGTCCTGGGGGCTGCCTTGGCCAAGCAGGGCACGAGTGCAACCATGCTCCCTGAGACTGGCGAGGCGCTTCGAAGCGTGGTGGGGGCACCGCACCTAGTTGTCATCAACCCTGGAATCTCGACCCGCAGCGAATCTGGTTCGGAACTAATCCTCAAGGCGGTTCAACGAGAGGCGGGCCCACGCGCTCTGGCAACCACCGAGTTGCCAGATGCGTGGCGGCTCGGAGTGGTCGCTCGACTCGATCTCGGCGGCACCGAGCCGGGTGCGCTGCTCCTCGGATCGACCCAGCCGTACACCAAGAGCCGGATCTCCGGCCGTAGCCGCGGGTGGACGTTGGCGGACGCGGACGCTCCGGTGCTGGGGGCGCTGGTGGCCGCGGTCGGAAGCGCCATGCGGGCCGGCGCGGCGTTCAATGCGCTCACTGAGGAGACAGCCAAGTTGACCGCGGTGGTGGACAACACCTCCGACGGCATCGCGATGATCGACGACACCGACACCATCCGGATCTGGAGCCGCACGCTGGCGCGCATGACCGGCGTCCCGATCGACGAGCTCGTCGGCCAGCCAGCCAGCACCGCTCCCCCGGTGGTCGCCACCCTGGTCGAGGCCGCGGCCGCCAGCGTCACTCCCGACGCGCGCCGGGCTGCTGTGCAACTGCACCTCGTGCGGGCCGACGGTGAGGAACTCGATGTCTCGCTGACCACCGTACGGGTGCGCGCGTCGATCACCGGCCGCGCCGACGAGGAGCCGGGGTGGGTCCGCGTCCTGACCGTGCACGACGAGACCCGCGAACGCCGGGTGGAGCGGATGAAGTCCGAGTTCGTCGCCACGGTGTCCCACGAGCTGCGCACCCCGCTGACCCCGATCAAGGCCTACTCCGCCTGGCTGGCCACCCGCGGCGACGACGTCACCCTGGCCAAGCGCACCCACGCGCTGCGCGTGATCTCGGACAGCGCCGACCACCTCAACCGGTTGGTCAACGACCTGCTCATCGCGTCCCAGACCTCGGAGGGAGCCCGGCTGGGCGTCACGATCGGGATCGCCGACCTCGGCGAGATCGTGACCAGGGCCGTGGCGAAGTTCCCGGAGCTGGCCGAACGGATCACCCTGGACCTGCCTGCGCAGGCCGTGTCGATCCAGTGCGACAGCGTGCGCGCGGACCAGTGCCTGGCCAACCTGCTGCAGAACGCCGAGAAGTACACCCCCGCGGACTCCCCCCTGGAGATCCGGGCCGAGGTGAGCGGCCTGCTTGCGCGCATCCATGTGCGCGACCATGGACCGGGCATCCCGTTGGATGAGCACGGACGCATCTTCGAACGGTTCTACCGGCGCGAGGACCCGTTCACGATGCGCACCGGCGGTGCCGGCCTGGGCTTGAACATCGCCCGTGAGCTGGCAGTCGCGATGGGCGGCGGACTGGATGTGCAGAACCCCGAGTCCGGGTCGGGTGTGGAGTTCGTGCTGGCGCTGGCGACCTCGGCGGCCCCGCCCGTGAGCGCTGGGGCGGGGGCGACGTCTGCGGACACCTCCCCCGGGTTCCGACCCGATCCGCGGCTCACAGCGACAACCCCGGGGCGGGTCGAGGGCCGCGGCCAGGGTGCCACAATGGACACCCCGCAGGCACGCCGCCTCGCGGCCAAGTGAGCAGGAGGCCACGCGATGCCCATCATCCTGGTCGTCGATGACGAACCCATGGTCCGGACCCTGCTGCGCGACATCCTCGAGCTGGACTCCTACGAGGTCCGCGACGCCGCGGACGGGCCCGAGGCGCTGGCCTCCTTCGACGAGCGGGTGCCCGACGGGGTCATCCTGGACATCATGATGCCCGGAATGTCCGGCATCGATGTACTCCGCGAGATCCGTGCCAAGCAGGGCGGGGCGGACGTGCCGGTGATCCTGCTCACCGCCGCCGGCGATGACCAGACCACCTGGGACGGCTGGTCGGCCGGGGCCACCTGCTACCTGACCAAGCCCTTCGAGCCGGACAACCTGCTCGCGTGGGTGGATCGCCTGCTGATCTGAGACAGCACCATGCCGTGCCTGCTGTGCGCTGACTGCTGTGCGCTGCTGCGCAGCAGCCGCCGAGACCGTCCGGCGGGGGGCCGGGGCCGGGCCGACTACAGGCGGCAGGCCAGGATGTCGGTGACGAGGATCCCGCGCGCGCCGAGATCGTAGAGCTCGTCCATCACGCGGTGCACCTTCTCGCGAGCGACCATCGCACGGACCGCGCACCAGGTGACGTCAGCCAACGGTGAGACGGTCGGCGACTCGATGCCCGGGGTGATCCGACAGGCCGCCTCGACCAGCGCCGCGGGGATGTCGTAGTCGACCATCACGTAGTTCCGGGCGGCCAGCACGCCCTGCAGCCGGCGCACGAACGTGGCCACCTCGCCGTCCTGGCCCACGCCGGAGCGTCGGATGAGCAGCGCCTCGCTGACCAGCAGTGGCTCGCCGATCGTGACCAGGCCGGCCTGGTGCAGCGTGCTCCCGGTGGCCACCACATCGGCCACGGCATCGGCGACACCCAGGCGCACGGAGTTCTCGACGGCACCGTCGAGGCGCACCACCGTGGCCTGGACCCCAGCCGTGGCCAGGTAGTCATCGAGCAGGCCCTGATACGAGGTGGCGATGCGCCAGCCGGCCAGGGCGGCGACCTCACGCGGGCCGTCGGCGGGCACCGCGAGGCGGAACGTCGAGGGAGCGAAGCCCAGTCGCATGACCTCCTTGGCCGCGGCCCGGCTGTCCAGCAGCATGTCCAGGCCCGTGATGCCCAGGTCCAGGGTGCCCGAACCCACGTAGATCGCGATGTCGCGGGGCCGCAGGAAGAAGAACTCCACGCCGTTGGCCTCGTCGACGACGACGAGGTCGCGCGGATGCGCCGCGGACAGGTAGCCGGCCTCCCGCAGCATCGTGCGGGCGGGTTCGGCCAGTGCGCCCTTGTTGGGCACTGCGACGCGGAGCATGGTGGTCCTCATTGCGGCTCGGTGATGCGGGTCGATGGTCGGGCGGGGTCCGGGCGGTCCGGTCCGGGGCGCTGGGTTCGCCTACAGGTGGGCGTACACGTCGTCGAGTTCCAGGCCGGCCGCGATCATCAGCACCTGGGCGTGGTAGAGCAGTTGCGAGATCTCCTCGGCGGTGCGCGCTGGGCCCTCGTGCTCGGCGGCCATCCACGCCTCAGCGGCTTCCTCGACCACCTTCTTGCCCACCGCATGCACCCCGCCGGCGAGCAGGGCGACCGTCCCGGAGCCGGGATCGGCCGACGCCGCCTTGGCGCTCAGCTCGGCGAACAGGGCGTCGAAGGTCTTCACGGGCCGCAATCCTACCGGCGCCTCGCCTGCCTCAGTCCCCGGCGGCGAAGCCGGTGGAGACCTCACCGCCAGGTCGACGGATCGTACGCAGGGCAAGGGCCAGCGACAACGCCGCCTCGCACGCCTCCCGGCCCTTGTCCTCCGACGAGTCCGGCAGACCTGCACGCGCGCGCGCCTGGGCCTCGTCGTCGCAGGTCAGCACCCCGAACCCGAGCGGGACACCGGTGTCCAGCGCCACCCGCGACAGCCCATCGGTGGCCGCCTGGCACACGTACTCGAAGTGCGGGGTGCCGCCGCGGATGATCACCCCGAGCGCCACCACCGCGTCGAAACCGGCACGCGCGGCCACCTGGGCGGCCAACGGCAGCTCGAACGATCCCGGGACCCGGTAGACCACGCTGACCGCCCCCGAACGGGTGCAGGTGTCGATCGCGCTGCTGACCAGCGCATCCATGATCTCGGCGTGCCAGGAGGAGGCGATGATCGCCACCCGCATCCCCTCCGCGTCGACCTGCGTGACCGGGGCGCCTGATCCGCTCATCGGTGTCCTCCTACGTGTCCGCTCATGTGGTGGCCCATCCGCTGCGCCTTGGTGGCCAGGTAGGCGGCGTTGAACGGGTTGGGCTCGATCTCCAGGGGCACGCGGTCCACGACCCGCAGCCCGTAGCCGGACAGGCCCGACAGCTTGGCCGGGTTGTTGGTCAGCAGGCGCATGGTGCGCACGCCGAGTTCGGCCAGGATCTGCGCGCCCGTGCCGTAGTCGCGGGCATCGGCCGGCAGGCCCAGGTCGAGGTTGGCGTCCACGGTGTCCCGGCCGGTGTCCTGCAGGGCGTAGGCCGAGAGCTTGGCCACCAGCCCGATCCCGCGACCCTCGTGGCCACGCATGTAGAGCACGACCCCGCGGCCGGCTTCGGCCACGGCCTGCATGGCGGCCTGCAACTGCGGGCCGCAGTCGCAGCGCAGCGAGCCCAGCGCGTCGCCGGTGAGGCACTCGGAGTGCACCCGCACGAGGATGTCCTGGCCGTCACCGATGTCACCGACGACCAGCGCCACATGCTCGATGCCGTCCAGGGTCGACCGGTAGCCGATGGCCTGGAAGTCCCCGTAGGCCGTGGGCAGCACCGTGGTGGCCACGCGCACGACCTGGCTCTCGTGACCGCGCCGGTAGCGGATCAGGTCGGCGATCGAGATCATCACCAGGCCGTGCTCGTCAGCGAACGCGCGGCACTGGGGAGCGCGCATCATCGTGCCGTCGTCGTTGACCAACTCGCACAGGGCACCGGCCGGGGACAGCCCGGCCAGTTGGGCGAGGTCCACCGCCGCTTCGGTGTGACCGGGTCGGCGCAGCACCCCGCCGGGGACCGCCCGCAGCGGCACCACATGCCCGGGCCGGGTCAGGTCGTAGGGCTCGGTTGCCGTGTCGGAGAGCACCTTGATGGTGTGCGCTCGATCCACCGCGGAGATCCCCGTCGACTCGACCGTGCGGGCATCCACGGAGATGGCATACGCAGTCTGCTTGCGGTCCTCGTTGATCGCGGTCATCGGAGGCAGGCCGAGGCGGTCGAGGTCCTCGCCGAGCAGGGGCACGCAGATGTAGCCGGACGTGTGCCGGATCATGAACGCGGTCAACTCCGGGGTGGCGCGCTGGCCGGCGAAGATCAGGTCGCCCTCGTTCTCGCGGTCCTCGTCGTCGATGACCACCACAGCCTCGCCACGGCGGATCGCAGCCAACGCGGCCGGGATGCTGTCCAGGCGGACCCCGCCGGCGGCGTGGCCCGGGGTGTCGACCAGCAGCGGTTCGGCCAGCTCGCCGACAGCGCTGGGAGCCAGGTGCGTTGCCCCGGGGTCGTGGCTCGGTCCGGGCACCTGGTTCGGGTCGTCCACCTCGTCGGCGTCCCTGGACGGCCCCGGCTCGGGACGCTCCACGGGGATGCCCGCGCGGGCGAAGATCTCCTCGGCGGGGATCATCGGCGTACCCCCACGAGTCGCTCGACGTACTTGGCGATCACGTCCACCTCCAGGTTGACCACCTCGCCGACCGCCCGGCTGCCCAGCGTGGTCGTGGCCAGGGTGGTGGGGATCAGGGAGATCGAGAACCACGGCGCAGCACCGTCGACCACCTCGACGACGGTCAGCGAGACCCCGTCGACGGTGATCGACCCCTTCTCGACCAGGAACCTCGCGAGGCCGGCGGGCAGATCGATCTCCACGACCTCCCAGTTCGCACTCGGCCGGCGGGCGCGGATCCGACCGGTCCCGTCGACATGTCCCTGCACGATGTGCCCACCGAACCGACCGTCGGCGCGCATCGGACGTTCCAGGTTGACCGCGTCGTCGGCACTGAGCGAGCCCAGCGAGCTGCGCGCCATGGTCTCGGCCATCACGTCAGCGGTGAAGGAGCCCTCGGCCAACTCCACGACGGTGAGGCAGACTCCGTTGACCGCGATGCTGTCCCCCGGTGCCGCGTCGGCGGTGACCCGCGGACCGGCCACGGCCAGTCGCGCGGAGTCGTCGGGCAACGCCCGCACCTCGACGACCCGCCCGAGCTCCTCGACGATTCCGGTGAACACCGTTCCTCCTGTCCGGGCTTGCTGTCTGGGTGGTTCCTGTTGGGGACGCCCTGCGGCGCGCATCGCCCTGCCCACGCGCCCTGCGGCGGCGGTCAGTGCGGGTCCGCGGGGACCATTGTCCCGTCCAGCCGCACGTCCTGGCCAACCCGGGTGACCGAGGTGAGTTGCCACTGCAACGCGGAGTCGATCCCGGAGATTCCAAGGTCGCCGACCGCCGCCGGCCCGCAGCCCAGCAGCTTCGGGGCCAGGTACCAGACGAGACGGTCCACGAGACCGGCCCGCAGGAAGGCTGCCGCCAGGCTCGGCCCGCCCTCCAGCAGGACGTGGGCCACCCCAAGACCGGCCAGGTCGGCCAGCACCTGCGCCGGCGACTGGTCGGGGTAGCAGCGCAGCGGTGCCGCGCCGTCGCGCAGCCGGGCTGTCGGTGGCACGGCGCGCCGGCCCATCACCACCCGGATCGGCTGGTGCTCGGCCACTCGGCCCTGCGCGTCGCGCACGGTCAGGCTGGGGTCGTCGGCCAGGGCCGTGCCCGTGCCGATCAGGACCGCGTCCACCTCGGCCCGCAGGTCGTGCACCTGCCCGCGGGCCGCCGGGCCGGTGATCCACCGGCTCGACCCGTCGGCGGCCGCCACCCGACCGTCCAGGGTGCTGGCGACCTTCCAGGTGACCATCGGGCGACCATGCTGATGGGCGAACGTCCACGCCTCGTTGATGACCTGCGCCTCATCGGCCAGCACGCCACCGAGCACCTGAACCCCGGCGGCAGCAAGCCGGTCCGCTCCCCCTGCGGCGACCGGGTTCGGATCGGACTGGGCGTACACGACTCGGCGGACACCAGCCTCGAGCAGGGCCTGCGAGCAGGGACCAGTGCGCCCGGTGTGGTCACAGGGTTCGAGGGTGACCACCGCCGTGGCGCCTCGGGCGGCGGACCCGGCGGCGCCCAGCGCAGCAGCCTCGGCGTGCGGGGTGCCGGCTCCGCGGTGCCATCCCTGCGCGATCTGGGCGCCGGCATCATCGATCAGCACACACCCGACCCGCGGGTTCGGCCCGCGCGGCAGGCCCGGGGCGGCAGCCAGCTCCAGGGCGCGTCGCATCGCGGCCAGTTCGGCGGCGCTGCACGGGTCGGGCGCCGGGCTCACAACGGGGACGCCGTGACCGCCGCCGCCCGCAGGGCGCCGCACGCCGCGATCGGGTCCTCTGCGCCGAACACCGCGGAACCGGCCACGAAGACGTCCGCTCCGGCTTCGGCGCATGCCTCGATGGTGCTCGCCGAGACACCACCGTCGACCTGCACCCAGATGTCGGCGTCGCCGACCAGCGACCGGGCGCGGCGGATCTTCGGCACCGCCAGATCCAGGAACGGCTGGCCGCCGAACCCCGGTTCGACGCTCATGATCAGGATCATGTCCACCTCGTGGACGAGGTCGATGACGCTGTCCACCGGGGTGGCGGGCTTGAGCCCGACGCCGGCCCGGGCACCAAGGCCGCGGATCTCGCGGGCCAGGCGCACCGGTGCGCGCGCCGCCTCGATGTGGAAGGTGACGCTGCCCGCGCCGGCCTCGGCGTAGGCCGGTGCCCAACGATCGGGGTCCTCGATCATCAGGTGACAGTCGATCGGGGTGCGGACGCGGGCCAGCAGCGCCTCGACGACCGGCAGGCCCAGGGTCAGGTTGGGCACGAAGTGGTTGTCCATGACGTCCACATGGAGCCAGTCGGCGCCGGCGGCCACCCGGTCGCACTCCGCGGCCAGGTCGGCGAAGTCGGCCGACAGGATGCTCGGCGAGATCTGGATGCCCATGGGGCACAGACTAATGTCGCCGGGCACTCGCGACGCCTGCGGCCGCCAGTGCGACACGCGTCAGGTCAGTGGTTTCCGTCTTCAAGGCGCAGTGCGGTGGCGCGGGCTGCCCGGACGACGAGGTCCAGGGCCTCATGCGCCGAGGACTGCGATCGGGCCGGGACGGTGAACGCGTGGTCGGCGTCGAGCACCGGCACGATCCGGGCGCTGACCTGCTCGCCTGCCAGGTCCGCGGCGAGTTCATCCGGTGAACCCATGGCGTCGCGGGTGCCCTGCACGAGCACTGTCGGGACTACTGCTGCTGCGGCCACGAGCTCCGGCAGCCGGCTGGGCGGCGGCCCAATCAGGCTCGGCCGCCGGATCGGGTGCAGGGGGAACGCGAGCAGCAGCAGCGCCGCGGGGTGCACCTCGCCGATGGTGCGGCAGGCCACCCGCGCGCCCGTGCTGCGGCCACCGACCACCAGACGTCGGACCCCGATCCCCCGCGAGCTGACGTCGTGCAGGCACGCGATCCACGCCCGATCCAGGGTGCTGGCCGCCCCCGCGACCCGTTTGCCGGCCACCCGCCAGGGCGACTCGATGAGCACCACCTCGACACCCTCCTCGGGCAGCGCGGAGGTGATCGCCACCAGGTCCGGGGCATCAACCCCGCCGCCGGCCCCATGCCCGAGCACCAGTGCGGCCCGGGGTCGACCGTGCGGGACGGCGTGCAGGTGCGCCCGCGCCGGCCCGCTGGGGGTCTCGATCTCCCAGGTCGTGAGGCTCACCGCGGGTCCCCGAAGCCCGGCTCGGCCGGGATCGGCTCCACGAGCTCCGGGGAGTTGTTCCGCACCGAGTTCACGGCCGTGCTCACCGGATGCGCGGTCAGGTCCTCGACCGGCACGAAGAGGTCGAAGTCCGGGCCCACGCTGGTGGTGGGGTCCAGCCACCGCTGGTAGCCCTCTGGGGCGATGATCACCGGCATCCGATCGTGGATCATCGCCAACGGTCCCCTCGAGTCGGTGGTGAGCACGCTGACGCTCACCAGCCAGTCGTCCTCCGGCGTGGGTCGCCAGAACTCGTAGAGCCCGGCGAGGGCCACCGACGCACCGTCGCTGCGATGGATGAAGTAGGGCTGCTTCTTCGGCCGGCCGCCCGCGGGGGCGGGCGTGGGCAGGTACCACTCGAAGTAGCCGTCGGCCGGGATCAGGGCGCGCCGCCGGGCGAACGCCGCGCGGAACGCCGGCTTCTGCGCGGCGTTCTCCCAGCGGGCGTTGATCATCCGTGACCCGATCGAGGGGTCCTTGGCCCAGGAGGGGACCAGCCCCCAGCGCGCTCGGCGCAGTTGCCGCTGGACCTGCTCGTCGACCGGGCGGTCGACGACGAGGGCCACCTGATCAGTCGGCGCGACGTTGAAGCTGGCCGCGGGCGCGGGCTCCAGCACGGCCTCGACCTGGAACTCGTCGACCAGGGTGGCCGTGTCCTTGGCTGCTGCGTAGCGTCCGCACACGCGGTTCAGACTGCCACAGTTCCGGTAGGCTGCCGCGCGTGCCTGCTGAGGATCCGTGGCCATCACCCGTGGCGCACGGGCCGGTGCGCGCGACTGTCGCCCTCCCCGGCAGCAAGTCCCAGACCAACCGCGCGCTGCTGCTGGCCGCGCTGGCCGAGGGACCCAGCACGATCACCGGTCCGCTGAAGGCTCGCGACACCAAGCTGATGATCGCCGGGTTGCGTGCCCTGGGCACCGAGGTGACCACCAACGATGGCACCTGGCGGGTGACGCCGCTCGCCCTGCGTGGGCCGGCGCATGTGGACTGCGGGCTGGCGGGGACGGTGATGCGGTTCCTGCCGGTGGTGGCCGCCCTGGCCGAGGGCCACATCCGCTTCGATGGTGATCCGCGTGCCCGCATGCGACCGATGGGCTCGCTGATCGGCGCGCTGGAGGCGCTCGGCGTCACCATCGACGACGACGGCCGAAACGCCCTGCCGTTCACGGTGCGCGGGCTGGGGGCGGTGCCCGGTGGGCGCGTGGTGATGGACTCCAGCGCGTCCAGCCAGTATGTGAGCGGCCTGCTGCTCGGGGCCGCCCGCTTCGACAACGGTCTGGACCTGCGCCACCGGGGCACGGCCCTACCGTCGTTGCCGCACGTGGCGATGACGGTGGAGATGCTGAGCGAGGCCGGTGTCGAGGTACGCATCGACGACGCCGATCCCACGGACGCCCGCTGGCAGGTGCTCCCCGGGCCGATCCGGGCCCTGGACCGCGCGATCGAGCCCGACCTGTCCAACGCCGCCCCGTTCCTGGCCGCGGCCATGGTGACCGGCGGCCAGGTGACCATTCCCGGCTGGCCGGCCCAGACCACCCAGGCCGGCGCCCAACTCCCCGACATCCTGTCCCAGATGGGGGCGAGCACCGAGCTGACCGACGCGGGGCTGACCCTGACCGGCCCGCAGCGCATCGAGGGCATCGACATCAACCTGCGCGACGTCGGCGAGCTCACCCCGGTGGTCGCCGCGGTCGCTGCGCTGGCCAGCACGCCCAGCCGGTTGCGCGGCATCGGCCACCTGCGCGGGCACGAGACCGACCGGCTCGAGGCACTGTCCACCCAGATCAACCAGCTCGGGGGCCGGGTCAAGGCCAAGCAGAACTCGCTGCGGATCACCCCGACCCTGCTGCACGGCGGCGTGTTCGCGACCTACGACGACCACCGGATGGCGATGGCCGGGGCTGTCCTGGGCCTGCGGGTCGCGGGCGTGTCGGTCGTCGATGTCGACACCACCCGCAAGACGCTCCCCGGCTTCACGGGCCTGTGGGCGAAGATGCTGGGCCGCGACGAATGAGGTCGGCGGTGGAGTCGGGCGCTGGGTGGGAGAGCGCGCTGGCATCGGGGCCAACGAGGCCAGCGGGGCAGCCCGTGGGGTCGGCCGAGTGCCAGGCCGTGGCACTGGCCGAGTGCCAGGCCGTGAAGCGGGGGCCGTGGGCGTGAGGCAATGGGACGAGGACGACGTCCGCGTCCGCCCGGGCCGGCGCAAGTCCCGGCCCCGCAGCAAGGACCGCCCGACGCACGCCGCCGGCCTCCCGGGCAGGATCGTGGCCGTGGATCGCGGCCGGTTCACCGCGATGCTCGAGGAGCGCGACACCCCGGTGTACGCCGTGAAGGCCCGCGAGCTGGGTCGCAAGGCGGTGGTGGTCGGCGATGCCGTGTGGTTGACCGGGGACCTCGGTGGCGGGCCCGACCGGCTGGCGCGGATCGTGCGGATCGAGCCACGTACCACGGTGCTGCGCCGGTCAGCCGACGACAACGACCCCGACGAGCGCGTGCTGGTGGCCAACGCCGAGCAGTTGGCGATCGTCACGGCGGTGGCCAGTCCCGAGCCGAGCCCGGGGCTGATCGACCGCTGCCTGGTGGCCGCCTACGACGCCGGGCTGGCCCCGCTGCTGGTGCTGACCAAGGCCGACCTGGCTGATCCCGGCGAGCTCCTCGCGCTCTACGACGCCCTGGACGTCCCCACGGTCGTGTGTGCCCAGGACCCGGACGGGGCGCCTGAACCGCTCGGCGTCGATGACCTGCGCGCGCGTGTGGCTGACATCGCGACCGTGTTCGTCGGCCACTCCGGGGTGGGCAAGTCCACGTTGGTCAATGCCCTGGTGCCGGGGATCGAGCGCCTCACCGGCGACGTGAACGCGGTCACCGGGCGCGGTCGGCACACGTCGAGTCAGGCCGTGGCGATCCCACTGCCCGACGGTGGATGGCTGATCGACACTCCCGGTGTGCGCTCATTCGGCCTGGCGCACGTCGTCCCGGATCGGGTGCTGGGTGCGTTCCCGGAGTTCGTGCCCGCCCTGGCGGACTGCCCCCGCGGGTGCCCGCACACCGAGGGGGCGCAGGACTGCGCCCTGGACGCGTTCGCCGCCTCCGGCGCCGCTGGCGAGGCCGGACCGGCGCGCTTGGCCTCGTTGCGTCGACTCCTGGGCACCCGGCCGCCGGAGCCAGGTGCGTGACGTCTGGCTGGCGGGCCGCGGCCCGTTGGTTCATCGATCTGGCAGTTGAAGTGCTGGATCGATGATGCAAGGGCCTGACGGTTCGCCGCGCGGACCTACGTGGCGCGACCGTAGTCGTCGTACTTGCCGTCCATCGGGCCCGGGGTGCGCTGGTAGAGCCCAGCGACGACCTTGATCTTCGCGGCGCACGTCCAGGGCTGCCAGCCCCGCGAGTTCCAGATGGTGCGCGCCATGCGGACGTTGGTCTCGGTGTCCAGGGCCTTCTTGCGGGCCGCCTCGATGCCCGAGAACGGCTCGTCGATCCCGCGCAGGGCGGCCTGCAGGGTGCCGCCATCGTTGATCTGGAAGACCCCGAAGTCGCGGGTGCCGTTGCTGTTGGGCTTGCTGACGCGATTGGCGTGGCCGGACTCGCAGCGCGAGACAGCCATAGCGTTGCCCACCTGGTTGGCCGGGAAGTACTTGCGCACGAACTTCAGCACCTGCTCGGTGCTGGTCGACTCGCCGACCGGGATGGCGCCACCACTGCCCTCGCTGCCGCCGAGCGGGACGGTGTAGGCGTCCTGGGCGCGGGCCGCGGCGATGGCCGCGTCGATGGCGTCGTCGATCGCCTTCGCCGCTGCGGCCTCCTCCTGGGCGAGGTCCTCGGAGGCTTTGGCGGCCTCCTCCTGCGCCACGGAGAGGTCGCCCTCGGTCTGGGCGAGGTTGTCCGCGGCCGCGGCCTCAGCCTCCTCGAGGGCGGCGAGCGTGTCGGCGTACTCGCCGTTCGCGGCCTGTGCCCCAGCAACTGTGGGGGCTTCGGACTCCAGCGGATTGACCACGGTCGAGGGCACCTGCTCGGCCAGTGAGTCCATGGACCGGCCCGCGGCCACGGCCAACCGGCTGGTCAACGCCTCGGATTCGGCGGTGCGCGCTGTCAGCGACAGACCCGGTGGGGCTGACGCGGACTGGCTCGCCGAGGGGGCCGGCAGCGGGGCGAGCGCCACAGCGGCCGGTGCCTGGGAGTTGATCCACGCCCCAGCACCGATCAGGGCACCCACCAGCAGCATCGTGAGCACCACGAAGGACCGCCGGCCCCTGCGGCGGCGGCGTTCCTCCTCGTACTCCACATCCCCCACGCGAACAGTATGCGCCAGCAGGGGCCCGGTAGCCTAGCCGCCCATGGCACGAACCAGCACCGATGACACCCGAACGGCTGAAGATCTCGCCCTCGCGCTGAGCCTGGCCGACGAGGCCGACCGGATCGCGATGGCGCGATTCCGTGCCACGGACCTGGTCGTGGACACCAAGCCGGACCTGACCCCGGTGACGGAGGCGGACCGGGCGGTCGAGACGGCCCTGCGCGCCGTTCTGGCCCGGGCGCGGCCGGGCGACCAGGTCCTCGGCGAGGAGTTCGGTGGCGTGCCGGCGCGGTCCGGTCGCCAGTGGGTGATCGATCCGATCGACTCGACGAAGAACTACGTGCGGGGGGTGCCGGTCTGGGCGACGCTGATCGCCCTCGTGGTGGACGGGCGCGCAACGTTGGGCGTGGCCAGCGCACCTGCCCTGGCCCGGCGGTGGTGGGCGGCCGCAGGGGCAGGGGCACACGTGCGCGGGCCGGAGGGGCAGCGTGCGCTGCGCGTCTCGGGCGTGGCAGAGCTCGGCGACGCGAGCTTCTCGTTCAGTGACCACGTCGGCTGGCCGGACGGGGCGCTGGCCGGGCTGAACGCCGCGACCTGGCGCTCACGGGCCTACGGGGACTTCTGGTCGCACCTGCTGGTCGCCGAGGGTGCGGTCGACGTGGCCGGCGAACCGGAGCTGAGCATCTGGGACATCGCCGCCCTCATCCCGATCGTCGAGGCGGCCGGCGGCACGGTCACCGGCTACGACGGCTCCGAGGCCCTGCTGGCCGGCAGCGGCCTGACCACCAATGGGCTGCTGCACGACGCGGCCCTGGCCGTCGTGCGCGGGGTTCCGCGAGCCTAGCCCGGTGCGACGACCTCGGCCAGCACGCGTGCGCCGATGGCCGCGTTGATCGGGGACTGGACGCTGTGCGTCCAGAAGGCCAGACCCAACAGCACCGCCCACCCCCGCGCACGCGCCCACGTGGCGTCGTCGACCGCGAGGCCCACGCGCAGCCGCTCGCGCGCAGGGCTGTCGAGCAGGAACCAGCCAGCGGCGAGGTCGGTCGCGCGATCGCCGGCGCACAGGTCCCCGAAGTCGATGACCCCCGTGATCCGACCTCGCGAGGCCAGGACGTTGAGCCCGTGCAGGTCCCCGTGCACCCAGGTGTCGGCGCCCGTCTGGGGCGGGGCCTCGAGGGCCTGGCCCCAGGCGGAGTCCAGTCCCGCCCGCAGCTCGGCGGGGGCCGTGGGGAGTCGATCCGCGAAGGACGCGCTGCGTTCGATCAGCGCGACGCTGCGGAACGGATTGATGGGGGCACCCGCGGGCGCCGGCACATGCAGCGCGGACAGGAATCCGGCCAGGGCGTCGGCTGCCACCAAGCCCGTGCGACCTGAGAGGGCCGCCGCGCCGATCGGGCGGCCGGGGACGTAGCGGGTGATCGACCAGGCCCATGAGAACTGCGCGCTGGGCTGCCCGCTGCGCACGGGAGTCGGGATGGGCAGCGGGAGGGTCGCGGCCAGACCCGGCAGCCAGCGCTGCTCGGTGTCGATCAAGGCAGCAGCCAGGGCCCGGCGTGGGATCCGTGCCACCAGATCCCGGCCCAGCCGGTAGATCGCGTTGTCCCAGCCGTGGCCGATCCTGCGCAGTGGTCGGCCGGCGAGATCGGGGTGCTGGGCGCGTAGCAGCCGTCGCACAAGCCGGGCGTCGACGTGCACCTCAGCTTCCGGGATGGGGCGCAGCACGCCGACCCGGCCGGGCGTCCCGCTCAGGGTTCGACCGGGTCGGATGCGGCACGGCCCCCGGCCAGACCCAGGGCATCGCGCACGAACTCGAGGCTGCGCTGCTCCTCGACACTGGTCCGTCGACCGAACTTCGGCCAGGCCTCGGCGATCGCCTCGGCCATGGACAGCATCCGATCCTTGAAGGCCTGCGCCTGCGCCTGGTCGGACATGTCGTCGAGCAGGGTCCGACCGGCCGACAGCACCTGGTGGAAGGGGAGCCCAGTGGCCAGCGGCCGCCCGTCCAGGCCATCCTTGATCTGGTCGAAGTCCTGGGCGATGTGACCCATCACGTCGCGCACCAGCGCATCCTGCGGGAGGTTGGCTCGCGCGCCGACGTCCTGGGCGATCCCGGCGAAGGCACGGCTCTCCGCCCGAGCCACCTTGCCATCGGCGTAGGCGACGACGAAGAAGACGGCGAACGGCACGGCGAGGACGACATCCCACTCGGCGTCGCTGAAACCATGCTGGTCGACCATCGGGCTGCTCCTCGCGTGGACTGACTCGCAGTGCGTGCACACCCCCGCTCACGCACTCCCAGGACGAACTGACCATATCGGCCCCCGCCGCATCCGGCCCGGGCGGAGCCAGCGGCGCCCGCACCGGCCAGGCGCGGGCGCACTGGTGTAGCGCCTCCCGTATTCGACGAGCGCCTTCGTGGGCGGCGAGCGTCTGCTGCGTGGGACGTCCACTGCGGGGTGGGGGCGGCGGGGACGTGCGGTGGGGCGGGGTGGGGGGCGGGATCAGGGGGCGCCCACGGCGACCAGGGCCAGGGCCGCCTCCTGGCGGCCGTCCACGCGGAGCAGGTCGTTGACCATGCCGTCGTGGAAAGCGCCGACCATGCACGCCCCCAGCCCTGCGGCCTGCGCGGCGAGATAGACGTTCTGGGTCATGTGACCGCCCTCCCAGCAGACATAACGGTAGTGGCGCGCGCGGTACTTCCAGCGCGACCGCTGGAACACCCCGGTGAGCACGAGCACCACAGGGGCGGCGCGCAGGAAGTCCTGACCCAGGCCGGCGATCAGGAGGTCCCCGGCGACTGACCCGCTGCGCACGGGCTCCAGGCCCTGGCCCCGGACGTCGACGTGGTAGAGCCCGGCCCCGATCCCCTCGACCCGGTTGACGGCCACGTAGGTCTCCACGGGGAACAGCCCGCCCGCCGACGGTACGGTGCGAAAGCCCTGTGCCGAGGTGATCGCGGTGGCCGCCCAGACCACCCACGCCAACTCCTGCGCGCTCATTGCCCGGTCTGCGTACTCCCGCAGGGAGCGCCGTTGCTCGAGTGCCTGCGCCACGCTCATGGCCGGTGGGTCACCCACAGCGGGCAGGCTCACGACCTCGGCATCGCCGACCCGCAGGTAGGGGGCCGGCCGTCGGCCCCAGTCCACCAGGTCACCGACCAGGGCGCGCAGCCCCAGTGAACTCTGCCGGTGGTAGAACAGGCCGACGTCACCACCGGGATAGGGAACTGGCGACACCGCGGACTTGGCAGTCCAGCCGACCACGGCGCCGACCGCGCCGGCACCAGCCGCCGCGAGGGCAGCCCGACGGGTCGGGCCCCGACGTCCGTCGCCCTGGGGCCTGGACGCCGGGCCACCGCCGCCGTCGGCGGGGGCATCCGAGTCGGCGTGACCGTCGGCGTCGGAGTAGGCGTCGGGGCTGGCTGCCTGCTCGGACACGGCTTGCTCCCAGGAGGCCTGGTCCGCGGGATCCGAGGATTGCGCGGCCCACACCGTTGCCTCGGCCAGCACCGAGTCAGCGGACTCGCGGGGTCGGCGCTGGACCCTGCCCCGGGGTAGGAACCAGCGCCAGCGCAGGCCCACGTGCAGGGCGATGAGCACCGCCACCGCGTAGCCGGACCACCGGTGCGGGGTGAAGTCGTTGAGATCCAACTGGTCGACGAGCAGCCCGGTCAGGCTCACCACGACCGCCGCCGTCAGCAGGAGCGTGTTGAGGACGTACGTGACACCTCGGCGATGCATGGCCAGCCCTCCCGGTCCACCGCCGGCCCTCGGAGGTTCGCCGAGGCCGCCGGAATCACATCCTGCCTGCCAGGGAGCCGGGCCGCTACCGGTTCGCTGACCAGCACGCCCGGGCAGGCGCCGACGCGACAGGACTGCGACCCTGCCCACCGGGAATCCTGCTTCTCACCGGGTGGCGGCGTCCACTACGGTGATCGCATTGCCCGCGACGAGCGCCCGGGAGGCGGCGATGACGATCAAGAACGTGCTGAAGGCCAAGGGTTCGGTGGTGAACACCATCGCGCCCGAGGCCAGCCTGACCGAGCTGGTCGATGCGCTGGCCGAGCACCGGATCGGCGCGATGGTGGTGTCCGCCGACGGCACCCACATCGACGGGATCGTCTCCGAGCGTGACATCGTCCGTGCGCTGCGCACCGACGGCGGCCTGCCCTCGTTCCGCGAGTCGCGGCTGATCCACCTCGACAAGGTGCAGGTCTCGGAGATCATGACCAGCGAGGTGACGACCTGCAAGCCCAGCACCTCCATCGACGAGGTCATGACGCTCATGACCGCCGGTCGGATCCGACACCTGCCCGTGCTCGAGGATGACGAACTGGTTGGGATCGTGAGCATCGGGGACATCGTGGCCGCACGGATCTCGCACCTGGAGTGGGAGCGCTCGGCACTTGTCGACTACGTCACCACGGGTCGCTGACCCGAACGGGTCCACCCACCGACACGGACGCACCCCAGCCACTGCCCCGGGGCCGACCGGCGGTGACATGCTGCATGCCATGCGCCGGATCGGGGCCGATCCGCTGGCCTTCCTGGCCGAGCAGTGGCGCACCCATGGCGACGTGGTGCAGTTCCCGATCCCCACGCCGCCGACCTACCTGATCAGCCACCCCGACGACGTGCGCACGGTGCTCGTGGGCCGATCCCGCGACGTCAGCAAGGACACCTTGCAGTACCGAGCCCTGTCGAAGGTGACCGGCCTGGGCCTGCTGACCAGCGACAACCCCGTGTGGCGCGAGCACCGACGGATCCTGCAGCCGGCCTTCCACCCGGACACGCTGCCGGCGGTGGCGGCGCACACCGACCGCGCCGCCACCCGCACGGTGGCGCGGCTGCTGGCCGTCGGCGAGGACGGGGTCGTGGACATCGACGCCCAGGTGATGACCCTGGCCCTCGAAGTGGTCGGCGAGTCGCTGTTCGGGCACGCGCTGGGCCCGGTCGCGCAACGACTCGGTGAGGCCACCCTGACCGCCCTGGGTGAGGTGGTCTCGATGGCCCGGATGCCGCTGCGCGCCCCGGGCTGGATTCCCACCCCTGGCAACCGCCGGATGGCCGAGTCGCTGGCCGAACTCGATGCGGCGGTCGCCGACATCCTGGCCGCGCGCAGGCAGCAGGGCCCCGCGACGCCGCCGGACATGCTGGACCTGTTGCTCGCCTCCGCACTGGAACCCCGGGCGGTGCGCGACGAGATCGTGACCTTCCTGGTGGCTGGCCACGAGACCGTGGCCTCGGCGCTGACGTGGGCTCTGGTGCTGCTGGCCCGGCATCCGCAGGCGGCCGATCAGGTGGCGGCCGAGGCCGGGGCGGTGCTCGGCGGGCCGGGCACTGCGCAGGAGCCCGTCACGATGGGCCAACTCGCGCGGCTGCGCCACGCCCGGGCCGTGATCGACGAGGCGATGCGCCTGCACCCGCCGGCGTGGCTGATCACCCGCAAGACCGCGGTGGACCTGCGCCTCGGCGGCGCGCACGTGCCCGCCGGGTCCCTGGTCATCATCAGCCCGTGGATCGTGCACCGGCACCCCGCGGCCTGGAACGATCCGCAGCGCTTCGATCCGCAGCGTTTCCTGGCCCAGGCCACCCCAGCCGGCGCGCGACACGCGTACCTGCCGTTCGGCGCAGGTCCACGGATGTGCATCGGGCGGGACTTCGCCTACGCCGAGGCGGTCCTGACCCTGTCGATCCTCAGCCGCGCAGTTCGACTGGCCCCGACCGGGCCGCCGGTCGCGGCACTCCCACTGGTCACGATCCGGCCAGATCGGCCCGCGCTCATGCGGGTCAACGCACGCCGCGCACAGTCACCCGGCCCGACGTCTGGTCACTTGAGGACCAGCTCCTCGTAGTCCGCGGGCACCGCGGGCCCATCGACGATCCGCCCGTCGGGCAGCACCACCGGGACCTGCACACCGGCAGAGTCGGTGATCACCACGCTGGAGATCCCGATATCGGCCATGCTGAGCACGACCTGGCCGACCAGCAGCACCTGGTCGCTGGCGGGCATCTGGTTGAAGGCGTCCGTGCGCGCCACGACCAGTTGACCAGCCACCGGCTGCGAGCTGACCGACAACAGGGGTGTCTGGGTCAACGGATCGATCAGCAGGGTGCGCAGTTCTGCCTGCCGGTCCACCGGCGGGGCGGACGCCAGGGCCTCCATGACCCCGTCGACCGACCGGTCGCTGAGGGCCTCATCGACCGGGTCGAGATTGCGGCCCGAGACGAAGTAGATGGGCGTCTTCTGGGTCGTCGGGCTCGCGCTGGGAGTGGCGGCCAGGGCGGGCAGGGCGCCACTGGGCAGCGAATCGGCCTCGTCCTGGACCGACACCCCGCATCCCACGGACACGGCCGCGATCAGTCCGACGCCGAGGACCGCGACCGCCCGGCGGGCACGGGACCGCGTCCTGGCCAGCGCTGCGCGCTCGATCATGGAACCACCCCCATCGGCAGGTCGAGCGTGAACCGGGCCCCCCCGTACGGGGAGTCGCTGACCACGATCCGCCCGCCGATCGCGGTCGCCTGATCGCGGACGATGGCCAGGCCGAGGCCGGCTCCCTCGACGCGCCGCTCGCCCACGTTGGCCCCGCGGGCGAACGGCTCGAACAACCGGTCCACCTCATCTGCCAGGACGCCCTCGCCTGCGTCGTCGACGTGGATGCGCGCGTGGTCGCCGCCGGCGACCACGAGGATCTGGCGCACCCCGTCACCGTGCCGCGTCGCGTTGTCGATCAGGTTCGCCACCACGCGCTCGACCCTTCGCGCATCGGTGAGGACCGTGGGCCGGTCGCCGTGCAGCAGGTCGGTCTCGAGGTTGCGCCCCTCTAGGACCCCCTCGATCAGGGCCGCGATGTCGGTGGCATAGCTCTGCACCGGAGCGGTGGCGGTGACACTCGAGATGTCGAGCAGGTCCAGCAGGATCCGCGAGAGCCGGCGCGCCTGGGTGGCCAGGCTCGTGACCAACCGGGCCTCGCGGGGTGCGAAGGAGTCCTGATGGACCTCGAGCAATTCGGCGGTGGCCACGACCGTGGTCAACGGTGATCGCAGCTCGTGGCTGACGTTGGCCACGAACCTGCGCTCGCGCTCGATCCGCGAGGCGACCGCCACGGCCATGTCGTTGAAGGAGTCCGACAGCGGGTCGAGGTCCGGGTCGCCGGTGTCGGGCAACCGCACGCTCAGGTCCCCAGCAGCCAGTTGGCGGGCGCCGGCACCCATGCGTTGCAGCGGGCGCATCAGCCCGTTGCCCACGATGCGCCCGATCGCCCCACCGGCGGCGAAGGCGACGACGGCGAGCACGACCAGCAGCAGGGCCGCGTTGCGCAATGTCTCGAGCAGGTCGGCCAGGGGGAACAGCTCCACGTAGATCCCCGAGCGCGTGTAGACGCCGACGCCGAAGAAGTACTCGTCGCCGATCGCGAAGGTCTGCTGCGCGCCGCCCTCGGTCAGGGTCAGGTCGATCAGCGACTCGGGGATGGCCGACGGGCTGACCGGGGAGCCCCGGGAGTACCACACCGTGCCGACCCGCATCATCGCCTTGGAGGCCGCGACGACCGGCAGCAGGTTCAGCGCGTCACCGGGCTGCTCACCGCCGGCGATGGCCGCGTCGACCGAACGGGCGTCGGACAGGGCACGGGCCAGGCCCGAGGACTGCCGCTGGTTGGTCAGGTACGTGCGGCTGACCAGGTAGATCCCACTGGACACGAGCACAGCCACGACCCCGGACAGCACTGCGAACACAAGCGCCACCCGGGTCCGCAGGCCGAAGCGCATCGGTCAGGCCTTGAGCCGGTAGCCGAAGCCGCGCACGGTCATCAGGTGGACCGGTTCGGCCGGATCGGCCTCCATCTTGGCGCGCAGCCGGTAGACGAGGTTGTCCACCACGCGGCCGTCGCCGGGGTTGCGGTAGCCCCAGACGTTGCGCAGCAGGTCGTCGCGGCTGACCACCCGCTCCCGGGCGCCGATCAGCTCGGCGAGTAGTTTGTACTCCGTCGGCGAGAGCGGCACGACCCGCTCGCCGACCTGCACCTCCGCGGTGTCCGGACGCAGCAGCACCTCGCCGCACTCGAGCAGGCCGTGGTCGACCTCGACGTCGCTGGACCGGCGGATGTGCGCGCGGATCCGGGCCAGGAGCTCCTTGGTGACGAACGGCTTGGTGACGTAGTCATCGGCACCGGCCTCCAGGCCGGAGACCACGTCGTGGCTGTCGGCCTGCGCGGTGACGACGATGATCGGCACCCGGCTGGTCGCCCGGACGCTGCGCACCACGTCCAGCCCGTGGATGCCCGGCAGGCGCAGGTCCACCAGCAGCACGTCGGGGTCCTCGTCCTGGCTGAGCACCAGGGCCTGTTCGCCGTTCTCGGCCTCGAGCACGCGATAGCCCTCGTCCTCGAGGGCGTAGCGCAGCACCAGGCGGATCTCCTCGTCGTCCTCGACGACCATCACTGTCTTGGGCACGGGGCTATTCAACCCCCCGCGTGGATGGTTGCCGAACCAGACCCAGTCCGAATCGCCCATTGCGATGCAATTGGGACTCAGCGGCGACGGGCCTCGCCCTGATCACACTGGTCGCTGCAACTGCAGCACCGGAACGCCGGCCGGGTGCTCGGCGTCCATCCGGATCGGCTCGTCGTGCACGTACTGCCGGATGCAGTGCGCGAGCTCCCGGGGATGGGTGAAGTTGATGGCGTGGGCCGCGCCCTGGAAGAGCACGATCGTCAGGCCGGGTGGCAGTTGCGCCATGACCTCGCTGATGCGCCGCCAGGGCGGGCGCAGCGGGTCCTCGCTGCCGATCACGGCCAGCACGGGCACGGGCATGGACATGAAGCGGACGAAGGCCGGGAACTTGGTCATCCAGACGAACAACTGCATCGCGCGGACCATCCCGAAGCGCAGGTAGTCGGGGCCGGCGACGGCCAGCAGCCGGGGCGGCTCGACCAGGCCATCGCGCGCCATCTGGAGCAGCCCCTTGGCAAGGGGCCGGTTGTGCTCGCCCCCAGCAAGGCCGACCATGACGGCGCGGGGCACCTTCTCCGGCGCCTCATCGATGAGCTCAGCGATGATGGCACAGCCCAGCGAGTTGCCGACAAGAACCGCCCGATCGATGTCCAGCGCGTCCATGAAGTGGTTCAGCGACGTACCGAGCTGCTCGATACTCAGCTGCTTGGCAGGCTTGGGACTGCGGCCGAACCCGGGCAGGTCCGGGACGTACACGCGGAACTCGTCGGCGAGCAGCTCCGCGGTCGGCATCAGGTAGTTGCCTGAGATTGCGAAGCCGTGCACGTGGATCATCGGGGGTGCCTCGACCGGCCCCCCGACCCGGTAGTGGATCCAGTTGCCGTCAACCAGCACGGCGTTCCAGGTGAAGCAGGTGTCTGTCACGACGCGCATCCTGCCACCCCTGCGCCGGCGATCAGCTGATCAGCGCGTGCAGGGCCTCGTCGCCTGGGCGCGCCCGCAGGATCGCCGGGGTCACACCAGCCTTGGAGGTGATCGCCGTCACCGAGCGTTGCTGGCGCGTGGTGGCCAGGGAGATGACCGTGCCCGAGGCCCCGGCCCGCGCGGTGCGCCCCGAGCGGTGCAGGTACTCCTTGGGGCCGTGCGGCGGGTCGACGTGCAGGACCAGGTCGATGTCATCCACGTGCAGGCCGCGGGCCGCCACGTCGGTGGCCACCAGGACGTCGATCCGGCCACGCTTGAAGTCCTCGAGCGTGCGCGTGCGCAGCCCCTGCTTCATCCCGCCGTGCAGCGCTGCGGTGCGCACGCCCTGGGCCTCGAGCTGGCCGGCCAGCCGGTCGGCGCCGAGCTGGGTGCGCACGAAGGCCACGGTGCGGCCTCGGCGAAGGGCGATGTCGGTGGTGACGGCGTCCTTGTCCTTGGGGTGGACGAGCACCATGTGGTGCTCCATCGTGCCCACGGTGGCCGTCGCCGGGTCGGCGTTGTGCACGAGCGGATCGTGCAGATGGGTGCGCACCAGCCGATCGACGTCATGGTCCAGGGTCGCGGAGAACAGCAGGCCCTGGGCGTTCTCGGGCAGCCGGCCCATGATCGCCTCGATCTCGGGCATGAAGCCCAGGTCGGCCATGTGGTCGGCCTCGTCGAGCACGACCATCTGCACCGCACCCAGGTCGACCGAACCGCGGTCGGCCAGGTCGACCAGGCGGCCCGGGGTGGCCACCACGATGTCGGCCCGCTCGAGGCCACGGATCTGGCGGTCGTAGGAGCTGCCGCCGATGATGAGCTGTGTGCGCATGCCCAGGGTCGCGGCCAGCGGGGTGAGCGCGTCCAGGACCTGCATCGCCAGCTCACGGGTGGGGGCCAGGATCAGGCCACGGGGCTGGCGGCGCAGTTCGCGCGGACCGTTGAGCGTGGTGAGCATGGGCAGCCCGAAGCTCAGCGTCTTGCCCGAGCCGGTCCGCCCGCGGCCGAGCACATCGCGCCCGGACAGCGCCGCCGGGATCGTCATGGCCTGGATCGGGGTGGGATCGGTGATGCCCTGGCTGACCAGGACCGCGGCCACGCTGGCAGGCACGCCCAGGTCGACGAACGCGTTCGGGCCGGTCAGCGCCGGCACCTGTGGGGCGCGCTGCGGCCGGTCGCGCCGGTCGGGCCGGTCACGCCGGTCGTTGCGCGGGCCGCGGGCGAACCGGTCGTTGCGGTTCGGCCGGTCGTTGTGGTTCGGGCGGTCGGCCCGGTTCGGGCGGTCGATGCGCTCGCCGCTGCTCGGCCGAGCCGCACGGATGGGACGCTCCGCGCGCTCCGTACGATCGCTGCGCTGCGGTCGCGACGCCTGCTGCGGACGGTCGTTCCACTCGCTGCGCGGGGCACGGGCCGGACGGTCGGTGCGCTCGTCCCCCCGGGAGCGCACGGGACGCACGGCACGCTCGGCGCGCGGGGCACGATCGCCACTCTCGGCACGATCGTTCCAGTCGCGGCGCGGCGCTCGGTCATCACGAGCACGCCACTGGCCCTGGGCGCCCGCGGACCGGGACGCGCCGCCCTTCGACGAGCTGCCCTTCCACGAGCTGTCCTGGGAGCGAGGGCTCGACGTCCCACTGATGGGGGCGCCGGCGCGGGCCGACTTCGAGGCCTTCCAGCCGCCCGCGGCGGCGCCCTTCGCGGGCGGCGTCGACTTGTGGTGCGGCCCGGATCGGGGCGCGCGTGAGGGAGGGGTATGGGCAACCATGGTGATTCCTGCTTCCAGTGACGTGTCGTCTTCAACGCGTCTGGATGACCGCCACAGGGCCAACGATGGAAACGTTGCTCAACGAAGCCGGCGAAGTGCCGGACGCTCAGGGTACCTGCCCAGGTACCCTGAGCGCCAAACGCCGAACCGCCGGCAGTCACTGCCCGACGCGGCGGCCTAGCGGGTCGGGGCTGGTCCTGCGTGGTCGATTCGGCCCGGGAGCCGCACCGGAATCGACCACGCAGACCCCGGTGCGGTTCATGCGACGTCGATGTGGACGTGGTCCAGGTGGCGGTTGATCGGGTTGTCCGGGTCTGGGCCGCGGAAGCGGTAGTCGCGCCACCCCTGGATCGAGCGGCGGGCGGTCCAGATGTGATCCCGATAGATCACTGTCCGGATGCCGAGCCGGTCGGCGTGGGCCACTGCCCAGTTCGCCAACCGCCACCCGTCGCGTGCCTGGGCGCGGGAATCGGCGGGCCGGAAGAAGAAGTCCACGGCGCGGCCCTGGGAGTGCTCACCGTTGGGGTTGCGTCCGGGCAGCGGGTCCTGCAGCCCGAAACCGCCATCCGGGAGGTCGCCGAACTCCGCGCGCACCTCGTCGCGCAGGACCTGCGCACGCGGGGTCAGGCCCAGCGGGCGTTCCTTGGGCTCTCCCGTCGGGCTCATCGCCGAGGTCCGACAGGAGACCGCCGGGCCAGCGGCCAGGGCACGACGCAGCTCGCGGCTCGGCTCGGCCAGCAGTGGGGTGATCTCCTCGGTTGATCCCTGAGCCAGGACGACGCCGGCCGGATCAGTCACCGTGCAGCCGGCTTGCCAGGGCAGGCCAGGGCCGCGGCCCACGGTCAGGACGACCATCGCCGCGACGATCACCACTGCCGGGACGATCAGGCGCACCCGTCCACGATAGGCGACCTGGGCACGGGCTGCCGGGCCGTTACCGGCGCCTGGGTCCCCGGGGTGGCCAGGCTCAGGCCGCTGCGGGCGTCGTCCCCGTAGGATGACCGCCGTGCCGCAGAGGGAGCCCAGGGCGTGGCGCGGCCCAGATTCCTCGACGGCGGTCCCCTGGTGGCCCGGCGTGGGGTGCAGTTCGTTGTGGACCTGGTGATCAGCGCGCTGCTGTGCGCACTGCCGATGGCGGTGTTCCTGCTGCTGCCCAGCAACCCGGACGGGTCACTGGGCGCACTGCTCCTGGCCATCCCGCTGGCACTGGGCGTACTGGTGCTCGCCGTCGTGATCAGTTGGTGCTACTGGGCATGGCTGCCGGGGCGCCGCGGCGGCCGGACGCTGGCCATGGGCTGGCTGGGCCTGCGCGTCGAGACGACCGACGGGGGCGCTGCGGTGGCCAGCCAGCTCGCGCTGCGCTGGCTCGCGCTGGCCGTCGACGCAGCATTCCTCGGGGCGGTTGGGTTGGTCGCGATGCTCGCCTCGCCGCGCCAGCAGCGGCTCGGCGATTCCCTGGCCCACAGCATGGTGGTCCGCGGGCCCAGGCACGCGGGACCCAGCCACCGAGGCAACCACGCAACCGCCCCGGGCCGGGCAGCGCGACTACTTGATGATCGCCACCGTCTGGGTGTTCCAGCTGACGAGTTGACCCTCGCCGGTCCACAGTTCGCGCACCTCGACGGTGAAGCCGTCGCGGGCCGCCACGCTGCGACCACGGTGGTACAGCGGCTGGAGTCCGCCATCGACGGTACGGGGCAGTGCGTGCGGATCGCCGGGCAGGTCGAGGGTGAAGCCCACGGTCGCCGCCGGCCGTGGCCGGTCCAGCGCGACGATCACCGACACCCACCAGGCGTCGGCCAGGGCGGCGACCAGCGCGGCATCGGCCTGGCCCTGCGGTCCGCGCGGGCGGATCCAGCCCTCGGTCAGGTCGCTCGCAGCCCCGGAGTAGGGCAGTCCGAGGACGGGGCGGAACTCCAGGTGCGCGGTGAAGTCCGGGGCCAGCGGCGGACCGATCGGCACCACCGGGACACCCGCCGGGCCCTCGGCCAGGGCTGCTGGTGGCGTGACACTGAGCCAGGCCGGGCCGTCGGGCAGGTCCGACCCGCGCCGGGCCGCGCCGAGCACGACCACGCCGTGCGCCAGCAATCCGCCGTCGTCGTCCTGCAGGCGCACGGCCAGCGTGTTGGTCGACGAGCTGCGGCGAAGCTCCTCGACGGCCAGGTGCGCCCGGCCGACCAGGACCGGGGCGACCAGCTGGGCGCTGAGGCTGCGCACCGCCAGTTCGGGGCTCGGGTCGACCAGCAGGGCAGCCGCCGTCATCGCCCCGGTGGCCAGTCCGCCCCATGCCCCGCGGCCCTGCTGGAACCCGTCGGGGACCTCCAGCACGAAGCGGGCGGGGTCCTCGGTGGGCCGCGGTCGGATCAGCGCGGAGATGTCGCTGGCCTGCATGGGCCCAGCCAACCACCCTGCGCGGGGGTGCGATGCCCGGGGTCTGGCGACCCGCCCGCGGCCCGGCTGGGCCGGTGGGCAGCCCGGTCAGTGCGCGGCGGGCACCGAACGCTGGCGGCGCAGCAGGCGACGGCCCCACCACGAGGTGGCCACCGACTGCCCCGCCAGGACGTAGCTGAGCGAAGCGTCCTCGTACAGGGTGGCCTCCCAGGCACGCTGGGTGCCGCGCGCGCCGGCCATGAGCAACACGTCACCGACCGCCAACTCCTGATCGGCGTCGGGCACGAGCGTCCGGTGCGTCCCGCGCACGTGCATGAGGGTCACCAGTCCCAGGCGCTCGTCACGGGCGAACGGGCTTGCCATCAGCGCCCCGATCGTGATCCGCTCCTGGGCCAGCCGCGTGCACAGGGCCGGCGCCTGGGCCGGGTCGATCCGAACCGGCCAGACCGTCGGCGAGGAGCGGCCCACCCGGCCGACGAGATCCGCACTCACCCGGGCCGCCCACGCCTCGGACTGCTCCTTGGCCGCCTGCAGGAACGCCCAGAGCACCGGGTTGGCCAGCCGCTCGAGCACCTCTCGGGCGACAACCTCGCTGGGCAGCAGCAGCAGGTCCAGTTCAAGGGCTGCGAAGACAGCTCCGTTGGCCGGTGACTCCTGCCGGGCGATCACCACGATGCCCGGTTTGGCCCGGCGCGCCGCATCCACGTAGGAGACCGTGGCGGTGTCCCGGTCGGCGGCGATCACCACGCCGACCGCGCGGGCGGCCAGGGCAGCGAACTCCGGGGACTGCGCGGCGAAACCGGTCGCGGCCTGCTGCCCCGCGCGCTCGTCGCTACCGGCCCGCAGCCACGGGCCGGGGTCGACCACCGTCACCGGGACGTCCACCGCCTTCAGGTCGGCCACCACCTCGGCGATCACCGCGTGTGAGCCGACGACCACCCACTCCCCCGGCTGCGGTGGCTCTGGGCGCGGTGGCAGGGGTGCACCCGGGGGCAGGATCAGCCAGTCGACCAGTTGCGACAGGCTGGGTGTGCGCAGCGCGATCCGTAGCCGATCGCCGAACGCGTCATAGGGGTTGACCACGGTCGGCGCGCCGAACGCGGCCATCCGGGCGACTGTCACCGAGGAGTCCGCGCGCGCCACCACCGGCAGGCCCGGACGGATCAGGTGGACAGCCTGGACCACGGCGAGGTTGGTCTCGTCATCGTCGGTCAGGGCGAGCACGCCCGCGCACCGCGGGTTGGTCAGGCCCGCGAGGACGAGGGTCTGCGGGGCGCGTGGGTTGGCGCACAGGGCAGGCACATCGGCGCGCATCGCCGCCACCGCCAACGCGTCGAGGCGGTCCTGCGCCCGGTCGACGACCACCAGCCGCCGCCCGCGGGCGTCCAAGGATCTGGCCACCAGCTCGCCGGCCTGGGCGTAGCCCACGAGAGCCAGGAAGGGCACCGGGATCCGTGCGACCTGGCGGGAGAACCGCTGGGTCTCCAGGGCCTTGCGGAACCCGCGGTCCTGCAGCAGCGCCAACAGCGTGCCGATCGCGTAGGCCCAGCCGATGACGGCCAGGTAGATCGAGAAGGTGACCCACATCCGTTGGTCGACGGTCAGCTCGTAGGGGAGCTCACCGAATCCGATGGTCGTGGCGGTGTAGCTCATGAAGTAGAACGCCTCGAAGAACGACATCGGCTCGGTGCCGCCCTCGGGCTGCTGGCCCGGGATCAGGGTCAACCCGAGGACGGCGATCGAGAACACCGCGATGAGCACGATCAGCGGTGCGCGCATCCGGCGCAGCACCAGGAAGATCGCGGCCGTCGAGGGCTCCGCCGCAGCCGCCGGATCAGCGTGGGCGGCCCGTGGGCTCGGCTCCGGGTCCGCGTCGTCAACGGGCGACTCGCGCTCAGCAGCCCGGTCGACGAGCACGTGCCAGAAGGCCAGCAGCGGGTTGCCCATGACCGGCTACCTGCGCGAGAACTGCAGCGTCTCGGCGATCAACAGGATGACCGAGACGATGTTCGCCAGCAGCGCGCCCGCGGCCAGCGACACGACGCTGGCCATCGCCGACCCGGTCATGCCACCGGCTGCCTGGCTGGCCACCACCCAGTAGACCCCAGCCGCGACCAGTTGCAGGTCGGCCACCAGTGAGGTCGCCAGGTGGACAGCGCCCAGTTGGGTCCGGTCGCCGAACTTCAGCACCGTGGCGATCAGGTTCACCACGATGGCGGCGAACAACTCGTAGGAGTTGTGCACCGACGGGTCGGAGATGTCTCCGATGACGAAGCCGAAGTTCAAGGTGGCTGCCAGCAGGACGAAGAAGCCGAAGATCACCTTCTCCAGGTTCATGGCCCACCTCCCCGATCAGGCTAGTACCACGGCGGTGGGCATCACGCGCCCAGCAGGCGCCCGGTCTGCCCGATTCGCCCCTCCCCGGTCCCGCGGGTGCGACGGTCACGGTTGGGGTGGTTCGCGTAGGTCGATCCGGACGGACAGCACCCGGTCGGGCACCCCAGCCAGCACGGAGGCGTCGGGGGTGCCGATGCCCAGGTGGGCGCCGATCGGCAGGCGGCGCAACCGGGGATCGGCCAGGCGCAGCACGTCGGCCAGCAGCGGCCGGTCCCCGCCGGTCACCAGGAACGCCACCTCGGGTCGGGTGGCGATGATGCGGTCCGCGGTCGCCGCCACGGCTGCGGCGACCTCATCGGCCTGGTTGGCGCGTCGCCGCGCGTAGCGCTGCTGGGACCACCCGCCGGCCGCGGTTCGGCCGTGGATGTGCCGGCGCCCGACCTTCGCCTCGAGGCGATCGGGGCCGGCGAAGCAGGCCACTGCATAGCCGGCGCGCCGCACGAGCAGCACTCCGAAGCAGGGGCGCTGAGCTGGAAGCTCGTCCAGGGCGAATCCGAGCACCCGCTCGCCGGGCTCCGGGCGCTCCTGCCCTGCGGGCCGCATTCCGGGATCGGGCGCTGATCCCGAACTGGGTTGCTGGTCGGCAACCGTCATGTGCGACCTGGTTCCCGGCAGCCATGGGGGCGCGTGCAGGAACGCCTCGTTGCCGTCGGCGGTCGCCAGCGACCAGCCCGGCGGCTCGAGGCAGGACTGCACCGCGACATCGCCGTGCCTGGCTGCGAACCCCTCGAGCCAACGGGTCAACCGCCGCACGGGGACGCTCAGCGACTTCGCCGAGAGCTGGGGATCAGCCACTGGCCGCCGCGCCGCCAGTGCCTGCGCTGCCCTTTCCTGGGCTGCCTGCCGCCGGCCTGTGGGAACGAACGGCAGCCGGGCCGGGCCCGCAACCCAGCTCGCGGGCGCGTTCGAGGTCCGAGCGCAGCCCCGCCACGAGGAGGTCGACGACCACCTCCTGGCGCACCGATGAGGTGGTGGCCGCCAGCGCGACCTCCTCCAGGGACCCCAACCAACCGCGCACGGCCAGTTGGGTCACGTCGTCGCGCAGGGGCCATTCGGCGGCCTCCAACCAGCGCAGCACGTGCTGGGTGCGCACCTGGTCGAGCACGGCCAGCACCTGCGGATCACCGCCGGAGGCACCTCGGACCAGGGCCACGTAGGCTCCGCGCTTGCGTGTGACGAACTTCAGGAACGCAGTGACCATCGCGCGCAACCGCGCGTCGACATCGGTGCCGGGCTGCCGGGGCACGGCCTGCATGAGCCGCTCGCCCGCGCTGGACACGACCGCGGCGAAGTAGTCGCCCTTGGAGGGGAAGTAGTGGAACACCAGGGTCCGCGAGACGCCCGCCGCGGCGGCCACCTCGTCGAGGGCCATCTCATGGATCGGCCGGGTCCCCAGCAGGTCCAGACCGATGTCGACCAACTGTTGGCGCCGGTCGGAGGCCGACATGCGCGGTGGCCCCGGGACTGCCCCGACCGGGGCGGCTCCGGGGCCACCGCTGCGACTCACTTGTAGCTGCCGCCAGCCTCGGCCAGGGCCACCAGCGACGCCGGCGGGGTGAACCGCTCGCCGTAGGTGGCGGCCAACTCGCGGGCTCGCGCGACGAAGGCCGCGGGGCCCACGCCGTCGTAGGTGTTCACGTACTGCAGCACGCCACCGGTCCAGGCCGGGAAGCCGATGCCGAAGATCGAGCCGATGTTGGCATCGGCCACGGTCCGCAGGACGTTCTCATCCAGGCACTTGATGCTCTCGATCACCTCGATGAACAGCATCCGGTCCTGCAGGTCGGCCATCGGGATCTCGTGGTTGTCGCCACCGAACGAGTCCTTGAGCCCACTCCACAGACCCTGCTTCTTGCCCGCGGCGTACTCGTAGAAGCCGGCACCAGCCGCCCGGCCGCCACGCTCGTGCTCGGTGACCATCTTCTCGATGACCGCATAGCCCGGGTGCGCCTCGAAGGCCACTCCCTCGGCCTGTGCTGCCGCCGCGGCCTCGGTCTTGATCTTCAGACCGAGGGTGAGGCTGACCTCGTCGGTGAGGGCCAGCGGGCCGACCGGGTAGCCCGACTGCAGGGCTGCCTGCTCGACACTGTTGGCCGGGACGCCCTCGCCGATCAGCGACGCAGCCTCCGCGACGACCGTCCCGATGACGCGGCTGGTGAAGAAGCCGCGGCTGTCGTTGACCACGATCGGCAGCTTGCGGATCTGCACCGCGACGTCGATGGCCTTGGCCAGCGTCTCATCCGAGGTCTTCTTGCCGACCACGATCTCCAGCAGCTTCATCTTGTCGACCGGCGAGAAGAAGTGCAGGCCGATGAAGTCCTCGGGCCGATCCACTCCCCCAGCCAGGCCGGTGACCGGCAGGGACGAGGTGTTGGAGCCCAGCAGCGCGTCCTCGGTCAGCAGCGGGACGACCTCGGCGTACACCGACTTCTTCAGGTTGGGGTCCTCGAACACCGCCTCGATCATGAGGTCGGCGCCCTTGGCGTCGGCCATGGTCTCGGTCGGGGTGATCCGGGCCAGGATCTCGTCGCGCGCCTCTGCGGTCATCTTCCCGCGGGTCACGGCCTTGTCGAGGATGCCCTGCGAGTAGGCCTTGCCCTTCTCAGCCGCTGCGAGGTTCATGTCCTTGAGGACGACCTCCATGCCGGCCCGGGCGCACTCGTAGGCGATGCCCGCGCCCATCATCCCGGCGCCGAGCACCACGACCTTCTGCGCCGTGTACTTGGGCACGTCCTTGGGCCGGTCGCCGCCCTTGCTGATGTGCTGAAGGTCGAAGAAGAAAGCCTGGATCATGTTCTTGCTGACCGGGCCGATGGCCAGGTTGACGAAGTACTGCGTCTCGACCTTCTCCGCGGTGGCGAAGTCGACCTGGGCACCCTCCACGGCTGCGGCCATGATGTGGTGCGGGGCCGGCATCGGGGCACCCTTGAGCGTTTTGCGCAGGTTGGCCGGGAACGCCGGCAGGTTGGCCGCGAACGCCGGGGTCATGGGGGTGCCGCCGGGGATCTTGTAGCCCTTGACATCCCACGGCTGGACGGCCTCGAGGTTGGACAGTGCCCAGGTCTTGGCGCTGTGCAGCAACTCCTCGGGAGTGCTGACGAGCTCGTCGATCACACCGGCAGCCAGCGCGTCCTTGGGCTTGCGCAACTGTCCCTGCAGCAGGTGGTTCATGAGCGCGGTCTGGATGCCGAACATCCGGACGGTGCGCACCACGCCGCCGCCACCGGGCAGCAGTCCGAGGGTCACCTCGGGCAGGCCGATCTGCGAGCCCTTGACGTCCAGGGCGATGCGGTGGTGGCAGGCCAGCGCGATCTCCAGCCCGCCGCCCAGGGCGGACCCATTGATCGCGGCCACGACGGGTCGGCCGAGGGTCTCCAGGCGGCGCATCAGGGCCTTCATCGTGGTGACCTGGTCGGTGACCGCCTGGGCGTCGGCCGGGGTGGCCTGGCTCAGGTCGTGCAGGTCGCCGCCGGCGAAGAAGGTCTTCTTCCCCGAGGTGAGCACGACGCCGTTGACCTTCTCCTTCTCGGCCTCGAGGCGATCCATCGTGCTCGCCAGTGAGGAGACGAACAGGGCGTTCATGGTGTTGGCGCCCTGGTTCGGGTCGTCCATCGTCAGGGTGACGATTCCGGCCTCGTCCATCTCCCAGCCGAACATGTTGATCTCAGTCATCTGTGTTGCCTTCCTTGTCCGGTCGGGTCTCAGAACCGCTCGATGATGGTTGCCACGCCCATGCCGCCGCCGATGCACAGCGTGATCAGGCCGTAGCGACCGCCGCTGCGCTCGAGCTCGTCGAGGCAGGTGCCCAGGATCATGGCGCCGGTGGCGCCCAGCGGGTGGCCCAGCGCGATGGCCCCACCGTTGATGTTGACCTTGGCCGGGTCCACGTGCAGATCCTTGATCCACTTCAGGACGACCGCCGCGAAGGCCTCGTTGACCTCGAAGACGTCGATGTCCTCGATGTTCAGGCCGGCGGTCTTGAGCACCTTCTCGGTGGCCGGGACCGGTCCGGTGAGCATGATCGTGGGCTCGGTGCCGACGACCGCGGAGGCGACGACCCGACCCTTCGGGGTCATGCCTGCCTCACGGCCGATCCGCTCGGAGGCGATCAGGACCATCGCCGCTCCATCGACGATGCCCGAGGAGTTGCCGCCGGTGTGGACGTGGTTGATGTCCTCGATCCAGTGGTACTTCTGCAGGGCCACGGCGTCGAAGCCGCCCATCTGGCCCATGCCCGCGAAGGAGGGCTTGAGCTTGCCGAGACCCTCGACCGTCGTGCCGGGGCGCATGTGCTCGTCGTGGTCGAGCAGCACGAGTCCGTTGCGGTCCTTGGTCGGGATGACGCTCTTGGCGAAGCGTCCGTCGGCCCAGGCAGCCGCGGCGCGGTCCTGGGACATCACGGCGTACTCGTCGACATCGTCGCGCGTGAAGCCCTCGACGGTGGCGATCAGGTCGGCGCTGATGCCCTGGGGCACGAAGTAGGTGTCGTAGGCGGTCTCGGGGTCCATCGCCCAGGCGCCACCGTCCATGCCCATCGGCACGCGGCTCATGGCCTCGACGCCGCCGGCGATCGCCACGCTCTCCCAACCGGAGCGGATCTTGGCCGCGGTGAGGTTGACCGCCTCGAGGGCGGAGGCGCAGAACCGGTTGATCGTCACGCCGGCACCGGCGGCATCGGGCAGGCCCGACGCGATGGCTGCCGTGCGGGCGATGTTCGCCCCCTGGTCGCCGACCGGGGTCACGCATCCGACGACGATGTCCTCGACCAGCAGCGGGTCCAGGCCCGGGTTGCGGTCGAGGATCTCGTGGATGAGGTCGGTCAGCATGGTGACCGGCTTGACTCCGTGCAATGCGCCGTTCTTGGCCTTGCCGCGCGGGGTTCGGATCGCCTCGTAGATGTACGCCTCAGAAATCACGCCTGCATCTCTCCTGCCTGCTGTCGTGGTGATGCCCGTTCCGATCGCCCACAGGATCGCGGGTTCGGCTTGTTGAGCAAGTGTCAACACACTACTACCGGCCGGTAACTTGTTGTCAAGGGGGGTCGCCCGTGCCCCGTGCATCGTGCTGCGCCGCCGGCACCTCGCAGCCCCGCGCCCCGCGCCCGCCGCCGCCTGGCACCTCAGCCGTGCCCCGCGCCCCGGCCGCCCGGCACCTCGCAGCCCCGCGCCCCGCGCCCGCCCCCTCCCCCACCCCTCACCCCGCGCCCCCGCCCTACCCCGCCCCGCCCCCCGCGGGATCGATCCAAGTTTGCGAGGCAGGGGGCCCAGCGGACTTGGATCGATCGCCTGCGGGGCGAGGAGACTTGGATGGATTCGGCGCGGGGCCGATCGGTCCGAAGGCGGTCATTGTCCACAGGGTGGGGGCTCGGGGGGTTCCCCGAGGGGCTGCTGGCGCGCAGGATCGGCTCGTGCGTTCTCTGCGTCCTGTGCCTCGACCGGCTGTTGCGTTGGGCGTTGCCGTCCCGGAGATCGCGCGGGTGCAGGACGGCGTGTTCACCCGGTCTCAGGCGCGCGCCGAAGGGTGGTCGGACGACCGGGCGCGGTCACTCGTGCGCACGGGTGTGTGGCGTCGGCTCGCGGGTACGGTCCTTCATGGCGCCGAGACCTCCGTCGGAGCCTGGCAGCGGGCTCGAGCGGTCAGCCTCACCGGCGGACTCGTCGTGAGCCACACGACGGCCGGGGCGCTCTGGGGGATGCGCGTCGATGACTCCCTGCACGGGATCGGACATGTGGCGCGCCGGACCAGCCCGGTGGTGGCGCACCGGATCCCCCTGCGCGCTGGCGAGGGAGTCAAGGTTGCGGGACTTGCCGTCACCTCGCCGATGCGGACCCTCACGGACCTGCTGTGCGCACTACCTCAGGACGCTGCCGTCACGATGGCCACCGACGCCCTGCGCGTCGGCCTGGTCACCGCCGACGACCTGCTGGCCGCCGCCGCGCTGGGCCACGGGCGCACCGGAGCTCCCCGAGCTCGGGAGCTCGCCGACTCGTGTCGATGGGGACCGCACTCATTCCTCGAATGGCGCTTCCACCATCTGATCGGCGGCCTGGGAGGAGTTGGAGGCCTGGGAGGCGCAGGAGGTCAGTGGCGCTTCAACGTCGATGTCCACGACGAGGTGGGATTCGTAGGCCGAGTCGACGCCGTCCACGCCGAGGCCAAGGTCATCGTCGAACTCGACGGCCGGCAGTTCCACGGCCCGGACACCTTCCAGGCCGACCGCACCCGTGACCAGCGGCTGATCGCGATGGGCTATGTGGTCCTCCGACTCACCTGGCAGGACCTCGAGCAGCGCCCATGGGAGGTCCTCGAGCGCATCCGGGCCACGCTGCGCCTGCGCGCCGGTGCCATGGGCCGAGCCGCCTGAAACCGCGTCGGCCGTCTCCCCCCGCATCGCGTTCCACCGCCACCTCGCGCGTCGTCCCGCACCGCGCCCCACGTCGCTCGCCCGGCGTGCGGCGTCGCCGGATCAATCCAAGCTTCCGGGCACGACACCCCAGCGAAGTTGGATCGATCCCAGTTCAGGCCAGCAAACTTGGATGGATCCAGCCGACCGGCGCGGGGCGGGCGGCGCGGACAGTCCGGGTGGCGCGGACGGTGGGCGTGGCTGGGCGGAGCGGGCGAGCGCACGGCTCGCGGCGGGCGTGAGCCCGGGCTCGGCACGCGTGGTGTCAGGCGGGCGGGCTAGCCTGCTGTGCACACCCGCGGAAGGGGCGCACATGGGCCGGCTGAGCGTGATCTGCGACATGGACGGCGTGATCTACCGGGGTAAGGAGTTGATCCCCGGGGCCACGGAGTTCGTGGCCCACATGCGCTCCGAGGGCATACCGTTCCTGTTCCTGACCAACAACTCCGAGCAGACTCCGCTGGACCTCGCCCGAAAGCTCGACGGGATGGGCATCCACGGGCTCACCCAGGCCAACTTCATCACCGCGGCGATCGCCACCGCGCAGTTCCTGCACGCCCAGCGTCCGCACTCCACGGCCTACGTCCTGGGCGGCTCGGGCCTGGCCGCCGCGATGTACAACGTGGGCTACTCGATCACCGAGAGCCGTCCCGAGTACGTGGTGGTCGGCAAGACCTCGAACTTCAGCTTCGCCACCATGCGCAAGGCCGCCCAGCTCATCGATGGCGGGGCGAAGTTCATCGGCACCAACCCGGACATGATCGACCCGGTCGAGGGGGGCACGGAGCCCGCCGCCGGCGCCATCCTGGCCGCGGTCCAGGCGGCTACGGGTCGGGCGCCCTACATCGTGGGCAAGCCCAACTCACTGATGATGATCTACGCCCGCCAGATGCTCGGGGCGCACGCCGAGGACTGCGTGATGATCGGCGATCGGATGGACACCGACATCGTCGGCGGACTCGAGGCCGGAATGCGCACCGCACTGGTGCTCTCCGGGGTATCCAACCGCGACACGGTCGAGCACTTCCCGTACCGCCCGGACTTCATCTTCGACTCGGTGGGCCACATCGACTGGGATGAGCTCGCGGCTGGCGTCGAGGACGGCGACGACGACACGGAGCGCTCCGGATGACGCCGAGGACGCGCACTGCTGGGAAGGTGGCCCGATGACCACGGCGATCCAGATTCCGACCCTGCTGCGGATCAAGCCCAACACCCTCTACAAGTTGGGCAAGTACCTGCGCCGCAACGGCTTCGACCGGATCGCCCTGTTCTACGGCGAGGGGATGGCCGACCTCCTCGGCCAGACCGTGGAGATCTCGCTGGACAGTTCCGAGATCCGAACCAGCTCGACGCACACGGTGAGCGGCAACGACATCGAGGATGTCGTGACCAGCGCGTTCGGCCTGTCGCGCTCGACCGATGCGATCGTCGCGGTCGGGGGCGGGATGGCCATCGACTACGCCAAGTACGCCGGCTTCCTGGCCGGTAAGCCCGTGATCGCGGTACCCACCGCGCTGAGCAACGACGGCTTCTGCTCACCGGGCGCGAGCCTCAAGGTGGCCGGCCGGCGTACGAGCTGCCCGGCGCGCATCCCGTACGGAGTCGTGCTGGACACCGCCCTGATCGCGAAGTCGCCGTCCCGGTTCAGCCACTCCGGGGTGGGTGACCTGCTGAGCAAGTACTCCGCCGTCTTCGACTGGAAGCTGTCGTACTGGGAGACCGGCGAGCAGGTCAACGACTTCGCCGTGCTGATCGCCTTGCAGAGCGTGGAGAACTTCGTCAACCACCCGCACAAGTCGCTCGGGGACCTCGAGTTCATCAAGCTCATGGCCGGGGCGCTGGTGATGAGCGGAGTGGCGATGGAGGTCTGCGACTCCTCGCGACCGGCCTCGGGCAGTGAGCACCTGATCTCGCACGCCTATGACAAGGTGGCCGAGCGCCCCAGCATGCACGGCCTCCAGGTCGGGCTGGCCAGCATCGCGACGATGTGGTTGCAGGAGCACCCCAGACTCGAGGACGTGATGTCGGTGCTGGCCGAGACCGGGTTCCTGCACTTCGTGAAGGAGAACCCGCTGGACAAGGCCGCCTTCCTGGAGTCGATCCGGGTTGCGCCGACGATCAAGGACCAGTACTTCACGATCCTGTCGCCGAAGGGCAACGTGGAGCGGCTGGTCGAGTTCGTCACCGACAGCCCGATCTGGGACGGCCTGCTGGTCTGAGGGCTCGAGCCGAGCGCCGCCGCAGGCATGGGGAGCGAGAGCCGGCGGGGCATCCGCGCCGAACGGGCGACCGAGGCGTGGGGTTGGCCACCCAGGCGCGGGCTTGGCCACCCAGGCGCGGGCTTGGCCACCCAGGCGCGGGCTTGGCCACCCAGGCGCGGGCTTGGCCACCCAGGCGCGGGCTTGGCCACCCAGGCGCGGGCTTGGCGACCGAGGCGTGGGGTTGGCCACCGAGGGTGGGCTTGACGACCGACGGTGGGGTTGGCCACCGAGGGCCGGGGTTGGCAACGGGCACGTGCGGGTTGGCGGTGGGCGCGTGAGGAAGCCAGCGGCAGCAGCGGCGGCGGGGGTCGGCGGTTGTTACTACGATTCATCTCGTGCCCTCGACGATTGCGCTGACCTCGGCCGTGCATGCCGCCACCTCCTCGGGCGAGGGCACCGCACTGGCGCTGACGTGGCAGGTGTGGGCGATCACGCTGGGCATGATCGTGGCGCTGTTCGCGATGGACCTGATCGTCAGCGGCCGCAACCCGCACGCGGTCGGGTTCCGCGAGGCGGCAGTGTGGTCGGTGTTCTACATCGGCGTTGCCATCGTGTTCGGCCTCGTGTTCGCGGCGTGGGCAGGTCCGCCCTTCGGTGCGGAGTACTTCGCCGGCTACATCGTCGAGAAGACGCTGTCCATCGACAACCTGTTCGTGTTCGTGATCATCATGAGCGCGTTCGCCGTGCCGGCCGAGCACCGGCGCACGCTGCTGACCCTGGGCATCGCCCTGGCCCTGGTGCTGCGCGCGATCTTCATCGCGATCGGCGCAACGCTGCTCGCCTACTTCTCGTTCATGTTCCTGGTGTTCGGCGCGATCCTGATCATCACCGGTATCAAGCTCTACCAGCACCGCGACCAGGACCCGGACATCGAGGACAACGCCCTGGTCCGCGCGACCAAGCGGCGCATCCCGGTCACCGACGACTACCGCGGAGGTCGCTTCTTCGTCCGCGAGAACGGTGTGCGCACCGCGACCCCGCTGTTCATCGCGTTCGTGGCGATCGCCAGCACCGACATCCTGTTCGCCCTCGACTCGATCCCGGCGGTGTACGGGGTCACCGACGAGGCGTTCATCGTGTTCGCCGCCAACGCCTTCGCACTGCTCGGCCTGCGCGCCCTGTTCTTCCTCGTCGACGGTCTGCTGGATCGCCTCGTATACCTGTCCAGCGGCCTGGCGCTGATCCTGGTGTTCATCGGGATCAAGCTCACGCTGCACTGGGCGCACGGGATCTGGCCCGAGGTCCCGGAGATCACGATCGGCTTCTCGCTGGTGTTCATCGCCATCGTGCTCACCGTCACGACGGTCGCGAGCCTGATCGCGGTGCGCCGCGATCCGTCGCGCAAGGCACACCCGGGGTCGTTCACCGACAACGTCGACGACACCAGCCCCGGCGTGTAGGTCGCCGGGCGCGGCGGCGGCGCGGCGCGGGGTCAGGCGAGCAGAGCCTGGCCGAGGTACTCGCCGGGCGCCACTCCCCTGGGGATCGCGAACAGCGCCGAGCCGATCGGCGTGGTCCACACATTGAGCACGTCGGCCTCGGCCAACCGCTGCTGGATCGGCACGAACTGCGTCATCGGATCGGCCATGTAGGCCGCGAACAGCAACCCCGCGTCCGGGTCGCCGTCCTTGGTGAAGCCCACGTCGTAGTTGTAGGGCCGGCGCAGGATGCGCTCGGCGGGGGCCTGGACGTGCGCCAGGCGCATGTGCGCCGTGGGCGGGATCACCAGGAAGCCGTTGGCGTCGACGGCCTCGTAGTCGGGGGCCTCGAACTCGCCACCGCCGGTCAAAGGCCCCCCGTCGGACAGCGTCCGCCCGATCGCCTGCTCCTTGGCCGCCAGGTCCATACCACCCCAGGTCCGCAGGTCCATCGCGATCCGCCGCACGACCATCGCGGTGCCCCCGACCAGCCACGTGGGGGCGTCGTCGATCCACACGACGTCGGCGAAATCCGGTGTGCCCGGCTCGGGATTGACGGTGCCGTCCACCTGACCCATGAGGTTGCGACCGGTCCCGGCGGGCGAGGTGTGCACCGGCCGGTGGAAGCCTGCTTGCGACCAGCGCACGCTCGCGAACGGGCTGGCGTCGTTGAGCAGCACCCGCAGCGTGTGCGAGACGGTCATCGGGTCCTCGGAGGCCACCACCAACAGCAGGTCCCCGTCACTCCAGCGTGGCGACAGCTCGTCGATGGAGAACTCCGGCAGGCCGGCAGCCAGCCAGGCCGGAGCCTGATCGGAAGCCCCGGCGGCCCTCAGGAAGCCGGGGCCGAACCCAACCGTGACCGTCAACCGGGCCGGCACTCCGGCCAACTCCGGCTCCGGGTCGGCCAGCGCCGGCACGCCACGGGTCAACCGGTCGATGTCGTCGGTGAGCAGCAGCAGCAGGCGGCGCAGCGCGTCGCGGTCCATGCCCTTGGCCAGGTCGAGGGCCACGAACGTCGCATGCCCCTGCAGCGGCGTCTCGATCCCAGCCTGATGGGCGCCCTGGAAGGGGATGACGGCCTGACCGAGCGACTCGGCCTGGGCCGGGCTGCTCGACCCACCGGCCCGCGGCGGGGCTGCACCGGCCGGCCCGGCGGAACCGGCCAGCGCCGCACCGACTCCCCCGAGGGTGAACCCCCCGAGCAGCGCGCGGCGGCTGACCGCACGCGCGGGTGCGCCGGTCGCCCGGTCGTGCGGTCGCGACGCGGTGTCCACGCGTCCTCCGATCAAGTCCTGAACTCGACTCGTCCAGTCAAGTTCCCGGTCAGCTCGAGGGGCTGGCCGAGGCTATCGAGTCCATCGAGTCCATCGAACCCTCCGGCTCGTACGGCTCGGCGCCACCCTCGAACGGCTTGGCGACACCACTGTAGGCCGCCGTGGCACCGTCGGCACACGTCATGGTGATGTCGACGGTCTGCCCGGCCTCGATCGGTGCGGGCAGCTCCATGAGCATGAGGTGGTCCTTGCCCGGGGCCAGGGTGGCCGTGCCCCCGGCCGGGATGACCAGGCCGCCGGCCTTGGGCTGCATGACCATCGCCCCATCCTTGTCGACGACCTCGTGGATCTCCATCATCCCGGCCGCCGGGCTGGTGGCCGAGACGACCGTGACCTCGGCGGTGCCGGTGTTGGTCAGCGTTCCGAATGCCGCGGTCATCTCAGCGTCGGCGGCCCTGACCCAGGTGTCCGAGGTGGTGATCGCGCAGCCGGCCGCCGCGGTCGGGCTGGCCGCCGCGACGTCAGTCTCACTCGATGAGCAGCCGGCCAGCAGGCCCAGGCCGAGCAGGGCTGCGGCGGGCAGGGAAACGGTGCGGAGCGCCGTGGACATGGGACCCTCTTCCTTCAGTGGTGTGAATACCCCTGGGGGTGTAGCGAGAAGCCTACCGCGTGGGGTGTCGGTGCTGGCGACGTCACCACGGTACGCCCGGGCAAGTGCCACATTCCGCCCGGCCCCCGCATGGTCCGGCGCCCGTCCGGGCGCGCTCGCGCACACGGGGCCTTTCACCACTGGCGGAGGTCGCCGACGAGAGGTGCGGTCCCCCGCTCGGCCGTACCCTTGTGCATCATGCCCACTGCACCGGCCCCGGATCTCGCCGAGGTCTCCCTGATGGACGCCTTCGGTGGGCGGCGCGGCGTGCTGGACTCCGGCCTGCCACCGGTGACGTTCGTCACGGCCTACCTGCTCTCCGGGTCCACCCTGAGCGTGGCCCTGATCGCGGCGCTGCTCGCAGGTGGCGTGGTCACGGCGCTGCGACTGGCGCACAAGGACACCCTCCGGCACGCGCTGGCCGGGTTCGGCGCCGTGGCCCTGGCTGCCTTCGTCGCCTCCCAGACCGGTCGGCCACAGGACTACTTCCTGCCCAGCCTGCTGTCGAACGCCGCGGCCGCCCTGGCCTGGGCGGTCTCGATCTGGGTCAGGCGGCCATTCCTCGGGATCACCGTCGGCGCACTGACCCGCTCGTCGGTGTGGCGCACCGATCCGCTGATGCTGGCCGCCTACTGCCGCGCGAGCTGGATCTGGGTGGCCTCGTTCCTGGTCCGGGTCGCGGTGATGACCCCGCTGTGGCTGGCCGGCCAGACCGTGGCGCTCGGGGTGGCCAAGATCGCCTTGGGCTGGCCGATGGTCCTGGTGGTGATCTGGCTGTCCTGGCTGGTCGTCGAGCCGGCCCATCGGGCGCGCAGCCGCGCACTGGCCCGGGAGCAGGCCGAATCGCTGGCTAGCGAACCGACCATCGGCTGAGCAGCTCAGCCTCGCGCTGCGTCGACAGCAGTCCCCCGCGCGCCGCCCACCCCGCCGAGGGATCGGCCAGCCAGGCGAGCGTGTCACGGGCGCTCTCGGCCAGGGGCCGGGGACGCAGGCCTGCCGAGATCGCCTTCGCCGGGTCCATGGCCAGGACGAACTCCGGCCGGTCCGAGCCGGTCCACAGCGGCAGCATCGTCGGAGTCACACCCTGCTCGGTCAGCCAGGCTGACCGCGCCCAGATCAACTCGGTGTCGGTTGGCGCCACCGCGGCGGCGACCTCGGTGAGCAGCTCTGCGAACGAGTACGGCGGCTCGGGGTCCACCACGTGGAAGGTCCCCACGTCGCCGGCCTCGAGCAGGTCGACGGTGAAGCGGGCCAGGTCGCGGGCGTCGATGCTCTGGAACGGCGACTCCGGGTTGCCTGGAGCTAGTACCTGGCCTCCTCGAGCCAGCCGTTGGACCCAGTACGCGAAGCGTGCGGTCGGGTCCTTGGGCCCGATGATGTAGGTGGGCCGGATCACCAGCAGCTCACCGGCGTGGCGGCGCCGGGCCACGTGCTCGCAGCCGACCTTCAGGCCGCCGTAGTTGTGTGGCTCGATCGGCGGGGCGTGCGAGTGCGGCGAGTCCCCGTCAAGGCCCAGCGGCGCGACCAACGACGCCTGCTCGTCCAGGCCCGGCTCGGGAGCGTCGGCGTAGGCCGAGACCGTGGAGATCAGCGCATGCAGGCCCCCGCGATCGCCCAACGCGTCGGCCAGCGCAGCCACCTGCCGCGGCCAGTAGGCACACACATCGACCGTCGCCTCCCAGCGCCGACCAGCCAGCACGTCGAGATTCGCGTCCCTATCGGCGTGCAGGTGCTCGAAGTGCCGGGAGCCCTCACAACCCAGTCCGCGATGCAGGACGGTGACCTCATGGCCGGCCGCGACGGCCGCATCCACCAGGTGCCAGCCGACGAACCGGGTCCCTCCGATCACCAGGATGCGCATGAGTCAGCCTTCCAGGGCGCCGGCGAACTGGGACTGGTACAGCCGGGCGTAGGCACCGTCGCGCTCGATCAGGTCGGCGTGCGAGCCCTTCTCGACGATCGCCCCGGACTCCATGACCAGAATCGTGTCGGCGTCGCGGATCGTGCTCAGCCGGTGGGCGATGATGAACGACGTGCGACCGTGGCGCAGGTTGGCCATCGCCTTCTGGACCAGCACCTCGGTGCGGGTGTCCACCGAGGAGGTGGCCTCGTCGAGGATCAGGATCGCCGGGTCGCTCAGGAACGCCCGGGCGATCGTGATGAGCTGCTTCTCGCCGGTCGACACGTTGGTGGCCTCGTCGTCGAGGATCGTTTCGTAGCCATCGGGCAGCGTGCGCACGAAGTGGTCGACGTAGGCCGCGTTCGCCGCGGCGAGCACCTGTTCGTCGGTGGCGTCCTGGGCTCCGTAGGCGATGTTGTCGCGGATCGTGCCACCGAACAACCAGGTGTCCTGGAGCACCATGCCGAACGAGCCGCGCAGGTCGTCGCGGGTCATCGTCATCACGTCCATCCCATCCAGGGTGATGCGACCGGAGTCCACGTCGTAGAAACGCATCAGCAGGTTCACCAGCGTGGTCTTGCCCGCGCCGGTCGGGCCGACGATCGCGCACGACTCGCCGACCTCCACGACCAGGTCCAGGCCCTCGATCAGCGGCTTGTCGGGCACGTACTGGAACGACACGTCGTCGAACTCGACCCGGCCGCGCACGGGCTCCGGGCGCTGCGGGTCGGCCGGGTCGCCGATCTCGTCCTGCGCGTCAAGGAACTCGAACACCCGCTCGGCTGACGCCACGCCGGACTGCATCAGGTTGACCACCGAGGCGATCTGCGTGATCGGCATCTGGAACTGCCGCGCGTACTGGATGAACGCCTGCACGTCACCGAGCGGCATCGAGCCCGAGGCCACCTGCAGCCCGCCGATCACCGAGATGAGCACGTAGTTCAGGTTGGAGATCAGGGTCATGGCTGGCTGGATGATCCCGGAGATGAACTGCGCCCGGAAGCTCGCGGCGTAGACCTTCTCGTTGAGCTCGTCGAACTCCTCGATGGCCTTGCCCGAGTGCCCGAACACCTTGACCAGGTCGTGGCCGGTGTACATCTGCTCCACGTGACCGTTGAGCGCCCCGGTCCACTCCCACTGGGCGCTGAACTGCTTCTGCGAGCGCTTGGCGATCACCATCGTGACGACGAAGGACAGCGGCACGGTCAGCAGCGAGACGACGGCCAGCAGGGGCGACATCCAGAACATGATCCCGAGCACGCCCACGACGGTGAGCACCGAGGTGATCAACTGGGTGAGCACCTGCTGGAGCGTGGTCGAGACGTTGTCGATGTCGTTGGTCACGCGCGAGAGCAGGTCCCCTCGGGCGTGGGAGTCGAAGTACTTCAGCGGCAGCCGGCCGATCTTCTCGTCGACCTCCTCGCGCAGGTCGTAGACCGTGGCCTGGGTGACCCCGGCCATGATGTAGGCACTGGCCCAGCTCAGCAGCGAGGACATCAGGTACAGGACCACCACCAGGGTCAGCAACTGGCCCAGAGCCGTGAAGTCCACGCCCTGCCCGGGCACGATGTCCATCGCCGAGAGCATGGCGGCCTGGTCGTCCTGGCCCTGCGCCTGCAGCCCGGCGGCCAGTTCGGGTACCGACGCGCCGGCCGGCAGCTGCGAGGAGATGAAGCCCTCGAACACCAGCGTGGTGGCATTGCCCAGCAGCTTCGGGCCGACCACCGCCAGGATCACGCTGCCCACCGTCATCGTGATCACTGCTGCGATCCGCCCCGCCTGCGGACGCAACCGTCCGGTCAGCCGCTTGGCGGTGCCCGCGAAGTCTGACGATTTCTGCGCCACGACGAACAGGCCGCCACCCGGCCCCCCGCCAGGTCCACCAGGTCGCGGGCCGGGCCCGCCCGGACCACCGGCACCCGGGCGCCGGCCCGCGGTCGCCGCACCGGCGCTCACGCGGCCTCCTCCGCCGACAACTGCGAGAGCACGATCTCGGCATAGGTCGGGCAGTCGGCCATCAACTGATCGTGGGTGCCCACCCCCACGAGGTTGCCCTCGTCGAGGACCAGGATGCGTTCGGCGTGCCGGATGGTGGCCACCCGCTGGGCCACCACCAGCACGCACGAGGCTTGGGTGGGTTCGCGCAGGGCAGCGCGCAGCCGGGCGTCGGTGGCGTAGTCCAGGGCGGAGAACGAGTCGTCGAAGATGTAGACCGAGGGTTCGCGGACCAGGGCCCGGGCGATCGCCAGCCGCTGGCGCTGCCCGCCCGACACGTTGACCCCACCCTGCTCGATCGGTGCCTCCAGGCCCTCGGGAAGCGCCCGCACGAAGTCCGCGCCCTGGGCGATCTCCAGGGCGCGCCACATCTGCTCCTCGGTGGCCTGCGGGGCCCCGAAGCGCAGGTTGTCCGCGATCGTGCCGGCGAACAGGAAAGCCTTCTGCGGGATCAGGCCCATGCCGGCCCAGAGCGTGGCCCGCTCCCACTGCCGCACGTCCACGCCGTCGACGAGAACGGTCCCGGCCGTCACGTCGTAGAGCCGCGGCACCAGGTTGATCAGGGTGGACTTGCCCGATCCGGTCGACCCGATGATCGCCGTCGTCTGGCCGGGCAGGGCGGTGAACGAGATGCCGTGGAGCACCGGTTCGGTGGCCCCTGGGTAGCCGAAGTCGACATTGCGGAACTCCACCGTGCCACGCATCGCGAGCTGGCCGGGCTCGGGCACCTGCGGGTCGTGGATGTCCGGCTCCACGGCCAGCACCTCGTTGAGCCGCTCGGAGGAGGCCGCGGCGCGCGGCCACATGACCAGCACCATCGTGGCCATCATCACCGACATGAGGATCTGCATCAGGTAGGCCAGGAACGCCATCAGGTTGCCGACCGGCATGTCCCCCGACGCGATCCGCTGCCCGCCGAACCACACGACCGCCACGCTTGAGAGGTTCATGATCAGCATGAGCACCGGCATCATGAGCGCGAACAGCCGGTTGACGCTCAGCGTGGTCTGCGTCAGGTCTGCGTTGGCCTCGGCGAAGCGGGCCTCCTCATGCTCGGTGCGCACGAAGGCACGGATCACCCGGATGCCGGTGAGGTTCTCGCGCAGGACGAGGTTGATCTTGTCGATCTTGGCCTGCATGGCCCGGAACAGTGGTACCGCGCGGACCATCACAAGCCCGATGACGACCACCATGATCGGCACGATCACCAGCAGCAGCAGTGACAGCGGACCGTCCTGGCGGTAGGCCATGAGCACCCCACCGATCGCCATGAGCGGCGCGGTGACCATCATCGTCAGCGCCATCTGCATGAACATCTGGACCTGCTGGACGTCGTTGGTGTTGCGCGTGATCAGCGTCGGCGCGCCGAACGTGTTCATCTCCCGCAACGAGAACCGCTGCACCGCGCGGAACGTCCGGGCGCGCATGTCCCGGCCGACCGACATCGACGTCCGCGAGGCGTAGTAGAGCCCCACGATGGCGGTGACGAGGACGAGCACGGAGACCACCAGCATCCAGGCACCGACCCGCACGATGTAGCCGGTGTCGCCCGTGGCCACACCGTTGTTGATGATGTCGGCGTTCAGCTCGGGCAGGTAGAGCGTGCCCAGGACCTGGACGACGAGCAGGCCGATGACCAGCGCCAGCGCGCGCCGGTAGGGAGTCAGTTGGAAGCGCAGCAGGCCGATCACTGGCGCAGACTACGCCCGCCCGGATGCGCGCGTGCCGTGGCAGGGAGGTGGGCGGGGCGTGCGCTGGGGCGTGCGCTGGGGCGTTGGCGCTGGAGGGAGGTTGGCCGTGCATGGCAGTGGGCCGGCGCAGGTCACCAGCGGTTGCGGGCCTCCTCGGCCCAGCCCACCAGCCCGTCGACCCGGACACGTTGGTCAGCCTCGTCGAGCACCCACCCGGTGAAGCGCCCGAAGCACTGGTGGATCTGGGAGGCGACCACCAGGGCGTTGGTGCGCTCGGCGCGTTCATGGAACGGCGCGAAGGTGACACCGACACGTGGGCCGCTGATCCGCCACGGGGCCAGCCAGTCGGTGGGGTCATAGCCCCACCGCAGGTCGTCATGGATCCGGTGCATGCGCCCGTCGACGAACACGGCGTTCTCCGTGCTGCCGGTGCCGTCGGTCCACTTCCCGCCCAGCTGCAGGCCGACCCGACGGCCCGTGACGGCCCCGAACCCAGCGGCCCAGTTCCAGGTCATCGAGTAGGGCCAACGACCCCGACCGTGATCGAGCACCGCGAACGATCCGTCGTCGGTGTCGAAGGGCAGCTCCTCCCCGGCCAGACGCAGCACGCCCGAGACCGAGCGACCCACATCCTTGACCGTGTACTGGAAGAGCCGCTGCGACCAGGGCACCACCACCCCGAGGCTCTCGCCCCCAGGACCCACCGAGGCGCTGAGCTCGACCTGCGGTGCACGCACCGCGATCCGCACGCCGGCCGCGGAGCTGGTGAACGTCAGCGCCAGCTCTCCGGCGGTGCCCCGCGCGCTTCCCACACCGCTGCGATCAGTGAGCTGCACGTGCCGGGCCAGCGGATCCAGCGCGGTGTGCATCACCTCCTGGTCGCTGCGCCGATCCAGCACGTAGACCGAGATCAGGCCGAGGTAGTCCAGCGAGGAGATGGTCAGGCCGATGATCGCGTGCGGGGTGACGATGCCCCAGTACTCCCAGCGCTTGGTGCGACCCCAGCCGCGCAGGTTGGCGGTGTGCAGCGGCTGGCGGGTCCAGCCGACCGCGGACGGATTGAGTCGGCCGTTCGGGCGGCACAGCGGCACGGGCGCGGTGATCTCGGCCATGGCTGGCAGCGTATCGGTGGGCGCCCGACGGTGGTGCCGGCCGGGCATGGCCGGGCCGTAGCGCGCCCGGCTGGGCTGCGCCCGCCCCAGCGCACGAATCTGGAGACCTGTGGGCCCAAGACGAGCAACAAGTCACCAGGTTCGGGAGCCGGGGGGCAAGGGGCCCGGGCGCGGGGTGGCAGGTGCCACCTGCCAGGCGGCGCCCTGGTGCTGCCGCGACGCTGGCGCTGGGCAGGCATGGGGCGGACACTGGGGGCATGTGCCGCAGCATCCAGACCCTGCGCCCCCCGTTCCACGCCGACCCGACGCCGGAGGAGATCCGGGCTGCCGCGCTGCAGTACGTGCGAAAGATCAGCGGCTTCCGGACCCCCGCGGCGCACAATGCCGCCGCGTTCGACGCCGCTGTCGAAGCCGTCCGGGCCGCGACCGAGCAGTTGCTGGCCGACCTGGTGGTCCGCGGAAGCGCCCCAGCACGGCAATGATCCGAACCCGGCGCCTGCGGCCCGCGATGCTTCTCGCGGCACTGGGCGCCGTGCTGGCGCTGGGCCCGGCGCCGGTGGCCCGGGCCTCGCTGATCGGGTCGCTGTCGGGCACCGTCACCGGGGCAGGCCAACCACTGGCACAGGTGTGGGTGGTCGTGACTCCGGTGCACGAGGACGGCGCTGCCGCTGGGAATCCGACCCGCGTCCTGACTGATTCGACCGGGCGCTATGAGTTGCCCGAGGTCTACTGGCAGGCCGTGAAGGTGCAGGCACGGGCACCGGCGCTCGGCGAGTTCGTCGACACCTACTGGCCAGATGCCTACTCGTTGGGACAGGCCGGGATCGTGGAGATCTCGAGCTGGCCCGTGACGGCCGACATCGACCTGCCCCGCGGGGGCTCCGTGCAGGGGACGGTTGTCGACCGGGCGACCGGCGCTGCTGTGCCGGATGTCCGGGTCTCGGCCTGGATGGTGGATGCGCGCACGGCGGGCCCGGTGGGTGGCCAGGAGCCAGTCGGCGAGCCGGACGGCTTTCGCCTGGGCCGGCTGCCACCGGTCCCCCTGCGGATCGCGGTGCACCTGCCCGCCGACAGCGAGCTGCTCGAGCCGGCATTCGACCTGACCTTCCCGCACGAGACGCTGCGCATCGACGGGGCCCGGCAGACCACAGATCTGGTGATCGCCCTGCTCCCGGGAGCCGAGATCCGCGGCATGGTGCGTGACGATATCGGCCAGGTCGTGGCCGGGGCGGAGGTGCAGATCACCAGGTGCCGACCGGCCTGCCCACCCCATGCGTTCACCGACGACGCCGGGCGCTACCGGATCCGGGCGATCCCACCCGGTGACGACCTGCGCGTCTTCACGTCCGGCGGCCCGACCCTGCTCCCGCAGTGGTTCGCCGACGCCGAGACGGTGTTCACGGCCACGCCGTTCACGCTGGCGTCCGGCGAGGTGCGCCCCGAGGTCGACTTCACGCTCACGCGCGGCAGCTTCGCCACGGTGCGGGTCCTGGCGGGCGACACCGGAGCCCCCCTGGTGGGCGCGATCGTCTCGATGGTGGGCCAGTCCGACCTCTACAACCGACACCTGGGCTACGGCTCGACGGAGGACCCCAGCGCCCAACGCGTCGGCCCGGCGCCGCCAGGTGCGTACGTGCTCAGCGTGCGACCCGGGGTCAGCAATCCTGAGTACCTGCCCGTGGCGCCCTACGCAGACCCGGTCCTTGCCCCGGACGGCGTCCTGCAGCTGGCCGGTGGACAGACCCGCGACATCGTGGTCCGGCTCCCATCCCGCAGCGGGGCCGGCGCTCCTCGGCCCAGGGGCGTGGGCGAGTCCGAGCCAACCAGCGACTCACATCCCTGGCCAGGACTCGCCGCCGGCTTCCTTGCGGCCCCGCCCTGGCCACCAGATTCCGGCTGACCCCTTGATCCTAATACCCCCAAGGGGTATGCTCTCAGCATGACCGACATCAGTGCGCCCGGATATGCAGACAACCGCGCCGACATCCTGCGCCGCTTGCGCCGGATCGAGGGTCAGGTGCGCGGCGTGCACCGGATGGTCGAGGAGGACACCTACTGCATCGACATCCTCACCCAGGTCTCGGCCGCCACGAAGGCGCTGGACTCCGTGGCCCTGCTGATGCTCGACGACCACCTCTCGCACTGCGTGGCACACGCCATCTCCGAGGGCGGCACCAGCGCGGACGACAAGCTGCGTGAAGCCTCCGCGGCCATCGCGAGATTGGTGCGCTCATGAGCGAGACGATCACGGACGCCCGTCAGGTGATCGAGCTCGACATCGGCGGGATGACCTGCTCCTCGTGCGCCGCGCGCATCGAGAAGAAGCTCAACAGGATGCCCGGCGTGCAGGCGACGGTCAACTACGCCACCGAGCGTGCGCACGTCCGCCTGCCCGAGGGCACCGACGCGGCAGCGGCCATCGCCACGGTGCAGGCGACCGGGTACTCCGCCGAGCTGCCGGCCCCGGTCGGCGCGGAGTCCGACGCTGCCGACGGCCCCGAGGCCCAGGTCGATCCCGCGCTGGCCGCGCTGCGCGAACGGCTGGCCATCAGCACCGCGCTGACGATCCCGGTGGTCGCACTGTCGATGATCCCTGCGCTGCAGTTCGACTACTGGCAGTGGGCCGTCCTGGCCCTGGCCTCGCCCGTCGCGGTGTGGGGGGCGTGGCCGTTCCACCGGGCCGCGTTCGTGAACGCCCGGCACGGCGCCACCACCATGGACACCCTGATCAGCCTCGGCGTGACCGCGGCGTACCTGTGGTCGCTGTGGGCGCTGTTCCTCGGCGGCGCAGGGACGACCGGGATGACGATGAGCGTCTCCCTGTTCGGCGGCTCCGAGAGCAGCATGCCGCACGTGTACCTGGAGACCGCGGCGGCGGTGACCACCTTCCTGCTGCTCGGGCGCTACCTGGAGGCCCGCGCCAAGCACCGCTCCGGGGAGGCGCTGCGCGCCCTGCTGGACATGGGCGCAAAGGACGTGGCCGTGCTGCGCGGTGGGGTGGAGTCCCGGGTCCCGATCGCCGACCTCGGCGTCGACGAGCTGTTCGTGGTGCGTCCCGGCGAGAAGGTCGCCACCGACGGCGTCGTCGAGGAGGGCAGCTCGGCGATCGACGCCTCACTGCTGACCGGCGAGCCGGTGCCGGTCGAGGTGGAGCCCGGCGACACCGTCGTCGGAGCGACGATGAACGCCGGCGGACGCCTGCTCGTGCGGGCCAGCCGGGTCGGCGCCGACACCCAGCTCGCGCACATGGCGCGATTGGTCGAGGCCGCCCAGGCCGGCAAGGCGCCGGCGCAGCGGCTGGCCGATCGGGTCTCGGCAGTGTTCGTGCCGGTGGTCATCGTGCTGTCCGCGCTGACCCTGCTCGGCTGGCTGGCCACCGGGCACTCCGCGCAGTCCGCGTTCACCGCGGCGGTCGCGGTACTGATCATCGCCTGCCCCTGCGCGCTGGGCCTGGCCACACCCACCGCGCTGCTGGTCGGCACCGGTCGCGGAGCACAGCTGGGCATCCTGATCAGCGGTCCGGAGATCCTGGAGTCCACGCGCCGGGTCGACACCATCGTGCTGGACAAGACCGGCACCCTGACGACCGGGCAGATGCAGGTCGTGGGTGTGCAGCCGGTGCACGGCGGCGACGCCACGGAACTGCTCGGCCTCGTTGGCGCCCTCGAGGACGCCTCGGAGCACCCCATCGGTGAGGCGATCGCCTCCGCTGCGCGGGCGGACGGCAGCGCGACCGGCGCACTGGCCGCCGTGGATGACTTCCACGCCACGGCAGGACTGGGCGTCACGGGCACCGTGTCCGGGCATCCGATGCTGGCTGGCCGACCCGAGTGGCTCGAGGAGTCGCACGGCCTGACGATGCCCGCAGCCCTGCACGACGCGACCGAGCAGGCACGCGGCCTGGGCCAGACCGCGGTGGCGGTGGCCTGGGATGGTTCGATCCGGGGCGTGATCGCGGTGGCCGACGCGGTGAAGCCGACCTCCGCGCAGGCCGTTGCCCAGTTGCGTGACCTCGGTCTGGACCCGGTCCTGCTGACCGGCGACAACGAGCGGGCGGCGGGCGCCATCGCCGACCAGGTGGGCATCACCGAGGTCATCGCCGGGGTGCTGCCCGAGGGCAAGGTCGACGCCGTGCGCGAGCTCCAGGAGCGCGGGCGAGTCGTGGCGATGGTCGGCGATGGCGTCAACGACGCCGCCGCCATGGCCACCGCGGATCTCGGGATCGCCATGGGCACGGGCACCGACGTGGCGATCGCCGCCGCCGACCTGACCCTGGTCCGCGGCGACCCGCGGGCGGCCGTCGATGCGATCCGGCTCTCCCGGCGCACCCTACGGATCATCAAGGGCAACCTGTTCTGGGCGTTCGCGTACAACGTGGCCGCGATCCCGGCCGCGATGCTCGGGCTGCTCAACCCGCTGCTGGCCGGGGCCGCGATGGCGTTCTCGTCGGTGTTCGTGGTGACCAACAGCCTGCGGCTGCGAACCTTCCGCAGTACGGCCGGTGCCTGAGTCCCCGATACATGCGCAGGTGGATCACGCCGACCATGGCCAGGATCCCTCCGGCCGGCGCTGGGTCAGCTCGACGCCGGGCTGATCTGCGCCAAGAGGCCGGCCATGTCGCTCACGCCCCAGTGGGCGACGATCTTGTCGTCGCGGAACTCGTGGATGTCGATGACGTTGAACTCGACGTGCTTGCCGCTGGCCGGCACACCCATGAAGTCGCCCTGGTGGGTGCCGCTGAACGTCAACCGGACGGCGGCCGTATCCCCGTCCAGGATGACGTCGTGCACCGTCGCCCGGAAGTCGGGGAACGCGGCGAAGACCCTGGTGAACATCTGCTTCGGGGTCTCGCGTGAGGTGTCCTGACCGGGGAGGACCTCGTTCTCGACGAAGTCGTCGGCAAAGCACCGGTCGATGACGGCGGAGACGTCCGCGCCGGGGACAAGCGCGTCGTAGAGGTCCTGAACGAGTGCCTTGCGATCAGTCCTGGGCGGGCGCTTCCAGTGGACCGGAGGCCCGACACGTGAGCGACCCACGCTGTGCTCCGGATGTCGCGACGCTACGGGTTGCGCCAATGGCGCGCAAGGGTTCCATCATCCCCGCGTGCAGGCTCGAGAAGACCGGGCGTGGACCACCCGGCGGGCGCTACCTCGGTTGGCCGGGATCAGTTCCGTGGACCGTCCTCGACCAGCCGACGCCCGAGGTTCACCGCGTGGCCGGGGCCCTCGAGCACGTACCCGCGTCGCTCGTAGAACGCGATCACCTCTGTGTTGGCAGCGCGCACCTGCAGGTTGATCTTCGGGCAGCCCCGCGCCAGGAGCAGCTCCTCGGCACTGTCCATCAGGGCGCTGCCGAGGCCGCGCCCCCACGAGTCGGGCTCCACGGCCAGGTAGTTCAGCGAGCCCCGGTGCCCGTCGTAGCCGACCATGACCACCCCCACCAGCACGTTGCCGTCCATCGCGACGAGCAGCCCCCAGGGCGAGTCCGCGAGCTTGCGGTCGATGTCGCGATCCGGATCGTTCCAGGGCCGGGTCAGGCCCACGCGGTGCCACAGGGCGATGACTGCGGCGCGGTCGGCCAGGGTGAAGGGCCGGATCTGCACGAGCGCACACGCTACCGATCCCGGCCAGCCCCGAGTCGGATCCCACGCCCGGTCAGCGGGCGCCGGCGCGCCCCGGCTAGGGTCGATCCCCAGTCACCCCCCCATTCGCCCCCGGGAGCAGCCGAGACCATGAGTGACCTGATCAGCTACGAACTCTCCGACGGCATCGCCACCCTGACGCTGAGCAACGGCAAGGTCAACGCCGTCAGCCCCCAGGTGATCGCCGACCTGAACACCGCACTGGACCGCGCCGGGGACGACCGGGCTGTCGTGATCCTCACCGGACAGCCTGGGATCCTGTCAGGCGGCTACGACCTGAAGGTCATGATGGCCGGGCCGCAGCAGGCGCTCGACCTGGTCACTGCCGGGTCGACCCTGGCGCGCCGGATGCTGGCGCACCCCTATCCGATCGTCGTGGCCTGCCCCGGTCACGCGGTGGCCAAGGGGGCGTTCCTACTGCTGAGCGCCGACCACCGGATCGGCGTCACGGGCCCGTTCAAGATCGGGCTCAACGAGGTCACCATCGGGATGACCATGCACCACGCCGGTATCGAACTGGCTCGCGACCGCCTGCGCCGGTCGTACTTCAACCGGTGCGTCATCAATGCCGAGATGCTCGATCCGCAGCATGCGGTCGAGGCCGGCTTCCTCGACGCGGTGGTCGCTCCCGATGAGCTGATGAGCGCTGCCCGCACCGCCGCGGCACGGTTGGCCACGTTGAACATGCCCGCCCACGCCGCGACCAAGGTCAAGGCGCGCGCGGAGTTCCTCGCCACCCTGGACCGAGGGATCGAGCTGGACAGGAGCCTGCCCGCGCCGACCGTCGGCGCCTGATCCGAGGGAGACCTCACGAGACGCGCTGGCGAGCTGGTTCCCTCCTCGCCGGCGTCGCTGACCGTCGCACAGGTGGAGGCACCGACCCCGCGGCGGGGGGCTGACGAGGAACCTCCCGGTTGGGTGGGCGCTCGGGGCGCCGGGGCTAGCGGGGGGTGATCGGAACGACCGCTGGCAGGACTGGGGCGTCCGGCAACTGTGATCCCTTCCGGGCGGAGTCGGTGCGCAGTGGGCGACCCATGATGATCGAGTCCCACAGCTCCCCGGACGCGCGGCGGTAGTGCTGATGCAGCCGGCCCTCGACGACGAACCCGCGTGAGAGGTACAGCGCGATGGCGGCCTCGTTGTGCGGCCACACCTGCAGGTCGACCTTGTGCGCGCCGAGGTCGGCGCTGGCCGCGAGCAGGGCATCAAGCAACAGGCCGCCCCACCCCCGGCCACGGACGTCGCCGGCGAGCGTCATGGCCAACTGGGCGACCCCGTACCGGGCCAGGGTGGTGGCACCATTGCCGACCACGCATCCGGCGTCCGGATCGATCACGACCAGGCTGCGCCGCATCGGATCGGCGAGGCCGTCGAGCCACGCCCGGCGCCGTTGGTCACGGTCGAACCCCGGCTGGGCGCCCAACCAGCGGTCCTCCTCGACGACGTCGCCGAAGACTGCCAGGGCGTCGGCCACGTCACTGGCCCGCATGTCGCGAATGATCGGAGTGCCCACGCCCACAATCCTGCCCGACCCCCGCCCCGCCCCGCGCCGCGCCACCGGGCAGTGCCTCCTCATGGGCGTCGGTGCGGCGACGCTGGTGAGGAGGAACCGCCCACGGGGCGACACTGACGTGGAGGAACTGTGCGAGGAGGAGCGGCGGGGACGCGCGGGGCCGATGGCGCGCGGCGGGGGGCGGGGAGGCACGCAGGGCGGGTCAGGTGCTCAGCACGTCGCGGCGGGTGAACCTGTCGATCCCGAACGCCACGAGTGCGGCGGCGACCAGGAGCAGCACCGGCAGGCCCAGGTAGGACGGGTCCGGGCCGGGCAGGACCGGCGAGTGAGTGAACGGGCTCAGGTCGCGCGCCCACGCCGGCAGGTCCCAGAGCACGCCGAACTCACCGATCACCAGGAAGGCCACGAACAGCAGCCACGCGAGCCAGGCCAGCCGGGGCCGGAAGCCCCAGATGGCCACGGCGAGACCGACCATCACCCAGGCGGCCGGGATCCGAGCCACCGCAGCCCAGCCGACGCGCAGCACCTGCTCGGGGTCGCCCACCGAGATCGCATGGCCCAGGCCGATCGCCAGGCCGATGAGCACCATGAGCACCGCCACGCCCAGCAGGGCGAGCAGCGTGTGCGCGCCGGCCCACTGACGCCGCGACGTGCCGGTGGCCAGGACCGCCTCGGCGCGACCCGCTTCCTCCTCGGCGGGCAGCCAACGGGTCGCCACGATGCCGTAGGCGGCCATGATCGAGCCGATGATGCCCAGCTCGGCCGCCAGGAACATGTCGATCAGGCCCTGCTCACCGCCCAGCTTCGCCAGCATCTCAGTCATGCCCGGGGAGTCCAGGAACCCGCCGACGCTGTCGGCGACGCTGCCCAGGACCACGCCCAGCAACGTGGCCGCGACCGCCCACGCCACGAAGGTCGAGCGCTGCAACCGGGCCGCCAGCCCCAGTGCGGAGCCGATGCTGCCCCGGGCCGGGCCGGGTCGGTCGGCCAGCAGGCCGGCGCCGAGGTCGCGGCGGCTGCGCATCCAGAACGCGAGCGGCACCAGGACCGCGATGGCCAGCACCGGCAGCGCCAGGATCACCCAACGCGTGCCCGAGAACGCCCGGACCTGCTGGCTCCAGCCGATCGGCGACAGCCACGACAGCCAGCTCGGACCCTCCTCGGCGAGGTCACCGACTGCCCGGATCAGGTACGCGGCGGCGACCACCATCAGACCCAGCCCGGTGGCGCCCCGCCCGCTGATGCTCACCTGGGCGGCGAGCGTGCCGACCACCGCGAACAGCATGCCCGTGGCCGCCCAGGCGGCCCCGAACGCGAGGCTCCCTCCGGCCGGAAGCCCAGCCAGCACCAATCCGGCAGCGGTGAGCAGCCCGAGCGAACCGGAGGCGATGCCGGTCAGCAGCAGGGCCGCAGCCATCGGTGCCTGCCGGCCGAGCGCCGTGGACCCGACCAGTTCCAGACGCCCGGCCTCCTCCTCATGGCGGGTGTGCCGCACCGCCAGCACGACCATCAGCACGCCGATCAGCGCAGCGCCGAACGCGGTCATCTTGAACAGCGACAACTCGCCCAGTGAGGACGGGTCATAGATCCGGCCATACATCGCCACCAGCGCGGCCGAACCGTTCACCGCCTCGACGGCAGCAACCCGTTCGGGCAGGCCCGGGTAGAGCCCGACCGTCGCAGCAGCAGAGAAGTAGGCCATCCCCGAGATGCCGAGCACCCAGGCGGGCACGAGGATCCGGTCACGGCGCAGCGCCAGGCGCAGCATCGCGCCGGTTCCGGTCAGTCCCGATCCGCCACCTCCGGGCGCCCCGGGCGTCGCCACGCCAGCGGTGCGGACCCGCACGGGTGCCGACCCTGTGCTCACGCCGATCGCCTCCCCCGCAGCCCGCGCCGATGCCCGGTGCCCGCCTCCTGATCGGCGGACTCGTCGCCAGCCGTCGCCATGGGCGCGCCGACATCGTCGCGGTAGTGCCGCAGGAACAACTCCTCGAGCGTCGGCGGATGCGTGGTCAGGGCGCTGAGCCCACCAGCACCCAACGAGGCCATCAGCGGCGCCAACCCGGAGGGCTCGACGCTGGCGGTGATCCGATGACCGGCGACGACCAGGTCGTGCACCCCGGGTAGGTGCTCCATGCCCGCGGGCACCTGATCGACCTCGGCGACCACCGACGTCCGGGTCAGGTGCCGCAGCTGGGCCAGGCTGCCGGTCTCCACGACCATGCCCGCCCGGATGATGCTCACCCGGTCGCACAGCGCCTCCACCTCCGAGAGGATGTGGCTGCTCAGCAGCACCGTGCGGCCGGCCGCACGCATCCGCTCGACGGTGTCCCGGAACGTGGCGTCCATCAGCGGATCGAGTCCCGCGGTGGGCTCGTCGAGAAGCAGCAGCTCCACGTCGCTGGCGAGTGCCGCGACCAGGGCGACCTTCTGCCGGTTGCCCTTGGAGTAGGTGCGCCCCTTCTTCGTCGGGTCGAGATCGAAGGCCTCGATCAGCTCGTCGCGGCGCGACTGATCGAGCCCGCCACGCATCCGCCCGAGCATGTCGATGACCTCACCGCCGGTGAGGTTCGGCCACAGCGTCACGTCCCCGGGCACGTAGGCGAGGCGTCGGTGCAGCGCCACCGCGTCGTGCCACGGATCAGCCCCGAGCACCCGAACCGTGCCGGCATCGGCACGCAACAGCCCCAGCAGGATGCGCAGCGTGGTGGTCTTGCCCGCGCCGTTGGGGCCGAGCAGTCCGTGCACCTCGCCGGGCATGACCGAGAGGTCCATGGCGTCGAGCACGTGCGTGCTGCCGAACGACTTGTGCAGCCCGCGCACGTCGATCGCCGGGTCGGAACCGGCGAGCACGGTCGGTGCGGAGTTCAGCGATTCGTCCACGCCTCCACGCTAGACCCGCCCCCGCGCATCGCGTAGGACGTTCGACCCGCCCATCTGGGGTCCCAGGGCACCGCCGGGTCGACGATGCTGCGAGCCTCGCTCGCGCCCCCGGCATGCCGGGTTCGTTCTGCGACCCACGGGCACCCGGCACTACCCTGCGCAGACCCCCTGTGTGTGATCGGAGCCGTGAATGAACGAGGTGCTGGATTCTGCGGAGTTCCGAGCCACCCTCCAGCAACTGGCCGACGAGTCCGGCCGGCCGCTGGCTGAGATCCGCGAGGAGGCCGAGGTCGATCTGAAGGAGATGGCGGTCCGGCCGGGCAAGTACAGCGTCGCGCTCTGGGACCTCTTCTGCTCCTGGCTCTCGCGCGCCTACCGGCTGGACTACCGACCCGCGGAGGTCGCCCGGCTCAAGGAACTCAACGAGAGTGCCGCCCTGGTGTTCCTGCCCAACCATCGCTCGTACCTGGACCCGATGGTGCTGCGCTCGGCGCTGGGCGAGCACGGGTTCGGACCCAACAACGTGCTGGGCGGTGCCAACCTGGCGATCTGGCCGATGTCCGAGATCGGCCAGCGCAACGGCATCGTGTTCATCCGCCGCGAGTTCCGCGACGACCACGTCTACCGCGCCACGCTGCGCGCCTACCTGTCCTACCTGATCAGCGAGCGCAAGAACCTCGAGTGGTACTTCGAGGGTGGCCGGACCCGCACCGGCAAGCTGCGCACCCCGCGGCTGGGCATCCTCAGCTACGTCATGGACGCCTACGCCGCACATCCCGAGCGCGACGTGCTGATCATCCCGACCTCGGTGAGCTATGACCAGCAGCACGAGATCGAGGCGATCTCAGCCGAGGAGATGGGCGGGCGCAAGAAGCCCGAGAGCCTGAAGTGGATGTACGAGTTCGCGTCCTCGCAGTCCCGGCGCCTGGGCCGGGCGTACCTGCGGTTCGGGCAGCCACTGTCGCTGGCCGACGCGGTGAAGCTGACCGCCGACGAGCAGGGCACGCTGCGACCACGTCTGGCCGTGCCCAAGGTCGCCTTCGAGACCGCGCACCGGATCAACGCAGTCACGCCGATCACCCCGGGGGCGCTGATCACGTTCGCGCTGCTGGACAACGGTGAGCGCTCGTTGACCGTCGAGGAGGGCCGAGCGGTCCTCCAACCGCTGGTCGGCTACATCCAGCGGCGCGGCCTGCCCATGACCGAGTGGCCGGACCTGAGCAAGTACGGCTCGATGCGCGAGGTGTTGGACCGGATGGTCGGCGAGGGCGTCATCTCGGTCTTCTCAGGTGGCACCGAACCCGTCTACTCGATCAGCCCGGGCAAGCAGCACGAGGCGGCGTACTACCGCAACACCATCATCCATTTCTTCCTGGCCAGGGCGATCACCGAGTTGGCCGCGGTACAGGCGGCCGAGGACGCCGCCGAGGACATCCCCGGCGCCACCTGGCAGAACGCCAAACGCCTGCGCGAGCTGCTGCGCTTCGAGTTCTTCTTCCCCAGCACGCGCGAGTTCGCCGACCAGGTCGCCGCCGAGACGACCCTGCTCAAGCCGGAGTGGCAGCAGGCCACCTACAGCCCGGCCAGCGCCCTCGAGGAGTTGGCTGAGCTCGACCTGCTGTTGGCACATCGGGTGATCGGACCGTTCCTGGAGGCCTACAGCGTGCTCGCCGAGGAGTTGGCCCGTGCCGGCAACGCACCCGTGGAGGGCAAGGAGCTGGTGACCCAGTGCCTTGGTGTGGCGCAGCAGCGATGGCTTCAGCGCATCCTGCCCACCCCGGAATCGGTGTCTGCCGACTACTTCCGCAACGCCGTGCTGCTCATGGAGAACCTGGGACTGATGAGCAGCACGGAACCGGGTCTGGCCCAACGTCGCATCGACCTGGCCCACGAGTTCCATGAGATCACCAGACGCCTGGATGCGCTGCGCCGGATCGCCCAAGCCTCCGGGCAGCCCATGCTGACCGAGCGCAGCCCACGACAGGGAGACCGCAATGGCTGATATCGAATGGCTTGTCGAGCAGATCGACCTGGCCCCGGAAGGGCCTGAGGTCGGTGCGTTCTTCGACTTCGACGGCACCCTGATCGCGGGCTACTCCGCGGCGGCCTTCCTGACCTACCGGCTCAAGCGGCGCGAGATCTCCACCGGCGAACTCGTGCGCACGATCCGCGAGAGCATCAACATGGAGCGCCGCGGCCATGACGTGACCGAGCTGATGAACGTGGGCGTACAGGGCCAGGCCGGCCGGGCGGTCGCCGAGGTCGAGGCCTGGGCGCGCACGATCTTCGGGCGCAAGATCGCCGAGATGATCTACCCGGACTCGTGGACGCTGATCGAGGCGCACCTGCGCAGGCGGCACACCGTGGTCATCGCCTCCTCGGCGACCCGGCCGCAGGTGGAAGCCGCTGCCGAGGAGCTCGGCGTGGAGCACATCATCTGCACCGAGATCGAAGTCGACGACGACGGGCGCTACACCGGCCGGATCGCCGGCCCCATCCGCTGGGGGCAGGGCAAGGCTGATGGCGTGACCGAGTTCGCCGACGAGCACGGGATCGACCTCGCGGAGTCGTTCGCCTACTCCAACGGCGGCGAGGACGTGCCGTTCCTGGGGACGGCCGGGCGTCCGGTCGGGCTGAACCCGGACAGCGCGCTGCTGGAGGTATGTGCCGACAACGGATGGCCGATCGCCAGGCTGGTCGAGCCGCGCTCGACCGGGGTGCTCGACATCGTGCGCAGTGCGGCCTCGGTCGGGCTGTTCGCCGGCAGCGTGGGCGCGGCAGCCTCGCTGGCCCTGGTCAACCGCAGCCGGTCGATGGGCGCCAACCTGGCGGCCAGCATGGGCTCGGACCTCGGCCTGGCGGCGGCCGGTGTGCGCCTGCGGGTCGTCGGCGAGGAGAACGTGTGGGCCGCGCGCCCGGCGGTGTTCCTGTTCAACCACCAGAGCCAGCTGGACGTGTTCGTGCTGGGTTCGCTGCTGCGCAAGGACTTCACGGGCGTGGCCAAGAAGTCCCTGGAGCGCGACCCGTTCTTCGGCCCGGTGGGGTTCCTGGCCGATGTGGCCTACATCGACCGCGCCGACAGCGCCAAGGCCCGCGAGGGCCTGGAGCCCGCGGTGGAGGCACTGCGCAAAGGTCGGTCGATCGCCATCGCACCGGAGGGCACCCGCTCCCCCACCCCGCGACTGCTGCCGTTCAAGAAGGGCCCGTTCCACATGGCCATGCAGGCCGGCGTGCCGATCGTGCCGATCGTGATGCGCAACTGCGGGCAGATCATGGCGGCGCACTCGATGGTGATCCATCCCGGCACGGTGGACGTGGCGGTCCTGGACCCGATCCCCACCGAGGACTGGACGCGGGAGAACCTGAACGAGCACATCGAGGACGTACGTCAGCAGTACCTGGACACGCTGGCCGACTGGCCGACGGGGTAACGCGGACTTCTGGTCACTGTTGCGACGCCGGCGGACCGGGCGCGGGCCGGGGCCGGGCCGGCGAACGGGCTGCGCGCGGGACGCTCAACGGGCCCTCAGGCGCGCGGCAGCTTGTGCATCGCCTTGAAGGAGTGGCTCATCAGGGCCGTGAACATCTCGTGCCCCATCGACCCCGGTGGATGGATCCCGTGCAGCCGCTGGATCACGATGGACTGCGGCTCGGTGAACCGCAGGATGCCGTACTTGCCGTTGCGCCGACCCATTCCGGAGGCCTTCATGCCGCCCTGCAACAGGTCCGGGCTGCCCCAGGTGGCCACGATCCCGTCGTTGATCTCGATGCTGCCGACCTTGATCTGCTCAGCAAGGCGCAGCCCTTCCTTGGTGTCGCGGGTCCACAGCACCGCGTGCAGGCCGTACTCGGTGTCGTTGGCCAGCTCGACCATCTCGGCGTCGGTGTCGAAGGCGTAGAGCGCCACTACGGGGCCGAAGGTCTCCCCCGCGCACAGCTCCATGTCGGGTGTCACGCCCTCCAGCACCGTCGGGGCGTAGAACGTCGGGCCCAGGTCCGGCCGCGGCCGGCCGCCGGCCAGGACCTGCGCACCCCTGTCGACCGCCTCCTGCACCTGGGCCGACACGCTGGCCAGTTGCTTCTCGTCGATGAGACAGCCCATCTCGTAGCCGAATCCCATGTGCGCCCCCAGCTTCATCCGGTCGACCCGGGCCACCAGCTTGGCGCGGAAGGATGCGTACGCAGGCCGTGCCACCAGGATCCGCTCGGGGCCGACACAGGTCTGCCCGGCGTTGATGAAGCAGGCGCGGATGACCGCTTCGACGGCCCGGTCGAGGTCGGCGTCGGCCCTCACGATGAACGGGTTCTTGCCACCGAGCTCCAGTGCGGTGTAGATCAGCCGCGGACCGGTCTGGGCCGCGACCGCCCGACCCGCGGCCGTCGAGCCGGTGAACGCGACCGCGTCGGCGCGGTCGATCACGGCCGAGCCGATCGAGCGCCCTGGGCCCAGCACGATCTGCCACAGGTCCTCGGGCAGGCCTGCCTCGATGGCCAGGTCACGGACCCACAGGGCCGACAGTGAGGCCTGGACATCCGGTCGGTGCACGATGGCGTTGCCACCGACCAGCGCGGAGAAGCCGTCGGAGGAGGCGAACACCGCCGGGTAGTTCCACGCGGTGACCAGGCCGACGACCCCGCGCGGATGGCGCACCTCGTAGGCCCTGGTGATCAGCGGGATCACGCCCTTGCGTGGATGTCGGCCCAGCACCTTGGGCGCGGTGCGTGAGATGTAGCGCGCGTAGACCGCCACGGCCGCGACCTCGGCGAACGCGTCGTAGCGCGCCTTGCCGGCCTCGATCTGCAGCAGGTCCATCAACTCGGTCTGCCGGTTCAGGGCGATGTGGTGGATCCGGCCGACGATCTGTGAGCGCTCCCCGACCGAGCGCGCCGCCCACTCGCGCTGGGCCGCACGCGCGCGGGCGAAGGCCGCCTCGACGTCGGCCTGCGTGGAGATCGGATAGGTGATGAGCTCCTCTCCGGTGAACGGGGCGCGGGTCGTCTCGGTCTGCTGGCCGCTGGCACGCACAGCGGAGAGCAGGCGGTCGACCAGAGCGGTGGGAACCGCATCGCGCAGTGCGGGTCCGGCGCTGCTGGGGGTGATCGGTGCGGTGGGGGTCACGGTGTCGGTCATCCACTCACGCTAGCGCGCCGGGCGGCTCCGGTGGGTGGCGACCCAGCGACTCCCCGCAGCGCCCGCGATAGCCTCGACGCACAGGAGGTGGACCCGATGGAGGAACTGCGCTGGCGAACCCTGGTGGAGGCCGACCAGGAGGAGGTGCTCGCTGCGCTGACGAGTTGGACCGACGGCCCGGACCTGCACGAGTTGCTGCCCCGGTTCCTGTTCGGGCACTTCTCCGACACGTCGCTGATCGTCGAGGACGCAGACGCCGAGTTGGCCGGCTTCATCATCTCGTTCGTCTCCCAGACCCAACCGGAGACCGGCTACCTGCATCTGGTGTGGGTCAGCCCGGAACGTCGCCTCGGCGGGTTGGCCCGCGAGATGTACATGCGGGTGTTCGACCTGCTGCGCGGTCGCGGCTGCACGCGCGTGGAGGCTGTGACCCGCCCCAGCAACGCCGCATCACTGGCCTTCCACGAGCACCTGGGTTTCACCCCGGTGCACACCGCGGGGACGTCCGGCGACGAGCACGATGCGATGGTCGACCACGATCCGAGCGCGGACCGTGTGACGCTGGAGCGCACCATCTGAGTGACCGGACCTCGGCGGCCCGACCGGACGTGCGCCGGTCGGCTCAGCGCAGCGGGACGTAGAGCTCGGTGAGCAACTGGTCCTCGGGAACTGTGCCGGGGTCGGTCGCATAGATCTCGAAGCTCGGACGGGACCAGTCCGCATCGAGTCCGGCCGCATCGATGGCTGCCATGACCGCCAGCCACGCCTGGGCCAACCCCGCATAGCTGCCCCGGTGCACCCCCACCGCGTAGCGACCACCGGGCACCGGGATCTCCTGGACGCCTGCATCGCCCGAGCCATCGGCGGCCAGCTCCGCCTCCGGTCTGATCGGCACCGCGGCGTAGCTGCGCAACTGCTCAGCCGGCGTCGAGTTGGGGTCGTCGGCGTAGATCGCCAGCGGGGCGGTGGCCACGAGGTCCGCATGGGCCAGCATCCAGGAGCGCAACTGGTCGAACGCGGTCCCGATCTGGTCGAACGGGCCGACGTGCGCCACGGCCACTGCGCGGCGCTCAGGCAGTTCGGTCACTGTGACATCCATGCGCTCCAGCGTGCCACCGGCCATCGGCACGCGCGACTCCACGCTGCTCGGCACTAGGTCGGCTGCGCGGCCAGTTCGCTCGCGGCCCGGCCGATTCCCTCAGCCAGCACCGCGACATCACCGGCCAGGTCGCCGTCCCCGGTGACCGAGACGTTGAGCGTGCCGTCATAGCTGAAGATCCCGGTGGTGATGGCCGTGTGCGCAGCAACCGGGATCATGGGATACATGGCTTGCACCTGGCGACCCAGCAGGTACACCGGGAACTGCGGCCCGGGCACGTTGGTGGTCAGGGTGTCGAAGAACCAGGCGGGCAGCACCCGGCCGACGCTGCCCATGGCCACGTCCTGCACCCCTGCGGGAACCGCGCGGTCGGCCAGGCCGAGCAGCATCGAGACCACCGCGGGCTCGCCGATGCCACGGCCGTGATCGAGGCCCGCCTGCACGGCGCGCAGCCGATCGACAGGATCGGCCACCCCGATCGGCAGGTGGCCCAGCAGCGCGCTGACCTGGTTGTGCGAGGTGTCGTCCCGAGGGGCGCGCAGCGACACCGGGACGAGGTTGCGCACCACCCGCCCCGCGACCGGCTCGCCGCGATGGGCGATCAGGTCGCGGAAGCCGCCGGCGACGCAAGCGAGCACCACCTCATTGACGGTGGCCCCCAGCGCGCGGCCCGCTGCCTTCACCGGCGCCAACGGGATGTCGATCGACACCCAGACCCGACGGGAGCCGACCGGGCCGGTCAATGAGCTCGGCGGTCGCGGACGCAGGTCGGAGACGGCCGGGACCAGCTGGGGCACGGCACTGCGCAGGGCACCGAGCAGCCGGCGGACATCAACGGCGGGTAGGCCGGGCGCAACTGCCGGTTCCGGGGCTGCCGGTTCCGGGGCTGCCGGTTCCGGGGCTGCCGGTTCCGGAGCGGCGGGGCCGCGGGTGTCGGCTAGCAGACCATCGGCCAGGGTCGAGGCAGAGCCCGGCGCCAGGTCGAAGGCGTGACCCAGCAGCAGGAGGGTGCCCAGACCGTCGGCAATCGTGTGATGCACCCGCCAGACCAGGGCCCACCGGTCCGCCATCCCGTCGACGATCCACACATCCCACAGCGGCCGCTCGAGGGGCAACGGCTGCTCCATGACGTGGGCCACGGCGGCATCCAGCCCCCGCGTTCCGGATGCCTCCACCCGGTGCAGGTGCCTGCGCAGCTCCAGTCCGGGCGACTCGACCCAGACCGGCCTGCGCACCCCGACGCCCCGCGTGGTCAGCTCCTGGTGCAGCCGGGGCATCCGATCGAGTCGGTCGGCGAGCATGGCCAGCACCTCGTCGTCGCTGGGCGCGGGCCCGTCGACCACGGCCACGGTGCCGATCGCGATGGGCGGTCCGTCGCCCTGCAGCTCCAGCCACGCGAGGTCGATCGCGTGCAGACGATCGGTAGCGTCAGACATGCGCCCATGGTGTCGCGGTCTCCGGCGGGACACCAGAGGCGCGGGCCACCGACCTACCAGCAACCGTCGTCGGTCAGGGCGGCGTCCGATCGGTCGCCCGGAGGGATCAGCCCGACTGTGGCTGGCAACGGGGGCACCAGTAGATCGGGCGATCCAGCGGGGCGACTCCGACCCGCCCGGCGCGGATCGGCGTGCCGCACCGCGGGCACCCCCGACCGGTGCGCTCGAACACCTGCAGCTCCCGGCGACGCACCCCGGCGGGCACGTCCACCGCGCGCCGCATCCGGTCCCGGATCCCGGCCAGCGCGGCCGCGAGGTCCGGCACCGCCCCGGTCCGGGTGCGCGGGTGCACGCGCGCCGCCCAGGCCAACTCCGCGGCCCACATCGTGCCCAGGCCACAGACGATCCGCTGGTCGAGGAGCGCCTCGACCAACGGCCGGTCCGTCGACGCCCATGCGTCCGCGCCCGCGGCCACGTCGAACCCGTCGGCCATCACGTCCGGGCCCAGATGCCCGATCCACTGGCCCTCGTCGCGGGTGGGCCGGACCTCGACCATGTGGACGTGCACACCCACGGCCTGCTGGTCGGCGCTCGCCAGCCACACCCGGATCAGGTGGCCGGGCGCCCCGGGCGGACCGAGCGGGCCGGTGCGCCAGCGGCCGTCCATCCGCAGATGATGATGCAGGGTCAGGGCACGTCGGTCCGAGGCCAGCCGGGTCAGCAGGTGCTTGCCCACCGACTGCGTGCCCAGCACCTGCATTCCGCGCAGGTCGACCGTGGCGAACCGGGGCACCCGCAACTCAGCGCGGGTCAGCACCGCGCCGGCCAGCGCCCCGTCGAGCCGGCGGGCGGTCCGGCGCACGGCGTCCCCCTCAGGCATGGTCCCATCGTCGCCCAGCCCGGGCCCCCGTGCCACCGCCACGCCGCAGCGACCCCGCGCATCCCCCCGGGTGGACACGGCATGCTGGGGCGCGACCACATGGGAGGGGCGCATGACTTCGCAGCCGAACGACACCGTCGACCACGAAGCACACCGCGGAGCGTTCTCCTCGCGGCGGGTCTTCATCCTCGCCGCGATCGGCTCGGCGGTGGGGCTGGGCAACATCTGGCGGTTCCCGTACGTGGCCTACGAGAACGGCGGTGGGGCGTTCATCCTGCCCTATCTGATCGCGCTGCTCACCGCGGGCATCCCGTTCCTGCTGCTGGACTACGCGTTGGGTCACCGCAACCGCGGCTCCGCGCCCCTGTCGTTCGCGCGCACCGACCGGCGCACCGAGGGCCTGGGCTGGTGGCAGGTCGGGATCTGCTTCATGATCGCCGTCTACTACGCCGCGGTCATCGCCTGGGCACTGCGCTACACCTTCTTCTCCGTGGACAAGGCCTGGGGCGACGACACCGTCGGATTCCTGTTCAACGACTTCCTGCAGGCCGGCGCCCAGGGGTCGGTCAGCACTGAGGTCGTCGTCGGGGTGCTGGTCCCGCTGGCGATCGTGTGGCTGGCGGTCCTGGCGATCATGGCCCTCGGCGTGCAGAAGGGCATCGGCGCCACGGCCGTGGTCTTCATCCCGCTTCTGATCCTGGCGTTCGGTGCGCTGGTGGTGCGCTCGCTGTTCCTGCCCGGGGCTGCGCAGGGGCTCGACGCGCTGTTCACGCCGAACTGGTCGGCGCTGACCGAGACGTCGGTGTGGGCGGCCGCGTTCGGGCAGATCTTCTTCTCCCTGTCGGTCGGGTTCGGGATCATGATCACCTACTCCTCCTACGTCGCCCGGCGCACAGACATGACCGGATCGGCGCTGGTGGTGGGGCTGTCGAACTCCGGATTCGAGCTGCTGGCCGGGATCGGCGTCTTCGCCGCGTTGGGCTTCATGGCCCAGGCCTCCGGGGTGGCCGTCGACGAGGTGGCCTCCGAGGGGCTGGGCCTGGCGTTCGTGGCGTTCCCCACGATCATCAACGAGGCCCCCGCCGGGGCGTTGATCGGAGTGCTGTTCTTCGGCTCGCTGGTCTTCGCCGGGCTGACCTCCTTGGTGAGCGTGATCGAGGTCGTCATCTCCGCGGTCCGCGACAAGTTCGAGCTGACCCGCCTGTCGGCCACCCTCTGGGTCGGCGTGCCCGCGGCCGTGATCAGTTTGGCCTTCTTCAGCACGACCAGCGGCGTGTGGATCCTGGACATCGTGGACCACTTCATCAATCGCTTCGGCATCCTGGCCGCGGCGGTGGTCAGCATGATCGTGCTCGCCTGGGTCGCCCGGGCGATCCCCGACCTGGCCGGGCACATGAACCGCTACGGGTCGATCCGACTGGGCCGGTGGTGGGTGGTGCTCGTGTCGGTGATCGCCCCACTGGCACTGGGCTTCGTCCTGGTCGGCGAGTTCGTCACCAACCTGCGCACCCCCTACGGCGACCCCGAGGACCCCTACCCCACCTGGTTGCTGGGGGTGTTCGGGTGGGGGGTCGCCGTTGCGGTCCTCGTCTTCGCGGTGCTGGCCTCCCGGGTGCGCTGGCGGGAGCAGACCCCGCTGACAGTCCCCGACGAACCCCCAGCGCTCAACTCCGGTGGGGAGGCAGCGCAATGAGCACCGGCGCCATCCTGATGATGCTGTTCGCGATGCTCGTCCTCTGGGGCGGACTGGGCCTGGCGATCTACAACCTCACCCACCGCAGCAGCGCACCCGAGGAGCGCTACCACCGCGACCTGTGAACCAGCGGCCGAACGCAAGCTCGCCTACGTGCCGATCGGCTTCGAGTCGCTGCCTGAGCGCGTCACGCTGCTCGAACTCCAGCGCGTGCACGAGGAGATTCTCGGTCTGGCGCTGAACAAGGACTCGTTCCGAGGCTCGATGCTCGCCTCCGGCGGTCTGCACCCCCGACTGGCGAACGTCAGACCGACGTCGGCCCTCGTCCCGCCGAGCTCCACCAACACGTTCCACCGAGCCGCCGAGGAGACCCGGTCCTCATGCGCGCTCACCTGCCGGGCATGGACGGTTACTCAGCCGGTTTGGTCGATCCGCGAAACAATCGAGGCGTGCCCGTGCCGCGCCCGCGCGGCTCGCGAACGACGAGAGGAATTCCATGACTGAGCGGACACCGGCAACCCAGCAGGCGATCGCGACGGGGGTCGACCAGCCCGCGCTGGCAGGGCTGCGTCGCTGGAACCTGGGCCTGACCGTGCTGCATGCCGCGCAGGCGGTGCTCGTGCTGGTGCTCGCCAGCGACTTCGCGATCACGGTCACCTCGTCGTTCCCGGCCGGGGCGCCCGGCTCGCAGATCCCGGCCCCCGAGCCCCTGTTCGACGTGCGGATCGGACTGGCCATCGCGGTGTTCCTCGGTCTGGCCGCCCTGGACCACCTGCTGACCGGGACGGTCCTGCGCGAGCGCTACGAGGACGGGCTGCGCCACGGGATCAACCGGTTCCGCTGGGTCGAGTACTCCTTCAGCGCCACGATCATGCTCATCCTCATCGCCTTCTACAACGGGATCACCGGGATCGACGCGGTCATCGCGATCGCCGGCGCCAACGTCGCGATGATCCTGTTCGGCTGGCTGCAGGAGTCGACGAACCCGCCCGGACGGACCAGCACGTCACTGCTGCCGTTCTGGTTCGGCACGCTGGTGGGGCTGGCTCCGTGGCTGGCCATCACGATCAACCTCGTCGGCGCCGACGAGGTGCCCGGCTTCGTCTACGGGATCTTCGTCTCGCTGTTCGTCTTCTTCTCCAGCTTCGGGCTCAACCAGTGGTTGCAGTACAAGGGCGTGGGCCCCTGGGCGAACTACGCCTACGGCGAGAAGGTCTACCTGGTGCTCAGCCTGGTGGCCAAGAGCGCCTTGGCCTGGCAGATCTTCGCCGGGTCGTTGGCGGGCTGATGTTCGGCCGACCCAGGCGCGACCCCGTCGCCCCCGGTCAGGAGTCGGTGTGGGACTACCCGCGCCCACCGGCCCTGGTCGCCAGCACCGAGCACGTCACCGTGGCGCACGGCGGCGTGCTGGTCGCCGACACCCGGGCCGCCTGGCGCATCCTCGAGACGGCACACGCCCCGGCTTACTACCTGCCCGCTGCTGACGTGCGCGTCGACTGGCTGGTCGAGTCCGGGCGGTCCACGGCCTGCGAGTTCAAGGGCCGGGCCAGCTACGCCGACCTCGCCGTGCCCGACCGACCGGTGGTGCGCGAGGCCTGCTGGTGGTACCCGGCGCCCACCGCCGCCTACGCGGAGCTGGCGGGAGCGATCTGCTTCTACCCGCAGCGGGTGGATCGGTGCACAGTCGACGGCGAGGTGGTCGTGCCGTTGGCCAGCCCGTTCTACGGTGACTGGCCGACCAGCCGGATCGCCGGCCCGTGGAAGGGCGCCCCCGGCACGGACTGGTGGTGAGGCACGTGGTGCCTGGCAAACCGTGCAGTCCGGCGTGGCGCGCGGTGCCCAACGGGTTGCGGACTCGGTTCGAGTCGTGCTCGCTGCTGCCGAGCTGGGGGTAGCGCCCGACCTGCTCGATGCGCCATCCTGAGGCCCCGACGAAGGGCTCGACGATGACCGCTTCCCGCCCCGTCCTTCCCGCGGATCGCGAGCGCAGGATTCGTGCCGAGATCGGGCGGGGGGTTGGCCTGCCTGACCGTATGCGGACCGCTTTCGAGCGGGCCCTCGGAGCCGACCTCGGACAGGTGCGCCTGCACGACGACGAGACGGCCGATGGGCTCGCCCGCGCACTGGATGCCGACGCGTTCACCACCGGCGCGGACGTGTTCTTCCGATCGGGGACCCTGCGTCGGCACTCCGATGCCGGACTCGAAGTGCTCGCCCACGAGGTCGCTCACGTGGTCCAGCAGGCTGGGGACCGCCGGCCAGACCAGACGCGGTCGGCCGTCATCGAGGCAGAAGCCGAGGCCAGCGCGTTCGCGCACGCCTTCACGGCCGGCCGTCTGCCGGACTGTCCGCAATCCCTGCGGGCCAGGCCGTTGGACCGCGGCGACGCCCTGGTCGTGCAGTGCCACTCCTCGTGGGAGCACCGGATGCTGGGCGACCTGCGCACCCTGGACTTCGGCACGATCGCCGCCGGCGGCGACCGGCGCAAGGCCTACCTGAAACGCCTGCAGAAGTTCCTGGCGATGTGGCACACGAACCCGAAGGCGGTCACCGCAGACCGGATCATCAGCGAGTTCCCGGACCTCCGTCCCCTGCGGCTGCATGGCAGCGGCCTGGTCGTCACCTACGGCGAGCTGAACACCCTCGCCGACTACCTGGCCACCCCTGCCGAACTGGACCGCATGCCCGAGCCACTCCTCCTGCCGCTCCTGCAGCAGGTGCGCCAGGAGGGATTCGCGTGGGTCACGTGGGTGATCGAGGAGAAGTGGCTGGACAAGGTGGTCTTCTTCGGCGGGTTCGAGGGCTCTGTTGCCGACACGCTGGGCAACGACACCGCCGATGCGATCTGGGAGACCAGCAAGCTGGAGGACTTCACCAAGGCCTTCGGGCCCAGGGGCATCGATCACTATCAGGGGCTGCTCTCGCGCAACGCCTGCCACTTCGCGCCGCACTCGTGGTACCGCTGGGAGCAGTTCCACCTGGAGGCCCGGAGCTTCGCCGTGGAGGCGTTCCATGCCACTGGTGACCGCAAGGACCGGCTCACCAACCTCGCCTGGATCCACCACGGCTACGCCGACCACTTCCTGCACGACTCGTTCGCGGCCGGCCACCTGATCAACAAGACTCTGGTGATGCAGTGGTACCTCGACTGGGTCGGCAACACGTGGACCCCGGTGCCCGACTGGGACCTCGTGCAGTTCATGACCCTCGCACACCAGCCGGACCTGGCGGGGCGGCCCCTCTACTCGGCGTTCGACAACCCCAGTGCCCGGGGCGCGGTTCGCGACCCGCAGACCGCCAGCGAGCACTGGTCGCTGGCCCGGCGGATGGCAGTCTCCGGGGTGCGGGCCGACGGCAGCACTGTTGAGGGGTCCTACAAGCGGTGGCGGGCGTTCCTCGGCGCCGGCGTGGTGCAGGTCGCCAGCAACATCGTCCACGACCACTTCAACTCCTCGTCGCTGTGGGTGTCCTCCCAGGCCCACGCTGAGCCCTACCAGATCTGGGGCGACAACACGATGATCCGGGGCGGTGGCGGCTACCAGATCGCCAGTGCGACTGCCCAGCTGTCGCAGAAGTCCCTGAGCGACCTGCTCGACACCGGCTCGACCAACGTCAGCACTGGTGACATCGCCAGCAACTTCCCGTCACGGGTGCATCCCGCCTACAACATCGGACCTCAACCGCTGGAGCAATGGGTCCACGGCTACCAGAAGCAGGCCGCCGGCCTGTTCGACGGACTCAAGAATCGGCTCGTGGGAGGCATCCGCACGCGACTCGCGCCGGTCAACATCGACAGCACGGGCGGCTGGCGCTGGGAGCAGGTCGCGGGGAAGGCCACGGACATCGCCGTCGGCGGCGACGGCGTGGTGTGGTCACTCGGCGCCCTGGACGCGCAGGGCAACGGACCGGTCCAGCGTTGGGAGCCGTCGTCGTCGTCGTGGCAGGCCCACGGCGGCGCCGGGGTGCGCATCGCCGCCGACGGGGCCGGCGTCCTGTGGGTCGTGAACGCTTCCGGCTACTCCTACCGCAGGGCCCTGGGTGGTGAGGCATGGGAGATCGGTGAACGGCCGAAGGTGGGCGGCGTCGATGGCCTGGCTGATATCGCGGCGGGGACCGATGGGTCCGTGTGGGGGCTTGCGAAGGGCGCGGCGCCAGGCGGCCAGCAGCTCCTGCACTGCGTTCCTGGCAACGGCACGCACACCTGGCAGCCGGTGGGCGGTGGCGCGACGGCTGTGTCGGTCGGGCCCGATGGGCTCCCCTGGGTCGTCAACAGCGCTGGCGCCGTCATGAACCTGACCCCCGGTCCAGGGCCCGACCGGTACGCCGGCACCGCAGCGACGTGGACCGACGTCTCCGTCCAGGGGCGCAGGGCCAGCGACGTCGGCCTCGGAGTCGGGACGCTGCTCCGCGCGTGGGTCACCACGGACACGAGCATCTTCGCGTGGAACGGCAGAGCGCCCAACCAGCCGACATCGGGTACCCGAGTGCAACTGGACTGGGAGGACCTGGGCGGTGGGGCGGTCCGCGTCGCCACCGGACCCGAGGGCCTCCCGTGGGTGGTCAACCAGGCGGGAAGCGTCTATCGGCTCGTGGCCAGTCCGATCGCCACGACCGAGTTCAGCACCCCCGACGCGGGCAAGGTCAGGGGCACGGCGCTGGCGACCCGCGGCTCACTGTTCCAGGACGAGTCCGTGTCGATCAACGGGTCCACCGACCTGAGCAAGGTCATCGTGGGCAACAGCGGCGCTCGGGTGTACTCGATGCGCCTCGAACGATCGCCCATCCCCGGGGTGTTCTACCGACTCTTCGTCGAAGGTCAGGGCCCGGCGGGAGCGCTGTCCGGTTCCATGTACATCTACATCGAGGACGAGGGCCGCTTCACCGAGTACAAGACGTTCTTCTCCCGAGAACACCACACCCTCACCATCGACTACAACGGCACGAAGGCCGGGATCACGCGGATCAGCTGGTCGGACGGGAACGACCCAAGGCCACCTCGCTGACGCATCCGTCTCGGGCGTGCCTGTCCATCCGCACATGCACCCGGCTCGGACCCGTGGTGAGGCAGCCCAGGATCCGTTCCGGTTGGACGCGCTGGAGACCTCCGAAGCGGCATGGATCATGGGCGAGCAATCCCTTGAAGTGGCTTACGTCACAGGACTAGCCTCGGCAGCGACGGCAGGCCAGCGCCAACGCCAGCCCGGGTAGGTCTGCCGGGAGAGGCGATCACCGATGGAATCCACGCCACGACCGAGCCGCCGCCCAACTCCGGCCAGCCGCCCAACTCCGAGTCGCCGTCCAGCTGATCGTCGACCTGCGCGCCCAGGCCCCAGGGATCCCCACGTCCTGGCGGTCGAGCACGAGCCGCTCCTCGTGATGACCGAGGTGGGGTTGCCCACGGTCACCGTGGACGGCCACTGGTTCCGCCTGCTGCGCCCGGGTGACCTGGTCGCCCTGGACGTGCGCGCCCACGGGATGGACCTCGTGTCCGACGACGCGGGTGTGGCGCTGGTCCCCCGCGGGGCGGGCGCGCGCCTGGAGGTCCGCTACTCGTTCCAGCACGCGATCGAGACCGCCGAGCCGGAGATGGTCGCCCCACCCCCGCCCACCCCGGTCCCCATCCAGGCCCGGGCCGCCCGGGGCAGCCGGCTGGTCTACGCCGTCGATGCCGACGACCGGATCGAGTACAGCGTCGCCGGCGTGCTCGCGGCGATGAGCCGGCTGCCGCTGGTCGTGGTGCCCCTGGCCACCCCACGGGCGTTCCCGCGGCAGTTCCGGCCCAAGGACTTCGTGGGACTCGTGGGTTCGGTGACGCTGCCCGGCGGGATCCGGCTGCTGCGCACCCCGGTCGGCCTCGTCCTGGCCCCCGCGGGACGCCAGCGTCGTGCCCGCCAGACCGACCGGGGCCGCGCCCTGATCTCGGCGGCCACCTCACTGCGGACCGCACGCGTCCTGATGGCCGCAGAGCGCCCCGTGGACCTCAGCGGCGTGGAGTTCAGCGGCCCGGGCGCGAGTACCGGCAGCCTCGGCGTCGGTGAGTTGACGTTCCGACCCCCCATCGTGCGACCGGTGCGCCAACGACCCCGGGCCCCGCGCGCTGACGAGACCGCCATCGAGGCGCCCTTCCGGCTCCTGCTCTCGCCGAGTTCGCTCGGCGGGTTCGCCCACGCAACCACGCCGGTCGGTGTACCTGCCGATCCCGCCCGGCCGCGCGACCCCGAGCGGATCGAGCTGTGGCACAGCCGGCTCGGCGTGCGTCGGGTGGCAGCGGACGGGACCGTCCACGTGGACGAGACACGTGACCCGCAGAAGGCAGTCCGTGCCGTGTGGGCCCGTGACCTCGACCAACCCACCCCCGGCACGATCGGCTTCCTGTCGGCCCTGACCGGCGAGAACCGGGAGGTGCTCGTCCGGCAGAGCGCCGACCCGCGGATCGCCCCACCGCAGCCCGTGGACGCCGACCGGCTCTACCTCAGCGCCCTGGGCGCCTGGCTCGAGCTGCACGGCCGATGGGAGATCAAGCCCTACGCCACCGCGGGCCTGCCCAGCATCGAAGCCTGGGACCATGAGGCGACCAGCGGCCGCGACCAGTACGTCCGCGTGGTCGAGCCGTACTACCTGTTCCCGTTCGGGCACCGGGCCAGCCTCATCACCATCACCGAGCGCAAGATCAAGGACCAGCTCGGGCCACAGGCCCGGCTCTACCAGCGCAAGTTCATCACGATCGCCGAGCCGGTCCGCGGCTTCGAGGACCGCACCATGCCGTTCCTGCAGGTCCGGATCCGGCCCCTGGTCACACCCAACCTGGACTTCAAGCTCCCCCTGGGGTCGCCGCCGAACGTGGCCGGAGCGGTGGGCGCCTACGGCGACGACCTGTTCTGGCCGATCGTGGCGGGGGCCAAGTACCGGTTCGTCCTCGACTGCCTGGACCACGACGGCCGCCGGGTGATCCTGCGTGCCCCACTGCTCGCGGTCGCCGCACACCTGGGCACTGCCACGCAGAAGACCGACATCGTGACTGCATACACGACGGACCCGGAACGCCCGATCCCCGCCGAGGGGCAGTCAGTGGCGATGGCCCCGAGCACGCTGCCCGGGGACACGGCGTTCGAGACGGTGACGCTGCGGTTCACCGGCGACCCCGGATCACCGGGCGAGCAGACCTCGGCCCCGCACCTGGCCGAATCTGACCTGGTCATACCGGCCATGCGACACCTGGCCCCGAGCAGCGACCCGGTCACAGTGTCCTACGCGCAGGCCTACCTGGCCGGCGGGTTCATGGGGAGCAACGCCTCTGCCCAGGTGCTGCTCGCGCTGAAGACGATGACGCAGATCTCGTTCGGCGGCGGCACCGAGCGGGCCGGTGGGTTCGTCCAGCCCGACCTGCCGGTGCGTGGGCTGTCCCGCGCGATCGGTCTCGTGGGCGACATCGACTCGGTGGTCAACCCGCCCAGCCCCGCGCAGGCGTTCGACCCGCAGGCCTTCCTCGCCGGCGCGCTGCCGAAGCTTTTCGGACTGTTCGAGCTGACCGACATCCTCGCCCTCGCGGGCCTGGACAAGGCGCCCACCTTCGTGACCGAACAGCTCGACCGGGTCGCCGCCCTGCTGGCCGACCTCGACGACCTCACCGGCGCCCTGCAGCGCGCGATCACCCGCCTGGCCGATGACGCGACCACGGCACCGACCACCGCACTCAAGGACCAGGCGGCAGCGGCGCAGGCCCAGATCGCCGCCGTACACGGCACCTTCGCCGCCCGGGTGGGCGAGTTGCACGATGCACTGGACGACCTGATGTCCCTGGGCGATCCCAGCGACCTGCCGGCCGTCACCGCGGCCGTGTCCGGGCTGCTGGACACGTTGGCCGGCTTCGTCACCGATCTGGCCACGACGGCGCGCACCGTGCCGCTGCCACCGGCGGTCAAGGCCGAACTCGAGCGACTCGTCGGCGCACTGGCCCCGGTGCTCGACGCCGCCGAGATCGCGCACACGCTCGAGGCGATCGCGGACTTCGTCAACGGACTGGACCCGGCCAACGGTGCGGTGCGGGCGCGCTTCCAGTGGCGCCCGACGCTGACGAACTTCCCGAGCTCGGCGACCACCGCCGACGATGCGCTGTTCTTCGTCAAGCCCGACGGCTTCCTGCTCTCGGTGGAGGCCCGGGCCTCCGGCGCCGAGGGCGTGGGTGTCGATGTGCTGGCCGAGCTCGCCGATTTCGGGCTGAACCTGTTCCCGGGCGCCTCACTGCTGACGATGGGCTTCGACCGGCTCGCGTTCCGCGCCGCCAGCGGGCGCAAGCCCGAGGTGGACGTGGTCTTCACCGGGATGCAGTGGCAGGGGGTGCTGGGCTTCATCGAGACGCTCAAGGAGCTCGTACCCTTCGACGGGTTCTCCGACCCGCCCTACGTGGATGTGAGAACCGACGGGGTCACCGCCGGCTTCGACCTGGCGCTGCCCAACATCGCGGTCGGGATGTTCAGCCTCGAGAACATCAGCCTCGGTGCCGATGTCCGGGTGCCCTTCCTGGGCGATGCCGTGACGGTCGGGTTCAACTTCTGCACCCGGGACAAGCCGTTCCGGATGACGGTCATGTGCATCGGCGGCGGCGGGTTCGTCGGCCTGCGCCTGTCACCCAAGGGCCTGGTCGTGCTCGAGATGTCGCTGGAGGCCGGGGCCAGCCTGTCGATCAACCTCGGCGTGGCCTCCGGATCGGTGTCGATCATGGTCGGGCTGTACCTGCGCCTCGAGGGCGAGGAGGGCTCGCTGACCGGCTACTTCCGGATCCGCGGCGAGATGGACGTGCTGGGCCTGATCTCGGCGTCGATCACCCTCGAGCTGTCGCTGACCTACGAGTTCGCCACCGGCAAGATGGTCGGCCGGGCCAGCATCAGCATCGAGGTCGAGGTGCTGTTCTTCTCGTTCTCCGTCGAGGTCAGCTGCGAGCGCCGGCTCGCCGGCTCGAACGGCGACCCCACCTTCGCCGCAGTGCTCGGCGTCCCGGAGGACGGCACCCCAGTCGTGGAAGTGCCCTCCGCCTGGGCCGACTACTGCGCCGCCTTTGCAGGAGCGTGAACGATGGCTACCGAGTCCTTCCTCGTCACCGCACTTCCGCACAGCGCGGACCCCGCGCGGGACGTGCACCTCTGCCTGTTCGTCACCCACCGGCTGACCCCGGACGGCCCGGCGGGAGTCGTCGGGGACTTCCCCACCGTCAGCGCGTGGACGTCCGAGCTCGCCGGTGCCCGGATCCGGCTGCTCGGCCGGACCGCCGGAGGAGGCTTGGTGCGCATCCCGGTGACCGCTGAGCTGGGAGTCCTTGAGCCGGGGCTCTGGCCGGCAGTCTTCCCGGCTGACCTCGCCGTGCGGCCCTGGAGGACCCCGGACCTGACCGCAGCACCGTGGCGGACGTTCCCCGCCCACCGGATGCAGCAGCACGCCGCCCTCGTGCATGCCGCCGCGATGTTCTCCTCGCCCGTGACCCCGCCCAGTGTCCGCGGCAACGCCTTGACCGCACCACTGCTCCAGGCCATCGGCTACGGCCAGTTCGAGCGCCGACTGGACGTGGAGACCCTGCTGCGGGTGGCCCCGGAACTCGACGCGCGCGCCACCGAGCGCCTCGACGAGATCTCCGGCGGTGGGTTCGTCGGCCAGGGTCTGGGCACGGGGGGCAACGTGGCTGGGGCGAGTCTCGACCCGTTGAGTCTGCTGGCCGCGGACGTGCACCGGGCGCGGCGCTACTACCAGCGCCCCGAGGACGCGACCCCGCATCAGGACCGGCCCACCGACGGCGCGACCGGCGTCCCCCTGGCCAAGCCCGATCCAGACTTCCACGCCCGCGCGGCGATGCTCGGTGACCTGTCCCCGCTGCTGCGCCGGCTCGGACTCGTGATCGACCTGCACATCGATGACCTCGGCGCCCTCGACGGCGTGGTCGCGGTGCAGGGCATGCTGCGGCTGCCGCGGCTGGAGAACTCAGTGACCGAGCAGCCATGGACCGCGTGCGCGGTGGCCGGGGTGACGTTCACTGCCACGTCGGCGGGCGGGGACTACCTCGGGCCGCTGCTGCGCATCGGTGACGAGGAGCGCTTCCGCGTGCTGGACCTGGACCCGGACGCCTCCGGGCTCAAGCTCGAGGCGTACGTGCGGACCGTGCCGCGGCTGCTGGCCACCGAGAACAACGGTGACCCGACGACCTCCGCCCCACCTACACTGCGCGCCACCGGACTGGCCGTGGCACGGGTGGATCGCGCTACCGAGCTGAAGGAGCGCCTGTCCGATGCTCCCGCCCGCGACACCGCGCTGCTGGCCGGGACGGCCGGGGACCTGCACCTCGAGGACGTCGCGCGGGGGGTCCGCCTCGAGGTCTGGGACGACGCGTCCCGCGCCTGGCACTCGCTGCACCGGCGGTTGATCGACGTGGAGGTCGACGGGGCCGGTCAGGTGCTGGACGCAACCCCGGACGTCGGCTTCCTGCAGGGGGCCGCCCTCACCCGGTCGGATGGTCCCGACGGTGGCGTGCCCGGCGCGCCTTACCACGCCCACGAGGTGCTGGCCGGGTGGGACGGCTGGTCGTTGTCCGCCCCGCGGCCGGGGAAGCTGATCGTCCACGAGAACGGGCAGGAGGTGCTCACGGACGCTCCTGAGCCGGACCCGGATCCGGTCAACCCGGTGAGCACGACGTCGCGCGTGGAGCCGAGCACGCTTCCCCGACTGCGCTACGGGCGCAGCTACGCCCTGCGTGCGTGGGCAGTGGACCTGGCCGGCAACAGCGCCCCGCACACGGTGGTCGGCCCGAAGCCGTCAGAGCCTGGCCTTCCCGGGCATGGCGTCGTGTCGCCCGGGCACGGCATCGTTTCGCCTGGGCACGGCGTCGTGTCGCCCGGGCACGGGGTCGTGTCGCCCGGGCACGGGGTCGGGTCCCCGGAGCACGGGATCGGCTCGTCGGAGCTGCCGCTTCCGCGCCTGACCGTCCTCGCCCAGCGGGTGGCCAGGGCGCGCCTTGCGGCCCTGTCCCGCGATGCCCTCGCGTCGCCCGACCAGCCGCTGGCCAGTGCAGGCCTGGAGGCGGTCCGCGAACGGATCCGCGCCCTGCGGCCTGTGGTCGAACCCGGCCCCCAGGAGGGCCACGGCGCCTCCGGGCTGGACCTCAGCGAGTTTCGGCCCACCGGCGTGGAGCTGGTGGACCTGCTGGTGCGTCAGCGGATGATCCAACGGATGGAGCGGGCACGGCCGGTCAGCGTGAACCGCCGCGGGCGGATCGAGGCCCTCTTCGCCGAGGGCGCCTCGACGCTGCCACGCCTGCTGGAGCGCGCGGACGCCCAGACCGCCGACACCGTCTACGCCGAGGCGCTGGTCAGCGCCGTGCAGTCCGGCGCCCAGATCTCGGCCAGTGCGGCCGCCGCACTGCTGGACGCCACCGCAGATGTGATCACGACCCCGCGCCCGTTCCTGCGCTGGGACCCGGTGATCGAGCCGGTCGTGGTCCCGCGCCACCCCTACACCGAGGCCGAGTCCCTGACGACAATGGTGGTCCGCTCCGGGGTGCAGGGCCCCGACGAGGACGGCCTCACGTTGACGATCGTCGCGCCAGACGAGTTCAGCGCACAGACCTTGGGCGCCCATCCTGAGCTCGCCCTGGCCTGGCGTGGCGACTCACAGCGCCACGTGGCCGCACCGAAGACCAGCCAGTACGACGCGGAACTGCACGGGATGTTCGATGCGGCGATGGGCAGTGACGATCCGGCTGCGGTGTCGGCCGCGCTGGCCGTGGCGCTGCGCGAGTCCGGGACGTTCCTGGACCCGACCGTGGCCGACCCGGTCACGCCCGGCGCGCGGCTGCCGCAACCCGGCATCGCGTTCCACGCCTCGCCCACCGCGGAGGTTCCGGCGGCGGCGACTCCCGCGGACCTCCCCCGGGGCGAGCCGCTCACCCCGGGGCAGTACGTGGTCCACGATGTCGATGATCTCGTGCTGCCCTACCTGCCCGATCCGTTGGCCACCGGCCTGTCGCTGGTGTTCCCGGACGCTGGGGCCGGCCATCACCTCACCGGGCTCCTGGCCATCGAGGGGGTCACCCTGCGCTACTCGGGCAGTTGGCCCGCACTGGCGCCGCTGCGGTTCGTGCTGGCCGGTGGCCCGGAGCTGGCGGCCCGGGTGGACGGGGACGCGGTGCACTTCGCGGTGCCACCCGGGGAGCAGCTGCGGATGCGGCTCTCCTCCGCGCTGGATCGGGCGTCGCTGGACCTGATCGGGCTCTGGCGTTCGCTTCCTTCGGCGCTGCGCGGCAACGACCTGCTGGCCGAGGCGGCGGCCGACGGGTGGCTGTGGTGGCTGACTCCGGCGACCGAGGTCCGGCTCGTGCACGCGGTACCGCGGCCGGTGGAGGTCCCGCGTGCGACGGTGCTGGTGCCGCAGCGCACATCCTCGGACACCGCGGTGACCCTGTTCGGCGGCGTGGACCTGCACGGCCCGAGCACCGAGCGCCTCGACGTCGAGGCGGCGTGGAGTGAATGGGTCGACGACCCGACCAAGCCCGAACCCACGCTGCGCGACGTGGTGGCGGCGGCCGCCGACACGACTGTGCGCTACGACGAGGACCTGATCGTGCTCGGCGGCGTCGACAACGACCTCCCGCTGCCCGACGGCAGCGTCATGCACCTGCACAAGTGCGTGCACCAGCTCGGCGACACCCGGCACCGAGACATCGACTACCGGATGCGGGCCACCACCCGCTATCGCGAGTACTTCGACCCGGGGGTGGTGCCGGACGTGGATGACGTGTCCGTTCTCGGGCCCGCCCGGACGCTGGACGTGCCCAGTACCGCCCGACCAGCCAAGCCGGTCATAGCCGACGTGCTGCCGCTGTTCCGGTGGTACGAGGACACCGAGCCCGAGCAGCCGTTCGCGCTGCGCCGGGAACGCCGGGCCGGGCTGCGCGTCTACCTCGAGCGACCGTGGTACTCCTCCGGGGACGGCGAAGTGTTGGCGGTCGTCCTGGCGGCAGGCAACCCGGCGGCCGAGGATCACGTCAGCCAGTGGGGCGGGGACCCGGTGTTCCTGCAGCAGGGCCCGGCGAACCGCTCGGTGCTGCCCCTGGTCGACATCGCGCACCTGGTGGGGCTCGACGATCGGGCCGAGGGTGGCCGACCGGTTGGGCCGCCGGTGTCGCGGACGCTGACCGACGTGCCCGGCCAGCCGGCGGTCTGGGTGCTCGGCTACCGCCCGGAGTTCTCTAGGGAGCGAGGCCAGTGGTTCGTCGACGTGGCATTGGATCCCGGGGCGGCGTTCGCACCGTTCGTGCGGCTGGCCGTGGCGCGCTACCAGCCCAGCTCGCTTCCCGGGCTGCACCTGTCGCCGGTGGTGCGCTGCGACTTCGTGCCGCTGCCACTGGAGCGGACGGCCTCGCTGTCGCGGCCCGATGCCCAGAGCACGCGGGTGAAGGTCACCGGCCCGGTCGGGGTGCCGGGCGGGCTGGTCCACGCAGTGCATGGCGCGAGCTTCGCGCAGATGTTCGCAGCGTCGCGTCGGATGCGGGCGCGGCTGGAGACCCGGGTGCCGGAGGTGCCCTCCGATCTCGGCTGGCGCACCGTGGCGGCCGTGGACCTGCCCGTCCTCGGGTTCGAGGGGACGGTGGTGACCTGGTCGGGGAGCTTGAGCCTGCCCGAGGACCTGCCCCCGCGCCGGCCCGGGGACGACGAGACCTGGCGGGTCGTGCTCGAAGAATGGGAGACGCTCCCCGCCGACGGCCCGGAAGGAACCTCGACCCGGCTGGTGTACGCCGACGTCCTACCGCTGTGACACAGCGCAGGAGGCGGCGGCGCGCTGAGGAACACCGCCGCTTGAGCGCCTTGACGGGGTCGGCGGCCGCATCATGGGGCGCATGAGGCACGCCCAGCGGTATCTGCGAGCCTACGACGACCAGTTGCGGACCGAGGCTGAGACGCCGAGTGCGCTACGTGTCACTCGGCTGGGCCCTCTTCGACTGGCCACCTTCCTGGGCGGGCGCGGCTTCGTGACCTACCGCGACCTGGCCGGGGCTGGGGCTGAGCAAGCCACCGAGTGGGTGGGGCTGGCATTGGACCACTTCCGCACTGACCCGCAGATCATTCAGGTGGAGTGGAAGACCCGTGGCCACGATCGCGCCCCCGGCCTGGACGCTGCCCTGCTGGCCGCCGGCTTCGTGGCGCAGGAGACCGAGTCGATCATGATCGGTGAGGCGCGCCTGCTCGATGTCGACGTGCCCCTGCCCGCAGGAGTGCTGTTGCGCGTTGTCACCGACGAGGACGACGTCCGGGCCATGAGCGCTATGGCCGACCGCGCTTTCGGCGACCCGGTCTCGGAGCAGATGGCCGACGCGCTGCTGCACCGGCTGTCGTTGGACGACGGGATGCAGCTCTGGGTCGCCCAAGTGGGCGGGCAGACAGTGGGCGGGCAGATGGTGGGCGGGCAGATGGTGGGCGCCGGTCGACTCGAGCCGGTCCCAGACTCGGACTTCGCGGGGATCTGGGGAGGATCGGTGCTGTCCGACTGGCGCGGTCGGGGCATCTACCGCGCGCTGACCGCCGCTCGCGCCCGCGCTGCCGTCGAATTGGGCCGGACCCTGATCCACAGCGACTCGACCGAGTTCTCGCGTCCGATCCTCGAGCGATCGGGCCTGATCAGGGTCTCGACGACCACCCCATACGTGTGGCGGCGGTGAGCTGAGCAGTTCGTGGACGATCGCCTCTCAGAGTCCTAGCATCGGTGCCATGAGGTGGCAGTCGATGACTGTGGTAGCCGTGCTGGTCGGAGTTCTGACCGGGTGCGGCGGGAACTCTGAACCTGTGGCTCTGCCATCAGCGTCCGGCGCGCCCGATGCTTCAACTCCTGTGGCCTCAGCGCCGGCCCCCAGCGCCACCGAGACCAGCACGGTGAGCCCTTCGGCGGTGCCCAGCGAAACCGATCAGGAGTGCCAGGAGTTCGGATCGACCGCTGACGTGCAGTCAGACGATCCATTCGCCCTCTCGACCATGACAGGTGCCTCCATGCGCGTCGGGCGACACGACTGCTACGAGCGGTTCGTGTTCGAGATGCGAGGTGCCGGGCAACAGCCTGGATGGACCGTCGGGTACCGCGATCCGATCGTGCGCGACGGGTCCGGCGAGCCCGTCGAGGTCCGCGGAGAGGCCGCACTGTCGGTGGTCGTCGGGGTCTGGACGGTCAACGACTTCGCGGGCCGGCCCGACGAGTGGCCACCGTTCACCGGACCCGACGATCTGGTGACGACCGGGTTCGTGGCACTGAAGGAGGCGCGCAACCTGTACGCCTTCGAGGGCATGACCCAGATCGCGCTGGGAGTGGATCGCGAGCGTCCCTTCCGGGTCTCCTGGTTGGACGAGCCCGCGCGGCTCGTGGTCGACATCTCCACGGGTTGAGCACAGCAGGTCGGCGTCGGCGACCTGCTTGCCCAGTGCCGATCCGGGGCTCACCGCTCACCAGCGACGTCGGGGACGAGTGGTGATGGTGAGGGGCGCTCCGTGGTTGGCGGGAGTGCCGCGCTCGGCCGCACGACTCGCGCCTTCGGGCGCACCTGCACCGGGACGTGCGCCGACTTCGGCCGCACCACCCTGACCGCCCATCGCGACGCGGGTTCGAGCGGGATGGAGGTCCCAGCGTCCGAGGTCCACCTCGCGATGGTGCGCCCAACAGAGGCTGGCCAGATTGGCTAGGTCCGTCGGCCCGCCCTGGGTCCACGGCGTGAGGTGGTGGATCTGGCAACGCTCAGCCGGGACGTCGCAGCCGGGCATGATGCAGCCCCGGTCTCGCAGGGCCAGAGCCCGCCGCTGGGCAGTCGTGGCGATCCGCTGGGTCCGCCCCACCGCGAGGGGTTGCGGCGCTGCCAAGGTGTCAGCGGTCAGCCGAGCAAGCGCCAACGCCCAGGGATCACCCGCCGCAGTCAGTTGTGCGTCAGGACCCATGGGTGGGCCGCCCCGATCCGGCCCATGCGGCGGACTGCCGCCAAGATCGAACCCGCAGGAACCACCCCCGGGATCGGGACCTGGCGGTGGGCTCTCCGCATCAGGATGCCGTGGAGCAGGGACCAGCGATGCCCGCTCATCCTGGGGACTTGCCGGCCGGCAGGCTTCGGCCGCCCGACCCCCATCTGAGGAGCCACAACTGTGAGCCGCCTTGCCGCCATCTGAGGAGCCGCCACTTGAGCCGCACCGTCCCCAACTGGCGAACCACCACCCTGGGCCGACTGGCCGCCTTCCAACGACGATCCATCCCGAGGCGCCCCAAGCGCATCGGCGGGTCGGCATGCGCTCAGCGTCGGGGATGTGCGCGAGGTGACGATGGCGGTCAGTTGCGGGTCGCAGAGCGCGTGGCGGGTCTCGCCCGGCGTCAGCAGGTAGCGCCCGCTCGTGGTTGCCTCGCCGTCGGTGGTGATCGTGACCGCCACCGACGCATGGGTGGCGCCACCGGCTGCCAGGACCATCAGGGCGTCGGCACGACGTTGCGCCGCCGTGACCCCGTCGCCGGCCACACGTAGCGACTCGGCTGTCGCGTGCAGGGTGTTCATCAGCAGCTCGCCATCCATCCGGGCCAGCCGTCCGGTGACGTGCACCGTGTCGTCGAGGACCGCGAACGACACATAGCGCTCGGCGTGCGCGGAGACCGCGCGTTCGTCGGGATCGGCCGCTGGATCGACGATCGCGCGGGCGCGGGCACAGAACCGACGCACGTCAGCCGGGGTCGTGCGTCCCCACAACGGTTTCAGGGCCTCCAGCACGGCGTCAGCCCGGTCATCGGGCAGTGCGTGCACCCCCACCGCGGCAGCATCGACGTGCTCGCCGGTGACCACCCCCACCGTCCACGCCGCAGCGACAGCGGGGTGCCGATTGGCAAGGTGACCCGCCCGGGACAGACCCCGCGACCGCGACCGTGACCACCAGCGGTGCGCGGCCATCCCACCGGCCGCCATGAACGGCAGGCAGCCCGCCGTCTCCGCACGCGCCATGCGCATGCCCAGGACCGCCTCCACCTGGGGCAGCAACTCGAGCAGGACGGCCACATCTGCGACCGGCCGCTCCCCTGCATCCAGGCCGACGGGCAGAACGCCTTCGGCCACAAGCGACTCGACCGCGGCCGCCAGCTCGACCACCGCCGGTGAAGCCTCAGCCACGCCAACTGTGACGGTCCCCCGTCCCCCGTTCAGTTCCATCTCAATCCCCCATCTATCGAACACCTGTTCGAAGGCTATCACACCTTTGACTGGCTCGCCCTCAGGCATCCACCGTGCGATTCGGGATGCCGCGTCACCCGGCGCACACCCCGCCATCCCGACACGTCCCTTCGCGCCTGCACACGCAACCTGCACCCCTGAGCCCATCCATCCCCGAGCGACTTCAGCGGTCGCATCGCCCAGATCCGCCGACCCCCGACCAGAGGGGCACACGACGCCCCGGACGCGGCAGGGGGCCGAGCAACGTGGCCCGGTGAACGAGTCAGAGCCGAGGCCGGCGACGCCGTCCACCGGCTGCTCCGACAGTCCGTCATCGACCAACCACTTCAGGAACCCGGGAGCGTCGAGAGCGCTCTCCTACTCCGGTCGGCGATCGGCGATCGGCGATCGGCGATCGGCGAGAATCGCCTGGTGAGCGGCGAATACGGTTCCCCAGAGTTGGCAGGCAGAGGCCAGGAAGCGCTGGGAGGAAGAGCGCGAGAGCCAACGCCAGCACGGGGACCGCTACGGCAACGCCGTCGGCTCCTAGGCGTGGCACCGCAAGAGATCTGGGATGTTCCTGGTGGCCAGTTGGGGTTGGCGTGCTACCCGTGTCTCTTACCCCCACGGATGTGGTGGCTGACGGCACTGTCCATCGTGTCGCATCGTTCTCGGCCGCCACATCTGGCGGAAGGCGCGACGCGACTACGGAGGCCCGTGGTGCGAGTAGCAGGCCCGCGGACCCACGCTGGTCGGCCGACTGGATCCGCTCCCCTTTCGCCGATCCGCTCCCGGAATTCGGGGAGCAGATCGGGCGAACGGGAGCGGATACCCCGCGACACGTCCTCATCTACGCCATGCTCAAGAACCAACAGACCTACCAGCCCCGACCACCCGCCACAACGTGACCACAGACATAGGGACACCCCCCGGACTGACCGGGTCGGGGTGTCCGGTCGGGCCCTGCAGGGCCGGGCTCAAGGCTGATCGGAGATCAGGGGGACCCTGCGCCGGGCTCGTGGTCCTGCCCGACCGAGACCTGGCGCCGGGCGCACTCGGCGACCGCCACGAGGTCCAGCCCATACGTGGGCGCCGACACCACCGTCGCGTACTCCTCGAGCCGGTCCAACCCGCGCTCGAGGATCCGCTCGGCACCGACCTCGTTGCCCCGCGCGGCGTGCGTCAGGGCCACGCAGACCTGCGCCAGGCCCTGCCAGAGCGCCCGCTCGTCCGCCGGGCAATGCTTCCATCGCGCCTCGAGCACCTCATGCGCGGAGAACGGTCGACCCGCGGCTAGGAGCTCGCGAGCGCGTTCCAGGGTCAGCTCCGGGGAAAGCGGCTCCTCGGACACCGGTTCCACACCCTCCTGGCCATAGGGCAGGGGTCGGCCCAGACCGTCACGAGGACGATCCTGGCGCGGCCGGCCCGAGCGGTCACGGTCCCGGTCCGTGGGCATCAGCGGCTCCCATCTGGGGTGAGGCCAGCGGCAGGTCGCCGGCACGTAGCAAGCCCAGAGTAGGAGGTTCCTGTAGGTCCGTCGGGCAGCACAGGGGCCCACTCTGGCGCTTGCCTACGTGCTGATGCGTGGTGCAGGCGTTGGCATGGGCAACACTTCGAACCAGCCAGGCGCCGACACCGGCAGATGACAACGCTGCCGGGCACCTCTGAGCCAGGTGCAGACATGCCCACATCCACGCACCGTCACGCGGCGACGAGTTCAGCCGCCAGGTTCCCAGCCGAGACCGACAGCGGCCCGGTCGATCGCCCTCGCGAGATCGAGGTCCTTGACCGTGAGGCCGCCGGCGTCGTGAGTGGTCAGCGCGAACGCAACGCGGCGCCAGCGGATGTCCATGTCGGGATGGTGATCGGCGGCCTCCGCCTCCGCCGCCGCGGCTGCAACCAGGGCGATCGCATGCGGGAAGGTCGCCATGGCGTAGGTCGCGACGATCGTCTCCTGCGAGCGCTGCCAGTTGGGCAGGTCGGCCAGGTGGGTCTCGAGGGCGGCATCGGCCAGCAGTCCAGTCATCGCACCAGCGTGGCACTGATCACCCCGATCCGCTGCGCGGCCCTCGATCGGGCCGCGCAGCGCGCGCGATCAGGTGCTCTTGGTCTCGTCCTCGGCGGCCTTGGCGGCCGCCCTGATGTCGTCGGCCGCGGCATCGTCGACAGCCTTCCTGACGATCCGACCGGCCTTGTCCAGGGCCTTGGCGATCTCGACCGCTCCTGGGTCGGAGACCAGCGCGACCAGGCCGGAGTGGCCCGGATCGATGGCGTACTGGAGCTCGTCAGCCAGCTGATGCTTGTGGTGCACATGCCGACCCTTGCCGATGGCCGCACCTGCAAGCCCCGCCACCACGGCTCCACCGATGATCGAGGGCGGGAACACGACTCCGAGCACAGCGCCGCCGATGGCGCCCCATGTGGCGCCGCGGCCGGTGCTGTGGTCCGTCGCCTCCTGGACCGTCAGGGTTCCATCGGCGTCCCTGGAGACGACGATGGCCCCCTCCACCTCGACCGTGCGACCGTCCTGCAGGGCCTTCAGGCCCTGATAGGCATCCAGGGCGGATGCGGTGTCGGCGAAGTCGGCGATGATCAGCGTCTGGACTCCGTCGGTCACGGCACGCACGACGCTGAGATCGTCGTCGGTGGCCGCAACGCCGGCGGCGCCGTCTGTGCCTGGGGTGGTGTCGGTCATGTCTCTCCTCGGGTCGTGCCATGCTCGGCAGTGAAGTGGGCGTCTGGGTGCCCGCGGTTCTGGAAGCCGCGGCCAATGGTGGCCACGGCTGCGTTGGGCGGACCCATCTTCGGATACATGCCACGTGGCCGCATCACCCCGTGCGGGTGAATGCCACATCATGATGCCGCGGGCAACCACACGGCACTCACCGCAGGTTGTCAGTCATCCACCGGGCACCGTAAGTCACCAGGTCGCCCGCATCGATCAGCTCAGCCTGCGCCCCTCCGACCCGCCCCACCGACGCCCGCCCCAGCCCCAGGTAGCCCGTGAGGATCACCGCGAAGTAGTCCTGCTCGGGCTGGCGCGCCTCGGGGACGATGCCGTCCTCGTCGTCGAGGCACTCCACGACGACGATCCGGGGCCCGTCGGGACCCATGACCCGCCGGAAGCGCCGCACCCGCAGGGTGTCGCGCACGTCGGCGAGGTACTCCGCGTGGTGCAGCACCGTGACCGTGTCGAGATCTGCGCCCAGGCGGAGCACCCGCCCACCGGAGGCGACCAGCCGGGCCAGCGCGGACCCGGGGCCGTAGTAGTCGTCCCACGGCAGGTCGGCCAGCAGGGCCTCGGCCCGCCCGCCGCGGGCGGCGAACCGCCCCTCGGGGTGGTCGTTGACGACTGTCCCGGGCATCGTGCGCAGCACCTCGGCAAGCACCCCGACCTCGGGCAGCGCCGGGGTGCGCAGGTGGTCGAAGGGCTCGGCTTCGGACAGCAGCGCGGCCCGGTCCGGCTCGGGGCGCTCGTTGACCCACGCGTGGTCGTCGCGCGCACCGAGCACCATGAGCAGGGTGCCGTCCGGGCCGAGTACCGACTCGATGGCCGCAATCAGCCCTCGGGCGCCCCCCTCGACCGGGCCGACGCGACGCAGCGACGCATGCACCATGAGGACCTCGCCACTGCGCACGCCCAGCGCACGCAGGTCCGCGACGAGCTGATGGACCTGCTGCATCCGCCCAGTGTGCCGTGCGATCCCCGGCCCCGTCCCACGCTGCGCCGGTCCGGTCCCGCACGCCACTGGTCGATCCGCGCGTGCACCCGCCGCGGTCGTATCCTGCCGACCAGACGCAGAGCAGGAGGTCGCGATGAGTCAGGCGGGGCCGACGCTGCGCATCGCCGATGTCTCGGACATCCATGTCGGGGCCCACGACGAACCCACGCTGGCCCGCCTGGCCGATAGTTTGCATGCCGCCGGTGTCGCTGCGACCGTCCTCACCGGCGATCTCACCATGCGCGCTCGGACCGCGCAGTTCGCGCGCGCCAAGCAGGTCTTCGACCAGTTCCCCACGCCGACGACGGTCGTGCTGGGCAACCATGACCTCCCGCTGACGAACCCGGTGCGCCGGCTGTCCTCGCCGTACACGAGGTACCGAACCCCTGTGACCGACGAGCTCTATCCGGTCCTGGACCTGGCCGGCGCGCGCATCCAGGGTCTGGGATCCATGCCGCGGTGGAGGTGGAAGTCCGGGCGGATCTCCGATCGTCAGGCGGGTGCTGCTCGCGCCAGGTCGGGCGTCGACGCCGACCCGCACGGGACCGCCGGAGTGCAGCTCGAACAGGCGTGCTCCACTCCTGCCAGCCGGGGAACCTGCGGATCTGGCCGGCGGCCCGGGGACCGAGGAACCGGCGGGCCTCCGTGGCGTTGTCGATCGTCAGGCTGAGCACGCCCAGCTCCCCGGTGTCCCTCCGCGCCCACAACCCCCGAGCGAGTCCAGGACGTATGGGTTGTTCGACACCAGGACCACCTCCGCCGTGTCGTGGGCAGCGCCACCGGCGTCCACGAGGTGCAGGTCGAGGGCGTCGCCGTTGTCACCGAGCGGGTCCGGAAGCGTGTCCAGCGCGGTGCGCAGCTCGGCATCGCGGTACTCGCCCAACGTCGCAGGCTGTGGCAGCGGCCAGCCCGCAGCGAGCGCGCCAGCATCGGGGTGGGTTGGCCGGTCTCCGGCACATCGAACCGGAACGGATCTTGGAAGGGCCCTCGTCAACGCGTGAGCGACCGGGCGCTGGCAGACTGGCCGACCATGAGCGATGCGGCTGCGATCGAGGTTCGCGGACTGGCCAAGGCCTATGGCCCGTTGCACGCGGTGGACGGCATCGACCTGCGCGTCGAGCACGGGCAGTGCGTCGCCCTGCTGGGACCCAACGGTGCCGGCAAGACCACGGCCACCGAGATCCTGGCCGGCTACCGGCACCGGGACGCCGGGGAGGTCGCGGTCCTCGGCGTCGATCCCGGTCGGGCCGACCGGCGGTGGCGCACCCGGATCGGGATCGTGCTCCAGTCGGTCAACGACCTCGGGGACCTGACCGTGGCCGAGTCGCTGACGCACTTCGCCGGCTACTACCCGGACCCGCGGCCGATCGAGGAGGTCCTGACCCAGGTCGGGCTCACCGCGAAGGCGGACTCGCGCGGGCGCACCCTGTCCGGCGGGCAGCGGCGTCGCCTCGATGTGGGTCTGGGCATCATCGGACGACCTGAACTGCTGTTCCTCGACGAGCCGACCACCGGGTTCGATCCAGAGGCCCGCCGGGAGTTCTGGGCCCTGATCGAGACGTTGCGGGCCGAGGGGACCACGATCCTGCTCACCACGCACTACCTCGACGAGGCCGAGGCGCTGGCCGACCAGGTCGGGGTCATCAACCGCGGCCGGCTCGTGGCCTTCGATCAGCCCGCCGAGCTGGGCGGTCGCCATCAGGGGCAGGCGCGCGTGTCCTGGACCGAGGAGGACCGCCCCCGCGTCGAACACACCGATACCCCCACCGCGCTGGTCAGGGCGCTGGCCGCCCGGCTCGGTGGTGAGGTGCCGAACCTGGCGATCACCCGGCCCTCCCTGGAGGACACCTACCTGCGACTGGTGGAGGGCACGGCTGCGGCCCGCGAGGAGGTGGCACCATGAGCACCTCCCCCACCCGAGGCACTGCGCGACCCGCTTCGCCGCACGCCCCCGGGGCGCTGGCGATCGGCCGGTCCCGGATCGGCGTCGAGTTGCGGATGCTGTTCCGCGACCGCGAGTCCGCGGTGTTCACCCTCGCACTGCCGATGATCCTGATGATCGTGTTCGGCTCGGTGTTCGGCAACCAGGAGCTCGGGCCGACCGGCATCACGTTCGCCCAGTACTTCGTCGCCGGGATGATCGCCTCGGGCATCCTCTACACGAGCTTCCAGAACCTGGCGATCGGCATCCCGCAGGAGCGCGACGAGGGGACGCTCAAGCGCCTCGAGGGCACGCCCATGCCGAAGGCTGCCTACTTCATCGGCAAGGTCGGCATGGTGTTCGTCGTCTACGTCCTCCAGCTCGCGCTGCTGATGGGCATCGGCGTGCTGCTGTTCGACGTGGCCCTGCCCGACAGCGCGGCCAAGTGGGGGGCGCTGGCCTGGTTGAGCCTGCTGGGCCTGATCACCTGGACGCTGCTGGGCCTGGCCTTCTCGTCAGTGCCGAAGTCGGGCAAGGGCGCCTCGGCGATCGTCACGCCCATCATCCTGGTGCTCCAGTTCACCTCGGGCGTGTTCTTCCTCTACAGCGACCTGCCCGCGTGGATGCAGCAGTTCGCGGCACTGTTCCCGCTGAAGTGGCTCACCCAGGGCATGCGCTACGTGTTCCTGCCGCCGGAGGCGGCCGTCCTCGAGGTCACCGGCTCGTTCGAGATGCCGCGAGTGGCACTCGTGCTGGTCGCCTGGACGCTGCTCAGCGCGATCCTGGCCGGGGCGTTCTTCCGCTGGCGTCGCCGCGGGGACGGGTGAGCGGCGCCGGAGTCCTGCCACACGCATGGGACGCGGACAACGGGGTAGACGACGACGCTGCCGGCGCAGGTGTGGACGCACCAGCCGCGCAGCCATAGCCTCGACACGAACTCAGCAACGAGCACTCAGGAAGGACCGTCCATGGCACGAGTGGTGCACTTCGAGATCCAGGCCGGGGACATCGAGCGGGCCAAGACGTTCTATGCCAACGCGTTCGGATGGACCTTCGAGGACTTCAGCCACCTGGTCGACTCCCCCTACTGGGGCGTGACCGCCGGGCGTCCCGAAGAGCCCGGCATCGACGGCGGGCTGCTGCTGCGCCCGCTGCCCCCACCCGAGGCCGGTCAGGGCACGAACGCGTTCGTGTGCACGCTGGGGGTCGAGGACTACGACGCGGCGCACGAGCGGATCCTGGCCGCCGGGGGGATCGTGGCCATGCCCAAGTACGCCCTGCCCGGGATGGCCTGGCAGGGGTACTACCTCGACAGCGAGGGCAACACGTTCGGCATCCACCAGCCCGACCCGCAGGCCCGCTAGCAGCGCCCACCGGCCACCGCCACCACCGCCTGGCCACCACCACCCACCCACACCCTGAAAGGTGCGCACCATCAACATCCTCGATCAGTACGTCGCCGCACCGGACCGCTACGAGCCCATGCCCTACCGCCGCGTGGGTCGCAGCGGACTGAAGCTGCCGGCGATCTCGTTGGGCGCCTGGCACAACTTCGGCGACGACACCCCGATCCAGCGCCAGCGCGACATCCTGCGCCGCGCCTTCGACCTGGGCGTGACGCACTTCGACCTGGCCAACAACTACGGGCCGCCCTACGGGACGGCCGAGACCAACGTGGGGCGGATCCTCGCCGAGGACTTCGCCCGGCACCGCGACGAGCTGGTCCTGTCCACGAAGGCCGGCTGGGACATGTGGCCCGGCCCGTACGGCGACCTCGGGTCGCGCAAGTACCTGCTCGGGTCGCTGGACCAGTCACTCAAGCGCCTGCGCGTGGACTACGTCGACATCTTCTACCACCACCGGTTCGACCCGGACACCCCGCTCGAGGAGACCATGGGCGCCCTCGACCACGCGGTGCGCTCCGGTCGGGCCCGGTACGTCGGGATCTCGTCGTACTCCGCGGCGCGCACCCGGGAGGCCGTCGCGATCCTGCGCGCACTCGGCACTCCCCTGCTGATCCACCAGCCCTCCTACTCCATGCTCAACCGCTGGGTGGAGGACGAGCTGCTCGACGTGCTGGGCGACGAGGGCGTGGGCTGCATCGGCTTCTCACCGCTGGCCCAGGGGATGCTGACCTCGCGCTACCTCGGCGAGATCCCGGCGGACTCCCGGATGGCCCAGGACAAGAGCCTGTCGGCCGGCCTGCTGACACCTGAGAACCTGGGGCACATCCGCGCGCTGAACGACATCGCCGCCGGGCGCGGTCAGACCCTGGCGCAACTGGCGATCGCCTGGGTGCTGCGCGACCCGCGGGTCAGCTCCGCGCTCATCGGGGCCTCGAGCGTCGCCCAGCTCGAGGACAGCCTGGCCGCGACAGCCCGCCTGGACTTCAGCGACGAGGAACTGGCCGCGATCGACACCCACGCCGTCGAGGGGCGCATCAACCTCTGGGAGGGACCGAGCACCGCCTGACGGTGGCGTCCCGGGCGCGGGGTTCCGGTGGCTCAGTGCTCGCGCAGCATCCGGATGAGCTCCTTCTTGCGCTTGGACGAGTAGTTGGACAGGCCCAGCTCCTTGGCCCGGCCACGCAGCTCCTTGACCGTCCAGTCCTCGTACGAATCGGCCTCACCACCCTTGCGGCCGACCTCGGATCGACCGCGGTTCGCCGCGGCGTTCGAGATCCGCGCGGCCTTCTCCTTGGACGCCCCGTCGTCGCGGAGCGACTCGTACATCTCCGGATCCTTCAGTGACGAGTTGGCGCTGCCTGGCATGAGTTCCTCCTGGATCGTGACGGACACTCGATCGGTCTCAGAACACGGGCTTGCCGCCGGTGACCCCGAGCACCGTGCCCGAGACGTAGCTGGCGTCTCGCTCGCTGGCCAGGAACACGAACGCCGGGGCCACCTCTGCGGGTTGCCCGGCGCGGCCCAACGGGGTGTCGGAGCCGAAGTGCTCGACCTTCTCGACCGGTTGGGTGGCCGGCTGCAGCGGCGTCCAGATCGGGCCCGGGGCGACGGCGTTGACCCGGATGCCGCGCGGTCCGAGCTGGGCGGCGAGGTTGACGGTCATGTTGTTGATGGCGGCCTTCGTCGCGGCGTAGTCCAGCAGCGAGGTCGAGGGCTGATACGCCTGGATCGAGCTGACGTTGATGATCGACGAGCCCTGCTGCATGTGCGGGACGGCCGCGCGGGTCATCCAGAACAGGCTGTACAGGTTGGTCCGGAACACCCGGTCGAGCTCGTCGTCGGGCAGCTCGGTCAGGCTGTCGTCGCGGGCGTGCTGGTAGCCGGCGTTGTTGACCAGCACGTCGATCTGGCCGAACGCGGCCACGACCGTGTCGATGACCCCCTCGCAGGAACCACGGTCGCGCAGGTCAGCAGCCAGTGCCACGCCACGCGTACCGGCAGCCTCGATCAGGGCAAGGGTGGCCTCGGCGTCGGTGCGCTCGGCGGGCAGGTAGGTGAACGCCACGTCGGCACCCTCGCGTGCGAAGGCGAGCGCCACGGCCCGCCCGATCCCGGAGTCCCCGCCGGTGATCAGCGCGCGACGCCCGATCAGCCGCTCACACCCGCGATAGGAGTCCTCGCCGTGATCGGGCACGGGCTCCATCTGGTCGGTCAGGCCGGGGGGCTGCTGCTGCTGGGCGGGGAACGCCGCATCGGCGGCACCATCCTCGGACATCACGGCTCCCTCCGGACCTCGCGGACCTCCCGGGTCGCCGAACCGTCGTTGCGCGGGCCCCAGACCACCAGGGCCAGCAGCAGACCGACACCACCGGCCACCATCAGGATGATCCCGACCATGTTCACGTCAAGGCCGGCCACCTGCGCATCGACCGCGAAGGTCAGGATCGCGCCGATGGCCAGCAGGAAGATGCTCACACCGAGGCCCATCGTGGTTCCCCTTTCTCGTTATGGGACACCACACGTCTACCCGCGGGCCATCGGCCTATACGACCGCGATCCCCGGCAGCTCCGGCTGCGGCCCAGTCGCCTATCCCAGCCGGGCCACCCACAGGTCCTCCGCCGGCCACTGCCGCGCCCATTGCGGGTCAGCGATCTGGTAGTACTCGTGGGCGGTCGCGCCAGGCGGGGCGTACAGCTCGCGCAGGGCCAGGACCTCGAAGCCGTGGTGTCGCAGGACGCCGATCCACTCCCCGTGCCCTGGATGGAACTCCACACCGCCGCCGGGCCAACGAACCGGATCGATCTCGCGCTGGCCGCGTTGGAGTTCACGGGTGGCCAGTCCCTCGGCCTCGGGCACGCACATCGTCACCAGCGGGCTGGAGGTCAGGAACACCAGACGACCGCCCGGACGCAGCAGGCGGGCGGCCTCGCCGACCCAGCCGGTGGCGTCGCACCACAGGCTCGCGCCGTACTCACTGATCGCCAGGTCGAAGCTCGCATCGGCCAGCGGGACGGCGGTGGCATCGGCGTTCAGCAGCGGGAACTGCGGGCCGAGCAGTTCCTGGCAGCGCCGGGCCGTCGCCAGTTGCTCGAGGGACACGTCCACCCCGATCGGGCGCCCACCTGCCCGGGCGAGGATCGCCGAGACGAACGCGGTGCCGCATCCCAGCTCGACGATGTCCAGGCCGGCCACGTCGCCCAGCGCACCGAGCTCCTCATCCGGGATGTCGAAGATGCCCCATCGCAGGTCATCCGCGCCCCACTTGGCCTCGGCCTGGGTATCGGTGTACTGGTCGTTGACGATCGCCCACAGCTCCCGATTGACCTGCGCAGCCTGCTGGCGGGCAACCTCTGGGCCCACGGCATCCCACCACTGACGGTCCATGTCGGCGATCATGTCAGGCTCGGACCGCCAGCAGGCGATCGCGATCACCGGATGGCCGGGTTGATGCCGGCCAGAGGTCGAGCCGTTGCCCCACCGGTGCGGGTGGATCTGGCTATGGTGGTCGCCATGCTCGAGGTCCGTGAGGTGTCGCACTCGTTCGGGCAGCGCAGGGTGCTCGACGAGGTGTCGTTCGCTGTGCCACCTGGGATCGTGACCGGGCTGCTCGGTCCGAACGGTGCCGGCAAGACGACCCTGATGCGGGTCATGCTGGGCGTGATCGACCCCGACGGAGGCGACACCCGCTGGCAGGGTCAGCGGGTCACCCCGGTCGACCGGCGCCGCTGGGGGTACATGCCCCAGGAGCGCGGCCTGTATCCGGCCATGCGCGCAGGGGAGCAACTGGTCTACCTGGCCCGCCTGCACGGGATGACCCGGGACGGGGCCACCGAATCGGCGCGCGGACTGCTCGAGGAGCTCGGCCTGGGCGACCGCTGGGACGAGCGGCCCGACAAGCTGTCCGGTGGCATGGCCCAACGCCTGCAGTTGGCTGCGGCCCTGGTGCACCAGCCGGAGGTGATCGTGCTCGACGAGCCGTTCGCCGGGTTGGATCCGGTCGCGGTCGACGAGCTGTCCGCGACCCTGACCCAGCGGGTCCGGGAGGGGATGACGGTGCTGTTCTCCAGCCACCAGCTCGACCTGGTCCAGGACCTGTGTGAAGCGATCGTGATGCTCAGCGAGGGGCGCACGGTCCTGGAGGGTCGGGTGGCCGACCTGCGCGCGTCGTCCGGGCGCCGGCAGTTGCGCCTGACCCTGTCCGGCACCGATCACCAGTGGTTGGCCGCCCATCCACAGGTCACGATCGTCGAGGACCGCGCCGACGCCCTGCGCCTGGACCTGCCGCCGGGGACCGATCCACTGGCGGTGCTCGACGTGGCCCGGCGCGCAGGCGAGGTGACCGACTTCGGCCTGGACCTCCCCACGCTCTCGGAACTGTTCATGGGTGCGGCCGGCGAGCTGTCGGAGGTGCGCTGATGGGCGGTTCGAGTTGGTGGTCCGGGGTGCGGTTGGTCGCAGGTCGCAGCCTGTCCGAGGGGCTCCAGTCCAAGGCGCTGCGAGTCACCACGCTGATCCTGCTGGCGATCGGCCTGGCCGTCGTGTTCGTGCCCAGGCTGTTCGACGGCGGCCAGCCGACCTACACGCTGGCGACCGTCGGCGAGGTGAGCGCGCCGCTGCGGGCCCAGGTGGATGCCGCGGGCCAGGCCGCCGAGTTCGGAGTCGACTACCTGAGCGCCCAGGACTCGAACGGGGCGCAGGCGGCGGTGCGGGCCGGTGACGCGACCGTGGCGCTGTCCGGCGACACGCTCTACGTGCGCAGCGACGCACCGGCCTCGTTCGCGGCGGTCGTCACCCAGGCGATCGTCGCGCAGGAGTCAGCCGGGCAACTGGCCGACGCGGGCCTGAGTCCCGAGCAGATCGCTGCCCTGTCGGCCATCGAGCCCCCCGAGCAGGTCGAGGTGGGCCCAGCCACCGACGAGGGCCGGGCCGGGGTCGGCTTCGTCGTGGGGATCGTGCTCTACCTCGCCCTGATCGTCGCCGGCCAGTCGCTGGCCGTGAACGTGGGCATGGAGAAGTCCACCCGGATCGCCGAGGTGCTGCTGGCCGTCCTGCGCCCGAGCCAGATCCTGGTCGGCAACGTGATCGGCATGGGCCTGCGCACCCTGATCCAACTGCTGGCCCTGGCCGTTCCGATCCTTGCGGCGATCGCCCTGACCGACGGGCTGGACCTGCCGACGGTCACCTCAGCGGACATCGCCCTGGGGGTCGTGTGGTTCGTCGTGGGGTACTTCGTCTACGCGTTCCTGTTCGCGGCGACTGCGGTCCTGGTGGACAAGGTCACCGACGTGGGGTCCGCGACCATGCCCGTGATGGTCCTGCTCGTCGTGGCCTATCTCTCCGCGGTGACCGCGGTCCCCATCGACCCGGGGTCGAGCCTGAGCGTGTTCGTGTCGATGTTTCCGCTGACCTCGCCGATGGCGATGCCGGTGCGGTGGGCCTCCGGGACGGTGCCGGTCTGGGAGCTCGTGACGAGCCTGGCGTTGGCGGTGGGCGCGGCGGTGCTGGTCGCCTGGTTCGGGGCGCGGGTCTACCAGAGAGCCCTGGTGGTGACCGGTCGCAGGGTGAAGCTGCGTGAGGTGCTGGGCGCCGGTCGCTGATCGGCAAGCCCCCGGGCACCCTGCGGCGCCGCCCCCGCTTCCGCTTCCGCCCCGCCTCCGCTCGGCGTCCCGCCACGGGCCGGGCCCCGTCGAACTCATCCAAGATCGCTGGGCGTTCGGCAGGTTCATCCAAGTTCGCTGGGGGTCCTCGACCTCGAACTTGGATCGATTCGCCAGCGGCAGCGCGGGTAGCGGCAGCGCGGGGAGGGGCAGAGCCGGGGGCGGTGGTCGCGGCGGGACGGCTGGGACCGGCGCTCAGCGGCGGACGCCGCGGTTGAGCAGGGCCATCGCCTCGGTCAGGCCGTCCACGGTCAGCCCGAACATGGGCAGCACCTCGGCGATGTCCTCGATCGTGGTGCCCGCCCAGCCCAGCGCCGGCTCCGGGTTGAGCCACACCGCGTCGGTGAAGTGCTCGCCCAGGATCCGCAGCCAGCCCAGGCCCGACACGTCATCCGGGCCGTCGATGGACCAGTGCCCCCCGGAGTGCAGCTCGTAGGGGGCCATCAGCGCGTCGCCGACCATGATCAGCTTGTAGTGCGACGCACATTGCCGCATCAGGTCTGGGATCGTGATCGGTTCGGCGAACGCGGTCGTGCCATACACCTGCCCGTAGATCGTGTTGTGGAAGTAGTAGGTGCGCAGCTCCTTGAAGTGGGTGGCCTTCTTCGTGGCGCTGAACAACTGGGACATCAGCTCTGTGTAGGGGTACATCGACCCGCCGACGTCGATCATCAGGATCACGTGGGTGTTCGGCCGGCTGGGCGGGCGCGTCACGACCTCGATCTCGCCGGCGTTGCGCGCGGTCGCGTCGATGGTGGCATTGATGTCCAACTCGTCGGCGGCACCGTCGCGCACGAAGGCTCGCAACCGGCGAAGGGCCACCTCGAGCTGGCGGATGTCGAGGGTCACGTCCGAGCGGTAGCCCCGGTAGCGCCGGGCGTCGGCGACGTTGATGGCCGCGCGACCGCCGCCGGAGGACCCGGTACTGAGCCCCCCAGCAGCGCTGCCGCCCTGACCGAACGGCGAGGTGCCGCCGGTGCCGATCCAGTACGGTCCGCCGTCGTGGCGCTCGGTCTGCTCGCGCAGGCGCTTCTGGTACTCGGCGAGCAGCTCGTCGAGGTCGGGCAATCCATCGTCGGCGCCGTTGGCCGCCCGCTCACCGCGCGACGCCACCTCGTCGAGCCACTCGCGCATCTGCTCGGACAGGCTCAGGACGCCGCGGTACTCGGCGGCGAACGCGCGGTCGAAGGCATCGAGGTGACCCTCGTGATGGATCAGGATCGCCCGAGCCACGTGGTAGTAGCCGGTGACGCTGTTGCGGTGCGCCCCGGCAGCCAGGGCTCGACCCAGCGCGAGCGCCTCGGTCGTCCCCACGGGCACCCGCTCGGCGCGCAGGCGGTACAGCAGCGGCAGGAACATCAGTACCGGCGCCGGTTCCGGCCGGTGATCTGGTCGGTGAACGCCGCGAGGTCCTGCTCCTTCTTCAGCAGGGTGCCCAGGAACGGGGTGCTCGCGTCGAGGGCGACCGCATCGGGTTGGGCCAGGCGCAGCATCGCGATCCAGTCGATCAGCTCACTGGTGGAGGGCTTCTTGCGCACCCGGTCCATGTCGCGCACCGCGTAGAAGGCCTCGAGTGCCTGGGCCAGGAGCACGTCGTCGAGGCCGGGGTGGTGCACCTCGACGATCCGCCCCATCAGCTCGGCGGTCGGGAAGTCGATGAAGTGGAACACGCAGCGACGCAGGAACGCGTCGGGAAGCTCCTTCTCCGCGTTGCTGGTGATGATGACCACCGGCCGGTGCTCGGCGGCGATCGTCTCGCCGGTCTCCGGGATGGTGAACCGCATCCGATCGAGCTCGTGGAGCAGGTCGTTGGGGAACTCCAGGTCGGCCTTGTCGATCTCGTCGATGAGCAGCACCGCCCGGGCCGGGGCGTGAAACGCCCGCCCCATCGGACCGAGGTGGATGTAGTCGTTGATGTCGCGCACGTCGTGGTCGCCGAACCGGCTGTCGTAGAGCCGCTGCACGGTGTCGTAGGTGTAGAGCCCGTCCTGGGCCCGGGTCGTGCTCTTGACGTTCCAGGTGATCAGCTCCATGTCCAGCGCCTGGGCCACTGCCTCGGCGAGCAGGGTCTTGCCCGTGCCCGGCTCGCCGCGCACCAGAAGAGGCTTCTGGAGCACCAGCGCGCAGCGCACCGCGGTCTCCAGGGCCGGGTCGGTCAGGTACGACGATGTGCCGGTGAACTCCAGCTCGCTGGGCTGCATAAGGGGCTCCTTGGCCGAGGTGCGCCCAGCCTACGTGTGAACCCGGACGCACGCGGGCGAGCGTCCGGCCTGCGCACGCCTCCCCTGGTGCCCCGCCGAATCAGGGGGCGATGTTGAACCGCGCGATGGTCAGGGAGGCGAGCTCCAGGTCCCCCGCGGACTCGACCGGCGCGGGCCCCCGGCCGCAGGCCAAGGCCACGTAGGCCGGGAACGACATCGTCAGCGCCACCGTGGGCTCGGCGACCGGATCGCAGGCCCGCGCGCGACCGTCCGCGCTGCGCACGACCGTGTCGTTGAATGTCACGCCCGGGCCGGTGCAGGTGACCTGCACGGTGGCTCCGACCGGCGCGTCCACGCCCTTGCCCCAGACCCGGCCCAGCGAGCCGCGCATCCGTGCCGCGGCCACGTGAGCGGCGGGGGTGTCCAGATGTCCGGGGTCCTCGACGGCCAGCCGGATGTCCTGCTCGTGCACCCAGGCGTCGAAGATGCGCATCGACAGCAGGTCGTCCAGGGTGGTCATCGACCCGAGCGGGTTCCTGACCGACGCATCAGGGTCGGTAGCCCGCAGGTGGCGCAGGGACGCCTCCCGGGCGGTCATGGTCTGGTCGAACTCGGTGAGCACCTCGTCGCGGGTGCGGGTGCGGCGCAGATCGACCGGAACCTCGGTGATCCGGCCGAACGTGGAACTCACGTGGGTCAGTTGGGGCCAGTCCGGCTCGTGCGGCGGATCGGTCAGACCCAGTTGCGAGCGCTCGATCCACAGCGTGTGCGCGACGATGTCCGCGACGCTCCAGCCGGGCAGGATCGAGGGTGCCCGCCACGGGGCACGCGCGGCCGCGTCGCGCAGGTCGACCATCACGTCGCGCCACACATCGATCAGGTCGATCCCGGCAGTCGTGCGCACGTCGCTCATGCCGGGCAGGTTACCGGTGTGAACAGCACCTCGAGACTGCGACATCCCCGCCGCCCGCCGACGTCGCCCGCCCCGCCGACGTTCCCCGCGGCGACAACCGGCCCAGCCGCCGCACCTAGCCGATGTCGCGGCGGAAGGTGGTGAACCGCCCGATCAGCACCAGGACGATTGCGTACCCCAGCAGGGTCAGTCCGCCCGCCCACGAGCTCAGCAGCTCCGCCAGGCCGCTGCTCACGTACAGGCTGGACCCGGCGATCGCCTCCCCGGCTGCACCCGGCAGGAACTTGCTCAGCTCGGCCGTCGCGTCGAACTGAGCCAGCAGCAACCGCAGCAGGGGTTCGACGAACTGCGTGAACGCCAGCAGGACCACGATGGCCGCCACCTGGTTGGTCAGCACCGACCCGAAGCCGACGCCGACCAGCGCCCACAGGACCAGCGCCACCACCGACAGCGCGATGGTCCGCTGCACGGCGGATTCCCCGAGCAGCATGGGCTCGCCCATGACCACCAGGGTGCCCGCCCCGCCGAGGACAGTGCCGAGGACACCGGCAAGCGCGAGCACCAGGGCGAAGGGGAGGATGGACACGAGCTTCGCGCCGAGCACGACGCTGCGCCGTGGCTCGGCCAGCAGCGTCGGTGTGATGGTCTGGTGCCGGAACTCTCCCGTGACGCTCAGCGCCCCGAGGATCGCCGGGAAGATGTAGCCCAGCGCGACGGCCAGCGTGTAGACCGAGGTCGCGATCGACATCGGGTCCAGGGCGGCCTCACCGAAGCCGCCGGACCCGGCGCTGACCCCACCCGCATCCTCCGCTGCCCGCATCCCCATCACCAGGGAGAACGCCATGATCACGCCCATCACGAGCATGTAGCCCAGGAACACCAGCGCAGTCAGCCACCAGGTACGGGTGGTGGCCACCTTGCGCAGCTCGGTGCGCAACGCGGCGATCATCGGGCCACCTCCGCCGGTGCGCCCTGCGCGCCCATGGGCGGGGGCACCGGATCTGCGGTCAGCTGCAGGAACAGTGACTCCAGGCTGGTGCCGGCCGGAGACAGCTCGTGCAGCGACAGCCCGCGGGCGTGGGCTGCGTCGCCGACCTCCGGGCAATGGCGGTCGAGGATCACCGCCACGTTCGGGCTGTCGAACCGGGTCGCCGACCCCCAGCCCTGCTCCGAGACCAGGGCGGCCAGGCCGGCAGCGTCCGGGGAGCTGATCCGCACCGCCGGACGCGCCAACGCCTCCAGCTCGGCCAGTGACGACTCGTGCACCAGCCGGCCACGGGCGATGATCACGACGTCGTCGACGGTCTGCTCGACCTCCGAGAGCACGTGGCTGGAGATCAGCACCGTGCGGCCCTGCGCGGCCAGGTACCGCAGGAACTGCCGCAGCCACGCGATGCCCTCGGGGTCCAGGCCGTTGGCCGGCTCGTCGAGCAGCAGTACCTGGGGGTCACCGAGCAGTGTGGTGGCCAGGGCCAGCCGCTGGCGCATGCCCAGCGAGAACCCCCCCGCCCGCCGGTCCGCTGCTTCGGTGAGCCCGACCGCGGCCAGCACCTCGTCGCAGCGCGCGTCGTCGACGCCGATCTGGGGGGCGTAGACACGCAGGTGGTCCCGGGCCGTGCGTCCGGGGTGGAACGACGAGGCCTCGAGAGCCGATCCCACATGACGCGCGGGCTGACTCCGATCGGCGTAACGGTGGCCGCCAATCGTCGCGGTGCCCGCATCCGGGGTGGCCAGGCCGAGCAGCAGGCGCAGCGTGGTCGTCTTGCCGGCGCCGTTCGGGCCGAGGAAACCGGTGACCCGCCCGGGGGCGACCGTGAAGCTCAGGTCCTCGACGGCGTGCACCGGCCCGAATCGCTTGGACAGCCCCGCCACCTCCACCACACCGGCGTCGGGATCGAAACGCATGTCCAACTCAGGGGCCGCAGTCATGGCTCAAGCCTGCCATCCCGCGTCGCTCGTCACGCGGGCGCCTTCGGCCGTCGGGCGGCCCCGAGCAGCAGGCCGCCGACCGACAGCAGCCCGCCGAGGGCCAGGACACACATCGGGATCTCAGTGGGGATGCCCAGGTGCGCCGTGATGCCCAGGATCCGCGAGAGCCCCAGGGGCAGCAGCGCGTTGAAGGTCGTCAGGGCGGCCTCCAGACCGGAGGCCACCATCAGGGCACCCAACCCGAGCATTCGCGTCGCGATCCCCACCAGCATCAGGCCCAGCGCCCGTGGTCGGGAGCGCCCGTACGAGCTGCGCAGCACCACGTAGGTGACGCCGAACAGCCAGAGGAAGGCCGCCACGGAGACGGTCGCGTACAGGGTGCGCCACGTCTCGTCGGTCCACATCCGGTACCAATAGCCCAGAGGTCCACGGGCCACGGTCACGCCGGACAGCAGCAGGGTCTTGGCCAGCAGGAATCTCGGCGTCCTCGGTCACGGCGAAGTCGGCCCGGCCGTCCGAGGCGATCGTCGGCCTGGAGCCGGTCCGGTCCGCGACGGCGGAGGCGAGGCGGTCAACCGCCTCGGAGAGCAGGGGGTCCTCGGCGTAGCCGTGCGGCATGGCGATCGAGGTGAGCGCAACCGGGGCGGCTGACGACACCTGTGATGATCCGGCGACCGGCAGCACCGGCTCGGTCGGCAGCGCCCTGTCGCTGTACGAGATGCCAGGGTGTCGTTCAGGCCGGTCGCCGCGAGGTAGCCCAGGAGCAGCGCGACCAACGCGTAGGCGACGGCGACCAGCGCCCAACGCCGCTCTGCCGAGGCAGCCTACGTCGAGGTGCTCACGGCGCCGATGCTAGTGCGCCTGCTCCAGGCACGTCCCTGCCCCGGCTGCACGCCGGGTGGTCGGGCCGGTCACCCGGCGGACCGGGGCAGTCGCAGCGCTCAGGCTGCCCGCGCGTCCCCTTCCGGGGCTTGGTGAGCAGTCGGCGCCTTGACCCACTCGGGAGCCCGGTTGAACCGGCCGAACGCGTTGTTGGGCAGCGCCAGGCGCACCACCTTGTGCCACGCGGAAGCCACCTGCCGGGGCAGTGACCCGGTCACATAGGGCAGGCCGTTGCGCTCGAACAGGTCCCTGATCCGCGGGGATATCTCCTTGTACCGCGTGCTGGGCATGTCGGGGAACAGGTGGTGCTCGATCTGGAACGACAGGTTGCCGGTCATCAGGTGCATCGCCGGGCTGCCGGAGATGTTGGCCGAGCCGACCATCTGGCGCACGTACCACTCGCCCTTGGTCTCGCCCTCGATCGACGTCTTGGCGAAGGTCGCCACCCCCTCCGGGAAGTGCCCACACATGATCACCGAGTGGGTCCACACGTTGCGCGCCAGGTTCGCCACGAGGTTGGCGGTAAGCGTCGCGGTGAACGCCGGTATGGCGGCGAACGGGTTCACCAGGGCGGCCAGGCCCGGGTTGAGCAGGAAGTCCTTGCGCATCTGGCGGCCGATCTTGCCCAGCACCCTGCGCCCGTTGCGCCTGAAGTCGTCGTCCACCTTCTTCTTGCGCTTGTAGTACGCGCCGAGTTCGAGGTCGTAGGCAGCGATGGCGTACTCGAAGAACACCATGTTGACGACGTTGTAGAGCGGCTGGCCCAGGGTCGCCCTGGTCCAGCGCTGGTCCTCATCGACCCGCATGATCCCGTAGCCCAGGTCGTTGTCGCGGCCCACCACGTTCGTGTACCGGTGGTGGATCTCGTTGTGCGAGTGCTTCCACATGTCCGAGGGCGCGGCGTTGTCCCACTCCCAGGTGGTGGAGTGGATCGCCGGGTCACGCATCCAGTCCCACTGGCCGTGCAGGATGTTGTGCCCCATCTCCATGTTCTCCAGGATCTTGGCCACCGACAGCCCAGCTGTGCCGAGGATCCACGCCGGTGGGAACAGGGCGAACAGCAGGACGCCCCTCGAGCCCAACTCGAGCAGCCGCTGGGCCTTGATCACGCGCCGGATGTAGGCCGCGTCCTGCTCGCCGAGGCTGGCGAAGACCTCCTCGCGCAGGGCGTCGAGTTCAGCGCCGATCGCCTCGATATCGGCGTCGCTGAGGTGCTCCACCGGGTTGTCGGTGCGCTTCTGGATGACGGTCATGGGGTCTCCTCGGTCAGGGTCTGCGTTGGTGTGCACGGAATGGACCACTCAGTTGTCGATTCCGTGCACATCGACGGGCGCGGGTCGGTGGGTGGTGGGCTAGACATCGAGCTCACAGGGACCGGCGGCGGCGTTGATGCAGGTCTGGACCTGGACACCGTCGCCGGGGGCGGCCGTGGTCAGGGTGCCGGTGCGCAGGTCGCGGACCGCGCCCGAGGCAAGCGGCACGACGCAGCCCATGCAGATCCCCATGCGACAGCCCGAGGGCATGAGCAACCCGGCAGCCTCGCCGGCGTCCAGCAGCGGCGTGCCGCCGTCGGCCTGGACCTGGGTACCCCCGCGGGTGAACGTGACCGGGCCGCCGTCGCCGACGACGAGCACGGCGGCGCGGAACCGCTCGGTGTGCAGCTGGTCGGCCAGACCAGCGCCCGACCAGTGCTCCTCGAGGGCGTCGAGCATCCGGGTGGGACCGCAGGCCCAGGCCGTTCGCGTACGCCAGTCCGGGACGAGGGCGTCGAGTTCACGCGGGTGCAGGACGCGGTCGGTGTCGGTGTGGCGCTCGACCAGACCGATCTGCCCGGCGGCCGCCAGTGCGCGCAGCTCGTCTCCGAAGATGGCCGCCTGCGCCGTCGGCGCACTGTGCACGACCACGGCGTCGAGATCACGCCCCTGGTGGCGCAGGATGCCCATCACCGGGGTGATTCCGCTGCCGGCGGTCACGAACAGCACACGTGGGTGGGTGGCCGCCGGGACCGTGAAGTCGCCGGCAGCCTGGTCGAGCTGCACGATCATCCCGGGCCGAGCGCGACGTACCAGGTGCTGGCTGACTCGTCCGTCGGGCATCGCCTTGACCGTGATGCTGATCAGCCCGTCGGTCCGCGGTCCGGAGGTGATCGAGTACGCGCGCCAGAGCCGCACACCGTCGACGTCCACGCCGATCCTGATGTACTGGCCGGGGACGTGCCCGGCCCAGCCACGACCCGGGCGCAGCACGAGCGTGACCGCATCCGGGGTCTCGGGAACAATCGACTCGATCCGGGCCCGCAGGGCGGCCCCGCTGCGCAGGGGCGCGAGCAGGTCGAGGTAGTCCGCGGGCAGCAGGGGGGTCGTCACCGCGCCGAGTGCACGGCGCAGACCTTTGCCCAGGCCCGAGCGCAGGGAGGCATCCGGGCCAGTGCGCAGGAGAGCAGTGACAATCGACATGCCTCGATCATTGGGCACTTCCGAGATAATCTCGTGACCCACGATGGTGAAACTTCCCGCTCGAATTGTCTTCTGCGAACAAAGAGAGGAATCCGTGAGTGACGCCCAACCCCTGCAGGCGCACGCCAAGCCGCGTCTGAGCGCAACCACCCTGGCCGTGCTGCACGGGCAGCTGCACGAAGTGTCCCAGCAGACGATCGGCGCGGTCTCAGCCGAGGTACCCGCCTACCGCGACACCCTCGACGCGGGCGCACAAGCGACCCTGGCCCAGGCCGTCGAGACCGCCCTGGGTGGCTTCCTGGCCCTGGCCGCGGCCGACCGCGACGCCAGCGCCCCATTGGCTCCGGCTCTGGAGGGCGCGCTGGTGCTCGGTCGGGTGGAGGCCCAGCAGGGCCGCTCGATGGACGCGCTGCTGGCCGCCTACCGGGTGGGCGCGCGCGTGGCCTGGCGCGGCCTGGCCACGGCAGCCGCGCAGTCGGGACTGCCGGCCCAGGACGTGGTGATCTTCGCCGAGTTGGTGTTCGCCTACATCGACGCCCTTTCCGCAGCCAGCGTGACCGGTCATGCCGAGGAGTTGGCGATCGCAGACCGCGCCCGGCAACGCGCCCTGGAACGATTGGCGCAGGCGCTGGTCCTCGGCGCCCCCGAGGAGGGTGGTCACGCAGCCGCCCGAGAGGCTGGCTGGAGTCCGCCGGCCGGGCTGGCCGCAGTGGTGCTGCCGGCCGCACGCGTGGACTCGGTGCTCGCCCGGATCGACCCGCGGACGCTGGTCCCGAGCCGGGACCTCCCCGACCTACCCGACGGAGCTGCGACCCTGCTCGTCGCTGATCCCGACGAGCGGCTGCTCGCCGGGCTGGCCCGCGGACTCGGCCCCGCGGCGGCGGTGCTGGGCCCGGTGCGCGCCTGGTCGGATGTGCGGGAGTCCTACCTGCGCGCCCTGCGCGGATGGGAACTCGGGCTGGCGGTCGGCGCCCCCGGGGGCGCGGTCCTGGACACCGAGGAGCACCTGCCCGAACTGCTGGTCGGGGCAGATCCCGGGGTGCTGGCCGACCTGCGCGCCCGCGCGCTGGCGCCGCTGGCTGACCTGCGCCCGGCGGTGGCCCAGCGACTCACCGAGACCCTGCGCGCGTGGCTGCTGCACCGGGGCCGGCGCGACGAGGTGGCCGCCGCCCTGTTCGTCCACCCCCAGACCGTGCGCTACCGGATGGGCCAGGTCCGCGCCCGCTACGGTGACGCGCTCGACGACCCCCGGGTCACCCTGGAGTTGACGTTGGCTCTCACCCTGCCCGCGCCCACCGACTCCGCGGGCTCGCCAGCGGGCCGGTAGCGCGCTGAGGTCTGGCCCCAGGGCTGGTCTGCGGACTCCGAGCGGGCGGAACTCGCAGCCGTCACCAGACCCCCCGCCCCACCGGACAGTTCCACCTGGCCGCCGTGGCACCCACACCAGTCCGAGCAGCAGAACCAGGGCCGCCAGCAACGCGAAACGGCGCACCGAATGGGGATGACTCGGCATGGACGCTCCCTCCTCGGCGCGAAGTGGCGGGCGCGAACGTCGGATGCGCAACCCGACGCGAGGACGCGGTCGCGCCCGCGGCTCACGCCGGCTGGACCGGTATGGACCCACGCGCAACGGGAAGTATCACGCCATGAGCATCATGAGTTGGATTCGGCTCCAGACCAAGAAGGGGCTCCTGCACCTCTACGGCCCCCCCACCCTGGACGAGGAGAACGACCCCATCGTCGAGGCCGAGCGCGAGTACGCGCGGGCGGTGCGCGAGGAGGAGGCGGCCGACGCGCAGGAGGCTCGGGCGACCCAACCCGAGGAGGCCGACGAACCTGCCAGCCCAGGGCATCAAGATCCCGCCGACGAAGGAGCCGAGACCGGGGTCGACCCGCGCTGACCCGCCTGCTCAGTCGGCCTGCACCGTGCGCCCTCCCCCCAGGGTCTTGGCCCGGTACATGGAGATGTCCGCGCGCTTGAGCGCGACATCGGTCAGGTCCTCGGACCCGACGAGGGTCAACCCGATGCTCAGGCGCATGCGCAGTCGGTGACCGTCGACCTCGAGCTCGGCACCCACGTTCGCGTGCACCTGCTCGGCGACCGCGTGCGCATCGCTGGCACACGTGATGCCCATGAGCAGTACGACGAACTCGTCACCGCCGAACCGGGCGACCAGATCCTCTGCGCGCACGGATGCGCGCAGGCGGGCACCGACCTCGGCCAGCACCAGATCGCCGCCGCTGTGCCCCAGCGAGTCGTTGACCGCCTTGAAGTCGTCCAGGTCCAGGAACAACAGGGCCAGCCCCGCCCCGGCACGGGCCCGATGGCCCAGGATCGGGGCGACCGCGGCGACGAATCCCGAGCGGTTGAGCAGGCGGGTGAGACCGTCGTGGGTAGCCAGGTGCATCATCCGCTCACGCACGCTGCGCGACTCGGTGATGTCCAGATAGTGCGACACGTAGCGCGTGGCCGCCCCCCGTTCGTCGGTGAGCAGGCCGATGGAGTGCAGGGTCCAGGCCACTTCGCCGTCCGGGCGCCGCAGCAGCCGCTCACCTGAGGCTGACTCCAATTCCCCTGACTCCATGGCTTCGCGCACCTGCCGATCAGCAGCCACATCGCCGGGATCCAACAGGTCGCGCAGACCGCGTCCGAGCAACCAGTCCGCGGGCGCCCCGAGCATCTCGCACAGAGCCGGGTTGACCTCGAGGAAGCAACCGTCGAGGTCCTCGAGGGCCATCCCGATCGGGGCGGATTCGAACGTCAGCCTGGAGCGCCGCTCACTGGCGGCCAGAGCTCGCTGGGTCGCCCGCAGGGTCGTCACGTCCGTCACCACCGAGGCACCGCCGATGACCTGCCCGTCGGCCGGGTCGCGCAGCCCGGCGGTACGCACCAGGTAGGCTCGCTGACCATCCTCGGACTCGACGTGGGTCATCGTCTCCTGACCGGCGAGGGCAGCGCGGTAGATCGGCTCCAACTCGGCCCAGCGCTCGGGCGACAGGACCTCGCTGGCCAGGTGGCCCTCGGCCTCGGCGGTGCGCACCGTGTTGTCGGCCACTGCCTGCCCGCGGAACAGCCGGTAGCACAGGTCCCGGTCGAACACGATGACGGCCGCCCCCGGCATCGCATCGATGCCCAGGGCGATCAAGGCGCCGCTGGGTCCGAGCCCCTGGGGGGTCAGTTCCGCTCGTGCAGCCATCTGACGAACTCCTGTGGGGTGAGGGGTGGCGCGTAGCCGAAACCTTGGACGTCATCACATCCGCGCTGGCGCAGGAAGTCGGCCTGAGCCGGGGTCTGCACGCCCTCGGCCACGCAGCGCAGGCCCAGGGACCGAATCAGCTCCACCATCGCGGCGACCAGACGCCTGGCCTCCAGGTCGGTGTCCACCCGGCCCACGAAGCTGCTGTCGATCTTGGCCGTGTGCAGGGGAAACGCGCTCAGATTGGCCAGCGACGAGTAGCCGGTGCCGAAGTCGTCCAGTGCGATGCGCACCCCCGCCTCGGACAGGTGGCCCATCGCACGGATGCTCGCCTCCCGCTGGCGCATCGCCGAATGCTCGGTGACCTCGAGTTCGAGACCCTGCCCGGCGTGGTCGAAGCTGTCGAGCAGGGCCAGGACACGCTCGGCGAACTCAGGTTGGCTGAAGTGCCGGCCACTGACGTTGACCGCCAGCACCCCGGGGTCGATCCCGACCGAACGCCACTCGGCGAGCTGGGCCACGGCGGTGCGCAGGGCCCACCAGCCCATCGGCAGGATGCGCCCGGTGGACTCGGCCACCGGCACGAACTCGCTGGGTGAGGGGTCCCCCAGCTCGGGGCAGTCCCAGCGCATGAGCGCCTCGAGGCCCACCACCTGCCCGTCGCTGAGGCGCACCTGCGGCTGGTAGACCATGCGCAACTGCTGCTCGGCCATCGAGCGGCGCAGACCACGGGCCAGCGCCAACCGCCGAGAGCGGCGCTGGGCAACGGTGTCGTCGTGGAACTGCCAGGTGTCGCGGCCCTGCCGCTTGCTCTCCGCCATCGCGTCGTCAGCCTGGCGGAGCAGGTCACGGGCGGCCCCGGCATCATCGGGGTAGTGCGCCACGCCCGTCGACACGGTGATCATGGCCGTGTCCGCCCCGAGATCGAAGGGCGGGCGCATCACCTCGCCGATGCGGGCGGCCAGGTGCCCGGCGGCCTCGCGCGAGGCACCGGGGACGATGACCACGAACTCGTCGGAGGCGAAGCGGCGCACCGTGGCGCCTGCCGGGGCGACCGCCCGCAGCCGTTGGACGAACTCGACAAGCAACGCGTCGCCGGACTCACGGCCCACGGTGTCGTTGATCTCCTTGAAGTCGTCGATGTCGACGTAGAGCACCGCGAGCTCGTCGGAGTTGGGTTGCGCGGCCGCGATCGCCAACTCCACCTGGCCGGTGACCAGCGCACCGCTGGGGGTGGGACTCATCGGGTCGTGCAGCGGCCGGTGATCAGCGGTGACGTCCACATGGGCCACGACGGCCCCACCGTGACCGAACGGGGCCACCAACATCACGAACCACCGCTCCACCTGGGGTGAGTGGCACGGGTACTCCAAGGCGAAGTCAGCAGCCTGACCGGCCAGGACCGAACGGATCCCGTCGGCTGCGGCCCGGGCGGTGGACCCGTCCAGCGGAGCACCGGCGTCGATCGCTGACAGGTAGCCCTGACCCGGTCCCGTGCTACGCCCGCCGGGATCCCCGTTCTCGGCGGCGAACCGAACCCACGACGTGTTGACCGCATCGATCATGCCGTTGGCACCCAGGACCACCACGTTGGCGGCCAACGCGTCGATGACCGCCTGCACGCTGCTGCCCGACGAGGTCCGCAACCCAGGTTCCACATCGGCCTCCTACCCGCGCGATGCGCATCGAACCGCCCGTCGCGGCCCCCAGCAGCCGCTCGTCAGCACCGAACCCTGCCGCAGACGTCGGTGCGTACGCGAGGCGGACGCCCGGGTGGCGCGCCCGGCCGTGGGCTGCGTGCACACGCCGAGAGCCCATTTCGCATTCACAGGTATACGCCCCGATCGCACGGGTATTCATCTGACATGACATTTCTACTCTGGATCCTCGCCGTCGTCCTCGTCGTCTCGGGCATCGTTGCCATCGTCCGCAGCCAGGTGTTGTGGGGCATCGTGCTGATCGTGGTGGGCCTGCTGGTAGGGCCCGGTGGTGTGAGCCTGATCGGTTGATCATCGGCCCGGTCGGGCCCATGGCGTAGTCGCGCCCGGTCCCGGCCAGGCCAGCCGGTCCGCTCAGGCCAGCCGGTCCGGCCAGGCCAGCAGGTCTCGGCCAGGTCAGCCGGTCCGCGTCCCACTCGGCCCCATGCGTCTGATGCGCCGAGCAAGTTGCAGCGTGGTCAGGGCCGCGGCGGTCGACTCCGAGCCCAGGTCCGGGCTCGGACCGTCCGGGGTCAGCAGGTCGAATCCGGCTCCCCGGTCGTTCTCGTACATCGGGGTGCCCAGGTCGTTGCGCCCCAGGAACCACTCTGCACAGAGCACCACGAGGTCTGCCCACTCGCGTTGCGCGGTCAGCCGGTGCGCCCGGGATGCGGCCTCGGCCAGGGCGGCTACCTCCGCTGGACGCTGGTCGAATCCGGGACGCGCCTGGCCGGGCTGCCAACCATCCACGGGCACCGGACTGAGGTGCCCGTCGCGGGTCTGCACCTCGGAAAGCCAGCCGAGCATCAGCAGGCCCACCTCGATCTGGTCGGGCTGGTCCAGAGCCTCCCCGATCGCCAGGTGCGCCTCGGGCAGCAGGGCATTGCCGTGGCTGAGTCCCGCTTCGGGCCACGGGACCCCGCGCAGCGCGCGCGGGCCGGCCAGTACCTGACCAGCATCGACCAGCAGAGCGCCCAGAGCAGCGTCCTGGACACCGGCCCGAACCAGTTCAGCGGCAGCGACTGCGGCCTGCGCCATCGGCCGGCGCTGCGGTGAACGGCCCCACAGCGCCGGCCCGGCCACGTGCAGGGCTCGTCGGCGCAGCTCGGCAGGGCACCAGGTGCTGGCCACGACCTGACTCAGACCCCACAGCGCCCGCGCCCAGTGCTCGTCGGTGCTCGGCAGATCACTGAACTGCCCGCGGTCTGCGCGCCGGTTGCAGAACCCGCCGTGTGGGTCGGCGGCTGCCTCGAGGAACTCCACACCGGTCCGTGCCAGTGCCCGCACGGCCGGCTCGGGATCCGGTTGGCGGACGGCCACGACCAGGACCCGGGCCATGTCGTCGGTGCGGTAGCCGTGCCCGGGGCACGGCCGCGGCCCCTGGGCGCGTTCGTAGACCCCGTACGGGGTGCTCATGCTCACCAGGTGCTCGAAGACGACGTCGTCGGGTTGCTGTCCGCGGTCGGTCGTGGTGGGCGCGCTGACCGCTGGTCCACGCTGGCGCGGCACCGAGGCCGGCGCGCCAACGGCGGCATGGCGGAGGTCAGGTTCCATGCCGCCGGGTACCCAACCGGCGGCGGGCCATACCGGCTCCTCGGCGGACCCGACCCGCGACGGGGCAGGATCAGACCGGCTCTGGAGTCGGTCGACCCATCCGGCGGTCGATCCGACGCAGGATGGGGGTGGCCGAGATCCCATGGACCACCGCAGAGACCAGGACGGTGAACGTGACCGTCGGCCACAGCATGCCGGCGTCGGCGAAGTCGCCCTCACCCAGGGCGAACGTCAGGTAGTAGAACGACCCGATCCCCTTGACTCCGAAGAAGGCGATAGCCCGCCGATCGTGGCCGACCAGCGGCGCGCCGAGCAACGCGATCCAGCCGACCAGCGGGCGCAGGACGAGCACCGCGACCACCCCGAGCAGCGCGCCCTGCCAGGTGAGCCCGGCTAGCAGCCCACTGCCGACCGCGTAGCCCAGGGCCACCAGCAGGCCCATGGTCAGGATCCGCTCGAACTGCGTGATGAACGTGTGCGAGGCACGATGGAAGTCGTGCTCCCGGGCCCGCCCGCGCAGGGACAGGCCGGCAGCGAACACCGCGAGGAATCCGTAGCCCCCGACCAGCTCGGCGGCCCCGTAGGCCAGGAAGGTGGCGGCCAGCACGGCAGCCACATCGGCGGTCCCGGCCAGTCGCAGTTGCTCCACCGGCGCCCAGAAGGCGAGTTGGGCGAAGCCGAGCCCCACCAAGGCGCCGCAGATCAGCCCGATGACCACCTTGCCGATCAGCTCCCACGCGACCCAGCCCCCGACCCACTCCAGGGACCCCGCCGCGGCCAGCAGCAATGCGGCGTACACGAACGGGAACGCCAGGCCGTCGTTGAGCCCGGCCTCGGAGGTCAGCGCGAACCGGACCTCGTCCTCGTTGCCCGGATCGTCGGTCGGCTCGCCCACCTGCACATCGGTGGCCAGGACGGGATCGGTGGGCGCGAGCACCGCCGCCAGCAGCAGCGCGGTCGCCGGAGCTACCCCGAGCAACCACGCCCCGGACCACAGCAGGACCAGGAACAGCGGCATGGCGATCGCCAGCAGGCGCCAGGTGCTCGACCAGGCACGCCAGGACAGGGGACGATCCAGGGCGAGGCCGACGCCCATCAGCGACACGATCACGCACAGTTCGGTGAGGTGTTCGATCCAGCCCCGATGGGCCCCGACATCCAGCGGACTGGTGATCGGCAGCACCCCGGCCAGGAGCCCGGCCGCCAGGAACACCAACGCCGGGCTCAACGCCCATCGGTGCAGCAGCCTGGGCAGGACGATCGCCAGCAGCAGGGCTACTCCGGCGAGCAGGTAGCCGACCGGTACGGAGAACTCAACGGCCACCGCAGCGCACCTGTCCGGCGCGAGCGTCGAACAGCTGGGGCCGGGGCACGCCCCCGATACTGCTCGCGGCACTGGCCATTGCTGATCCTCCTAGGGGGCCCAGGGGCCAAGTGTGCCGGGTTCGGCACTCCCCCGCCCGCGAACGGCGCGCGCACATCCCAGCGGGCATGCGCTGCGGCAGTCATGGAACTCCACCGATCGGGTAGTGGGTGCAGGTGGACGCCCACGCACGCACCTCGCAGCACGAGCGCGACGAGTCCGCCTCGGAGCGGGCCGACCGCAATTTCGCCGAGCTCGTGCAGGAGTTGCGGGTGGCCCAGACGGGTGTGCAGATCCTCTTCGCCTTCCTGCTGTCGCTGACGTTCCTGAGCACCTTCCCTCGCGACGACGCGCTGTTCGGGGTGGTCCTCACCCTGGCCCTGCTCACCTCGGCAGCCGCGGCGCTGACGTTCATCTCTCCGGTGGTGGTGCACCGACTGCACTTCCGCCGCGGGCTCAAGGAGCAACTGGTCGACCTCACCCACCGGCTGGCCCTGATCGGCCTGGCGCTGCTCGTCACCGCGATGGACCTGGCCATCTGGCTGGTCCTGGCTGCCCTGTGGACCCCGGTGGTGGCCACCGCGGTGGCGGTCGCCCTGGTGCCGGTGGGCGCCCTGCTGTGGGTGGTGCTGCCCAGCCGGGCGGTCGCGCCGGAGCGGGGCGGTGCCGCGCCACCGGAGCAGCCTCGGGGTCGGGTGACCGACCCAGCGGGTGGCGCACCCGCCGACGACGCAGGCCGCTGATCCGATGGGACGAAGGTTGCGGCGCGCGGACCCGGCCGGGCCCGGCTGGTCCCAGGTGCCGTGGGGGCGCGGCTTCCACTACCTGGACCAGGACGGCGGCGCGCTGGCCCCCGCGGACGTGAAGCGTTGCAGGGCCGGGCACCACGCCGCCGCCACGGTCACAGCGAGTGGCGCGGCTTCTCCGGCTCCTGCTCGGGATGATCGTCGGTGACCGGCTGGGCGTTGAACGTGCTCTGCGCGTCGGGCGCGCCCTCGTCGGTGGCGGGGTCGTTGTCCTCGATGATCTCGTCATCGATCTTGTGGGCGTCCTGTGGGGTGTTCTGGGCGCTGTCCAGGCGATCCATGGCGCTCTCCGATCCACTGCGTCGGTCCCGGTCCGGGCCGGGGTCTGCCCATCATCTACCCTCGGCGGCGGTCACCGACACGTCGCTGCGCCCCTGCCCGCTGCGAGCCCGACGATCTCCGACCCGGGTGCGGCATCGGCAGTGCCGACGCCCCGCAGGTGTCCCCCGACTCCTGCTTCACCAACCAGCGAGCCCGGTACGAGGGACGGGTCGGGCCCGCCCCGCGACCTCCAGAGGAGCACGATGAGCCACCAGGACCGGACCCGTTGGTTGACGTTCGCCGGCTTGTGCGCGTTGCTGCTGGCCATCGCCGTGGGGGTGCTGTCCCTCGGAACGGCCCTGATGCCGACCCTGGGGATTGCGGTGTTCGCCGCCGCGCTGCTCCTACCACCGCGGATGACCGCGCTGGTGGCCGCGGTCGCGGTGGCGCTGGGCACGGTCCTGGCGCTGACCCAGGATGCCCAGGACATGGGGATCCGCATCTTCAACGTGACGGTGGCCGCCCTGCTGGCGGTGGCTGCCTCGTGGTTCCTGCAGCACCGCCGGATGCGCCTGGAGCAGGCGCGGCGCACGGAGGCTGACGTGCTGGCCAGCATCCCTGACGTGGTGATGGTCCTCGACGGCGACGGGCGACTTCTCCAGGGCAACCCCGCCACGGCCGCGCTGCTTCCGAGCGCGCTTCCCGGCGAACGAGTGCACCCGATTCTGGGCCACGTGCTGGCCGATGGTTCGCTCTGTCAGGGCGGCTGCGTGCTCGACGGCCGGCTACCGGACCCGCCGACCGGCGTCCCGGTCCACGGTGAGTCGATCACCCGCGCGGGCCGCACGGTTCCGGTCGCCTACTCCAGCGGCCACGTGCTCGACCGCGGCCTGGTCGTCACGTTGCGTGACGTGAGTGCCCAGGCCGCGGCCCTGCAGGACAGACGGGTGCTGCTGGCTGAGGCTGCCCGCCAACGCGAGCAGGAGCGGCTCGTAGCAGAGCTGCGCGATTCCAGGCCGGCCGCGCTGCCGCAGGTGGCCGGCCTGGAGATGGACCTGTGGAGCACGGCCTCACGGGAGGACCCTCTGGTCGGTGCCGACGTGGTGGACATCGGCCACCTGCCCGACGGCCGAGCCCTGATGCTGCTCGTGGACGCCGCCGGCCAGGGCATCGCCGCCCTGCGCGACGCCTGGAAGGTGATGTACGCCTGCCGGGCGCACCTGGCCGCCGGGGCACCCCTGGCCGAGCTGGTCGGCCGTTGCGCCCGGACCATGGCCGAGGACGAGAGCCCACGACCCACCGCGACCGTGCTGGCGGTCGTGCTCGATCCCCAGACCGGGCACCTGCAGGCTGCCCTGGGTGGTCACCCACCACCGCTGATCGTCCGGGGCAACGGCTCAGCCGAGTGGACGGAGGCTGCTGGCCAGGGCATCGGTGCGCCGAGTCCCGGGTCCCAGGCGGTCGGCTCGGCCGTGCTCTCCCCCGGCGACACGATGGTGCTGTTCACCGATGGCGTGGTGGACCGGTCCAGTGACGTGCTCGAGGGCCTGTCGGCACTGCGATCGACCGCGGTGGCGCTGCGCGAGGAAGCCCTCGAGGGTTGGTCGCGCCGAACGCTGGAGGCCGTGTTCCCGCGATTCCCGCTACGCGGTGAGGCCACCCTGCTGGCCGTGCGGCTGGGTCGCTAGCCCGCCGTGGCGCTCGATGACCCTACCCGGGCGCCAGACCACGACGATCCGTCGACCCAACCGCACCGCCCGGACCCGGCTGCCCGGCGTGCCCCACGGCGCCTGCGAGCCGTTGCCCACCGTCGTGGTCCACGAACCGCCTGCATGCACCAGGCCCGCCAGGGCCTGCGACGTCCCGTCCTGGGCCAGGAACGGCCAGATCTCCAGCAGGCGCCGACCCACCCACTCCCGAGACCCAGCCACCTGCTCGGCAACGTCCTGGACGACGAAGTCACGGACCACGCCGTCGGAGCCGGGGATGGTGTCGATGAGCAGCCAGGGGTCCAGGTTCAGCCGCAGCAGGACTCCCATCCACTCCAGCTCCGGGTCGAGCGCTGCGACGTTGCGCAGCAGCATTGGGGTCACCCGCTGCACGGTGCTGGTGATCGACGCGATCCGCTCCGCGGGGAACTCCTCGACCTCCGACCACATCACGCCCGCCACTCCGATCACGCTGCCACCATCCAGGATGGGCACCGTGGCCACAGCCTCGAAGGCGGTCCGCATGGCATCGACGTTGGGGAACTGCGCGACCAGGTCCGCCCGGCTGGCCCAGAAGAAGGGCTGGTTGTCCGTGGCGCAGCGCACGTAGGGGATGTCACGCGACGGGGGGATGCTGCGCCAGGAGCTGATCACGTCCCCGGCGACGCCGGACTGCCCCACCAGTCGCAGTGACTCGTCGGCCGAGACGCGGTAGAGCGTGACTGCGGTCGGGTGCTCGGCCGCCAGCAGGTCGCAGATGAGCTGCGCGGCCTCGTCACCCTGATCGGTCGCCCCGGCGACCGCGTCGAGCAGGGCGCCGACCACCCCGGCCCGAACGTCCGGCTGCTGCTGCAGGGCCGCCCAGCTGCGCGAGGCCTCCGGCGATGCCGGGATCCGCTCGCGCAGGAACTCCTCGCCGATCGCGACAGTGCCGGCGCCCTCCGGGACGGTGACGCCAACGACTGTGGCTGCCACCTCCACCAGGCGCACGTTGTGCTCCTGGGACATGGCGCGCAACTGGTCGAAGGCCTCGTCCAGGGTGATGCGATTGCGCTCCACGAGCACGCCCTTGGCCTGCTCGATGACCGCGCGCAGGCGAGCCGCCGTGCGCAACCCCTCGATCTCGTCCCGCAGGGCGGCGACAGTCGCAGCCATGACGCTCTCGGCAGGCAACGGATCGCGCCGGTCCTGGAGTTCCACCGAACGCCCCCTCTCGCCGCATGACACCGGACAAAATATGGAACATAGCGTAGTCCGCGGCGGGGGCCGCACCTAATGCACATACGGGCGGAGCGCTCTGCGACGATCGGTATCCGTGGACGTGCGACGCTCCACGGTGGCGGCGGCCCCGGATCCAGGGCCGACGAGCGGCGCTCTCCGGTCGGCGTTGCCGGCTCGGCGGTCCGGGCCCGCCGCCGGCGCAGGTGCCCATCGCGGCGCGGGGATGCGCCCCGTGACCTCGGGGTGCGGCGCGCGGCGTTCAGTATCGCGCTGCTGGTCCAGCACCAGCCCGACTGCATCGAGCAGGCTCCACTCGACCAGCGGTACCTCGCGCACCTCCGCGCGCAGGGTGCGCCGCGAGGGCACCAGGATGCCCACGGCGCCGGCCGACTGGGCAGCCGTGATGTCGGAGCTGAGGTCGGCGATGACCGCCACCTGCTGCGAGGCCAACCCCAGATCCGCGACAGCGGCCAGCATGAGGTCCCGACCGGGTGCCGGACCGCGGCATCCGCATCGCTGGTCGGGGCCATGGGCACAGGACTGCCACGTGTCGAAGGGCCCAACAGGGCGTCGAGCTGCGCATTGATCACCTGCGGGTGACCAGCGATGCGAGCGGACTGCCCGGTCCCGGACTGGGTGATGACCCCCGGTGCGCAGGCCCGCGAAGGTCACCGCTATCCCCTCCTCGAGGCGCAGGTGCACCCCACGGGTTCGCTCGACGGGGTCGAGTCGTGCCCACTCGGGGGTGAGTGCAGGCCGCGACCAGCGTGGATGCCGGTCGCGGCCTGCGGCTCTAGCTCACTTGTTGAAGGCGTCCTTGACGTCGTCGGTGGCCTGCTTCACGTCAGCCTTGGACTGGTCGCGCTCGCCCTCGTTCTCGAGGCTGTCGTCACCGAGCACCTTGCCTGCGGCCTCCTTGACCTTGCCGGTGGCCTCGTCGATGGTGTGGCGGATCTTGTCGTCGGTTGCCATGTGCTACCTCTCTGGTTGTGCGGTTGGGTTGTCCCCGCCGGGTGCGAAGTTCCGCGCCGGGGGGTGCGGGCCTCAACTGGCCCGGCGAGGTGCTGGGACTGCGGCGGCCGGTTGGCTGCTGCGGTCGGGCGCGTGCTCGACGACACGCGCTGCGGTGCGAGGGGGCTCCTGCCACGCTGTGGGCAACGGCACGTCGTTGAGGACGTGGTCACGCAACGCCGCGAGCGTCCGGGACAGCACGCGGGAGACGTGCACCTGCGAGATGCCCAATCGTGTCGCGATCTCGGACTGGGTGCGCTCACCGAAGAACCGCATGAGCAGGATCTGCTGTTCGCGTTCGGGCAGGTCGGTCAACAACCTCTGCACGTCGCGGCGCAGTTCGACCAGGTCCAGCGCGGCGTCGCACTGGCCGACCAGGTCTGCCACGGACTCGGCGTCGCCGACCGGGTGATCCAGCGAGTGCGTCCAGCGGGCCTCGCCATCAGCTCGCAGGGCGAGGTGGACCTCTTCCTCGGCCAGGCCCAACTCGCTGGCCAGTTCCGCAGCGCTGGGCTCATGGCCCACCGACGCGCGGACCGACTCAGTGGCCCGATGCACCGCCATCGTGGTCTCCTGCAGGCCGCGCGGGACGCGCACCGCCCAGGCGTGATCGCGGAAGTGCTTGCGCAGCTCACCGAGGATCGTCGGGATCGCGAACGAGTGGAACTCCTTGCCGTGCGCGGGGTCGAACCGCTCAGCGGCCCGGACCAGGCCCAGGCAGGCGACCTGGACGAGGTCCTCGCGGCTCTGCCCGCGGCCGGTGTACCAGCCGGCGAGCTGTCGAGCCAGGGGCAGGTACTCGACGGCCAGGGTGTCGCGTTCGTCATGGGTGCGCAGGGCGGTCGCGGACTCGGGCTCGGTAGCCGGCTGGGGCGCGGCCTGGTCCTCCTCGATGACCTGTCCGTACAGCGCGATCAGCCGCTGGGCGGTCAACTCGGGGGTGTTCACGGTGTTGACGCGCAGCAGCGCCGACGATCCCAGCGATCGGGCGCGGAACGGGTCCTCCACCAGGGAGGCGATCGCGCGGCCCCACGCCCTCGCCGAGGAACCCCGATCCAGCAGCAGCCCGGTGGACATCGAGACGACATGATCCAGGTGGGCGTCCTCGGCGATGGCGATCGCGGGCACCGCGTGAGCGGCGGCCTCCAGCACCTGGCCGGCGTGCCGGGAACCCTGCGATCCAGCCAGGACGACCGCGCTCTGGGACCACATCCGCTCCCGGTCCTCCCCGCGCAGCCCGGGCCGCAGATCGATCCGGTCGGCAACCCCCAGGGCGTTGGCCCGATCCAGCAGGCCGCTCATCCGATCCGGCGACACCCGCGCGGCCACGACCAGCCGGCCCGCCCAGTGCCTCATCGAATCCAGGACCGAGTCCAGATCAGACCCGGTGGCCAACGTGACGACGTCGCCACCGGCGTTCGGCACCTGCTCGGGATCCGGCACGTGGACCGGGAAGGGGAACGCCCCGGACCAGAGGGTCCGGACCCGCTCCCGGCGCCAGCGGTCGCGCTCGGCGCAGGACAACGGGAGCAGCGCGGTGACGCGCTGGGCCAGCCGACGCTCGACCGCCGGAGGGACCGGCTTCTCGTCGAAGGTGGCCACGACGGGCATTCGCTCCTCGGCGGCCAGTTGGTCGACAGCGCGCAGCGCGGCCATCGTCGCGACCACACCGACGGCGTGCACGAGGTCGGGACGTCCGTCGTCAGCCCAGCGCTGCGCCAACTCGGCCGCGCAGGCGTCGGCTGACGAGGCGAGATCGCCGCTGGGGATCGCGGCCACGTCGTCGATGATGTCGACGCCACCCGCGCGCAGGGAGTCGGCCAGGAAGCGCATCTCGCCCTGCGGGATGTGGGACGTGCTCGTCAATGGTCTGCAAAGGATGTGAACCAGCATGGGGACCCTCGATTCGAGTGTGCTCACCATCGGGATGACGTCGACGTGGCCTGCTGGCTGAAGCGCACGTCTGTCAGTGCTGCACGAGTCTCTGTCGGTCATCTACCCGGCGGGATGCGATCCATACCGGGGACCTGCCAGTGGCCGGTGTCGGTGTGGTGGCCCGCTGATGTGCGGGCGAGCCTGCCGCCGCGGCCCGCGGGCTGTGTCTCAACCCGATTCGCTACTTCGACGGTCTGGCTGCTGATCGGTACTGCGGCGCCGTTTTCTGGACGCGGATCAAACGGTATCAGGTCCCGTGCCGTGATTGCCAGTGTTGGTTCGGATCACCGATGGGCTGGTCACCGGCCCGGTCCGTGAGGCTGGTGCTCCCACTCGGACACCGCGTCCTGCAACTGGGCCTGGGTCATCCGGGAGCGATTCGGGATCCCCGCGCGCCTGGCCACCTCGTAGAGCTCGGTCTGGGAGCGTTGCCGCCGGATGCGTGGCGGGGTGGCGCGCAGCAGGGCGTCGCGCTGGCTGCGGAACGCCTTCCCCCTGCGTCGGCGGTCCTCGATCGGGCGCTCCTCGAGGCTGGGCAGGACCAGGGCGCGTTCGGCCAGGACCAGGACGGTTGCAGCCCGGGCCAGGTCCATCGAACCACCAGGCTGGTCCATCTCGGACTGGATCGTGGCCAGTGCCTGGCGCAGTTGCTGGGCCTCCTGCGAGGTGGGCGGCAGGACGGGGTACACCGCCTCGCCGCCGGCGCCCAGATGGGCGCGCAGACGCCGGTGCAACTCCCGCTCGGGAGAGGCCATGCCCCGGTGCACCCGCCCGCACCGGTCGGCCAACTCCAGCAGGTCGCGGTGCTCCGGGGCGAGCACGAGCAGGATGTCGCTGACCACATCCCCACCTACCCACAGCGCCCGGTTCCATCCGGGCCCCACCACCGGACGTCCCGCGAGCCCGCTGCCACCCCCGCGCCCCGCCACCCTGGCGGATCGATCCACGTCTGCGCGGCCAACAGGGGACTCATCCAAGATCGCTGGGGCGACAGCACCTCGAAGGTGGATCGATCGTCAGGCGCGGGGGGCGGCTGCGAGTTCGGGGGGCAGGATCCACGCCACGGCGAAGCGAGCAGCCGGGGCGTTGGGTGGGCGTGGGGCACTGCTCGGTCCGGACGGGCCACCGCTCGCGGATCTCGCTGGGTCGGTGGGTACGAGTCGGACGAGTCCGGCGTTGCGGAACGCGATCACATGGGCGTCCGGGTCCCCGGTGACCAGCAGTGACGCCAGCCGGTCGAGGGACGGAAGGTGTCCGACGACGGCCAGCGCCGCCGGGTCGCCCGGCTCGTGCCGCACCGAGGATGCGACTGGGTCGATCAGCGCTGCCGCCGCCGCCTGGACCGAGTCGTTGGGCGCCAGGCCCGCCGCGGCGCGCACGTCGGAGCACCCGAGCGCCTCGGCCAGCAGCCCAGCGCTCTGCTCGGCGCGCAGCTTGGTGCTGTGCACGATCCGCTCGATGTGCACCGCGTGCGCCGCCGCGTGAGCGGCCACGGCCGCGACAGACCTACGGCCCTCCTCGCTCAACGGTCGATGCGGGTCGGTCTCGGCGGGCACCGCCTCGCCATGCTGCATCAGGTAGAGGTCCACGGCTCAGCCCAGCGTGGCGCGAAGGTAGTTGAACAGCACGTCTCCGGATCGCTGGCTGAAGGCGTGCAACTCGTCGGCCGAGGCGGTCACCTGGTCGCCCTCGCGCCGGTCGAGCAGTGTCGTGCAGATCATGGCGAACCTCCCGAATCCCCAATGGTTGAGGTAGCCGGCCAGCATGGCGCCCTCCATCTCGATGTTGCGCACACCCGCCGCGTGCAGCCACTCCAGCCAGGCCTGCTTCGACTCGGACGTGTGCACCCGCACGGCTCCGTCAAGACGGTGCTGCTCGAGGTAGAACTCGTCGGTGGCCACGGTCCGCCCGGCCGCGATCGGGATCCCGGAACCGACGCTGGCGGCCACGATCGCGTCGGCGACGTCCGCCGGGAACCGGCCGTCGAACCAGTGCTCGCCGGCCATCCCATCCAGGACCCGGTAGGGCTTCAGGTCGGCGAGCACCCCCTCGGTGCTGACCACCACCGTGCCTGCCGGCAGGCCCACTGCGCCGCTGGTGCCCACCCGTGCCCAGAACACCTCGGCCATCGCGGCGTGGTCCCCGGCCTTGAGGGCGAATACCATCTTCATCAACTCCTGCACCGCGATGGAGGCACTGGGCATGCCCATCCCGTGCGAGGCGAACAGCGCGCCGGCGCAGTACCGGGTGACGAACCGCTCCTCCTTGGGCAGGGCGATGATCGGCGCGTCGGCGTGCATCGCGCTCCACCGAGCGGCGAACTCGACGATCCGGTCACCGGACCCGGCGACGATCACCGCGCGGACGTCTCGGAACTGGGCCAGCAGCGGGTCGTCGCTGGACACGCCGAAGTGGTAGTAGACGTCCGGGTACGCCCCGGCCAGCACACCGTCGAGGAACTCGTGGTTGATGTTCTCGTCGTGCATGCCGATCACGCTAGCCCAGTGGCTCCCGACCTGGGTCGACTCGGTGTGGCTCGTGGTCGCTGGGGCCGTGGGTCCCGGCGGCGATCAGGTCCGGCGCGAGCGGTCGCCGCGGAACAGGCGGACGGTGTAGATGACCAACAGGACCGCGCCGAGTGCCAGCGATCCGAAGAACCCCCACTGGGAGTAGGTCTCCATCGCCGAGCCCGTCCCCGCCAGCGCGGTGGCCGCGATCGCCGATCCGATGATCCCGCCGGAGACGAGCAGGGCGATCATCATCATCGAGGCGATCGACCGGATGTCGTCCATCTGGCTGTCCAGCGACGAGGTGTCCACCGAGACGGTCAACTTCCCCTTCTTGAGCTGGTTGTTCCACGAGACCAGGCTCTTGAGGTACTCGGGAGCGGCATGGGCCGCCTGCCCGGCGAGCTTGACCGCCTCCTTGCGGGCCATCTCCTTGACCATCGCCTCGGTGGAGGGGGCCTGCGCCTGCTCGAGGACGATCTCCACCGCGGCGGCAGTGAACGTACGATCCGCGGGGGCCAGCGGGGTGAAGAAGGCCGACGCCTGGGTCATCGCCTTCATTGCCAGGGTCAGTGCGGGATCCAGCCGCAGGCCGTTGTCGCGCAGCACCCCCATCCCAGCGCTGAGGATGTCCTTGAAGTCGGCGCCCGACCCCTTGCCGTAGCGGGCCATCTTGCGTTCGAAGGCCCGGATGAAGACCGCGTCGTCGACGGGTCGGAACGGCTGGCTCAGGGACCGCAGCTGCTGGCCCATCGCGGTCATGTCACCCTGGACGACCGTCCACAGCAGGACGACCAGGTTGATCCGCTGCACCACGCTCAACTCGCCGACCATGCCGGAGTCGAGGAAGGTCACGACGCCGGTCTCGAGGTTCACGAACAGGTTGCCCGGATGCGGGTCAGCGTGGAAGAAGCCGTCGATCAGCAGCATCTTGATCGCCGCGCGCAGCGCGTTCTGGCCGATCACCGCACGGTCGAGGCCCGCGGCGTCTATCGCCTCGACGTCGGAGATCTTGACCCCGGCGATGAACTCCTGGGTCAGCACCCGACGGGTGGACAGCTCCCGGTGCAGCTCCGGGATGTGCACCCCGGGCAGCTCTGCCATGTTCGCGGCCAGCTGGGACATGTTGTAGGCCTCGGCGTAGTAGTCCAGCTCCTCGACGAGGTTCGTGCTGAACTCATCGAGCATCCCGCGCAGTCCGATCTCGCGCGCGGCCTGGCTGCGGGCCTCCATCGCCCGCCCCAGGGTGCGGGTGACGCTCAGGTCGGCGTGCACCTGCTTGTCCAGGTTCGGACGCTGGATCTTCACCACCACCTCGCGGCCGTCGTGAAGTCGGGCCCGGTGGACCTGGGCCAACGAGGCGGCGGCCAGAGGCGTGTGGGAGAACTCCGCGAACAGGTCCTCGGGCGCCGCCCCCAACTCACTGGTGATGATCCCCCGGGCCACCTCGTAGGGGAAGGTCGGGACCTCGTTCTGCAACCGGTCGAGCTCCACCCGCCAGTCGTCGGGCAGGACGTTGACCTGGCTGGAGACGATCTGCCCCATCTTGACGTAGGTGGCGCCGAGCCCCTCGAGCAGGATCCGGGTCCGCACCGCCGTCGAGAGCTCAGGGATCGGCTCGGGCAACTGGTACACCCACCGCTGCAGGCGCCGCCGCGGCGCCCCGATGACGCTGCTGTCGACCATCGACTCGGCGCCGTAGTGCACCAGCGCGGAGTAGATCTGCTGCATGCGCAGGTTCTCGCTGATGCCGTCCAAACTGCTCATGCCAGGCCGTTCCTCTCCCGGTACTCCCGGTCCAGGACCGGCTGGTTGGCGCCGAGCAGGGTCTCCAGGACCAGCCCCAGCACCCCGACGACCAGGCCACCTGCCAGCAGCGAGATCGGTCGATCGGCCTGGAACCGATCGGGCATCAGCAGCCCGAGCAGCGCCAGCACGACAGTGTTGACCAGCACGACGACCAACCCGTACGTGTTGAGGATGAACCGTAGGGACAGGAACTGCAGCAGCGGCTTGACGGTGACGTTGAGCACGCCGAAGATCACAGCGATCTGCACGAACTCACCCCACTGCCAGCTCCTGAACTGCAGTCCGGGCAGCAGCCCGACCGTGACCACCACAGCGATCCCCGCGACCAGGAAGCGGATGAGGTACAGCCGCCAGTTCGCCACCTGGGCCCGACCCCAGACCCGCGCGGCGCTCGTCTGCGGGATCGTGCCGGTGGCATCGACCCCGATCTTCACGGGTTCGCCGGGCACTGGTTCGTCGAGGATGGCGTGGTGAAGCCCGAGCTGCTGGAGCGTCACGTCACCGGGCTGCGGCTGCGGACCCACCTCATTGATCTGGATGCCCGGGTCGGGGCGGACGTGCGTCTGCGGACCTGAGCCCGGTTGCGGCTGGGAACCCTCGTCGCCCATGTACCCTCCTGTGCTCAGCTGACCGGGGGTCGTCAGCCGTTGAGCAGCTTGGCCTTCGCGACCTCGTACTCGGCCTCGGACAGGGCCCCGGCGTCCTTGAGCGCGGAGAGCTTGGTGAGCTCGCCGACCAGGTCGACGGGCGGAGCCTGAGCGACGGGCGCTGCCTGGACGTACTGGGGCTCCGGCTGGGCCTCCTGGTACTGCTGCTGGTCCTTCTCGGCCCAGCGACCAGCCTGCCGCCGGGAGACGTTGTTGGACACATGCGTGGCGGTTCCAGCGATGACAGCGGTGCGGGCAACCCCGCGGATCAGTCCGGGCATGATCTACTCCTCGATTCCGAGCTCGGCCAGCAGTCCTTGGATGGGGATGCGTCCACTTGCGACCAGTTCGCCGCCGGATCGACGGATGGCTGACGCGAACGGGGCTGCCCAGACGTTCTCGTAGACCATCACGGCCGCAGCGGCGTTCGGCGCCAGGGCATTGCCGACCTCGTCGACGTCCTCCTGCCCCAACAGTCCTGAGGAGGCGCCCTCGAAGACCTCGATCTCGGGCACGCCGTCAGCCGCGTCCTGCCAGTTGAGCATCACCACGCTGTCGTCGTCCTGCTTGCGCACGAACACCAGGTCGAGCACGCGGATCGTGCCCGCGTCGACCAGTGCCAGCAGCTCGGCGAACGCCTCACCGGTGGGGTTGTGCTCCGGGTACTCGATGACGATGTAGTCGATCGGTCCAGTGCTGAGCAGTTCCTCGCCGTCCATCTGACCTCCACTGTGGACTCGGGCCGATCCGTGTCGGCTGACCCGATGTGGGCCGTGCTACATCGTGGGCAGCCGGACGCTTCAGCGCATCACCCGAACTGGGTGATCACCCGATGATAGGGGAACACTGCCATCGCCGAGGACCCCGCCGCATGGGTGGTGGCGTCCCCCGGCTCAATCGACGTCACGGCGACGCAGCAGGATGGCCGCGACCAGCGAGATCACCACCACGATCGCCGCCAGCACCCCCAGGGCGCGGGCCTGGCTGATCCAGATCTGCCCGGGCCCGGTCAGTGCACCCTCGACCAGATCGGTACCGAACCCGCTGCGCTCGGAAGCGCGGCGGTCGACAGTCCATGCCATGCCACCGTCGAGCCAGGCGATGGCGTTGGTCTGGATCAGCCACTGTGAGCCCCACGCCCACATCGCCTGGACGAACGACTCCACGACCAGCACGAACGCGATGGTGGCACCGATCGCCCAACCGGTGCTGCGGGTGGCCATCGCCACGGCGTAGGCACCGGCCGCGGCCAGGCCAGCCAACGGCAGCCAGCGCAGCCCGAGGTCCCAGCCCGCGGACAGGTCCGCTGCCATGACGGAGTCGCCGCTGCCGTCGTCGAGGGTCAGCCCGGGGTCGGGACCGTGCTGGCCGGCGATGACAGCGCCGAGACCCAGGGCCACGCCGACCAGGATCGCCACGATCAGCACGACCAGCACGACGACCACACCCATCCGGACCGCGAAGACCCGCAGCCGGCGCGGCTCCCAGCTGAACAGCAGGCCCATCGTGCGAGCGCTCCACTCGGCACCCCCGGCCGAGGCGGCGATCAGCAGTCCCACGGCCAGGCCCACCCCACCGGCCAGGCTCAGCAGGCCCGCGAGGCTGTCGTCGTCGAAGGGCTGCTCGTCGAGCATCCAGAGCGCGTTGCTGACCGCCTCCTCGCGGCTGGGCTTCCAGCAGTTCATCTCCTTGTCGGCCTCGGTGAAGCTGGGTTCGGCCATGCACTCGTCGTACCACTGGCTCTGCTCGGCCAGGTACTGGTCGGCGGCCCGGTCGAGCTCGACCTGGCCGACCGTGGCGGTGGTCGCGAACATGATCGCCGCCACGCCTGCCACGGCGAGCACGGCCAGCAGCGTGAGCCAGCGCAGCGAGCGGCGCGAGCGGGCGCGCAGGAACTCGGCGCGGATCAGAGCGCCCAGGCCGGGGCCGCCGGCCGTGGGGCGCTCGATGACGGGGGCGCTCATGAAGCCACCCCCTGGATGTCCTGCGGCCCGCTGTCGGCGATGCCGCCGGGTGCTCCGGGGGTGCCGCTCTGCGCCGAGGCGTCACTGGTCAGGTCCAGGAAGGCCCGCTCCAGGTCGGCGCGCACGGGACTGATCGCCGCCGCCCACAGGCCGGCCTCGCCGAGCAGCCGATTGATGCGTGCCCCGTCGGCGCTGTCCACGAGCAGCGCCCCGGGCGCGGTGGCGGTCGCGGCCACGCCCTTGCCTGCCAGCAGCTCGACCGCCCGCAGCTCGGCGGCGCCGGAGTCGGCCAGTTCGCTGGCCAGACGCACCTCGAGCCGGCTGCCGGACCCAGCCCTGGCCAGCACCTCGGCCACCGATCCGGTGGCCACCACCGATCCGCGGTTGAGGATGGTCACCGCATCGCAGACCGCCTGGACCTCGGCAAGCAGGTGGCTGGACAGGAACACCGTCGTGTGCCCGTCACCACCGAGGCGCCGGATCAACTCGCGGACCTCGACCATGCCAGCAGGATCCAAGCCGTTGGTCGGCTCGTCGAGGATCAGCAGCTGCGGAGCCTTCAGCATCGCCGCCGCGATCGCCAGCCGCTGGCGCATGCCCAGCGAGTAGCCTTTCACCCGGTCGTCGGCGCGCTGAGCCAGGCCAACCAGCTCCAGGAGCTCGTCGACCCTGGTCACGGGCAGGCCGGCGAGCGTGGCCAGGATCCGCAGGTTGCGTCGGCCGCTGAACGCCGGGAACAGTTGCGGGGACTCCACCAGGGCACCGACCGAGCCGACCACGTCGGCAAGTTGCTCGGGCACCGAGGCACCCAGCACCGACACCGAGCCGGAGTCGGGCGACACCAGGCCGAGCATGATGCGGATCGTCGTGGTCTTGCCCGAGCCGTTGGGCCCGAGGAACCCATGCACCCCGCCCTGCGGGATCGCCACGCTCAGGTCGTTGACGGCCACGGTGCGGCCATGGCGGCTCCGATAGGTCTTGCGCACATCCGCCAGCTCGATCACCATGCGGCCACCCCCTTGTCCTCATCGCGGAGTATGGCCCTGCGACCCCGGCCACACCAGCACGACGCGCGGGTGCCTCAGATCATCAGCAGCCCCCGGGAGCTGAACTCCACGACTCGGTCCATCCCCTGCTCGTAGAGGCGCTGGGCGCGGGTGCCACGCAGCGCCCAGAGCGCGTGCGCCGAGCCCCACGCCACCTCGCGGGCCTGTTCGATCGCCCACACCCCGATCCGGTCGTCCACCTCGCCGAAGGCATCGTCGAGTTCGTCGAGCAGGCCGACGAGCAGCGCCTCCTTCACGATCGGCTGGGTGGTGGCCAGGATCTCGTTGATCGTCACGAAGTCGGCCCGGCGGCCCGCATGGCCCAGGTCACCGCCGAACTCCAGCGTGGTGGCCACCAGCGCGCGGGGCAGGTCGTAGCCGATGTGCGCGTTCATCCCGGCCAGCGCGAACTGCAGTGGGCTGGCCCCGGTGCGCTCGCGGGCGCTGATCAGCGCCGACCAGCAGCGCGGTGCCCGGGCCGGATCGGACTCGTAGGCATTCAGGGCGTCGAAGTACAGGTCGGCGAAGTTCACGTCGAGGCGGTCCATGAACTCGCGATCGAGGAAACGGTGCTCACCGAGGGCCCGGGCCACCTCGCGGGTGGTGCTCAGGTACATCTCGTTGAAGGCCCGCACGCCGTCGCGAGTCGGCAGTCCAGCCGACAGGTCGACCATCCGGGCCACCACGTCGGCCACGCTGGCTGCCGCCTGGGTCGAGGGCGCCGCCACATCCGGCCGCGCAGTGCCGGGCGGCACAGTGCTGGGCGGCACAGTGCTGGGCACCGCAGGGCTGGGCACCGCAGGGCTGGGCACCCCAGTGCTGGGCAGGGCGGGATCGGGGCGCTGCACGCTGCGCGCGCGATCGGGATCCTCGGGGGTGGACACGCTCACCTCCGGTTGCTGGCGACACGGTCCCGTCGGGTCCCCCGCGACCGTGCCGGCAGGTTACCGCTTCGAGACGGCGCAGACCGGGGTGCCCGGCTCGGTGCAGACCTGCGGGCGGGGGTCGCTGCGGACCCCCGGATACGCAAGGCCGCACGGATCGGCGAGACTGCACCCATGGACGCCACTGGATGGAACGAGCGGTATTCGGCCATGCCCGTGTGGTCGGGGCAGCCGAACGAGGCACTGGTCGATCTGGTCGCCGGGCTGGGCCCGCGCCCGGCCAGTGACCTGCATGCGCACCGTGCGCCGCTGGCCCTGGACCTCGGCTGCGGCGAGGGTGCGGATGCTGCGTGGTTGGCCGGGCAGGGCTGGGACGTCGTGGGCGTGGACTGGTCGGACGTGGCCCTGGACCGGGCTCGCTCGGCGCTGGCCGAGGCCGGTCTGGCGGCGCAGTTCGTGGTGGCCGACCTCACCGACGCCGCTGCGTTGGCCGCGCTGTCGCCGACGGGCTCCTTCGACCTGGTCACCCTGGCCTACCTGCATCCAGAGCCACCGGATCGGCCGGCGATCTACGCCCACCTGCCCGCACTGGTGTCCCCCGGCGGGCACCTGCTGGTCATCGCCCATGACCCCGAGCATGGACTGCTCGGCTTCGGGGGGCCGGACCCGAACCGGCTGATGAGCACCGACGACGTGCTCGCCGCCCTGGACCTGCCTGCCGGCTACCAGGTCCAGGTCAGCGAGGTCCGGCCCCGGCTCGTCGACGACGTGGCGGTCGCGATGGACTCGATCGTGCTGGTGCATCGGCTGGCCTGAGCCGACGCGGATCGGCCGAACCGTCGCGCAGATCCGCTCGGGACCCGCCCGCTCCGGCCGCCCACCCCGACACCCCCTTGCCAACACCGGCCCGACTCAGCCGCCCGGCCAGACCAGCGGCACGAACACCACGTCGAGCAGCTCGCGGCGGGCCAACCCGTCGGGCATCCGCTCGAGCACCACCAGTTGCTGGCTGCCCCCGCTGCCCGACGGGCGACCCAGTGGGAGCACGAGCCGACCCCCGCGCACGCCGGCGCCCGGCGCGCGCAGCTGCTCGATGAGCGCGGGCGGCACCTGCTCGGTGGCCGCTGCCACCAGGATGGCGTCGAAGGGAGCCCCCTCGGGCAGGCCCTGCGTCCCGTCGCCGCACGTCACCGACACCTCGAACCCGGCCTCGACGAGAACCCCCCGCGCGCGATCAGCAAGCGCCTCGATCCGTTCGATCGAGTGCACGATCGCGCCGCACGCGGCCAGGACCGCAGCCTGGTAGCCGCTGCCGGTCCCGACGTCGAGCACCACGTCCCCGGGCCCGACGTCGGCGGCCTGCGTCATCACTGCGACCACCGTCGGCTGCGAGATCGTCTGGCCCTGCCCGATGCCCATCGCATGGTCCTCCCAGGCATGGGACGCCAGCCCCGCGGGCACGAACCGATCACGCGGCACGGTCAGCATCGCGGCCACGACCGCCGGGCTGATCCCTTCGTCCACCAGGTGCCTACGCAGGTCGTGCGAATCCATCCCGGCCACGATCAGATCCAGCCCAGCTCGCTGAACTCGGGAAACACCGAGCCGTCTGCCAAGTACCAGTACGTACCCCAGCCCACGAGCAGCACCAGCCCGATGCCGCAGACGAGCAGGAGGACCCGCGCTACCGACGAGCCCCGCCAGGCTACGCCGGTCACTACCCCCAGAACCAGGAATGCCAGCCCCAGCCACGGGGTCGCGCCCTCGATGTAGGTGTTGGCCAGGGTCAGGGCCACGAGCACTGCGAGCACCACGCCGGGCAACCCGAGCCGGAACTCGACGCCGTGCAGCGCCCACGCCAGCGCGCTGAGCACCAGGAACAGGCCGGTGTACCAGATCCAGTGGCTGACCACCTCGTCCCACAGGTGCACGATCTCGGCATCGGCCACCGCATCGTCGGCGACGTTGCTGATCGAGTTGGCCGCCAGGTGCACGCCGTGCCCCAGCGTGAACGCCACCGCGCCGACACCGAACAACGCCCATTGCTCACGACCGGCCCCGGCCCTGGCCAGGACCACTGCGGCCGAGCCCAGGAGCGCGAACGCAGTGAGCAGGTCGACCCAGTCCGCGACCCGGGTGTCGCCCACCTCGCCCAGCGGCGCGAAGATCGTGCCCGCCTGCATCCCGATGATCACGGTCAGGGCGAACAGGGCAAGCCAGCCGCGGATGCCCCGCTGGCCCACCGCTCTGGTGCTGCTCATCCGGCTGGTCCGGTCCGGGAGTTCAGCACTGTGATCAGTTCCAGCCACGACCGCATTGTGCCGACTGAATGCGCCTCGGCGCGCCCCGGGAAGCGGTCAGGACACGTCGGCGTCCGTGGGTTCGAGCGGGACGGGTTCGAGTGCCTCGAGCGGGGTATCGGCATCGCTGATGGCCGCCGCCACCGCAGCGGTCACGTACAGCGCGGTGGACAGCAGCGACAGCACGAAGAGTGCGGCGATCGGGGCCGCGAACGCCCCGTACTGCGGCTTGTCCACAGACCACGCCACGATCAGCCCGAGCAACTGCTTGATGACCGCGATGACCAGTGCGCCCAGCAGGCTCGCGATCAGGCGCGGCCGCGGATTCGGACGAATACCACCGAGTCGGCCCAGCAGCAACCACAGGATCAGCACGTCGACAGCGAAGCCGACCAGCAGGCCGAGCGCACCGAGCAGGGCCGGCAGCGGTCCACCCTCGATACCGATGGCCTCCAGCGCGGGTCGCATGAGGCTCGAGGTCAGGCTGGCCGATGCGAATGACACCACGACGAGGGGCACGATCATCAGCAGCGTGACGAGCTGCCGCGCCTTCGCCACCGGGAAGGCCCGGGGGTCCGGCGGTGCCCCCAGGATCAGGTGCATCGCCTTGCCGGCACCATTGACGGCACCCAGGCCCGCATAGAGGAGCAGGACGAGACCGACCAGGCCTGCGGTGCGGCCGGTCGAGCGCAGTTGATCAGGATCAATGCCCTCCTCGCCGACGAGGTCGGGCAGCGCATTGCCCAGCGCCTCGGTCAACGTCTTGGCCAACTCGTCGGAGCCGACGATCGCTGCCACGCCGTAGCCCAGGGCGAGCAGGGACAGCAGCGCCAGCAGGAGGAAGTAGGCGGTTCCCGCCGCGAGCAGGGTGACGTTGGCGTACGAGTAGCGGCGCAGGGCACGGTAGGCGACCGCACCGATGGTCGCCTGGTCCAGACGCTGCGCCCAGGCCGGGATCTCCTTGGGGGCCGGGTCGATCGGCGTGCCGGCGATCGGCGGGGGTGCGGCGCTCATTGCGAAGACGGTAGTGGGCGCGGGCCGCACCGGCAGCGCGAGCAGCTACCCGGCAGTGGTGGTGGCAGGTGCCGGGCCAGTCGACTCGCGCGGATGCCTGGGCCGACGCCCGCGGCCGCCGTGCCCGCCGGGGGCTCCCAGTGGAACCAGCGTCGGGCCATCAGCGCCATCGAGACCATTCAGAGCCCCAGGACGAGCAGCTGGGTCCAGCAGATGGCATCCAGCGCCCCCCACACTGGTGCGGGTGACGGCGCCAGCGACTGCGTGGCGCAACGGGAAGAACCAGCCGACCGCGTTGAGCAGGGTGGGCCTCGACTCGACCGCGGCGAAGATGTCGGAGATGAACGACAGCGGCAGCAGGAGGCTCAGGCCGACTTCCTTCAGCGCCTGGGGATCGTCCGGCTGCGCGACCGCTGCGGGAGGGGCTGAGGGCCACACTCCGCAGCGTCGTAGGGCCGGCTGCGAGCGAGGCGGGCCGGCCCTGGACGGCAGGTCGCCTGGGCGGGGTATCGTCCGGGCACCATGGAGCTCCTCAGGTTCATCGGCAATGTCATCTGGCTGTTCATCGCGGGCTGGGTGATCGCGCTCGGCTTCGCCCTCGCGGGCGTGATCATGTTCATCTTCATCATCACGATCCCCTGGGGGATTGCGTCCTTCCGGTTGGCCAACTTCGCGTTGTGGCCCTTCGGGCGCACCACGGTGTCGAACCCGGAGGCCGGGGTGCCCAGCCTGATCGGCAACATCCTGTGGATGATCTTCGCCGGCATCTGGATCGCGCTGGCCCTGGTGGCCTACGGGATCGGCCTGTGCCTGACGATCATCGGCATCCCGTGGGGCCTGGGGGCCTTCAAGATGGTGCCGCTGGCGCTGTTCCCGCTGGGCCAGAAGATCGTGCCGATCTCGGCGGTGCGCGCCCCCGCCCCGGTCGCCTATGGGCAGCCGTTGCCGCCGGCGACCTACTGAGCACTGCGCACTGGGGCGCTGCGGGAGCTTCGCGCGGACTGCTCGGTGCAGGCCCGACCAGCGCTGGTCCGGTCCGCCCGCGCAGCGCTGTGTCGCGCTACCGTGGCGGCATGTCTGAACGCGAGTACGACGTCGTCATGTTCGGGGCCACCGGCTTCACCGGTCGGCTCGTCGCCGAGCGCCTCCTGGAACGCGCCCCGGAAGGCACCCGGATCGCCCTGGCAGGACGGTCACTGGCCAAGCTGGGCTCGGTCCGCGACTCGTTGGGCGGGGGCGCGGCGCACTGGCCGCTGTTGCTGGCCGACTCGGACAACCGGGCCACCATGACCAAGTTGGCCCGCTCGACCACCGCGGTGGCCACCACCGTGGGGCCGTTCTACAGCCACGGCCTACCACTGGTCGAGGCGTGCGCACGAGCGGGTACGCACTACGCCGACATCAACGGCGAGGTGCTGTTCATGCGGGCGGCCATCGACGGTTTCCACGACATCGCGGCGGACTCCGGGGCGAAGATCGTCGTGGCCTGTGGCTACGACTCGCTGCCCTCGGACCTGGGCGTGCTGATCCTCAACGAGGCTGCCGGCGAGCTGACCACCACCACGTTGCTGGTCAAGGACACCAAGGGCGGGGCATCCGGCGGGACGGTGGCCACGATGCGCCTGGTCGCCGAGGAGGCGAAGTCCGATCCGGCGGCGCGCACACTGCTGGCTGATCCCTATGCGCTCTCCCCGGACCGCGACGCGGAGCCCGACCGCGTCGTCGCGGGCTACGACAGCGACGAGTCCGATCTCGGACAGGCCGTTCACGACCCGGTGCTGGGCTGGCTGGGGCCGTTCATGATGGGCCAGATGAACACGCGCGTGGTGCGTCGCTCCAACGCGTTGCTGGGCTATCCCTACTCGCAGCAGTTCCGCTACCGCGAGGCGATCGGCTTCGGCGAGGGCGTGGCTGCGCGGGCCAAGGCCACCGGGCTGGGCGCCGGGATGGGCGCGCTGGGCGCGGCGATGGGTTTCGCGCCGACCCGTTCTGGGATCGGGATGGTGCTACCCAAGCAGGGCGAGGGGCCCAGCGCCGAGGAGCGCGCCGCGGGCCGGTTCACGATGGAGATCCATGGCTGGACGCCCGCTGACGAGCACTACGTGGCCACCGTGTCCGCGCAGGGCGATCCCGGCTACGCGGTGACGTCGCTGATGCTCGCGGAGTCGGTGCTGTTCCTGGCCTCCAAGAGCCCGGAACTGCCTGAGGGTGCGGGGGTGCTGACTCCCGCCACGGCGCTGGGCCTGCCGATGGTGGACCGGCTGCGCGCGGCCGGGATGACGTTCGAGGCCGGCCCCTGGGTGCCGCCGGCGCTACCGGGCGACGAGGCCGACGACCAGACCGAGGACTCATCCACCTGACCCGCGCGCGGGGTGTTCTGATCCGGACCCAGAGGGTGCGAATGCGGCCGCTGGCTGGCCGGATCCGCCGCTTACCACCACCGCGCTGGTGGCGTTCGCGGTCCTACAGCTCGGCGGTCATCGGGCCCATCAACCGGGGCAGCCACGGCTGGGCCTCCTCGAGCTGGCCAGCGAGGGCGAACAGCTGCTCCTCAGCGCCGAACGCACCGGCGAACTGCACGCCCACGGGCAGGCCGCCGGCTGTCCAGTGCAGCGGGACACTCATCGCCGGCTGGCCGGTCATGTTCCACACCTGGGTGTTCGCGGCCTTCTCCAGGGAGTGGGCAGCCAGTTGGGCCAGCACCGCGCGCAGGGCGGGTCCGACGTTGACCGGCAGTGTGCGCAATGCCCGCAGGGCGACCTTCTCCACGGAGGTGGGCGCGAGCTCGCCGACCCGCACCGGCGGGTGCGGCATGGTGGCAGACACGTGCACGTCGACCTGGTCGGCGAACAGCGAGCCCAGCCGCCGGGTGGTCTGCGCGATCAGCGCCAGGGCCACCTCGAGGTCGCGCGCGGACAGCACCTGGCTGACCTGGCTCAGGAACCAGGTGGGGCCCTCGAAGTCCTCGGCGCGCGGCGCCCGCCCGGTCATCCGCTCCGTGTCGGCGACCTCCATCCCCACGTACGCGGCGACGATCGTCAGGTAGGCGTGCGCCAGTCCCTCGCGGTCGATCGGCAGGTCCAGCTCGACCACCTCGTGGCCGAGGTCTGCCAGCAGGTCGGCGCAACGCTCGACAGCTACGGCGCATTCCGGGTCCGTCGTGGCACCGAGCATCGAGGCGGTGGAGAACCCGATCCGCAGACGTCCGGGATCGCGGCCCACCGCGGCCAGGAACGCACCGTCCGCAGGAGCCGCGTAGGGCGCCCCGGTGTCCGCCCCCTGGCTCGCGTCGAGGAAGGCGGCGCTGTCGCGCACGGTGCGGCTCACCACGTGCCGGGCGACCAGACCGTTCCACGACTCACCCTCGTCGGGGCCCAGCGGGGTGCGCCCACGTGAGGGCTTGAGCCCGAACAGCCCACACGCGGACGCGGGGATCCGGATACTGCCGCCCCCGTCGCCGGCATGGGCGACCGGGACGATCCCTGCGGCCACCGCGGCCGCTGACCCGCCGCTGGACCCCCCAGGGGTGTGGTCCGGGTTCCACGGGTTGCGGGCCGGACCGCGCAACTCGGACTCGGTCACGCCGAAGATCCCGAACTCGGGGCAGTTGGTCTTGCCCAGGAACACCACGCCGGCGTCCCGGTAGCGGGCGAACAGCTCCGAGTCGTGGTTGGGCACGTAACTGGCAAGGGCGCGGCTGGAGAACGTGCACGGCTCGTCGGCCAGGAATCCGTCCATGTCCTTGACCAGGAAGGGCACCCCACGCATCGGGCCGTCGGGCAGGTCGCTGCCAGCCGCCTGCCGGGCAGCCCCGTCCATCCGGTGGACCACGGCGTTGAGCGTGGGGTTCGCCACCTCGATCCGAGCGATCGCGGCCTCCACCAGCTCGGTCGAGCTGACCTGCTCGGTGGCGACCAGCTCGGCCAGGCCGAGGGCATCGTGGGCGGCGTACTCGTCATGGCGCATGCCGCCATCATGGTCGCCGGCGGCGCACGGATGCCTGCCATGGGGTCGCGTGGGTAACCGGGCCGCGGCCTGGCCGGTGCCAACCACCAGAATGGGGCCATGCCCGACGCCCTGTACCTGATTCCCGGCGTGCTCGCCGCGGCGCTGGGCGGGGACTTCTTCGTCCGCGGGACAGTCGGCGGGGCCACCCGGGCCCGGATCGCGCCCGGAATCGTCGCCGCTACCGTGGCGGCCTTCGCCACGTCCAGTCCTGAGTTGTCCGTCGCGATCAACTCGGCCACCGCCGGCAGCCCGGAGATCGCATTCGGCGACGTGCTGGGCAGCAACGTGGCCAATGTGGGGTTCGTGCTGGCCATCGCGATCCTGTTCGGTGGGCTGACCGCCCGGCGCGAGGACATGCGTCGCGATGTACCGGTGGCCCTCGGCGCGCCGGTGGTGGTCTTCGGCCTCGGGCGTGACGGGATGATCAGCCGCCCGGACTCCGTGATCCTGCTGCTGGTGTTCGCGAGCTGGCTGACCTGGGCGGTGGTCCAGGCCTCCCACGAGCGCCGCGCCGTGGCCGCGGACCCCGAGGCACGGACCACCGCCCAGGTGCTGCGCGACGGCATCATCGGCCTGGCGCTGCTGATCCTGGCCGGACGGCTCATCGTCTGGGCGGCCGCCGACTTCGGCCGGCTGCTGGGATGGGACACCTTCACCGTGGGCGCGGTGCTCGTAGCCGTGGCGACTTCAGCGCCCGAGCTGGCCACCGTGGTGACCGCGCGCATCCGCGGTCACGACGACGTGAGTGTGGGGACGGTGCTGGGCAGCAACATCTTCAACGGGCTGCTCATCATCGGAGTCGCTGCGGCGATCCACCCGATCATGGTGCCGCGGGCCGAGTCCACGGTCGCGATCGGGTTCGGCCTGCTGACCATCTTCATGCTGTTCCCGGGGAGGTCGGGGCGATTGCCCGCCTGGCGCGGGGTGCTCCTGCTGGCCACGTTCGCGGCGTACTTGTGGACGGCCGTCGCCGTGCACGCTGGCGCCGGTTGAGACTCGCACCGAGCACCCAGGGGCCTTCGCGGCCTACCTCCCGGTGCGGGCGACGATCGCTTCCAGCACCTCGGATTCGGACTCGGTCCGCAACCCGCGCAGGGCGGCATCGCAGGCCGACGAGGTCCGGCCGGACTGCTCGTGGCGGGTGGCCAGGGCGTGCGCAACATCGGTGATCGCACTGATCATCTCGTTGATGTGCAGGTCCGCCCAGGGCAGTTCCCGGCTGGCCACCGCGCCGAACGGTCGACCCCGGACCAGCGCGAGCGCGGCGGCCAGGTGGGCGGTGTCGCCCGGATCAGCCAGGCCGACCGCGGCCAGTCGTTGGAAGTCGGCCCAGTCGGAACCGACCTCCGCACGCAGGCGTAGCCGGTTGTCGGTCTGCGTGAACGGCATCAGGTAGGGCTCGCCGGCCGCGGTGCGGCCCAACCAGGTACGCGCCCGGGAGATCATCTGCCGGCAGGTCTGCGGGTTCGAGCGGCGCCCGGGCCACAGGGCGCTCTGCAGCTCGCTGGAGCGGGCGCCCGGGTTCAGCGCGACGAAGGCCGTAGTCTCGGCCAGCCGGCCGAGCCGGGTCGACTCGGCCCGACCGAGCGCGTTCTCGACCAGGATCTCGCCGAGCAGCAGGACTCTGGGTGCATCGCTCACCACTGGTTCACCGATGTCCGCCGGCTCGGCGCGGTGTGCACTCGGTCCGGTGCGCAGGCGTGGTTCCTCGCGGGGCGCGAAGCGCGGTTGCTCGTCACGTGCGAGCGCGTCCACCGTTTCGACGCCGAGGTCGGGGCCGACCGTGGCTGCGCGCGTGCGCAGGTCGATCACCTCGGGTGCACCCGGCTGGGTCCGGGGATCCGACCGCTCAGGGAGGCCCACTGCCGCGGCACCGGAACCGGCAGCGGCATCCGCCGGCAGATCCGAGCAGTGCAGGGCCGCCACCAGGTCGTCGGTGGACGTGGCGGACAGTACCTGCGGCGCGAGCTGCTCCCGCTCGGGCAGGAGCAGAGCCGTCGCCGCGGAGTGCACGACCAGGGTCGCCCCCACGGCGCCGGTCGCGGCCGTGCTGATCAGGGCGCTCCCGGAGTGCGGCGGCACCAGCACCTCGAGACCCTGGTCGGCGAGCACGACCAGCAGCGGATCGCGCAGTCCGTGGCGGCCGGTGCGCTCCACGGTGGCCCGCACGGCCGCCCCGACCCGGACCGGATCCGAGTCGACCTCCAGCGCCCCGGGCTCGAGGCCCACGGCGATCCGGGCATCGGCTAGGCACAGGACTCGCTCCGTAGCGCGACTCGCGGGACCGAAGGACAGGTCTGCGGCCAGGCCGCGCAGCACGTCGGCCATGCCCTCCTGCGGGCCGGTCACCGCCAGGGTCCCGACCGATGCGAGATTGAGCAGGAGGGTCTCGTCGCCGTTGAAGCCGAGGGTCACCAGGCCCGGGAGCGCCGGCGGCAGATCGAGCTCAGGATCGGGCAGCGCCGCGGGCAGCAGACCCGGATCGAGGGTCCATCGGCACGGATCGATCGCCCGGAACGGGGCAAGGGGGGCCTCGGCCGACGTCGCGAGGTCCAGCGTGACCGACGTGGGCGTGCTGCGCACGAGTCGCACGTCGGGGACGGGCTGTCCGGTCTGGCCGGACTCGGCGGCCAGGTGGGTCAAGGACCGCGTCAACAGGTCGAGCGCCGGTTCGTGGAGGGCATCCCGCGCCGCTGCCTCGATCCTCCGGGCACCGGTCGCTGGTGTCGGCATCGCCTCACCCGGTCGGCGGAAACGCTGGAACTGGCGACGCCGACGCATCAGTTCGGCACCGAACCCGAGCAGGAGCAGGCCGCCCACCGCGCCACCCGCGGGCAGGGCGAACGATGCAGTCGAGGGCTCGAAGCCGGACTCGTTCGCCGATGCCCCTGTCAGCGTCGTGGCAGCCGAGACGATCGGGGTCGTCGCCGCCCGGCCGGGGGCGGCCCGGTCGAGCGCGGGGGCGGGGTCAGGAGCCTCGATCGCCGGAGTCTTGCGAGAGGCTTCGAGCATCGCGTGCGGGGCGTGACTGTCGACGGCCGGCGCCGCTGCCGGTGGGCTGGCCGAGTTCTGCGCGGCAGGAGCGGCGCCGGCGCCGGTCGCGGTATCGGCCACGCCCCGATCCAGGGGCGCAAGCGGCGCAGCGTCCTCGGCCGGGTCGGAATCCTCCTGTTCGCGGTGCGCGGGTGGGGTTCGGATGGGTCCTCGTCCCAGCTCGGCGCCCGCCCGGTCGGGTTGCGGATCAGCCGGTGCGTCGCCCCGCTCGAGACTGGGCAGTTCTCCGGCTGACTCCTCCGCCTCAGCGCCCGAGGCGGGGTCGGTCGGGTCCCTCGGGTCCGTCGGGTCGGTCGGGTCGGTCGGGTCTGTCGGGTCGGTCGGGTCTGTCGGGTCTGTCGGGTCGGTGCGGTCCGGTGTTGGCTCTGACCCACCGCGCTCAGGCGAGGACTGTTCGCCGGCGGCAGAGGACGTGTGTCCTTCGTCGGGCAGTTCGAGGACCCAGCCGGGCAGGATCAGGTCGGGGTCGGCCAGGGCTTGGCCATCGGGCTGCACGTCTCCCTCGTTGAGCGCCACGATCTGCGGGTAGTGCGTCGGGTCACCGAGCTCGTCCGCGGCGATCTGCCAGAGCGTGTCGCCGCGTGACACCCGATGCCGATCCGGACGCGGGCTATCCGTGCTGGCATCCGCGGGCAGGAGCAGCGCCCAACCCGGGTACACGCGACCGTCGTCACCCAGGGCGCGACCGTCCGGCTGGGCAACGCCACGGTTGAGGGCCAGGATCTCGACGAACCGCTCCCCCGAGCCCAGGTGCTGCTCAGCCAGCAGCCAGAGCGTGTCGTGGCGCACGGTGGTCACGGTCGGTCCGGCGTCCGGGGCACTGGGCGACTGCGCGACGCCTGCCGCCTGCTCGGCCGGGTCGGTGCGGTCGGCCAACGCGACGGACCCGGTCGGACGCTCGGCGCCCGGGTTGACGAATCCCGCAGCCAGCACCGACGCACTCACCGCACTGCTCAGCGCGGGCACCGGCCCGGACGCGCCGACCGCGGACGCCGGCGTGCCGGCACCGGCGCTCGAGGTGACGGCGAGCAGGACCCCGGCCACCAGACCCGCAGCCCACCGTTGGGGCAGCGCCAACCCGGGCAGGCTCGGCGTCGGCACCCGCCGCACGACGCCGGCCACCTCGAGGCCGACGCTGAGGACCATCACCCCCCAGGCGGCCCACGCCACGCCCAGCAGGAGCACCAGCAGGGCGCGGCCGTCGTCGACGCGGACCCAGGCGCGGGGCGCCAGGGCCCCAGGATCGACGGGCAGGGCAGCTCCGAGCCGGGTGAGCAGGAGCGGCACGCCCACGACGAGCAGTGCGAGCACGACGAATGCGCCGACCCCGCGGACACCACGCGCTGTGGCGGTGCCCGCCGATCGATCGAGGCGATGAGTCATCGGTGTTCTCCTGTCCGTGCGTGGATGAGTGCTACGTCAGCGCTGCCGCGGACGGTGAACTCCGGGACGCCGATCAGGCCGAGGAACACCGTCGGTACCGTGGCCGTGGTCCTGACGGTGATGCTGGCGCCGCCGTCCGAGACTCGTGCGGAGCCCTGCGCGTCAGCGGCCCGCAGATAGGCATCGGCCGCGGCCAGGGCAGCACGGCGGTCGACACTGACCTCACCAGCGCGCACGCCACCGACGTCCACCGCCTGCGCCGCGGCCCGCGCGGCCTGCGCGGCCAGTCGGTCGGCGCGCTGCACGGCACGCACCTTCGCGCCGCCGTCGACGACCAGGCCCGCCAGCGTCAGCAGGCCCAGGACCGTGATCGCGACGAACAGCGTGACGGCGCCGCGGTCGTCCCCGGCGGGGCGGGCAGCGCGGGCCGCGAATCGGCTGCTCATGACCGACCCCGGAACGTGTCGATCGGGCTGGTCATCTGCGCCGTCATCGTCCGGGCTCCTGGCATCCCGGGGACGGCCACGTCGGCGATCGGAACGGTGCACCGAACCGTGACGGTCACACTGGCCGGGGAGCCCAGGGCGACAGCGAAACCAGCGGTGTCCAGGTCACTGGTCAGCGGCTCGCAGGTGATCCCCTGCCCGCGCAGGGCTTCGTCGGCCGCCCGCTCGGCGCTGGCCTGCGCCGAACGAGCGTCCCGGGCCAGTGACGCGGCCCGGGACGCCGAGGAGGCTGCCTGCTCGACCGCACTTCCCGCGGCGGTGATCCGGCCCGCGACGATCACCAGCCCGAGCAGGGTCAGCAGCACCGGAGCGAGGATGGCCAACTCGATGGTGGCCGAACCACGTTCGCCGGGCTTGCTCGCGCCAGCCGCGCGACGCCGACGATCTGCTCGAACGTCGTTGCCCTGCCCACGCCGGCTCGGTCGGCTGCTCATCTCGTGGTGTACCTCTCGATCGGGCCCTCGGCACGCTGCCGGACGGGCAGGCCAGGCAGGCCGGGCAGGACGCTCAGTGCTCGACCGGTGACCTCGATGCGCAGCGAGGTGGGGCTCGCTGTGGCGCTCACCTGCGAGCCGCGCAACGAGTCCCCGGCCGTGGCGTCGAGGAACTCCTGTGCGCGCTGCTGACCGGCCTGCGCGGGTGCGCCGAACGCGCTGCCCGCCGACACCCCCTCCTGGGCGGCGCCGAGGGCGAGGCTGCGCGCGTAGGACCACAGGCCGACCTCGATGATCGTGAAGATCACCAGCAACAGGACCGGAGCCAGGATCGCCACCTCCAGGGTGGCGGACCCGCGCTCGGGCGCGCGCATCAGTTGATCTGGTCGGTCCGGGACTTCACGGCCACCGTCAGCGTGCCCACCAGCAGGGTCGCGACGGTGATCAGGCCGAGGATCAGGATGACCAGCTCCAGGGTGCTCGCGCCGGTCTCGGTCCCCCGATCCGACCAGCCGGTCCGGACCCGACCGGTCAGGGCTGACAGGACGGTCAGGGTGGTGCTCAGCAGTGCGTCCATCGTGGTTCTCCTCGTGGTGTGTGTGCGTGGATCTCAGACATGCGGTCGTGCGGTGTTGCAGTCGTGCGGTGTTGCGGTCGTGCGGTGTTGCGGTCGTGCGGTGTTGCAGTCGTGCGGTGGTGCCGGGAATCAGCCGAACAGGATCCGCCAGAAGGCGGGGAAGCCGAGCAGGACCATGAAGGCCACGCCCAGCAGCGCGACCGGGATCGACATGCGCTCGCTGGCCTCGTTGGCCGCGGTGACCTCGGCCTGAAGCAACCAGGTCCGCAGCGAGGCAGCCCGGGCGCGCAGCGTCGGCAGGACTGCCGCGCCGTCCTCACCGGACAGGCGCATGATGTCGGCGACATCGCCGAGCTCAGGCACCCGCAGCTCGACGGCCAGGTCCGAGAGCTGCTGCCACGGGGTGCGGCCCTCCAGCCTCGCCCGCAGCAGGGCGTCGCGGATGTGGCCGAAGCCGGGCCCGGTGCCGATCGCGGCAGCGCGTTCGAGTGCCTCGACAGCACCCGCGTCGGACGCTCGCTCGAGGGCGACCAGCTCCAGGTAGACGCACACGGTGCGGCGCATCTGCACCCGGGCCAGGGCCGCCCGCCGACGCAGCTCGAGCTCCGGCAGGAACGACATCGCCAGCGCCAGGCCCAGCGAGGCAGCCAGTGGGAGGACGACCGGCAGCGCGAGACCGGAGATCGCCAGGATCGAGCTGATCAGCACGGGGAAGATCAGGCCGACGGCGCCATAGCCGATCTTCGTCAGGGCCATCCGGGTCGCCGTCGTCCCCGTGATCGCCAGGTCCGCACGGTGGCGGTCCAGGTGCAGGGACTCGGCGAGCCAGGCTGCGGCTCGACCCAACGAAGCTGAGCCCATCGTCGAGCCGGCGTCGATGACCGGCGCCGGGGCCGAACCGGTCAGCCGGGCCACGCCCGCCGCCAGGTCGGGGGCGGGGCGGGCCAGGCCGGCCACGACCAGCGTCAGCCCGAGCCCGAGCAGCGCGCCGACGAGCATCACGAGGGTCATGAGGCCGCTGCCGGGGTCGCCAGGATCCGGGCCGACTGCGTGGTCAGGGTCATCGCGTGCATCCACCACAGCGCGGCGGCGAAGAAGCCGAGCGTGGCAGCCAGGACGACCTGGCCGAGCAGTGACCCGTAGGGCCCGGTGTAGCCGCGGTTGAGGGTCCCCGCGGCGATGATGGCCAGGGTGATCACCGTGACCGCGCGGGCGGTCGTGCGCGGCTTGGCCCGGTCGGCCTCGATCCTTCGGCGGGCGGCAACCTCCTCGCCCACGGAGTCAGCGATAGCGGTCAGGGCGGCGGCGACCCCCGGGCCGCGGCGCCGCGCGGCCAGGATCAGCGCGGCCACCACGAGGTCGGCCGAGGGGTCGTCGAGGTCGTCGGCGAACCGGCGCAGCGCGGTCTCGGTGGGCGTACGGGCAGCGATCCGGGCTGCCAGCGTCGCGACCTCGGCGGCGATCGGCTCCGGTGCGCTGCGCGCTGCCGTGCTGATCGCCTGCTCCAGGCCCACGCCGATCGCCAGCACATCGGCCACCCGCCGCGTCCACTCCTCCACCGCCTCGACCCGGTCGATCGCGACCTCGGCTGCCCGCCCCCCGGCGGCCATGCTCGGCAGTCCGATCACAGCGGCCGCCGCGCCCAGCCCGAGGGCGGGCCAGCCCGACGCCGCCCAGACGGCCAGGGCGGCGAGGCCGGCCACGGGCCAGCGCGCCGCAGGCCAGCTCAGGTTGGACCGGGCGTAGCGCCGGCCGCCCTGAGCAGCCACCCGGGTGCGCTCGGGGGTACCGACCAGGGCAATGCCCATCAGGGTGATCCCGCCGGCGGCCAGCAGCGCGGCCACCGCGGCCAGGACCTGGGCGGCCGTCATCGCAGCACCCCATTGGCTGCGGCGCGGACCGGATCCAGGTGCCCGTGGTCCAGCAGGCGGGGGTCGAACCCGGCGGCGATCAGGTCGGTCAGGCTGTGCGGCTGGTGCGCCGGGACCGCGTGCCCATCGGGCCCGGAGGTGAACACAGTGGTCACGATCGGCCGACCAGCCTCGCCGATGCCGTCCACCTCGAGCACCTCTGCGACGAACCGCTGCCGTGCCCCGCCGTGCGCCACGTCGTGGCGCAGCGCCAGGTGCACGACGAAGTCGATCCCGTCAGCAGCCGCGCGGTAGGCGAACGAGTCGGTCATCCCGCCACCCTGCTCGAGGCACAGCGTGACGATCCGGTCCAGCGCCTTGTGCGCCGAGCGGGCGTGCAGCGTGCACATCGAGCCGTCGCCCACGCTCATCGCGTTGAGCATCGGCACGACCTCCGGGCCACGCACCTCGCCGACGATGATCCGGCGCACGTTCATGCGCAGCGCGTCGACGACCAGGTCCGAGAGCGTGACCTCGCCGGACGCACGACCGGCGGCATTGCGCTCGGAGGACCCGACCCGGGCCTCCATGGCCACGACCCGCGGGTGCCGCTCAACCAGCTCGTGCAGGTGCAGCTCGTACTCGCGCTCGATCGTGGCGAATCGATCCATCGGCTCGAACTCGGCAGCCAGCGCGCGCAGCAGGGTCGTCTTTCCGCTGTTCTGCGGGCCGGTGACGATGATGTTGCGGCCCGCCCGGATCGCCGCGCCGAGGAACTGCGCCACCGCGTGCGACATCGACCCCCAGGCCACCATCTGCGCCAGTGACACGTCGCGCACCCGGTGCCGACGGATGACCACCACCGGCCGCGGGGTCACCCAGGCCATGGCAGTCAGCCGCGACCCGTCGTCCAGGCGCAGCTGCAGGCTCGGGCTGGCCGTGGAGAACGAACGCTCCGCCTGGCCGGTGCGCGTCACCAACGCCTGGATCAGTTCGACGAGTTCGGCGTCGGAGTTGGCCACCGGCTCGCCGCGGACCTCGCGGCCGTCGGCGTAGGCGATCCAGACCTGATCGTGGCCGGTGACCTCGATGTTCTCGATCGAGGGATCATCGATCAACGGCTGCAGCCGGCCCATGCCGAAGATCGCGTCCATGACCGCATCGGCGATCGCGAACTCCTCATCCACCGACCACGGCCGAGCACCGGCGTGCACCCGATCGCGAGCCCGGCCGACCAGGACACCGGTGAGCAGTGCGCGGGCGAGTTCACGGCGCGCCCGCGCATCGGCCACCGGCGCGGCCCGGAGCCGGATCGCCAAGGCGTCGGAGACCTCGCGGCGGACCTCGTCGACCAGGCCGTGATCGACGACCGGGGCGCTGGCCGGGGAACGTCGGCTCGAAGCCGCCGAGACCGGTGAAGTGGCGAACTCGTCGGGCGCTGTCGTGCTCACGACACGGGTGGGCAAGGCCGCCGGTCCGCGGGCCGGGTCCCCGGGTACCACCTCGATGATGCTCATGCGCATTCCTGCGCCTTTTGGGCTGGGCCGAGGGGCTCGTCGCCAGGCACCTCGTCTGCCCTCCCGAGCGACCCGGCGAGCCGGCGGATGCTGCGGACGTACTCACTGCGTTCGAACGCTCGGCCCGGCGCTGCCCCCTCGCTGTGGACGCGTGCGGCGACCGGGTCGAAGGTGATCGTCCCGGCCAGCGGGAGGCCGACGGCACCGGCGACCTCGCCCACGGAGTAGGGCGAGGGTGCGGCGACGACCACCAGGTGCATCCGTGCTGTCGGCCACGGCCAACGCGCCACGAACCGATGTGCCGCGGTCACGGCCGCCAGGGTCGGACGCACGAGGAGCAGCGTGCGGTCGCTCTCGCGCAGCCACGGCGTGTCCTCGCCCGGCCGGTCCACCCGACCCGCGTCGACCAGGATGTCGAGCCCGTCCCCGTGCTCGTGACTCGGGAGGTCAGCCACCACCGACCACGCCAGTGTCAGGGCCGGCGCGCGCGCCGCGTCGGGCACGCCGGGGATGATCCGCGCCGAACCATCGGCGCGCAGGTGCACGCTGGCGGCGTCCACCGCCTGGATCGGGTCCAGGCCGCGCGAGGTCGCCAGCGACAGCACGCCGGCCTGCGCAGGAGCCGCACCGCGCAGGACTCCGGCGGCCATGTCCCCACCGATCGCGTCGGCGTCCAGGGCCACCGCGGTCCGAGCAGGATGCGCACCCGCCCACGCCATGGTCAGGGCGACCGTGGCCGTGGTCACTCCGGGCGATCCCTTCGCGCTCAGCACGCTGATCACGGCCATGTCAGCGACCGCTCGGCTCGATGACCAGAGCCACGTGCCCATTCGCGGCGGCCACGGCCAGCGCCGGCCCGGAAGCCGCGGGCGTGGTCACGTCGATGACGGTCACCCCGTTGACGTCCATCGGGCCCACCCGGAGCACGGTCGCCGACGTGCCGCCCGCGGGGGACCCGGCCTCAGCGTCCACAGCCAGGATCCGGTCCCCGGCCCGCAACCCCCCGGCCGGGATCCGTTCCGCAGGCAGGGCGATCGGGACGAGCACCCGACCCGGTCCCGGCTCCCCGTCGGGCTCGACCATGTCCGCGGTGAGCAGCATCCCCGGTACGAGGCGGGTGGTGGCGACCTGACCGGGCACCGTGGTGCGGGCGCTGGCCGGTAGGACGGCAATGCCCGGGTCCACCGACACCCGTGCGATGGTGAGGTCCTCGGCGAGCACAGCCTGGCCGTAGGCGACCTCCGAGCGCACCGCCAGGACCTCCTGCCGTTGACCGGCGGCGCCCACGAGCCAGACCATGGTGAGCGCGCCGATCGAGGCGAGCAGCGCACCGAGGCCCAGCAGCCACGGACGGCGCCGACTGCGGACCGGAGCCAGGCCGGGGGCGGGAGCCGGGCCGGGGGCCGGGTTGGCTGGGCGTCGGGCTGCGGAGGTGGGGGCAGTCATGGGCACTCCCTGCCGATCAGGGCGGTGGGCCGGTCCGGGGACCACTCCCCCGCCGATGGTGCCGGCGGAGGTGGCACACGGTCCCGGGCGGCGCCCAGCATCCACGTGTATCCCCGTCCCGGCCTGCGGGCACGTCCAGACGCTGAGCGCGACACGCCGCGGAGCGGGCGTCCCTGCATTCCGAACGGTGACATGGTATGAAACATCCCTTCTGTCTGCCAAATCCTGTTTCGGCCTCTATCGGGGTTATGCGACGGACGCCGCCGGTTCCCAGCCGTGCAGCCACGAGCGCGGACCGGCTGCCCACTGCCGGGTCGTGCAGCCGATGGCAGCCTCCACGGCGGCTTCGTGAAGCACCTGCGGCCCGTGGCAGGCGACCAGCTCCAGCACCCCGGACCAGTCGGTTCCGCCGAGCAGGAGCCCCGCCAGCCGACGGGCCTGCCACTGCGGCAGGCCGACCCGCAGGGCGACCCACCGCCAGGGCGTCGCCGGCGATCGGCCCGCGGCACGCACGACCCGGTCGGCCATGAGCGCGATCGCATCGGCGGCCTGGGCACGCTCCCAACCGGTGTCGGCCAGCCGGTCCACCAGCGCGGGAAGCAGCCCCTGCTGCTCGACGCCCGGCCCGGCCTCCGGGCTGCATGGCGCAGCGGTGGGTTGCCAGCCGGCGGACATGAGTTGGTCGATGGACAACCACCGACCGCCTGCGCGGGGCGGGTGGGCAGATCGCGGACCCCCGGTCGGGCCCACCCCCGCGAGGCCCGACCAGGGGCCGCGATCTGCTTCCCACTCTGCCCAGACGGCCCGCCGGACCGCGGTCCACACCATCCCGCCCGGGTTGTCCGCACGCCGGGCTGAAGGCCGACGCAGGGCGTCCCAGGCCGCCGACCAACCCGACGAGGCTGCCTGCTCGGCCGCAGCTCCGCGCAATCCCGTCCGGCGGACCACCGGCAGGACGACCGCGGTGCGCACGTGGTCGAGCAGGGCCGTTCCAGCTGGTCCGTTCCAGCCCTGCCGCTCGACGGCATCGAGCGCGTCGCGGACGGTCTGTGGATCGAGGTTCATCGCGCATCCTCCTGCGGGATCAGGGCCAACCCAGCTCGGCGGCCCGGGCAGACGGTGCCCGGCCTGCATTGCCCGAACAGTTGCCACGGACGCCGGGGGGCGCCTGGAGGGCCGCGGCAATTGCGGCCCAGACATCGCAGGACATGGCGCTGACCTGCATGGACACCCCGCCGATCCGGCGGCAACGACTGGTGCGCAGATCCGTGGACAGTGTCGGCCCCGTGCCCTGCACTGCGCGCGGGACCGAGCTCCAGCTGCACCCGGCAATCGGGCAGCCGCCCACGGGTACCTGGTGCTGAGCCGATTGCCCGGCCATGCAGAGAACGCCGAGGTGGTTGCCGGGCAACCTCGCGAACGCCGGGGTCGTTGACCCGGCAACGCTCTTGCACGCTGTGGTCATCGCCCGGCAAGCACCGGAAGTTGCCGGGCAACCGCCACACGTTGCCGGGCACGGCGAGTCGAGGCACGCGCGCCGCACTGCACTCCATGACGGCCCGCACCCGCGCGGACCCCACTTCCCTGGAGGACCTGATGCACCCACCCCTGACCACCGCGTCCCAGACCACGCGAACGGATCTGGCCGGGACCTGGATCGGCCTGCACACCGCTGTGGTCGAGACCCACCAGGTCGCAGATGCACTCGATGTGGCCGACCCGTCCGTCGCGAGGCCCGCTGTGCCCGCGCTCTGCGCTCAGGCTGTGGACGCGCTGACCTGGGCCCGGCCCGTGGAGCAGGCCCGCACAGCCCCGGCAGGGAGTACGCCGGCGCACCAGTCCGCCGCGGCTGGCCCGGCTGAAACCCTCCCCACCGACGAGGAGCTGGCCGAGGCGATCACCCAATCGTTGGCGCTGGCGGTGGAGGTCCTCGACAACGAGGACGAGCCGCTGACCACCGACGAGGTGATCGCGATCAGCCAAGCGGTCACCGCGTTGTGCAACGCACGCGCCGCCCTGGGCGCAGCGATCCGATGAGCACGGCGACCCCGCTGCGGGCGCCGGCCCAGCGAACCGCGGGTCGGACCACCTACGCGATCCTGACCGAGCGCGCGGCGCTTCGCATCGCCCGGGCACAGGCGCTCGCCAGTCGCCCGGCAAGCCAGACCCCAGCAGCCGTCACGACGCACTCCAGCGCGTGCACCGCCGCTCACCGAGACCTGGCCTGCGCGCTGGCCCACCTCGGCCGGACGCTTGGGATGCCTGGCTCGATGCCGCTGCTGGCCGCATCCGACGCCCGGTCGGTCAAGGGCCGCGCTGCGCGCCGCCGATCCGGCCCGAACCGCGCTGGGGAAGTCGGTGCCGCCACGCTCGCCGCGCGCGAACTCGGACCGAGCCGGACGCTGCTGGCTGACCTCACGACCTACGGGCAGGCTCGGGAATGGGAGACTCCCGCCCCGGTTGAGGGCCCTGCTGGCGACCTGGCGGGCGCTGCGCGGCTGATCCGCGCCGCAGCCGACCTCTGGGCCACCCATCACACCTCCCAGGGCACCCCACGGGGCCCGGAGGCATCCCGGATGCGGCACCCAGCGACGCTCGGGGCGGCCACCCGGCAGTGGCACGACCTGGTCTGGTTGGCCGCAGCGGCCGGGGAGGCAGTTGGTCACGCGACCTCGGGGGCGACCCCGACCGCTGCCCGGGGAGCCTCCGACAAGGCCCTGGCGGCCGACGACACGTGCGACTCCCCAAGACCGGGCGGGGCGAGCAATGCGCGCACCTTCCCGACCGTGCCGGTTCCCAGCCGAGCAGCCGCTCCGTTCGCCACCACGGAGCACTCCCTCGACCTCACTGTCTGCCGTCCCGGCGTCCGGCGCGGGCAGGGCCCGTTGACGGAGCTGTCGGATCGAGTCGATCGCCTGCGCCACCTGGCGTGGGCGAGCGCGACCCCACCGGGCTCAGCGGGGACGCCCGGGACGCCGGCCATCGTCCTGGCCAACCTCGCCGCGATCGGGATCGCCCTGCACGAGGCAGCCGCCGAGGCGCACCGCCGGGTCGGCGCGTCGGTGACCGGGCACACCCGCGGTGCCCACTGGCGAGCTGCTGAGCAGGCGCAGGCTGCGCGTGCCCATTGGCGCGACGCCGCCGAGTTGATCCGCTGCCTGCGCACTCCACACCCGCCGACGCACCCGGTCCAGGTGGAGCGCCTGGACATCCACACCCTGCTCCGCAGGATTCCGGCACGCGCCACCGGCCCGCAGGCGGCGGACACGGCCTGGGCCCTGACCCGGATCTGCGCGACCTTCGGACAAGTCGCTGGGCACAACGCCCGAGGCCTGATCCAACTCCACGAACAGGGAGACCTCCTGATGCTGGGCCGGGGCATCCCCAGGGACGCGTTGGGCCGCCGATCCGACCTGCTCGCAGCGCGCCTGAACGATCGGGTGGTGAACGCACCGACCTTGGTCGTCGACCGGTTGGCGGCGATCTATCGAGCACTCGAAGCTGCGGCCGATGAGCAGACCGGAACGCAGTCGCCAGCCGCCGATCCCGCCGGTGGAGCACCGAACGTCGCGCCACCAGCAGCATGACGGCGCGGGGATCAACGGACGGAGTAGACGATGAGCGCGCACCTCCCCGAGAGCTCCTCCTGCCGCTGGCGTTCCAGCACCTCCAGGCCGAGCATGTCCCGGCACGCGGAAGGTCTTGCCGGAGCCCTCGGCGATCACCTGACGCAACCGGGGTAATCACACAGGACTTCGGTGCAGGTCCTCGTCGCCCCACCAGGGGCTGCCCCGGGTGTAGGTGCCACCGGGAGGCGGGTCCAGGTCGGGCAGCCCGGCGGCACCCGGTAGGAGCACGACACCAGCCAGGACGCCAGCAGCCACGTTCATCGCGCGGTACGCGCGGAGGGTGGCCGCCGCCCGGCCACCCGGTCCCACGAATCGTCGGATCCGGACAATGCTTGGCCTGAAACGACCGCCAGGTGTCCGAATCGGACCACGACGTGTCCGAATCGGACCAGCTGCCCGGACGGAGCAATGAGCACTACATTCCGGCCATGACCGACAGCCCGATCGATGAGCACCTGGCCCGGTTCGACGACGCGCAGCGCAGCGCCCTGACGGCCACCTGCCGGGTCATCCGCACTGCGTTGCCCGGCGCCGCCGAGACCATCTCCTACGGCATGCCGACCTTCAAGATCGGCGGCGTGGCGGTGGTCGGCCTCGACGGGTTCACCAAGCACAACAGTCTCTTCCCGTACAGCGGCGCGGTGGTGGCGGCGATCCACTCCGAGCTGCCGGAGCTGACCACGTCCAAGGGCACCATCCAGTTCGCCCGCGACCGACCGTTCCCCGCACCGCTGCTCAAGCGGATGCTGGCCGTGCGCATCGGCGAGATCAATGCGAGCTACCCGAAGCGCTCCGGAGAGGCCAAGGAGTTCTACGCCAACGGTCGGCTGAAGTCCTCGGGGAGGATCCGAGCAGGCCAGATGCACGGCGCATGGGAGTTCTACCGGACCGACGGGTCGCTGCTGCGCTCGGGGTCCTTCGACCAGGGCAGGCGGACAGGCACCTGGACCACCTATGACCGCAGCGGCGCCGCGCACAAGGTCACAGGCTTCTGAGCGCGGCGACCGCTGCCCGGGTCCGGCACGCCGCACGGGTACCCCCACACTGAATCCGGTCTCCCGGCAGGCGAATACTCCAGGCATGACCACGATCACCCCGCAGGGCTTCTGGCACACCACCACCCCGTACACGCCGAGCGCTCCCCTGGCCGGCGACCTCGACGTGGACGTGGCAATCGTCGGCGGCGGCTTCACCGGGCTGTCGACGGCGCACTTCCTGCACCGGGCCGACCCGACGCAGTCGATCGCCCTCCTCGAGGCGCAGTGGATCGGCTACGGCGCCAGTGGACGCAACGCCGGGTTCAACATGACCAAGATCGGGATGACCCACTCGATCACCGCGCTGAGGTTCGGCAAGGACAAGGCGCGCGCCGCCCACCTGTATGCCGACCGGGCGGTGACGCTGCTCCAGGAGCTGGTCACCGAGCTCGACCTGGACTGCGACTACGAGCACCCCGGGTTCCTGTGGGTCGCGACGTCGCGGAAGCACTCCGATCGGCTGCTCAAGGAGATTGCCCTGGTGCACCGCCTGGGCATCACCGGCATCCACCTGATCGACCACGACGAGCTGCGCGCTCGGGTGGACAGCCCCACCTACGTCGGCCCGGCGTGGTGGGAGCCCAACAGCGGGCTGGTGAACCCGGCCAAGCTGTCGTGGGCGTGGCGCGAGGTGGTGACCCGCGAGGGTGCCGCGATCTACGAGGGCACCCCGGTCAGCGGGATCGACCGGCACCCCAACACCGGCCGCGTGATCCTCACGACACCAGGCGGGCGGGTCCGAGCCCGCAAGGTGGTCCTGGCCACCAACGCCTGGTCGCACGAGTTCCCCGAGCTGGCGGGCAAGCAAGTACCGGTCTGGACCTACATCGTGCTCACCGAACCACTGACCGACGCGCAGTTGGAGACCATCGGCTGGCGCGGCCGTGAAGGTGTGGAGGACTCCCGCAACCTCGTGCACTACTACCGGCTCACCCCGGACAACCGGCTGCTGATCGGCGGGCGCGACGTGAAGCTCGGCGACGGCGTCACGATGGGTTTCGACGCCGACGAGGCTGTCTGGGCCGCGCTGCGCGAGGACGTGCGGCGGATGTTCCCCGGCCTGGCCGACGTGGCGTTCAGCCACGCGTGGGGTGGGGCGGTCTCGGCGACGCTGGACATGTTCCCGGCCATCGGCTACCTCGGCGGCAGGGACGTGATCTACTCGTTCGGCTGTGTCGGGCACGGGGTGTCGACGACCCACCTCAACGGCCAGACCATCGTCGACCTGCTACTCGAGCGCGAGAGCGAGTTGACCGACACGTTCTTCGTCAACCGCCGGCTGGTGCCGTTCCCGCCCGCCGGGCTCTCGCACCTTACGGCCGAGAAGATCGCGGCGTACATGCGCTGGGAGGATCACCGCCTAGACGCGCACACCTGACGCGACCGTCGCCCCTCCCCCTCCGCCACGGCTCCGCCCCCCGCAGCCACCCCGCGCCGCCCCCGCGCCGCCCCCGCGCCGCAGCCGCCCCCGCCCCGCTCCGCCGCCTCCGCAGCCACCCCGCGCCGCCGCCTCCCGCAGCCAGCCCGCGCCGCGCCCCCGCACCCACCCCCGCCGGATCGATCCAAGTCTGAGCGGCCTGTCACTGGATCGATCCAAGTCTGAGGTGGTTCAACCCGCGCGATCTTGGATCGATTCGGCGTGGGAGGGCGAGGAGGGGGCGACCGCGAAGGGCGGGCCGGGGCAGGCCGGCCCGCGGGCTACCCGACGCGGTGCAGCAGGAACGGCGTGCCGCCCGGCGGCGCCAGCGGGATGCCGAACGTGAGGCCGAGCAGCGTCCCGGCCCCGAACGCCCTGAACTCGTCGGTGACCCGGGTCCACGGGAACGGCGCATCGGCCGGGTAGCTCACAACCAGCGCCGGGCGGCCGTCCACCTGCGAGGCGGCCAGCCGAGCGGTCATCGCGACCGAGTCCGACACGGCCCCGCGCCGCCGCACCCGGTTGGCGCCCACCAGGACACCGTCGCCGTCCTCGTCCGCATCGAAGCGCTTGCCGCACCAGCCGGGCATCCGACCCACGCGCATCGTCGTCGGACCAACCGCGCGCAGCCAGTACGGCCCGACGAAGTCAGCCTCGTGCACGCCCACGAGCTCAGCCAGCTCCGGGTCAGGGGCGGCGCGGAACGCGGTGCGCAAGGCGCCCATGGACCCGAGGTCCACCCCACCAGGGTCGAGGCTCATCTGCTGCCCCTGCACGACCGCGCGCGACCAGGGTCGAGGCTCTTCGCCGGCGCGGCAACAACCAGGCAGGGCCGGAACCGACGATCACCGCCGATGCCCACCCGCCCTCGACCAGCTCCGGCCCGCACGCCGAGAACTTCGACTGCCAGCATCCGGACGCTCACCGGCTCGAGGGCCGCAGCACTCCGCCGAGCACCTCGACCAACAAGCGCTCGACCAGCGGCTTGGGTGCGGCGTCGATGATCGCGTTGAGCAGGGCGCGCCGCTCGGGCAACGCGTCGCTGTCCAGCGAGATCCCGGCCACCTGCAGGACCGCACCCATCTCGTCGGGCGACAGCGCGTCGACGTCCAGCGACTGCGCCAACGCGAGCAGACCCGGGTCGATCTCGACCCGGCCGAGCGCACGCGCGGACTCCACCGACGCGGCCAGATCCTCGAGGAACTGCTCCACCTGCGGGGCGTGCACGGCCATCACGCACATGTGGGCCGTCGGCGGACCGCCGTGCCCCGGCTGCGCCCCGAGCAGCCAGCCGCGCACTGCCATCTCGTCGATCACCACCCGGATGTCGGGGTCGTCGGGCCCACCGTCGTCGGTGAACGCGTACATCGTGGACTCGGTCGTCCCGACCGGATGGATCCCCGGGATCTCGGCGATCCCGGCCAGGATCTCCTGGGTGACCCGCCACGCCGTCAGCGCCAGCTCGCGGTACCCCGCACGGCCGATCTTGTGCACGTAGGCCCACGCGATCGCCGGTGCGCCGCCGCCGCGGGTGCTCAGCAGCGTCGGGTTCACCACGGGATAGCCGGCCCAGTCCGCGGTCACGAACCACGTGAGCCTGCGCAGCTCGATGTCGCCGAACAACAGCACCGAGACGCCCTTGGGCGTGTAGGCGTACTTGTGCAGGTCGACCGACACGCTGGTGACACCGGGGATCATCAGGCCGATCGGCGGCAGGCCCTCGGCCTCCCGGATGAACGGCACGGTCCAGCCGCCGATGCAGGCATCGACATGGCAGAGGATGTCCCGCTCGGCGGCCAGGGCAGCGACCTCCTCAAGTGGGTCGATCACGCCGTGCGCGTACGACGGCGCGGAGACCACGACCAGCGCCGTGCGCTCATCCATGGCGGCCTCGATCGCGGCCACGTCGGCCTTGAAGGTGACCGGATCCACGGGTACCCGGATCACCTCAACGTCGAACAAGTGCGCGGCCTTGAGGAACGCCGGATGGACGGTGTCGGGCAGGATCGCGGTCGGGTGCCCGTGCGGGTCGTTGCGCGTGGCCCGCCACCGCTCGCGGGCGGCGAGCACTGCCAGCTCGCACGATTCGGTCCCCCCGCTGGTCATGGTCCCGACCTCGTCGGGGCTGCCCGAGCCGAGCAGGCTCAACGCAGCCGCGACCAGGTCGTTCTCCACCGCAGCGAAGCTCGGGAAGGCGGTCGGGTCCAGGCCGTTGACATGCTGGGAGATCGCGAACGCCCGCACGCCGAACTCCTCGAGCTCGTCGATCCCGGAGTCATACACGTACGAGGTGGTGCGCCCACCCTTGGTCGGCACGTCGAGTTCGCGCAGGGCGGCCAACGTGCCGAGTATCTGCTCATCGGGGATGCCCTGGTCGGGGAATGCGGGGGGCAGCGAGGGGCTCATGCGGGGCTTCCTCCAGAGGTGGACAGGGCGTCGGCCTTGGCGGTCTCGGCGCCATACTTGACGATGAACGGGATGCTGATGAGCACCAGCACGGCGGGCACCGCGGTGAACGCCATGAGGACGCCGGTGATCGCCGAGTCGGGCTGGGTGACCTGCTCGTCGGCCCTGCTGGAGACGAACCCGGTCACGGCCAGGACGGTCAGGACCAACGCCGGGCCGAGCGCGAAGCCCAGCGTCTCACCCGCGGTCCACATGCCGGTGAAGACCCCCGCGCGCGCCTCGCCGGTGCGCTCGCGATCCGCGGCCACCGCGTCGGGCATCATCGCCAGCGGGAACATCTGGCAGCCCCCGTACGCGACTCCGCAGACGGCGATCGCCGCCGCGATCGCGCCCAGCCCGAGGTCGCGGCCACCGATCAGCAGGGGCACCGCGCCGACCAGGAACACGACCGTCGCGCCCAGGAAGCCGCGCGTCTTGCCGAAGCGATGGGCGACCCAGTTCCAGAACGGCATGACCACGATCGCCGGCGCCACCAGGCAGACGAAGAGGATCGTGATGGAGGTGGGTCGCCCGACGATGTAGGTCGCGTAGTACTGGGCCGCGCCGAGCATCGCAGCGAAGCCCAGCGCCTGGATCACGAATCCCGCGAGCAGAGCGACGAACCCGGAGTTGTGCCGCACCGCGCGAAGCTGATCGACGAAGCTGCCCTCAGCCGCTGGCGTCACCCGGGCCGGCGCCTTCGACAGGCCGATCACGCACAGCCAGATGCCCGCGAGCATCAGGCCGGCCATGAACAGGCCCATCACGAAATGCCCGAGGTAGGCCCCTCCGAGCGCGTCGCGGACGACCGGGGCCAGCGCTCCGCCGAGCAGGATCGCCACAGTCAGGAAGGCCACCCGCCAGGCCATCAGCGTGGACCGTTCCGCTGCGTCGTCGGTCAGTTCCGCGGACAGCGCGATGTAGGGCACCTGGAACAGTGCGAACGCCGTGGAGGCGACGATGAACGTCAGGAACACCCACGCTGCGGCCAGCCACGGACCCAGCGCGGGCGGCACGGAGAAGATCAGGACGAACGACACCGGCAGCAGGATCCCGGCCAGCTTCAGGAACGGCAGCCGGCTGCCCACGTTCGCCGCGGCCCGGTCCGAGAACCGGCCGACGATCGGCAGGACGAGCACGTCCCACGCCTTGGGCACCGCCACGACGAAGGCCGCCACTCCGGCAGCCACGCCGAGGGTGTTGGTCAAGTAGTACGCAAGGACCAGTCCCGGGACAGTGGCGAACACGCCGGTCCCGACCGAACCGAAGGCGTAGGAGATGGTGGTGCGTCGGGTCAGGTGCAGCTCATCGGGCGCTGCGGCCGGGGCGCCGGCGACCCCGTCGGCAGGTGGTGGCGTCGGCGGCGTGGACGAGGGCATGACGCGACGCTACTCCCGGGCGCCTTCCCTGTGCCCGATCAAGCGCCGCCCGCAACCAGGGTCGGGGCGACCGAGGATGTCTCGGTGCCGCGGCGCCCTCGATGCGATGCTCAGGCGCCAAGCAGTGCTGCCGCCCGCCGACCGCTGGCCAGCGCGCCGTTGATGCTCGGTCCGCCGCGGTGATCGCCGGCCAGGACGATCCCGCCGACGACGACCGCTGGCGCCCGCCCCGTCGCGAGGTCGGCGGTGATCTCGGGAAGGGCGTGGGCTATCGGGTAGTGGGCCACCGGGTCGAGGTCAGCGGGCGACACGCCCAGCATCGCTGCGGCGTCGCGCCGAGCCTCGTCCTGGGCATGCGCCGAATCGTGATGGCCGACCGCGGAGGCGGCGATCAACGTCCGGCCGGGTGGGGCGTAGGTCGGCGCGGCATCGCTGAGCACCGCCACGTTGGCCAGCATGCTCTGCGGGGAGACCAGCAGCATCCGGTGCTGTCGCGGCAGGTCGGCAGCAGCGAAGTACCACGTGGTCAGCGCCCGCCAGTGCGTGGCCGGGGCCGGCGCGAGCAGTTGGCCCGGATCGGCCACCGCGAGGACGACATCGTCGGCGAGCCACTGCTCGTCGGCGGACTCGACCGCTCCGGGGGCCACCCGGGTCACTGTCGTGTTGAGGTGCACGGTGAGGTCGGCGGACAACCTGCGCGGGAGTTGCTCCATCCCACCGTCAGGAACGCCGGGGGTCCCGGCTAGGAACATCCGCAGGATCGGGTCGGCGACCGCGCGGCTGGTGACCAGCGTGTCGTCGGCCAGGACCCCGGACAGGAAGGGTGCGACGACGGTGTCGATCGTGTGCCGATCGACACCGGCCTCGGCCAGCGCCTGCCCGATCGGCTGCTGGGCGTCGTCAGGCCCGGGCCCTCGCCAAGGCCTCGGCGCGCCCAACCTGGCGCCGTACAACGCCAGCGCAGCCAGCCCTCGGGTGACTCCGAGCCCACGGACGGATCGCACGGAGGCCAGAGCGGAGGTCGGGGCACGGCGAGGATCAGCCAGGGGGTACCCGGTGCCGTCGTGCACCACCTCGACGCCGGCGGCGAACTGGTTGATCGCGAGCCCCGGCCAGGCCAGCCGGCCCTCCGGGTAGGCAGGGTTGTAGAGCTGGAAGCCCCGGTCCAGGGTGAATCCGTCGACATGGTCGCTGCGGACCCGGCCCCCCACACCGTCGCCGGCTTCGAGGACCACGACCTGGCGACCGGCCGCGGCGAGCAGTTGCGCCGCCCGCAGCCCCGCCAGTCCAGCTCCGACCACGACCACTTCGACCCTGTTCGCCACGGCCATGAGCGTGCCGTGCGGTTGGTCAGACCGCAAACCGGCTCGTACCCCGCGGCCGGGGGTGAGCACGGCCAAGGTGATTGCGGCCCTGGTGGGATCAGCCCACGTCAGCGCGGCCAACGCGAGTGCGACCAGGCGGTGCGACCACGCGGGTGCGACCCGCAGTCACCCGACGGGTGGCCGCTCCCCCGATGTGCCGAAGCGCCGAGTTCTGGTTGAAAGGACCCCTGCCGAACCAACCCGCGAGCCCAAGTGCGCTCCGCGTGGTTGAAAGATCCGATCCGGCCAGCCGTCTTTCAACCACAACTCGGCGTTTGAGGCTCGGCCCACCGCCCAGCCGGCCCGGTTCAACCACAACTCGGCGGTTCAGCTTTGAACCGTCCGGAGGGGCGCCCCCGCTGTTTCGGACGATGACACGCGGCCTCGTGATGGGCACGACCGGCAGCCGAATGGATGTGGTTGCCGCCGGCTGCCGGTTCCACCGCCCACTGACCGCCCCCGTGGACCTGGGGAGGACCGCGGTGCACAGACCCCTGGCTGCGGCGACGACCTGCATCGCGACCACGAAGGCAGTGGGCGCAGAGTTGGCCCGCACCGGCGCACCGGCCACCACTCGCCAGCGCCGAGGGCGAGTCAGCGCAGGTCAGCGCAGGATCAGGATCGACCCCGCGAGTTCGAGCATCAGCACGCAGACCGCGGGGCGGACTCGGGCGGCGGGTTCGACCAGAACTCGGCGCTCGCGGGCCACCCCGACATCCGGCTGCCCCGCGGTCGCGCTCGCAGTGCCTTCCGAGGCGTCAGCGAAGGTCCGGCGCGACCCCCGCACGCTGCGTCAGGTCCCCACGAGAAGCATGCTGGACAGGGCGAGCAGCATGACGCATGCGCAGGTGACCACGATGAGGTTCGCGGCGGGGAACAGGACTCCTTGGGCGATGCGTTCGGGCTCGGTGCGCTGCCGGCGCAGTGATACCACGAGCACGAGCAGGCCAAGGGCCAACGCTGCGGCCGCGGCCACGATCGCCAGTGCGTTGCGGCCGACGGCGTAGGCCAGGACGGCCGAGGGCAGGCCCAGCAGGGTCAGGCCCAGCCGCGTCCAGGCCAACGTGGTGCGCTCGCCGGCCAGGCCCACGTCCGAGGGCCGCGACGGGCTGGCACCACTCATGGCGCGAGCAGGACGGTCAGCCCGGTGGCCACCGCCAGGATCGCCAGGCACACTGCCACGACTGGGATCGAGCTGGACAGGGGCAGGGCCTCGTTGAGGCGTATGGCGCGTTCGACCTTGAACCACCTGTACAGGGCCCGGATCGAGACGAGAGCCGCGAGCAGGATCCACAGGATCGCCAGCACGTTGACGGAGAAGTGCTCCCCCGGGATGATCGTGCCCACAGCAAGGCCTACGCCGAGCAGGCCCAACGACGTGGTGATCCAGGACAGGAACGTCCGCTCGTTGGCCAGGGTGAATCGCGGGTCGGGGTCCGTCCCCACCGATCGCACCCATGTGTCGAACCGAGTCACCGGCTGTCCCCTCCTGCTCGCCCTCACCATAGCGAGGGCGAGCAGAGGACGCCCCGTGCACGCCTCACCGGTCATCCGGTCGGCCCGGTCCGAGCCCGGACCGCCCGGTCGGGCAGCGGGGTCAGCGCCCCGGGATCGGTCCGCCCGCTGGCCGGGTGGCCCGACGTGGTCCCCGACGCGGGGCCGCGGTCGGCGCCGGGGCTCCCCCACTCGACCAGACAGTGACAGACGAGTTGGCGGCACCGGAGCCCGACCGGCTCCCCGGGCGGCTTCCTGAGGAAGTGGCCGCACCGCGCGTGGGAGCATCCGGCTGTCCCTTGCCGCCCTGGCCGGTGCGCCCGGAGGTGCCGCGACCCGTGGTCGTGCCGCCGGAGCGACCCCGTCCCGAGCCGCCGGGGCGACCGCGCCCACCGCCACCAGAGCCACGCCCACCGCGACCGGAATCCGGGCGCTCGGCGGGGATCGGCGCAGGGTTGACCACGCGCACGCGCGGGGCGCTCGGGCCGACGAGGGCCTCGATCAAGGGATCACCGGCCCGGATGTCGCGGTTCTTCGGCGAGATCGCCGCCTTGCGCATCAGGTCCGCGACGTCGCGGCGCTGCTCGCGAGTGGCCACTGTGACCACCACTCCCGAGGCGCCCGCGCGGGCGGTGCGCCCCGAGCGGTGCAGGTACGCCTTGTGCTCGGCGGGCGGATCGATGTGCACCACCAGGCCGATGTCATCGACATGGATCCCTCGGGCGGCGATGTCGGTGGCCACCAGAACCCGCGCCTGGCCGCCGGAGAACGCAGCGAGGTTGCGCTGGCGGGCAGCCTGGCTGAGGTTGCCGTGCAGGTCGACCGCGGTGATGCCGGCAGCCGAGAGCGTGCGCGCCCAGCGCTTGGCCTGATGCTTGGTCCGGGCGAATGCCAGCGTCCGGCCCTGGCCGCTGACCAACGCCTCGACGATCAGCGAACGCTCCGCGGCATCCACGGTGAACACGTGATGATCCATGGCCGGCACGGGCGAGGCCGCGGAGTCGACCTCGTGGGTGACCGGCTCGTGCAGGTAGCGGCGGGCCAGGACATCGACCCCGGAGTCCAGGGTCGCGGAGAACAGCAGCCGCTGCCCGCGCGCGGGGGTCTGGTCGAGAAGCCTGCGGACCTCGGGCAGGAAGCCCAGGTCGGCCATGTGGTCGGCCTCGTCGAGGACAGTCACGGCGATGGCCTCGAGGCTGGCGTGCCGTTGCTTGATGAGGTCGGCCAGGCGCCCGGGAGTTGCCACGATGATGTCCACGCCGGCAGCCAATGCGCTGACCTGGGGGTTCTGGCCGACCCCGCCGAAGATGGTGCGGGTGCGCAGACCCATCGACTTGGCCAGCGGGGCGATGGTCGCGTCCACCTGGATGGCCAGCTCGCGGGTGGGCACGAGAACCAGACCACGCGGTTGGCGGGCGGCCGAGCGCCGCCCGGCCAGGGCTACCACCAGTGGCAGTGCGAAGGCGACGGTCTTGCCGCTGCCGGTGCGGCCGCGGCCCAGCACGTCGCGCCCAGCCAGGGAGTCGGGCAGGGTGGCGGACTGGATCGGGAAGGGGGCATCGATCCCCCCGGAGTTCAGCGAGGCGATCAGCGCGGCAGGCACGCCGAGGCCGGCGAAGGTCGTCGGCGGCGCGTGCCTGGCTGATCCGGGCGGTCCTGCGGGCGCGGTGCGCGCCTTCGTGGGGCGGGGTGCGTTTCGGGTGCGCGCAACCGAAGCCGCGGGGGCGGGAGTGTTCACGGGGGGTCCGTTCGTTTCAGGGGTGTGGCCGCAGGTGCTGGCCCAACTCGCGAAGGGGACGCCGGGAACTTCCTGCGGCGTCGAAGCAGACGACCCGTGCCTGCGACCGTGCGTCGAAGACACCGTGCGCCGCGCGTGCGGCACGTGTGCAGGCTACCCCGGATCGACCTGCGCGAAACGCCACCTCTCGCCGGGCGCCGCCTGCGACTTCTCTCGACGGGTGCCCAGCAGGGCAGGCCCGGACGCTCGGGTCAGTCGCGGACGTCCTTGATGACCTTCTTGGCCACGGTCAGCTTCAGGATGAACGCGGCGATCATGGACGACAGCCAGATCACCATCGCCGCCACGATCCACGTGACCACTCCGTTGATGCTGAGCTGCTCGCTGGAGGTGAGCAGGTCGGTGACGATCAGCGCGATCAATGCGGAGAACAGTCCCACGCCGCCGGTGAGCACGGTGGCGTTGCGTTCGGTGATCTGGGCCATCAGCGGACTGATGAGCGCCTGGATCAGTCCGAACAGCACCGCGACGAACAGGAATCCGGCGGGGTAGGCCACCGAGAAGTCGTCGAGGACGATATCGGCGACGAGCAGGCCGATGGCAGCAGCGGCCATGTAGACCGCGGCATTGACGAGGAAGCGAATCATGGCCGGAGGCTAGCGCACGGTGCCCGCAGCGCGGGGGACGAACGGGGCGCGCCGCGCAGGGCCGCGACCACACCGGCTGGCGACGCACGGGTGCCGGCCGGATTCCCGCAGGCAGCGACTCGCAGACGGGTGACGCGCCGCCGGACCTCAGCGCACCAGGTCGGGGTCGTTGAGGTAGGCCTCGATCAGGGCATGGGCCATCGCGCGGGCCTCGGCGTCCTTGGGATCGGCGGCCAGCGCGACGAGCAACCGGGCAGCTTCGGCCGATTGGGCATGCCCGCCCTTGTTCACGATCTCCACCAGGTGCGCGTCCATGCACCGACCCTGACAGCCCAGCGCCGCGCGTGCCACTCGAGGGCCCCGCCTGCGGCCTACGCACCAGCCGGCCCGGGCAGTGCCCCGTAGAATCGCGCCACCAACAACGGGAAGTGCGCACCATGCCGGTCAAGATCAGGGAGGGCCTGCCCGCGGGCGAGGTCCTCGCCGCCGAGAACGTGTTCGTGATGACCGATCGTCGGGCTGCCAGCCAGGACATCCGTCCCTTGAGCATCCTCGTGCTGAACCTGATGCCGACCAAGCAGACCACCGAGGCCCAGCTCCTGCGCCTGCTGGGCAACTCGCCGCTGCAGGTCGAGGTCACCTTCCTGCACACGGCGTCCTACTCCTCCAAGCACACCGACCACACCCATCTCGAGGTCTTCTACGAGACGTTCGAGCATGTCCGCGACACCCGGTTCGACGGCCTGATCATCACCGGCGCGCCCGTGGAGCTCATGGATTTCGAGGAGGTCGACTACTGGGACGAGCTGGTCGGGATCATGACCTGGGCCGACTCGCATGTCTTCTCCACGCTGGCGATCTGCTGGGGTGCGCAGGCCGAGCTCTACCACCACTACGGGATCGGCAAGCGCACGGTGGACCGCAAGGTGTTCGGCGTCTTCAGCCACGAGGTCTCGGACCCGAAGAACAAGGTCACCCGCGGCTTCGACGACATGTTCCTGGCCCCGCACTCCCGGCACACCACCGTCGACGTGGCCGACATCCTCGCCGAGCCCGACCTCGAGCTGCTGGCCGTCTCCCCGGATGCCGGGATGTACCTGGCGGCCTCGCGCGACGGTCGCCGGGTGTTCGTCACCGGGCATCCGGAGTACGACGCCGAGACGTTGGGCGACGAGTACCACCGCGACCTGGCTGCCGGGCTGCCGATCGACGTGCCGGGCAACTACTACCCGGGGGACAACCCCGAGGAGTTGCCGGTGGTCCGGTGGCGGGCGCATGGGGACCTGTTGGTCTCCAACTGGCTGAACTACTGCGTCTACCAGGAGACGCCGTACGACCTGCACGAGTTGGCCGCGCGCGAGGACTGAGTCGACCCGCGGGCGTCGCTCGCCCACCGGGCCGGCCCAACCAACCCGCCCGGCCGGCCGGCCGGCCGGCCCACTCTCCTTCAGGCGCCGAACCACTCCTTGACCTGAGCGACGATCGCGCGGTCGAACTGGTCGTCGTCGTGCCGGGTGCCCAACCAGCCCACGAAGTCCCCACCCGCGCACTTGTCCAGCTCCGCCCGGCAGGCAGCCGTCTCGGTGACGGCGCGGTAGAGCATCGCCTCCGCCTCGGCCTGGTTCGAGTAGAGGAACGGGTAGCCGCTGGGGACGATCGCGCGCGCCCACGACCGGTCCGGGAACACGCCCACCGCACCGGCCACCAGCGCCTCCACGTACTCCAGGCCGTAGGTCTCGTCCCGCGCGGTGGCCAGGAAGGCGGTCGTGCGCGCCAGCGCGTGCCAGTAGTCCTCCCGCGTGGCCGTCAGCGGACCGACCCACGCCCAGTCCTTGCGCGAGAGGCGCATCGCCCGTTCGCTGATCAGGTGCGACTCGTGCAGGCGCGCCTCGACCTTGATCGGCGTGCGCTTCTGGATCCGCTCCACCACGTCGAGGAAGACCTGGGGCTGCTTGCGCTCGGAGAGATAGATCGCCGGGTACAGCACGACCGGCACGCTCGGCTCCTTGCGGGGCTGGACGTGCTCCAGGCGGATGCCCAGGTTGACCCAACCGATCTGGGACTCCTCGGCGATCGGACGGATCGTCCACTTCGAGACGATCTCGCGCACCTCGGTGGCGGTCCGCTCGGAGTTGGCGAACGTGGGGAACAGCCCGCAGGCCAGCGCCAGTGCGGAGCGCTGCACGCGGTGGTCGAACTTCGCGGTGCCGAACCAGACGAAGTTCATGATGTGCGGCTCGTCGCAGTTCTGGGCCAGCGTCCGCCAGACCGCCATCGAGTCGATGACGTCCATGTTGATCACCAGCGTGTCGGCGCCCTCGACGAACTCCAGGGGGATCACGTCGAAGTCGGCACCGTGCCGCGGTCCCGCGCCGATCAGCCGAGACCCCGGGAACACCCGCAGCAGCCGGCGCACCAGGGTCGCCCCCGCGTCATGACCGCCGACGTGGCCCTCGGCATCCACGATCGCCGCGCTGTACTTGATCGCGATGTTCATCGCGCCACCCCTGCTCCCTGGACATCGTGCGCCTGCGAACCGTCATCCCAACCACTGCCCCGGCTGCCCGCGTCGGGCTCCTGCGGGTACTCGTCATCGACCAGCGGCACCTCGATGCGCATGCCGTAGAACGAGCGGTGCACGAAGAACACCGAGATCGCGAAGAACACCGCGGCCAGGACCGCCACCAGCGCCTGCTGGCCGTCGTCGGTCAGGCTCACGGCCAGCTCCACGGCCAGCAGGCCGAACAGGGTCGTGAACTTGATGACCGGGTTCAGCGCCACCGAGGAGGTGTCCTTGTAGGGGTCGCCCACCGTGTCGCCGACGATCGTGGCCTCGTGCAGGGCGGTGCCCTTGGCGTGCAGGTCGATCTCCACGATCTTCTTCGCGTTGTCCCAGGCCCCGCCCGCGTTGGCCATGAAGATCGCCTGGTAGAGGCCGAACGCCGCGATCGAGATCAGGTACCCGATGAACAGGTACGGCTCGACGAACGCGAAGGCCAGCGTGGCGAAGAACACCCCGAGGAACATGTTGATCATGCCCTGCTGGGCGTACTGGGTGCAGATCTCGACCACGCGCCGGGAGTCGGCCTCGCTGGCCTTGGTGACCCCGTCGAGCTTGATCGTGCTCTTGATGAACTCCACGGCGCGGTAGGCCCCGGTGGTGACCGCCTGGATCGACGCGCCGGTGAACCAGTAGATGATCGCCCCGCCGAGGATCAGGCCGAGCAGGAACGGTGGATGCAGCAGGGACAGGTTCGCCATCCCGGTGGTCAGGCCCTGCGTCAGGCCCATGATGATCGAGAAGATCATCGTCGTGGAGCCCACCACCGCGGTGCCGATCAGCACCGGCTTGGCCGTGGCCTTGAACGTGTTGCCCGCGCCGTCGTTCTCCTCGAGCATCTGCTTGGCGGTGTCCCACTGGATCTCGAAGCCGAAGTCGCGTGCGACCTGCGCGTCGATGCCGTCGATGTCCTCGATCATGGACAGCTCGTAGACGCTCTGCGCGTTGTCGGTGACCGGACCATAGGAGTCCACCGCGATCGTGACCGGGCCCATGCCCAGGAAGCCGAACGCGACCAGGCCGAAGGCGAACACCGCCGGGGCGATCATCAGGGTGTCCAGGCCGAGGTCGCTGATCAGGTACGCCCCGCCCATCAGGCCCACGATCGCCATCCCCAGCCAGTACGCGGAGAAGTTGCCAGCCACCAGCCCGGAGAGGATGTTCAGCGACGCGCCGCCCTCGCGCGAACTCTTCACGACCTCCTTGACGTGCTTGGAGTTCGTGGAGGTGAACACCTTCACCAACTCGGGGATCAGTGCCCCGGCGATCGTGCCCAGCGAGACGATGATCGCCAACTTCCACCACAGGTCGCTGGTGGCCCCCACGCCCAGGACGAACCAGGTCGTGGCGAACGTGCTGGCGATGCAGACCGCGGAGGTGACCCACACCAGCGAGCTCAGCGGGGTCTCGAAGTTCATCCGGTCGGCATCGGCGTAGCGCCGGCGTGCCCACGCGTCATTGGCCAGGTAGGACGCGGCGGAGGCCAGGACCATCACCGCGCGCACGACGAACAGCCAGACCAGCAGGCTTGCCTGGACGTTCGGGTCCTCGACGGCCAGCAGGATGAACGTGATCAGCGCGACGCCGGTGACGCCGTAGGTCTCGAAGCCGTCCGCGCTCGGGCCCACCGAGTCCCCGGCGTTGTCACCGGTGCAGTCGGCGATCACGCCCGGGTTGCGTGCGTCGTCCTCCTTGATCTTGAACGCGATCTTCATCAGGTCCGAGCCGATGTCGGCGATCTTGGTGAAGATGCCACCGGCGATGCGCAGTGCGGCCGCGCCCAGGGACTCGCCGATCGCGAACCCGATGAACGACGCACCGGCGATCTCCGCAGGCAGGAACAGCAGGATGATCAGCATCATCAGCAGCTCGAGGCTGATCAGGACCATGCCGATCGACATGCCGGACTTCAGTGGGATCCGGTGCAGCGGCAGCGGACGGCCGCGCAGGGCCGCGAACGCCGTGCGCGAGTTGGCGAACGTGTTGACCCGGATGCCGAACCAGGCCACCGTGTACGAACCGGCCATGCCCAGGAGGCTGAACCCCAGGATGATGGCCACCCGCGCGGCGGTGAATCCGACCAGCACGCCGTAGTAGACGACGATGACGGTCGCGATGAACGCCCAGAGCACCAGCAGGAACTGTCCCTGCTTGAGCAGGTAGGCCTTGCAGGTGGAGTAGATCAGTTCGGAGATCTCGCGCATCGAGGGGTGCACGGGCAGCCTCTTGAGCTGCAGGTAGCTCAGCAGGCCGAAGCCCAGGCCGAACGCGCAGACGACCAGCCCGAGCAGCAGCAGGTTGCGCCCGGAGCCGCCGCCGACCACCGTGACCGCGGACAGGTCGGGCAGGACCAGGCTCGCCTCGCCGCCACCGCCGCTGGACTCCCCCGAGCCTGTGCTGGCGCAGCCGGCCAGCGCGGATGCCGCGACCAGCAGGGCTGCAGTGCGGGCCGTGCGGCCCCTGTGCGTGACCATCCGGGGTTGATCCTCCCTCGAGGCGCCGATCGAATCCAGCACCGACGCCCGAGACGGTACTTCGCGAGCGGCCTGCACACGCTCGGCGAAGGTCCCCGATGCGCGGGCATGCGTCCCGACCATCGACCCGGCACCGCACGCCATTGGACCCTACTGGCCGGTAACGGGTCGCGGCTCGGGCTCGTCGGCAACCGGAGTGGGGCAGACCGCAGGGTCCGTGCGCGTGGCGTCGGGACCGCAGGCGTGGCAGTGTCACCTGGCAGGAGGACCACATGAGCGAACTGACCCTCGGGGTGCTGGCCACCTCGGCCAAGCAGAACGAGTCGCGGCTGGCGATCCATCCCGAGCACGTGGATCGCATCGACGCCGACCTGCGCGCGCGGATCGTGCTCGAGGCTGGGTACGGGCAGCGGTTCGGGGTCTCCGATGAGCATCTGGCCCCGCTCGTGGCGGGGATGGCCTCGCGCGCGGAGGTCATCGCGGCTTCGGACATCGTGCTGTTGCCCAAGCCCACCCTGACCGACCTGACCGCCCTGCACACCGGCCAGGTGCTCTGGGGCTGGCCGCACGCGGTGCAGGACGCCGATCTCACCCAGATCTCGATCGACAAGGAGCTCACGCTGATCGCGTGGGAGGCGATGAACCACTGGACGCCCTCCGGGGACTTCATGGTCCATGTCTTCCACCTCAACAACGAGCTGGCCGGCTACAGCTCGGTGCTGCACGCGCTGACCCTCAACGGCACGACCGGGCACTACGGGCGCCCGCAGTCGGCGGTGGTGATCGGCTTCGGCAACACCGCTCGCGGGGCGATCACCGCGCTGCAGGCGCTGGGCATCCACGACATCACGGTGCTGACGATGCGCGACGTCACCGCGGTGGCCTCGCCGATCCCGGGGGTGGTGATCGACCACATGCAGCGCGATCCGGACCGGCCGGGCCGCACCTTCGTCGAGGCCGAGGCCGGCCCTGTGCCCACCGCCGAGTTCCTGGCCGCGCGCGACATCGTGGTCAACTGCGTGTTCCAGGACACCGACGCACCCCTGATGTTCGTCACCAACGACGAGTTGGCGCACTTCCCCACCGGCCGGCTGATCGTCGACGTCTCCTGTGACGCCGGCATGGCCTTCGAATGCGCCCGCCCCACGAGCTTCACCGACCCGATGTTCGCCGTCGGCGACGGCGCGCACTACTACGGGGTCGACCACAGCCCGACGTTCCTGTGGAACAGCGCCACCTGGACGATCAGTGAGGCGATCATCCCGTTCCTGCGTGCGGTCATGGCCGGTCCGCAGGGGTGGGACGCCGACGCCACGATCCGCTCCGCGATCGAGATCCGCTCCGGCGTGGTGGTCAACCCGAAGATCCTGAGCTTCCAGGGCCGCGCCCACGAGCACCCGCATCCGCAGCTCTGAGTCGGGACTGGTAGGCCTGTTGGTTCCTGAGCATGGCGCAGAGGACGCGTCCCGGGGAATCCGCTCCCGTTCGCCCGATCCGCTCCCCGAATTCCGGGAGCGGATCGGCGAAAGGGGAGCAGATCCAGTCGGCCGACCAGCGGGGGGGCTGCCCACTCACGGGATGACCACGAAGCGGCTGGGCCAACCCTCGCCGCAGCGGTCACCGGCGCGACGTGCTGGCCACCGCACGGGCTGCTGCGGCGCGCAGCGCCTTGGTCATCTCCTGGACCTGCGGCTGGTCGCGCAGGGCCGGGCGGGTCGCCATCCAGATGTGCCGCGGGGCCAGTTCCGGGCCGAACCTGCGCACCACCACGCCCGGGCGCAGGGCGCCGAGCGCGAGCAGCGGCACCAACGACACGCCCATCCCCGCGGAGACGTATCCCTGTGTCACCGAGAACTCGTTGCTCTCGGCCACGATCCGCGGGCTGAAGCCCGCGCGTCGGCAGAGCGCCTCCGTGGTGTGGTGGACATAGTCGTCCGGGCCGGTGGTGACCACCCAGTCCACGTCGCCGAGGTCCTCCACCCGCACGACGCGCCGCCGAGCCAGCGGATGGCTGTGCGGGAGCAGCAACCGGTACTCGTCGTCGAGCAGGTGCCAGCGCAGGAGGTCGTCGTCGGGCTGCTCGCCGGCGGCGAACGGCTCGGTGACCACGACCAGGTCGACCTCCCCGGCGCGTAGCCGGCGCAGCGCACCGGCCGCCTCATCCACCGACGGCCTGACGTGCACCCCGGGCATGACCGAGCGCAGGGTCGCGATGGCCTCGGGCAGCAGTGACTCGCCTGCCGAGAAGAAGGCGACCACCCGTAGTCGGCCGGCGCGTCCCTCGCGCAGGTCGGCCAGCGCGGACTGCGCCGCGTCGATCTCGTGCAGGATCCGGACCGCGTGCTCGCCGAGCAGCTGACCAGCCTCGGTGGGTCGCACGCCGCGCCCGGCCTTCTCGTAGAGCGCCATCCCGGCCTGCCCCTCGAGGGTCGCCAGCTGCTGGCTGACTGCCGATACGGTGCAGCCCAGCACGGCCGCCGCCCCGGTCAGCGAACCCTCATCGACCACGGCACGGTGGGTGGCCAGCAGTCGTGTGCTCAGCATGACCACACCCTACAGTAGAACTGAACGATGATTCAGTAACTGTCGCTGGACACATGACAGTCCACCACGTAGTGTGAGTACCGCAATCCACTCATAACGACTCAACGAAGGTGATCAACGTGTTTGCGGTCCTGCTCCTGGCGCTGCTGCTCATTACTGCGCTGGCTCTCTGGCTGGGGCCGGACTCCTCGGCCGCTCACAGCGACAAGGCTCGCCCCGCGGCCGGCTGGTTCCCCACCCTGCGCAGCCACTGACCCGCACGCGCTCCCCCGCAGTCGGCTATCCCACCGGGCCGAAGTCGGGCACCGGTCGGGCGGCGGCCGTCTCGGGCGTGTCGGCGACCCCGTTGGCGCGGATGTCGTCGATGAGCCATTCCATCTCGGCGATCTCGCGCTTCTGCGCGGTGATGATGCCGTCGGCAAGTTCGCGGACCCGCAGGTCCTCGATGCCGGCGCGCTCGCTGGTCAGGATCGCGATCGAGTGGTGCGGGATCATCGCGCGCATGTACGAGGTGTCGCCCACGGTCACCTGGCTGCGCACCAGCCACAGCGCCAGGCCGAACACCACGACGGCGCCGGCGTAGATGGCCAGGTTGATCTTGCGGTTGCCGTACATGCCGAGCATGAAGCTGAGCATGACCACCGCCATCGCCGCACCCATCACGAACGCCATGTAGAAGCGGGTCTCACTCCACCGGATGTGACTCGCCTGATAGGTGTTGAGGTACATCAGAACGAACATGACCGCCGTCGAGGTCGCGATCATGGCCGCGAACCTCCAGTACTTCACATGCGGGTTCGTGCTGGTCGTCGAGTCCACTTCGGATGTGGTCGTCATCGGAACCTCCCGGGTCGGCGTGTCTCGCGCTGGAGGGCTTGAGAATTCGCCCCCTACCTGCCCATACCCCGCGCGGTATGGCGTAGACCCCGGCCAGGGCACACGGGCCGGCCTCGCCCGAACCGGCCCGACGCGACAGACTGGAGGTGATGGCCCAGCGGGAGGCAGCCGATGTCGGCCAGGCCGAGTTGGTCTGGCACGCCGCCACCATGGCCGAGGTCGCCGAGCACCTCGACAGTGACGCGACGGACGGACTGCCTCAGGCCGAGGCTGCGCGGCGTTTGCACCGCGATGGGCCCAACGAACTACCCGAGCAGGGTGGCCGAGGGCTCTGGGACCTGGTCGTCGAGCAGTTCAGGGACGTGATGATCCTGCTGCTGCTCGCCGCGGCGGTGGTGTCGGGGTTGGTCGGCGACGTGGTCGACACGATCGCGATCCTGGTCATCATCGTGCTCAATGCGACGATCGGCGTTTTCCAGGGCTACCGCGCGGAACAGGCGATCGAGGCGCTGCGGGCGATGTCCGCCCCGCAGGCCCGGGTCGTCCGCGCGGGCAGCCAGGCGTTGATCCCCAGCGAGGAGGTCGTGGTCGGTGACCTGGTCCTGCTGGAGGCCGGCGCCCTGGTGCCGGCGGACCTGCGACTGACCGAGGCCGCCCGACTGCAGGTCGCCGAGGCCGCGCTGACGGGGGAGTCGCTCCCCGTGGACAAGGACATCGAGGCGCTGCCCGACCCCGACCTGCCGGTGGGCGACCGCGCGTGCCTGGCGTTCCGGGGCACCGAGGTGACCACGGGCCGGGGTGCCGGCCTGGTCGTGGCCACTGGCGCGCAGACCCAGCTCGGGGCGGTGGCCGGCCTGCTCGCCGGCGTGCAGGACGTCAAGACGCCGCTGCAGAAGCGCCTGGCGCACCTGTCGACCCGGCTGGCCCTGGCCGTGGTCGTGATCTGCGCGGTGGTGTTCGCCGCCGGGCTGATCCGCGGCGAGGACCCGCTCGAGATGCTGCTGGTCGCTGTGAGCCTGGCGGTGGCCGCCGTGCCCGAGGCGCTGCCGGCGGTGGTCACGATCTCGCTGGCCCTGGGCGCGTCGACCATGGTCCGCCAGCACGCGCTGGTCCGCCGACTGCCGGCGGTGGAGACGCTCGGGTCGGTCACCTACATCTGCTCGGACAAGACCGGCACGCTGACCCAGAACCGGATGACCGTCGACTCCGTCTGGACGCCGGGCGGCGACGAGGCCGCGCTGATCCACGCGATCACCGCGTGCAACGACGCTGAGGTGGACGCCGAGCGCGAGCACGGTGACCCGACAGAGGTCGCCCTGGTGGTGTACGCCCGAGACAGTGACATCGGCGCGGCCGGGGCCCTGCCGGCCACTGCCGTGCGCGTGGCCGAGATCCCCTTCGACGCACAGCGCCGCCGGATGCTCACCGTGCACGACCCGACCGACGCCGACTTCGTGGCCTACGCCAAGGGCGCTCCCGAGGCGCTGCTGCCCTACTGCGCACTGTCCGAGGCCGAGCGTGCCCTGGCCCAGCGGGAGTCGCAGCGGATGGCCGGCTCCGGCCTGCGCGTGCTGGCCGCTGCGCGCCGGGACCTGGCCGAGGTGCCCGCGGACCTCGCCGACGCCGAGACCGACCTGACGCTGCTGGGCCTGATCGGCCTGCTCGACCCGCCGCGCGCGGAGGCTGCGTGCGCGGTGGCCGAGTGCCGGACCGCGGGGATCGTGCCGGTGATGATCACCGGGGACCACCCCGACACCGCGCACGCGATCGCCGAGCGGGTCGGTGTCGCCGAGGCCCACCACGACAGCTCCGACGTGCTGACCGGGCGCGACCTGGCCGAGCTCGACGACGACGAGTTGGCAGCGCGGGTGCTCGACGCGCGGGTGTACGCGCGCGTGGACCCCGCCCAGAAGATCCGCATCGTCCAGGCGCTGCAGGGGAGGGGCCAGGTCGCGGCGATGACCGGCGACGGGGTCAATGATGCGCCGGCGCTGCGCCAGGCCGACATCGGCGTGGCGATGGGGCTCGGTGGCACCGACGTCGCTCGGGGGGCCTCGGCGATGGTCCTGCTCGACGACAACTTCGCGACCATCGTGTCGGCGGTGCGCGAGGGTCGGCGGATCTACGACAACATCCGCAGGTTCGTGAAGTACACCCTGACCAGCAACGCCGGCGAGATCTGGGTCATGTTCCTCGGCCCGTTCCTGGGCTTCGGGCTGCCGCTGCTGCCGCTGCAGATCCTGTGGATCAACCTGGTCACCGACGGCCTGCCCGGCCTGGCGCTGGCCCGCGAGCCCGCGGAGCCGGACGTGATGAGACGCCCGCCCCGACCACCCGACGAGAGCGTCTTCGCCCACGGCGTGACCTGGCACATCGGCTGGGTCGGGCTGCTGATCGGCGGCGTGTCGCTGGCCGGCCTGGTGCTGACCCACAACAGCGGTGCGGGCAACTGGCAGACCGTGGTGTTCACCACCCTGGTGCTGGCCCAGCTCGGCCACTCGATGGCGGTGCGCTCGGAGACCCATCCCCTGTTCGGCAGCCGGTTCCTGGCCAACCCAGCCCTGCTCGGCGCGGTGCTGCTCACGATCGGGCTGCAGCTCGCCGTGGTCTACGTGCCGTGGCTGCAGGGGATCTTCCGCACCGAGGCGCTGAGCGCGGGGCAGTTGGCGCTCTGCTTCGGCCTGGCGCTGCTGGTCCCGCTGGCCGTCGAGTGCGAGAAGTTCTTCGTCCGCCGGGGCCTGCTCTACGACCGGGTCCGCGTCGTGTGACTGAGCACGTCGCCACGTGACACGGGTAGGGCTATTGGGAGCAGGCGACGCACTTGGGCTCGTAGGGCCGGATGCGCAGGCGCCCCAAGGGGATCGGCTTGCCACACGAGGCGCAGCCGCCATAGGTCCCGGCGTCCATCGCGGCCAGCGCGGTATCGATCTTGGCCAGGATGCTCGTCGCGTCCTTGACGAAGTACTCCGCGCTGGTGCCCACCTCACGCATCGACGGGTCGACCAGCAGCCCGTTGGAGCTCAACTCGTCGATGTCGGACTGCGCCCGCCGCAGGTCCGTCTCATTCTCCGCCCGGAGTCGCAGCAGTACCTCGCGCAGCTCCTGGGACTCCTGCTCGGTCAGTGCAGTGGTCGGGCTGGACATGCGGTCCTCCTTGGATGGACGAGAGCCGGCGCCACCGCTGTGGCACCGGCTCCGCGACGTTGGTGTCGTTCAGCGCAGGTGCCCGGGCACCGATCGACGGCGCCGGGCACGCAGGAACGCCAGATCCGGCCGCGGAGTGCGGACCCCCAGCGCCTGCCTGGTGCGTGACATGACCTCACCCTACGTCGCCGGCCGACCAGGGGAGCAACCACGAGCCCTGCGCGCGGCAGCGCCCGCCCTGCATTCCTGCTCAGGGGTGCCGTCCACCCCGGAGTTCCTCCACCTGAGCGCCGGTGACGTGATGCTCCTGAGGAGCAACTCGCCAGCGCGTGGGGCGTGGCGGTGGGGACGGGAGGTGGGCAGAGGGCGGGCGTCAGGGCTCTGGCGTGGGGGCCAGGGCCGCGGTCATGCTGGCCACCCCCTCCTCGATCCTCGTGGACCATGCCAGCCCGGTGGCCTCGAGCAGGTGCTTCATGCCGGCGTTGTCGGCCAACACGTGGGCCACCACCTGGCTGAACCCGATCCGGGTCGCTGTCTGCAGCAGCCGGGCCAGCAGTGCGGTGCCGACGCCGGTGCCCTGGTCGGCGTCCGCGACGATGAGCGCGACCTCCCCCGTGCGCCCGTCGCCCCCGGACTCGGGGAACACATTGCCCAGGGCCACGATCTCCCCGGTCCGGCTCATGGCCACCAGCGAGGCGCCCCGATGCCCGCCGGCCAGCCGACGGAGCTGGATCTCACGCCAGTTGGTCAGGGAGAAGTAGCGCTGCATGCGGCTGCGCTCCGAGGCGCGCTCGTGCATCTGGGCCACTCCCGCGGCATCGTCCGGACGGGCCAGCCGGATCCAGATGGTGCCGCCCTTGACCGGGTCGATCCAGCCTGCCGCGTCGTCGTCGCCGGTCCGCCTGGCGATCGCCACGGCCAGGCGCAGCAGGGCAGAGGCGCGCGACTGCTCGGCTCCGGCGAACGGCGCCCAGTCGCGCCTGAGCAGCACGTGCTGGTCCGGGGTCCACTGCAGGCGCAGGACGTCGGCGCGGTCGTCGACTCCCGCGGTGGCGTCGATGACCTCGACATCGTCGGCCTCGATGACCCCGGCAGCCACCGTCGGTGCCGCGTCGGGGTTCTTGACCAGGTAGGTGGCGGCGTCGAGCATCCGGGTCGGCAGATCCCGGTCGGCATTCGGCGACCCCTCGGTGATGTGGGCGTGGTCGCCCGCGGACTGGGCAGCGGCCAGGATCACCGCCGCCGAGACGTGCGGCGGCGCGACCAGGGACAGGTCGATGGTGCGGGTGCCCGGGCCGGCGCCGACCACCACCAGCTCGACGGCATGCACGTGCAGCGCACCCAGGGCCCGGACCATCCTGGCCATGCCGCCCGGTCGGTCCGGGATGTCGACCCGCACCCGCCACCTGCGGCTCGCCTCGTAGTCGGGGGCCAGGAGCATCTCGGCGGGCGCCACCGCGGCGCCGATCCGCGCGATCATCGCATCCCACTCCAACGCCGTGGGGCGATGCGTGGCCACCGGGTCGAGCATCGCCAGGCCCAGGGACAGGGCCATCGACAGGTGCACGACGGCGTTGTCGGACAGGTCCGGGTCGATCCCGCCGGCTGCCCGTGAGGACGCGGAGACCGAGGCCGCGTTGGCGCTGCGTCGTCGGACCCGGTCCGCGGCGACCTCGCGGAGATCTGCGTCGTCGCGGGCACGTGCGAGCAGCTCGAGCTCCAGGGGGTCCCAGCTCCCCTCAGGGGCGGCGAACAGCCGATGCGCGGCCTCGATCAGCGCCGACAGCGGTGGGGTTCGTTCCGGGGCGCCGGCCGCGGCCTCGATCAGGTCGGCCACCTCGGACTCCTCGGTGGCGGCCAGCACCGCGACCAGCAGCTCGCGCGGACCGCCCATCAGCCGGCGCACCGTCCGCCCGGGCACGCCGGCCCGCTTGGCGACCATCGACTCGGTCGTCGCGCGCACGCCCGCACTGGCGTAGAGCTCGCGGGCCGCCGCGACGATTCGAGCGCGGCTCTGATCGTCACCTGCCATGGGGGTCAGGGTATTGCTCCTGGCCCCGCGCGCCAGGTGACGCCGAGGAGCACGCGATGACGCTGCCCGCCGAGGGGCGCGAGTCGCGGTTCGGGCCAGCAGTCGGCCCCGACCTTCGCCCGTCGCCTGGTCCGGATCAACGACTGAGCACCTGCTGCCAGCTCGGAGGTTGGTCCTGCACTCCTGGTCGATCCAGTGCGGGGAGCTTCCGCGGCGGCGTGCGAGGCCAAACCAGCCGTCGAGGTCGTACCTTGGGCCCATGTCGACACAGGCGACCTACCAGCGCACGAAGATGGATGCCTCCGACGCCGTCGCCCTGGTCCGCGACGGCGACACCGTCGTGCTGCCGATCGGGGCCGGCGAGGCGCCCGCGCTGCTGCACGCCCTCTCGGCACGCCGGCGCGAGCTGCACGGCGTCACCGTGTTCTCGCTGCTCCCGTTGGTCAAGGCCGACTACCTGGACCCCGACACCACCGAGCACGTCCGGCACTCCACCTCGTTCCTCGGAGGGACGAGTCGCGCCGGGGCGTCCGAGGGCTGGGTCGAGGTCCACCCGGCCCACTTCTCCGAGATCCCCGCGCTGCTGCGTCGCGGGTTGCTGCCCTGCGACGTGGTGTTCGCGCGCGCGTCCGCCATGGACGAGCACGGCTACTTCTCGCTCGGGCTGTCGGCCGACTACACGATGGCTGCGATCGAGCGCGCCCGGGCCGTGATCCTGGAGGTCAATCCCGGCGTGCCGTTCTGTTTCGGCGACTGCCATGTGCACGTGTCGCAGGTGGCGGCGCTGGTCGAGAGCTCGGATCCGATCGTGGAGCTGCCCCATCCTCCGCTGGGGGAGGTCGAGCTGGCGATCGGCGGCTTCGTGGCCGACCTGATCCCCGACGGAGCCACCCTGCAGATCGGTATCGGCGCGATCCCGGACGCAGTGGTGCACCAGCTCGGGGACAAGAACGACCTGGGCATCCATACCGAGATGTTCGGCGACGGGATCCTGTCGCTGCTCGAGTCCGGGGTCGTCACCAACGCCCGCAAGAACCTGCACCCGGGGAAGATGATGGCCACCTTCGCCCTCGGTTCGCGTCGGCTCTATGAGTACATGCACCGCAACCCTGCGCTCGAGATGCACCCCGTGGACGTGACCAACGACCCGTACCTCGCCGGCCGCAACGACCGCCTGCACTCGATCAACAGCACGCTGCAGGTCGACCTGATCGGCCAGTGCGGCTCGGAGACGCTCGGGCATCGCCCCTACTCCGGGACCGGGGGGCAGGTGGACTTCGTCCGGGCCGCGAACCGGTCCAAGGACGGCAAGGCGATCATCGTCGTGCCCTCCACGGCCAAGAAGGGCGCCGTGTCGCGCATCGCGGCTACCCTGACCACTGGCACGCATGTGACCACCGGCAAGAACGACGTGGACTACGTGGTCACCGAGTACGGGGTGGCCCAGTTGCGGGGCCGATCGATCCGCGAGCGTGCGCAGGCCCTGATCCGGATCGCCCACCCGGACTTCCGCGACCAACTCATCGACGACCTGGCCCAGTTGCCGGCCCGTTGACCGGCCCATCTGCGTCGTCAGCATGGGCATGCCTGGCCGACCGCGACGGCCCGCGGGCTTCTGGAGGATGTGCGCCGGGGTACAGCCCACGCGCCATTCCTCCAGAAATGCCGCACCGTCGACCCCCGAACTCGCGCTTGTCGAGTTCGGCCCTCATCGCTCATCGCACAAGGATGGAAAGGCTCCCTTATCCGTAACAGCACCCCCAGCATCGTGCTGATGGGCGGGCTGCTCGCCGCCTCCGGCGCGCTCGCCGGCTGCAGCAGCGACTCCGAGCCCGCCGCAGTGACACCTGCAGCAGGACGGGTGACTCGACGCTGCCCGCGTCGATGGTCGCCCCGGCCACGACGATGCCCGGGCGGTCGTAGAGCCGCAGCGGCACTGCGCCGTCAAGGGCATCGGGCGTCGCCAGGCCCATGCCCAGGACGACTGTGTTCGCCTGGGAGACGGCCCAGAAGTTCGCTGTGGATTCGCAGCCACCCTGGCCGAGGGTGTTGACGTTGATCGTGAGGTTGGACATGCCACGCCAGAGGTTGTTCAGCGCGAAGCAGCCGATGAACTCCGGGTTGTCGGGGTCATCGAAGCACTGGTTGTAGACCTCGATGGTGCCGTTGACCTGGACGTCGCCGGGGGCGGCCCCCAGGCCGGCACCCGGCGGATCCGAAGGTGCCGACCAGCCGGGACGTGTTGACATCCGCAGCCAGCAGGGACATGCTGGTCAGCAGCATAGAGAGCGCTCTCTGTACGTGCTCGCAATGTCGCCTGCTGGATCGGGGATCGGTCCGGATTGACCAGGGAGTTCGATGTGAAGATCACCGCCCGCGCCGCCGCACCCCTTGCCAGCATCAGTCTGGCCCTCTGCCTGACGGCGTGCTCGTCCTCGGACAGCGTCGCCGATGCCAACGCCGCGTACTGCCAGGGGGCCCAAGCCGTCCAGACCCAGTTCGAGGACCTGAAGTCCCTGATCGAGAGTGGCGCTCCGGCGGAGGCCCTCAAGGAGCAGCGCGACGTCGTCCAGAGCGCCATCCAGGCGAATTCGGTGCCGCTGTCGCAGTTGCAGGGCTCGGTCAAGACGCAGATCGGGGCCGCCAACGACGCCTTCGATCAGGCAGTGGCAGCAATCCCCGATGATGCCACCCCGGCAGAGGCTGCAGGCAGCTACAAGGCTGCCATCGATGCCTACGCCGCATCGGTCGATGCGGTCGAGTCCGAGTTGGGCTGCTCCTGAGCGACTCCCCACCTGGAGGTGGCCCATGACTGCATCCGCGCGCTACCTGGACCCCGGGCTTCCCGCTGGCGAACGGGTGGCGGACCTCCTGGGCCGCATGACGCTGCCCGAGAAGGTGGGGCAGATGCTCCAGCTCGATGCGCAGGGCGATCTGGCGGATCTGGTCTCGACTAAGCTGGCCGGGTCGCTGCTGCACGCCTCGCCCGAGCGGATGCTGGCTGCGATCGACCTGGCCGCGCGCACCCGACTGGGCATCCCCCTGCTGATGGCCGACGACGCCATCCATGGCCACTCCTTCTGGCCGGGGGCGACGATCTTCCCGACCCAGTTGGCGATGGCCTGCTCGTGGGATGCCGACCTGGTCGAGCAGATGGCCAGGGCCAGCGCCATCGAGGTGGCCGCCACGGGGCTGCACTGGACGTTCTCCCCCGTCCTGTGCATCACCCGGGACCTGCGGTGGGGTCGGGTGGGCGAGACGTTCGGCGAGGACCCCTTCCTCATCGGTGAGCTGGGGGCGGCCATGGTCAGCGGCTACCAGGGCTCCGGGCCGGGCGATCCGAGCGGTGTCCTGGCCTGCGCCAAGCACTTCGCGGGGTACTCCGAGACCCAGGGCGGCCGCGACGCCAGCGAGGCGGACATCAGCCCACGCAAGCTGCGCTCGTGGTTCCTGCCACCGTTCGAGCGCGCGGCCCGTGCGGGCTGTCGCACGTTCATGCTCGGGTACCAGGCGATGGACGGTGTCCCGATCACCGCCAACCGATGGTTGCTCAACGATGTGCTCAAGGGCGAGTGGGGCTTCAGTGGGACGCTGGTGACCGACTGGGACGACGTCGGGCGCATGGTGTGGGAGCAGAAGGTGTGCGCTGACTACGTGGCCGCCTCAGCTGTGGCGGTGCGGGCGGGCAACGACCTGGTCATGACCACGCCGCAGTTCTTCGACGGTGCGCAGGCGGCGGTCGCGCAGGGCCACCTGGACGAGGCGGAGATCGATGACGCGGTCGCCCGGATCCTGCGGCTGAAGTTCGAGCTGGGCCTCTTCGAGGACCCACGCGCCCCGGACCCCGTGCGCCAGGCTGCCGTGATCGGAAGTGCTGCGCACACGCAGCTCAACCTCGAGGTGGCGCGACGCTCGCTGGTCCTGCTGCACAACGACGGGACGCTGCCCCTGGCCGGCGGACTGAGCTCCGAGGACGGCGGGCGAGCCGTGGCCGCGGGGCCTGCCCGCACCATCGCCGTCATCGGACCCAACGCCGACGATCCCCGGAGCACCCTCGGCGATTGGGCGGGCTCCTCGGGCCAGGTCGACTGGATGCCCGAGGGACACCCGCGCGCACTGGTCCAGACCGTCCTCGACGGGTTCCGGGCGCTGATCCCCGAGGACTGGACGCTCACGCACGCCCGCGGTGCCGACATCGAGGTGCTCGTGCCCGACCCGGGCGGCAACGAGTGGCACGACGGCGGGTCGAGGGTGCCGGTCTTCGCCCCGGCCCCCGTGGACGAGGAGCTGTTGGCCCAGGCAGTTGCCGCAGCCGGGACCGCCGACTACGTGGTGGCCGTCCTGGGCGACACCATCGCGCTGACCGGCGAGACCCGGTCGACGGCCACCCTCGAGCTGCAGGGTGGGCAGGTCGCCCTCCTCGATGCGCTGGTGGCCACCGGCACCCCGGTGATCGTGGTCCTGATCCACAGCAAGCCGGCGGTCCTCCCACCCTCAGCGCTGGCTGCGCATGGGCTCATCGAGGCGTTCAACCCAGGCATGCGCGGCGGCCAGGCGATCGCCGAACTGGTCCTGGGCCTGATCGAGCCCAGCGGGCACCTGCCCCTGTCGGTGCCCAGGCACGTGGGCCAGCAGCCCGTGTACTACAACCAGATCCGCGGCCAGCACGGCGAACGGTACGCAGACCTCACCCAGGAGCCGCAGTTCGTGTTCGGTGAAGGTCTGAGCTACACGACGGTCGAGTACCGCGACCTCGTCCTGGCCGAGGCCACGGTGGCCCCCGACGCCGTCATCCGGGCGCGCGTCACCCTGACCAACACCGGGTCCCGACCAGCCGTGGAGACGGTCCAGGCCTACATCAGCGATCTCGTGACCAGCGTGACGTGGGCCGAGAAGGAGTTGAAGGCCTGGCGTCAGGTCGAGGTCCTGCCCGGCCAGTCCGTCACGGCCGAGATCGAGGTGCCCGCACAGGCCTGTTCCCTGGTCACTGCCCACGGCGCCCGGATCGTCGAACCGGGACAGTTCGAACTCCTCGTCGGTTCGAGCTCACGCGCGGCTGACCTGCTCAGCGCCTCGTTCCAGATCCAGGGCTGAACGTCTCACCGCGTCCCAGCAGCGCGCGGATCGCCTCGAGGAGTTCCGGTGTGAGCCGATCGGTCGGCACGCAGGCGTCGAGGGTGTCGAAGCGCCATTCGACCTCGTAGCTGAGACTGGCTCCGGGCGCCAGGACCTGGTAGGTGCCCTGGTTCTCCAGCTCGATGTAGTCACGCTCGATGCTGAAGAAGAGTTCGAGTTCCGCCTGCCGCGGCGCCATCTGTTGCGGGGTGAGGTCGGGGAAGATCCGCAGGAAGATCACACCGTCGTGGAGGTGGGCGACCCAGCCGCGGGCGTCGGTGAAGAACTTGGAGGTCCTCGTGACCGCTGGGACGGGGATGCTCGCGTGCCCGCCTGTCTCCGAGTAGCCCTCGAAGGTCCGCTCCGATCGGGTGTGCAGGAACGTGCAGCCAGGATCCTCCCGCTGCTTGGCCAGGCGGTCGTCGTCTGCGAACCGCGCTCCCAGCGCCCACACGAGCAGACCCCTACGAGGCGCGCGGGTGACCTGCCATGGCGCCACTGCCTGGGGCCGCGGCCAGGTGTTGGTCATCACGAAGGCGAACCGCACCGAGTCCATGCCCAGCACGAAGCGCTTGGCCACCTGCAGCCCGAAGTCCGGGTCCGCCGAACTGCGCACGGCCAGCATTGTTGCCGACTGTTCGACGATCTCGTAGGGCGCACCATCAAGCACCGGTGGCGGGGGCCACTCGAACAGCGACTGTGGGCTCGGCCAGAACGTGTCGCCGTGGTATCCGGGGACCCGTCCCGGGGGTACCAGCAGCTCGACGCCCCGATAGCTGAGGCTGGCCAGGCGCCCACCCTCGGCGGGCCGGAACTGGGCCTGCACCGAGCCATGCTGCTTGGCCAGGTCGATCACACCGGGCTCCATCCCAGCGTGATCGACCTGGGTCCGGTGTGCCCGCGCCCCGGTCAGGGGAGGGCCGGGATCCGCACCTCGATCCGGTCCGCCGTCCCGCGGCGCTCGAAGATGCTGGCGCTGAGCTCAGCCCCGATCCGGGCACCGGGACAGTCCACAACGCTGCCGTCGGCGAGGTGGACCGCGACGCTCAGGGACTGCGCCCGGTGGTAGACCACCGGGACCTGGCAGAACGTATACGCCAAGGAGTCGGTGCTCAGCTCAACCTGCCCGGGGTTGCCCAGGACGTCGATGTAGTCGAAGGTCACCGGCCCGCTGAGCCACTCGCTGGCGCGCAACCGGATCGGCGCGAAGACGATCTGGCCGTCGGCGACCCGCAGACCCAGCTCGCCGAGACGGGTGAGCACCTCCTCCTTGACCTGACCGGTCATGCCGGGCTGCCGGGCACCGCGCCCGGCCGGAGTATGCGAGTAGGGGTCGATCGGGAAGGCTCCGTACACGGCGGCAGGCTTGGCGTACCCGAGCCCGGCGCGCACATCCTCGTAGGCCTCGGACAGTGCCTGCACGGTCTGCGTGGATTCGCCGTCGGCAACGGCCCGCTCGAGGGTCTCCTGCACCGACAGCAGCAGCTTGGACACCATGTGCCAGTAGATGCTGCCCAGGCCCTCGTAGGCGAAGAACGACCCGGATCGGCCGGTGAATTCCGAGTGGTTGAAGACCTCCTCGAAGATCGTGAGCAGTTCCGCGCGGTCGGTCGCGACCAACTCCGCGAGGGTCGGCTCACCTGCCAGCCGGTCCAGGGCCGCCTCGATGTCACGCGCGTTGCGGATCGGCGCCGCGAAGTGCAGGTCACCGTGCACATCGCCAACCACCAGGCTGCGATCCCCGGCCGCGACGAGGGCCCCGATCAGCGCGCATCGTTCCGCCCGGGACGCCGGGATCCGGTTGCGATCCACGAACCCCGCCAGGTCCTTGTCCGGGTACAGGAGGTAGCTGTGCTGATCCTCCCGATACAGGGGGCTCCTGCGCAGCCCGGCGAGCAACGCCAGGGACGCCTGGGCATCCAACTGGCCGCTGCCCAGCATCGCGACCTGCCCCTCCAGCATCTCCGGCAGGCGGCGGATCGTGGCGGTGCCGTCAGTGAGGTCCAGGATGTTGTACGAGTGGTACAGCGAGTCTGGGCGGAGGTTGGCCGCCAGGCTGGTCTCCACGTAGGAGCGCACCAGCGCGAGCAGCGCCTGGACCCGCGTGCCGGAGACCTCGGACTGCGTGCCCGTGAAGCCCGCGTACACCCGCGCTCGGTAAGCACCGCCAGCCGAGCCGAGGTCGTCCATGAACCCACGCCTGGAACGGTCCGAGAAGCCGCTGTCGAGGTGCGGCCGATGAGCCTCGAGCGCATCCGTCACACCGTCGACCAGCTCGGCGAGCTCCTCGGTGACGCGCACGTCGTCGGTGAGCAGGCTCTGGGCGAACTCCACGTAGCGCCGCAACTGCGCCAGCGTGACCACCGACAGCCCGCGACCGACGAGGGCGTTGTTGGCGTCGTTCCACTCCGGGCGCTGGGTGTTCATCCAGACCCCGCCGTCCGGCACGAGGTTCACGACCTTGGCCAGCAGCAGCAGGAGCAGCTTCTCGGCCAGGTTCACCCGCACCAGATCCCCGTCCGGCCCGTGCACAAGGCGCCCGTCGGCTCCGGATCGGGCCACCCGTGCCGCGATCCGGGAGGCGTGGTCGGTGTCGAAGGTGATGGTCTCGTAGGGGTCCTCGATCACCTCGGCGTACGGGGCGATCCGGTAGGGCACATCGGCGTGGGTGAAGATCTCGGCGCCCCGCAGCGCCTCGAGCCGGCCGGGATGGAACCGGCGGGAGGTCTCCAGGAGCTTGAGCAGGTAGATGATCTGGTGGTCACTCCAGTAGCCGATGTTGGCCCAGGGGTTGTCCGGCTCGGGCACCTCCCAGTCGATGCCGGCGCGCGAGATCCGGTAGGGGTTGTACCCATCGGCGGTGGTGGCATCCAGGAATACCGCGATCATCGACTCGAGATACTCCGGGAACGACCACGCCAGGGCCTCCCAGTTCTGGAAGATGTCGCGCCAGTTGCCCTCGAAGCTCAACCGCGGATTGCCGTGCGCGTCCCGCAGCGCGATCTCGAAGGTGTTCCACGGCCGGGAGGGATCACCGTGGCGCCTGCTGAACGTCAGCGGCAGGTACTCCATCCCCAGGCGCGCAAGGTCGGGATCCCGGCTCCCACGCGCAGCGTGCACCAGCTCCCCGATGGTCACAGTCGCCGGCAACTCGGCCAGCAGGTCAGCACATCGGCCCAGGGTCGCCGGGCTGCGCTGCTCGACGAAGGATCGGAAGTCACCGGCGTCGATCCGATAGCCGTCGGCGGGCACGCCACCGCGCATCACGTTGAACAGGACATTCGCACCGTGGTGGGCGGTCGCCAGCTCCTCACCGGTGACCTGCAGGCCGTCGGCGGAGGCCACGATCCGCTCGAGGTCGGTCCGGCTGGCGCACACGTCGGCATCCAGGAGCAGCGCCAACTCGTCGGGCCGGGTCAGCAGGTCACGCAGGGCCACGACGTCGGCGGCATCCGCCTCGACGTCGCCGACGATGCTCCACGTCCGCCGCTCCCCCGCTGCGAACGACAGCCGGGCGTGGACGAGGTAGGCGCCGCGCAGGCCGCGGACGTCATGCTCGGGTCGCACCGCACCGCCGCGCTTGAACGCCGCCACCTGGCTCGTGGACACCAGGTGCTCGACCTGGTCGAGGCCGACCTGCCACACGACGTTGGCGTGCAGGGACTCGCTCGGTTCGGCGAGGTCGGTCAGCCTCGAGCTGAGCGCGAAGATGCCCAGGCCGGTCCTGGCGTCGAGCTCGGCGCGCTTGTAGGCATCCAGCAGGTTGCTCAGCCGGTTCTGCACCTGAACATCCACGCCCGCCGGGAGGATGTTGACCATCCCGTCGAGCAACTCGATGTCGCAGGGCTGGTCGCCGGTGTGGCTCAGCGTGCAGGTCCGCACGATGCCGAACCGGCTGCCGGTCTGCCAACTCACCCGCAGGGCCAGGCCCAGGTCCCGCCGGGTCTCCTCGAAGAGGAGCGTGGCGCCCAGTGCGTCCTTGTAGATCGTGCGGGTGAGTGGGCCACCGGACTGGACTGCCGGCGAGAACGGCTCCCAGAGGACCGGCGCACCACCGGCCGGGGTCACCCGGATCAGGCTCAACCCGCCGGTGCGCCCGGCACTCTCGCTGACCTTGTCGTCGGTGTAGTACGGGAACAGCGCCGAATCGGGGCGAACCCGACCCGCCGTCAGCCCGCCGGTACTGGAGACGAACAGCCACGGGTCGCCGGCTCCGACGACCGTCATGAAGAACGGCGGCAGCTGGTCGTAGTCATCGATCCGGTAGAACCGACGTCCGAGAAGTTCGGTGAACCCTTCCGCAGAGTCCGGCTCCGACGCGGTCTCGGGGTGATCGCGATTGTCACTGAGCATGCGGGGGCCTCCTGTGTCGCCATCGGTCCACGTTCCCACCCGATGTGGGGAGAGCGCTCTCCCCGCACAATGTCACGATTTGACAACGGTGCGCAAGGCCCCTTGACAAACGGCTGCGATGAGGGCAACGATCAGAGAGCGCTCTCAGGGATCTCTCTCTGAGGCCGGAAGTGGAGCCGCGAGTCCCCGTGGCTGCGATGAGCATCGGCGCCCCCGCCGTGTGACGAGAAGGAGAACGCAGACATGATCAGCAGGTCAAGGAAGTCGTGGGTCACCCTCACGGCAGGACTAGCAGGAGTCGCGCTGGTCGCGACTGGATGCTCCAGCGGCAGCGACACGGCAACTGGCGCCGCTTCAGAGGCAACGGGCACCGAGCCGGTGACCCTGTCCCTGGCAACGTTCAACGAGTTCGGCTACGAGGACCTGCTCACCGAGTACATGGACCTCAACCCCAACGTCACGATCGAGCAGAAGAAGGCCGCGACCTCGAATGAGGCCAAGGACAACCTGAACACCCGCCTGGCCGCGGGCTCGGGGGCCTCGGACATCGAGGCCGTCGAGGTCGACTGGCTGCCCGAGCTGATGCAGTACCCGGACAAGTTCCTCGACCTCAGCGACCCCTCGGTCGACGGCCGCTGGCTGCCGTGGAAGTCCGCCCAGGCGACGACCACTGACGGCCAGCTCATCGGCTACGGCACCGACATCGGCCCTGAGGGCATCTGCTACCGCTCCGACCTGTTCGAGGCGGCCGGCCTGCCGACCGACCGCGAGGAGGTCGCGACCCTGCTGGGTGGCGAGAACGCCACCTGGGACAAGTACTTCGAGGTGGGCAACCAGTTCATGGCGGCTGACACCGGTCCGGCCTGGTTCGACAGCGCCGGTGGCGTCTACCAGGGCATCGTGAACCAGATGCCGAACGCCTACGAGGACAACGACGGTGTCATCATCGCCCTGGAGAACCCGGACGTGAAGGCGGCCTACGACCAGGTCCTCAAGGCCTCGGTGGACGACAACCAGTCGTCGCACACCGGCCAGTGGAGCGAGGACTGGACGGCGAGCTTCCAGAAGGACGGTTTCGCCACCATGTCCTGCCCGGGCTGGATGCTCGGTGTCATCGAGGGCAACGCCGCGGGTGTCGAGGGTTGGGACATCGCCAACGTCTTCCCCGGCGGCGGCGGCAACTGGGGCGGCTCGTTCCTGACCGTGCCCACCATGGGCGAGAACCAGGCGGAGGCCAAGAAGCTGGCTGCGTGGCTGACCGCCCCGGAGCAGCAGATCAAGGCGTTCGAGGCCAAGGGCACGTTCCCGAGCCAGCAGGAGGCGCTGACCGATCCGACCCTGCTCGCGCAGACGAACGAGTTCTTCAACGACGCGCCGACCGGCCAGATCCTCGCCGACCGGGCGACTGCCGTCACCGTCGCACCGTTCAAGGGACCGAACTACTTCGCCATCAATGACGCGATGCAGCAGGCGATCTCCCGCGTGGACGTCGACCAGACCGACGACCCCGCATCGTCGTGGGCGAAGTTCGAAGCGGCTGTCAACGCCCTCGGCTGACCTCTGATCGGCCAACCCGGCTCCACGCGCCACGATTGCGCGGCCCGTGGAGCCGGGCGCCGGGGATCCTCCCGGCCCCGCTCCCGCTCAGCCAGTGACACCGGATCGCACGGAACGAGGACGCACCATGGCGATGAACGCAGCTCCCCAGATCCCCCTCGAGGCGGAGGCAGAGGCAGAGCGCGAACTGGCTCGGCGCACGAGGCGCAACGCATGGGACCGCAGGTTCTCGCCCTACCTCTACATCTCCCCCTTCTTCATCCTGTTCGCCCTGGTGGGGCTGTTCCCGCTCGGGTACACCGCCTGGGTGTCCGTGCACGACTGGAACCTGATCGGCGGCAAGGGCGACTTCGTCGGGATCGAGAACTACCAGCAGGTCCTGGACCAGCCACTCTTCTGGAAGGGCCTGCGCAACACGTTCAGCATCTTCCTGATCTCGGCCGTCCCCCAGGTCCTCATCGGCTTGTTCCTGGCCGCCATGCTGGACGCCAACCTGCGGGCCAAGACCTTCTGGCGGATGGGTGTCCTGCTCCCCTACGTCGTCATGCCCGTCGCGGTCGGGATGATCTTCTCCAAGATCTTCGCCGACCAGTCGGGCATGGCCAACGCCATCCTGGCCAACTTCGGCATCGACCCCATCCGCTGGCACGCCGACGTGCTGGCCAGCCACGTGGCGATCGCGACGATGGTCGACTTCCGGTGGACGGGCTACACCACCCTGATCCTGCTGGCCGGGATGCAGGCCATCCCCAATGACCTCTACGAGGCCGCGGTGGTCGACGGCGCCGGTCGCTGGCGGACGTTCCGCTCCATCACCATCCCGTCGCTGAAGCCCACGATCATCTTCGTCGTGATCACCTCGACGATCGGCGGCCTGCAGATCTTCGACGAGCCACGCATGTTCGACCAGATCGGGCAGGGCGGAGCCGACCGGCAGTGGATGACCGTCACGATGTACCTCTACGAACTCGGCTGGGGAGCCCAGAAGAGCTTCGGACGAGCCTCGGCAGTGGCCTGGATCCTGTTCCTGATCATCCTGGTCATCGGGGCCATCAACTTCAAGATCACCCAGCGCATCTCAGGCACCGGCTCGAAAGGGGACAAGTGATGACCTCCGTCGGAGTGGTAGAGCAGACCGCGGGCAAGGGCGCCGCCCGATACGCACTTCGGCGCAAGAACCGGGCCTCCGGCGTGGGATCCGCCCGGAGGGGGGGCTGGGTGACCTACACCGTCCTGGGCGTCGTGCTGCTGATCTCGTTCTACCCGATCTACTACACCTTCCTGCTGGCCTCCTCCGACGCCGTGACGATCGCCCAGAACCCGATCCCCTCACTGATCCCCGAGGGCAACTTCATCGACAACGTCACGCGGGTGCTCAACTCCGACATCAAGTTCTGGCAGGCCCTGTCCAACTCGGTCATCGTCGCGGTGGTCACGTCGATCAGCGTCGTCCTGTTCGCCACACTGGCCGGGTTCTCGTTCGCCAAGCTGCGCTTCCGTGGCCGGCGGGCCCTGCTGGTGTTCGTGATCGCGACCATGGCGGTGCCCACCCAGCTGGGCGTCGTGCCGCTGTTCATCCTGATGTCCGAGCTCGGCTGGACCGGCAAGCTGGTCGCCGTCATCGTGCCCGGCATGGTCACCGCGTTCGGCGTCTTCTGGATGACCCAGTACTTCGAGGAGACGCTGCCCTTCGAGCTGATCGAGGCGGCCCGCGTCGATGGGTGCTCCATGATCCGCACGTTCTGGCACGTGGCACTGCCGGCGGCCAAGCCGGCGGCGGCGATGCTCGCGCTGTTCACGTTCGTCGCGTCGTGGACGAACTTCTTCTGGCCCTTCATCGTGCTGGGCTCCACCAACCCGACCCTGCCGGTCAGCCTGCAGCTGCTCCAGGCGTCGTACTTCAAGGACTACTCGCTGATCATGGCCGGAGTGGTGCTGGCGACGATCCCGCTGATCCTGCTGTTCATCGTGGCCGGCAAGCAGCTGGTGTCCGGGATCATGGCCGGCGCCGTCAAGGGGTGAGCGTGCGCAGCTTCCCCGAGGGGTTCCTCTGGGGTGCGGCGACGGCCGCCTACCAGATCGAGGGCGCTGTCCGGGAGGGCGGCCGGGGGCCCTCGATCTGGGACACCTTCAGTCACACCCCCGGCCTGGTGGCCGGCGGGGACACCGGCGACGTCGCCACCGACCACTACCACCGATACGAGCAGGACCTCGACCTGGCCGCCGGTCTCCACCTGTCGGCCTATCGCTTCTCGATCTCCTGGCCGCGGATCCAACCCGATGGCACGGGCCCGGCCAACGCGGCGGGCATCGCGTTCTACGACCGGCTGGTCGATGGCCTGCTCGCCCGTGGGATCTCCCCCGCGGTCACGCTCTACCACTGGGACCTGCCGCAGGCCCTGGAGGATGCAGGCGGCTGGCCGTCGCGCGACACGGCGCACCGCTTCGCGGACTACGCAGCACTGGTCCACGAGGCGCTCGGCGACCGCGTGGACCTCTGGAGCACACTGAACGAGCCCTGGTGCTCTGCGATGCTGGGCTATGCGTCGGGTATGCACGCCCCGGGGCGCCGCGACCCGGCGGCCGCCCTGGCTGCGATGCACCACCTCCTGCTGGGCCACGGCCTGGCCGTGCATCGGATGCGCGCCACTGCGCGGCCCGACGAGCAGTTCATGATCACGGTGAACCTCTTCCCAACGTACCCGGCCACCCCGCGTCCGGAGGACCGTGCCGCAGCGCACCTCATGGACGGCCTGCAGAACCGACAGTTCCTGGACCCGCTGCTGCGCGGCACCTACCCCGCCGACGTGGTGGGCGCCACCCGGGAGCTGTCCGACTGGGACTTCGTCGCGCCGGGCGACCTGGCGACCATCAGCGCGCCCCTGGACGTCCTGGGAGTCAACTACTACTTCCCGATGCGTGTGGCTGCCGCACCCGAACCCGGTCCGGGGATGGACAGCTATCCCGGTTCGGGCACCATCGCGATGCTCCCGCCCGAGGGGCCCCTCACCGAGATGGGCTGGGAGGTGCTGCCCGCCGCCATGAACGACCTGCTGGTCCGATTGCAGGCCGACTACGGCATCCCGGTGATGGTGACCGAGAACGGTGCGGCCTATCCCGATGTCGTCGACGCCTCGGGGCGGGTGGCAGACCCCGCGCGGATCGCCTACCTCGAGTCGCACCTGGCTGCCCTGCACCAAGCGATCGGGCGCGGCGCGGACGTCCGTGGCTACTTCGCCTGGTCGCTGCTGGACAACTTCGAGTGGGCGCACGGCTACGCGAAAAGGTTCGGCCTCATCCACGTCGACTTCGACACCCTGGTGCGGCGTCCCAAGGACAGCGCGAACTTCTATGCCTCGGTCGCGGCGGCGAACGGCCTACCGTGAGCCACTGTACGCACCGCGGGCAGACACCTCCTGGAATGCCCCGTGAGTGAGCTTCTGCGAGCGCGGACGCGGCCGAACCTCGAGGACGTGGCCGCGCGGGCCGGGGTGTCGCGGGCGACTGCCTCACGGGTGGTCAACGGTCAGTCCTCGGTCGCCGAGGACCTGCGCGAACGGGTCCAAAAGGCAATCGACGAGCTTGGGTACGTGCCGAACCTGGCAGCGCGTGCGCTGATCACAAACCGCTCGGACGCCATCGCACTGGTGGCCTCCGAGCCCGCTGTTCGGGTCTTCGGGGACCCGTTCTTCAGCGCGATCGTGCGCGGCGTGAGCATGGAGACCAATCGCGCGGGACTTCAGCTCGTGCTCCTCATGGCACAGGATTTCGAGGACCTCGAGCGGGTCAAGCGATTCCTCAGGTCGTCGCCGGTCGACGGCGCCATGCTGATCTCCGGACATGACGGGGACGGGCTACCGGCCGAGCTCCGGCGGTTGGCGACCCCCTACGTCATCGGCGGAAGGCCCATCCAGCCGCACCTCATGGCGCCCTTCGTCGACAGCGAGAACCGGGCCGGTGCGCAGTTGGCTGCCCAGCACCTCCGCTCGATCGGCCGGGTGCGGATCGGCAGCGTCACCGGGCCCCTGGACATGGCTGCGGCCGTCGATCGACTGGCCGGCTTCCGGCAAGCCCTGGCGGGAGAGTTCCGCCGTGGCCTCGTGGAGAACGGGGATTTCACCGTTCGAGGAGGCGAGATGGCCACCGACCGGCTCCTGGAGCGCGCCCCGGATCTGGACGGGCTCTTCGCGGCCTCGGACCTCACGGCCGTGGGCGCTCTGACTGCGCTGCGTCGGGCCGGGCGCCGGGTTCCCGACGACGTTGCGATCGTCGGGTTCGACGACAACGAGTTCGCCCTGACCGCCGATCCCCCCCTCACGACGATCCGCCAGGACCCGATGCTGATGGGACGCGCGATGGTGCGTCTCTACCTGGCGCGCATCCGCCCCGACATCGAGGTCGCCGCCGATCCCGACCTCCCCGACCTCGTGGGTCGCGATCATCTCACCCTGCCGGTCTCCCTGGTGGTGCGCGACTCGGCCTGATCTGTGCTGACCGCGGGGGCGCGGGGCCGCCCATCCCTTGCGGGCCGGCCCCGGCCACCGCATGCTTGGCCGATGACTGGCGAGCGGCGTGACCCGCCACGGCCGGCTGAGGAGGTGCCGGGCGCTCCGATCGGTCGACGGGTGGTCCTGGGCCTGCTCGCCCTGGGCGGGATCGGGGTCCTGCTCGGCAGCCGCGTCGACCCCCTGCTGACCGCCATCTCGGAACGGGACCCGACCGGGCTCACGGACCTGATCCCCGGCAAGGGCCGGTTCCGGTTCTACTCTGTGGTGTCCTCGGTCGAGCAGACACCGTCTGCTCAGTACCGGCTCACCGTCGAGGGCCTCCCGGACGGCCCGGTGCGGGTGAGCTTCGCCGACCTCGCCGCGATGCCGCAGACGACGCTCACCAAGGACGTCCAGTGCGTGACGGGGTGGCGTGTCCCGGAGGTCACCTGGTCCGGCGTGCTGCTCCGCGACCTTCTCGAGCAGGTGGCCGCGCCCGCCGCCGGGGCCGTGCTGTTCGGCTCGTCGGACGGCGCGTACACGGAGTCCCTGACGATGGGGCAGGCGATGCGACCCGACGTGCTGATCGCCACCGCCATGGACGGCGAGCCGGTCTCGCACTCGCACGGCGGACCGGTGCGGCTGTACGTGGCCCCGATGTACTTCTACAAGTCGATCAAGTGGTTGGACCGGATCACGATCAGCGACCAGGTGGTGCCCGGGTACTGGGAGGAACGCGGCTACGACATCGACGCCTGGGTCGGACAGTCCAATGGGCGCGCTGATGCCCCCATCGCCTGACCGGATCGCCCGCTTCAGCCGGGGCGAGCGCTGGATCCACCTGGGGTTCGGCACGCTGATGGGCAGCTGCCTGGCCACTGCTGCGATGCTCTACTGGGGCCCGCTGAGCACACTGGTCGGCCGGCGCGAGCTCGTCGAGACGGTGCACTTCACCAGCGGGCTGCTCCTGCCGCTGCCGCTGCTCGTCGGGGCCCTGGTCTCGCGGGCGTTCCGGGCCGACGTGCGGCGGCTCAATCGCTTCCTGCCCGGCGACGGACGCTGGCTGCGCTCGAGTCAGCGCCGCAACGGCGCCTTCCCCTCAGGCAAGTTCAACGCGGGCCAGAAGCTGAACTCGGCGTTCATGGTCGGCAGTGTGCTGGTCCTGTTCGCGACGGGGCTGATGCTGCACTACTTCACCCTGTTCCCCGACGACATCAGCACTGGCGCCACGTTCGTCCACGACGTCTTCGCGGCTGCGGTCGCGGTCGTGACTGCCGGGCACGTGTGGATGGCGTATGCGGACCCGGAGGCCAGGCGCGGGTTGCGCACCGGGTCGGTCTCACGACGATGGGCCGAGCGCGAGCACGCCCTGTGGGCGGCTGCCGTGCCGGGCGAGCCTGCACCTGACGCCGACCCGGAGCCCGGAGCCCGGTAGCCCTCACGGTCGAGGCTGCGCAGGCGTCAGCGGGCCGTGTAGCCGCCGTCGACCAGGTAGTAGCCGCCGGTCATGTTCGAGGCAGCGTCCGAGGCCAGGAAGCACACCAGCTCGGCCACCTCGTCGGCTGTCCCAAGACGGCCCAGGGGGTGCAGCGAGGCCACTCCAGCCACCACCTCCTGCGGAGCGTCGGCCAGCAACGGGGTGTCGATGAATCCTGGTCCCACGCTGTTCATCCGAATCCCGTCGGGAGCATGGTCGAGGGCGCCGGCCTTGGTCATGCCGACGATGCCGTGCTTGGCGGCGACGTAGGCCGGTGCGTTCTGGAATCCGGTGGAACCGAGGATGCTGGCCATGTTCACGATCGACCCCCCACCGGCCTCCTTCATGGCGCGGATCTCGGCCCGGGCGCAGAAGAAGGTCCCGTCGAGGTGCACCGCGAGCACGTTGCGCCAGCCTTCGGTCGGGTACTCGCCGAGCGAAGAGGCCGGACCGGCGATCCCCGCGTTGTTGACCGCGATGTCAAGGCGTCCGAAGGCATCGACGGCCGCCGCCACCATGGCGTCGCACTCGTCAGGATCGGACACGTCGACGCGGAAGGCTCGTGCTGACTCACCGAGCTGTCCTGCGACTCGTTCGGCGGCAGCCGCGTCGAGGTCGGCCACCAGGACCTGGGCCCCTCGCTGGGCCAGCATGCCGGCGCACGCCTCGCCGATCCCCGAACCCGCGCCGGTGACCAGGGCGGTCTTGCCAGAGAAGTCGTCACGCATGGTCCTCGCTCCCTTCGGTCGGGCCAGCCGCCCGTCGCCGCTGGCGCTCGCATTCGCTGCGCATGCTTCAGGATGCACCTACGCACCTGCACCTGCATGCGCGGCGACCGACCGCGCTCACACCTTGTGCTGCCAGCGCGCTGATGGTTCCGCTGACCGGGTCGAACGCGTCGGACTGTCGGGTCTGGGCCAACGTCCAGCCGCCGATCAGGGCCACAGGAGCCATGGCGGCGGACACCAACACCCAGGTGCGCGCCTGGCCCAGTGTGGCCCGAGTTCGCCGATGGGGCCGTGCCCGGAGCGCTCGGTGCGGTGCCCACGCCGCCAGTCCGGTGCACCGCCGCCGGGCCGTCCTGTGGCAGGCAGTCATCCGGCGGGGGACGCCAGGCCAACCGCTGGCACACTAGGGGTCGTGCCCTTCTTCCCATACGCCCTTGATCGCCGCTGGACGCCGATGTTCCTGCTGCTGGGCGTCAAGGACACCGACGGCGTCCAGGTGAGCGACGGGATTCTGCGAGCCACGTTCGGCCGGGTGTCGCTCGAGACCCCGATCGACAATGTCGACCACACGGTGGTCACCGGTCCTCATCACTGGTACACGGCCGTGGGGTTGCGCCTGGCGCTGCGCGATGACTCGATCACGTTCGGCACCAACCACCAGCGCGGGTTGTCGATCTCCTTCATCGAGCGGGTGCCCAAGGTGGTCGGTCTGCGCGATCACTCGACGCTGTGGGTCAGCGTCGCTGATCCGCAGGGCCTGGCAGCAGCTCTGGAGCACTGACGCGTCAGCCGGTCTGGCGCAGGTCGCGACGATTGAACGCGGGGAACGCCAGCGCGATCAGGATGAAGGTGATGCCGGCCAGCAGTGCGGCGTCGCCCCACGCCATCCCGTTGTTCAGCGGGTCGCTGCCCAGGTAGTAGTGGAAGGGCGACAGCGCCCCCCACCAGGCGTCGTTCAGTGACGCGAGCGCGTTCATGGTGTGGAACACCAGAGCCGCGCCGACGGGGATGACGATGGCCAGCGCCAACCGGCCGGTGGCCGCTCCGATCAGCAGGGCCAGCGCTCCGAACAGCAGCCCGATCAGGACGGCGAGCGTGGTGGTGGCGGCCACGTGGAGCAGGTCGAGGTCGATCCCGGAGATCCAGACGCCGACGGCGATCCCCGCCCAGATGACGATTCCGAGGATGACACCGAAGGCGATCATCGTGATCGTCTTGCGGGCCAGGACGGTGCTGCGCGCGACCGGGTTGGCCAGCAGCAGGCCCATCGTGCGGTTCTCCTCCTCACCGGCCAGGGCCTTGGCCGCGATCGTGATCGTGACGACGAGCAGGGCGATCGGGGTGACCATGCCGAAGCTCTCGATCTGGAAGAACCCGGCCGGGGTGGACATGTCCCCGCCGCCGAACAGGGCGAGCATCTGCTCGGGCAGCGCGTCACCGAGGTCGGCGATGGTGCCCTCGATGGCGGCGAAGACCGGGCCCATCATCACGCCCATGATCCAGAACATCGCCATCGAGACGATGAACAGCAGGCCCTGGTGCTCGGAGGCGGTCTTGGTCGCGATGCCCGACACCCGCGCGGAGCCGGCCAGGCGTTCGCCGACCCTGGCGGTGCGCGGGTTGCTGCGCAGCTGGTCCAGGAGGCTGACGCCGGTCGAACGGGGCCGCAGGTCACGGCGGTTGAACCCGACCAGTGCCACGGCGAACAGCAGTGCGGCGCCGCCGAGCAGGATCGTCAGGTGGCTCCAACTGATGCCGTTGAGAAGCGGGTCACCGCCGGTGAAGTAGTACCAGGGGAACAGCTTGGCCAGCCACTGCCAGCCATCGATCAGGCCCAGCAGGCCCACGGCGAAGAACGACAGGATCAGCAGGCCCGCGCCCACCCCGGCAGCGATCCCGGTGCGCCCGGTCCACGCCCCGACCGACAGGGCCAGGAACCCGAAGAACACGGTGATGGCCATCAGGTGCACCACGAACGCCGTGACGTCCATCCCGGTCACGCTGACATCCAGCAGCAGAGGTGTGACCAGACCGGCGCCCCAGAGGACGAGCCCGCCGAGCAGGAGCAGCACGATCATGGCGCCGGCCTTGCTGACCAGCACCTGGGTGCGGCTGCGTGGGTTGGCCAACAGGACCCCGATGGTGCCCCTGCGCTCCTCGCCGGCGATGTAACCCGATCCCATGGCGATGGCCAGGCCGGCCATCACGATGGCTCCGTAGCTGCCGTAGATGGCGTTGTAGGCCAGGGACGCGGCGTCGGCGTCCGGCCCGATACCGATCAGGGCCTGGAACGCCGGGCCCAGGTCGGTGTAGAGGCTGATGTCGAGGTCCTGGTAGGCCAGCATGCCGAAGTAGAGCAGGGCCGCGAGGCTGACCACGCCGATCGTGACCCCGCGCCAGCGGTCCAGGACCGCCTTGCTGAACAGGGAGGCGAGCATCATCGGGCCCCCTCCTGGTCGACGCGGTTGACCACGTCGTCGTGGTAATAGGTGAGGAAGACCTCCTCCAGGTCGGCGTCCTGGGTGGAGATGTCGATCAGCTCGTAGTGCTCAGCCACCGCCTTGAGCAGGGTTTCCATCGCCCCCTCGTAGGACAGCTGCACCCGGGTGCCCTCGACCAGGACCTCGCGCATCCCGGGCACCGCCTCGAAATGTGCCGGATCTGCGGTCGAGCCGAGCTCGAGCTCGACCTTGCGGATGCCCTTGGAGCGCAGGCTGGCCACGGTCTCCAGCGCGATCAGCTTTCCGTGGCGGATGATCCCGACCCGGTCGGCCACGCGCTGGACCTCCGAGAGCGTGTGGCTGGAGAGGAACACCGCAGCCCCCTGGGCCACGACCTCGCGCATCATGGTCTGGAACTCACGCTGCACGAGCGGGTCCAGTCCATTGGAGGGCTCGTCCATGATCAGCAGCTTCGGGCGGTTCATGAACGCTGCGATCACGCCCACCTTCTGCCGGTTGCCCGAGGACAGGTCCCCGACCTTCTTGCCCAGTTGGGCACCTAGGCGCTCAGCCAGCTCGCCCACGTAGCCCCAGTCCACCCCGCCGCGCAGGTTCGCGAAGTAGGTCAGGGTGTCCTTCCCGGTGAGGTTCGGGTACAGGGAGAGATCCGAGGGCAGGTAGCCGATGCGCCGGCGGATCTCCACCGACTGGTTGTGGCAGTCCAGGCCCAGGATGGACGCCCGCCCGGACGTCGCCCGGATCTCGTCCATCACCGTGCGGATCGTGGTCGTCTTGCCCGCGCCGTTGGGACCCAGGAAGCCGAACACCTCACCGGGACGAACGTCGAGGTCGAGGTCGATCAGCGCTGCGACGTCGCCATAGTGCTTGGTCAGGCCCTCGGTGTGCAGGGCGATCGTGTCGGTCATCGGATTCCTTTCGGGCCGGCGGTCGCGCCGGCAGAGTCTGTGGGTGGGGTGCTGGGGGCCGTACCGGCCCCGGGCATGAGGTCGGCCATCGCGGCCGTGGCCCGCGCGCCGAACTCCTTCGTGAACACTCCCTGGGCGTAGAACTCGTACAGGGGGCGCATGTAGGCGCCCAGATCACCGGGGTCGGGGTGGTACGCGGTGAGGTCCACTCCGAGCAGGCGGTTCAGGTGCCGGTGCATGACCAGCGACCCCAGGCCCGACAGGGTCATGACCACCGCGCGCCCCCGAGGGTCGTCGGTCGGGGTGAGCATCCCCGACTCCACCCCAGCGGCGATGTAGCCCTCTGCGTCCTCGACCATGCTGTCGACCAGGTGGGCGACGGCGGGTGAATCCTCGTGGAGCACCGCTGCCAGGTAGCCGACCAGGGGCATCGACCCCTGGGCCGAGTCGCGCAACGCGCCCACCGCGTCGAACGAGGCGCCAGCCGCCATGGCCCGCTCCTTCTCCGCTCGGATGACGGCGACCACGTACTCGTCACACGCCTGGCGCAGGCCGTCCATCGAGCCGAAGTTGTTGATCACCGAACCCGGTGACACGCCCGCCCGAGAGGCGACCGCGCGAGCTGTCAGTGCGTCCGGGCCGGACCGGGCGACCAACTCGACCGCCGCATCGCGCACCCGGGCCCGCACTGTCCGATCATCGGGAAGTCGTGCAGCGGATGAACCCATGTTTAGTATCGTATACGTTCGTTCAGTCGGTGGCTATGACGTTCACTCGTGGCCGTGGTCGCGCTCGAGGGTCCGCAAGGCTCGAGGGGACATCCCTTCGCAGCCAGAAGTTGCCACGACAATGGCCGACGAACCGGAGATGATCCGCGAGAGGAGAGGACCCCACCATGACCGTTGCCGTGACGATGCGCGAGGTGGTCAAGACTGGCTCGGTGGCCTTCGGCACCGCCAGCGTCGGAATCGGGTTCGTGTTCCTCGGTGTTGCCGCGGTCACGGCTCAGGTGGCCGCCAGCGCCCGCGCTGCGACATCGGCCGCCGGCATCGTGCTCGGGATCTCCTATCTGCTGCAAGGAGCCTCAGAAGTACGAAAACACCACGAGAAGGAGATCAAGGATGATCAGCACCATCGAGGGACTGCCGGCGAACGTCATCGGCATGCGCGCCGAGGGCACGGTGCACTCCGCGGACTACGAGAACGTGCTCGACCCGGCTCTTGAGGCCGCGCTGGCCACGTTCGACAAGGTGCGCCTGCTCTACGTCCTCAGTGAGGACTTCGAGGGCTACTCGGGCGGGGCCCTGTGGGCCGACACCAAGGTGGGCCTGTCGCAGTGGTCCTCCTTCGAGCGGATCGCGCTGGTCACCGACCGCGAGGCGATCGCCGAGGCCGTCAAGGCCCTGGGCTGGCTGATGCCCGGTGAGGCCAAGGTGTTCGCCCTGGCCGAGCTCGCCGAAGCCACGGAGTGGGTGTCGGAGTAGAACCACCGGCAGGACCCACGTCCCGGTCGTAGGGTCATCGCGTCCAGAAGCCGGTCGGGTCGGCAGCGTACGGGTCGGGCCGGCAGATCAGGTCCGCGACGAGGCCGGTCCATCCGGTCTGGTGCGCAGCCCCGAGTCCGGCTCCATCGTCGCCGTGGAAGTACTCGAAGAACGTGATGTTGTCCCGCCACCGGGGATCGACCTGGAGCCTGTCCACCTGGCCGTGGCAGGGACGCCGGCCGTCCTGGCCACGCACGAAGATCGACACCAGTCGGTGCCGCAAGTCATCGGCGCACTCGGCAAGGCCGGCGTACTGGCCGCTGCCCGTCGGGTACTCCACCCGGAGGTCGCGGCCGAGCGACTCCGCGTTGCGCTGCAGGCTGCGCAGGACGATGTAGTTGACGGGCAACCAGACCGGGCCGCGCCAGTTCGAGTTGCCCCCGAACATGCTGGTGCGCGACTCAGCTGGCTCGTAGTCGACCGAGACGGTGTCACCGCCCACCGCCAGCCGGACCGGGTGGTCCCGATGGTGGGCCGACAGCGCTCGAAGGCCATGCGGGGAGAGGAACTCCCCGGGATCGAACACCCGGGCCAGGACGCGCATCGCACTCCCCGCGGGGATGACCCCCAGGACGATCACGTCACGGGACCCGCCCGTGATCAACCGCCCGCGACCCGCGGCCAGGGCAGCGGGATCGAACCGATCACGGTAGGCCGAGAACCGCTTGTGCAGGGCACCGCTCGGTCCGAGCAACTCCGGTCCCAGCACCACCGTCGTCATCAGGGGCAGGACCCCGACCATCGAGCGGACGGGTACGGGGACCCGATCCCCGTCCCGGGTGCGCAGCACGTCGTAGAAGAAGCCGTCGTCCTCGTCCCACAGGCCCTGGGAGCGCATCGCATCGACGATCATCACGAAGTGCTCCAGGAACTTGACCTGGATGTCGGTCCAGGCGTCGTCGCGGACGGCCAGGATCCGGGCCATCTGCAGCAGGGTCAGTGCGTAGAACGCCATCCAGTTGGTGGCGTCGGCCTGCTCCAGGACCCAACCCTCGGGCAGGTGCGAGCGATCGACGGCGCTGATGTTGTCGAGCCCCAGGAAGCCGCCGGCGAACACGTGGTCCCCCTCGGGGTCCATCCGGTTGACCCACCACGTGAAGTTGACCAGCAGCTTGGGCAGCAGGCGCGCCAGGAACCCGTGGTCCCAGCGTCCGTCGATGTCCCACACGTGCAGTGCCGCCCAGGCGTGGACGGGTGGGTTGACATCCTCGAAAGCCCATTCGTAGGCAGGGATCGCCCCATTGGGGTGCTGGAACCATTCCCGGCCCATCGCGAGCAGCTGGTACTTGGCGAATGCGGGGTCGACGTGGGCCAGTGCGATCGTGTGGAAGGCGAGGTCCCAGGCCGCGAACCACGGGTACTCCCACGGGTCGGGCATGGACAGGATGTCGCGTGCGTCCAGATGGCGCCAGGCCGCATTGCGGCCATGACGACGCGATGCCGGGGGGGCCGGCTGCGCCGGGTCGCCGTCGAGCCAGCGGTCCACGTCGTAGCAGTAGAACTGCTTGCCCCAGATCATGCCGGCGAACGCCTGGCGGGCCACGAGCCGCTCGTCGGCGCTGGCCGTGGCCGGGATCACCTCGGCGTAGAACTCGTCGGCCTCCGCCTCCCGACTGGCCAGCACCGCGTCGAACTCAGGGCCGAAGGCCGGCTGGGCGCTCGGGGGTCGCAGGCGCACCCGAACCACCTGGGTCGCACCGGGGGCGACCGTCAGCTGGTACCAGCCTGCGACCTTCGTCCCGGTGCGATCGGGGTTGACCGTGGGTGCCCCGTCGACCACATGGTCGTTGATCCCGTCCTTGGGGTGGGCGGGCCCCTGGGCGGACCCGTACAGCCGGATCTCGTTGGTCTCGTTGTCGCAGAAGAGCAGCGGAGCTGCCGAACCGCCGGCCGCGGCGTCGAGGGACCACTCGAGCTCGCCGAGGCGCGGGTGGCCCTGCACGGCGACCCGATCCGGTGCTGTGGCCTCGAGTCGAGGGCGCGCGCTACCAGCTTCCCATGACCACATGTTGCGCCACCAGAGGTGCGGCAGGACGTGCAGGGTCGCCTCGTCCGGTCCGGCATTGGTGACCTGGACCTCCATGAGCAGGTCGTGCGGGTCGCCCTTGGCGTGCACCACGTCGACCACCCAGTACCGGTCGTCGTCGAAGACTCCGGTATCGAGCAGCTCGAACTCGGGGTCCTCGGGTCCTCGCCGCCCGTTCTCGGCGACCAGCTCGTCATAGGGGAACGCCGCCTGCGGGTAGTGGTAGCGCCACCGGAGCAACGCGTGGCTGGGCAGCGCGTCGAGGTACCACCAGTACTCCTTGACATCCTCGCCATGGTTGCCCTGCGGACCGGTCAGGCCGAACATCCGTTCCTTGAGGATCGGATCCCGGCCGTTCCACAGCGCCAGGGCCATGCACAGGTCCTGGCCCACGTCGCTGATGCCCGCCATGCCGTCCTCGCCCCAGCGGTACGCCCGGGACCGGGCATGGTCGTGCGGGAAGTACTCCCAGGCAGATCCGTCGGCGCTGTAGTCCTCCCGCACGGTGCCCCACGCCCGCTCCGACAGGTAGGGCCCCCAGTGGTACCACGGGGTCGACTCGAACAGGCCGTCCTCCGGGTGGCCGAAGGAGGCCACCCGTTCGCGTTCGGCACCGGTCATCGCGGTCTCCTCAGTTCGGGATCGGTTCGAGGTCAGGTCCGGACACCGAGCGGTCCCGACGGCCGAGCCACAGGGCGATCAGCCCGGCGAGGATCGCGGCGGCCAGGGTGGCGAGCACCCGCTGGAGACCAACCTCCGCGGAGTAGGCCTGGGCCCGGCCGCCCAAGAAGATCACGAAGGGGGTGACGAAGATGACATACAGGGCATAACGGCCCAGCGCCGAGTACGCGAGCAGCAGGAACAGCAGGCAGACCTGCACGATGGCCTGGGACCACAGGGGCAGCAGCGCAACCAGTCCCGCGGCCAGCACTGCGCCCACCAGGGTGCCCACGACCCGCTGGCGGGCCATCGGCACCGTCTCGTGGGCGACCGGTCGCAGCACCAGGGTCAGCGTCATCGGCAGCACGTAGCCCCACGGTTCGGACAGGACGCTGACCACGTAGACCACGACGCCCACTGACAGCGCCATCGCGGTCGCGTGCCGCCAGGCCATGGCTTCGGGAACGCCTGAGAGCTCTGCGGGACTGGACCGCCGCGACATGAGGGCGACCGCCGCCATGCCGCCCACGAGCAACCCGCCCAGGGTCTGCACCGGATCGGCCTCGATCAACAACGTCGTGTACACGGCTGCCACCGTGGGGATCGCCGCGAGCAGGTTGTTGTGCCAGATGTTGCCCGGCGCGGCGATGAGGCAGGCCAGGGTCACGAAGGCGGCGGCCGGCACAGGTTGTCCGAGCAGCGCCGTGGCCACGGCGCCGGTCAGGGCGGTGGCGCTCACCGCTGCCATGCCCAACCGCCACGGGAGCGCGGTGGCTGGGGTCAGATTGGCGACGAAGCCCAGGAATACCCCCAGGGCACTGGCGAACCCGAACAACAGGTAGGCCCCCACGGTCGGCACCACGATGGCGATCGCCAGCAGGGCCGCCTTGCGGCGTGCGGGACCGGGGATGGTCCAGTCACGCAGCGACCCAGTGGCTCTGGCCATGTGCGCCCCTTCCATTCTGCGCGTGGGCCCAGGCCGGCTACGTCGCGGACCCGGTCAGAGCCGTGACGCTGGGCGGCGCCTCCCCGACCAGGGCCGCGTCGCTGGCAGTGGGCTCCGGGGTGGGCGTGGTGGACGGCGTGGCACTCGCCGGGGGGTTCGGCCCGACCGTGGCCAGGACCTCCTGGAACGCCGCGACGGTGGCCGCGTCGACGGTTCCGGTCGGCTCGACCCCAAGATCGGTCTGGAGCTCCTGCAGGGCCTCGGTCAGCTCGTCGGACCATTGGCCGTCGACGGGCCCGTCCCAGTAGCCGGCCAGCGCGAGGGTCTGCTGCAGGGCTGCGGTCGAGGCCATCGCCTCCTGGGCGTCGCTGCCGTCGGCGGCGGCCACCCCCTCGCGCAGCGCGGCCTCGGTCGCCTTGTCGACCGTGCCCGTCTGCGGCAGGTCGTTGGCCGCCTGCAGGGCCTGGACCGCCGCAACCGTCTCCGGTCCGTAGACCCCGTCGGCCGTGCCGTCGAAGTAGCCGGCGGTCGCCAGGTCCGCCTGGAGGGCCACCGTGTAGTCACGCACGGCCAGCGCCGCCTGCTCCTGCTGGGCCTCGGCCAGGCAGCCGGACTCGGCGAACACCGCCAGCCACGCCATCTCCAACGCGACCGCCGCGGCGTTGAACTGCTCGGCAGCCTGGCGCAGGGGCGTCCCGTCGGTGATGTCCGCAGCGGTCTCGGCGAAGTCGGCATCCGCCTGTTGCACGCGGGCCACGGTGGCAGTCGGCAGGATGGCCTCCGGGGAGGCCGGGGGGCTCACGGTGGATTCGGGCGCCGGCTCGCCGGCCGCCGACGCCTCGGCGGCGGCCAGGGCGCTCTGCGCCTGCGCCAACTCCTCCTGCGCTGTCGCGACCTCCTCGCGGGTGCTGGTCACGTCCCCTGCGGCTGCCACGGTCTCAGCCTTGGGCTCCTTGAGGTCCGCACCTGCGTCGCGGACGTCGCCGACCGTCACCGTGGTGACGTTCAGGACGTCGCCGTAGCGGTCCAGTGCAGTGATGTACCCGGAACTGGCTGTGCAGAACGTCTCCTCGGCGGCGGCGGCGGCCGCCTGCGCGTCGAGGAGGCTCTCCTCCTTGGCGCTCACCTCGGCCTGCGCCAGCGCGACCGGGTCGGCCCCGTCGCCGCCACATCCGGAGAGGGCGACGAGCACGGCCAGGGCGCCGCCCACCACGAGGGGTCGCAGGCGCCGACGGGGACGTCGCGTGGGGCTGGGTGCCGGGCGGGTGTTCATGGAAGGTCCTTCCGTGCACGTGGTTCGCGGCACCCCTGCCTGAGTCGCCGATCGGCGACGGGCAGGGGCGCCGCAGAGGGGTCAGGCCATCGCCTTGGCCTTGAGCGACTCGAACTCGGTCTGCGTGATGGCCCCTGAGTCCAGCAGGGCCTTTGCGCTGGCGATCTGATCGGCCGGGCTGGTGCTCTGGGCCGCCACCTGCTGGATGTACTTGTCCTGGGCCACCTTGGCCTGGGACATGGCGGACATCTGTCGCTCGTTCATGCTGCGTCCGCGGGCGATCAGGTAGATGAAGGCGCCCAGCCAGGGCACGAAGACGAGCAGCAGTGCCCAGCCGGCCTTGCCCCACCCAGACAGGGTGTGGTCGCCGAACAGGTCGAACAGGCAGCGGAACCAGATCATCAGGGCCGAGATCCAGATGAACAGCCAGAAGCTCCAGACCAGGATGTCCCAGAGGTTGGGGTCGTCGAACATGGTGCGCCTCATTTCGTGTGCTTGTGTGCTGGAGAGTGGCGGCATCGCCGCGTTCTCGGGTGGATCAGCCGGTGACCATCTGGTCGATGCACACCGTGATGGCCAGGATCAGGGCCTCGTCCTGGCCGGGAGCGATCTCGACCCCGTAGGAATCCCGAACCCGGAACCACTTCTTGGACACCTCGGCGACCTTCGTGCCCCCGGCCTCGATCTCGAACTCGTGGTCGACGATGTTGCCCTGGGCAGTCCACTGGCCGCCAGTGGCGAGCTCGATGGTGAAGCGCTCGCGCAGCGGCGTGATCATCGCCTTCTTCACGGTGGCCACGGTCGCCCCGCCTGCGTTCTCCACCTCCATGGTCTCGCGCACCCGCACCGGCCGGTCCTGGATCTTGATCAGCTCAGCACCACGGGGATCCTCGATCACCAGGGTCTTGCGCACGCGAACAGCCTTGCCGTTGACCTTGAAGGCACGGCGACCGGTCTGGTCCTCGATCCAGAAGTCGTCGCCGATCGACAACAGCTTCTCGCGCATCTGATAGCGAACGGCGTCGCCGCGGGCGCCGAAGGTCTGACGCTCCTCGCGCCGCTCGCTTCGTCTGTCCTGACCGCGCATCTGTGTGTCTCCTCTTCGTGCTGCGTCGGCGAGGGTCGCCGACTCGGTGGGGGGGTGCTTCCGGGACTTGGTCTCCGTGCCGCTGCTCGCCGCTCGTCAGTCACTGCCCACGCTGCGGGGATACCGCGCTGGCCGGGTCGACCGTCGCCGGTGCGGTGCCCAGTTGGCGGCGACGGAGCACCTTGCTCAGTTCGATGACCAGCGGGACCAGCAGGGCCAGCCCGATGCAGGCCAGCCACTGGCCGCCGGTCAACGACGTGGTCATCAGCAGCTTCTGCATGAACGTCCACTCCACGGCCACGATCGTGATCAGCAGCGGGATCGACAGGGTGCGCACGGCGCCCATCAGGGGCGCGCCCAGACCGGACTCGGGGTCGCGGCGCAGAACCAGGCCGCTGAGGATGGTGCCCAGCGCCATGACCACGAAGGCCATCGTCATCGGCACGCTGGCTTCCTCGCCGTTGAGCTCGCCGGGCCCACCGAGCAGGGCCGCCAACGTGACCAGGAACAGCATCCCGCCGTAGAGCGCCCATTGCCGGACCGCCGCCGGGTTGGTCAGCTTCACCTGGGGGTCGCGCGGTGGGCGGCCCATCATCCCGGGACCGGGCAGCTCATGCATGATCGTCAGGACGGGGAAGACCGAGATGAAGAAGTTCAGGAACAGCACCATCAGGGGCGTCAGGGCGATACCAGAGTTGATGTCGAAGATGCTGGCCGTGAGGAACAGCAGCACCAGGGACAGCAGCTGACTCATCTGGTAGCGGATGAAGTTGACGATCTTCTCGTAGGTGCTGCGACCAAGCTCGACAGCCCTGACCAGGGTTCCGAAGTTGTCGTCGGTCAGGATCATCTTTCCGGCCTGCTTGGTCACCTCACTGCCCGACCCCATCGCCACGCCGATGTCGGCCTGCTTGAGCGCCGCGGCGTCATTGACCGCATCGCCGGTCATGGCCACGATGTCGCCGCGCTGCTGCATGAGCTTGGCCAGGCGCAGCTTGTCCTGCGGCGTGACGCGGCCGAACACGTGCAGGTTGGGCAGGGCCTCGAGGAGCTCGTCGTCACTCATGGCGGCGATCTCGGCCCCACTGATGGCCCCCTCGGCCAGGCCGAGCTCGGCGCCGATCGCCGAGGCAGTGATGGCGTGGTCGCCGGTGATCATCCGGACCTCGATGCCGGCCGCCCGGGCGACTCGGACTGCCTCGACGGCCGAGGGACGCAGCGGGTCGATGATGCCGACCATGCCGACGAACTGCAGCTCGCCGACCAGGGCCATCGGGTCCGCGGTGACCTCGGCTGACCGCCCCGTCAGGTCGCGCAGCGCGAACGCCAGCACCCGCAGGCCCTTCTCGGACATCTCCTGGTTCGCGGCCATCAGGCCCTCGAGGTCCACGGCTACCTCGCCCGACTCGGTCAGCATCGTGGTGCAGCGCTCCAGCACGACGTCGGGACCACCCTTCACCAGCTCGACGAGCCGAGTGCCCCCACCGGGGGCGGGGACCTCGTGGAACGTGGCCATGAACTTGTACTCGGAGTCGAAGGGCACCTCGGCCACGCGTGGGTACTCGCGTCGGCTCACCTCGGAGTCCACACCGATCTTGGCAGCCAGGACCACCAGCGCCGCCTCGGTGGGGTCCCCGATGACCTCGCCGGCCTCGGAGACGGTGGCGTCGCTGCACAGCGTCAGGCCGTAGGCAAGGTTGGTGAAGTCCGGAGCGACGTCACCGGCGGCCCCGAGGATCGTCCCGGTCTTGGCGTAGCCCTCCCCCGCGACCGTGTACCAGTGCCCGCGCATGTACATCGAGCGCACGGTCATCTCGTTCATGGTCAGGGTGCCGGTCTTGTCCGAGTTGATCGCGCTGGTCGCGCCCAGCGTCTCCACGTCGGTGAGGTTCTTCACGATCGCCTTGGCCTCGGCCAGCTGCTTGGCGCCGTAGGCCAGCATGGCTTGGACGAACGTGGGCAGGCCGGTCGGGATCGCTGAGATGGCCATCGCGACGCCGAGCAGCAGGACCGATTCGAGGCTCTGGCCGCGGGCCAGTCCGATCACGACGATGATCGCCACCGCCACCCAGGCGATCGCAGCCAGGAGCTTGGTCAGCCCGTCGAGCTCGCTCTGCAGCGGGGACTTGCTCGGCGCCACCGCCGTGAGCATCGTGGCGATCTTGCCCATCTCGGTGTCCATGCCGGTCTCGGTGACGACCATCGTGGCCGTCCCGCGGGTCACGGACGTGTTCTGGAACAACATGTTCGTGCGGTCGCCAAGGGTCACCTCGGCGCGCTCGATGGTCGAGGGGTCCTTGCTGATCGGGGCGCTCTCCCCAGTCAGCGCAGCCTCCTGGGTCTCCAGGGTCGCCGAGCGCAGCAGCCGGCCGTCGGCGGGCACGATGTCGCCGGACTCCAGGTTCACGATGTCGCCCGGAACCAGGTCGGTGGCGCTGATCTGCGCCAGCGTCCCGCCGCGCACGACCTTGGCCTGAGGCGTGGTCATCTTGGCCAGGGCGTCGACGCTGGCCTTGGCCTTCATCTCCTGCTGGGTGCCCATCACCACGTTGAGCACGACCAGGAACGCCACGATCAGGGCCGTGGACACCTCGCCGATCAGCAGGCTGACCACGGTGACCGCGACCAGCATGAGGTTCATCGAGTCCTTGAGCTGGTTGAGCGCCACCGCCCAGACCGACGGGGACGGCTCAGCGGCGATCACGTTGGGTCCGTGGGACGCCAGGCGGCTGCCTGCCTCGCTGGTGCTCAGCCCGGCGCTGGCGTCGGTGCCGAGCTCGGTCACCACCGCTTCGGTGGGCTGGTTGTACCACGTCTGCTGCGTGGCAGCGGCGGCTGTGGGGGTGGACATCGGGACCTCCAGTGTCAACGTGGCGCAAGCATGGCGTGTGACAGCATCCCACCGGAGATCACCTTGGCGGTGAACCCGTTCTGGACCAGCACACGTGTGGCGTAGTAGGCGCGCTGCGCCGAGCGGCAGAGCACGTGGATCTCCCGGTCGCGGGGCAGCTCATCGAGCCGGGCGCGCAACTCGGCCAGTGGGATGTGCACCGATCCCGCGACGCCCTCCACGGCCAGTTCTGGGCCGTTGCGCACGTCGAGGATCAGGGTGTCCGGGTCGGCGAACCAGTGGGTCAGGGGCATGTCCCCGCGCAGCACGTCGGCGGCGACCATCCCGGCGAAGTTCACCGGGTCCTTGGCGCTGCCGAACGGCGGGGCGTAGCAGAGCTCGGACTCCTCGAGGTCGTAGACCGTGGCACCGAACTGGATGGCCATGGCCAGGTGGCCGATCCGCTTGTCCACGCCGTCCTCGCCGGCGCCCTGGGCACCGAGCAGGCGGCCGTCGGACCTGCGGAACAGGACCTTGAGCACCGTCGGCTTGGCGCCGGGATAGTAGCCGGCGTGCGAGTTCGGGAACAGGTAGACCTTCTCGAAGTCGGTGTCGTCCCGGCGGGTGAGCGCCTTCTCGTTCTGCCCGGTCCACGCCAGCGTGGCCCCGAACAGCCCGATGACGGCCGTGCCCTGCACGCCGCGGAAGGTGGAGTCGCGACCACAGATCACCTCGGCGGCGATCCGGCCCTGGCGGTTGGCGGGGCCCGCCAGCGCCATCAGGGTCCACTCACCGGTCTGGAAGTCCTTGACCTCGATGGCGTCACCCACTGCGAAGATGTTCGGGTCGCTGGTGCGCATCTGGTCATCGACCCGGATGCCGCCGCGCTCACCGACCACCAGCCCGGCGGACTGGGCCAGCGCCGTGTCCGGCCGCACGCCCAACGAGACGATGACGACGTCGGCCGGGTAGCTGGCCCCCGACTGCGTGGTGACGACGAGCGACTTGTCCTCAGTGCCCGCCGGATCGAAGCTGGCCACCCCGTCACCGAGGACGACTGAGACGCCGTTCTGCTCCAGGCGCTCCGTGGCGGTCCGGGCGAACTCCGGGTCCAGGGGGGCGAGCAGCTGGTCGGCCATCTCGATGACGGTGACGTCGAACCCGACGTGGGCCAGGTTCTCCGCGGTCTCCAGCCCGATGAAGCCGCCGCCGACGACGACCGCGTGCTTGGTCGGCCGCACGGTCTGCCACCCCGAGTAGGAGTCCATCCCGGTCAGGAAGGTCGTGCCACGGGCGATCCACTCCTTGATCTCGCGCGCATCGGGCACGGTGCGCACCTCGAAGATCCCCGGCAGGTCGATCCCCGGAATGGGTGGGCGCACCGTCCTGGCTCCGGGAGACAGCACCAAGGTGTCGTAGGACTCGGTGCTCACCTCGCCGGTCGTGACATCGCGCAAGTCGATGGTTCGGGCCGCGGCGTCGATGCCCACGGCCTCGGTGAGCACGCGGGCATCCACGTTGAACTGGGCGCGGAACAACTCGGCACTGGCCACGAGCAGCGCCCGCTCCGCCTCGATCACCTCACCGATGTGGTAGGGCAGGCCGCAGTTGGCATACGACATGTAGGGCCCGCGCTCCACCAGCACGATCTCGCACGCCTCGTCGAGCCGACGCAGCCGAGCCGCGCACGAGGCTCCACCGGCGACTCCACCAACGATGACTGTCTTCATGTCTGCTCCCTGCTCGCCTTGGCTCTCGGGTCTACTTCAGGGCGGCCTCGATGGCACGGCCATGGGCGGTGAGTGCCCAGATGATCGCGACATCGAGGGCGATCACGAGGATGCTCCACAGTGGGTAGTAGGGCAGCCACATGAAGTTGGCCACCGCGCTCACGCCGGCCAGGATCACACCGGTCCACCGCGCCCAGGTGGCACCGGCCATGAGGAAGCCGCCAGCGACCATCAGCAGCACCCCGAGCGCGAGGTGCGCCCACCCCCACGAGGTGAGGTCGAACTCGAACACGTACTCGCGCCCGACCACGTAGAAGGTGTCGTTGAACAGGGCCACGAGGCCCTGGATCGCTTGGAACACCCCGACCATGATCATCAGGGTGGCCCCGAACAGGGCGATGCCGACAGCGGTGTCCGAGGAGCTGCCGGCCTGGATGTCATCTGTGTGATTCATACCCGCAGCATTTCCCGGTTCCATGTCCGCCTACCTCACCCCAACCGGGTAATCCGGGCATTCGTTCTGCTCAGTCGAGCAGACCCAGCTCTCGGGCGCGCTCCACGGCCTCCCTGCGACTGGTGACCTCCAGTTTCCGGAACAGGCTCTTGAGGTGCGCCTTGACGGTGTTCACCGAGACGTAGGAGTCGGCAGCGATCTCGGTGTTGCTGCGCATCGTCGGCAGCGCGCGCAACATCGAGAGCTCGCGCTCGGTGAGCGGCTCGGCCAGAGGGGCAGGCTCACCAGCCATCGGCCCGGACCCGGCCAGGCCGGCCAGGATGCTCTCGAGGAAGGGGTCCCCCTCGCTCCCGTCTCGTCGCGCCTGATGGATCAGGGACGGCACTCTCGTGGACCCCGTCGCCAGGAAGGGCCGTACCACTGCCTGGGGCTCGGCGATGGCCAGGGCACGCGCCATCGCCCGGGCTGCACCTGCGCCGGCCCAGAGCTGGTCCTTGGCCAGGGCAATCACCAGCCAGCCCTCCACGAGCGCGAGCAGGTCGAGGATCGTCTCGGGATCGCCGGTGGCCACCAGTGCCTGCGCCGTGCGCAGGGCGGATGCGGGATCGCCGCCCGCCAGCTGCCTGCGGGCCACACTGCTGGCCCATAGGGGGGTCTCCACCTCGGGCCCGGCCAGCTGGAGCTCACCGACCCCGACCTCCGGGGCGAGGAGCGCCACCTCCGTGGCTGCGTGGGCGAGGCACTGGGCGGCCATCCCCGTCGGTTGCCATGCCTGTGCACTGGCCAGGGCTTGGCGCAGCGAGAGGCCAGCCGCACGCAAGCGGCCCTGCGAGAGGGCCGTCTCCGCGTGCAGCGCGTGCAGCATGAGCGTCGATGTCGGTTCCGCGCCGCCGGTCACGGCCGCCAGACCGGAGACGATTGCCGAATGTGCGGCCCCGGCCTCGCCCCGCAGGAGCTGGACCAGCGCCACTGCGAGATGAGCGGGCCGGGCCTGCAGCACGGAGCTCCAGCCGCGAGGTCCAGCCCATTCCAGGGCGTTCGCGGCCAGGCTCAGGGCCCGATCCAGGTCTGCCTCGGCTGCATGGGTCAGGGCCAGGTGTGAGCGGGCTCCCAGCCGGGCCAGGTCGATGTCGGGCTTCTCCGCAGCGCTCACGACCTCGTTGAACGACGAACGGGCGCCGACAAGGTCACCGGCCCAGAACCTGCCGACCCCCAAGTTCTGTAGGGCGATGAGGCGGTATCCCGCCGCAGCCGGGATGGGCCCAGCCTCGTCGAGCAGAGCGATGGCTGCCGATCCGGCGCGGACCACTCGGTCCGGGTCGCCCTGGAAGCGGCCGCCGGCGCACGTGAGCAACTCCGTCAGCACCCGTTGCGCCGACTGCGGCGGCTCTGCGCCGGCTTGGAGCTGTCTGGCCAGGTCGGTCTGCACGACCATGGCGCCCAGCTGCCCTGCGACGAGCGCAGTGCCGGCCTGCACCAGGTGCAGGCCGGCACTGTCAGGCTGCGTCGAATGCGGAACCGTCGCCAGCAGGTCTCGCAGTGCGTACCTCTGCACACCCACCAACGACGGACCGGCGCACGTTGTGTAGAGCGACCCGAACAACTCCCAGTCCTCAGCCGCGGCCGCGTGGCTCAGGGCCGAGATCGGCTCGCCACGCTCCGCCCACCAGCGTGCCGCAGCCCGGTTCGCGTGGCGATGCGCCTCGCGGTCGTCCCGCCTGAGCTCGTGGTCCAGCAGGTCGCGAAGCAGGGGGTGGTAGCGAAACCAGAGGCGATCCGGGCCCATGGCGGTCACGAACTCGTTGCGGCCCTCGAGCAGCTCCAGCACCTTCTGGGCCGGGACCTCGGGCGCGATCGCCGCGGCCAGGTCCGCACAGATCTGCTCGGTCACGCTCGTACGGAGCAGGAAGTCCCGTATGGGTGGGTCGTTTCGGGCCAGCACCTCGGCAGCCAGGTACTCCGCGACGGAGCGGTTGGTCCCGGCGAAGGAGGCCAGGGCGCCGGTGCCGCTCCTCGACGCGCTGAGCAGGGCCAGCCGGACGCCCGCCGGCCAACCCTCGGTGCGCTCGAAGACCAGCTCGACCTGTGCCGGAGTGAGTTCCAGTCCGGTCGAGCGCGCCAGCGCCTCGATCTCGGGGTTCGTGAACGCCAGGTCCTCGGCACTGATCTCGGTGAGCTCCCCGGCGACCCGCAACCGGTGCAACGGCAGGGTCGGGGTGATCCTGCTGACCAGGACCAGGTTCAGCATGCTCACGAGCTCGGTGGTCAGCCTGACTGAGTCCAGGACGGATGGATCCGTGACCTCCTGGAAGTCGTCGATCACCAGCAGGGTGCGGGTGGGCAGGGAGTCCAAGCCGACCTGCAGCGACCTCAGCACCTCCTCGAAGATGCCGGCCGAGGCGGAGAGGCTCTGCAGGGGATGGTCGTCAGGCACCGCCCCGCAGGAGCGCAGCGCGGCCAGGACGTCGTCCCAGAACGACGCGAGGTTGTCTGACTCTCGCCGCGCGGTCAACCAGGCGACCGGGGTCCTGCGAGCTGCCGGGCGACGTTCGAGCCAGCCGGAGACAGCCATCGTCTTGCCCCAGCCCGGCCCGGCGCACACGGACGTCAGACGCTTGGAGCTGGCTTGCTCGAGCAGGGTGTTCAGGTCGTTGCGCGAGATGGCCAGGGTGGGCGAATGCGGGAACAGCGTGCGCGGAGCCGAGATCCCGCCCGCTACGCGCTGCCCTTCGGCAACCTGCCCCTGCGCGGCTGGCGGCGCGGCTGTCGGCGTGTCCTGCACGTGCGCCACCTCCACTCCCTGCACGCGATCACCTCGGTCTCGTGCGAGCGAACTACCCGGTTCGGGTGCTTCGGAGGGCAAGGACCTGCGCCATCGTAGGTGCTCAGGTCCCAGGGAGGCACACATGTCAGCCAAGAAGTACGAGATCCTGATCACGGGGCCGGTCCCCGCAGCGCTCCTTGCCGACGCCCTCGAGGACTTCCCGAACATCACTGCCCAGTCCGTCCTGACCGGGAAGGTGCGCGATCAGGCCGAACTGCAGGGGCTGCTGCGCAGGTTGCACGAACTGGGCATCGAGATCGTCGCCTTCCGACAGTTGCTCGGCGCACCCAAGCCGGCGGTCCCCCCTGATGCTGAGGCGTCGGACCGGGCCCTCGTCGCCTCGGACTTCCCCACGGCGCGGGCTGAGCACAGGTCGTGATCGGGTTCGAGCTGATCATCACGGGCGGGATCGGGTCTGGGCTGCTCGCGGCCTATCCGGAACTGGGACATCTGCGGATGTCGCACGTACGACTGGTCGTCACCGGCGAGCCCGGCGCCCGGGAGATGGTCGCCCGGCTGGAGCGAGCCGGCCTCGCCGCCAGTGCCGACCTCCTCTGTGCAGATCGGCAGTTCTACGACGCCGTGGACTGAGGCGGGCCGCGGCGCTACGGCCCGGGCGTCGTCCCTGCCGTCGGCTCGAGGTCAGCCGCTGGCGCGGCACTGACGCGTTCCGCCCCGCGCCCCGCCCCGGTGAGCACCTGGAGGACGACCAGCAGGACGACCACGAACAGCACCGACCAGAGCAGGCGGGTCGGGCTGGCCGCATTGCCCCACATGAGTACGACGACGCCCAGAGCGACTGCCACGCCCCGCAGCCACCCGGCGTTCGCGCCGACCCAGCGCCCGACGCCCTGGGCTCCGGCCAACGACGGTGTGGAACCCAGGCGCTCCAGTCCGTGGGCCATCGCCCTGCGCAGCGCAGTCCCGGTGCTGTTCTGCCCGCTGAACCAGCCGGCCACGACCAGGATCACAGCCAGCCAGGCCAGCACCTGGAGTCCACGCTGGAGGTAGAGCAGCAACGTGTCGAAGAACACCGCGCTGGCAGGGCCGAACGTGGTGCCGGCCAGGCTGTTGACGAACAGCTGCCGACCGGTTGACAGGGCCAGGGCCAGGAACAGGGCATTGGCAGCCAGCCCGATCCCGATGACCACAGCCATCCGGGGTCGGCGGCGCGCCAGCGCGAACGCAGCCAGGTAGAGCAGCAGCACGACCAGGATCAACCACGTGGCGATCGGGTTGGCGAACGCGTAGATGGTGCGCGCCTGCTTGAGCTGGGGGGCGTCCATCAGCACGATCTGCTTGTCCACGGTGGGGATCGGGACGTTGGCGGCGAAGGTGAGCCCACGATCAACCAGGCGGGCCTGGACCTGGTCGATGACCTCCGAGACGTCAAGGACGACCTGGTCGCCCTGCAGGGACACAGCCCCTGACTCGTCGCCCTCGAGGAGGCGCACGAGACGCTGCTGGGCTCGGGTGTTGACCGTGACCCACAGGTCGGCGAACGCGTCGGAGGCGATGAACTCACTCACCTGCCGGTCGATCAGGCTGTTGACGGCCCCAGCGACCGGACCGGTGAGCTGGGCAAGGCGAGGGCGATCAGTGATCACGTCGGCGAACACGTCATCGAGGATCGCCTCGACGTCGACCTGCGTCGTGATCGCGTCGGTGACCTTGGCCGCGATGGCTGCCTGGACCTCAGGTGACTCCACCAGGGGACCGACCGTGGCGATGTAGCGTCCAGTGTCGGTCAAGGTCCGGTGGCCCCAGTAGGCAAGTGCACCAGGGATCGTCAACAGGACGGCCAGGACGAGGCAGACCCCCGAGGCGAAGGAGAGCCACGGCTCGGACCGCTCACGCCGTGCGGCGTCCGGGCGGGCTTGGCTTGGTTCGGTGGTCATGGCACTCCCTCGTGCAGGGTCGGGTCTCGGGCGTCAGCCGTGGTCGCGGGAGCCGTGGTTGTGGCCGGTTCGCCGTGGGGCAGTTCGCGGGTGAAGAAGATCGTCATGAACACGAGGAAAGCCGCAGCCAACAAGCCGGCCTTGAGCGACTGCCGCTGGGCGGTCTCGTAGTCCTCGATGATCGCGATCGTAGCCTGCTCGTCCGGCGCCCTGGGCGGCGGCCCCGATCCCGCCGGTGGTCACGAAGTCGACCCCGGTCCCGGCTGCCAAGCCGATCTGATCCGATACGGTCACTTCGATCCGTTCGTCGGCCTGGATGGTGGACATGGAGACGCTGCTCGGGCCGGCCAGGACGATCGCCCCGATCACGGCAACGCCCATCGAGGATCCCAGCTGGGCGCTCGTGCACTGCAACCCGCCGGCCTCGCCTCGGCCGAGGCGTCCACCGAGGACTGCACCACGTTGCCGAGCTGGGAGACGATCAGTCCCATTCCGATCCCCAGCAGGGCCATGAGCACGGCGAAACTGGTGTTGTCCACAGTGGGGTCGAGGGTGCGCAGGAGACCCAGGATCGCCACGGCGGTCGTGCCCAGCCCTCAAGGATCGACCACCCCAGGGCCAGCGTGGCCAGCCACGGACTGGGAGAGGGCGGTCAGCAGCGACCCGGTGGCGTAGATGACCGACCCGACGATGAAGGCCCGCTGGTCAGTCCTCGAACGAGCCGAGGAGGTCCTCGTCCAGGGCGAGGGCGAGGCCCAGCGCACGGGCGATGTTGCCCGCGGCGGACACGACCTTCGGGGTGCCCACGATCGGCGCGACCGCGATCAGGACGTTGCGCGCGTCCTCGAGCTCGAGCAGGGTGCCCTCGGCCGCGCGGAACGCGGCCAGGTAGGACGCGGGCGGGGCGTCGACGGCGACCAGGGCGGCCAACCGGACCAGCAGCACCGCCTCCAGGCTGGCCTCCACTTCGGCCAGGGACACGGCGTTGATGCCGATGACGGTGTCGAGCAGGGGGTTCTCGGACAACTTGGCACTCCTTGGGTGAGGTCGCCAGGCGGTGCTGTGCGACGCCTTGACGGGTTGTGGTCACGCGACCGGCGGCAGTTCTGCCTGTCCCGCATGGGCCACGGTCCCCTGCTCCTGGGCATTGCGGATCACCCGATCCGGGTGGTGATCTCCTTCGTGGGCCCGCATCCGGATGCGGGCCGGCCGTTCCGGGCAGCCGCGTGCGCGATCACGGCACGCCAGAACTACCCGCCGTGGGTGAGCACATCGCGGTGCACCCCTGCATACGGTGCCTCGGCAGTGCTTGCTGGTACCGGTCCGATCACGAAGGGGAGGCGCGGATGACTTGGCAGGGGTCCCGTTCGTGGCTCTCTTTGCGAGGGCATGCGCTGCAGCTGACCTGGGCCGAATCGACCGAAGCCCGATGGTAGCCTCCGCCAGCGGCCCACCCTTGGCACACACTCGGGGGTGTCCCGCACGCGCCGAGGCTGAGGCGCTGGCCTGGCAGTTGCTCGGGGATCACGGCACCCGCTGGGCTCACGTCCAGACCGCTGGCTTCGTGGCGACCGGGGTGGCGTGCCTGTTCGACGCGCATGAGGCCGCCCTGCTCGTGGCTGCGGCCACGCTGCACGACATCGGCTACTCGGACCGCATCCGTCAGACCGGATTCCACCCCCTTGATGGCGCCCTGCATCTGCGCGCGCAAGGCTACCCACCAAGGCTTGCCGGTCTCGTGGCGCACCACTCCTGCGCCGCCCTGACAGCTCCGCTGCACGGAGTCGATGACCTCTGCGAGCAATTCCCCCCAGAGCGTTCCCTGCTGGCCGATGCGCTGGTCTACGCCGATATGCACTCCGCCCCGCAGGGCGGGGTCATCTCACCGGACCGGCGTCTGGCTGACATCGCCGCCCGGCACAAGCACCCTGTTCAGCACGCGCGAGCGGACCTGCTGCGCGCCGCGATCCGTCGGGTCCAGGAGCAGCTCCGAGACGCCCCCAGCCCGCATTGACCAGCTCGGCGCCTCCCGTCCTCGGTGATCGCGGGGGCTTTCCTGCAGAGCCTGCGAGGTGGGCCGGTTGCCGTGGTCACCTCGGCCTCGCGCGAGCTCGCGAGCCGTCGGATGCGGGCGGCCGGTGTGCCCATCCCCGAGGTGCTCGTGGCCGCCGAGGACGTCGCGGTGGGCAAGCCGTCCCCGGAGGGGCACCTGCGCGCCGCCGCCCTGCTCGGAGTCGACCCCGGCGCGTGCGTGCTGTTCGAGGACGCCGAGGCGGGCCTGCGTGCCGCGTGCGCGTCGGGAGGGTCGGTCGTGGTTGTGGGCCAGCACGTGTCCGCGACCACCCAGGAGCTGCCCAGGATCTCGGACTTCACGGGGCTGGCGGTCTCCCACCTCGATGGCCGGATCCGCCTGCAGCATCCCTGACGCGGCGTTCGGCATCGGTGGTCGCAACGGTGGCCCGGGTGGAACGCGACCCAGTCGGTGAAGCGCGATCCAGGGTGACCAGATCGCTGAGGTGACCGGCAATCGAGCAGGAGATCGACGTCCTGCTCCAGGCCCGTCGCGAGCACCTGACGATCGCCGAGGTCCCGATCGTGCCCGGGGGAGACTCACAGGAACCTCACAGCCAACTGCCAGGATCCTGCCGGGCCGGGTGGCCATGATTGGCCCATGACCTCGCCCCCGCCCGACCTGTCGGGCGCACAGCAGTCCGCCGACTCCCCCGCCGGCGTGCCGGAGGCGCGTCTTCTGATCGTCGATGACGAGCCGAACATCGTCGAGCTGCTCTCGGCGAGCCTGCGGTTCGCGGGCTTCGAGGTGCAGACTGCGACCAACGGAACCCAGGCGCTGCGCGCTGCGGCCATCAGCGCCCCGGACCTGGTCGTGCTCGACGCGATGATGCCCGGCCTGGACGGGTTCGAGGTCGTGCGCCGCATGCGTCAGGACGGGATCCAGGCCCCGGTGCTGTTCCTGACCGCCCGCGACGCGGTCGAGGACCGCATCATGGGGCTCACCCTCGGGGCGGACGACTACGTCACCAAGCCGTTCAGCCTCGGGGAGGTGGTGGCCCGGATCCGGGCCATCCTGCGCCGGGCGGGGTTGGAAGCCGACCCAGCGTCCCAGCGCCTGGTCTTCGGCGACATCGAGCTCGACGAGGACGCCCACGAGGTCTTCAAGGCCGGCGCACCGGTGGACCTGTCCCCCACGGAGTTCAAGCTGCTGCGGTACTTCCTGACCAATCCCGGGCGGGTGCTGTCCAAGGCGCAGATCCTCGACCACGTCTGGCACTACGACTTCGGCGGCGAGGCCACCGTGGTGGAGACCTACGTGTCCTACCTGCGGCGCAAGGTCGACAGCACGCGACCGAACCTGCTGCACACCGTCCGCGGCGTCGGGTACGTGCTGCGGACTCCCCGGGAAGGCTGATGGCCGGCGGGCGGATGCGTCGCTGGGTCGCGGGTTGGCCGCTGCGGACCCAGATCGTGGCCATGCTGATGGGACTGGTCGCCGTGGGGCTGCTGGTCGCCGGGCTGGTCGCCGCCACGGCGCTGCGCGGCTATCTCTACACCCAGGTGGACGCGTCCCTGACCCGGATCGCCACCGAGATGACCGACCCGAACCGGCCGGACCGCCAGCTGCCCGCCGGCCCGGCCCCGTCGGGTCCCGGGCCCGTCGGCCAGGAGTCCAACTACATCGCCTACCTGGCCTCCAGCGGGGCCACGATCGACGCCCTGACCGGTACCGACACCGACCCGCCTGTGCTTCCCACGCTCACGACCACCGAGGTGGCCGTCCGCGCGGGTGAGCCCTTCGTGGTGGACTCCGAATCGGGATCCACGAGGTGGCGGGTCCTGGCCGTGGCGCAACCCGACGGCTCCGGCTCGATCGCCGTCGCCCAGGACATCGGCGGGATCGACGCGACCGTGTCGCGCCTGATCCTCATCGAGGTGGCCATCGGCGTGGCCGTGCTGGTGCTGCTCGCCCTGGCCGGTCGGCTGCTGATCCGGCGCAGCCTGCGACCGCTGCTCGGCGTGGAGCGCGCCGCGGCCGCGATCGCCGCCGGTGACCTGACGACCAGGGCACCCGGCGCCGACCCGCGCACCGAGGTCGGTAGCCTGGCCGCCTCGTTCAACACGATGGCCGACAACGTGGAGATCGCCTTCGCCGCGCAGCGAGCCTCGGAGTCCACCGCCCAGAGCGCCGCGGCTGCCGCCCGTGCCTCGGAGGTCCGGATGCGCCAGTTCGTGGCCGACGCCAGTCACGAGCTGCGCACCCCACTGACCTCGGTGCGCGGCTTCGCCGAGCTCTACCGGATCGGTGCCGTAGCCCCCGGGCCGCCGCTCGACGATGCGATGGGTCGCATCGAGGCCGAGGCCGCCCGCATGGGCCTGCTGGTCGACGACCTACTCCTGCTCGCCCGCCTGGACCAGCAGCGGCCCCTGGAACGCTCCACGGTCGACCTGGTGGCCGTGGTGACGGACGCTGTCGTCGCGGCCCGGGCCGCGACCGGGACGCGCGAGGTCACACTCGTGATCGACCCGGATTCCCAGCCTGCGGAGGTCGTCGCTGATGCCGCTCGGCTGCGCCAGGTGCTGGACAACCTGCTCTCCAACGCGCTGCGCTACTCCCCCGCCGATCAGCCGGTCACGGTCAGGCTCCGACAGGGGGATCCCGGGTGGGCCGTGGTCGAGGTCAGCGATCGCGGCGAGGGGATGCCCGCCGCCGTCGCCGGCCGCGCCTTCGAGCGGTTCTACCGCGCTGACCGGGCACGATCCCGCGAGCAGGGCGGTTCCGGGCTGGGCCTGGCCATCGTGGCCGCTATCGTCGCCGCCCACGCGGGCAGGGTGCAGCTCGACACCCGTGAGGGCCGGGGGACGACAGTGCGCGTACTGCTGCCGACGGGACGCACGCCGGAGCCCAGCGACGGGCACGGGGGCGCGCTGCGCACGGGGTGAATGAGGCACCGCCAGCCCAACCAGGGGGCGAACGGGTCAGCGCCCCGGTTCGGCTACCCGCGCTCGTCGAGTTGGTGATCTGCACCCCATCGAGCACGAGGGCCGCGACGTCTTCGTCTGCCGTGTCGACGACGACCTGCCCGTCGACAGCACGTAGGTACCTGCTGCGGTGATCGTGACGGTGGAGCCATCCACCACGACGCCCTCGCCATCAGCCGATACGGTCAAGCCCTCGAGCGCGTCACGGCACCTTCCATCGTCCACTCGTCGTCGTTGACCGTCGTCGAGTTCGCGTTGGCAGCCAGCACTTCGGCCGCCACCGATCCGGTGCTGAGTCCGACAGTCGAGGCACTGCTGCTCACGCTGACGGTCTCGCTGACCGTGCTGGCGGTCTCGACGGGCGACGAGCATCCGGTGAGGACCAGCCCTCCGACGAGCACCGTACTAGCGACGGCAGGGATGAACTTCTTGGTCTTCACGATCTACCTCCTTGGGGTGCCGGAGCATAGGCCCGCTGCGGCGGCGACGTGCCCGCTGGGAAGGCTGTTGAGCAGGTCATCGACGCCGCAGTAGGGCCGATCCAGCACGTTCTTGAGCACACTGGCCGCAACCGGGGTCACTGTTGCCACGCCGAAGGTGAAGACGGCGGCGACAGGCCGCCTTCGCAGAAGTGCGATCCCAGCCAACAAGGCCGCCGCGTCCAGCACGCTGATCGGCGCCACGAGATCGAGCACGGTCCGCGCCCAAGCTGGCTCACCCAGCGCCCTGGGCGTTGCGGCCATCAATGCGGTGTCGACCGCTTGGCACCACGGGTCGCGACAGCGGCCACGTAGATGGCCGCCATCCCCACAGCGGAAATCACAGCCACAGCAGCCGGGCGACTCATGGCGCGATCGTTCGCCTGGTCCGCAGGGATCGCTCGTGATCTTACGCTCCGGGGCGCTCGGGCTGGTGACGCTGCTGGGACAGCTGCATCGTGCATGAGTCCCATGCTCGGCTGGATGCCTGTGAATCCGCTGCGACAGCCCGTAGGGTCTCCGATGTGTTCGCAGGCCACGGCACCGGGTCAGTAGCGCGACAGCGCGAGACTGATCCGTCGCGGCCCGCGGACTCGCCCGGTGGCGATCCTGTCGACCATCCGGGTGGTTGTCGTGGCTCAGACCGTCAGCCTCATCGCATCCTGAACCCACGCGAAGCCCGACTCGCGGAGGATGCGGTGCTGTGGTGCACGTCCCGCACGAATCGGGCAGCGTCGAATCCAGGCGCCAGGGCGGGGTGTCAGACGAGCGCGTCCCCAGGGATCTGCTCGGGCTTCTCGCTGGCAGCCGGGGTCTGCGGGGCGGCCACGAAGCGAGCCTCGTACCAGGTGCGGAAGATCACGGTGACGGCACCGAACACCAGACCGACGAGCGCCGACCACATCAGGGTCTGGGTGGTCTCTGCGTACTTCTCCCACACGGTGGCCCCTTCCGCGAAGGTGCTCAGGTTCATGAGACCGAAGAAGACACCGGCTCCGATGAACCACGAGGGCACGAAGTCGAATCCAGGAACCTTCTCGGCGCTGATGACCACGATGACGACGAGGAACACGGCCAGGTACAGGTTCCAGCTGTTGCCCAGGCCCCAGTCCCCGAACAGGGTGCTGAGCTCGAAGATGGCCACGGAGGCGACCGCGCCCCCGAAGTAACCGGCCAGCGACTTCGCGCCCATCTTGTACGTGCCCCCGGCCAGGAAGTACATGGCCCACGCCTGGAAGGCGATCCAGGAGACGAACGCCAGGGGTGTTTCGACGATCATCATGATCATGGCCTGCAGCGCGATGAATACAGTGATCGGGAACAGCTTCGAATAGGGCATCTTCTTTCCCCTTCAGATAGTGGTTGCGGTGGTTGTGATGGCAGATCCCGATGACTGCAGGGACTCGTAGAGATCCATGGCCTGCGCGGGCTTGATGCCGTCGTGCACCACGGCGCCGATGGTCTGGATCATGGCGGCCGGGTCATCGGCCTGGAAGACGTTTCGCCCCATGTCGACGCCTGCGGCGCCCTGGTCGATCGCCCGGTAGGCCAGCTCGAAGGCCTCCCGTTCGGGCAGCTTCTTCCCGCCGGCGATCACGATCGGCACCGGGCAGGACGCGGTGACCTTCTCGAAACCCTCGCAGTAGTAGGTCTTGACGACGGTGGCGCCGTTCTCGGCGCACATCCGCGAGGCCAGGGAGAAGTACTTCGCGTCGCGAGCCATCTCCTTGCCGACGGCAGTGACGGCCAGGATCGGGATGGAGCGCCGTTGCCCCTCGTCCACGGCCCGGTAGAGGTTGGCCACGGTGGAGGCCTCGGTGGCGGGATCGCCTGCGGTGACCATCACCGCGATGGCGCAGGCGTTGAGCCGCACGGCGTCCTCAACATCCATGAGCGTGTTGTGGTTGAGCTCGGTCAGGATCGTCGTTCCGGCGTCGGCACGCAGGCAGATGGGCTTTGCCAGGTCGGGTGGGATCGACGAGCGGATCACCCCGCGCGTTGCCATGAGGCAGTCGGCGTACTGGGCGATGGGGACGATCCCCAGGTCGATACGTTCCAGCCCGGACGTCGGACCCATGATGAATCCGTGGTCGAAGGCGAGCATCACTGTTCGCCCGGTGTCGGGCCGGAAGATCCGCGACAGGCGGTCCTTCATGCCCCAGTCGAGGTTCGCGCAGCCCTTGAGGTGGAACCCTGCGGTCGCAACCGGATGTTCCAGCCCGAAGTCGGCGCCGTCCCTGATGTCATCGAGGTCAGCCATTGGCCTTCTCCTTCTGTGCTTGGGCGAAGCCCGCGAAGATCAGGCTGATGCTGACCGCTCCCGGGTCGAGGTGGCCGATGGAACGCTCGCCCATCGTCCGGGCGCGGCCGAACTTGGCCGCATACTCGGTGGTCCTGCTCGCACCCTGCGCGGCGCTGGTGGCAGCGGCCGCGAAGGCCGTGGGTCCGTCACCGAACTGCCTGAGGTCGGCGGCCAGGGTCTGAGTGGCAGGGATCATGGCGTCGAGCATCGTCTTGTCGCCCTCGTGTGCCTTGCTGGTCAGCTGGAACCGGTGCAGGCCCGCCTCGAACATCGTGGCGGTCTGCTCTGCGGTCAGCTCGTCGGCGACGGCCTCCGAGGCCAGCCCGAGGAAGTACGAGCCGATCAGCGGACTCGTCGAGCCGCCATCGCACATCATGACCTTCATCGCCACGGCCTTGAGCAGGTCGGCGAACGGCTCCTCCCGGTTCGCCTTCGCCGCGCCGGCGGCCGCCTTCAGGGTGCGCAGGATGGTGACGCCGTGGTCGCCATCCCCGCAGGCGGCATCCAGCTCGGAGAGCTCCTCGTGCTTGACGTCGATGATCTGCTCCGCGCGAGCGAGCATCTCGGCGAACTGCGTCTTGGTCAGCGCAGGCATGTTCCCTCACCTCTCTCGGTTCGCCGCCGGCCGACAGGTGGCGTCCTGCGGGCGCGATCGACCGGAGACCTGTGGTTGTGGTGGGGCAGTGGGGGCGGGCTGTGCGCCAGCACCCCCACTGGCCCGGTGCCTGATGTAGGAGTGGACGGCTGCGCGGGGATCAGCAGACGCGGAAGTATGGGGTGTCGCAGGGGGCATCCCACAGTTCCTTGAGCTCGGCATCGAGCTTGCACGCGATCAGCTGGTAGCCACCGGCCTCCTGCACTGTGAGCAGTTCGTCAGCCTCGCCACGCACCACCTTGATGCCCAGGGCGTCGAAGTACTTCGCGGCGTCGCCGAAGGCGATCAGCAGCTCCATCACGGTGGCCTTGCCCGATCCGTTCACCAGCAGCAGGATCTCGTCGCCCTCGGTGAGTCCCAACTTGTCGACGATCTTGCCGGCGAGCAGTTCCGCGGTCTCCCTGGCCGGCAGCATCTTCATGCGAACACCGCCGCCCTCACCGTGCTGCCCGGCGCAGATCTCCATCTCGTCGGCACCCATGTCGCCGAGGTCTCCCCCGGTGGACGGGTGGCTCGCGATCTCGGACAGGACCGCGATGGTGGCCATGTTGTCCTCGGTCTTCTGGGCGATCCGGTAGACCTCGTCGAGGTCCCAGCCCAGCTCCGCGGCAGCACCGGCCGTCTTGTAGACGATGAAGCAACCGCCCAGGCCTCGGCCCTCCTCCTCGGCAGTGGGCCGGATCTCCTCCTTGGTGATCACCTCCCTGACCAGGATGCCCTCCTCGTCAGCGAACTGCCTGGCCATCTCCGCGCTCATCACGTCGCCGGCGTGGTTCAGGGTCACGAGCAGGATGCCCGCGTCCCGCTTCAGCAGGCGCATGGCCTCGAGGACCTTCGGGGGGCCGGGGGCCGCGAAGATGTCGCCGACCACGGAGATGTCGAGCATCCCGCGGCCGACCCAGCCCTCCAGGGCGGGCTCGTGCCCCGCGCCGCCGAGGGTGAGCAGGGCAACCTTGTCCGAGGACTTCTGGATGGTCCGGCACACCAGCTTCTCGGCCTCCAGCGTGACCTTGTCCGGGTACGCCCTGGCCAGGCCCTCCAGCAGTTCCACGGTGAGGTCGTCAGGATCGTTGATGAACTTCTTCATGTTCTCACTCTCATCTCGTCGAGCGGGTCGGGGTCGCTGGTTCGCTCAGGCGTCGGCGATGGACAGGAACTCCACGAGCTGTCCGTCTTCGACGACGAAGCCGACGCGGGTCGTCGGGTTGGCGTCCCACGGCGCCTGCACGACCTCCTTGCCCTGCATGGCCGCCTCGACGTCGTCGACCAGGTAGGCGATGTGTGCTTCGTTCTGGATCATCGGGTTCAGTGGGCTGCCCTCCTCGAAGCGACACCACTCGATGTTGTGCTCGCTCTGCGACGGATCCGTCACGTAGAGCTTCACGTCGGCCATGTACCCCTCGTTGGGGCGCGGCACAGAGGTCGGGATGCCGATGTGGTGATACTGCCGGTCCATGTCTCCTCCTTCGCCTGCGGTCGCGGGGGAAGGAGGAGCGATCCTGCACTGACTGCCTGATCCCGGTGACCGGACAAATGTTCGTTCGTTAGGTGGATGCGGAGGTCGACCGCTCTCGTGGTCGCTCTCGCAGAACAAACGTATCAACGTAGAGAACAGATGTCCAGACAGTTGTTCGGATGATTCGCGTCACATTGATGACGCTCAGCCCGGCAACGACTGGTGCAGCCGCAGCAGCTCTCGGGCTGCTGCCTCATCGGTGACCAGATGACTGACCAGACCCGTGGCCAGGCCACCCTGCAGGGCCGGGGCCTTGGCAGCGCCACCCGCGACGACCACCACTCGCCCGCTGCGACGCAGGGTCTCCACCGGGATCCGCACCGCGAAGTCGTCGGGGCTCTCGATGACCTGGCCCCGCACGTCGAAGTAGTAGGTGGCCAGGGTCCCGACGGCCCGATGCACCTTGAGGCGGTCCCCGAAGCGGGCGGCGGTCGCGTCGTCCGGCACGGTGGGGTAGGTGCCGATCCCGAGCAGCACGGCATCGAGGTGCGCCCACAGATCCGAGACCTGCCGGTACTCCAGCGTCCCGACGAACATGTCGTGGTCGCGCTGGGAGACGGGGAAGGCGGGTGCGTGCAGGTAGGCGGGCTCGAAGCCCCACCTGGCCGCCAGCATCCTGGTCAGCTCGTTGGTCTGGTACCACTGCATCGCGCTGGTGGCGCTTCCGATCACGGGACAGACCCGCGCGCCCTCGGCTGCGCTGTCGTCGACCGGTTCGAGGGCCTCGATCACATCCCGGACGCTCTCGCCCCAGCCGATGCCCAGGCTTCGGATCGTCGGCCTCAGCCGCTCGAGGTACAGGGCCGCCTGCGACACCAGCATCTCCCGATTGGCGTGCTCGTCCGACGAGCTCGTCGGGACGACGAGACCCCCGGCGATCCCGAACGTGCGCATCAGCTCCCCGAGCAGGTGGTCCTCGGCGTCCATCGGCGAGCGGACCTCGATCCGCACGATTCCGTGCTGGCGCGCTTCGGCCAGCAGGCGACTCACGACCGGCCTCGAGATGCCCAGCGTCTGCGCGATCCGCGCCTGGGTGTAGTCCTGCTCGTAGTAGAGCCGCGCGATCTCCACCAGTCGCTGGTACTCGTCATTGCGCATCTCGGACTCCCCTGCACGGATGTGCACACGTTGGAACGTCCTGCTGGACATTTGTTCGGCAGACTACCTGCTCAGCGTTGGGAACGCGCAGATCGCTGCTGCGCGCTGCCGCGCGGCCGAACCGGGACCCCGGCTCAACCCCACGAGCGAGACGCTGGGGAGGACTCGTGAATCGCCTGGACCTAGGGTTTGCCGGACTGGGATGGCCTCGGACGTCCGAACAGAGGGATTCATGCACCTTGCGGGGAGAGTACGGGCCGGGCAGGGACGTTCCAGCCGTCCCCTCGGCACGGTCCTCGCAGCACTCGCCCGAGGGGCGTGGTTCATCGAGGACGAGGTCAAGGCGATCTCCGATCTGGTCCCGTTCGGTGGTACCTGCGTGGACGTCGGCGCCGGCTACGGCCTCTACACGGTGGCGATGGCCGCGGCCGTCGGCCCCAGCGGGACGGTCCACGCGATCGAGCCCCAACCGGATCCGAGCCGTGTTCTCGACGCCGTCGTGCGCGTGTGCGGGGCGCAGGGGCGAGTGGTGCGCCACGACCTCGCGCTCAGTGACCGGCCGGGAACATCGATGCTCAGCGTGCCGATCCGACGCGGGCGCGCGGTCCACGGCCGGGCGTTCGTCACCCGGGGTGCACTGCATGCCGGGCCGAACGCGGTGGAGTTCAACGCCGAGCGCAGCAACCCGGTCCGGCTGTCGACCCTCGACGAGCTGGCCGAGCAGCAGGACCTCACCCGGCTCGACATGATCAAGGCCGATGTCGAGGGCGCCGAGCTGAAGGTCCTGAGCGGGGGGGTGCGCACGATCGATCGGTTCCGACCGACAGTGCAGCTCGAGATCGAGGAGCGCCATCTGGGCAAGTTCGGAAGCACCGTGGCCGACGTGACCGGATTCCTCCTCGACCGTGGATACACCATGCACGGTTGGACCCGCAGCGGGTGGCACCCGGCAGCGACGGCCATGTCGGCCCCGCGCAACTACCTGTTCAGGCCGTGAGCAGCCAGGTCGCAGGCCGCGTCGTGGGGATGTTCCGACGGACGCAGCCCGGCGGTCGGACGACTCGTACCAAGCACGGGCGCGTCCACGACGACTAGCATGGCCGCGTCGCCGGACTTCGGAGGTCTCCAGTGAGAGCCCGCATCGTCGCGCCACTGCTGCTGCTCGTGCTCGCGCTCGCCGGGTGCGGCCAGGCCGAAGGGGCGCTGGACCAGGCCCGCAGTCTGCAGGAGAAGATCGACAACGTCCGATGGTGCTCTGACGTCGTGCGCCTCGCTGCGGCCGTCGACTCCGCCAACCCGGAGGCAGCCCGCAACCTCGTGGACGCCCTCGAACGGACCGGTCCCGAGGATCTCACCGCGGACGTCGAGGTTGTCCGGACAGCGGTCGAGAAGATCGAGGCCGGTGACACCGAGGCCAAGGACCTTCCCAGCAAGAAGGTGAACGCCGCCGTGGAACGCCTCACGGACGCCGTCGAGGCGAGGTGCGCCGGCGAGATCGGTTCCCAGTTCAGCAACGACTGATCACTGCCGCCCGGCTGAGATCGAACGGGATGGCCACCGGCCCGCGGGCCAGACGATCGTTGCCACATCCCTGACCGTCGTCGCGGACCGGGGTGCACTCCGCCCAGCACCGGCGAGAGCGCGACTGCCACCCCTGGCGCACGCGCTCAGCAGCGTCAGACGCCGGGCGATGACGTCGTCTGGCACCGCGCGGGTGGGTGGATCCGGGGACGTCGGAACCGTGTTTCGGCGACTCCACAGCCACCGTCCGGCTGGCTCCCAGGGACCTCACAGGTTCGCACGGTGTCATGGATGCATCCGAGCCCACAGAACCGACCTGCAGAGGAATCCCCCATGTCCGTCTTCGTCTTCATCGCCGCCGACCTGATCGCCGTCTCCATCATGGTCTTCTGCCTGTACTTCCCCCGACACCGCCGCCGTGACCTCATCGTCGCCTTCCTGTCGATCAACGTGGGCGTGATGGGCGTCACCTACGCCATGGCCACCACGGACCTGTCACTCGGCTTCGGCCTGGGGATCTTCGCGGTACTGTCGATCATTCGCCTGCGGTCCAACGAGATGGACCACGCCGAGATCGCCTATTACTTCACAGCTATCGCCCTGGGCCTGCTGGGCGGCTTCCCCTCGATCTCGCCCGCTGTGAGCTTCACGCTCATGACCGTGCTGCTGGTTGTCATCGCGGTGGGCGACAGCCCCGCGCTGTTCCCCCACGCCCGCCAGCAGACGATGGTGCTGGATCGTGCCGTCACCAACGAGGCGGCGGCTCGCGACCTGCTCGGCGCCCTCCTGGGTGCCCGCATCGACCGGGTGACGGTGCGCAAGGTCGACCTGGTGTCCGAGACCACAGTGTGCGACGTGCGCTTCACCCTGCCCGACACGCACCGTGGGGGCGCCGACGACTCTCGAGCAGACCTCGACTCGGCCGCGGGCGAGACCCTGGCTGGCGCGACCGTGGCGGGTGCGCGATGACCGCCTGGATGGATGCGGTGCACACCTTCGACGCACGCTCCCTCGATGAGGTGAACCAGACAGCGGCGCTGCAGACCAGGGTCGACCGCAAGTACCTCGTGCAACCACGCACCTGGGAGGGCGTGCTCGCCTCGCTCGATGAGCAGCCCAGCGTGCTCGAGATCGATGGCCGCCGCAGCTTCCACTACTCCTCCACGTACTTCGACACTCCCGAGCTGGACAGCTACCGGGACGCGGCCCGCAAGCGTCCTCGCCGCTACAAGGTGCGGACCAGGCGCTACCTGGACACCGGCACGAGCGCGGTCGAGGTGAAGGTGCGCTCCTTGTCGGGGACCACGGCCAAGACCCGGCTCTGGCTGGACGACGAGACCTCGATGAGGCCGGGCTCGCTGCCGCTGGCCGCTGTCGCGTTCGTCGGTGGGTTCGACATCGTCGGCGACCGGGTGCACGACCTGACCGAGGTGTTGACGACGTCCTACGAGCGCGTGACGCTCGTGACCGCCGATGCACGGGTGACCACCGACCGGGGTGTGGCAGCGATCGACGCCTACGGCGATCACATGGACTACGGCGACCTGCTGGTCGTCGAGACCAAGTCACCCGGCCGCGCGGGTGCGGTCGACCGCGCGCTGTGGGCGAGCGGCACCCGCCCCAGCCGGATCAGCAAGTACTGCACGTCGCTCGCGGCGCTGCGGCCCGATCTTCCCTCGAACAGGTGGTCGCGCACTCTGCGCCGCCACGTCCCCACTCCCGCAGCGCACGCCGCGGCCGCCTAGAAGGGCCTGACATGAAACGCCCCTCCACCTTCCTCGCCGGTCTCACGATCTCCGCCACACTCGTCCTCGGCGGATGCAGCACCGGCGTAGGCACGACGACGAGCTCCGTGGACGCCGAGACGTCCGTCGTCCCCGCAGCGTCGGTCAGCGGAGCCATCGCCGAGCTGAGCTACGCGGACCTCGACATCGACGACGCGAACCTGTCCATCGACACCGCCGATGCGGTGGACGTGACGCTCGCCAACGGCGCGTCGGCGGGCGGCAGCGGCGTCGAGGTCGACGGCGACCTCGTGACGATCACCGAGGCAGGCACCTACTCAGTCAGCGGCACGCTGTCCTCGGGTTCCCTTGTCGTCGACGCCTCCGACGGGATCGTCAACCTGGTGCTCGACGGCGTGGACATCACGGCCGCGGACGTGGCCGCGATCAACGTGGTGAACGCCGGTCAGGTGGTCGTCTGGCTCGTTGACGGCTCGGAGAACGTCCTGGCTGACACAGCCGATGCCGTGATCGACGAGGCCGTCGAGGACGCGCCGAACGCGACGCTCTTCTCGACCGCCGACCTGTGGATCGCCGGGGACGGCGGGCTGTCGGTCACCGCGCACGCCGCCGACGCCATCACCTCGAAGGACACCCTGGTCCTGGCCGGCGGAGACGTGGCCGTGGCGGCAGCGGACGACGGCGTGCGCGGCAAGGACCACCTGGTGATCACGGGCGGAACGCTCGAGGCCGACGTCGAGGGCGACGCGCTGCGATCCGACAACGAGTCGGTCGCCGACGACCCCGACGCTGCGGTGGGCGTCGTGTGGATCGATGGCGGAACGCTGGACCTGACCTCGGGCTCGGACGCGGTCGATGCCGCACGCCAGGTCACGGTGGCCAGTGGCGATGTGACTATCGCCGCGGGTGATGACGGTCTGCACTCGGACGGCGTCCTGCGCATCGAGGGTGGCAACGTGACCATCACCGAGAGCGTCGAGGGCATCGAAGGTGCCTACATGTACCTGTCCGGCGGGGATGTGTCGGTCGTTGCCACTGACGACGGCATCAACGTGGCCGGTGGCGTGGAGGAGGTCACTGCGACGACCGACGCGATCACCAGCACGGATCAGGGCGCCACCGTCGACCCGGGCACCGCCGTCGATCCCGGCACCTCCGCGGGTGCCCCGCCGATGGGCGACGCGACCGCGGATGGCCCGCCGGCAGGTGGACCACCCGTGGGTGACTCGGCCGCCGGTGGCCCGCCCATGGGCGGCGCGGCCGGCGACGCGGCTGCCGGTGGCCAGCTGGCGCCGGGCGGCACCGGGCCGGACAGCCGGTCCAGCACGACGGATGCCGTCGACGACCTCAGCTCGCTCACCGTGTCCGCGATGCAGGGCAGCGGCTTCGGCGGCCCCGCGGAGGGCGACAACGGCAGCAGGATCCTGGCGGTCAGCGGTGGGGCCTATGTGCTGGACACGATGAGCGATGGCGTGGACGTCAACGGATCCATGACCATGACCGGCGGGACAATCGTGATCTCGAGCACGGACGACGCCCGCAACGGCGCCCTCGATGTGGACGACACGTTAACCATCTCTGGCGGCACGCTCGCAGCGAGCGGCACATCGGCCATGGCGGTCGCACCCGGGGATGACTCGACGCAGGCCACGCTCGCGATCACGTTCAGCGCCACGGTGCCGGCGGATACCGTCATCACGATCGCGGACCCCGACGCAGCGGAGATCGCGTCGTTCACCACCCAGCGGGACTCGCAGTCGTTCATCTTCTCCTCAGACGCACTGGTCGGCGGGACCGACTACGCCGTCTCGGTGGGCGGCGAGACCTCGGGGACCAGCATCGGCTCCTTGGTGCTCGACGGCACGACCACCGGTGGCGACACGATCGGTACCGTGCAGGCGTCCTAGCGAGGCAGAGCAGCCGGACGGACGGCGCCCCGGTGCCCGGTCCGAGCACCTGGAGTCAGGGCGCTGGCACCTCTGGTGCCTCGTTGGTGCGGGACCGCCAGGCCAGCCGTCGGCGCAGCCACAGCGAGACGTACACGAGGCCGACGAGCGCCGGGACCTCGATCAGCGGGCCTATCACCCCGGCCAGCGCCTGGCCGGAGGTGACCCCCCACACGCCGATGCTCACCGCGATCGCCAACTCGAAGTTGTTGCCCGCGGCGGTGAAGGCCAGGGTCGCGGTCCTGCGGTAGCCGAGCCGGGCGCGCCGACCGACGAGGAACGACACCCCCCACATGATCGCGAAGTAGGCCAGCAGCGGGATGGCGATCAGCAGGACCGACAGCGGATCGGTGAGGATCGCCTCGCCCTGCAGGGCGAACATCACCACGATCGTGAACAGCAGGCCGTACAGCGCCCACGGACCGATCCGGGGCAGGAACGTGTGGTCGTACCAGTCCGCGCCCCTGCGCGGGCGCAACGTGCGCCGGGTCAGGTACCCGGCAGCCAGTGGGATACCCAGGAAGATCAGCACCGACACGGTGATCTGCGCGGTGGAGAACACGACGTCCTCGGTGGGCAGGCCCAACCAGCCGGGCAGGATCGCCAGGTAGAACGTGCCCAGCAGTGCGTAGCCGAGCACCTGGAACACCGAGTTGATCGCCACCAGCAGGGCCGCGGCCTCGCCGTCCCCGCACGCCAGGTCGTTCCAGATCAGCACCATCGCGATGCACCGGGCCAGCCCGATCACGATCAGGCCGGTGCGGAACTCGGGGTAGTCGTAGAGGAACACCCACGCCAGTGTGAACATGAGTGCCGGACCGATCAGCCAGTTGAGCAGCAGCGAGGACCAGAGCATCGGCTTGTCCCCGGTCACGTGGCCCATGTCCTCGTAGCGCACCTTGGCCAGCACCGGGTACATCATCAGCAGCAGCCCGATCGCGATCGGCAGCGACGTCTGCCCGATCTTCACCGCGTCCAGGACATCCTGGATGCCGGGAATCGCCCGGCCGAGCAGCAGTCCGCTGACCATCGCCAGCAGGATCCACACCGGCAGGAACCGATCGAGGGTCGACAGCCGGGCCATCACGGCCGCCTCGGACTGATCGGGGCCGTGCGTGGTGCGTCGTCCAGGTGTGGGGTGGGGGCCCATCGGAACTCCTGGGGGGTGGGTCAGTGCTGGGCGGGGTGGGTCAGTGCTGGGCGGCGGTGATCAAGTCGCGGACCTCGGCGGTGCGCGGTACCCGTCCGGAGACCACGAGCTTCTCGTCGATCACCAGCGCGGGAGTGCTCATCACGCCGTAGCCGAGGATCGTGGGGTAGTCCTCGACCTTCTCGACGGTGGCGTCGACGCCGAGCTCGCTCAGGGCCTCCTTGGTGACCCGTTCGAGGTTCTTGCAGTTGTTGCAGCCGGGGCCGAGCACCTTGATGATCATGGTCGTTCCTCTCGTGTGGGTGTGCGTGTTGTGTTGTGCGGCTGTGCTGTGCAGTTGTGCAGTGCGTCGTGTCGTGCGCGGGCAGGGGGGGATCCGGGGTGGGCTCAGGCGACGACGGCGTTGAAGGTGTAGCCGACGACCACGATGCCGGTGGCGACCACGGCGATGAAGACCCCCAGGAGTCGAGGTTGCAGGACCCGGCGCAGCAGGATCATCTCCGGAAGCGACAGGGCCACGACGCTCATCATGAACGCGAGCACGGTGCCGATCGGAAGTCCCTTGGAGTACAGCACCTCCACCAGTGGCATCACCCCGGCCGCGTTGGAGTAGAGGGGCACCCCGAGTCCCACGGCCACCAGTACCCCGAACGGGTTGCTGCCGCTGGCGTAGGTGGTGAAGAACTCGGTGGGAACCCAGCCGTGGATGATGGCGCCAAGGCCGATGCCGATAAGCAGGTAGGGCCATATCCGACGCAGGATGGACCCCACCTCCTCGAGGCCCATCTGGATCCGCTGGTCGAAGGTCAGGTTCGCGGTCGAGTCGAGGGTCTGCCCGCCGAGGGTGGTCTGGAACACGAACGGCTCCACCCACTTCTCCGCGTGCAGCCGACCCAGCACCCAGCCGCCCACGATCGCGATGACCAGCCCGGCCCCGATGTACAGGGCGGTGATCTTCCAGCCGAACAGGCTGAACAGCAGCCCGATCGCGATCTCGTTGACCATCGGGGAGGCGATCAGGAAGCTCATCGTCACCCCGATGGGCACCCCGGCGGCGACGAACCCGATGAACGCGGGCACTGCCGAGCAGGAGCAGAACGGGGTGATCACGCCCAGCCCGGCGGCCATCACGTTGCCCACCCCCTCGCGCCTGCCCCCGAGCAGGGCCCGGGTCCGCTCGATGCTCATGAACGAGCGCAGGACGGTGACGATGAAGATGATGCCGCAGAGCAGCAGGACGATCTTGACGGTGTCGTAGAAGAAGAAGTGCAGGGTCTCGGTGAGCCGGGCTTCCGGGGCCATCCCGAACCCGTCGTAGAGCAGCCGGTCCCAGACCCGGGCGTTGACCCAGAACGCGGCGTACCAGGCCAGCGCGGCACCGGCCAGGGCCAGCCATCGCCCCCGTGTCGAGGTCGGCATGCGATCGAGCAGCGTACTCATGGCCGATCGCCCAGCCTCCCGGGCAGCGCCCCTGCGAACCTGTCCCCGGCGTCGTCGGCCAGTGTGTAGTCCACCCAGCGCCCCCGCTTGGCGGCCGTGACGAGCCCGGCCTCGCGCAGCACCTTCAGGTGATAGGACAGCACGTTGGCCGCGACGCCCGCGACCGGCCTCAGGTCGCACACGCACATCGTGCCCGCGCGGGCGAGCGCGTCGACCAGCCGCCAGCGCACCGGGTCGGCCACCGCGGCCAGCAGCTGGGCGGCGTCATCCGGGTCGACCCGGGTCGTTTCGATCCGCATTGCTTCGAGCATGATCGAAGCGTACGCCTCTGAAGGGGCGAGCCCCTGGGCCGAAGGTCCCGGCTCGAGACATCAATCTGTCGTCCCGCGGCCATCCCCCGACCACCTGTTCCTGGCCTCCGTGCCAGGGCTGATCCGGGCTCGAAGCTGGCCGCGACGGAGTGGCCGTCCCGGGACGTGGCGATCACCGGGCTGGACGCCATGTCTGATGATCAGGCGTATCGGGCGATGGACCTGCTGGTGGAGGCTGATGCGACCGACCTGCTCTCGACCTCCGACCCGCAGCTACCTCCGCGCAGGTGGCCCTGGGCTACGAGAACCTCCTGGAGGCCGAGCGGGGGTGGGCCGGCTTGTCATCAGTCGGGACCAACTGGTCGCGACGATCCGCCTGTGGCCAACCCGACTCCATCAACGACGCCCGCGTCATCGACACCGCCGACCCCACCATCGCAAAGGCCGCTGAGCTCGGCTTCCTGAGGCCGCTGCGCGACCAGCCCCGGCACTGGGGAGGTCCGCCGCATCCTCAAGGCGTACGTGGATGCACAAACCCTGGACGACTTCGCCGGCAAGCTGCGTCTGTACGCGCGAACCTCGGGTGCCGGGGCGAGCGGAGCCCACCATGAGTGACGCGCTGTTCTCCACCATTGATCTGACGTCACGCATTCTCAAGGCCGGCTACCGCCTTGACCGCGCCTGATCTCGACCTGGAACCCGATGTGCTGGCGAATGTGGCTGGTGGACTCGAGGATGTCCAGGTCCTCAGATCCGAGTGCTCCGAAGTGGTGACAACGCGGCCTCGTACGGCTAGGTTCAGCCCGTCATCCCCCATCCTGAGGAGTCAGTTGATGCACAGGCTCATCGCCAGCGTTGCAGGTGCCGCGATCTTCGCCCTACCCGGACTCACCGTCGCGTCGTTGCCGGCAACCGCTGCACCCACCGTGGCACCGTTGCCGACACCGAAGGACACACCCAGGGACAGCGACAACATCGGATCGTCGCTGAGCAAGAAGCAGGATGCCGAGCGGACGCGCGCCCAGCAGATGGTGCTCAAGGGTGAGACGACGCCCAGGGGCAAGAACCAGGTCGTCAAGATCGCCCCCGGCCAATATGTCGAACTCGCCCGCCAGGACGAGGACTCGATCTTCACAGTGTTGGGCGAGTTCGGCGACCAGGAGAGCCCCTTCGGCGTCCTTCAGGGTGGGAAGGTCGGCCCCCTTCACAACACGATCCCCGAGCCTGACCGCACCGTGGACAACACGACGATCTGGGAGCGTGACTTCTCGCCGGGCTACTACCAGGACCTTCTCTTCTCGGAGACGAAGGGTGACGTCTCGATGCGCAACTACTACATCGAGCAGTCCTCCGGGGTCTATGCGGTCAACGGTGACGTGACCGCCTGGGGCAAGGTGCCCTACCGGGCCAAGCACTATGGCAGCAACTACTGCGGCGGGATCGTCTGTGCCCAGACGTGGCGGTTCGTCGAGGACTCTGTGAACGCCTGGTATTCCGGGGCCGTGGCTCAGATGGGCAGCGAGCAGGCCGTCAAGGACTACCTGGCGCAGTTCGACGTGTGGGACCGCTACGACTACGACGGTGACGGCAACTTCGACGAGCCCGATGGCTACATCGACCACTTCCAGTCGGTCCACGCCGGCGTCGGCGAGGAGACCGGCGGCGGAGACTACGGTACTGACGCCATCTGGTCGCACCGCTGGTACGTCCAGACCACCCCGATCGGTGGCGGCGGGCCCAGCGTCGGAGGCACCGAGATCCCATTGGGGGGAACGGAGATCGGATCCTCAGGCCTCTGGATCGGTGACTACACCATCGAGCCGGAGAACGGCGGCGTCGGCGTCTTCGCCCACGAGTTCGGCCACGACCTGGCCCTCCCGGACCTCTACGACACCTCGGGCAACACCGGGGGCGCGGAGAACTCCACCGCCTTCTGGACCCTGATGAGCTCAGGCTCCTACGGCAACACTGGCAAGCCAGAGGACGGCATCGGCGGCGAGCCCACCGACATGGGCGCCTACGAGAAGTTCTTCCTCGGCTGGCTCGACTACGACGTGGTCAGCAAAGGGCAGAAGAAGACCCTCAAGCTCGGCCCGGCTGAGCATGCCACCAAGAAGTCACAGGGTGCCTTCGTCCTCCTGCCCGACAAGGTCACCCCTCTGAACCTCGGCGACCCCTACGCCGGGGGTGCGTTCTACTACAGCGAGAAGGGCGACAATCTCGACAACTCGATGACGAAGTCGGTCACCGTGGGGGACGGGGTGTTCAGCGCTCAGGTCCGCTACGAGATCGAGGACGACTACGACTACGCCTACCTCACCGTCGACGGAGAACCTGTTGAGACAAGTGAGTCGACGACCGCTGACCCCAACTCTGCCAACCGGGGCTACGGGATCACCGGAGACTCAGGCGGCGATTGGGTCGGCCTCACCGCCGACCTGTCGACCTACGCGGGCCAGACGGTGGACGTGGGCTTCGAGTACATCACCGACGGGGCCGCCGTGGAGACGGGTTTCCAGGCCGACCAGATCACCCTCGACGGCACGGTCATCGGCAGCGCTGAGTCTGACGAGGGCTGGAACTTCGACGGGTTCCGCACGACGACCGGGTCGGAGGAACAGTCCTTCTTCAATGCCTACATCCTGGCCAACAGGCAGTACGTCGGTTACGACTCGGCGCTCAAGACCGGTCCGTACAACTTCGGCTTTGGGAACACCAAGCCGGACTGGGTGGAACACTTCCCCTACCAGGATGGGCTTCTCATCGACTACTGGAACACCCAGTACGCCGACAACAACGTCGGGGACCACCCCGGCGAGGGTCTGGTCCTGCCAGTCGATGCCCACCCCGACCTTCTGAGGTGGAGCGACAGCACCCTGATGCGCCCGAGGATCCAGTCCTACGACTCAACCTTCGGTACGCAGAACACCGACGGGTTCACCCTGCACCTCAATGGCGTACCCGCCCAGGTGCCGTCGCAGAAGGCCCAGCCGGTCTTCGACGACACCAAGTCGTGGTGGACGGGTGGCTCGGTTCCTGGCCGCTACCAGCCGGGCTGGAACGGGGTCAACGTGCCCCAGACCGGCACGACAGTGCGGGTCGTCAGCGAGAACCGGAACGCCATGTTGACGGTGTCTGTCAACGGTCGCTGATCGCTGAGCACGCCGGGCACCTGCACGGCGAGGGCCCGCCGGGACACGACCCGGCGGGCCCTCGCCGTGCGTCGACGTTCCATGCCCAGTCGTGACCGGTGGGGAAGGCTTAGCCTCAATCCGTGATGTGGCCCGACGTGGGGCGTCGGCCGCGATGCCATCGAGCAGCAAAGTCGTCCACGGTGACGACGTCGGGGTCGTTCAGGGCCGCTGCGAGGATCCGGGCGTTGGCCAGGTCGGCGTAGCCCCTGCAGGCGCCACAGTCGCAGCCGCCGGCGGCGAAGCCGTTGCTCGGCACCGTGGCCCCGTGCCCGCGACCACGATCAGTGGTGCGAACCCCCCCAGATCCTGCTACGGCTCAGGCGAGTCGACGCACGTAGCATCACATCACAGAGAGTGAGCGCTCTGCGCTTCGATTGGGACCCGTAGTGCTCAAGGGCGTTGGAGGCACCAGCCGAGCAGTGACCGCTGTCGGGCGTGAAGACTTGGGTTATGTCGCCGACGCCGACCCTGTTCTTGCAGACGTTGTGGGCGTTGACCGTTGGTTCCCGGCGCAGCGGGCCGACGAAGGTGTTCGATGCTCATTGGACTGCCCTGCGGGAAGCCCGCATCGGGCATGGCGCACCGATGGAGTCGCGCGCAGTGCGATGCGTCCTTCTGAGCCGATAGGACGCTCCCAGGGCATCAACCCGGCCAGGCGATCCCCGAGGTGGGACTGTCGGATCTGATCTCGGTCTCCGGCAGTGGTCAACACGCTTCGCCATGCTGATCGTTCGCCAGCACGGATCAGTCGCTCGGGGTGAGCCCTTCCCCATGCGGCTGCAGCGCAGGAGGCCGGTCCCTGGTTTCCCGGGAACTGGCCTCTGACGCGAAGATTCGGTCACGCTGCCGGCTCGGGTGCGGGGGTGAGTGAGAGCCACCAGATAGCCCATGTGGCGGAGTGATTGGATGCCTCGGTCTTTCCCGGCTTCGGGGTGCAGCCGGGTGTAGAAGTCGGCGCCTGGGTCGTGGTAGAAGGTGCCGTTCGTGGCCATGTTCCAGATCGCGGTCAGCATCGCTTCTCTGGCGGCGATCGCCTTCATCGGTCCGCGGCGAGCGGCGGTGCGGCGGTAGCGCACACCGGGGTAGGTGTTGCCACGGGCTGCGGACATGGCCGCGACGCCGAGGGCGCCTTTGAGGTACCGGTTGCCGCGTCGGGTCTTGGTCGACTTGACCCGCCCGGCGGACTCGTGGGATCCGGGGCAGGTCCCGGCGCACGAGGCCAGGTGGCCGCGCGCGCACTGATGTGGGTGCAGACCTGTGCGTAGGCGGCCAGTACGTCGGGGTGTGTCTGCGCCTCCCAGACGGGACGGAACCAGGGTCGTTGTGCCACGGGCACCGGCTCGTCGTCCCCGGCGAGGGCTTGGTTGAGGACCTGGCGCAGCAGCGCCGGCTTGGTCCCGAAGGCGGCGGTGACGGTGGCTCGGGCGACACCCGCGGCTGCCGCGACATCTGACAGCGAGGTAGCCGGGCGGTCTGTGCGCAGCTGCCGGGCGCGCATACTGGGGTGTGGCAACATCATCTGGAATCTCGCGTCCCCGTCACGCCAGCAGCCCCTTCCAGCCTGAGCCGGCGTCGGTGATCGAGGCTTATGCGGTCGACGACCGGGTCTCGCATGACTCATACGGGTTGGGTCGGGTCGTGAGGCTGGACGCAGGCGGGGCGACGGTGGACTTCATGGGCAAGACGGTGTGGATCACGACGCCGTTCCGCAAGATGACCAAGCTCTAGTTGTATCCGGCCGTCACATCGGTGACGGTGCGCGGCGCGGCTGGTCGGGTGTCCGCCGCGCCCGGTGTGTGCTCGTCGAGTGTTGTAGTGCTCGAGCCAGGGGTCAAGGGCGGCGGCTCGTTCGCTGTTGCTGGTGAAGGGTTGCGAGTAGGCCCACTCGACCTGGCGGGTGCCGCCGTCGGGGATCTGACCCAACTTCTTCACATCCAGGTGGATCAGGTCCCCGGGAGGTTACACCAGCGCGGGGCACGCGTTCCTCAACGACCGTGAGGCGGAGAGACCACGATCCGGCCCTGTTCGCCGTGCTCGGCCGCGTCATGCATGTGGGTACGAGCCCGACGCCGGCAGCGACACCCGGGCCCGGATCCTGCGGTTCTTTCCACCGACACCGCACCCCGTGAGCACCCCCGGAAGGGTGTCCGTGTCCACTTGTGGGGCGGTCCCAATGCCGGAGTGGGTGGTGCGCAGCGCAGTGACGGTTCATCGCCGAGTCGGGTGGCCGGCTTTGCGCGACCGGGCCTCGTTGGCTTGTCGTCGAGCCGCACGTCCCTTGGGCCGGGTGAACCAGCAGGTGACCTCCCGGTCCCGGTCCACGGGTGGGACACCCGAACTCATGACGGCATGATCAGAACACAGACAAGTCCTCGGCGTTCTCCAACGCGGGCCCGTGAATCGGTCGCACTCCCGGTTCCGGTCAGGTCGTCGGGCCCGTCTCCCGCACCGCGGCGCACCTCTGTCATGGCTGTGTCGAGATCTGTAAGCAACGAGTCGCACGCACCATGCCACCGCGTCCGAGCGCGAGCGGGCCACGCCCGACTCGACCAGTGTGTCCAGGACCAGCCGTTGCGGCTGGGCCAGCCGGGTCATCACCGGCACGGCCAGCCGGGTGAAGATCTCGGTCGTCTCCCTCCGCGGCGGTGCGTCCGCAAGCGGCGATATGCAGCGCCTGTCCGGCTCCTCGTGCAGCGGCGTTTCTAGGCTCCGAATCCGAGGAATACGAGCAGCCGCCGCTCGAACTCGACCAAGGTCGTTGCTTCGAGACTGCCGAGCACCGTCCGGGCGTTGCTTCTGCGCACGGTGGTGATCTTGTCGACCATCAGGTAGCTGTCGTGGCCGAGGCCGTTGGACTCGCTGACGAGCACCGGGACCCGCAACAGAGGTGCGTCGACCTCGGTGGTGGTGAAGGGGCAGACCGTCACCGAGTCCGTCGCATCGAACCGGTCGTCCTGAACGACGAGGGCTGGCCGAGGTTTGCTGGCATGGACGCCACCGGCGACGGTGACGATGTCCCCGCGTCTCATTCGTCCCAGTCGACCGAGACGGCCTCCACGAAATCCATGTCGTCACTGTCGCGATCGGCGGCCGCAACGACTGCGGACTGGCGGTGTGCCTCGGCGGCGAACTGTGGTGAGCGTACGTCGGGTACCCAGATCTGGACCGGTCGCAGGCCTTGGGCTCGCATCCTGGTCCGGTATGCGCTGACGCGCTCACGTACGGCCATAGAGCAATGTTACATGTAACGTGGGGACTCGTCCAGCGCGCCGGCGCCACCGCCCAAGCGGGCTGCCCGACGTGCTCGACAGCCGGCGAGGGGCGTCGGCCGAGATGTGAGGTGGGACGGTCGTCGAGCAGCCTCGCGCTGCTGGCCGACGCCGGTTCACCGATGTCGCCGGGATCGGCCTGGAACACCAGCATGATGCCGCCCGCGACTGCGGTCGGATCGGTCCACCGCTGCCACGCCTCAGGATGAACACCGCGATCCCGAACAGCAGGACGGCGTTGACCACCGCCGCGAGCATCTCGAGGCCGTAGTAGCCGAACGTTCGCTCGACCGTCGCGGGACGGGCCGCGAAGCTGACCGCGAGCACCGCCCCTGGAGCAGAACGTCGACAGCATCACTGAGCAGCGTCCAGGTGCGGGGCAGGCCGGATTCATCATCGCCGCCTTCGCAATCCACGAAGGCCGCGAAGCCTGGGAAGGCGAACTCGCCGAAGAGGACGACCCGCAAGGGCCCGCGGACAATAGATGGTGCCCCACCGGGTACGGAGGCGCCCTCCTGACGGCGCCCAGCCCGCGGCGGTGTGACGCGTCCGCTGGGTGCATGCGTGGACGCGCGATGCGTATGGTCGGTTCTGCCCGCCTACTTGCCTGTGGAGAACGCCGTGTCGAACTCGTCAGGGTGAAGCGGTAGCGCGCCACAGCAGCACTGCCCCGACCGCGTTCACCGGTGCCCACCACCGCTCGATAGGTGAGCGCGATGCTGCGTTCGCCAGCGCCCCCACAGCCAGGTAGGCAGCGCTGCCGCGCAGTATGCGCGTGCGCAGTACCGGGTTGGCGGGGTCTGGGGATGCGGCCAGGGCCGCGATCGCGCCGAGCAGCACCGCTGATCCGCCACTGGCCGCGCGAATCCCGGCGGGGAGCGTCCCCTGGCGGCGGCCACCCCAGGCTGCTGCACCCCATGGCGCACCGGCGGCCAACCCGACCTGGAACAGCGCTGCACCACCGAGCACCACCGCCGCCCCACGACCTGCCCGTAGCGCTGAGAGCCCACCCACTCCGCCACCGTACCGGCTATGCAGTGCGCCGACGCTGGGCACGTGCACGGCTGTGTCCCCAGCACGCTGTCGGCCTGTCCGTGGGTCTGCGCGGCTGGGCGGGGTTGCCTGCCGGATCATGTAGGCACGACGGCGAGGGTCAGCAGCAGCGCCGCGCGATGCTGGCGGCGGTTCGGACGTGGTTGGCGCGAGTTCACTCGCGCCGGTTGATCTGCCAGTACTCGACCCCCTGGCTGGCAGCGGCGCCGATGCCAGAGGTGCCCGCGGGCCGGCCGGAACCAACATCAGCGTGCACCGCCCCGAGAACTGCGTCCACAGGCCGGTGTGCCGCGGGTCAGGCGGAGCGTTCTTGCTGGAGTCGCCAGCGACATCCCGGCTGCAGTCAGGTTCGCCCGCAAGCTGGCCACAGCCGACGGCGGCGCCGTCGTCGACGAGCAGACCGAAAACGGACCTTGGGAACCGTTGCTCTACCGGTACAGGCCCGGGCGCCGCGCGAATCCGGGGGATGTCCACGAAGCGCTGTTGAGGGGACCCTTCGACGAGCGGGTCAAGTGCCGAACGTGTCGGACATCAGCACCCTGAACCACGTGTTCATCTGCTTGTAGTTGCCGGTGGTGATCGCGGGAGCCTCGACCGGTTGCCCCGGGGCCGCCTTCATCGTCTGCGACACAGGGTCGTAGTGGTAGACGACCGATAGCCACGACGCGGTGGTGGCGGTGATCGGTGAGTAACAGGCCGAGTTCGTCACTGGCGCGGAGTCCACGGGGAGCGCCGGCGAGGACAGCAGCCGCACCAGCGCGTCCGCGCACACCTTGGCCTCGGAGTTCGCCACGTGCCCGGCCTTCGGCTGCGTGGTCGCGGACGCATCCCCGAGCACGTGCACCCCCGACACCACCGTCGACTCGTACGTGAGCACATTCACCGGGCAGAACACGCCACCGCCGGCCGCGGGCGCCGTCGCCAGGCCAGAGTTCCGGGCGATCTTGCCGGCGGTGTGGTTCGGGATCACGTTCAGGACGTTCCCAGTGAAAGAGCCGGCGGTCGTCACGATCTTCCCCGCGTCTGCGTTGACCGACACCACGGTCGCGTTCGGCACGTACGAGACGACGCCAGCGTGGATGTTGTTGAACGCGGTCGAGAAGTTGTGCGGCTCCGCCAGGATGCCGGCGTTGGCGTCCAAGACGTACACCTGCGGCTTGTTGTACCCGGTCGACCGACGGTTCTTCTTGATCCAGTCGGCCACGACGCAGGCCCGCTCGTACGGCCCGGGCGGGCACCGGTAGGGCGCCTTGGGGATCGTGAGGAGGAACGTCCCGTTGACCGGCATCGCGACGAGCTGGTCGCGCAGCGACTGGGTCTGGGGCCCGGCCTGCCACGCGTGCACGACCTTCGCCCGGTTGGCGGCGGTCCCGGTCAGCCCGGGGATGGGGAGGAAGTCGATGCCCGGCGCCAGCACCAGCCGCGCGTACCGGATAGTGATCGGCAGTCCGGACGTGTTCGTGTACGTGACGGTCCGCTTGGCCGGGTTCACGGCCGTGACCCGCCCCCGGAGGATGTTCACACCGTACGTGGACTTCAGCGTCGACCAGCCGAACTTCAGACTGGACAGCGTCCGCTGCCCGTTCAGGACGAGGTTGCTCATGATGCTGGACGTGTAGTCGGGGTTCGCGTCGATGAGCGTGACCGGGATGGTCCTGCCGCTCCACAGGCGCACGTACTTCGCGACGCTCGCCCCGGCCATGCCGCCGCCGACCACGACGACGGGAGCGACCGCGCCGTCCGCCGAGGTCACCTCGCGAGCCGCGGTGGGGCCGGCCACGCCGACAGCCGCAGCGGCGCCGGCCAGGCCGAGGAAGCGACGACGACTCAACTCGGTCATGAGCAGCTCCTCACGGCTTCGGCAGGGACGCGAAGTAGGTGGCGATCGTCAGCAGCTCGTCATCGGTGTACCCGCGGGCCTGCGCGCCCATGATCGACGAGTGGCTCTGCTGGTCGTGCATCTTCTCCATCATCGACTTGACCGGAATGCCAGCGAGCTGGTTGAACGACCCGTTCATGCCGTTCGTGCCGTGGCACTGCATGCAGTTCGACGCCAGGAGCCGCCCGGTCGGGACCACACTTACAGCGTCGACCCGCATCGCGCTGGTGACCGACCCGTGCAAGGTCATCAGGACCGCCAGGCCCACCCCGATCGTCAACCCTGACCGGTGCCGATGCACGAACCGTGGAACCCCTACGCCACTCATGACCACTCCTCGCCTCGTACCCGGCATGCGGCGACACCGACACCAACTGGACAAGAGCCAGGCCGCGGATCCCACTCGGCAGTAGCCAGCCTGGACTGCAGCATCCGCGTGCCTCCTCTCACAACCGACGGCCGACCACCCGCCCGTCACGAAACTCGGGGCGGCCACACAGCGTAGTCGATACATGACACATAGTGCCCGACGCGCGGTCGGGTCGTCAAGATGTCCCACGCACCGAACATCACAGCGCTCTGGGCGTGGGCCCGGTTGGCCAGGGCGCGCCGCGGGCTGCCCTGAAGTAGCGGCGGCTGCGGCGTGGGTCTCGAGGTCAGCACCTTGAGCGCCTCGCGGGGCTGGTCACCATGCCGGGAGCGACGACCTGGACCGATCATTCGAGCCCGGCTAGCGCCGCCGGCAGATGGCGTAGGTCGGTGACCGTGACCTCTGGCGCGGGGAGGTAGTCGGGGTAGGTGCCGCCGCGGTTGAGCCAGACGCCGACCATGCCCACCTGCTGTGTCCCGTGGATGTCCCACGGGTCCACAGCCACCATGGCCGTGCGCTCGAACGGAAGATCTGCGGTACGTGCGCCGTGGCGGTAGGCGGCCGGTGCGGCCGAACGACGATCACACCAACCGCGCTACACCACTATCGGGACACAACTGAGTTGGCGGTGTGGTTGCCACCTACGCGACTCTTCCCTTCGCGGGCCCGTGGCCCCTACTCTGGCGCTGGCCGCACGCTTGCGGTCACTTCACGGAGGAGAACCAGATGCGACGATCTCGCATGGTGCCCGCGATCGGAGCGGTGGTGCTGGCCATGGCTGGCCCTGGTGCCACCGCGGCGACAGCCCTTGACCAAGCCCCCTCGAGTGCTACGGGAGACACCGGCGTGTCCGATGGCTCGTATGCCGTGCTTGCCGAGCCCGGCGTCGACGCCAACGCCCTGGCTCGCCAGCTGCGGAATGCCGGGGCGACTGTGGCCTCGGTCAATGCCGCGATCGGGATGGTGACCGTGACCTCCTCGTCAGCGGGCTTCCTGGACAAGGCCCGCGCGATGGACGGTGTCGAGGCGGCGGCTCGCGACGGGGTGGTCGGACGGTCCCCGAAGGACAAGCCCGTGCGTCAGGACGTCGAGCGCCCGCGGCCCAACGGTGGCGCCTCCGGCGGGCACAAGGCCGCGGCAACCAAGGGCAAGAAGGGCGCCAGCGACCCGCTCGACTCCTACTTGTGGGGCATGGACATGATCAACGCCCCGGCGGCCCACGTCATCGACATGGGTGACAAGCGGGTCAAGGTCGGGATCATGGACACCGGCGTCGACGCGTCGCACCCCGACCTGGCGCCCAACTTCGATGCCAAGGCTTCGCGCAACTTCACCACCGACATCCCGGCCATCGACGGGGACTGCGAGGTCGCCAGCTGCGTCGATCCGGCCGACGTCGACGACGATGGCCATGGCACGCATGTGGCGGGCACGATAGCTGCGGCCATGAACGGCATCGGTGTCTCGGGTGTCGCACCCAAGGTTGGCATCGTCAACGTGCGCGCCGGGCAGGACAGTGGCTACTTCTTCCTCACGCCCACTGTCAACGCCCTCACCTACTCCGGTGACGCCGGCATCGACGTGGTCAACATGTCGTTCTACGTCGACCCGTGGGCCTACAACTGCATCGGTGGTGCACCCCAGGACTCCTCCGAGGAAGCAGCCGAGCAGGACGTGATCATCGAGGCCATGACGCGGGCGCTGAACTACGCCCACGACCACGGCGTCACCCTCGTCGGCGCACTCGGCAACGACCACGACAACCTGGCCAACCCCAGGGACGACTTCTCCAGCCCGGACTATCCCGGCGGGGGCGAGCACCAGCGCACGATCGACAACGCCACGTGCTTCGACCTTCCCGTCGAGGGTGCTCATGTGCTCGGCGTGTCAGCTGTGGGCCCGAGCGAGCGCAAGGCGTACTACTCGAATTGGACCACCGACCTCGCCTCCGGTGAGATCGAGGTCTCGGCCCCGGGTGGTGACTACCGCGACTTCCCCGGCACCGCCGCCTACGCGACCCCCGGCAACCTGATCCTGTCGGCGGCCCCGCTGCACGTGCTCCAGGCCGTCGGCGACGTCGACGAGAACGGCGACATCACCGCCAGTGGACAGGGCTTCGTCCTGAAGGACTGCCGCACAGTCCCCGGAAGGGGCCAACAGTGCGGGTACTACCAGTACCTGCAGGGCACGTCGATGGCCTCACCGCATGCCGCGGGAGTCGCGGCGCTCGTCGTGTCGGCCCACGGCAAGGTGAGGGGCAGGGCTGGGTTCACCCTGGCACCTGACCGCACCGCGCAGATCCTCATGGGAACGGCCCGGGACACAGCCTGCCCCGCCCAGAACCCGTTCCAGTACCCGTTGCTGTCGGCCAGCTACACCGCGCTCTGCGTCGGTGACACGGACTTCAACGGGTTCTACGGCGACGGCATCGTCAACGCCCTCGGCGCCGTGCAATAGCGAGCCAAGGACCACCTCTGACGTATCGCTGCCCGCTCTCCCCTCGAGCGGGCAGCATGCGCCTGCCCGGTCACCCCGACGTGCCTCAACCTGAATGGGGTCGAATGCCTGCCAATCGTGTAGGGCTGCGTGAGCCGGGTGGGCTCAGACGGTGAGGGCGGCCATGGTGTCAATCCCGATCCGTTCTCGAAAGCGGTGGCGATGTTGACGCGGCAGCGGGCGAAGACTTCGAGCCCGAGGTAGCGCACAACGGACCCACAACCACCTCGGTTCGGTCGAGGGCTCATCAGAGAAAGCGCCCGGTTCGTCCTCGATGGCTAGCCAATCGAATGGCGCAACGTTATGGCGCGGCGGAACTTGGTGGGGGGTGTGCTCGGGTGGGTGCTGAATGCCGCGGAGGATGACCGAGTCGGTGGAGAACTTGAACGTCTGGCGCCGCCACGGCTGGAGTAAGTACCTGCGCCAGCACCAGGCGCCGTGACGTCCGAGACGCCTAGGGGTTCTAGGCTGACGCTATGCCGGTCCTGGGCACCAAGCTCCACGTGCCTTCGCCGCGCAGGGAGTTGGTCACCCGCGATCGCCTGACGAACCGGCTGCGCGGTGCGGGCGGGCCAGCGCCCCGACTCGTGCTGATCGCGGCTCCAGCAGGGTTTGGCAAGACCACGGTCATGGCTCAGTGGCTGTCGTCGCCGACCGCGGGCGATGGCCCCGAGCCCGCCTCGAGGGTCGCCTGGGTGGCGCTCGACGAGGCAGACTCCGATGTCCGTCGGTTCCTCACGCACGTCGTGGCGGCGATCCAGTCCGCCCATCCTGGGGTGGGTGCCGACGCCCGCACCCTGCTGGAGGCAGGAAGCGCCGGCCACACGGAGGCGCTCCTGGTGAGCCTGATCAACGATCTCGATCTCCTTGCCGGCAGCACGATCTTGGCTTTGGACGACTATCACCGCATTGATGCGGCAGAAGTGCACGACGCAGTTGCCTTCCTCCTGGACAACTTGCCGCCGCAGGTCACAATCGCCATGACGACCCGGGCCGATCCGCCGCTGCCGCTGTCACAACTGCGTGTCCGCGGAGAACTCTTGGAGCTTCGTGCCAGCGACCTGCGCTTCACCCCACAGGAAGCAGAGGCCTTCCTGAATGACGCGATGGGGTTGCGTCTGGCCCCCTCGGTGGTGGCGGCCCTCGAGGCGCGCACAGAGGGCTGGGCCGCCGGACTCCAGTTGGCTGCCCTCTCGGTGCAAGGCCATGCGGCCGGGACAGCCGACGACATCGCCGAGTTCGTCGAGTCGTTCACCGGTAGCCACCGCCTCGTCCTCGACTACCTCGTCGAAGAGGTCGTGGAGCGCCAACCTGACGAGGTACGTGAATTCCTGCTCGACACCTGCGTGCTCGACCAGCTCACCAGCGGTCTGTGCGAGGCGCTGACGGGGAGGCACGACGGGCAACGCATGTTGGAGATCCTCGAACGCGGAAACCTGTTCCTCGTCCCCCTGGACGACCACCGGCGCTGGTACCGCTACCACCACCTCTTCGCAGACGCCCTGCGCGCACGGCTCACGACCCAGGGCCCGACCCGGATGGAGCACCTCCACCGGGCCGCGGCCGGCTGGTACACCGAGGAGGCCATGCTCGGCGATGCGCTGCACCACGCCCTGGCTGGCGGCGACACGGCCCTCGCCGCGGATCTGGTCGAGCTAGGCCTGCCCCAGCTCAGCAGGCAGCGGGAGGATCGCACGCTGCGAGGCTGGCTTCAAGCGCTGCCCGACGACGCTCTGCGCCAGCGCCCCATGCTGGCGACGGGGTACGCCTGGACCAGGCTGACCGAGGGAGACCTGGACGGCGTCGACAGCTGGCTCGACGCAGCCGAGACCGTACTGGCACAGGGGCCACTGCCCAGCGCCGCCTTCCTGACAGCGCCCCGCCTGGCGGAGCTGGCGGCAGGCCGCGATGCGGAGCTGCGGGAGATCCCCGCCATGATCGCCGTCTACCGGGCGGCGGTTGCGCAGGCTCGCGGTGACGTCGACGGCACAGTGGCACATGCTCGCCGTGCCCTCGATCTGTCCGGCGAGCACGACCATGCCTCCCGTGGTGCCGCCGCCGGGTTCATCGGCCTGGCTGCCTGGGCCGCCGGCGACATGGTCACCGCGGTGGAGACGTTCTCAGAGGCCGTGCGCAGCCTGCACGGGGCCGGCAAGGTCTCCGACGAGCTCGGCGCCACCGTCGTGCTCGCCGACATGTGGCTGACCAGGGGTCGGCCCGACGAGGCCCGACGGCTCCTTCATCGCGCCCTGGATGCTGCCGAGCATCACAGCGCAGGGCGGTTGACCACGACGGGAGACCTCCATGTCGCTTTGGCCGAGGTGCTCCGCGAGATGGGCGACCTCGACGCCGCCCACACACATCTGCAGACCGCCAGGGAGCTCGGCGACGGCGTGCTGGAGAACCGGTACCGCTGGAACACCGCCATGGCCGGGCTGCTCCTGGACCGTGGCGACCTCGACGGCGCCGTGGCCATGCTGGACCAGGCTGAGCCGCGCTACCTGCCCGGCTACTTCCCCGACGTGCGCCCGATCGCCTCGGCCCGGGCGCGGCTGTGGATCAGCCAAGGCCGCCTTGATGACGCGTGGGCGTGGGCGCGGGACCGAGGGGTCGGGCCGACGGACCCTGCGAGGTACCTCGCCGAGTACGACCAGCTCACCCTTGCCCGGCTGCTCATCGCCGAGGGCGACCCCCAGTCGCTCGACCTGCTGGATCGCGTGCTGGACGATGCCCACAGGGCTGGCCGCGGTGGCAGCGTGGTCGAGGGGAGGATGGTGCGGGCGCTCGCCCACCGGGCCAACGGCGACCAAGCGGCTGCCGCGGACGACCTCGCCGCCGCCCTCACGATGGGGGTGCCCGCTGGCTACTGCCGGCTGTTCCTCGACGAGGGCCAGCCCATGGAGGACCTGCTCGGTCGGCTCTCCGTCACCGCGGCGCAGGACGTCCGGGCGCACGCCCAGGGCCTGCTGGCCGCCGCTCTGAGCACCGGAGATGAGCCCCTCGTAGCTTCAGCGGCCGCCGAGGAGGGCCTCAGCGCGCGCGAGCTGGAGGTGCTGCGCATGCTGGCGACCGAGCTCAGCGGGCCGGAGATCGCTGGACAGCTCTTCGTCTCGGTGAACACGCTGCGCACCCATACCAAACACATCTTCACCAAGCTCGACGTCAACACTCGGCGTGCCGCCGTGCGCCGAGCAGCCGACCTCCACCTACTCTGACCGCCTCGAGCCCGTCGACGAATCACCATGCGGGTCACATCACCTGGTGATGCGGCCTCACCACTTCTGTTCCTAGCGTTCGGAACATGGCTGGACAACCCGTCCGGCACCGAATCTGAGGAACGACATGCCCATCACCACCACCAGGCTCACCGCCGCGGCCGGCCTGAGCGCCACAGCCGCAGGCGCCATCTTCATCGGGGTCCAGATCGGCCACCCGCATCTGGACGCCACCTCGATCCAGACCACCGAGATGGCTGTCCGCAGCACGTTCAAGCTGCTCATGGCCGTGCTCGCCCTCGTCGGCATCACCGGCATGTACCTCAGTCAAGTCCCTCGCAACGGTCGCCTCGGCCTCGTCGGCTTCGTAGTGCTGGCCGCCGGCTATCTGTGCATCGTGGGGACTGCCTTCGCGTCGGCCTTCCTCCTGCCCACGGTGGCGGCGACCGACCCCGCCTACGTCAATGATGTGATCGCCGCGAGCACTGGTGGTTCGCCCGTCGGTGACATCGGCCTGTTTGCTGTCGTCGTGAAGATCCAGGACTTCGGATACCTCATCGGCGGCCTTCTCTTCGGGATCGCGCTGTTCCGCGCTGGTGTGCTCGCACGCTGGGCCAGCCTGCTGTTGGCCGTGGGCGGCGTCGTGACGGTCGCCCTCTCGTTGATGCCCGATGCGTTCTACCGGCTGTTGGCCCTCCCGAACGGCATCGCGATGATCGGGCTGGGCGTCTCTCTGTGGCTCGGGCAGCGCAGCGTTTCCGCCGTGGAGGCCGGCGCGTCGCACGAGGCGACGGCTCCGGTCCGATGAGGTGTTGCTCCGTCGGAGGGCTGCCATGGATGCCACGACCTACACGATCCGCGTGGAGGGGCACCTCGATGACCACTGGTCCTCGCGACTGGCCGACCTGACCATCCACCACCAACGAGACGGCACCACCACGCTCTCCGGGCCGATCGCCGACCAGGCCCAGCTGCACGGTGTCCTGGCCGGGCTCCGCGACATCGGAGCCGTGCTCATCGACCTGCATGCGGCAGGCACACACCACACGCCGCCGGCATGACCGCAGCCTGAGCGATTGCCCACCCGCATCGGGACTAGGAAAGGAGCTCGATATGGCGCACGAACAGACCCCACCACGACTGCAGGACTCGCGGGCTGTCACGGCCCAACCGGACGTCGAGCTGTTCGCCCCCACGCCCGCAGAGCAACGAACTGCGCGGATCATGGGGGCCTGGTTCCTTGGCACCTTCGTGTTCGCGATCCCAGCATTCTTCTTCTACGAGCCGTACCTGAACGGCGTCGAACTCGCCATCGGAAGCGGCGCTCACACCCGGATCGGCATGGGAGCCCTGCTCGAGATCCTGCTGGCGATCTGCGGGATCGCCACCGCCGTGGTCATCTTCCCCATCGCCAGGCGGCTCAGCGAGAGCATCGCTCTGGGATACGTCGCCGCCCGGACGGTGGAATCCATCCTCATCCTGGTTGGAGTGCTCGCACTGTTGGCACTCGTCGCGATGAACCAGGCCCTCGGGGCAGGTGGGAACACCGATGAGACACTCGGCGACAGTGGCAGCGCACTCATCGCCCTGCACGAACAGACACGCCTACTTGGGCCCCAGTTCTGCGCTGGGCTCGGCAACGGGATTCTCCTCGGCTACTTGATGTGGCGGTCCAGGCTGCTGCCGCGTCCAATGGTCATGGTCGGCCTCATCGGCGGTCCGTTGGCCCTCTTGGCCGGAATCGGTGTGCTGCTGGGGGCTTGGGGCACGGGCTCGGGGCTGCCAGTGGCACTCACGGCGCCAGAGGCGATCTGGGAGTTCTCGCTCAGTATCTGGCTGTTGACCAAGGGTTTCCGGCCATCGCCGGTCCTCACAGGCGCGCCGGTGCACTGATCCGACGACCCCTTGAATTCGCCGGGGGTCCCGCAGCGGGAACCCGCAGCGACGAGGGTGCTCATCGGCGTGCGTGCGAGACACTGAGTATCCCGATAGACCCCGCCCGTGGGGTTCCCCGGGACATGCCGTGGGCTTCCGAGTGCGCTGTGGGGGCGCACGTCGGCTTTCGCCTTGACACTCTTTCGCGGCGCAATGACTCGGGTCCTGAGGGTGCCGGGTTCGTGCTCTTGGCGGGTGGCTTCGGCGGCTGCCAATGCCGGCTGATCACCGGACTGCTGGTGACGGCCCATTGCCTGTCACCGCTGCGTCCGCAGGCTGCGGTTGGACCCGTCGCCGGGCCATCGCTCGGGTCGGCGGGCTGGGCATAGAGTCGGTCGACATGGATGCCAACGAGCCCGGTCTCTTCGACCTGCCCACCCTCGAGCGGGCGGGCACGGCCAGTACGGCGGTGCGCGGGCGGAACCGGCAGACGTGGGTCCGTACCGCGGCCGCCGAGGTCACCGTTATCGACGCGGGCGCCCTCCATGAAGCCGCAGCGTACGCCGCGGGGAACGCGGTGACGATCGGGCTGCGCGCCCATCCCGACGGTGAGGGCACCGCGCCTGGATCCTCTGACGTGGCGCCTTTCGGCAACGCGTTCGACGCACTGGGCTGGCTGCTCTGGCCCACCGCCGGGATGGAGGGGCCGCTGGAGGCTGGCGCCTTCCGGGTCCTCTCGGAGGATGGCCAGGCCGTGGCCGAGTCGGTTGACCGGGGCGCGGTCACGTGGACGGTCACGGTCAAGCTCACCGACGTCGATGAACTGCGTCGGCTCGCAGCCGAGGCCCATCCGGACGTTGCAGGGTTGATCGCCGACAGCCTCGCGGTTGCCTGGCAGTGCGCGGCCGACCCGTTCGCGCCGCTGCACCCGATCCCGGGGATCGCCTGGCGACCCGGCCCGGTCGACGTCGAACACCTGGCGGCCAGGACGCTCCGGGACCGCTGAGGCCTGAGACCCAGCCTCGGATCGTGCGCCCGGTCACAGCCAGGAGGGCTTCCATCCTGCGGGCATGACTGTGGGATGCGCCCGAAGGCCCAGGCGGCGGCGGTACGCCGCGTGGATCCAGGCGGCCTCAAAGGCCGCACCTGCTGTCTCTTCGCGGCGACCATCGCCGTCACGATCTCGCCAACCATCTCGGGCTTGGCGAGGTTCCTCAGCGGTGACTCCGGGCATCCACGGCGGGGCCTCCCCAAGGGCCTCCGCAGCTCGACGACGAAACGCGGAATCGGTCGGCTCACGAGGGCCTGGTGCCGCGACGCCGGAGCGGCGTAGTGTGACCTGCCTCATATAGAGGAAGGTCGGTCATGGTCAGTCTGCATCCGTCGCATCTGGTCGTAGGGTTCGCTGCCCGACTCCGCCTGACACTCCTCACCGTCGCGGTAGTCGTGCTGGGCGCCGTCAGTGTCGCGCCGCCGGCCAGCGCCGTGATCGACCGCTCGGATCTGCCGACGAAGTCGACGGTGAAGTTGGTTCTCGAGGAGGGTGGACGCTGGTCGGCCTACACGTACAGCAACACGCGGGCAGTGGGGGCACGCCCGGGCAACTGCCGGTCCGATGAGCAGATGCTGGCCTTCCGCGAGGACCGTGGCCGTGGCTACTACGGCCCGCCGGCCGGGCTGTCGGGCGACGTCGGCGCCCTGGCCAAGGTCGACGTGTACCGCTACAAGTCGGTGCGCACCGCGAAGCGAGCGGTCACGCGAAACGCCAGCTACCCGGACCGGTGTCCGAAGGTCGTCGAGTGGGTATGCACGCAGTGCGACGGGGTCTGGACCACGTGGCGCGCCCGCGTGCCGGCCGCCCGGGTCGGCGATCAGAGCGTCGCCTGGCGGTTCCGCGAGCTCTCCAACGCGAAGGCCAAGGGATACACGATCCTCGCGCGCAAGGGCACGACAGTGGTGCGCGTCACCGTCGGGCGCTCCCGGTACCCCGGCGACAGCCCGTTCACCTATCCGGAGCGGATCTCGAAGAAGAAGGCCGTCAAGCTCGCCCGGATCGCGCTGCGGACTGCCACCTGACACACGTGGGGCACCGTCCTTGCTGCGGGACACCCGCCAACCCCACGGGTCCGCGGGCGCCGCTGCGGAGCTGGTCAGCGCCCCTTGAGCGCCTTGACCTCCTTGACCCGCCGGCCGAACTTCCGCGCCTCGGCGCGGAACTCGTGCGGAGTGGCACGCAGCTCGGCGTTGGCGACCTCGCGCTGCAGCCGTCGCCAGCCCTCGTAGCGCTCCTGCGACACCCGACCGCCTGCGATCGCGTCCTTCACGGCGCACCCGGGCTCCGTGTCGTGGCCGCAGTCGGAGAACCGGCAGTCCACCGCCCACTGCTGGATGTCGGAGAAGACCGCACCCACGGCCACGGCGTCGGCAGCCAGTCCGACCGAGCGGATGCCCGGGGTATCGATGATCACCCCACCGAGCTCCCCGGGAACCCGGTGCAGCTGGCGGGAGGTCGTCGTGTGGCGGCCCTTGCGATCCCCGGCGCGCACGTCCCGGGTCAGGGCGATGTCCTCGCCGAGCAGAGCATTGGCCAGCGTCGACTTGCCCGCACCGGACTCGCCGATCAAGACCGCGGTGCGCCCAGCGATCAGGGCGCTCACCTCGTCGAGCCCCACTCCCTCCAGCGCAGCGGTCGCGAGCACCTGCATGCCCGGATGCTCCAGTTCGATGCGTGGAAGGTCCATGGCGTCGATCTCGGCGGCCTTGGTCAGCACCAGGACCGGGGTGGCCCCGCAGTCCCATGCCTGAGCGGCAACGCGCTGGATTCGACCCGCCCGGATCGGGCGATCGATCCCGCACGTGATGAGCACGAGGTCGACGTTGGCGGCCAGAGCCTGTTCCCCGAGGCCGTCGGCGGACTGCCGCCGTAGCAGCGACCGCCGTGGGAGCACCTCGAGGATCGCACGCCGATCGGAGTCCGGGCTATCGGCTGGGATCGCCACCCAGTCGCCGACGGTCGGCTGGGGTTCCAGCCGCTCCGAGGGCAGCAGTACACAGGGGCCCGACGCCGTGACCCCAAGCAGGGTCCGCCCATCGTGGCGGATGATCCGCGCCGGCTGCCCGCCGGGCGGCAGTGGGTCGTTCTTGTGAGCGCCCCACCCGTAGGGCAGCAGCGCGGAAGGTGTGTATGACAATGCAGTCAGTCCTCATCGAGAAGCGCCGGGGATCCGGCGGCGCGAGCCCACGGAATGCAGGCGATCGCGTGAGTCAGGGATTGGTGGTGCGGAGGGGGACCCGCGTAATCGCCGTCATGGCCATCCCCTCCTTCCCGCTCGATGTGATGGGCTCAGGCTAGCGGTTGGGCACCCAGGAGCGGAAGTGCCCTGACGAAGACGCCCATCAAGGCCCTCCCCGCCCGATCACTGTCGCCCGAAGCCGTAGAACGGTGATGCCGAGCTGGCCGGGCGCATCATCAGCGCCTTGCCTTCGGCGCTGAGCACGTCGTCATGGCCGTTCATCATCATCTGCGTGTAGATCGCCAGGTCGTTCGCGCTGGCGATCATCCCACCCTGTGGAGCGGTTGCGCGGTCGGTCGTGTTCTCGGGCAGTGGTCGTTTGGTGCCGAACCACGGCCGGTGCCCGCGCCATGGCTTGGTGGATCTCGCCGTCGGCGACGAAGCTGTTCTGCATGCCGACCGGCGCCAGGATCTGGGTGGCGATGTAGGTCTGGTGGTCCTGCGCGCTGGTTGCCAAGCTCGAAGCGCCAATCCACCAGGAGCACCGCGCCCGTGAAGAGCGCGGTGATGAGCAGGTAGGTGCCCACGGCCACACGCTCCCTGCCCTTCATGACCGCTGAGTTCTTGCCGAACTCCGCACTGAGGTCCTCAGGCAGGGGCAATCGGCAGAGCGCAGAGTCCAGATCGACCCGCCCGTGCAGCCCCACGCCAACCCCGCAAGGACGCGAACTCGGACCTCAGGACCCACGTCATCCAGCCGCGAGTGTCGCGTGACCGTTGGTCCCGTTGCGACTGCCTCGCAACCATCCCCACTCGGACACCGTCGAGGCTCAGCGGAACCGGGGACGTCGTCGGCCTCAACGGCCCCCGGGTGGTGGCGGCCGGCCGCTCACTGGGCCAGGGTGGTCCCGACCCAGGTGGCAATGTCGTGCACCGTGTCGGGGTCCACCGGCTCGCGGAGCTGGCGCTTGTAGTCGCGCACGGAGGGTGGGGCGGCCGGGTCGTGTCGCAGCAGGTGCGTCAGCGTGGCCGGACGGTGGATGTCCACGGGGCCTGGTGCGAGCTCGGCGATGGTGTCGAGGTCCTCGGGTGGGGCCTGCACGTCCTTGTCGCCGGTGAGGGCGAGCGTGGGCACGGTCAGTGCTTCGAGGTCGACGCGGGGGTCGTAGTCGAGGAACTCGCGGAACCAGCCCGTGTTCAACCGAGCGCCGCCGATCCGTGCGACGGGTGTGGTCGTGCGGCGGATCTTCTCGTGCGTGGCGCGGGTCTTTGCCGTGATGTCGGTGCGCAGGACCCGCAGCAGCCCGCGGACCGGGGCCGGCAGGCTGGGGCCGATCTGCTCGGCCTGCCAGAGGAGAACGTCGTCGCCCCGGCGGGCGGTCCCGCAGAGCAGGACCACCGCCGCGGGGGGTGTTCCCGCTTGCCCGACGGCGAGCCGCAGTGCATGCAGCGCGCCCTCGGAGTGGCCGATCACGACCAGGCGCGAGACATCGATCCGGGGGTCTGCGGCCAGGGCGTCGAGGGCCGCGGCCGCGTCCCTGGTGTTGTCCCCGAAGGTCGCCTGCCGCCAGTCGGTCCCGTCACTGATCCCGCGCCGGTCGAAACGCAGGGACGCGACTCCGGTGCGCGCCAGAGCCTCAGCCAGCGCCACCTGGATGCCGATGGGAGCGCCCTTCGCGTTGCCGTCCCGGTCGACGGGCCCAGACCCAGCGATGAGCAGGGCAGCGGGCAGAGGATGGTCGCCGGGTTCCGCTGGCAGGCGCAGCGAGCCGCTCAGCACGACGCCCCCGGGCACGGGGAAGCGGACCTCCTCGTCAACACCAGCGGTGGAATCGTCCTCCGCGAGTTGCGCCACGATCGCGGGGGCGCCGTCTGTGCCCACCAGGAGCGCGTCCCAGTCAGAGGACGGCCCTAGTCTGATGTGGACGGCCGGCTGATTCCTGCGTACCGAGACGAGGGTGCGGGATCCGCGCGCCCGCCAGGTCCCCACCTTGCGGATGCCGGGTGCGCCCAGCCCGGGCGCGCGCACACCCCGGGCTGCGGCCAGGGCATCGGGGACGACCTCGACCGAGGTGACGTCCCCCCGGGGGACGGTCACATCACCGCGCAGGGCAACGATGCGCTCCCACACAGTCAGTTCGACGGTCACGGTCGTTGGGTCGAGTCGGATGGTGCTCACTTGTTCCTCCTTGAATTCCTCGACCTCAACGTTATCAATGTCTAGAACGTTGTCAAGTTTGATATCGTTCACCCATGGCCAGTGCTGACGTCCTCCTGCACCCGGTGCGGCTCCGGGTCGTCCAGAGCCTCCTGGGCCAACGCGAGCTGACCACCGCGGACCTCGCCGTCGAGCTGCCCGACATCCCCCCGGCCACGCTCTACCGGCATATCGCCGTCCTCGTCGAGGCCGGTGTGCTGTCCGTGGTCGGCCAACGGCGCATCCGTGGCGCGGTTGAACGGCGGTACGGGCTCAACCCGGCGAACGCCAGTGCAGGGCGAGACGACCTGACCGCCATGTCCCACGAGCAGCTGCGGACCTCGTTCGCGGTCTTCGCCGCCAGCCTGCTCGCCGGGTTCGACGCCTACCTCGCGGGCCCGGATGTGGACCTGGAGCGCGACGCCCTCGGCTTCCGGACGGCTGCTCTCCACCTCGGTGAGGACGACGTCGCCGAGTTCACCGAGCGCCTAAGTGAGGCCCTCGAGCCCTGGTTGGCCCCCCGCCCCGGGACGCGCCGGCACCTGTTCAGCACCGTCCTGACCCCAGCGCCCGGGCCCGAGGCTGCGCCTGCGGCGACGTAGCGTGCCCTCGCAACCGTCAGGACGCATTTCACACGGCCTACGCAAGGACCGGAGCTTCTGGACCGGGACAGACCCGTCCCCTACCTGAACTGAGCCGAACGGGGCCATCCCGTCGCCCACGTCCTGGCCGGGTCTGGCCCACCGCGTCAGGAGGTGCGCACGATCTGCCACATTCCGCGCATCTGCGTCTGGTCGTCGAAGCCGGCACGACGGTACAGGGTTGCCGCGGCCTCGGTGGCGAACAGCCCGACGAACGCATCGCCACCGGCCATCACGCGCACCTGGGCCAACAGCCGCTCGGTAAGTTCGCGTCCGATCCCACGACCCCCGTGCTCGGGATCGACCGCGATGTCCTGCAGGTAGAAGAAGAACGCACCATCTCCGACCACGCGTCCCATGCCCACCACGGTGCCGTCAGGGGTGGTGGCGACGGTGCCGGCGCATGACCCGGCCAGGGACGCCGGCATGGCCTCCCATCGGAATGCGTCGGTCCACCCCACCCGTTCAGCCAGGGCGCGATGCTCCTGCAGGGTGGGGACCCGGTCGGTGTAGGTGATCTCCATGGCTTCTCCGATCGGGACGTGACGAGGCGACGCTGTCCGCGGGCGGCAAGGGTGTCACCCAGGACGCGAGGCACACCAGCCGCTGCCAGTTGCTCGACGCCGGCCCGGGGGCACTGGCAGGCTTGGCGGATGGTTGGGGTTCTGTTGGCGCTCAGGTTCATCCTTGAGCTGTGCTTGCTGGGGTCTGCGGCAGTCATCGGCGCGGCCCTCTCCGACCAGTTTCTTGTGCAACTCCTCGCGGTGGTCGCCTTGGTGAGCACCGTAGCGATGCTCTGGGGGGCGCTGCTGGCACCGCGTCGGAAGATCGACCTCCCGCTCGCCGCCCGTGTGGTCATCGAGCTCGCGCTGTTCCTTGCCGCTGGGATCGGCCTGGCGGCGGCCGGACACAGGCCGGCCGGGCTGGCCCTGGTGGCGGCCGAGCTGCTGCTGCTCACCAGCCTCGCCGCGCTCGGCTATCCGCCGGGCAGCCACCGAGACCCGCACGACGCCCCCTGACTCCATGCCCCTGCATGGTCGACCTGATCGGCGTTCGGCGAAGCCCAGGGTGCGGAGTCGACCGAAGATCGTCCGCGACTAGTCGCCGCGGATTCCGCCATCGACGACGAGGTTGTGACCCACCACGTAGGACGCGTGATCCGATGCCAGCCAGACCACGGTCGCGGCCAGTTCCTCAGACCTACCCAGACGACGAGAGTCGATCATCGAGAGGTATCGCTCCATGATGGCATCGCGCTCCTGGGCCGAACCAGCCGCCAAGTTCGCGGCCAGCATCGGGGTCTCGATCGCGCCCGGGCTGATCACGTTGATCCGGACCCCCTGCGACGCATACTCCGCCGCCGCCGCCCGGCTCAGGGCGTTGACCCCGGCCTTGGCCGCCGCGTACGACCCGGTTCCCGGTGCCGCGAGCAGGGCATCGACCGAGGAGATGTTGATGATCGACCCTCCCCCACTGCCGAGGATGGCCGTGAGCTCGTACTTCATGCACAGCCACACGCTGGTCAGGCACGTACGCACGACACCGTCGAAGACCTCCAGGCTCATGTCCGTGAAGTTCGATCCGCTGCCCTGGGCCACCTCGGTGTTCGCAGCGCAGTTCACCGCGATGTGCAGGCCGCCGAAGCGATCCACCACAGATCCGACCAGGGAGGCCACGTCCGCCTCACGAGTGACGTCAGCCGGGACGAACATCACGGACTCCCGGCTCCGCCCCATCGGCGCGAGCTCGTCGAGGGCCCCCGAGCCCCTCTCCGGGCTACGACCGGTGATGGCCACAGCCGCACCGGAACGCAGGAAGGCCGCCGCACTCGCCTTCCCAATCCCTGACGTGCCACCAGTCACCAGGACAACCCGCCCAGCAAGGTCGGGGAACTGGTTTCCCCCGGATGTCGAAGCGTGGTCGTGCATCGGGCCTCCGATCGGTTCCATCAGCGGATTATCACTGCAAACTGCCAGGTTGCTAGTGAAGGTCGACGCCAGGGCGGCCTCATCGATCAAGGTCGCTGCCTCCAGGCGCACCCCGACGGGCTGTCTACCTCGACGGTGGTGCGCAAGTGCCACGTGAGCCATCCTCACTCGCGCGTGCCTGGTGCGTCGAGTGCCTGTCCGAGTGCACCCGACCCGGTCGCCGCGGCGACCAAGGCGATCGCGCGGTGCGGCGCAGGCCGCGCAGCGCGACGAGTCCGACGACGAGGAGTACGAGGTCCTGCCCGATCATGACGGCCCACAGGGCGCCGCCGTGCAGACCGGTGGTGTGCAGGAGCAGGTCCCCGACACCGTGGGTGCCGGCCAGCACCCAGAGGGCATTGGTGCGCAGCCGCAGTACGGCGTAGCCGAACCCGAAGGCAGCGGCACCGACCGCCTGCGCGGCGCTCACGGCGACGTTCTGGCCGAAGAGGATGTTGGCCAGGTGTGCGGCGCCGAAGACGACGGCGGTCAGCGCGGCGGCTCGCCCGGGACCGAGCGGGAGCGCGGCGCGCAGCACGACGCCGCGGAACCACAGCTCCTCGTAGATCCCTGTGGCGGCATACCCGAGGGTCAGGGTCACCAGCGTCGAGGGGTCCGGGGACCAGCCCCACGCCAGCGGCACCAGCGCGACAAGGACAGGTGCCGTGAGCCATCCAGTCTGACGCCACGTCGTCGGGCTCCCAGCTGCGATGGCTGACCAGCCGATCCGACGTGCGACGACGAGGCTCATCACGAGCAGGACCAGCACCACGGGTAGGCGGCGCAGCAGCTGATCGGACTCAGGGGCGACCAGCTCCACGAGGAGGGACCCGACGGCGGTGACGCCGAAGCTGAGGCCGACCAGGGCGAGGACCTCCCGGATCGGTCGGGCGCGTGTCGTGTCCAGGTCGGCGGGTCCGGCGGGGGCGAGGCGGGTGGGGGTCACGGTGTTCTCCTGGTGATCGTTGCGGACGGGGTTCAGGCGGTCGCTGGGGCGAGACCCGCGCCGGTTCGGCGGGTCCGGATGGCCAGCGCGAGGGTGCGGGCGAGCACCATGCCCAGCGCCATGACGACGAAGGCTGCGGTCCAGGCGTCGGCACCGGTGATGTTGTGGTCGCGGGAGAACATCCCCACGGTGCGCGCACCCGTGCCGGTCGCCCATTCAGCGAAGGCGATGCGTCCACCGATCATGACCAGCCAGAGCGCCGCGAAGCCAGCTCCCGCGGTGGCGACGAGCTGTCCGTCCCGGGTGTGCAGGCGCGTGACGGCGCTGGCGGCGAGCCCGAAGAGCACGCCGACGATCCCGAACTCCGCGACGAGGTCCAGGTCGTTGCCCGCGGTCGGCAGCGGGAACAGGAAGTACGACGCAGCGGCGACCACGATGACGAGGGGCAGGACGAACGTGCCGCGAGTGACCTCGCGGGTGCCGAGGTTGCGCACGAGTGCCCACGCGAGGAGGGCGATCGACAGGATCCACTGGGTGATGCTCATCGGGAGCTCCCTTCTGGTTGGTACCTCGAGGGTGCCGCTCACAGTGGGGTGCAGGCATCGGCCAGGGGGACAGTCCGCCAGGGGAACAACGGCCGGCCCAGGTCTCGGCCGGATGACGTAGACGCCGCGGCAGTTGACGGCGGGGAGCTCAGCCCCGGGGGTGCGTGGCGTCGACGGGGACCACGACGGTGACCCGCGTTCCCGCCCCAGGCGCCGCCGCGAGGGTCGCCGTTCCGCCGAGTCCCGTCGCACGTTCGCGCATCGTGCCCAGCCCGAGGTGCCCGAGGTGCTCGACCGACGTGTCGAAGCCGATCCCGTCGTCGGTCACCACCAGCTCGACCTGCCGCGCGGTGTCGTCGATCGAGATCATGACGTCGATTCGTCGCGGTCGCGCGTGCTTGACCGCGTTGTGCATGGCCTCGAGAGCGATCCGGTAGAGGTGCTCCTCGGCGTCCGTGGAAAGGGGAAGCCTGCGCGTGGGGGCGACGACCTCGATCGTCACCTGCTCGCGGGCGGAGATCGCCGCGGCCTGCTTCGTCAGCGCGGCACCGAGTCCCTCTTCCGCGAGTGCGCCGGGGCGCAGCTCGAAGATCAGCGCCCGCATCTCCGCGAGCGCGCCCTTGACCAGTTCGTGGAGTCGAGCTACCTCGGTTCGAGCCAGGTCAGCCTCCACGCCGAGCGGCTCGAGGCGTCGCTCCGCGGTGCGCACGTGCATCGTCATGGAGAACAGGGCCTGGCTGACCGAGTCGTGCAGTTCGCGGGCGAGCCGTTGTCGCTCCACGAGTGTGGCGTGCGACTCGGCGTGGCCGTAGAGCCTCGAGTTCTCCACCGCGACGGCGGACTGGTCAGCGATCGCGTGCAGGAAGGCCCGCTCGGCCGCGTCCACCTCGCGGTCGGCGCTGACGTAGAGGAGCAGGCACCCGACGCAGCGACCGCGGGCACCGAGGGGCACCACGACCGTGTCTTCGAACTCCATCGCCGACCACATGGGGTGAAGCGGTGCGTAGCCGGGATCCTGCTCTGCCCTGGTGCGGAAGCCTCGGATCACCGTCACGTCGCTGGCGGTGGTGACGTTGCGGATCGGCGAGTCCACGCCGAGGGCGTACGCCGCCTCGACAGCCTGTCGATAGCCGTCGGGCAGACCGTCGTCGCCGTACGCGGACAGGTTCCGCAGGTCCTCGTCCTCCCATACAACAAGTGCCGCCGCCTCAGCGCCCGTCGCCGACCGGACGCTCCGGGCGACGTGGTGCAACGTCTGTTCCAGCGGGTGCTCGAGCGTCATCGCATCAGCGATCGCGGTGAACGCCGATATCCGTCGCTCCAGCTGCTCGGAGTTCCGGACGCGGTCGGTGGCGTCGGTGACGAGGTCGAGAGCCCCGACGATCCGCCCGTCCTGGTAGAGCGGGGCGAACAGCACGTCCCAGTACGTGGCCATGCCGGGCAGGGCCAGGCGGTGTGCGGCCTGGCGGACCACTTTGCCTGCGCTGACCGCGGCGAAGAGCTCCTCGATCGCGGCTGCGTTCTCGGGAACAAGGTCCGTGATGTGGCGGCCAGGAGTGGCATAACCGGGCTCCACGCCGAAGTAGGACTCGAAGAAGCTGGCCCAAGTGCGGTTGCATCGCGTCAGCCGGCCATCGAGGTCGAAGATGGCCAGACCGAAGGGCACGCGGTCCATGGCCAGCGCAACGATCTGCTCGTCGATCGTGCCAAGCGCCGCGGCCAGATCCTCGACCTCGGGTTCCGTGGGCATCGACGTGCTGCGCAGAGGTGACGACCGAGGTCCCCGTCCTGCACCCCCAGTCACGAGGTGACGTCCGAGGCGTCGACCAGTCCCTCGCGCACCGCCCACATGGCAGCCTGCGTGCGGCTGCCCAGACCGAGCTTGGTGAGGATGTTGGACACGTGGGTGCGCGCCGTCCGCTCGGCGACACCGAGTCGACGCCCGATCTCGCGATTGGTGCGCCCCTCGGCGACCAGGACAAGGACCTCCCGCTCACGTGGGGTGAGATCCTCCACGACCGACCTCGGGGCTCGCAGGCCCGAGGCCAGCGCGGCGGCCACCACCGGGTCGAGCCGCACCTCGCCGGCCACCGCGGCGCGAATCGCATCGGCGACGTCCCCTGCGTCAGCATCCTTGAGCAGGTAGCCCGTGGCACCGGCCTCAAGCGCCGCTCGGATGCGCGCCTCCTCGACGAACGACGTCACGGCGATGACGTCGATCTCAGGCCAGGCCGCCTTGACCCGCACCGTCGTCTCGACACCATCGAGATGCGGCATCTGCATATCCATGAGGATCACGTCCGGGACGCCAGCCCCCGCCGCGAGCACGGCAAGCCGAGCGAGCGCCTCCCGACCATCCGCGGCCTCCCCGACAACCTCCATGCCCGGCTCAGTGCTCAAGTAGGCCTTGAGGCCCGTACGGACGACGCTGTGATCATCGACGAGGAACACCGTGATCGAAGGCTCAACGACGTCCGGGAGAGCCGACACCGTTTCACGGCCGGATCCTGACATCGAGCGCCCCCCTCTCCGCTCGGCCGGGCGTCAGGCCCGCCCTGCTGCTGCTCGTCCAGGGCGACATTCTGACGCGGGCCGGCCGTCGATGCCAAGGGGTTCGCCCGCCCCCGCGCGGAGCAACTCCTGCGCGGGCGTCCACATTCTCCTCGGTCAAGCCGTCGGGTCGCCTGCTGCCCTGCCAGGCACTATCACCTCGAGCGAGGAGAGACCGATCTGCACCACTGTCCTGTCCGTCGCTCCGCGCTCAACAGCGAGTGGTTCGATCCTGCGTCCCTCTGTGCCGCCGATAGCCGCGCCCGGGTGCCTCAGCATGGCTGTCGATGGCAGCTGAAAGTGCCGGCCACCACGACCAGACAGTCACATTGAGTGATCAAACGAGCCCCGAAACGCCCCCATTCCGACAGCGGACAGATTCGCCTCGGGTGTGGGGCCGCGCCTGCCCTGGTCACGCTGGGTGAGACGAATCAGGTGAACGGCCAACCATAGTTGACTCCACGGACGTGGTGAAACAGCGCGCCGTGCTACTCGACGGCGGCGCCCGCGGGTGCGGAAGCGAGATCGGAAGCGAGATCGGCAGGGTGATCGTGGACAGACGCGCGCTTCGCGGCCCTCTTGCTGCTGCGGCGGTTGACCGCGCGGGCCGCGGTCCAGGCGGTGATGACGGCCACCAGACCGAGGGCGAACACGTCGATGGCGGGCTTGTAGCCGACCTTTCCATCCTGGACGGTGTACGCGCCGATGCCGCGCACGACTCCGCCGAAGCCGCCACCACTGCCTCGACTGTCAGAGCCACCCCCGCCGCCGCCCATGATGACGGCGACCGGGATGAGGGTGACGCCGTCGTGTTCGATGGGTTCACCGAAGACCCTGCTGATGGCGAAGTGGCTTCCGGCTCTGGTGAGCATGTCATCGAGCTCCATGACGTGGCCTGCTTCCTCCTCGGTTCCCGGCGATCCCGCGGATAGCCACTATCCTAGGGGCCGAGTTCTGCGGCGGGACCGTCTGCTTCGGCAGGGCCAGCACCGGCACATCCCACCACCCGCCCACCGAACGCCCCATCCGATTGTTGCGTCCACGGGCGTGGCGAAACACCCAGTCGCGTTGGGCCACTACGCCGGTAAGACACGGGCCCAGACACCGTTGGTTGATGCAACTCGGGGTGTGGTCAGTTCCGGATGGGGGTCGCGGTGGCGATGAAGGCGGGCGCGGGGAAGGAGACGGTGCCGTCGGGGCGGGTGAAGCGGGCGAGCCGGTCTCGTGCGGTGTTCAGCAGCGTTTCGTACTGGCGCTCGGTGAGCGTGTCGGCCAGGGTCCAGCCGCGGATGTCGGTGTGTACCCAGGCGTCGATGGACGGGAACTGTGCGGTGCCGTCGATGCGATGGACGGTGACGTCGTTGAAGGCGGGCGCGAGCACATCGTGGAGTTGCGCGCTCTCGCCGAGGCTGAATGGCGCGCGCAGGGCGGCAGCGGCCTGTGGTCCGACGGTGTCAGCGAGCAGGTCGACCATGGCTGCGTACCCGGGGGTGGTCGGCAGCGCGGTCCAGGTGGTGACGGTCAGTCGCCCGCCTGGGGTGAGCACGCGGGCCATCTGAGCCAGGGCGCGCGTCCGGTCGGTGAGGAACATCAGCACGAAGCCGCTGACGACGTGGTCGAAGCTGCCATCGGGAAAGGGCAGCGCTTCAGCGGTCCCGCGGCGCCACCGCACCGGCTCGGGGCTGCCGGCGGCCACCGCCAGCATGCCCTCGTTCGGGTCCACGCCGACCACCCGGCCAGTCGGGCCGACCCTCCGGGCAGCAGCGCGGGCGTGCACCCCGGTGCCGCAGCCGACGTCGAGCACCCGCTGACCCGGCCGCAGGCCGGCGGCATCTGCCACCGGATCAGCCCACGCCCCGAACAGGGCCGGGACGAAGAACTCCTCGTACACCCGGGCGGCGGTGGGCACCAACTGACCGGTGGCTGCGTTGCTGTTGAGTGTGGTCATAGCCGCCATCGTTCACCGCACCCCTGGCCATGAATAGTGCTAGAAAAGAACCAGCACCGGCATCGATCCCGGGAGGCACGGATGGGCAGCTACGGCCAGTACTGCCCGATCGCCCGCGCTTCGGAGATCCTGGCCGAACGCTGGACCCCGCTACTGATCCGCAACCTGATGTTCGGCGCCGACAGCTTCGCCGAGCTGGCCCGCGGCCTACCGGCCATGTCCCGGTCCATGCTCGCCAAGCGGCTGCGCGAACTCGAACACGCGAACGTGATCACCACCAGCCCACGGCCCTCCGGGCGCGGCAAGACCTACCACCTCACCCCCGCCGGACACGACCTCGGCGCGGTCATCACCGCCCTCGGTGACTGGGGTGACCGATGGCTGGAGGTCACCACCGAGCACACCGACCCCGGCTTCGCCCTGTGGGCGTGGACCCAGGTCCAACTCGACCACGACGCCCTCCCTGAGCAGCGCACCGTGATCGCGTTCGCGTTCCCCGACCAGCCGCCCAGGAACCGCCGGTACTGGCTCCTGGCCGAACATCACGACGCTGCACTGTGCTACTCCGACCCTGGTGGCGAACCCGACGCCACAGTCACCGCCCACTCGGCCGCATTCGTGGACTGGCACCGCGGCGCACTCGGGTGGGACAACGCACTGCGATCCGGCCGCATCCACGTCAGCGGACCCCGCCGCATCACCCGAGCCCTGCCCCGCTGGAACACCCACCACCCCGCGCTACCCGCCCCCGCCCCAGCCCGATAGCACCCCTGTTCCGCAGGCGAGGCAGACCAGGCAAGCAACACCGGCAAGGGGGGACTCCAGACGCCGCGACCACGCGCCGCCCCGGAGCCAACGAGAATCACACGGTCAGAAACACCTCAACACTCCGAGCGCGCCCCACGCGATCCTCACCCACGTGCACCGTCCTGCCACAGCCCCCTCCCCACCGCGCGTCGCACGCGGCGCAGTGGGACGGTGTCCTGTCCCACTGACAGGCTCTCACTGGAGAGCCGTGGATCAGCGGCTTCCGGCTGTGCTCCCGCGGCCGCCGTCTGGCTCACCTTCTCGCGCTGCTGCCGCGCAACCGCGACCGCGACCTCGTCAGGCCGGACGCCAGCCGCCGCCACCGAACAAGACTGACCCCGCGAACCGGCGACTGCTACTGACAGGATTCGGGCGACGGCGTGGCCTTCGAGGCGAGTTGTGCGCACTCACTCGGCGAGGTTCGCTGCGGCCGCGGCGATGAGCAGATCGGTCCATCCCGGATCGAGGATGCCGTCCACCTTCTCGGCAGCGTTCGGCCCCGATCCTGTCTCGGTGGCACGCAGGAACAGGACGACTCGTCCTGATCGCAGGACGGCACTGGTCTCGTCCGACGTCGTCGTACGACCGCTGTCGGCGTAGGTCGCGTGCACCTGGAACCCGTCGACGGTGCCGGCAACCGGCGTGATGGTCGCCTGCCCATTGCTGTCGGGTGAGTGGACAGCGAAGGCTTCGTCGCAGCCGTCCGCCAGTTCCCGTGCACGGCCCACCGCGCTGCGCGCCGCAGCATCATTGATGTAGACGACGGCGTACTGGTCGACCTGCGCCACCCCGATGACGGAGCTCGAGGATGCGGCCCCGGCCGCGTCCGGCTCGGTCGGGGCGGGATCATCGCCGAGCGGGAGCTCCAGGGGTTCGCAGGTCATGACCTGTCGAGAGGGCTCGCCGATGTCCCCCGTGAGGGTCACTGGCCCGGTGCCGTCCACAACGGATCCGGGTGGAGCTGGCGGGACGTCGTCTGCCAGGAGCAGGCTGGCTACCGCCAGCCGGGTGTGGGACATCACCTGCTGTGGGGTTGGGGCTGAGGCCGTGGGCTCGATCTCGGTGCCCGCTCCCACAGCGGCGCATCCGGCTGCCAGCAGCAGCGCGGCCGTCGCCGAGCCTGCTCGGACGCCTCCGCGCAGGGCGCGGCGGCGCGCACCGCTGCGGTGCGCAGCGGTGTTGACGATGTCGATCATGATCTCTCCTCGAGTTCCGGGCGCGGTGTTGCTGCCACGGCTCAACGGTGCCCGCGGGGGGATCGGCGCACCATCCCAGGAGCTCGGGTTCCGGGAACCCAGAGTTCTGGGGTGTACGTGAGCCTCCGGATGAGTGACCATGGGCCGGTGACCACCACCCACGCAGAACGGGTCCGCGCCAGGGTTGCGGACCTCACGGGCGCGGGCCTGCGCCTGCCCGAGTACGCGGCGACGGTCATCGACCTCCTCCGCCAGGCGGTTCCCTACGACTCCGTCTGTCTGGCGACAACGGACCCGGCGACCGGCCTGCTCACGAGCACCTTCAAGGCTGACCTGCCCGGCGCCCGCGACGACGTGTTCGCCCATTTCGAGTACGAGGTCGACGACATCAACCTCTATCGCGAGATCTCCCAGCGCCGCGACCCGGTCGGTGTTCTCGCACTGGACACGGAGGGACGCCCGGAGTTGAGCCCGCGCTGGCGCGAGTTCCTGGTCCCGTACTTCGGGTTCCACCAGGAGCTTCGCGCGGCATTCCGCGTCGAGGGCCAGGCCTGGGGCGCCATCGGTCTGTACCGGGAGAGCCCGGCCAGCGGATTCAGCCCGGCGGAGGGAGCTTTCGTCTCCGGACTGTCCCACGAGGTCGGCCGGGGGCTGCGCGCCGCGGTCGTCACCTCGACGGCGAGCATGGACCCAGCGACGCCCGACGGACCCGCTGTGGTGATCGTGGGTATCGACGCCGAGGTGCGCTCGGCAACCCCCACCGCGCTACACCACCTCGAGATGCTCGGCATGCCGACCACCGGGGAGCTGCCGGCCATCCTCCACGTCCTGGTCTCCTCGGCCCGCGGCTCTCGCGACGGGCGACCCCCGGCGGTGCCCCGATCACGGGTCCGCATGCCCAATGGCGAGTGGTTCGTCCTGCACGCGGCCGCACTGGCCGGTGCCGACGGTCCGACGGGCGACGTGGTCGTGACGATGGAGCCGGCGCGGCCGCCGGACGTCGTTCCCCTGGTGGTCGCGGCATACGGCCTGACGGAGCGCGAGCAGGATGTGGTCCGCCTGGTTCTCGCCGGCGTCACGACCGCCCAGATCGGCACTCGGCTGCATCTGTCGCCGTACACGGTCCAGGACCACCTGAAATCGATCTTCGACAAGACCGGCGTGCGTAGTCGCCGAGAACTCACGTCCCAGGTGTTCTTCACTCAGTACGCGCCGCGTGTGGGCGACCAGGTCGGTCCGTCCGGCTGGTTCCTCGGTTGAGGCCTCCCGCGACGTTCCGTGGTGAGCGGCCCTACTCGAGCCCCCGCTCGAGTAGGGCCTGACCCGATGTTGCCTCGACGTCCCCGTCGGCCACCCCGGCCGCGTTCGGCGGGGCCGGGTCACCGTAGGGGGTGATTGCCACGGATGACCGAACCAGGGTCGACCCTGTCCTTGACCGCCCGGAGCCGGGCGAACGTGGACGCGTCATGGACGTCTGCCACTGACATGCCCGCACCGAGCATCGTCAGCGGGGTCCTTCCCAGCGAGACCGGGCGCACGGCCTCCGCGACGGTTCGCAGTGACGATCGGATCGGTTCCACGAGCTCGGGCACGGCGGGGATCCCGAAGGCGAACACCAGGAACTCGCCTGCCACCGTGTCGATCGCTCCGGTGACCCCAGCAGCCGGTGAGCCGAAGGCGCCACCCAGGTGGCGGATCTGGACGCTCGTCAGGGCTGTCCGATTGCGGTCGGCGGCCGCCTGGACGAGTCGATCGATGGTGGCGTCGTCAAGGTCGGAGACGGTCGTCGACCAGTCGATGGCTGGAGTCGGCGTTGTTGGTTCCGCTGCCACCTCTCCGAGTCGACCGATCGCGACCGGGCCAATCGTGTCGAGGAGGGTGAGGGCGGCTCCCCGCAGGCGCGCAAGGAACCGCGTGGCGTCCTCGGCCGGTCCGAGCCACGTCACGTCGACGATGCACAGGGACTGGCCCCGAAGCAGGTCGGGCATCTCCGCGAGGTCGGGGAAGTGCATCACCGAGGCCCAGCAGGTGAGCCCGTCGGGTGCGCAGGCCGACACCTCCCGGAATGCCTGGAGTACTGCCGTGGCGTCCGCCGCACGGAAGATGAGCTTGCCGCCGTGCAGTTCGGGCTCGCTCTGCAGCGCGATCTCAACTCGGGTGACGACGCCGAACTCGCCGCCGCCCCCACGAAGGGCCCACATCAGCTCCGGATCGGACTCGTCGGTAACCCAACGGTGCGTGCCTGCGCCGTCCACGAGCTCCACTGCTCGCAGCGCCCCGGCGGCCACCCCGTACCGCCGCCCGAACCAGGACATGCCACCGCCGAGCAGGTACCCGACGACCGACACGTCGGGGGTGCTGCCCGCCAACGCGATCAGGCCGGAGCCGTCCAACGCCTCGAGCAGCCGGCCCCACTTCACGCCTGCCCCCACGCGGGCCATCCTGGCCTCGGTATCGACCCAGACCTCGTCCAGCGCCGCTGTGCGCAGCAGCACCGTGCCGTCGATCGCCGGCGTCGCCCCATGACCACCCGGCTGCGCGGACACCGCAAGCCCGAGGTCCCGGGCCGCCCGGACGACGGTCACCACATCCGCTGAGTCTGCAACCTCGACGATGGCCGCCGGCCGCTGGTGGACGGCAACGTTCCACGCCATCGCCGCGGCTGCGAACGCATCGTCGCCGGGGAGCAGCACCCGCCCCCGGACCATGGTGCGAAGGTCGTGATGCGCATCGAGTCGGTTCTCGGTGCGGGTGGTAGTGGCAGTCATGAGCCCTCCTGAACGTGGTCGACCGCGGTGTTGCGGCCATGACCCCACGCTCGTCGCAGCCGAAGCGGGGCACCATCCCAGAACCTGGGGTACTTGGAACCCCAGATCACTGGGGTCTCGAACCTGCGCGATGGGTTCCCGCGCGGCCCTCGGAGTGAAGCCTGCTGGAGCCGCGCGCCGGGCGCGGGGCTGGGATCCACCCGCAACGGCGGCCCGACTCTCAGGTTCCCGCGGCGGGCGGGCTGAGCAGGAGGCGGGTCCACAGCTCGGCGAGCAGCCAGGCGTACCGGTCCGGTGGCCAGCCCTGTTGCGCCAGGAGCAGGTAGTACTCGGGCGCGTTGGTCGACCAGATGATGTCGGCCACTTCCTGGTCGTTGAGGTCGGGGCGCAGTTCGCCGGTGGCCCGCAACTCGGCGGCGAAGGTGGCCATGTTGATTCGGCGTCGTTCGGCGATCGACCGCCAGAGCGTCGCGCAGGTGGGATCGGTGGCCGCGGCCTGGTGCAGTGCGTCGACCAGGGGTGCCAGTCGCGGCTGCACCTGGCCCAACGCGCCCGCGTAGACGGCGATCTTGTCCGCGGCCGTGGCGGCCGCGTGAATCTGGCGGACGTAGTCGCGCTCTTCGGCGGGCACCGCCTCGCTGGTGCCGGAGATGGCCCGTTCCATCAACTGGACCATCACCTGCGGCTTGCGTCCGACCGATGCGTACACGGTGTCCAGCGAGACTCCGGCGGCCGAGGCGATGTCGCGGCCCGTCGTGGACGCATAGCCTCGCGATGTGAAGAGGTCCAGCGCCGCATGGAGCACCTTCTCCCGGGTGAGCTCGGCCTTGGCCTGCCGCCGGGTGCGGTCGTAGCGGCGCCTCTTGACGGGGTCCGGCATGGGCCCTACCTTAGCAGTATTCACCCGCAATTGATTCGGATGAATACTGAGGAGAGTCCGATGACCACCACCTTGCAAGGCCCAAGCCAACCGACACCGGGGATCCAGACGCCCGTGTTCCGGGCCGCGGGCACCGGCCCGGCCACCTGGGCCATGGGGTCACTGTTCGAGGGACTGGTCAGTGGCCCCGAGACTGACGACCAGATGGGGGCCGCACTGGTCACCCAACCTCCGGGAGTCGCCACCCCTCTGCACGTGCACTCCCGCGAGGCTGAGGCCTTCTACCTGCTCGAGGGGTCGATGACCTACCGGGCAGGGCAGGACATCTTCCGCCTCAGCGTCGGCGACTTCATCTACCTCCCACGAGGAGTACCCCACGCATTCCGGGTGACCGGCGCTGCGCCTGTGCGCTACCTCGCGCTCACGGTGCCGGGCACACTGCTCGGCCTCTACGACGAGGTCGGGATGCCAGCGTCAGAACGGCGCATCCCCGGCGAGGACGGGCTACCGATGGCCGAGGAGGTCGCCCGATGGAACACCATCGGACCCGCCTACGGGCTCAAGGTCGTCGGCCCACCCCTGCCCGAAGGCAGCTGAAACGGTCGGACTTGTTCGAGGAGACACGTTCGTTCCAGCCGCTGGGCATCGACACCAAGGAGCAGTCGACGTCAGCATTCGTGTCGCAGTCTCCCGACGCGGTGATCAGCCCGACGCCCCGAACGCGAAGCTCTCGAAGAGGTGACCAATGAGGTGCGTCGCGGCGGGACCGATGGCCAACTACGACCATTGCTCCTCGGTCAAGACCGAGGCCCCTTCGACACCTGCACCGTGCGGCCACCCAGCCCCCTTTCAACTCAGCGAACGAGGCGAGACACCCGCTCCCGCTGCGGTACCTGCGCATAGCCGTGTGACCCATCGCACTCATCGAGGAAATGTGTGTGCTGCGGGTGCGGTCGGATGGGGCTCAGCGGTCCCCGTTCGACTCCACCGGTGCCCACGGCCACCCCGCACTATGCCGGCCGAGCCGAGACGTCGATGATCCAGGCCTCCCCCACTCTCGTCTGCGGCGTCAGCTCGACAGCCCGCACTGACGCGAGGTCGACCCCGTGGACCTGGTCGAGCCCGAGGGCGACCTGCTGGCCCCACCTGCGCGACGGCAGGAACTCGTCCCCCGGCAGGGCGTCGAGCCGCACCTCCCCGAGCTCGGCGCGGGCCCCCGCCGCATCCTCGAGGCCCACCAGGAAACGAACGGGCGACGCGTCGGGCGAGACCGCGAGGCGCATCTCCAGGGCGTCCATCCCGCGCAGGTCCAGTGACTCAGGGAGGTCGAGTGCGAGACGACCGCCCGCCCGCTGCCAGCGCACCTGGGCGAACGGCTCGGCTTGTAGGCCCCGCGTGACGGCCGGCCAGTGCGGTGCAGCCCCCTCCCCGAGGAAGGCCCCGCAGTCAGCCAGGTCCTCGGTCTCCGACACTCCGCGGCAAGCCGCGGCGTCCACCCCGTCGGCTGCGGACGCCGTGAAGCCGTCGCCGTATCGCAGGGTGGTGCGCCCGTTGCCCACGGCACTGAGCCACATGGGCGCCGCCGCGCCCGGATCCAACGCGAGGCGACCGTCGAGTGCGGCCCGCGCCGCCGGATCGTCGCGCAGCAGCCCAGCAGCCGCGACGGTGACCAGCCGCATCCCGACCTCCTGCTGCTCGGCCGGTGTCAGTCGATCCGGGCCGTCCGGATCGCACAGCGGGTTCACCCCGCCCCCCTCGTCGTAGGCGTCGTCGTACCCACCCGGGACGGTCGACTGCTCGGGCACCCATTCGGTGTTGAAGTAGTTGTGGTTGGCTCCACCCACCAGGATCGATGTGCGCAGCAGGTCCGGAGGGGCCGCCCGATCCACATAGTTCTGGGCGGGCGCCGGCCCGACGTCACCGTCGCAGTACCCCACGATGGACACGACGGGCACGCGGCTGGTGTCCGCCGGCTGGAAGCCCGTCGGGCCGATCAGGACCTCGCCACGGATCGTCACGTCCGACCCGCCAGCTCCGTCGGCCACCGCGCGGTCGACCCCCTCACCCCCGCGGCTGTGGCCCACCAGCAGCACCGCTCCAAGATCCGCAGCCGGCCACCCCGGGCCCAGGCGCACCTCACCCGATGCCCACGCCGCCAGGTGCCGGGCCAGCAGCGATGACCGAGCCCGGTCGCCGGCCCCAGCACCCATGTCCGTGGCGAGGACGTTCACACCGTTGGCACTCAGCGACGCAGTCAGGAACCCGTGCGAGGCCAATCGCTGCTGCAGGTAGTCGAACCCCTCGGCATGCGCGATGGCCGAGAAGCCATCGCGGCACGGCCAGTCCGTCGTCGTGTCCCTCAGACCATCGCTGACGCAGGAGGCCTGGTAGCCGTGGAGAAACAGGATGAGGGGGGCACCACTGACACCCGACGGTCCCACAACATGGGCCGCCACCTCGACCGGCGCCGCGAGCCCAGCGATCGCCAGATCGTCGAGGGCGTAGGAAGCCGACTGAGTCGCGAGCCCACCCGGCTCGAGCCACCCCGCAAGGGAGGCCTCCAACGACACACTCGGCGCCGAGGCCGGCCCAGTCAACGACGGCGACGAAGAGGCATCGGGCGTTCCACGGCCCGGCGTGCAGCCCGCAAGCAGCACCAGGACCACGCCCAGAACCCACCCCCGCGAACCGTACCGCCACCCGCCCATGCAGCCACCTCGACGATCTCACCCGCCGCACGGCGCGGCATCTGCGGCTGAAAGTACCAGCCGGATACAGCCCGAGCGACGGACGAGGACTGCGACCATAATCGGCGCGCGTTCTCCGGCGATAGATGCCGCACTGGCGGCGGTGGAGACCCCACGAGCACGACACCCGATCCACGGGACCAGGTGGGTGCACGCGGGATTGGTTGTGCCTGTGGACTTGCGGTCCGCTCACCGGCGGCGGCCGCGGAAGGTGCGCCGCAGGTCGTCCACCCACTCCTGGGGGATCTCCCAGGGGATGAAGTGGCCACCGTGATGGTGCGCGGTCAGATTCACGTGGTTGTACCAAGCGGCGCGGTCTGTTGCCAGGAAGCTCGCGACCCGCCTGTCCGTGGTCACCCCCGGCGGGTTCTCGTAGGCCACGAACGTGATGCCGGTGGGGGCCTCGATGGCGGGCTGCCGGTCGTGTGAGGGGGTCCAGGGGTATCGGTTGTTGTTCGCATACATCCGGATCGACGTGCCGATCGAGTTGCCGACCCAGTAGATCGTCGCGTGGGTGAGCAGGTCGTCCTTGGAGAACACGGTCTCCACGTCCCCGCCGTTGTCGCTCCAGTTGACCCAGCGTTCCAGCATCCAGGCGAGCATCCCGGCCGGGGAGTCTGCCAGCCCGAACGCCAGCGTGCTCGGATCCAGGGTGTGGGCGGCCAGGTGGACCGCGAAGCGCTTCTCCAGGGCGACGATCTGGGCATGGATCTCTTCGGGAAGCCCGTCGGGGATGGGACGGCCGCCGCTGAGGTCCCAGGCACGGTCACCGTTGAAGAGCGTCAACTTCTGGCCCGAGCCGATGTGGATGGCGCAGAGCTCATCGGCGTACTTGTGGCCCAGCTGTCCGGTGATCAGGGCACCCACGTCGCAGCCCGCGGCGGCGTACCTGGGGTAGCCGAGGGTCCGGGTCATGAGGACGTGCCAGAGGTCAGCGACCTTCCAGAAGTTCAGGTCGGGGTTGTTGGGCAGCGGGGTCGAGAACCCGAACCCGGGGATCGAGGGGACGATCACGTCGAAGGCATCTTCCGGGTCACCACCGAACGCGGCGGGGTCGGCGAGCTGGTCGATCACCTTGGACCAGTGCCAGAACGTCCAGGGCCAGCCGTGGGTGAGGATCAGGGGCGTCGGGTTGGGGCCGACGCCGGGCTTGCGCATGAAGTGCACGGGAACCCCGTCGACCTGTGCCTTGTAGTGCTCATAGGCGTTGATCCGGGCCTCGGCTCGGCGCCAGTCGTAGTCGGTGTGCCAGTACTCGAGGAGTTCCTCGAGGTAGGCGCGGTTCACGCCGTAGTACCAGTCCTCGTTGCCAGGGTCATCTGGCAGCCGCGTCAGCGTCAGGCGCATCCGGAGGTCTGCGAGGACGTCATCGGGCACGTGGATCGGGGTTGTCTGCAGTGGGAAGGTTCGAGTCTGGGTACCGCCTGCTAGTTCTTTGCTCATGGTTGTCATCTCCGGGGAAGTGGGAAATGCCCAGTTGGGTGGTGGCTTCTGCTTGGCTGTGCTGGGCGGGTCTTGCTTCGGATTGAACTGGGGAGCTCACCTGCTCCGCAGTTCGTTCAGCTCGACCAGTCGCGAGAGCGCTGGGAGCGCCTCCACGATCGACGCGCGCTCCTTGCTCGTGAGTTGGTCTGTGAGTTCCTGGAGCTGCGCGAGGCGTTCCACTCGCCTGGCTGTCACTACTGCGGCGCCGGCGGGCGTGATGTGAACCAGGGATGCCCTGCCATCGGAGGGGTCAGGGCGCCGCTGCACGAGGCCGTCACCCTCTAGCTTGATCACGAGTTGTGTAGCTGCCGGCTGGGTCACCTGCTCGCTCCTGGCAAGTTCCGTGAGCCGCTTCGGGCCGACGGTTGCCAGCGTGTGCAACACGGACAGCGTCGTGAAACTCATGCGCTGAACCTTGGGCAGGCGGATATTCATCCGAGTGAAGGCACCGATCACGGCGGCGAGGTCCTCCACGCTGAGGGGGCGGGGGTTCTCATCAGGGCTCACCCGCAAAGCGTATCGGACTTTTATATACGTTTCTAATGTACAGAGTGGGGTCCGTCACCCGGCCGGGCGGGCTGCATCAATCTGGGGTATGACGCCGCCCCACTGTGGGCGGTGCTGCCCACCCAACACGCGCGACTCGCGGAATGCAGCGCCGCTGACCGGGACGGTACGCGGCGCAGTGACGCTGGTCCCACGGTCTCGCGTGGATGTCGCGGAAGAGGATCGTGTCTGGGATGAATCCCGCGGGGGCGGTGGTCCGACCCGCCCGATCCTTCGCTACCGTTGGATGGTGGACCGGTTCGAGGCGTCGGCGCTTACTCACATGCTGGTCGTCACGGATGTCGAAAGCAGTCGTGACTGGTACCAGCGCGTGCTGGATGCCGGTGTGTTCGGCGAGTACGGCGGAACGTCGGTCGTGCTCGAGCTGCTCGACAGTTGGATCCTGCTGGTGACTGGTGGGGGTCCCGATGCGGGCAAGCCGAACGTGACGCTCAGTCCGCCGGGCGACCCCGACCTCCCAAGCGCCCAGCTCATCTTTCGCGTTGAGGACTGCATGGGGCTCTACAAATTGCTGTCGGACCGTGGTGCGCAGTTCCTGGCCGCGCCGGACGTTCGCGACGGCGAGACGCGTGCGTTCTTCCGCGATCCGGACGGTCATCTGTTCGAGATTTCAGAACTCACTTGAGCTGCGTGCGGCCGAAGCCTCGCTGCGGTCACCATGGCCAGGGACCTGGACACCAGCGACGCCAGACCCGACCTACACGAACCAGCCACGCCCGACTCGCGGCGAGGTGCTGCGGCCTCATCTTGAGGCCGTGGCCTCAGCGAACGCCGTCAGCGTGTGGCTCTTGGCCGCCGGACCTTGCTCTCATACGGTCCCAGGGAGCATCATTCTGGGATCTCCACGCCTGACAGGCACGCCTGCGTCGCCCGGACCCGGTGCGGCGGTCCCTGTTGCACGCTGAGCCCCACTGAGCGCAATCGACGCTGGTACGGCCAAGAGGCCTCTCGTCGCGACGCGTCCGCACGCGGTCTCGCCACTGTGATCGCCAAGCGCCTCGTCACCACCCGCCCTGGTCACTCACCTTCGTGAGGGCTCCGTCGGTGATCTCGACCGGGATCGGGTCGGCGATCTCGCCGATGAAGGTGTCGTCCTCGTCGTAGCGGAAGCCGAGTAGGTTCCATCGTCGAGCCCGATCGCGCACGAGACGGGCGGCGTAGAGGCTCTGGTGTTCGAATGGGGTCGCCCTGCTGGTGTCGAACGGCCCGACCAGGCTGGGTGCCGGGACGCTCCAGACTCCTCGACCACCGACACCGTCGCGGCGCTCGGCGGGCATCTCACTGATCCGGCAGGAGAAGACCAGCATCGGGGTGCCGTCTATGTCGATTGCCTGGGGTACCTCGAGGTGGCCGAACGAGCCTGGTTCGCTGAGGGGTTCGAGGACCTCCCAATTGATCAGGTCAGTTGATCGGGCGTGGCCGATGACCCCTCGGCTGTCTGGTGGACCGCTGTTCGCGCGGGCGGTGATCAGCATGTGCCAGCCCTCGCCGTGTGGGTCGGCGTAGACGTAGGGATCTCGCCACGCCTCGCCCTGCCAGGCGCTGAGGTCCAACTTCTCGTACCACCGGGGATCGGCTTCGAGAGGTGGGGCATCCACCCTGCGCCAGGTGAGCAGGTCCTGGGATTCGGCCGATCCGATCCGCTGGATCAGGCCGTCCTCAGCCCGGGACGTTCCGGTGTAGTACATCAACCATCGGCCGTCCGGTGCCTGCACGACCGTGCCTGTCCAGGTGGTGTAGTCGTCCCACCTGGGGCCGGGCGAGGGCTCCAGGGCGGTGGGCAGCACCTCCCACGTGCGGAGGTCGTCGGACACGGCGTGGCCTACTGAGACCTGGAAGTGCCGGACGTCCGGGTTGCCCTCGGAGCGGGGCGCCTGAAGGAAGAACAGGTGGTAGCGCCGACCGTCGTCGGCAAGCCACGAGTCCCAGACCCATCGATCGTCGAAGCGCAGCACCGGTCAGCCCTTGATCCCGGAGGAGGCGACCCCTTCGACGAAGTGCCGCTGGAACATCAGGAAGACGATCAGCAAGGGGATCGTCATGAGCACCACGAAGGCCATGATCGCGCCCCATTGGAGCGGCGGTGAGGTCTGGAAGGTCTGCAGGGCCAGCGGGAGCGGCCTGACATCCTCGCCGCGAGTGACCATGGTCGGCCACAGCAGCTGCCCCCAGGAGAACAGGAACGTCAGGATCGCGACGCTGGCATAGGCAGGCTTCGCCAGGGGGGCGACCACCTTGACGAACGTACGTATCGGGCCGGCACCGTCGACGCGGGCAGCCTCCTCCAGGTCCTTGGGGATGTTCAAGAAGAACGTGTAGAAGAGGTAGATGAAGAACGGGTTGGCGATGAACGGCAGGATCTGGACCCGGAACGTGTTCAGCCACCCCAAGTCGGCGAAGACATAGAGCAGGGGGATCGCGGTGGCCTCGAACGGGATGATCGCCAGCGACACGACGCCGGTGACGATCAGCATGCGTCCCCGGAACTCGAGGCGAGCCATGGCGTACCCGAGCATGCTGTTGGTCACCGCTCCGATGAGCACGACACCCAACGCGATGACCAGTGAGTTCCGGAACGCCAGTACGAGGCTCACCCGCTCATTCGCCGCGACGTAGTTGTCCATACCCACGAAGGGGACGGGCGCCAGTCCCTTCAGGGTCCCCGCATCAGCGAAGACGTACGCGTTCTCCTTGAACGATCCAACGAACGCGAATGCCACGGGGAACACGAAGAAGGCTGCGAGCAGGGTCATGGCGCCGTAGGTCAGGACCCTGGACCGACGACGAGCTCCCACTCGGCTACGAACCTTGGATGACGTGCTCATCGTGCCTCCTCCTTCAGGAGTCGTCGCTGGATCAGGGTGATGAACAGCACGATCACGAAGAACACAACGGCGATCGCTGAGCCCTTCCCGATGAGCTGCCGATCGAAGCCGGTCTGGACCATCTCCAGCATCACGGTGCGGGTCGCATCCTGGGGCCCGCCCGCGGGCTGGGGCATGATCACGACCTGGTCGTAGAGCCGGAACGACAGGATCATCGTGATGGTGGCCACGAAGATCAGCTGGTTGCGGATCCCGGGGACCGTGACGTACCGGAACTTCTGCCAGGTGTTCGCACCGTCCAGTGATGCTGCCTCGTACTGATCACGGGGCACGTCCTGGAGTGCCGCCAGCAGGATGATCATCTGGAAGCCCACCCCCTGCCAGATGGAGACGATGATCACGGCAGGCAACGCCAGGGTTGTGGACTGCAGCCAGTTGGTCCCGTTCCACAGCCCGAAGGTGAGCACCTCCATGATCGTGTTGACCATGCCGTCGTTGCTGAACAGCAACTTCCAGACGGTTGCCGCCGCGGTCATGACCATGACCTGCGGCAGGAAGTACAGAGTCCGGAAGACGACCCGGCCACGGATCTGCTGGTTGACCAGCACGGCAAGGACGAGCGCCAGGCTGGTCTGCACCGGCACCACGATCAGGCCGAACGCGAAGTTGTTGCGCAGGGCGATCCAGAACGTCCGGTCGGTGAGCACATCCACGTAGTTGTCGATTCCGACGAACTGCGTGGGCAGCGGGCTGACGAGCCGTGAGTTCGTCAGCGACAGCCCGAAGGCGCCGAGGAACGGCAGGATGACGAAGAGCGTGACCAGGAGCAGGCCCGGGGCCGCGAACAGCCACGCCGCCCGCGCCTCGGATTGCTTCTGTGGGAGTTTGATCTTGGTGCGCACCGCGGACGGAGCGACCGGAGTTTTCGTGGCCATGATGGACCCCTCGGTAGGTTGAAGTCACGTCGACCCGTGGCCCGGGCAGGGCCGCGACGGGTCGGTGGGGGGGTGGCCCCGCGGGACTACGCGGTGCCACCCCCGCGCGGCTACTGGGTCGGGTAGAACTGGTTGGCTTCGAGGTCCGCGTCGATGGTCGCAACGGCCTTGTCGAGCGAGGACTGCACGTCAGCGCCCTGCGTGATGTCGGCGAAGGCCTGCTGGAACGCCAACGTGATGGCCGGGTAGCCCGGCGTCTGCGGACGTGGAACCGCCGTGGTCTTCAGTCCCTCGATGAAGATCCCCATGTCCCCGCCCGGCTGGAAGACCGGCAGTTCGTCGACACCGCTCTGTGTCGCCGGGGGATTGCCGAGTTCGCCACTCCATTCCACAACGACTTCGTCGCTGAGGAGGAACTCCAACCAGGCCCACACGGCATCGGGGTCACCGGCGTTCTTGGTGATACCCCAGTTCCAGGAGCCCGACGGGCTCACGGTCCCCTGGCCGAAGTCAGGCAGCGGGAGGATGACCAGGTCGTCGCCCAGCGCTTCCTTGTTCGGCGTGTAGAGCCAGTGCCCCACCCACTGCAGCGGGATCTCCTTCTGCTGGAACGGCAGGTCGTCGACGGCTTCGATGTCGACCAACCCGTCCTTCACCCACTGCTGCCAGGTGGTCATGGCCCCGACAGCCTCGGGACCGTTGAGGACGCCCTCAGCAGTCTGGTAGGTGTCCCGGTCGATCAGGTCGCCGCCGGCGGACTGGATGATCGGCGCGTAGCCGTAGGTGTACCACTCGCCGCCGTAGTAGTACTGGCTGGCCAGCGCACTATCGAACCCGGCCTCCTTGAGGGTTTTCATGGCCGCGGAGAACTCGTCCACGGTCCACGCGTCATCAGGCCCGGTGGGGACCCGGATGCCGTTCTCCTCCAGGACGCTGCGCCAAGCCCAGATCCCGACTCCCGAGTCGTAGTACCCGACTGAGTAGAGCTGGTCGTTGTAGGTGCCCTGATCGATGATCGAGGGGAGCAGGTTGTTCCGCACCTCGTCGGGGACGCAGCTGTCGATGGGGACCAGGTTGCCCGACCAGGCGTAGTTGTAGGTGTTCGGCCCGTCGAAGTCCAGGGCATCTGGCAGGTCGCCTGCCACTGCCCCGGACTGGACCGTCGCGTTGTATGCGGCATCCGGGATGAACTCGATCTCCACGGTGACGCCCTTCTCCGCGCCGGGGCCGCTGTTGAATCGGCTGACCAGGTCGGTCATCTTCTCCTGCTCAGCCGTTTGACCCTGGTGGACCCAGGCCTTCACGGTCGTCGCGCCGTCGATCACGCCGTCACAGACCCCGGCTGCCGACCCGTCCGATCCGCCAGCACTGGCGGCGTCACTGCCACCGCTGCATCCGCCCAGAACCAGGGCGGCGACACCGAACCCGGCTACCATTCCGGGCCAAGGGTTGCGTCGCATCGCTACTCCTCTCCCACCCCGGTGCAACGGGGTGTGTGATTGGACCGCGCTGTTGCGGTCACTTGCGGGAAGGTCCGCCGTCACGACTTCACCTCGGGCGGCGGACCGACCGACCCACGTACAACGACAGGGCACGGTTCGAGCCGTCCCTGATGCTGCGCGTCCCGCGGGCCGGGGTTCTTGATGAGCTGGATCAGCCGCTCGGCCGCCCAGCGTCCCATTGCTTCGTGCGGAAGGGCCATCGTCGTCAGGCCCGGGTCGAGCTCTGCCGCGACGAGCTCCTGATCGTCGAAGCCCACCACGCTGAGGTCGTCGGGGATCGCCAGCCCCGCGTGACGTGCAGCCCGGTAGACCCCGATCGCCATGCGGTCGTTGAACACAAACACCCCGGTCGGTCGATCCCGCAGCGCGAACAGCTGCTCGGCAGCTCGCTGCCCGCCACCGCTCAACGCCTCCTCTGTGACGACGAGGGCGGGGTCGAACGAAACGCCGACCTCCCGCAAGGCTCGCCTGTAGCCGGCCTCGCGGAGCTCAGAGGCCCGGACTGGGTCGGCATTGCGCAGGTACGCGATTCGCCGGTGACCAGCGGCCAGGAGGAGCCTCGTGGCCTCGCACCCCCCGCGCTCCTCGTCCGGCGCGACGAACGGCAGTGAGCCATCCCGAACCTCGGAGTCCAGGACGACGCTCGGGCGCAGCCCGAGCAGTTCGGGGGGGCGACCGTCCGGTGGTACATGCTGGCGTAGATGAGTCCGTCGACCTGTCGGTCGATCAGGGACTGGAGGGACTCCCGTTCGAGGCGCTCGTCCGCACCGGTGCTGACGAGCATCAGGACGAACCCGGCCTCCCACGCCGCCTTCTGAGCTCCGAGGATCATCCGGCCCGCGTACGGGGTCGTGACGACATGATCACTGACCAGGCCGATCGTGTGGGTGCGCTGGGTGCGCAGACCCCGGGCAAGGTTGTTCGGCGTATAGCCGAGCCGAGCGGCAGCAGTGCGGATCCGCTCGCGGGTCGCCGGCGCGACCCGCGCACCGTCCACATCGTTCAGGGCCACCGAGACAGTAGCCGGGGACACCCCGGCTTCAGCCGCAACATCGGTGATCCTCACTCGCATGTCTTCACCTGCCAAATCGATTTGCTGAATCGTTTTGACAACGTAGCGCGCTGAAGTTGGGAACGTCAACACGTCGTTACCAAATCGTTATAGTCGCGTGGCGTGCGGTGCGGTTGCCGCCAGCCGCCCATCGTGTTCCACCCCCCAGAGACCGGCGGTTACGGGGCGCCACACACTTGTTCCGGGCAGTGTTAGTCGCTAACATCTGGCCTGTGGACCACCACGCGTTAGTGACTAACGAAACCGAAGCGATTCACCCCGCGTCGCGGCGCGCAGCGCGGACCCGGGACCGCCTGCAGGCCGAGGCCCTGGACCTGTTCGTCCGCCAGGGTTTCGAGGACACGACCGTGGAGCAGATCTGTGCGGCTGCCGGGGTCTCGCACATGACGTTCTTCCGCCACTTCCCCACCAAGGAGTCGGTCGCGGTCGAGGATCCCTACGATCCCCTGCTGGCCGAGGCGGTCGCTGCGCAGCCCGCAGGCCTCTCCGCCTTCGAGCGGGTGCGCCGCGGGACCCGCGCGGCAATGGCCGAAGCACCGCCGTCGGTCGACCTGGAGACGGCGGCCCGGATCGGGCTGATGTCGCGGACGCCGGCGCTGCGCGCCCGCGCCTGGGAGAACACCAACGAGACGCAGAGGGTGATCATCGAGGCCCTGGTGGCCACCGGTAGCCCGCGCGCCGACGCGGTGGTCGCCACCGGGGCCTGCGTGGGCGCGTTGATGACCGCCCTGCTCGATTTCGGTGCCCGATCCGACCCGGACACGTCGCTGGCTGCCTGCGTGCTCGACGCGCTGGACCGCCTCGACCCGCGCCGGCTGCTCGCCGGGTCCTCGGCGCCGTCGTGATGCCCACGTCGCCGGTGCCTCTGCGCGCGAGCGCGCTGACGCGGGCGTTCGGTCCCGAGCAGGCGCTGACCGGCGTTGACCTGGAGGTGCGCGCCGGTGAGGTGCACGCCCTCGTGGGGCTCAACGGCGCCGGCAAGACCACGCTGATGCGGCTGGTGCTGGGCATGCTGCGCCCGGATGCGGGCCGCGTCCGCGTCGACGTCGGTGACGGCCCGGTGGATCCGGTCGGCGCGCCGCCGAACACGTGGCGCCACGTCGGCCACCTGATCGAGACGCCGTTCACCTACCCCGAGCTCACCGTCCGCGAGACCGTCCTGAGCGCGGCTCGCCTGAGGGGGCTCGAACGCGCCGCTGCGACCGAGGCCACCGGGCGCGTGCTCGACGAACTGGCACTCGACCACTGGGCCCACCGACGCGCCCGCACACTGTCGCAGGGTAACCGCCAGCGCGTCGGCCTTGCCTGCTCGATGGTGCACGACCCGCAGGTCCTGGTGCTCGACGAGCCGTCCAATGCGCTGGACCCGGCCGGGGTGGTTCGGGTGCGCCGTTGGCTGGCCGACGCCGCCGATCGGGGGGCGGCGGTGCTGGTCTCCAGTCACCACCTGGACGAGATGGCGCGCGTCGCGCACCGGATCACGGTGCTGCACGGCGGCCGTGTCCTCGGCATGCTCGACCCTGGCGGCGCCGACCTCGAACGGCAGTTCTTTGAGATGGTCTACGCACAGCTGAGCGCCGATGGCGGCCCGGCCTCGGCTGAGACGTCATGGCCGTCCCCAAGGGATGCGGCGTGAGGGCGGCCTTGGCGCTGGAGGGGCTCAAGCTGCGCCGTTCCCCGGCTGCCCGGGTGGCCACCGCGGTGCTGGTGCTGGTCCTGCCGGCGGCCTGTGCGGCGATGGTCGCGCTGGCCCGGTCCGACTCGGACAGCCCGCTCGCGGTCAAGGCCCGCCCGATGCTGCTGGGCACCGGATGGGAGGCGTACCTGGGCGTGCTGGCGCAGATGATGTCGGTGGCCGTGCTGCTCGCGGTGGGCATCGTCGTCAGCTGGGTGGTCGGCCGGGAGTTCGCCGACGGCACGGTCGGCGCGCTGCTCGCGCTGCCGATCTCGCCCCGGCAGATCCTCGTCGCGAAACTAGTCGTCGCTCTCTGCTGGGCTCTGGTCGCCGTGCTGCTCGCGGTGCTGGCGGCCGTCCTGGGCGGGTTGGCGATCGGGCTGGGTCCGGTCGATACCGGCGCGTTGCGGGCTGCTGGTCGGGTCCTGATCGTCGCAGCGATCATGACAGTGCTGACCCTGCCGCTGGCGTGGGTGGCAACGGTCCTGCGCGGATACCTGGCAGGGATCTCGGCCCTGCTGGGTGTCGTGGTGGTCGCGCAGGTGGTCACCGCCGCGGGTGCCGGCGCCTGGTTCCCCTACGCGGCGCCGGCGCTGTGGAGCGGGATGGGAGGGGCGGAGGCGTCGGCCGCCGTCACCCCGGCTCAGCTGCTGCTTGCCGTGCCTGTGGGGTTGGCCGGAGCATGGGCGGCCGCGCACCGCTGGCAGACCGCGGAGCTGGTGTGAGCCCACCGACCGGGGCGCGGTGACCCACGGTGCCCACCGGCACCTGCCCCAGAGGCCCAGGTCCCCCGCAGCCGCTGTGCCTCGGCCAGTTCGTGGAACGCCCGTCCGGTGGCCGCCCGACGAACCGCCGGCACGCGCGGTCCGCCTCGGATTCGGCCGCGGCCAGGTCCCCGCAGATGCGCAGCACGCCCGCCCGGCGGGTCAGGCACTGTCCGGTGAAGGTGAGCATCCCTGCTGCCGGTCCCACCAGGCCGACAGGGCCGCGGTCTGCTCCGCCGCCCGGTCCAGAGCCAGGATCTCCTCGCAGCCCTGGATCACCGAGCAGTACACCGTCCCGGCCACGACCGGGGACACCTCCTCGGCCAGCACCGACACCATCGCCTCGTCCAACCACGCCAGTCCCGGCCCGACCTCACCAGCCCGGATCATCGCCCGCCCCCCGCTGCTCAACCCGAGCACGACCAGCTCGGTGTCGCCACCGGCCCGGCCGAGGGCGACCGCCCGCGCCGCCGAGGCCTCGCCGCGGACGTAGTCGTGCTCGATGGCCACGGCCCGGAACGAGTCCAGCGCCAGCAGATACCCCTCCCCCGCCCCGGGCGCCTCCCGCAGGGATAGCAGCCGTCCGCAGCGCCAGCCATCCGCCGGGGCCGGGCGGCCCCGCGTCCTCGGACGTTCGCGGCTACCCCGGGGCCAGATGCGGCTCGGGCAGCCCTGCAAGAGCAGCCATCCGGGTCATCCCGGGCCCCTCGTATGCGTGCAAGCGCTGCAGCGCGGCGGCCAGCTCGGGATCGGTGGGCTGGTGTGCAGGGATGCGGGCCGGGTTCAGCGCCACCGTGCTGGCCCAGGCACGGACGTCCGGGTGGGTCATGAACGCTTGCGAGGCGCGGTAGCCGAGCACCTGCATCCGCACCCAGTCGGTGGGAGTGTTCGAGTACGGGGACGATGGGCAGAGCCGGTTCTTGTCCTCCTCGGTGCCGTCGATCGTGGCCTCGACGTAGCCGACCAGGGCCGCGCCGAAGCAGGGGAAGCCGGCCCGCACCGGCTGGGGGGTGATCGTCTCCGGACCCCAGATCGGCACCGGCGGGCGCACCGGCGGCCCCGGTGCGGCGGCGTGCACCACCACCGCGTCCTCAGCCACGTTCACCTGGCCTTCGGTGAGCACGAGTCGGCCGGGCTCCACCCGGTGCAGGTGCCCGCGCCGCACCACATCGGTCACGGTGCGCAACCGGTCAAGCTCCCACTCCGCGAGGGTCGGCACCTTGGCCATGGTGGGGGTCACCTTCGGGTCGATGCGTAGCATCACCCCGGCGTCCTCCAACCGCAGAAACATCTCCTCGACCGTGGCAGCGTCGGCGCCAGCCTGCTCGACGTCGGCGGCCATGCCGAGAAAGACCGCGGGGTCGGGTTGGACGATCGCCCGGTTGATCATCCACGGGTCGCGCGGACGCACCCAGCAGATCGCGTCCGGGTCGACCCCGTTGCCCAGCAGCCAGATGCAGGTGTCGGTGGCGGTCTTGCCGGACCCGATCACCACGTACTGGGACGGCGCGTCCGCCAGGTGCACGAGGTCGTTGACCCTGATGACATGCGTGCCATCGGCGACGTCGAACGGCGGCCGGGTGTCGGCCGGGATCTGCGGGGACAGGTAGGTCGCGTCCACGACCCTGCGGCGCACGTCGACCTCCACTGCCTGACCGGACACCCGCGAGACGAACCGGCCCCCACCGACGTACTCACACCCAGGCCAGAACGACACCCTGTTCGAGCGCACCATCCGCTGCATGACCCCGGCGTAGTAGGCACAGATCTCCGGCGCCGACGCCCGCTCGTGCAAGCCCGCCTCCGGCCCGTCAGGCTGCCGAGCTCCGCCACCGAGCAACGTCGAGGCCACCCCGTAGAAGCACGATGCCTGGTGCAGCCGCACGAACGGGTACGCCTCCAGCCAGTGCCCACCTGCCCCGTGGCGGCGGTCCACGACCACCACCGACGCGTCCGCGTGCTCGACCAGGGCGTCGGTGAAGGCCATCCCCGCCGCACCGGCCCCCACCACCAGGTAGTCCGCCGCCAGCCGCGTCACCATCATCGATCACCCCCCGCCCTGTCGGGGGCGAGGAAGCGCAGGACGATCCGTGCGAACTCCTCCGGGACCAGCTGGTCGGCCACATGCTGCTGTCCCTCCAGCACCGCCACCTGACTGTTGGGCAGGGCGTCGTCGACCAGCCGTACAGCCCGGTGCACGAAGCCTGGGCTGTCCGCCCCCAGGATCAGCAGCGTCGGCACCGACACCCCGCGGCCCTCCTCGGGGACCCAGCGCAGCGCCTGGCTCATCTCCCGAGGCAGGGTGTGGGCGGTGGCCACCCGGCTCGGCCAGCTCGGCAGCGCCTCCAATGCCCTGATCTCGTGGGTGGGCATGCGCACCACATCGCGCATCATGATCCGCACCACGTCATCCGGGCGGGCGTCCTCGAGCGCCTGTCGCATCCGGTGCAGCACGTCGTCGGGCTGGGCTGCCTCGTTGATGGCCGGCTCGTACAGCACCAGCCGGCGCATGTGCGGGCTCACCGCGGCGGCCCGCAGCGCTAACAACCCACCCAGCGAATGCCCGAGAACATCCACCGTGCTGTCTTCTCGCCTGGCTGCAGCCTCGATGACCGCCACGACATCGTCAACCTCACGGTCCAGCGACCACTCAGCAGCATCACCGCTGCCGCCGCGACCGCGACGGTCCATCATGTACACCGTCCGATGCGGCTGCAGCAGCGGCGTGATGCGCCACCGCTGATGGTCCGACATCGCCCCATGTACCAGCAGCAGCGGAGGACCTGCTCCGCCCCGCCAGTAGGCGATCTCAGTCCCGTCAGCCGAGGTCACGAGCTCCGGTCCGTCAAGAACAGACCTGGTCACGGGTCTTCTCCTCTCCAGCTGGGCATGCAGGGAGGTTGGTCGCGCGCATGCCTGCGACTGGCAGACGCGGCAGCAGGACGGGGCTCCGCCCCAGTCCGCGACCGCAACAGACGCGCCATAGCAGCCTCGACCACCCCTCCAGTCGTGGCTGGCGATCGCGACCAGCGGCCGGGCTGGGTCACCGGTCCACCGTCACCCACGGCTACACCCGTTCTACGCCCCTACCGAGCAGTACTCAACCCCTCGCCGAATCCCGAGGCCGGGACCCGCAGTGCGCGCGCGGCCCGTGGTCTCCCTGGAAGCTGACGCCTTCCGTCTCGACGCGGACGGGAAAGTCGTCGAGCACTGGGACGTGCTCCAGGTCATCGCGCAGCAGTCGGCCCACGGCAACGGACCGTTCTAGCTGACGTCGGTTCCGACTCCGCAGCAGGGCGTGCCCCACAGCGGGCGATAGCGACGCACGCCCGCTACGCCGGAGCGTCGGTTCGCCCCCCGCTTCCGCGACCTGGTCCGTGGCCGCTACGTCCAGGCCCCGCGGACCGGCAGGCCGGCGATCGAAACCTGGTCGGCAGCGTCGTGGGCGGGGGCAGCTACGTGCTGCACCAGACCATCTGCCGACCGATTCCGTCGCTGGTGCCCTACGCCACCCGATCAAGGGACTGTGGCTTGGCTCCTCATCGACGTTTTCGGGCGGCGCCGTCCACGGCGCGCCAGGCTGGGCCGCCGCCGGTTACGCCCTTGCCGCGGCTCGCACGACTAACGCTCTGCGCCTGTGGCGCTCGTTCCGTTGGTGCAAGGCGAGTCGAGGGGCTTGGTTGGGCAAGTGGCAGGTGACCCGACGGTGCACGTGGGCGCATGTGTGGTGCGGCACCTCGGCTCGGGGCTCAGTTGTGGGCCGGGATGCGCATCTCGAAGCAGCAGCCGGGTCCGGTGTTGCGCACGACCACGTGCCCGCCATGGGCTTCGGCAACGCTGCGAACAATCGCTAGTCCCAGGCCTGCGCCCTCGCCCGCGCCGGGGGTACGCGCCTCGGTGGCGCGCCAGCCCGGCTCGAAGACTCGGGCGAGGTGTTCGGCATCGATCCCGCCGCATTGGTCGGCGACGGTGATGACAGCCTCGTCGCGCCCTTCCGATGCGTGGACGACGACCGCGCCATCGGGGGGTGTGTGCCGGATCGCGTTGACGACGAGGTTCGTGAGGGCCCGTGAGACTTCGCGCGGGTCGACCTCGGCGGGGACTGAGCCCTCGGCTGAACCGCTGAGCTGGACGCTGCCGCTGGTCGCTAGGGGGGCGGCTGCGGCCAGGCATTCGGAGAGCATGTCGGCCAGGCTGACCTTCTCCAGAGACAGCGACAAGAAGCCCGATTGCAGCCGGGCCAGGGCCAGCAGGTCATCGAGCATCAGGCTCATGCGTTGCACATCGGCCACGATCTGGGCATGGTAGCGCTCGGGCTCAGCCGCGACGCCATCCTGCAGGGCCTCGGTCATCGCCCGGATCCCGGCCAGCGGCGTTCGCAAGTCGTGGGATACCCAGGACACCATCTCGCGTCGGGAGGCCTCGATCTCCCGTTCGGCTTCCCGTTCGGCGGCCTGCTCGGAGGCTGCCCGTTCCTGGCGGGAGACGTGGCGAGCCACCACGATTCCCACAGCGGCGGCGATGGGCACGGCCGCGGCCAGGACGAGCAGCATCGTGGCGGAGTCGGACTCGGTCAGGAACATCGCCCGTGAGCTGGCCCAGACCCCGGCGGCCAGCGACAGGACCACGACCACGGGCGCCAGGACGGCTGCCAAGGACGACGACCGGCGGGCCACGACGACCACCGCCAACCCACCGAGCACGGCGACAAGGGTGGCCACACCTGCCGACAGGGCCACTGCCCGCAGCTCAGGTCCCATGACGGTCCCATCGGTAGCCCACACCCCAGACGGTGACCAGTCGCGCAGGTCGGGCTGGGTCGAGCTCCACCTTCTCCCGTAGCCGACGGACGTGGACGGTCACGGTGGTCTGGTCCCCGTACTCCCAGCCCCACACCTCGCGCATCAGCTCCTCGCGGGACATGGCTCGTCCCGGGTTGCCGACCAGGTGAGCGAGCAGGTCGAACTCCCGGGTCGTGAGGGTGAGCTCCTCGTCGGAGAGGAACGCCCGGTGGCCGAGCGGGTCGATGCGCAGGTTCCCATCGGACAGGGACGCCGCTCCCTCCGCCTGGGCGCGGTCGGGTCCGGCCCGCCGGAGGACCGACTGCACCCGAAGGACCAACTCGCGTGGGCTGAACGGCTTGGTGACGTAGTCATCGGCACCGACCTGCAGGCCCAGGACCCGCTCGTCCTCGTCGCCGCGGGCGGTGAGGACGATCACCGGCAGGATCGGCCTGTGCACCCGGATCCGCTGGCAGACCGCCAGGCCGTCGAGATCGGGAAGGGTGAGGTCCAGCACGACGAGGTCGGGCTCCCACGCCGCGACCAGGTCCAGCGCGCCCATGCCGGACTCGGCGTGCGACACCACGAACCCGGCTCGCTGCAGGTACGTGGTGACCACCTCGGCGACCATCGCGTCATCGTCCACAACGAGCACCCGCTCGGGTACCTGGCCGCTGGCCGACGGTCCGGGGTCCATGCTCCGAGAGTAGGCCGCAAACGCTGCACGCAGCAGGTCTCGAGGGTAAGCACAACAGGTCTGTAAGGACCCGGTAATCGCTGCGTCATGGTCGGCAGGCGTCATCGGCGGGTTGGGTGGGATCACGCCGATCAGACGGGTCGGTCAACCCAAGGAGAGGTCCCATGCGTACACGAACTGCAGCAATGACGGCGTCGGCCGGAGGCATCCTGATGGTCCTGGCGGTAGGTGCCGCCCCCGCTTCGGCCGGCGTGACCGGGCCAGCGTTCTACGTCGACGGGACGGCGTACCGAACCGTGGCGACGCCCACCGACCTCAGCAAGACGGGAGGCCCGGACAAGTCGTTCGACGTGATCTACGACTTCGGCGGCAACCAGATGAACGTCGCCACAGCCGCTCCCGGTGACCGCGACTACAACGGCGGGCGCTGGCGGGTCCACGCCCTAGCCTTCCCCACCATCGGCGGCTACGGCGCCGCAGTCGCCTCCGGTGACATGAACGCCAACGGCGTCCTGGACTCTGATGCCGAGCTCAACGCCGCCCTCTCGGCAGGGACCGCAGTCGACACCGGCGTCGTCAAGAGCTTCGAATGTCCCGTGATCCCGCTCCCACGCGGCCACCACTGACCCGCGACACCCGGAAGTGACCGCACGCCGGGCTGCACCTCGTGTGGTGGAGTGAGGAACTGGGCGCCCCATCCGGTGAGCACGTCGTAGGCACCCTGGCAGTCGTCCCCCGCAGTGTGATCGAGGTGCCCTCGCTCACGACCAAGATCTGCGTCAGGCCACTCCGGGGTCCGGGAACAGCGACGCTGGATGGCCTCGCTTCAAGGGGTTTCGCGATGACCGATCCCGCTGGGCGGTTGGGCTCGGGCGCCGGGCCGACGGCGCTCCACCGGGTCAGCCCTGCGGCACCCCGCGACGGCGGAAGCCCACCGCCGCGGCCACGCCCAGGGCGGCGGCGGTGGCGCCGGTGACGATGAGGGGCAGCGCCTCGACCGTGCCCAGCGGAGGGTTGCCGACATGGGTCGTCGGGGATAGGTCGAGCACCCACCCGGCCAGCTTGAGGCCTGGGCCGAGGAACGCGACGAAGGCGATGAACGCGAAGGTCGCCCAAGCCGCCGGGAACGCCCTGGGCTTCAGGCCGAAGAGCGCGAGCGCCAGCGTGCCGACGAGGAGCTCGGCTGGCAGGTACGCCGCGCCTGCCGCGACGACCCGACCCAGGTGAACCGGGGCGCCCATCGACCACGCCGTGCCCGCGGCCAGCACGACCGAGGACACGGCGATGATGATGACGAGGCCGATGGCGATGACGAGCCCGTGGGCGGCGAGCCAACGCATGCGGGACAGGGTGCCGGCCAGGCGGGGTTCGAGTCGCCCGGCGGTCTCCTCGCCGCGTAGGCTGCCGACGGCCTGGACGGTGTACCCCGTGGCGATGATGGCGATGTAGAGCTGGGTGACCGCGATGAACCCGTCTTCGGGTTGCGCACCTGACAAACCGATGGCCTGAGCCATGGCCGGGTTGCCGGTGAAGGCGTCGACGAACTGCTGCGCGAGAGCGCCCATCATGCCCGCGATGACCAGCGCACCCGCGAGCCAACCGAGGACCTCGGGGCGGTGGATGGCGGTCGCCATCCCGATCGGGCTGCGCAGCCATGGCGTTGCCCGAGCCGAGCCCGCGCCCCCGCGGACCAGGGAGCTGCCGAGGTCGCGGCGTCCGGCGACGAGGACGGCGAGCGTGGCGAGCGACCCGCCCACGGCCAGGGGGATGAGCAGGGTCCACCACCGCATCTGCCCGAACGGCGCGGCCTTCTCGGCCCAGCCGAGTGGTGAGAGCCAGGTGACCCACGTCCTGGTCACGTCGCCGACGCCCCGCAGCAGGTAGGACGCGGCGAGGATGAGCAGGCTCCACACGTAGACGCCCCGGGAGTGCAGGGTGACCTGGGCCAGTAGCGCCGCGAGCCCGGCGAAGACGAAGGCGAGGGCGCCGAGGGAAGCGGCGTAGAGGACCGATCCGGTGGCGGGCACCCCGCAGGCGATGAGTCCGAGGGCGAACGCGATGGCGGTGACGCAGATCGCGGCTGAGGCGCCGATGAGCCCGGCCAATACCGGGACGTGGCGCGCGACCCGGCCGCCGAGGACTGCCTCCAGCCGGCCGGCCTCTTCCTCGCGCCGGGTGACCTGCGCGATGAGGCTGATCCCGAGCAGCGGGAGGAGGAAGGCAGCGAGGAAGCCGAACTCGTCCTGGATGATCCCGCCGAGGCTGTCGATGCCCTCGACCCGACCGTTGATCGCGACGAGGGCGTCACCGGAGGTGACGGCCTGGGCGTAGCTGTGGATCTTCTCGGGCGTGGTGTAGAGACCGGCAACCGCCGCCGCCGTTCCGACCATGCTGGCGATGAGCGCGAACATCCAGACGAGCGTGCCGCGGCGGTGCGTCCGCCATTGGACACCGAGCATGGCCCTCAGGCCGGTCGCCCTCATCGGCGCGTCTCCTCCGGCTCGCCGGGCTCGGTGGCCTCGCGGGGCACAGCCTGTCCGTCGTAGGTGCGCAGGAAGAGTGCGTCCAAGCTCGGCGGGGTGACGGTGAGGGTGTGGATCCGCGCGGCGTGCAGCCGGCCGACCACGGCGTCGAGGTGCTCGGGGTCGATGGTGAACCGGCTATCGACGTGGCCGTCGAGCCGCTCGGCGACGTAATCCCCGACACCCGGGGCGTCGGCGAGGCCGAGGCCCGCGGGCGTGTCGACGGTGACCGCGTGGACGTGGGTGCGGGTATGCCGTCTGAGCTCGGCCAGGGTTCCGGTCGTCACGGTGCGGCCCCGGCGGATGATGCTCACCCGGTCGGCGAGGGCCTCGACCTCGGCAAGGATGTGGCTGGACAGCAGCACCGTGCAGCCCTCCTCGCGCCGCTCGCGGACGACCTCCTGGAAGGCCTGTTCCATGAGCGGGTCCAGCCCGGAGGTGGGCTCGTCGAGCACGAGCAGGTCGGCGTCGGCGGCGAGGGCGGCGATCAGGGCGACCTTCTGCCGGTTGCCCTTGGAGTAGTCGCGGACCCGCTTGGTCGGGTCGAGGTCGAACCGCTCGATGAGGGCCTCACGGCGGGCCTCGTCGAGCCCGCCCTGGGTTGCGCCGAGGACGTCGAGGCACTGGCCGCCGGTCAGCCCCGGCCAGAGAGCGACGTCGCCGGCGACATAGGCCAGCCTTTCGTGCAGCGTCGCGGCCTGGCGCCACGGGTCACCGCCGAACAGTTCGACGTGGCCGCCGCTGGCGCGGATGAGCCCGAGGATGACACGGATCGTCGTCGACTTTCCCGATCCGTTTGGGCCAAGGAACCCGTGGACCTCCCCGGGTGCCACCTCGAGGTCGAGCCCGTCGAGGGCGCGGACCGAGCCGAAGGTCTTGGTCAGCCCCTCGGTGCGGATGACGGCTTGAGCCATGCTCATGGGGTGTTACTCCTCCTGCGGGGCACTGAACGCGCCCTCGGCGTAGACGATGGTGGCCTCCCGGGCCCACCGGTCGATGCCCTCGGGGGTCAGCGGGTCGGCCCCGATCGCCACGGCGATCGGGTTTCTCAGGAGGATGAGTGCGAGGTCGTTGGCCAGGAAGAACGCCGCCCGGATGTCGGGGTCCTCGCTCCGTCGGGCGTAGCCCATCTCGACCATCGCCTCGAGGAGGCCACGGGTCGCGGCGAACCACCTGCCGAACAGCGCGGCTCCCGCCGGATCGTTCGTCAGCAGCAGGCGGCGCAGGTAGGCCGGAAGCGGTGAGCCGGGTGGGAAGCCCCTGGCGAAAGCCTCGGCGAGTGAACCCGTCGTCGACCCACCGGTGAGCATCTCGACGAGGTCCTCGGTCGGGAGGGCCTCGACGATCGCGTCGAACGCCCGCGTTGCGAAGTCGTCGACCTCGGTGCGCAGGCCGTCCTTGCTCCCGAAGTGGTGGACGACGAGGGCCGGGGAGACGCCGGCCTGGATGGCGATCTCGCGAACGGTCACCGCGTCGGGGCCACGGTCGGCGAAGAGCCGCAACGCGGCGTTGCGGATGGTTGCGCGGGCGGTGAGGTCGTCATCATCCACGACTGAACTCATGTTCAGTAAACTAGACACATGGTCAGTCTCCGTCAAGTGAGGCGTCTTCGGGCGTTGGAGGGGCCTGAGGAGTGGCCGTCCTGGCGCTACTTGACGGGGAGTAGCAGCGTGCAGTCCTCTGCCGGCCGAGCCTCGGCAGGACGCTGAGGCGGTGCGACTCCCCTGAACGGCGCCCTTCCGCTCTGCCGCCTTCGGTGGCAGGGTGGGGCCAGCGGCCGCCCGCCGGAGCCCAAGGATCGACGCCGGATGCAACGGGCTCCGGGACCGGTGGCGGTCAGCCGGTGGACGTCGGCAGCAAGCCCCGGATTGGAGGCGATGACAATGTCCGATGAGTCCGGCCTGAAGGCGGATCTGGTGCTGGAAGGTGGGGGAGTGAAGGGGATCGCCCTGGTTGGGGCGGTCAGCGTGCTGCAGGAAGCCGGCTACTCATTCCCGCGGGTCGCCGGCACCTCAGCCGGGTCCATCGTCGGGGCACTGGTCGCGTCGGGGATGACGGCGGAGCAGATGCTCGAGGTGATGCGATCCACGGACTACTCAAAGTTCCAGGACGGGACCTTCATCGACCGGCTCGGTCCCCTGGGCCAAGGGCTCTCGCTGTTGTTCCAGAAGGGGATCTACAAGGGCAACTACCTCAAGGAGTACCTCGCGCAGCTGCTGCCGGACGAGATGGAGTCGTTCGCCGGTATGCGGCTTCCCGATGACCCGGGCAGCGACCTGCCACAGTCGAAGCGCTACCGGCTGGTGGTGATGGCCTCCGATGTGTCCCAGCACAAGCTGGTGCGCCTGCCGTGGGACTACGAAGCGTTCTACGGGTTGAGCTCGGACGACCAGTCGGTGATCGAGGCTGTCCGTGCCTCCATGTCGATCCCGTTCTTCTTCGAACCCGCGACCATCGACTACACCGTCGATCGCGCCGGGGAGACGACCAAGGAGCGATCCACACTCGTTGATGGTGGGATGCTGTCAAACTTCCCGGTAGCGGTGTTCGATCGTACGGACGGCAAGCGGTCGCGCTGGCCCACGTTCGGAATCAAGCTGTCAGCCAAGCCCGACGACCACCCGAAGACGACGATCGTCACGGGACCCCTGTCGCTGACCTTCGGGATGCTCGCCACCCTGGTGGGCTGGAACGACCGCAGTCACATTGACGACCCCTCGATCGTGGCACGGACCATCTTCGTCGACACCTTCGGCATCTCCGCCGTCGCCTTCGACCTGGACCGCGTCGATCAGGACCGGCTCTACCAATCCGGCCGGGACGCAGCGACCAAGTTCCTCGACGCCTGGGACTTCTCCGAGTACTCCTCGAAACACCCCAACGTCCCCGCAGGCACCCCTGAGCCGCCGACCACGCCCGCCTGAGGAGGGCTTCTCTGTTGTTCAGCGCCTTCGGACCCGAGCCCGTTCGCCAGCGCATCGCCCTCGGTGACGGCCGGGTCCTGGTCACCTCGGCCGACCTCTACCGCAAGAAGGTCGCACCAGTGCGCGCGGAGCTTCCTGGCCTGACCCACGCCCACCGAACGCCCCCACGCAATTGTTGCGTCCATGGACGTGGCGAAGCACCGAGTCGAGTTGGGCCATTTCGCGGCGATGTCGCAGGAGCAGCGCTGCGACGAGGCTCACGTGTTCTGGTCAAAGGGCTTGCCTGATCCGAGCTGGATGATCTGGCCGTTGCGGGGCAGGCGGCTATTGAAGGTGATGGGCACTGCGGAGGCATTGAGCACATCCACCCGATCCATGGCCTGAACGTGGACGTGCGGTTCGGTGCTGTTGCCCGAGTTCCCGCATCTCCCTAGCCGCCGGCCCACCCGAACTGGCTGGCCAGGGCGCACGGCGACGCTGCCATGTTGCAGATGGCACACCACGACCACCGCACCGCCGCGCGTTCCAATCATCACGTGGTTGCCCGCCAGCTCCAGCCAGCCCGCTGCTGCACGGCGACGCTGTGTAAAGGCGTACCCGACCGACGACAGCCCACGGAACGCCCGGTGATCAGGTGCACTCGCATGCACGCCGACTACGACGCCGTTGACAGGCGCGAGGATGGGCCGGCCGAAGCCAGGGAACCGCACGGCCGGTTCGGGACGCAGAAGGGAGCCGAAAGTGATGGGCGCCGTTCGCCCCAACGCGTTGACCGGGACGAAGTCGATCGCGAACGAAGATCCCAACAGGGCGGTGCCGTGGCTGGGCACTCGATTCGCGGGGCTGTTCTGGGTCAGCCAGCAGCCCTCGAACGGGTACGCCAGGTCAAGCGGGTACGCCAGGTCAAGCGCCGCCATCATTCGGTCGACCCACCCCCCAACGTGACGATCCCCATTCTGCCTGCGCCATCAGGCCACAGGAAGCATGCATGTGTCATCGCCTCGATGAGCGATTCGCGGAGGACGACGCCGATGATGACGCGATGATGAGGGTCGCCGGTGTGCACGAGCCGGGCCGCGGCCCCGTTGATCCCGATCTCCCCGCTTCCGGGCTCGCCGGTGATCACGTAGGTGACTGGGCGAGTAGCCGTTGTCGATGTCGGCGAGGTGGACCTGCTCGCCCTCGATGAGGCCGGCCGCGCTCATTGGATCGGCGTCGACGGTGATCGAGCCGACGTAGTTCAGGTCCGCCTTCGTGACGGCCTCGTAGCGAACGGTGCGTCCGTCGTCGTCGGGATCACGCCAGGGCTCGGACGGTGCGCCGGTAGCGCTGGTACCGCGAGCCGAACGCACCAGCCAGCGAGCGCTCCTCGCGCCTGACCTCGCGCAGGGTCCATGCGGAAAGCGCCGGCGAGAGGACGAGCGGCCACGAGGTGGCGGTGGCCAGCGCGCCGCCCAGGTAGAGCGAGCTCCACCCCACGTACATCGGATGGCGCGACAACTGGTACGGACCCGAGGTGACCAGTTGCGCCGGCGCCGTGAGGTCCACGGTTCCGGCCGCCCGCGTGGACCAGGCGACGACGAGTGCTCCCGCGAGGGCGAGAGCACCACCGAGGCCCCGGCTGGCCGGGAACCTCAGCGGCCACGGACGCAGCCGCTCCAGGCACAGGCCCAGCGTCAACAGTGCCACGTGCCCCTCGGGCACCGGGACGTTTGACCACCGCCACCCCCTGCGACGGTCGCCCCGGCTCCGGCCCCGAACGTCCGTGGCCATCGCGTCACCCTCACCTCAGGTGGTGCTGGTAGGCGAAGGCAGCAGCGGCGGTGCGCGACGCGACGTCCAGCTTCGTGAAGATGTTCGACAGGTGACGGGCCACTGTCTTCTCCGAGAGCGTCAGCTCGTGGGCGATCTCGTTGTTGCTCATGCCGGTCGCCACCAGGCGGAGCACCTCCACCTCGCGCGACGTCAGCCCACCCGGCCGCTCGGCCGTGGCGAGCAGGGCGGCGACCTCTCGCCGGTCCGGACCTGCTCCCAGGGCAGTGAGCTCGGACAGCGCGGACTCCAGCTCGGCGACCGCCGAGTGCTCATCGCCCATGACGCGTAGCGCGCGACCGAGCACGACCCGGGACCGTGCCATCTCGTATGGCGCCGACAGCTGGGCCCAGAGCTCCAGCGATCGCTGGGCGGAGTCGACGGCGTCGCCCTCGTTTCCGCTCGACAGCGCGCTGAGGGCGACGGCGTGGTGTCCCGCTGCGCGCAGCGCGGTGCAGCCGAACCGGGCTCCGAGCCCAAGGAGTTCCTCGGCCAACGGCGCGGCCTCGTCGACGTCGCCGGCCGCGACCAGCACCTGAACGGCGGCGGGCAGGATCTGCACCCGGGGCACCGGGCCCTGCCGCTCGGCCAACAGGCGGCGGACGGCCGCTGCGGCGTCCTTGGACCGGTCCTGGGCCAGCCACAGCAGGGCGCGGCCAGGCTGCCCCGGGTGTCCGTGCTCCGCAGCCGCCTGGTAGGACCGCTCGGCCGAGGCGAGATCCCCGAGCAGCCGGTGCGTCTCTCCGAGCTCGTACTGCGCCTGCCCCACCGCGGGATCGCCGCCGAACGCTGCGTAGCGCTCGACAGCCCGCTCCAGCTCCTGGACCGCGTCGGCGAAGGCGCCGTGCAGACGGAGCAGCTGGCCACGATGCGTCGCGCACTGGCCGGTGTAGGCCAGCAGGCCGGGCTGGGCGTCGCACCACCGCGTGAGTGCGCGGGTCCACTCCCCGGCCCGCCCGAAGTCGGACACCTCCTGGCAGGCCTCGATCGTGGAGCAGTAGACACGGCCCGCGGTCACCGGCCCGACCTCACCGGCCATGACCCCGGCCAGCGCCTCGTCCATCCGCTCAAGTCCTTCGGCGACGCTTCCGGCGTAGAGCATGAGGCGTCCCTCGGCATGCACGCCGAGTGCGACGAGGTCGGGCTCCCCGAACCGGCGGCCGTAGTCGGTGATCCGCGGAGCCAGGGCGAACGCCTCGGCGAACTCGCCCTTGAATACGTGGCTCATCAGATCCGCGTCGAAGACGTACCCGCGCTCCGCGACGTCGTCGTCGATCTCCTCGATGATCCGTGCTGCCCGGCCGTGCCAACCGTTGCCGACGGCGACCTCGCCGGCCTGCCAGAGCACGATCGCCAAGCCGTAGGCGGCGCGCACCGCCGCGGGCCGGTCTCCGGCCTGCAAACTGATCTGGTGGGCCCGCTGGAGCGCCTGGACCACGTCGTTGCGACGGCCGAGCAGGTAGGCGGTGATCGCCAGCGCCTCGAAGTCCGCAGCGTTCAGCGCGTCGTCGGCGAGGTCGGTGAGGGCGCGGTAGGCCGCAACCCACTCTCGTCGCTCGTAGGAGTCGCGGGCGCGGTGGAGCTCCTCGATGACGCCCATCCGGCCACCTCCCCACGTCGGGTCGTCGTCAGCGGCGGACCCCCCAGTCTAGGCCGCGACGGACGGCCGGCGGGCTCGCTCGGCGATCCGGTCCGCGACGTGGGCCGTGTCCCGGGCGACGCCCGGGAGCACCATCGAGCTGAACGCGTACTGGAAGCACAGACCGCAGAAGTAGAGCCCCGGCACCCCGTCCACGACTCCGCGGTACTCCCGGGGCCAGCCGTCGTCGCCGGTGATCGGCGCGTCAATCCAGGAGAAGTCGGGCCGGAACCCTGTCGCCCAGATGACGTTGGCGACGTCCAGGACGCGTCCGTCGGCCAGCACCGGCCGGCCGTCGACCGATGCGCCGGTGACCTTGTGCTCGGTCCGTTCCACACCGCGCTCGGTCAGGTGGTGCGACTTGACCCGGGCGGTGGGGGCGCCATGGTGGCGGATGTTGGCCATCTCCCTGCGGCCCATCGGGGTACGTCGGGTGAGCGCGTGCCGCCACAGGAAGACAACCACCGGAATGGCTGTCTTGAAGGTCGGGGACTCCCAGTCGAGGGGGAGGTTGCCGCGGTCCGGTCCCGCCAGGATGGTTGGACAGTGACCCCCGAGCTCGTAGGCGATGTCGTAGCCCGAGTGCGAGGCGCCGGCCACCAGGGTGGCCCCCTCCTGGAGCTGGGTCGGGTTCTTGTAGGTCGTCGAGTGCAGCTGGCGGATCCGTGGATCCAGCGACGAGGCCGCCTCCGGGGTGTTCGGCGTCCGGCCGCCGAAGGTCCCCGCGGCCACCACCACGTTCGCGCAGCCCAGCGTCCCGGTGCCGAGGTGAGCGGTGAACCCGCCTCCCTCGCGTGGCTCGATCGTCTCGACCCGGGTCCGGAGTCGGACGGGCAGGGCCAGGTCGAGGGCGTACCGCTCGAGGAAGTCGGCCACCTCGTCCTTGCCGGGGAAGTGCCACGGGTCGCCGGGGAAGGCCATCCCCGGCAGGCCGTCGAACCGAGCCGGCGTGTAGAGCCTGAGCGAGTCGTAGTGGCAACGCCAGTTGTCTCCGACGCGGGCGTTGCCGTCCACGACCAGACACTCGCGGCCCAGCCGGCTCAGTTGGTAGGCCATGGCCAGGCCCGCCTGCCCGGCGCCGATGATCAGGGTCTCGATCTGTTGGTGGGGCATGGTGTCTCCTTCTCCTACATGGTCGTGAGGTGAGGCCCAGGAGTGCGATCCAGAGCCAGTAGGTGCCGATCAGCGGACCCGCTGACCTTGTGGAGCTTGGCGTGGACCGTCGTCGGGCGCAGCGTGCGCGACGAGGCGCCGGGCGGGAACCCGCGCACCGGGTCGGGATCGAAGACCGCCGCGAGGGCCAGACCGACTCGGTAGCCGGGTCTGCGGACGCCCTCGACGGTAAGCATCGTGATGAAGACGGCCACGGTCGCCGCGCCGAAGATCAGGAGGGCCTGGCTGCTCAACACGGCTCCTCCAGGAACTCGAGGGTCAGCCGGCCGACCCGCTCCGCCTGGTGGAACCATGGGGCGTGACCGCCGGGTACCACGTGGAGGTCGGCGTCGGGGATCAGATCGGCGATGCGCTGCCCGACACCGACGTTGCCGAACGGGTCCCGCTCGCCCCAGATCAGCCGCACAGGGTGCCGCACGTGTCGCAGCTGGTTCGCCGACGTAACGATCTGCGGCCGCGGCCGGGCCCTGCTCATCACCGACCGCATCAGGGCCAGCAGGCTGGGTGTGTACGCCGGCAGCCGCTGGGTGGCCACCAGAACGTCCCGCAACTCATCGAGGCCGTCAGGGCTTTCGCCCACCGCACGCAACGTCCTCTGCGCATTCTTCATCGAGGGCCTCTGCAACGTCATCAGCAGCGGCCCCAGTCCCGGAAGCGAGGCGATCCGGAGAGGTGGGATGGCCGAGGTGTCCAGGAAGAAGGCGGGACAGGCGATCATCACCTGCCGCTGCACTCTCCCTGGCTCGTCTTCAGCGAGCCAGTTGGTCCACTGCGATCCCATCGATTGCGTGACGAACGGCGCCGGACCGAGGCGCAGGCCGTCCAGGATGCCCGCCAGGTGGTCGACCGCCGTGCGGCGCAGCGTGCCGGGGGTGTAGGCCGCGGGATCGGTGAGACCGAAGCCGGGGAGCTCGACCGCGTACAACCGACGCCCTCGCAGCTGCGCCATCAGGGGGACCCAGAAGGCAGCAGGCACGGCTCCACCGATCACCAGGACCAGGGGCGGCCCGTCACCGGCGATGAGGACGTGTGCTGTGCGGCCGGTGTCACTCACCTGGAGGTATCGACGATCAGCCACCAGCTGGTAGCGGGCGAGGAGCGGCCCCAGGGCCGCGAGGAACCCGTCGACCGGGTCGCTCGCCGTGCGGGTCCAGGTGTGGTCGGTGCGCTGTCTGGCGTGGGTGGACATGACTTCGAGGCTAGGAAATTGTCCACCTCTGCCGCGTCGGGCGAGTTGCCCAACTCCAGCGCGGGGCGATCGGTGGAATTACCCATCCGGTGCGGCTCGGTGGCCTCGGCCGCCCGACGCGGTCGCCAGGGTCGCACGGGGAGCCGGTTTCGCGCGCGGGGCATGCCGGGACACATGCAGAGCCCTCGCCGTGTTGCCATCAGTCCTCAGTGCGCCGGCACGTCGCAGGGTTCCCGGATCGGGTGTGGGCGGTCGAGGGCAGCAACGGTGCCGGTAGACCGCTGGCCCGACTGCTCGCCGACGGTGAGCAGGTGGTCGACGTGCCCGCGAAGCTGTCCGCGCGGGCGCGGCCGTTCGACACCGGGCACAACCGCAAGACCGACGCCCACGACGCGCACGCGGTCGCGGTCGTCGCGGTGCGCACCCGCGGCCTGCCCCGTTGGACGCCTCCTCCGGGCAGCAGATCCGCCACCGGCTGTCCCGGACAGCAACTGATCGACTCGGGTCACGCGGTCCCGGCCGTGGGCTGTCCGGGTAGCCGGCGAGCCCCGTGTAGCAGGCCACGAAACGCTGCCAGCTGGTCCTCGAGTTCCCATGCGAGGGTCGCGTCGCCGACGTGCAGTTCGGTCATCGTCCAGCCCGGTACTTCGGCTGGGCGCCACCAGAACGCCAAGGCAACCTGTTCGGTCTCCATCATGCGCAGGGTTGCCTCGTCGAGGAGGTCGACTGGGATGTCGACATACACCCGGAACGCGTTGGTGTGTGGTGGCGTGGGGTGCACCCGGACGCCGTCCAGCGAGTCCAGACCTGCGGCCAGTTCCCGGGCACGCACGCCGTACGACGTCATCATGGGGAGCCGCCGGCGCAGCCCGTCACGGGCGCCGACTGCGTAGGGCAGCAGCGAGAACAAGGTCCCGCCATGCCTGGCCTGCCATCGCCGGGCCTGGGCGACGAGGTCATGCGAACCGGCCAGCGCAGCACCGGCGACCCCGCCGAGGCCCTTGTAGAACGAGACGTAGATGGAGTCGAACAGCCCCGCGATCTCCGCGTGCGGTCGGTCGTAGAATGCTTGGCTCTCCCACAGCCGGGCCCCGTCGAGGTGGACCGGCATACCACGCTCACGCGCCCGGCTGGTGAACGCGACCAGCTCCTCCCAGGCCGGCAGCAGGTACCCGGCATCGCGCAGCGGCAGCTCAAGGCTCACTGCAGCCAGCGGGCCGGCAAGGTCGTCGAGGTCGGCCACTGTGGCTGGACGGGGTTCGTCAGTCAGGTGCTGCACGCGCAGGTGATGCAGTTGGGACAGCGCGTCGTGCTCGTGGAGCACGAAATGCGACAGTCCGTGCACGGCGACCGCGTCGGTGACTGATCGCTCGGCCCAGGACCGCAGCGCGGCCTGCTGCGCCATGACCCCGCTGGGCATGAACACCGCCGACTGGGTTCCCAACAAGTCAGCCACCTCACGTTCGAGAGCCTGGACCTCGCCGCCGGAGCCGTACCGGTCGAGGTCGGGCTCGGTCGCGGCGTCGAGCACCTCCGCCAACCATGCCGTGGGGCTGATGTCGCCGTGCCCGATCAGCCATCGGGTGCACCCGCGACGCGCCAGGGCCCGACGATCAGGAGGCAGCGATTCGTGAGTCACGCCGCGATGCTAACGCCGTGGTGGGCGGCGGTGCGCACGACCGTGCGTCGAGCGGGGCGACACGGACAAACCGTGGTCCCCGCGGGGACTGCCCCGTTCGCGTGCCAGCGCAAAGCGATGAGTTGGGAGTGAGTTGGGACCAGGACAAGGCTCCCACCGCGCTGATCTCGCCGGTGACGGACGACCCCGCGGCCGCGAAAATCCGGAACTCACGGACTTCCCGCCCCGAAACCACTCGCAGGTGGTTCTCAGGTGATGAGGATGGCGACGAACCCTGCGATGTAGGTGGCAGCAAACAGAGCAGGGATCCACTGTTCGATGTGGCTGAGCGGCCAGTACCGGCGCGGGTCCTTGCCTTCGCCGAGGGCCCACCATTCGGCCCGCCAGTACGGAGAGGCAGGCAAGCGCTCCTCGAGGGCCCCGACGACCTCGTACTTTGCAGCATTGAGTTGCCGATAGGACCGCACCACGTAGTACCAGGCGAAGCACTCCCCGAGAAGAGCCACCAGGGGAATGAGCATCCACCACGGCTCTCCTGCCGGACTGCCGCGCCAGACCACGCCCAGCAGCGTGAAAATGGCAGTGTTCAGGGACAGAAAGAACGTGTTCGCCAGAGCCCGGCGCTGGCTGACTCGGTCGGCCATCTCCACGTACAGCTTGTACTGCTCCAGCACCGTCGCGTCGTAGAGCACCGGGGTGCCCGCCCCGACGGCCTCGGTGGCGCTGCTGTTCCAGAGCCGCTGACGAAGCTCGGCCGCCCGCTGGTTGTGGTCGGTCATGGTCCCTCCGCTCCAGGGCAGCGATGGTAGCGCGCTCGTCAGCCCGGCGGGCATCCCAAGCCCAGGCACGCCTGGAGGTCACGGACGTACACGGGAGGATCCCCATTCAGCAGACCACGCAATCGACACACGGAGCGTGCCCGCCGGCATGGCTCGGCGGAACATGGCGCTCGGTGGCCGGGCAGGTGGATGATGAGCGGCATCCCTGCGCTGGCCTGAAAGGAGGGTGGCGTGAAGGTCTTTCTGTCCTATCGCCGCGATGACAGCGCCGCCTACGCGGGACGCCTGCGAGACACCCTCGCGGCCCAGCTGGGCGCCAACAACACGTTCCTGGACGTCAGCACGATCAAGATCGGCGAGGACTTCCAGGCCGCCACCGGCCGCGCACTTGACGCCGCCGACGTCGAGCTCGTAGTCATCGGCCCCCGCTGGTTGGCTCTGCAGCCGGATGGCACAAGCCGGCTGTCCGATCTCGGTGACTACGTGCGCATGGAGGTCCTGCACGCTCTCGATCGCGACGTCCCCGTGGTCCCCGTCCTGGTCGCAGGAGCAGACATCCCCAAACCATCCGAGGTACCCGACGAGCTGCAGCCCCTCCTCCGTTGCCAAGCCGTTCGTCTGCGCGACGAGTCATGGCACGAGGATGTGTCGGCGTTGCTGCGACACCTGTCAGGCCCCGAGCAGGACGTCCCGGCTCGACCCCGCCGATGGGTGATCGTGGCGGGGATCGCGGCGGTCGCTGTCGCTGCCGGCGGTGTGCTCTACGGATTGCGCGGTGAGAACGACACATCCGACACAGTCGGGGCCTGCGACGGGCTCCCGCTGTCCGCGGCTGCCGACTCCTCCTGGACAGCGCTGAATGTCCCCGCCGACCACCCCGAGACCACCATCGACGCAGCGGATGGCAGCGTCGGCTACACCGCCACCGACGCCTACTACCGGGCCACCGAACCTGGCCACTGGCTAGTCGGGATCAAGACAATCAAGCACAGCAGAGATCGGCCGCCTGGGGAGTCCCACGGCAACTGGGACTACACCAAGCTGCTCGTCAACGACTTGGTCGCTGCCGAGGGCGTCACCTGCTTCGAGGCCAGCCCGACCGTGCTGAACCCCGGGGAAAGTGGTCGCGCCGTAGTCGGATTCGACGCCACGGAGGACCCAACCAGCGGACCACTCACCCTCGAAGTGGAGACGCAATCCGACAGCGGCGACAACCGGTTCGACCCCGTCCCCGTCACGTAGTTGGCGGCGGCGAAGACCCGATTCGCCACGTGGGACTCCCGCCCACACCCGTCGCTTGACTCTGCTTCGCGAGGAATGGCCGGTGGCCATCTGCGACGGGCGGTGCAATGGCGACCGGGTGACCGGTCGAGGTCCATCCGCATCCGGGACTCTGCCGGGCCCAGATCCTGGGGTAGGGCTGGTCAACCACCTGCTTCTGCCCTTCTGGGGTCTGATCGCCACGGCGATCATCGTCGCGAGGCGGAGAAACCGGCAGTGACGCACATGGGGCTATGCAACCGCCGACACGCCGCACACTGACGCGCGCCCGGGAGCCGTCCGCGGCCTCAGGCGGACGACGAGACTCACTTGTGATTCCCGCGGGCACTCGTGTGCACTGCGGTGCGCTCCAATCATCGTCGGCGGTTACGCGGTGGTGGGACGCAACTCAGCCGCCCAGCGCTGACTCGGCGAGGGGCGCGTCGCGTGCCGGGGTCACGGCAGGGTGGCCTCCGGGTGGTCGTTCGTGAATCATTGAGCGGTCTCGTCCTCGAGCAGTCCCCGCTCGACCAGCCAGCCGACGCCCCCGGGCTCTGGCCCTGGCATCTCGAAGGGACTGCCAGACCGCGATCAGCTCCGGATGGCGCTCATGGAGTTCGTTCCCGAAGCGCCGGAACGCTCCCTTCCCGGTCAGGGCGCGCCCAGGCTGTCTCCTGCGGCATGGTCGCTGACGCCGTCAGGGAAGTCGACCATGTCCTGATACCAGCCGGGACGCCACTGGGCGGGCCCCCGCCTGACAACAAGGGCGGGCAACCCAAGGAGCGCCAAGCAAGTGTGCAACCGACCCCGTGCGCCCCGCTGAGGCATCCCCACATCCGGATCTGACGGTCTGCCGGCGGAATGCCCTCCCGTCCACCTGCGTTGTCTCGGCCATGACGACCTGGGGATTCATCGGCAGCGGGAACATCGGCAGCACTGTGGCTCGGCTGGCGGTCGCTGCCGGACACGACGTGGTGCTGAGCAACAGCCGCGGGCCGGAGACGCTGGCCGACCTGGTTTCCGAGCTCGGGCCACACGCTCGCGCCGCCACCACGCGGGAGGCCGCACAGGCAGGTGATGTCGTCGTCGTGACGATCCCGCTGCGCGCCTACCAATCCGTGCCGGCCGACCCGCTGCGCGGCAAGGTCGTCATCGACACCATGAACTACTACCCGCAGCGCGACGGCCGGGTCGCCGAGCTCGACGACGAGTCCACGACGACCTCCGAACTGCTCCAGGCCCACCTGCCCGACTCCCGCGTCGTGAAGGCGTTCAACAACATCTACTTCGCCCACCTCGCCTCGCTCGCGCGCCCGGCAGGTGCTCAGGACCGCAGCGCCCTGGCCATCGCCGGTGACGACGAGGCCGCCAGGTCCACGGTCCGGGCCCTGCTCGACGAGATCGGCTACGACACCCTCGACCTGGGCCCGCTGTCCGAGGGGTGGCGAACACAGCGGGACACGGCGGCCTATGGCATCCCGTACGCAGCCGACCCCGCCGACTGGGGCGCGGGTCCTGGCCCGGCCGGTGTCGAGAGGCTCGCCTCGTTCGCCGCGCAGGCGCACCGCTACCGCGACATGTAGCCCGCGGCGTGGGCGGGGCCTGCAACCCGAACTACGACCCAGAGCAGATGGCCAAAGCAAACGCCGAGGGGTAGGCCCCGCATGGGTGGCCCGACAGGCGGCGCTGTGACGCGCGGCCCATCGGTCCGTGGGTGGTCCAGCGGCGAGGCTGGATGGCGCCTCCTGATGCGCGCCCTTGAGCGCACCGCGCGGGTTACCTCACCGTCCAATCCCTGCCAAGGCGGCCGTCAACCCTGGCTCGCGGCCGCCGGCGGCACGGTCACTGACGCCGTCGGCGACGGCGACCATGTCCGGGTACCAGACACTGGATGGGACAGGGTCGATCAGGATCAGCTCGAGCTCGTCCAGGTCGACCGGGTTCTCACCGTCGATGCCCGTGTCACTGGTCGGCTCCAGTGCGCAGGCCGGCATCGATGGTGGTACCGCCGGTCGCCTACCTGCTCGCCAGTTCTGGGCGTGGCGGCACCGCACCGCGATACGGGCGAAGTTGAAGTCGGGCATCCTCGGCCTGTTCATCGTGTGGTTCCCGCTGCTCGCCACGCTTGTCGCGGCGTGGGCCATCTTCATCCTGGTGCCCAGAGTGGGGCGCGCCGCTGGGAAGGACGCACCCGGGAGCCGCCCGGACCTTGTGTGTCGGCCGCTGGCAGCCGGGACCCTCAGGCGGACGGCGGTGTCGGGGGGCCTTGGAGCCATTCGATCCGGAATCGGGCGTAGAACGCGCAGAGGAAGATGACGGTGGCCATGGTGGGCCAGCCGAGTAGGGCGCGGGTGGCGACGAACTCGACCGCGCCGGCGTGCTGCAGGTGCCATGCTTCCCCGCCGGACACAACCATCTCCGAGGCCGCCCAGATGGCGGTGACCTGTGCGCTGATGCGCCGGTAGGTGGGGTGGGCCACGGTGCCAGGTCGCAGCCTGCCGCCCACGAGGATCGGGAGCACGTGGGAAGCGAGCGGCGTGCTGGTGAATGCGGTGGCCAGCACGGCTGCTGCGACGGTCATGCTGGCGGCCACGCTGATCCCGAAGAACACCTGGTGGGAGCCGGTGAGCGCGCCTGCGGCCCCGCGGATCAGGACGTAGCCGAGCAGCACGAGAGATAACCAGCCGACTCCCCGACCGCCCCGGAGCCGAGCGAGGGCTGCCACGACCGCTACGGCAGTTGAGGCGAGCACGCCGGGGATCAGGCCCCATGCCGCGTTGGCCAGTAGGAACACAGCTACCGGCGCGATGGATCCCACCATGCTGGCCAGGCTTGGTGGCCGCGTGGGCAGGACGTGAGCGGCGGTCGGGCCGAGTGTGCTCGATGTTCCTGGCCTCTCGGCCTGTACCGGGACCCGCTCGGTCAGTGGTGTGTCTGTCATGCCTCAAGCGTCGCGTTCGCGCCAATGTGCCGGTAGTGCCCCGCATCACAGGTCCGGCATGACAATTGTCATCCTTGGGCTGCCCGAGTCGTCCGGCTCGGGGTTGGGGTGGACGTTCAGCCGCGCCCGCGCATGACATCTGTCATGCCGAGGTTGTGATTGCGGGCACTACTGCCATAGCACCAGGGGCGCGAGCCTGGGGGCATGACGACAACACAGCAGGCACACCACCACCACCCGCCCACCGGCCACGACGCCACCGTCCTCGCCGAGTTGGTCGGTGCCGCCAAGCAGTTCGGCAAGGGCGCGGCGACGGTCCAGGCGGTTCGGGAACTGGATCTGGAGGTCCGTTCCGGTGAGCTCCTGGCCCTTCTGGGACCCAACGGGGCCGGCAAATCCACGGCGATCGGCATGCTCACCGGCCTGACCGCACCCACGTCCGGGACGGCGCGGCTCTTCGGGCGCGATCCCCGAGATGTGCGGGCTCGGCAGCGCATGGGCGCGATGCTGCAGGCCTCGGGTGTGCCGGAGACGCTGCGTGTGCGCGAGCTGCTCACCGCGTTCCGCGGCTACTACCCCACTCCGCTGCCCATGGCACAGATCATGGCGGCGGCGGGTCTTGACGGGCTCGAGGACCGCATGTTCGGCGAGCTCTCCGGCGGCCAGCAGCGACGCGTGCTGTTCGGCATCGCGCTGGCGGGTGATCCGGATCTGCTGATGTTCGACGAGCCGACGACCGGCTTGGACGTGGAGGCTCGGCGGGGCTTGTGGGCCACGCTGCGGGAGCTGGCCCGGTCGGGGCGCGGCGTGGTGCTCACCACGCACTACCTGGAGGAGGCCGACGCGCTGGCGGACCGGATCGTGGTGATCGACCGCGGTGTGGTGATCGCCCAGGGAACGCCCACCGAGATCAAGGCCCGGGTGCCTGGGCGACGGGTCCGTGCACAGACCTCGTTGGGCGTGGCCGCAGCGAGGCAGTGGCCCGGTGTGGCCCGAGCGTCACGCGAGGGCCCGTGGCTCGAGCTGCTCGTCGGATCCGCTGAGCCCGCTCTTCGCGTGCTGCTCGATCTGGACCCCTCGGCCGCTGACGTGACCGTGACCGAACCAAGCCTCGAGGAGGCCTTCCTCACCCTGACCAGCAACACGGAGGACGCAGCATGACCACTCTCACTGCGATGCGTACGAGGACCGACGCGGGCACCCCCCGATCGAATCCGGCGCGGATCTACGTCACCGAGGCCCGGCACGAGTTCCTCAAACTCATGCGGATCCCGATCTTCGCTGTGAGCACCATCGCCCTGCCGGTGATGTTCTACCTGCTCTTCGGGGTCGCCTTCGCCGGTGGACAGGCCGGTGGGGTGGGCAGGGGCACCTACATGCTGGCTACCTACGCCACCTTCGGGGTCATCGGTGCCGCCCTGTTCGGCTTCGGCGTCTCGGTGGCCCTCGAACGTGGGCAGGGGTGGATGCGCCTCAAGCGCGTCTCACCAATGCCGCCACAGGCCTACTTCGTGGCCAAGGTCGTGATGAGCACGACCGTCTCCGCGCTCATCATCGGATCCCTGTTCTTCCTCGGCGCCACGCTGGGCGGTGTGCGGATGCCCGTCGCGCAGTGGGCCAGCCTGGGGTTGGTGCTGATCCTCGGGGCGCTTCCGTTCTCGGCGATGGGCCTGGCCTTCGGCTACCTCGTGGGCCCGAACTCCGCACCGGCCATGCTGAACCTGATCTACCTGCCGATGGCCTTCGCGTCGGGGCTGTGGATCCCGATCAACCAGCTGCCCGCCTTCGTGCAGGGGATCGCTCCGGCGCTCCCGCCGTACCACTTCGCTCAACTCGCACTGGGCACGGTCGGTGCCGCTGAGGGCGGATCTCAGGCGCTGCACGCCGTCGTGCTGCTAGCGTTCACGGCGTTCTTCCTGACCGTGGCCGCGTGGGGCTTCCGGCGCGACGAGGGCCGGACCTACGGATGAGGCGCACCTGATGAGCCAGAGCCCGCCGCACCCCACCCGCTACATGCGCTACGTCTGGCTGGTCTACCTCCTCGCGCTGTTCTACCAGCCCGCGTTCGACCCCACCACCGACGCCTGGGACTGGCTGGCAGTCGCGGTCCTGATCGCCCTGTTCCTGCCGATCTACGCCGCCACGTTCCGTGCGCGCGACGACCGGCGGACCCTCATGCTCATCGCGGCCCTCGTCGCGCTGGCTGTTGTCGGTTCGCTGGTCAACGGCGGGGCCAGCGTGTTCGTGATCTATGCAGCCGCCGTTGCCGGCCGCCTGCACCCCGCCCGCCGGGCCGCGTCGGTGGTCGCCGCGCTCTTCGGGGTCGTCGCGCTGATGGTCGTGATCTCGCCGGTCCCGATGCCGTGGCGGCTGGCAGCGCTGGCCCCCGCATTGTTCTTCACTCCGGTCATCGGAGCAACCAGCATCTTCGAGGCCGAGCGGGACCGCGCGAACCAGCGCCTCCGGCGTGCCGATGAGGAGATCGAACGGCTGGCGACGATCGCCGAGCGGGAGCGGATCGCCCGGGACCTGCACGACCTGCTCGGGCACACCCTGTCGGTCGTCGTGCTGAAGTCCGAACTGGCCGCACGGCTGGTGCGCGCAGACCCGGACCGAGCAATTGCCGAGGTGCACGACATTGAGAAGATCGGCCGCGAGGCCCTGGGTGAGGTGCGCGCTGCGGTCACCGGCTACCGGGCACGCGGCCTGGGAGCCGAGCTCGACGGGGCACGGATGGCGCTGGAGGCTGCGGGCGTCGACGTCGAGGTACACGCCGACCCGCACGACCTGCGCCCCGAGCCGGAGTCCGCCCTGGCCATGGCGCTGCGTGAGGCCGTGACCAACGTGGTGCGTCACGCCGACGCCCAGCAGGCCACCATCAGCATCACCACAGGAGGGGGTGCGGTTCGGCTCGAGGTGACCGACGACGGTCGCGGCTACTCGGGGCAGCAGGGATCCGGACTCATCGGCATGGGCGAGCGGATCGCCGCCCTCGGTGGCCACGTCGAGGTGCGCGACGCAGGAGGCGGCCAAGACCGGATCGGGACTGTGGTCGAGGTGACGCTGCCCCCCACGAGCACGCTCGACGACGGTACTGAGGCAGAGGAGGTGGGTGGGCGATGACGATCAGCGTGGTCCTGGCCGAGGACCAACTCATGGTCCTCGGTGCCCTGAGCACCCTCCTGGGACTGGAGGCCGACATCACCGTCGCGGGCACCGCCGCCGACGGCCAGGAGGCCGTGCGCCTGGTCGAGGCGCTGCGGCCCGACGTGCTGCTGACCGACATCGAGATGCCCAAGATGACTGGGCTCGAGGTGGCCGCCGAGGTCCGACGACGGGGCCTGCCGACCCGGGTGGTTATCCTGACCACCTTCGCCCGCAGCGGGTACCTGCGGCGGGCGCTGGACGCTGGTGCCGTCGGCTACCTGCTCAAGGACGCACCGGCCAGCGCCCTGGCCCAGGCCGTCCGCGACGTGCACGCCGGCGGCCGCGCCATCGACCCCGAGCTCGCCGCCGGCGCGTGGGGCGAGCCGGACCCGCTGACAGACCGGGAGCGCCAGGTCCTGCGCCTGGCCGGTGACGGGCTGGCCAACGGCGAGATCGCCGGGCAACTGCACCTGTCCGAGGGCACCGTGCGCAACTACCTGTCCGAGGCGATGAGCAAGCTCGGTGCCGCCAACCGGATCGCTGCTGCCCGGCTTGCCCGTGACCGGGGCTGGCTGTGACCTCGCCGGCCACCGCACCCGCGGCACGGGGTCGCCGGAGCCTCGACGGGCCGCTCGTCGCCTTCTTCGCGATCGCGTTCGCGCTGGCGTGGGGCACTTGGCTCTGTGGTCGCGTGGGCAGCCGATCAGGCCGGTATCGGAACCAACGACCTGCTTCGCCTCGTCGAGGAACGACGACTCGAGGGGGTGGACACAGCGCTGCCGGGCTGGTTGCTCTACGGGACCACCCGCGTGATCGACTTCTCGTTCTCGATCGCCGGGCTGATCATGATCGGCGTCACCGCGGGCCGAGAGGGATTCCAGGAACTCGGGCGCCGGTTGCTGCTGTGGCGATTCCCGGTCCGCTGGTACCTGCTGGCGCTGCTTCCGGTGTTCCTGCTCGCCGGCGCCGCGCTGCTGGCCGCCAAGCCGCTGCAGCTCAGCAGCCACGCAGTCATCACGGCCCTGTTCAGCCTCGAAGCGGGGCTCCTGGTCTCGCTGTTCCTGCGCGGCGCGATGGGCGAGGAACTGGGCCTGCGCGGATTCGCCCTACCCCGACTCCAGGCACGGACGTCACCCTTCCGAGCCAGCCTGATCATCGGCGTGCTCTGGGGCGCCTGGCACCTGCCGGTCCTGATCACCGGCGATCCGGTCTCGATCGTGCTCTTCCTCGGACTGGCCCTGGGCCTGAGCTTCGTCTTCACGCTCATGTTCAACGGCAGCGGTGGCTCGTTGATCCCCGGACTGCTGTTCCACGCCACCGTGAACTGGGAGGAGGGCTTCGAAGCGCTCATGCCGGGACTCATCGGCACCGACTGGGAGACGTGGTCCACCCTGGCACTGCTGCTCGTCGGGCTCGCCGCCGCAGTCCTGGTCGCCCGCCGCCCGCTTTCAGGGCAGACCCACCTCGCCCGGTGAGCGATCTGCCCCGGGTGGGAGTCGTCCCAGAGAGTCAGGCGAGCCCCATACTGGCGGCCGCCTGGTGCATCTGGTGGTCGAAGAAGGCGTCGCGCAGGGCCGACGGCTGCTTCTTCAGATCCCACGGTGGCGATGTGAGCCAGATCAGGGCCTGCCCGACCACCTCCTTCGGCGACGTTGGGAGGCACGAGGACTTGAGTAGCAGTCCAGCCTCGTGAACTGCGCAACTCCATATCAGGCGCTGCATTCTGGGCCGGTAGGACGCTGTTTCGGCACCCAACCCGCCAGGCGATGCCTGCGGTGGGACTCGGATTGATCTCCGTCTGCGCCGGCGTTGGTCACAGGCTTGGCCATGCTGGTCGCTCGGCAGCGTGGACGGTGGGGCACTCCTGCGAGGATGAGTGCGGCTCTGGGCTGGCGTCCTGCACGGCCACGGTCCGCGACGTGGGACCGCGACTGGGTCATCGGGACGACGTGACGGCCCAGGCTGTTCCTCGCCCCCCACAGCCCACACGCATCGGGTGCTCGGTCGCGCTGCACCCGCTCCCCCCGTCGGCACATCTCGATAGCCTGATCATCGTGACCACGCGCGACACGGACACCCGCAACCCGATGGTCGCTCGGGCAGTCCGGGGCGTCGTGGCGGTCTTCCTCCTGGTCGTTGTGCCCGTCGGACTCTGCGCCGCGCTCACCGGCGGCACCGGCACACTCGCCGCCCTCCTCAGCTCGATCTTCACCCTCATCCTGGTCATCGCAGCGGGGTGGCGGCGGGCCCTGATGTTCCTCCCCCTGCTACTGCTGTCCACCGCCCTGGGAGCAGTGACCGAGGGCACTGCCGCGTGGGTGGCCCTGCTCGCCGGGCTGGGAGTCGCATCCGGCCTGGCCTCTGCGCTTGGGCTCATGGCGCCGTTCGCGGTATCGGGCATGCTTGCCGCGGCCGCCGGGTCGCTGGGCGAGATGTCGGCGGTCACGCTCCTGGTGGCTGGCCTGGTGGGCGGCTACGTCATCGTCGTCTTGCGGAAACTGGGCGTTCCCGCTGAGGTGCAGGGATTGCGCCCTTCCCGTCGCGAGGCGGCGGCAGGCGCTGTCGTACTGGGCGCGGTCGTGGCCGTCGCCTCCATCGTGGCCCAGCGCTGGGACGAGCCCCACGCCTACTACTTCCCGGTGTTCGTCTTCGTGCTCGCCCTGCCGTCGCCCGGGGTACGGGTGTCCGAGCAGGCACGCGACCGGGTCATCGGGACTGCGCTCGGGCTGGTGGCTGTCCTACCCCTGGCGTACGTCACGCTCCCCGTGTCTGTCCGGGTCGGGCTGGTCTGCCTGCTGCTCGTGGGATACCTGGCGGTCAGCGAGCCCGCGTGGGTGAGGGCGGCCCTGAGCACGACGATGATCGTGCTGGCCCTCGACCCGACTGCTGCTGGACTTGCGGCCGGGGAGACCCGCCTGGTCGCTGTGGTCACCGCAGCAGGCCTCGTCCTTGCCGGTTGGGGGGCGGTCCTCTGGTGGGTCGGGCGACACCCGGACTGGCTGGACGCACCGGACCTGTTCGAGGATCCGGAGCCCCAGCCGGCATCGTGAACCGGGACTGCGATGCGCGCGGTCATCCTTCTCGTTCGACCGGGGATAACCGGCCCCTCATCAGCGTTCGCAGGACCAGTCGTGACGCTTACGAGCGGCAACTTGTCTCGGATTGAGGAGCAGAGACGAACTCTTTGTCCTCCGAGACGAAGAGCTTGGCGTAGGGCACAACGCCGTGGCGACCGGTTGCGGTAGTACTCGGTCCCCCCCACGACCGGGCCGACGAAGATCTCCAAGCCGTAGCCGACCTCCGAGAGATCATTTGGTGCCAGAGGCAAAGACGCCCAAAATTCATTCGTCCCTAGCATCCCAAGTAGGCCCCGGCGAGTCCGTGAAGTGGTGATAGACAGTCTCAAGCGCGGTCTTCTTCGCAGGAGAGGGCAGTGGGACCTCATCCCAAGCTTCGCCCAACCAGACGCTGATCTTCACACCACCATGATCCCTGTAGAGCGGCGTTTACCTGTGGTTGAATCGCCTCATGCTCGATGCCGCGTCCTTTTGGGCCGATAGGACGCTCTCGGGGCACCAGCCTGGCCAGGCGATCCCCGGGGTGGGACTGTCGGATCTGATCTCGGCCTCCGCCGGCGCTATTCACAGGCTTCGCCACCCTGATCTCCGTTCGCCAGCGGATCAGTCGCTTGGGGTGAGTTCTTCCCCCTGCGGCTGTGGTGCGCGCCAGGTACGACGAGATCATGGTGGGGCACTCCCGCGAGGACGAGGGCAGCTCTGAACTAGCGTCTTGCACGGCCACAGTCCGCGACGTGAGGCCACGACTCGGTCAACCGGGCACGACGCAACTGACCGCGCTCTTCGTCAGCCAACCCAGAGGTCACGAGTCGTCCGCACCCATTCGCTGGCGTCCGATGTCCGCAGATGTCAGCAGCCCTGCACGCAGAAGGCCAGTCCCCGGTTTCCCGGAAACTGGCCTCTGACCTGCTACGACACTGGTAGCGGGGGCAGGATTTGAACCTGCGACCTCTGGGTTATGAGCAATGCAGGTGCGCATTCTGCGTCCTCTCCGTCGTGTGGAGATGTCATCATCGTCGCAGGTCAGCGGCCGGTTGGGTGTTCGCAGTGGTTCGTGCGAGTCCGCACCAGTTCGGCCGGTCCTGCGGACATTCTGCGGTCATTTCGAGGGGTGCTCATGGCGTGGTTGAGGCAGCGCCGCGGGCGTGATGGACGCATCCGCTACCAGGGAAGCTACCGCGATCCCAGCGGCCGGGAGCGAAGCGCTGGCACATTCTCGACCGCACGGCAGGCGCTTCGAGCCGCGACCATGGCTGAGGGCGCCATCGAGTCGGGTACCTGGTTCGACGTCTCCGCGGGCAAGGTCACCTTCCGCGCCTACGCCCTGGACGTGTGGTGGGCCAGCCTGCACCGGGAGCTGACCACGAAGGCCGCCTGCCGGTCGAACCTGGAGACGCACTTCCTGCCGTTCTTCGGTGACCTGCGGATGGCCAACATCCTGCCCTCGCACGTCCAGGCGTGGGTCAACCAGGCCCTCGAAGGCGGACTCACCCCGCGCAGCGCGGTCAAGTACCACGTGGTGCTCCACGGTGTCTTCAAGCAAGCAGTCCGAGATCGGGTCATCCCGTTCAACCCCGCCGCCGAAGCCAAGCTGCCCAAGGTGGTGCGCAAGCAGCGGCGAATCCTGACCCCGCAGGAATTCGGCTCGCTGCTGGAGCACATCCCCGACCGGTGGCTGCCCCTGGTCCTGACCAGCATCGAGACCGGCCTGCGCTGGGGCGAACTCATGGCCCTGCGCCCGCGGCACATCGACTGGTCCGAGGCGCGGATCCTTGTCGAGGAGACCGTGCTCGAGCTGTCCAAGCGCAACTCGCCGACCGGGCAGCGGATCGTCTTCAAGGGCTACCCGAAGTACGACCAAACCAGGACGCTGGCCGTAACCCGGGAACTGATCGCCGTGCTGCAGAAGCGCGTCGACGACTTCGGGCTCGAACCCGATCACCTGCTGTTCCCCTCCACCGAGGGGCCGAGCCTTGTCCCCGTGTCCCGCAACACCTTCCGGACCAAGGTGTGGCTGCCTGCGCTCGAGGAGGCCAAGCTCGGATTCCCCGTCCGAATGCACGATCTGCGACACGCCCACGCCTCATGGCTGCTCGCCGGCGGCGCCGACCTCGCCGCCGTCATGGAACGCCTCGGCCACCGCCAGATCATGACCACCCAGCAATACCTCCACACACTGCCCGACGCCGACCGCAAAGCACTGCAGGCGTTCAATGCCATCCGCCACCCGAAGCGCTGACGCCGTCTCCCACTATCGTCACGATTCTGCTCGCCATCTGAACGCGGCAGGACGACACCCGGACCCGAGCGAGTCCGGCGGCCGCCCGAGGCGAGGTCACCCGCGCGGGCGGGCCAACTCCACGCCCCTCCGGGTTACCCGATCCTGCGATATCCCCAAGGCGCCCAACTCGCGGCGCAGTGACGCATCGGGCGCCGCGACACCGGGACGGTACGCGGCGGAAGGCCGCGCCTAGAGGGAGTTCGGCGTCTCCTCGGTGACCGCTGCCTGAACGCACTCGAACGCCGTCCGATAGGCCGCGCGGACGCCCTGTGGGGCACTCTCCTGGTCCTGAGCTCGTAGCCGTTCACAGGACTGGGATCCCTGGACCAGGTACGTGATCCGGTCACTCCAATGATCGCCGGTCCTGTAGGCCACCATGACCACCCGATCGTCGGCGCCGCTGACTGGGGCCGCCATGACGACCGAGCGGGCACCTTCAGGAAGCCCCCTGGGTGGGCACTGGCCGCCACTCGCTCACAGCCCTGCGTGTCTTCAGCACCCCTGACGATTGACGGCAGAGCCACACCGGCCCCGAGCGCAACACCGAGTGCCGTCACTGCCACCAAGACGCGACTGGTCATTTCATGACCCCCGACCCATCGATGGTTCCCCAGATATCGGGGAGAGGCAGAGGCAGGTCCCAACTTGAGCCGCCCGGCTCCCCAAGCCAAAGATGAGGCCAAGTCGGGACGGAGCCCACCTGCAACCCGCAGCCCCACCCCTGCCCCGCATCTCAGGCCATCAGACCGCGACCGGCGCCTTCCTCGTTGCGCGTGCGCGGGACGCGGAACGACGCCCGGGCTTCGCGGGGCTCTGGGCTGGAGGACATCGCGTAGCCGGCTCTCGAAGCGGGTGAACCCAGGGCCCCGGCCGGTGCCACACTCACCCTGTGGCTTCGAGCGACGTCGTGCCCTCGCCGGGGGCGTGGCGACCACCGCCGGGAACTCGCCCGGCATGGAACTGGTCCCCTCCCGATCACGGCCTCACCCCGCGGTTGGACCGCGTCCCACACTGGGTACGAGCCTGGTAACGGACTCCCCTGCTGGATCGCTTCGCCTACTCCTGGATGTGGGACTACGGCGGCTGGGACATCGTCCCGCCCCGCGACGACGGCACCGATCCGAGCCCCGGTCAGCCATCCTCAGTTCCCACGCTCGTCACCCATCCCCCCGCCTAGAGCGACTCCGCACAGGCGGCTCGTGGTCACCGACCGCAGAGTGAGCGCTTCGCGGCGTAGTCGCATCGGGCGCCGTGACACCGGGACGGCACGCGGCGATGTGAGGACTCCTCACGGACCCCGAGGGTTCGTCTTCGTCCGCCGCCGGTAGATGTCTCGCCGGTGGTGGTCCGTGGGCGTTGACTGAGCCGTCGGGGGGCCGGCTCAGGTGGGGGTCGTTTGGCTCTCGTCGTCCGACGGAGTGGGGGATAGCGTCGGGAGTAACGGGGACGGCGCGGGGCTGTCGTGGTCTCGGGGTGGTTCCCCGGGGTTGGCGGTGTGTCATGCGTGGGACGCGGATCGCTGGATCGCTGGTGGCGACGGTAGCGATGGTCGGGGGGATGGGCTTGACCGGCTGTGGTGGCAGCAGCGGGGGAAGCGCTGGGCAGAGCAGTGGGGGGCCACCGTTCGAGGTGACCTCCAGCGTGGTCTCCGGTGAGAACACCCAGGAGATCGAGGTATGGGCCCCGGATGCCGAGGGCAGTTGGCCGGTCGTGGTCGGGTTCCATGGCCAGGGCGGGGTGAAGGAGGACTGGGATGTGCTGGCCACCGAGCTGGCCAAACAGGGGGTGGTGGTCTTCGTGCCCGACTACCGCTCGACGGGATCGGGGATCGACATGAAGACGGACCTGGTGTGCGCGAATCAGTACACCGCCAGTGTGGCTGGGGACTATGGAGCCGACCCCGATAAGTCGTGGACATTGGTGGGGCACAGCCTGGGAGCCAGCATCGTGCTGAACCCCAGGGACGATGTGCTGGACGAGCCCGGCGGGGCCCTCGATCCGTGCATCGACGGCCTGCCCGATTTCGGTGCCATCGTGGCGATGGAGGGGTGCTACTACGACTCCCCGGATGATCCCATCAGTGACGTGACCATGCCCGAGTCCGGGATTCCGGTGATGCTGTTGGCCGGTGAGAAGGACGACACGTGCCCTGCTTGGCAGTCCGAGAACGCTGCCCAGGCGCTCGATGAAGCCGGCTACGACGTCACACTCGTGACGATTCCCGGCGGCACGCACGGAACGCCACTGTTCCTCGACCCCAGCCAGAATCCGTGGGCCCAGCTGCCCAGCGACGACCCAGGAGGGCAGGCGACCGTGGCCGCGATCCTGACGGCGATCGAGTCCGTGCAGGCCTGACGCTGGGCCGCGACCTCTGTGCGGTGCTGGCCGGATACGAGTCCACTCCTGGCCGGGTGCGCACCGCGAATTGACCGCAGCAGTCCCCGCTGCACCCGGGCTCGGTCAGGCGCCCTTCCGGACAACCCATCTCCAAGGCTCGGCCCTACACCACGCCCCTCGACTTGACCGTTGCCCCGCATGACGCGTCACAGTGGCGGTGATGCCTGCCCAGGGTGCGCGATAGGCGGATAGACTGCTCCCGTCGCAACGATCTCTGACACCACTCGGGTCTACCGTAGGTCGATGACGATGCTGGAGCAGTACTTCAACACCGCGAGCTGGGATCCCGCCGACGCTCTCTCGGGCGGCTCCCGCTTGATCCCGATCGCCACTCCGCTCGGCGAGTTCCGGGTGTGGACCAAGCGGGTTGGGACCAACCCGGACGTCAAAGTTCTGCTGCTGCATGGCGGTCCGGGAGCGACGCACGAGCTGTTCGAGTGCTTCGACACGCAGCTTCCCGGAGCCGGGATCGAGTACTACTACTACGACCAGCTCGGGTCCGTGCGCAGCGACCAGCCCGACGAGCCGTCGCTGTGGGACCTGGGCCGCTTCGTCGACGAGGTCGAGCAGGTCCGGCAGGCGTTGGGGTTGGACCGAACCAACTTCGTGCTGCTCGGGCAGTCGTGGGGCGGGCTCCTGGCGATGGAGTACGCGCTGCACCACAAGGAACACCTCCAGGGCTTGGTGGTCTCCAACATGTTGTCCAGCACCCGGCTCTACAACGCGTACGCCGAGGACGTCCTCATGCCCGCGATGGACCAGTCGGTGCTGGCGCGGATCAAGGCCTTCGAGGCCGACGGCACGACGGAGGACCCGCAGTACGAAGCGCTCCTGATGGAGCACCACTACCAGCTGCACGTCTGCCGGCTTCCACTGCCCGACTGACCGGAACCGGTCACCCGCGGCATGTCCCACATCAATCCCGCCGTCTACGTGCCGATGCAGGGACCCAGCGAGCTCGGACTCAGCGGAACGCTCGAGGACTGGGACCGTTCGGCCGACCTGTCGAGCATCGACGTGCCGACGCTGGGGATCGGAGCGACCCACGACACGATGGACCCCGCTCACATTGCGCTGGATGGCCGACCAACTGCCGCGTGGTACCTACGTGCACTGCCCCGAAGGCAGCCACCTGGCTCAGTACGACGACCTGGACCACTACTTCCCCGGCCTTATCAACTACCTCACGGCGCTGGCCTGAGGATCGACCCAGGCCGCGATCCCCGAGCCGTGCCCTGAACGCAGTAAGAACGGCGTTCAGGGCGATACGCGGCGATGTGGGGCAGGTCTGTCGGGCTCCCAGTTGTGCGGCGTCCGGGTCGAGTGGGTCAGGGGGCGGGGTGTTCTGCTTCTTCGCCGAGGTCGACCAACTCTGCCCCGGTTGCTGCGAAGTCCCTGGGGTTGAAGGTGTAGATGGGCAGTGCCTGGCTCACGGCGATCGCGGCGATCATGGCGTCGAACGCGCGCGCTCGAGACTTCTGACCCGCTGCGCGTAGCGACGCGGCGATAGGGCCGAAGGCTCGAGCGGCCTCGGCGTCGAAGGGCAGCGGTTCACCGAAGTCGGTCTCGGCCTGCTGCAGGTGTCGTTGGCGAGCGGCTCGCTCGGACGCGGTGGCGGCGACGAGCGGTCCGACGCTCAGTTCCGCCAAGGTCACGGTCGTGATGACGGACTCGGCGGCCAGGCGCCGAGGATCGACCTCCCCTAAGCGGATGACCGCGCTGGTGTCTAGGACCGCGCGATCGTGGGGCGGGGTGGTCACAGGGACTGGTCCAGGAGTGCGTCGATGTCGCCCTTCAGCGCGGTGGCGTCCACCCGGGGAAGCCTTCGCCGGCGAGCCACCAGTTCCGCGGCAGACAGGCTTCGTCGTGGGAGGGGTCGTAGCTCGGCGACCGGGGTGCCGTCGCTCGTGATGGTGATGGTCTCTCCGCTTTGGACGCGTGCGAGCACGTCGCCGCCGTGATTGCGGATGTCGCGGACGGAGACTCGCTTCTCATCAGGGGTCGCAGTCATGCGCTAAGTGTATCACCCGTGATACACTTAGTCTTCAGCCGGCCGCGGGTGCGTGGCGACATGCGTGTGCGCTGGCTTTCGGGCCGAATCTCGCAGACTCGGTGTGCGCCCGACTGGCGAAAGGGAACACTCGGGACTTGGCCGGATCTGGGTGCTGACAGGGGTTCGCGGCGTAGCGCTGGGGATTGAAGGGAACCTCGGGATTCCGCAAGAGGCAGATCCCTCGCGGCCGACCTGGGCGCTGTCATGCCTTCCGCACGGTGCGCGATAGCGGCGGTATGAACGTACGGCCTCAGCGCGTCAATGGTGCCGGGACTATCGGACGGATTCCCTCACCGGGCTCTCCTGCCGGTGAACGTCGTAGCCGCGAGGGAATGTCGACCAGACAGCGGGCAGCACTGCGATCGCGATGCAGATGACCGCGCGCGTGAGACGCTGGATCGCGCTGAGGATGAGGTCGTCAACCATGACGCTGGGTTGAGTCATCTGGGTTGCGGTGTGTGCATCGATCACCGCGATCCACAGGAATGGCACCGAAGCCAACCCGAACAAGACGCTCACCCAGCGAAGCCACACGGGAACAACCCGCCCAGACGGAATCTGTCAAGTCAAATGAGACAGTTGCGGTCAGTTGATTTGGGGATGGGGTTCGGGCTCGTTGATCCAGGATTGGGTGGGCATGACCGGCGGGTGTGGTCGACGACTGAACCGCTGGGGGTGGGTGTGGTAGGCGGCGGTGAGGGTGTTCTGCCGGTCCTGGTCGATGGCGGCGGCGGTGCCGAAGTGGACCGAGGCGGGGGTGTGCCAGGCGATGCCGGAGTGGCTGTGGATGTAGTTGTACTCGTGGAAGAACCCGGCGCAGAACTCGCGGGCGTGTGCCAGTGAGGCGAACGATTTCGGGAAGTTGGGCAGGTATTTCAGGGTCTTGAACTGGGCTTCGGAGAAGGGGTTGTCGTTGATGACCCGGGGTCGGGAGTGTGACGGGTGACGCCGAGGTCGGCCAGCAGCGCGGAGACGGGTTTGGAGGTCATCGACGTGCCCCGGTCGGCGTGCACTGTGTGCGGGGCGACGCCGTTGCGCTCGATCGCTTCGGCGATGAAGTCCGCGGCCAGCTGGGAGTCCTCGACGGGGAGACGATCCAGGACGGGTTGAACCGGGAGTAGATGTCGATCAGGACGTAGAGCTGGTAGAAGATCCCCTTCGCTCGGGCCTCTCAGTTTCGTGATGTCCCACGACCAGACCTGCGAGGGGCCGTCGGCGAGGAGCTCGGGTTTCACCGTGGCGGGGCGGGTGGCTTGCCGGCGCCGTTCCCGGGTCTGCCCGGCGGCTCGGGCGATCCGGTACATGCTCGACGCTGAGCACAGGTAGTTGCCCTCGTCGAGTTCCCTGGCCCAGATCTGGCCGATCGACAGGTCCGCGTACCCGGGGGTGTTGATCAGGGTCAACACCGCGGCGCGTTCAGCGTCGGACAGGCTTGACTGTTGGCTGGTAGCGCGCGCGCCGGGCGTGGGCCGTGAAGCGGTAAGCGGCGTGCCGGTAGTGGGTGGCGCGGGAGCGGCCGATCAGGGTGCAGGCACGCCGGATGGACACCTTGGTGGCGCGCAGCTGGGTGAAGGTGGTGTTCATGGCCTCGGGACGGCGGCGGCGCGCCCGTCCTCTCGGAGATGATCTCCAAGAGCCCTTGCAGTTTTCCCATGATCTCCACCACCGCCTGCGACTTGGCCAGCTCACGGGTCAACCGCTCGTTCTCGGCCCGCAGCCGCCCGGGTCGTCCTTGCCGCCAGGGGTGGCCCGGTGCGCCCGCCGCGGCCCGACCTCCCCCAGCGCACGCGTCGCCATCCATCGCGGACCTGCGACTGGTAGAGGCCCTCACGGCGCAGCACCGCGGTCTTCTGCCGTGCTCGGCGGCCTCGTACTCGGCCACCACCCGAGCCCGGTACTCGGCGGTGAACGTGCGACGAAACGGCCGTGCCGACGGGTCGGGCACCTGTTCCGTGCCGGCCGCCGAGTGATCATCCGTGGGGAGGACTGGACTGGTGGCGCTCACGGGACGTCGTCAGCACAGGGGGAGGGTGGGGTGAGCAAGGAAGGGAAGACGCCTCCTCAGCCCACGCTCATAGCCGCGATGCGGACGTTTCGCGGCGGTATGTAGCGGGTCATTCGCGCGCCCGAGCGAATGCGCACTGGAGAGCTGGCGGACTCGCACGACGCACACGCTGTGGAGTGGTCGCGGTGCGCACCGCAGACCTGCGGGCGCTGGCTTGAGCCGCAAGCTCAACTCGGCGTGGCCCGGCCCGCCAGGTAGGCCAGGACCGCAAGGACCCGGCGGTTGTCCTCTTCGTCGGAGTGCAGGCCGAGCTTGTTGATGACGTTCGCGACATGGGTCTCGACGGTCCGGTCGGTCAGCCAGAGCCGACGTGCTATCCCGCGGTTCGTCCGGCCCTCGGCCATCAGCGAGAGCACTTCTCGCTGACGCGGTGTCAGCAGGGCCAGAGGATCTCTGGGTTGGCGGGGGCCGATCAGTTCAGTGACGATCTCCGGGTCCAGAGCCGTGCCGCCGGCTCCGACTCCTCGTAGTGCGTCGAGGAAGTCATCCACGTCGAGCACGCGATCCTTGAGCAGGTAGCCGAACCGTCCGGCGCGCACGAGCTCAACCGAATGCCGCGTCTCCACGTGTGCGGAGAGCAGCACGATGGCCAGCTCCGGGAAGTCCTCGCGCAGGCCGCGTGCGGCCCGCGCCCCATCATCACCGGCGTGGGGAGGCATCTCGATGTCGACGACCACGAGGTCCGGGCGATGCTTGTGCACCGACGCGACGAACGCGTCGGCGTCTCCGACCCGAGCCACGACTTCGTGCCCCGCATCCTCGAGCACCCTGGCAAGTCCTTCCCGGAACAACACCGCATCCTCCGCGATCACAATGCGCACGGGATCACCGCCCGGACCGTCGTCCCCTGGGTCTTGGAGCTCGCCACCTGGAGGCGACCTCCAGCTGCCTCCACCCGGTCGGCTAGCTAGGGCAACCCTCGCAGACAACGAGAAGTTTCTTCGTTGTCCGGTCAGGTTCCTAGTTGGCGCGGGAAACCAACACCGACCACTTCCCGGTCGGCGTGCGCGGCGCCGGGTGACCGAGGACTGGGTGGCGTCGGGAGTGGTGAAGCGGGCGTTGGGCAGGTACAGCGCCCCGGCGATCCTCGCGACGGTGGTGGGGACGTCGAAGGCATTCGCGCGCAGGTAACCGGTCAGCTTGCCGGCGGTGCCGCTGCGGTCGAGCCGGATCACGGCGACCTTGTTCATCGTGTTTTGCACGACGTAGAGGGTGCGGCCCTCGAGCAACATGCCGTCGCCCCGCTCCAGGGACACCCCGCCGACGTCGACCTGGGTCGTCTCGCCGGTGGCAGGGTCCACCCGGTAGAGCAGGCCCGTCTTGGTGTTGACCACCAGCAGGGCCTCACGGTCCGGGGTCTGGGTGATGCCGTTGGCGCCGAGGGCGTCGCCCTTCACCCACTCCCCGGTCAGGGGCACGGTCTGCACCCGTTCCTGGGTCGGCAGCGACCCGTCCCGGCCCAGCGGCAGGCGATACAGCTGCGCTTGGGAGGAGTCGGTGAACCAGGCTGCGTGCTTGGTCACGACGACGTCGTCGACGAAGGTGGCGCTCGACGTCGTCAAGGTGTACGACGCCAGCAACTCCCCGCTGCGGGAGTCGACCACCCTTGCCTCCCCGCCCGAGCCGCCGGCCACGAACAGCCGGCCGCGGCGGTCGGCCTTCAGGCCCAGGGACGGCGTCCCGGCCCTGCGGTGACCTCGCTGGTCCGGCCGGTGCGGACGTCGAGGCGCAGGATGGAGCCGTCGGAGCGTGAGCCGAGGTAGGCCGTCGTGCCTCGACCGGCGGCGATGCCCTCGGGGGCGAAGCCGTCCGGCAGGGCGATCTGGGAGGGGAAGGAACGGGACGAGCCGTGCCCCGCGGCGTGCTGGCGGCCGGCGTCGAGGTGGGCCCCGATGGCGGCGGAGGCTGAGGCGATACCGGTCAGTGCGTCCAGTGAGAGGCCGGCACCCACCAGGCCGGTGCGTAGCAGGACGGAGGACGTGCGCTTCATGGGCTGCTCGCGTTCCGGCGGCGGACCGGCCCGCCACCCTGGCCTTGAGCCTACCCAGGCCAGCCACACCGTGGCGGGTTCCGCGAGGCCGGGGTCGCCGGGGCGGGTGTTAGCGGTGCGCGTCGTCAGTGTTTGGAGGGCTGAAGCTCAAGGTCCTGTCAGTTGGATCCCTGAAGGACACACAGCCTGAAGAACACGCAGCCTCGCGAAAGGGCAACGAGCACACAAGTCAAGACACGATCGCGCAAAGGATTGAAGCCCCAGGATGCGTCAATCTGGGCGCCATGGGCGCCCGCAGGAGCCCGATGAGTTGTCCGAGGTCGATGGCGGCAGCACCCGGTGGCGGTGTGGTGGCTCCGCCATGGTCCACAGAAGACGTGACGTCGGGTTAGCTTCGGGCGCCGGGGATGCGCAGGCCATTCCGCTGGCTTCCGCGCGTCCTGTCCTCGCCCACCTTGTAGCCCCGGGCAGTGAGCCGTTGTGCGAACCCCTTGATGCCCAGTGGGCGCGGAACGCCGTGAGCGTGTGACCAGTCGACGTAGTCGCCGTGTAGCCGGGCGGTCGTGGTGAACGCGCCCGCGGCCACCACGACGCGTTCCTCCCACCACTCGCGCGGGGGATCCATCTCGCCGAGGTAGGCAGCGACCTCATCGCGCACCTGAGCAGGCGCCCGGAGGGCCGCGAGGTCCGAGCCGTCGCGCAGCCAGGCGCGTGCCCCGGCGACGGCGAACGCGAGCAGCGCGGCCCTCCCGTCCGGTGACTCCTCGAGAGCGGCCTTGACCCGCGAGTCCCGTTGGGCAACGGGATCGCTGATGCGAAGAGGGAGGAGCCGGCGGCGTAGGTCAGTGTCGTCGTCCACTCTTCAGCGGGCGGGAGCCGCCTTGATCCGGTAGGCGACGCGGGACCAGAGTTGGGTGATGTTCAGGCATTCATCGCGCAGCCTGCCGTTGAACGCCTCGATGTAGTCGTTCTTCCAGGGTTGCCCAGGTGGGACGAACCACAGTCCGGATCGTTGTAGCCGTTCCACACGTCGGTGATCAGGTGCGCGCCCGGTTCGACGTTGCTGGTGATGAATGCGCGCAGGCTCGTCGCGGACGCGTCGGTCAGGGTCTGCATCCGGCAGCGGAACCCGCTCGGCTCGAACACCTCAATCGCGATGCACACAAACACCTTCTTGCCTCTGGCGCGTCCCCGCGCAGGCCGGGCTCGTCCCCGCCGATGTAGGTCTCGTCGACCTCCACGGTTCCGGTCAGCCGGTCCGGGCCCGGGCGCACGAGCACGGCCCGCAGCCGGTGCAGCATCGCCCACGCGGTCACCTACGCGGGCGGCGTTCAAGCACTGGTCCACGAGAGCCGCCTGGTCATCATGGTGCCGCACAGACCGTGGCACGGCGCCAGCAGCTCGTAACTCGTAACTCGTCTGGACTTGGCCCTCACCCAGTTGCCCGAGGCGTACCGGCCACGGTCGGGTGATCAGGACTCACCGAAGGTGCTGGCCCGGTCGGACTCCGCCGGGGCGCCCACAGGTTCACCGACGCGTGCGTGGCCCGCGGGGTCGAGTTCTCGTTCGGTTCCCGATCGACGCCCGGATCCGCCGAGTCGTGGACCTGATCCCCGACCAGTGCTGGGACCCTTGGGTTCCACCGAATACACCCCGCGTTCGCCTGACCCACCGCGCCCCCGCGCCTGACCCGAGGAACCCGCCACACCCCACCCGGCCCCCACCGGGACACCAACATGCCCACCCAACGAACACACCCCCGAAACGGGCAAAATAGACACTCCCGCCATCCAGTTACCTACCACGTGAAAAGCCGAGGCTAGTGCTGAGGCTAGTGCGGATCGCTTTGGAACTCGCACCCGGCGGACTATCCGGTTGCTGCGAATCCTTGCGCCTTGATCATCCGAACAGCCAGTATTGCGTGCCATGCTTCTCCGGTTCCCAGGTGTCAACACGCGAAGGGCCGCAACTGCCAAGAGAATCTCAACGCAGGCAGTCTCCCGCCAGGATGCCGACTACGAGGGCTACGAGTTCCTGGCTGGACCTGCCGTCGACTCTGGCAATTCAGTCACCTACAGGCGAACGCTCTCACACACTGAACTGGTAACCCTGAGTATTCGCTTCAGTTGCTACGTGATCTTCGCGGGCACATTCATCGTGCTGCTCGTGGTCCGGACTATTCCGCTCCAGTCCGCACACCTTCATCAAGGGCTGGGCTGGGCAACGCTACTCGGCATCGTCGCGCTGGAGGGCGTGCGTGTGGCTCAGACGGGTGGTCTGTGTGCCTTGGCGTTTGTTGGCCGCGACCCGGTGCCGTTCACTCCTGCTCGCGGGCTCCGAGTCGCCATGCTGACGACAATCGTTCCGTCACGCGAGCCGCTGGACGTCGTCCTCCCGACACTCCACGCGATGCGCCGAATCGACGTCGGCTACGCCATCGACGTGTGGCTGCTCGACGAAGGGGATTCCGACGAGGTGCGCGCCTTGTGTGCTGCGAACAACATCAAGCACTTCAGCCGTCGCGGAGCGGCGGAGTACAACCAGTCGTCAGGCCGATTTCGGGCCCGAACCAAGGCGGGAAACCACAACGCTTGGGCGGATAGACATGGCGACGACTATGACATCGTCGCCCAGCTCGATCCTGACCATGTACCGAGCCGCGAGTTTCTGGCTCGCACACTGGGCTATTTCCGGGATTCAAATGTGGCCTTCGTGGTGGCACCGCAGGTGTACGGCAACCGGCTCAGCGGCTATGTCCCCCGAGCGGCAGCGTCCCAGGCATTCGTCTTCCATGGAATCGTTCAGCGGGGTGGAAACGCCATGGGGACCCCGCTGCTCATCGGCACTAATCACGTCTACCGCATGTCAGCCTGGAGGCAGATCGGCGGCTACCAGGATTCCATCATCGAAGACCATCTAACCAGCATGGTTGTTCATGGCACTGAAAACCCGCAGACGGGTCAGCGGTGGAAAGGCGTCTACACCCCCGACATAATCGCAGTCGGGGACGGACCCGAGACGTGGACGGACTTCTTCCAGCAACAGGAACGCTGGGCGTCCGGTGTATGGCAGATCGCATTGCGACGACGTGGACAGACGCGAGCTCTCCGTACGCCGCGACGTGTTAGGGCGTATTACGCATTCCTCAGGCTGTTCTATCCGTCGATCGGAATCTCGTGGATGGCAGGAGTCGGGATTTGCGTGCTGCAGGTCAGCGGGTCGAGCCAAGGGGCGCTAGCCTGTGAGCCTTCATTATCGATTTGGTTCTCCTGGCTCGCCTCAATGGTCTCGTGGGTGCTTCTGTTTCGGTGGCTCCGCCGCTGGAATCTCCATCCGCGGGAGCGCGCCGAGTCGGTGCTGGTGCCATGGATCGCGACCGTACTGGCCGCTCCTGTCTACGCCAAGGCGGCCGTCTCCTCTGTCTTTCGGCGTGACATCGGCTACGTCGTGACGGGCAAGGGTGACTTGCGCAGCCGGGACTGCTCCAGCACTTTCGCGCCCCATCTCGCTACCGCAGTTCTGCTGGTGACGGGGTTGGCCGTGGGAGGAGTTGTCGGCGGGCTGGACTTCGCCGCGGTTGCGTGGGCGCTGGCGGTTCTGGCCCCGTGCCTAGCCTTGCCTGCGGCTTCGCTATGGGTCAGGAGTCCAGTCGCAGCACCTGAAAAGTAGTGGATCCATGGCGAACGTCGTTGTAGCCCCCAACGACGTACACACTCTCGTCGAGAGTCGCGACGGCCAGACCCGCACGCGCGGACGGCAAGACCGGGACGTCGGTCGTGGATTGGGGACACTGTGTCTCGTTGGTGACTCCGGTCCCTGTGTCCCCGCCCAGGATGCAGGGACCGTACCCATCGATCCATGTGGCCGCTGAGCTGTGCACCGGCGAGATGGGCGCCGATCCACTGATACGGTTCACCTTAATCACGTCCACGGCACCGAAGGCCGGGTTGCCGGACTCGGTATCCCTCCCACCGAGCATCCAGGCCGTTCCGAAGCCATCGCTCGCTGCGGAGGTCTTCTCGCGCGCCACCTGCAGCAGTCCGATCTCCTGCCAGGCGCCCTCCTGGAGGGCGAAGATCTCGTCCGCCGCCGCATGGTCTCTGCCGACTCCACCGGCGTATACGACGCGGCTGCCATCCCAGACTGCTGCCCCGGCGAGACGTTCCGCAGGCAGAGGAGCCTCTTCGATCCAGGCCCCGTCCTGCAGCCTGTAGACGCTAGCAACTGCACCGTCCGACTTCTGGCCGCCGAGGACGAGGAGTCTGTTGTCGGCATTCACAAGGGCTGTGAACGCAAGCGCTTTGGGCAGCGGCGGTCCCGCGCTCCACGTGCCGAATTCCGGGTCGAAGATGTGCACGGAGTCGAGAAGGCTGCGGTCGCCGTCTGCGGCAACTCCGCCAGCGACCCATATCCTGCCCTGGTACGAAGCTGCTGCCGCTCCTTCGAGCGCAACTGGCAGGTCAGGCAGGTCTTCCCATGGCGTCGACGGGACTGAGATCAGCACGCGCTCGAGTGCGAGTGCGCCGGTCCCCACCACGACGAGTGCGGCCACGATGACAGCAGCGTGCCGGAAGGTGCTGGTCTGATCGTGCCACCACCGTCGAATCGACGGGCGTCTTGGGACCTGGTCTCCCGAGGGAACTTCGCCCTCTGCGACCTGCTCCTTGTCCACGGTGCGGCCGTGAGCAAGGGCCAACTCTGGGCCGTGCGAGCTCCCGTCTTCGCCACTTGACAGGTCGGACGATTCGCGGTCGACGTCGAAGAGCCGGGTTTCTCGACCGCGCACGGTCAGTGTCGGAGTCATCCACTCGAGGCTGTCGCCGAGGCCGAGGATGGCAATCCGCCCGCTGCGGACGGCGGCTCCTACTCCGCGACCCGCACTGATGGCCGAGTAGAAGCCGCTACAGAATGCGATGGCTGCTTTGTCACTTATCTCGAATTGCATTGCCGCCACAGCGTGAACACCCGCGCGCACAAGCGAAGAGGCGACTGCGGCGAACATGTCGGTCGACCCAGTCGCGGAGGTCTCGCATGCGTTGAGGACGACCAGCCGAGGCATTGGTTTGGCCTCCAGGAATAGGTCGACGAGCGCCTCCGTCCGCACCCGGTGGGCCCTTCCTTCGTCATTGACGAATGCCAGCACGCCTTCGTCGTGGTCTGTGTCGTAGTAGCCGTGGCCGATGAAATGAACGACGTGCCATTCGCCGTTGAGGAGCGCCTCCTGAACTGCTTGCCAGGTTGCATTCTCGATCCAGTGAACATCGAACAGGCCCTTTTGGACGGGGCTCTCGAGCGCTCTGTCCAGGTCTTCCCGTTCCTTCTGGATGTCAAGTAGCGCCAAGCCACGCGGCGACGCAGTGAGGGCAAGTATTCGTAGTGGAAGCTGAACCTTTAGTGGAGGGGGCCGCGTCGGTACAGGCAGGTACCGTAGTAGTGGCTCGCGTCGGCTCACGTAGCTGTCCGTCGCTCCGTCGTACATCCCCTCCCACGGCAACGCCATCAGGTCAGGGTCGTCGAGACGGAGGATCACCCTCAGTTCGTCGCCTCGCTCAGCGGCTACAGCGATGCTTGCGCGGTAGATGTTGCCCAGGGCCTCTGACGAGAACAGCGCTTCGAACAGCTGCCGCCCAATCTCCCGAACCGTCGCCTCGCTCCGGCTGACGACGCGTCTGCTTGGCACGGACGAAGCCAGTAGCGTCTGTTGGAGTTCCGGCAGTCGACGTCGGAGCGACGATGCGTCCAGCTGCAGCGTGGCGCTCGCATTTCCGGCCGGCGATTCGATGACACGCGCCTGGTACTGGTCGGGCACCCCCGCACGCACAATATCGAGCTCAAGGATGCTTACCATCTGACCCCCTGTGGTCATGGCGCGGCTCCAGTGCACAGGCAGTGTAGCCTTCGGCGGACAGCGTGGGAAGCGGAGAAGTTGCCTTCAGAAACGGAGCGGAATATGGCGGAGATTGTTGAGTACAGCCTGGCAGACGGGCAGAAGAAGGTCCTTGTTGCTGTCGATCCACCCGGCGACGCAGGAGTAATCACACGAGGTTGGACGCAAGACCGGGCCGAGCGGGTGGCTGGTCGCACCATTGACACATTCGAAGCGGCATTAGCCAGCATGCGGCCCGCAGCTGAGGCGCTCCTCCGCTCATTCTCTGAACTTGAATCAACGCCCAAGGAGATCACCGCGGAGTTCGCGATAGGGCTGACGGCGGAGGCAGATGCCTATATTGCACAAGTAGGATCCTCGGCCAATTTCAAGGTCACCCTGACTTGGTCACCAAGTGCTTAGGTGGCCCCTATCTGGCGGCGCCTATGCGCCTTTCGCAACGCAATGCCGATTGGGCCGTGCGGTGCTTAGCAGAAGCGGCCCACGCCCTTCGACCCCAATACCGGACATTGTCAACGGCCAGTTTGCAGTCCCCCTGTTGGCCAACTGGAAGTCCCCACGCTTCGCTGGGCCTAGACGGTATGGGTGACCGCTCAGGGTTGCTGAGGGGTTGCGGGCCGGGGCCTCGCTCACGCATGTTCGTGGGTTACCGAGCAGGGGCCGCCTGCTCGGCCTATCCGACAGTTGTGGGAAGAGGCCCCGGTGTTCACTGAGCGTACGAGTGTGGGGCTCGACGTGCACGCCCGATCGGTGGCGGCAGCCGCGATCGATGGCGTCACGGGCGAGTTGTTCCAGTCCAAGCTGACCCCGTCATACGAGCACATCCGGTCCTGGGTGGCGGATCTGCCGGGCCCGGTGGCGGTGGCTTACGAGGCCGGGCCGACCGGGTTCGGGTTGTATCGGTCGTTGACGGCGGCCGGGATCCGCTGCGAGGTGGTGGCCCCGTCGAAGTTGCAGCGCCCGGCTGGTGACCGGGTCAAGACCGACGCCAAGGACGCCCTGCATCTGGCCAGGTTGGTGCGCCTGGATGAGATCACCCCGGTGGCCATCCCCTGACTTCCACAGGTGTTCGTGGGTGCTGAGGTGTTGGTGCTGGTCAGGGGCGGATTGGGGGTGTGGTTCGGGGCACTAATCGGGCCTGTTCCGGGCCCGTGATTAGGGTTCTGGGGTGTCGCCGCACGTTCGCAAGGTCAAGACCGCCTCCGGGGCGACGGCGGTGCAGATCGTGGACAAGCGTGGTGGGGTCCGGCGGATCGTGGCTCATCTGGGCTCGGCTCATGACGAGCTCGAACTCGCGGTGCTGATGGCCGCGGCCCGGGAGCGGCTGCAGGCCGGGCAGTTGGCATTCGACCTGGGCGCGGAGGCCGAGCTGGGCCAGATCGATGCGGTGGTGACCGGGACGGCCAGCCAGGTGCTCTGGGACGTGCTGGGCACTGCCTATCAGCGGTTGGGCTTCCACGTGCTGGGTGATGAGGCGTTCCGCACGCTGGTGCTGGCCCGGATCGTCGAGCCGACCTCGAAGGCCGCAGTCGCCGACCTGCTGGGCGATCTGGGGGTGCCGGCACCACACGAGAACACCCTCTATGCGGCGTTGCGCCGCAGTGCCACCCGTGACTACCGCGACGCCCTGGCTCGGGCCTGCTGGGAACACTCGGTCCGCGCTGCCGGCGGTGTCGCGGCGTTGGTGCTCTACGACGTGTCCACGCTGCACTTCGAGATCGACGCCGAGGACGACCTGCGCCGGGTCGGGATGAGCAAGGAACGACGGGTCGATCCGCAGATCCAGATCGGGCTGCTCGTGGACCCGACCGGGTTCCCGCTGGAGGTGCACTGCTTCGAGGGCAACAAGGCCGAGACGTTGACCCTGATCCCGACCCTGCGCGCGTTCCAGGACCGCCACCAGATCCGGGACCTGGTCGTCGTGGCCGACGCCGGGATGCTGTCGGCAGCGAACTTGAACGCGTTGGAGGATGCCGGGTTCGGGTTCATCGTCGGGTCACGGATCAGCAAGGCCCCCTACGACCTGGCTGAGCACTTCGAACGCCGCGGGGATCACTTCGCTGACGGGCAGATCCTCGAGTCGGCTCGGGTGATGGGCACCGGTACGGCCGCGAGGTCGCGGCGGATCGTCTACCAGTACCGGTTCGAGCGCCGTAAGCGTGACGAGCGGGCGATCAACGCGATGGTCGAGAAGGCCGAGAAGGTCGCCGCCGGCACCCGGCCGCTGCGCAAGGAACGGTTCGTGGCCGTGCGCGGGGCGGCCAAGGCGGTGGACTGGGCACGAGTGGAACGGGCCCGGCAGCTGGCCGGGTTGAAGGGCTACGTCACCAACATCCCGACCACGACCATGACCGGGGCTGCCGTGATCAACGCCTACCACGACCTCTGGCAGGTGGAGAAGTCGTTCCGGATGGCTAAGAGCGACCTGCGCGCCCGACCGATCTACCACCACAAGCGTGACCCGATCGAGGCCCACCTCACCGTCGTCTTCGCCGCCCTCGCGATCAGCCGTCACCTCCAGGCCCAGACCGGGGTCTCGATCAAGAAGATCGTGCGGACCCTGCGGCCCCTGCGCACAGTCCAGATCCGCCTCGCGGGCCAGACCATCACCGCCACCCCGATCATCACCCCCGACGCCCGAGCGATCCTCGACCAGCTACCCCCGATCACCGCCCCGGGCCTGGGGCACTAAACCTGTGGAAGTCAGGTCATACGAGCACATCCGGTCCTGGGTGGCGGATCTGCCGGGCCCGGTGGCGGTGGCTTACGAGGCCGGGCCGACCGGGTTCGGGTTGTATCGGTCGTTGACGGCGGCCGGGATCCGCTGCGAGGTGGTGGCCCCGTCGAAGTTGCAGCGCCCGGCTGGTGACCGGGTCAAGACCGACGCCAAGGACGCCCTGCATCTGGCCAGGTTGGTGCGCCTGGATGAGATCACCCCGGTGGCCATCCCGACAGTGGACCAGGAGGCCGCGCGTGACCTGGTCCGGGCCCGGGAGGACGCCCGCGGTGACCTGATGCGCGCCCGACACCGGCTGTCCAAACTGCTGCTGCGACACGGCATCGTCTACAACGGCGGCGACGCGTGGACCGGCAAGCACGACACCTGGCTGCGCCGGGAGGCGTTGCCGCAACTGACCTCGAACACGACCCGGCTGGCCTTCGACTCCGACTACGAAGCGGTCCTGGCGGTGAAGGCCCGCCGGGACCGGCTGGACACCGCAATCGAGGAGATGGCCGCGGACTCGGAGTTCACCCCGGTCGTGCGCCGGCTCGGGTGCCTGCGCGGGGTTGGCACCCTGACCGGGTTCGCATTGGCCGTCGAGATCGGTGACTGGCACCGCTTCACCGGCGCCAGCATCGGAGCCTTCGTCGGGCTCACCCCGTCCGAGCACTCCTCGGGGAGCTCCCGGAGCCAGGGACCGATCACCAAGACCGGCAACGGTCACGCCCGCCGGCTGCTGGTCGAAGCGGCCTGGCACCACCGACCCCGCTACGTGGCCGGCAAGACCATGCGCGACCGGTGGGCGTTGGCACCGGCAGCCGCCCGGGCCCGCGGCGACGAGGGCAACCGGCGACTGCACCACCGGTGGGTCACGTTCATCGACCGGCGTAAACGCAACACCGTGGCCAACGTGGCGATCGCCCGTGAGCTGTCCGGCTGGTGCTGGTCCCTGGCCGTCTTGGACTGAACCCGCCCGACGCGCCCACAGATGTCCGACGGTGCGCCGGGGTGGTCGCAGCGCGAGGAACGATCCGCGAAACACCTATGAGTAGCCCGATCCGGGCCACGCTCGTCTCTAGACACGCGGTCCCGTTCCTGCCGAACCACCGTCCTGCGGTAACCAACCCGCGCATATCAGTCTGACCGCGCGTCGCCAACGACACGCTGGCCACCCCGCGCACCGACGGTCAACAAGAAGAAGGCCCCCACCCGGAAACACAACCCCGGGCGGGGGCCTTCACCTGCCCACTTGACAACAGGCCACTCCATATCAGGTGTGATGTCCAGGCAGGTTGTCCAGTCGGCTGATCGGTGGTTTGCCTCCGATGGCGCTGTGGTGCCGGTCGTGATTGTAGGTGTGGAGCCAGCCGGGTAGGGATTTCTCGGCGGGTGGTCTCGGGTCCGAGCCGCGAGCGTGGGCTTCGTCAAGGTATCGCAATCCCGCAGCACGGGGACCGGCACGCGGCGGCTCGCGGCCAAAGGACGCGGGTCAGGCGGAGCGTTCTTGGTCGAGTCGTTCAAGGATCCAGGAACGCACAAGCGTGGACGCGGGCAGGTGCTTGGCAGCCGCGACTCTCACGACCTCAGCCTCTTCCTCGGCGCTGAGCCGCACGGAGTACACCTTCTGGCGGTTCGGCCGCCGGCCGTCCGCGCCAGCGGGGTAAGGGTCATCCTTGGTCTGTTCGGACTCACGCTGGAGCCGTTCAGCCAGTGCTGGATCAATGGTCTTGGCCATCGTCATCTCCTTGCTGGTACAGCTTCAGGTCCGCTCCGGTGGCGGGCCAGGCATTGATTCCGTGCAGGTCACCGTCGAGGTCGCGATAGGCGATCACGACCAGCACCCTCCCGGCGGATTGGTAGTGGCCAATGAAGCGCGAGGCTCCCATGCGGGATTTCGGGTCTGGTTCCAGGGCTAGGAGGTTCAGGTCTGCCATGACCTCCTGAGTCCACTGCGGTTCGATGGCCAGGCCGTCGGGCTAGCCGGCGCCCCGGGAGCGGACGTACGCCATTGCGTCGTGGTCCCACTTAAACTCTTCGCCCACTCCAGCAGGGTACCTCGCGTCGTACGCTGTAGTACAGACTCGTCGATGTCCTGCGATGTCACCGCGCTCAGACGCCGGCAACGTAGGCGGCGAGGAAGTGAACGCCGTGGCGGTCGAGGTTCCCGCGGGCGCGGTCGTCCAACCGGTCCAGGCCCTCGCACCAGCCGAACCAGCATTTGACTGGTGGCTGTACAGGCGGTGGGTTCGCCCGGAGCAGCGGGCCAGGAACGACACCGCCGCCAACTGCGCGGTCGACATCGAGGATGGCTGAGGAACAGCGTCGACGTGGCCAGCGCCAGGGGTATCCCGGTCGCGCTGGCTCGGGCTGCTGGCGGGGAACTCAGGTAGCGCACCTCCGAAGCGCGCGCCCGGTTGCGCTCGTCGCGCACCTCAGCGTAGGAGACCAGGCATCCGCTGGCCGGCAGTCGATCACGCGGGAACGCGCTCACGTGCACGAAGACGCGCGAGCCTCCAGCGGAGGGGTGGACGAAACCGAAGCCACGGTCGTCGTTCCAGTCCACCAGCACCCCCTGTTGCGCCCGACTCTGTCGCCTGCAGGCACGTTCTCGGCCCCTCCCCCTCCTGGACGCCAGACCTCACACTGCGGTCGCGGATCTCGTCGTTCCTGCATGCAGCGGCATCAGGCTATTCGACTTGGTCAGTGAGCTTCAGGGCAATGCCACGGCGACTCCCCCAGCAGGGTGCGCGATGGGCGGCGGATTGACTCACCGGGCTTCGCCCGCCCAGTGCTGGAGTTCGCGGATCAGCCGGCACCGGCGCACTTCTAACTGAGGCACCGATCAACTCTCGCGGGCAAATTGACTTGAGGCACCGCGTCACTCATCGCCGGCGAAGGGATCCGTCCACCCGGTCGGGTCCAGGAAGCCCAGCGATAGCCCGGGCCAGCCAGGCGCGGCGCGGGAGCCCGCGGAAACGGCGGCAAGGTCCGATCCCCCGCCCCCTGGCGCGAGCGAGACCACGGACCTGTTCCCCTCTCCGGCGGCCAGGTGGATCGTGGGGGCGGAGGGGGTTCCGGAGTCCGACACCCAACGCGAGGGCAGGTATCCGGGGTCGGCCACTCCCACGTCGATGCTCACGGAGTACTCGCCGGGTGGAACCGGGCCGACGATCAACTGGATCGAGTTCGCGGGAGGTCTGCTGGCGCCCGGGTCCTGCACGTCCACGGAATCCCCAGAGTCCGGGGGCGGCTCAGCCACCGACCGGTCGTTGAAGTACTGGCTGTAGGTCCGTCCCGTGGTGGTCAACCGCACGATCGCCCTCAGCGGGTCGACCCGGTCAGCGCCGAGCACGTCCAGGCTGACGAACGCAGGCCGGGTCAGGGTGAAGTCCACGGGCTCGACGACCTCGCCCTCACCGACTGCGAGGTCGGTGACGCGAGCCGTGGCCTCCCGGGTCGGGTACCACGGCCCCAGCAGCCCCCAAGCGGGCTGCGCGATCACGCTCAGGCGCGCCCCGGGGGCGACACCCTCGAGTCGGTACCGCCCCGTGGCATCGGTGCTCGCATGCGGCGGGCACGTCGACGTGCAGCCGACCAGCCTGACATCGGCGCCGACAACGGGGGCACCCGCGTCATCTCGCACCGACCCGGTGATCACGGCGGACCGGAGCAGGCCGATGGTCAGTCCGGTCGTGCTCGCGCCGCCATCGAGGCGCACGGATCGCTCGGCGCCGGATCGCCCGGCGACGAACTCGAGGTACGGGCTGTCCTGCGGGAGGGAGACCGAGAGTTCCACTGGGACCGGTGGCAACGCTCCCAGCGAGAACCGGCCCGGCCCTCTGGTTGGACGCGCGCTTCCGACACTCCCTGACGAGTGATCGCCTGCGATGGTGGCCGTCACGCGTGCCCCCACGACGGGTAGCGTTGTTCGCACATCGACGACCTGCCCCTGGGCCGAGCCGCCCTCCGGGAGGTCGAGGTCCGCCTGCACCGTCCCCGTTGAGACCTCGATCGGCGTTGCACCGTCCAGGGTGTACGCCTTCGGCCAGTAGATGTCGACCAACGTCCCTGAGAGCGGGGCCCTGGCATGCAGCGTCACCAGCCCCGCCGGCAGTGCCGGGAACTCGTAGCCCCCTGTCGCATCCGTGAACGTCTGCTGGGTGCGTCCCGTTGGCCGCCCCCGGCTGTCAAGAGGCGTGAGGGTCACCCAGGTGTTGGCCAGGGCCACCCCGTTGCCGGTGACTGTGCCCTGCACCGTCCCACCGGGCTCATCGCCCGTGGCTGTGCTCGCCGGCCCCAGGGCGGCAACGAGACCCAGCAGGGCGCCGACGGCCGCGCGGCGGGCACGGCTATCCATCGACGGGCGTGGCGCGGATGACCTCGGCGATGGGCTCGTCAAGGATCGTCTGACGAAGGGTCAGGATGCCCCGGCTCATGTCGTTCATTGTGCGCCCGAGGCACCGTCTCGGCACCCTGACATCCGCTTCTGCCGCGAGTAGGGCGTTCGTGGTCGTGCCGCGAGTAGCGCGATTCGCGGAAGCGGGCAGGTCGTCCGACGGTCGAGACGGGCTCAGTCCGAGCAGTCCACGGCGATGGCGAGTGCAGCGCAGATCTGACGCATCCGATGGTCGGCCACCCGGCCCAGGCGTTCGACGAGGATCGCGATCGAGATGCTTTCGACCGAGTCCAGGTTGACTGCCGAGCGAAGCGGCACCGGGTCCTCCCCGGGTTCCAGGAGGACTTCGCTCGGCAGGTGTCGGATGGTGGTCGTGCACGGCGCGATCAGCGCGCGGCGATGGCGCGGAATCACGGCGTCACGAGAGAGCACGACCACGGGTCTCCGCCCGATTTCCGGCATCTCGCACCACCACACCTCCCCGCGTCCGGGTAGATCGGTCACGAGGCCCCAACCACACGCCGGAAGGAGGCCAAGTCCCCCCACTCGTCTGGTTCGTCGAGCGGGTGCGCGTCGTAGGCGGCGTAGCTGACGTCCACCTCGGCGGCGCGATGCCGAGCCACCAAGGCAGCAAGCGCCTCGTCGATCAGCGCGGAGTCCGGCTTTCCAGACGCCTTCCGGGCAGTGTCCAGCAAGTCGGCATCCACCGTGGTGCTCAACCGTGTGCGACTCATGCCACAATCATGCCACAGTTGGCGAGGCGGTGGCGCCCGACGTGCGGCCGAACCTATCGGCTTGCCTCCACCCGGCTTGAGCTCATCTGGCCGACTCGCACAGGCTCCCAGCTGATCGGATCGGGCTGGGTCAGATCCCCTGCCAGTCGGGTTTCCCCTCGTAGGTGTTGGTGGAGTAGCTGGTCAGTCGCAGTTGGTGGGCTGCTTCCTCGTCGACGACGATGGTGGCGTGCGGGTGCATCTGCAGGATCGAGGCTGGCCAGCAAGCCGCCACCCCACCCTCGACACACTCGGCCACGGCCTGGGCCTTCCCCAACCCGAAGCCGAGCATGATGGCGTGCCGGGACTCCATGATCGTCCCGAGGCCCTGAGTGAGGCTGTGCTTGGGCACTTGGTTGATGTCGCCGTCGAAGAGACCGCGCCCGGCCCGGCCACAGGTCATCGACGTCGACACCCCGTCGGCCACGGGTACCCGGACGCCTCGCGGTCCGGGGTGACCCGACAAGGGTCAGGATCGACCCGGTGCGGGTGTCGGTATTGCCGGGTTCTCGGTGCTGAGATCCCGGCGATCGAGTGGTGGGCTGGGCGCAGAAGGCGCTGGAACGCGAACAGACTATGCCGGCCAAGACATCGACCCAGACTCTGGCCGCCAAGCGGCCCGTTGGTTCGTTCGCCGATGGACATCGCAGACAGGCGTCCACGGGAAAAGTCGTCGGTACCTTGGGGGTACCCCGCAAACCAGACCGGGGCAGGGCACGGGCAAGTGGTGCTCAGAGACCTGGTCGGACGGGGACGACTAGTTCGGGCGTGTCCCGCAAGGGTTTCGGGCCGGGTTTGGGTTGACTTGGGCCCATGGGAGATGATGTTGGGCGTCATGGTCTGAGTGATGAGGAGTGGGCCCGGCTGGAGCCGTTGCTGCCGGCGTGCCGGGGCCGGGGCCGTCCTTGGGCGGATCACCGCACGGTGATCAACGGGGTGTTGCATCGGGTGCGTACGGGGGTGCCGTGGCGGGACCTGCCGGAGCGATTCGGCAAGTGGAAGACCGTCTACAACCGGCATCGCCGCTGGGCGGGGGACGGCACGTGGGAGCACATCCTGGACCCTGCGCAACTCTCGCGTGACGCCCGGACGGCCTGCCGTGCGCAGGCCACCCACATGAAGAGGGCCGGGCGCTCCCAACCTCGCGCTGCTGCCTCTGCCGCAGCCAGCCGTCGTACCGTCCAGCGGAAGCCTGCTGCAGGAGCCCCGGAAACCAGGAGTACCGGGCCCGGGTGTACAGCTACAACACGCGGACCGACCGGGTCACCCCGATCCTCGAGCACGACTCGGCCCGGTTCATCGCTGGCTCGGAGGGGTTCCTGACCCAGGACGAGGAGTCCTCCGGCGTGATCGACGTGTCGTCCCTGCTGGGCCAGGGCACCTACCTCCTCACCACGCAGGTTCACACAGTTGGTTCGCGGCCATCGCCGCCGGCGTCGCTTCGACGGCGGCTGTCCCGCCACTGTGAAGGCCAAGTCCCGCCGCAGCTGAGGAGCCTGGGGACCCGCGCTCGCCGTTCCAGCAACTGGCGGCATGCCCGCTGCCTACCGCCGCTTGCGGACGCGGTCGCGTCCGCAGGGACGGGACTAACGTCGGTGAGGTCCGGGTGCTTGGCAGCGTCTTGAGGTCGGCGAACCGGGCGACGTCGCCGGTGTCGGTCAACATGCGCGCGGCAACACCGGGGCCGACGCCGGGCAGCTCCACGAGTGTCGAGCCGGTGGCCAGGTCCATCTCCTTGAGCTTCCCACCGAGAGCCTGGACCGAGTTTCGCCCGACGCCGGTCCTACCTGCAATTGCCAAGCAGCCGCCTGTCAACAAGGGCACGAGGGTTGCACTCGACGGCAGGAACCGCGGAGACTACGCTCCGCTGGTGGGCGGTACCACCGAACAAGGTCCTGAGGATCTCTTCGCTGGTTTCCCCGAGTGCCTCGAGATCTGCCGCGGCGTCGAGCAGGCCGTGTCCCGGATCGGCCAAGTGTCCGTGTCGGTGACGAAGAGTCAGGTCGCATTCCGGCGTCGCAAGGGCTTTGCGTATGTGTGGCGTCCGGGGCAGTACGTCCACAGCGAGGTCCCCGCGGTGCTCTCCGTTGCCCTGCCGCACGAGGTCAGGTGCCATCGCTTCAAGGAAGTCGTCCACCCATTGGCGAAGGTGTGGATGCATCACATCGAGCTGTACGCGGCCAGCCAGATCGACGACCAGGTGCGCGGATGGCTTGAGGAGGCCTACGCGAACGCGGGTTGACCGGTCTGTGCTCGACTCGACCTGCGTCACAGCGCCGCGAGCTGGGCGCCTTCAGGAGGGCACTCTCGCAGCGAGGCCGGACGACGGCCGCGAGGAGCGTGCCGACTCACCGGCACGGCCCCCGATGAACAGCCGATGACGGCCAAGGAAACGTTCGACCGGCAGCCGAGCGCAGCCTTGACGCGACATCCTTCCCTCGCGAAGATCGCTCAACAGCTATTGACAGAATTGCCGAGTCTGGGCCGCTTCCCAGCGACACGGAGCCGACGTGCCCGAGCTTCCACACAGCCCGCCATCACCCGAGAGGATCTACCGTGACCAGTGGGGATCAGCGCACCGACCTCACGCTCGACCAGGCCCAGGCCATGCGCACCGCCGCCGTCCGCCTGCAGCGCGACTTCGACGGGGTGTTCGGTACCGAGACCATCGACAGGTTCCTTCACACCTCGTACGCCACGTTCGCTGACCGGGCCACCATCACGCGGCATCTGCCGATGTTGGCCGAGCGTTTCGCCAAGCAACGTCTCAAGGCCCTGGCGAGGGTTGAGGGCAAGGCCGGCGCGGGCATCCCCACAGTGCTGTTTCTGTGCGTTCACAACGCCGGGCGCTCCCAGATGGCTCTTGGGTTCTTCCAGCACCTCGCCGGCGACCGGGCCGCAGCGTGGTCCGGCGGATCCGAGCCCGGTTCCGAAGTCAACCCGGCGGCAGTCGCCGTCATGGCCGAGGTCGGGATCGACATAACTGCCGAGTTCCCCAAGCCTTGGACTGAGGAGATCCTGAGGGCAGCCGACGTTGTGATCACCATGGGATGCGGGGACGCCTGCCCCATCTACCCGGGGAAACGCTACCTCGACTGGGAACTCGCCGACCCCGCCGGGCAATCCGTTGAGGACGTCCGACCCATCCGCGACGACATCGAAGCCCGGGTCCGCGGCCTGCTCACCCAGCTCGGTGTCACCCTCATTCCAACCTCGGGCTGAGCAGCAAGAGCCGCGGCGCGGGTTCGCCTCGTGCGGGCCCACGACTGCCCCGGCCAGCGAGCCTTGCCACTCGCCGGGCCTTGCCGTGCCCGCGGGACCGGCACGCGACTGGCGCCATGCGGTCGCCGCGCTCCACAGCGTGCGCGCCTAGCACGCCTCACAGGTCCGCCGGCCGACCGGCGTGATCCTGGTGGTGCGCAAGGACATCTGCGTCCCGGTCAGCGGCGTTGCGTCACTGCGCCGCCTATCGCACCCTGGTGGGGCATCGCAGCGCCGCCAACGTGACTCGCCCGACGAGATCATCGAGGCGACTCTAGCCACGCCGGTCGCTGAGTGTGACCGTGGCCCACCAACAAGCGTCAGGGGGCACTGCGACCGAAGAAGGTGGATTGGGCGGTCAGGTCGGCGTAGCGTCATGAGCGCCAGAGCGGGTACCCATGAGCGACGGCAAGGCCGACAACCGGCGATCTGGAGAGCCCGAAGCCAGGGATTCCGCCGGGAGAATCGGCGCGGCGGGGTGAGCCGCCGAGCCGCCCCGTGGGTCCGGGCGGGTCACCCCGCGAGGGTGCGCAGGTGCGACTACACGCTGATCACGGCACGGACGTCTGCCAGGCCGCGCGCAATGACGAATTCGCCCGTGACAGGAAACTCCTGCCATGAACTCGATGCGACGTCCCACGTGCGCCACATCCGCAGGTCGCAGGTCACGACGACCTCCAGGGACTGGGCTGGTTCGACCGTTGCTGCGTTCCATCCGACAAGTCGAATGGGCAGGGTGGTGTCGGCCGGCTGGAAGTAGACCTGCACCACCTCTCGGCTGGGGCGGTCGCCCGTGTTTGTGATGGTGACTCGCACGGTCCGTTCGTCTTCGGCCAGCGTTACGCGCGGATCGGCGTACTCCCAGGTGCTGTAGCCGAGTCCGTGGCCGAACCAGAAGGCCGGAGCGGGGGCGCGCTGAGCGTGGTGGCCGCGATAGCCGATGAAGCCGCCCTCCTCGTAGACGAGGTCACGACCGGCGGGGACGACCGACCACGCCGGAGTCGCGGCGTCGGCGGCCGGGAAGGTTGTGACGAGGCGCCCCGCGGGTTCGATGCTGCCCATGAGGGTCGCGGCCACGGCGTGACCGGCCTCCTGCCCGGGCAGGCCAACCCACAGGACCGCGTCGACTGACTCCAACCAGGGCATCAGGATGGGCGTGGCTGCGTTCACGATCACGACGGTTCGTGCTGCCACCGCCGCGACGGCAGCGACCATGTCGTCCTGACGACCGGGTAGTCGCAGGGTCGTCTTGTCGACCGCTTCGGTCTCCTGCTCGTCGGTGAGGCCCACGACGACGACTGCCACGTCGGCGCGCGAGGCGGCATCGGCTGCCTGGCGTATGACCACCTCGGGGTCGAGTGGGGCGCGGGCCCCGATCAGGCCCAGCGTCCCCAGCAGCCCCGTCGATCCCGTGCCGGCCGCGACCGGATCGACCCGCATGACTGCTTCGATGATGTCGCCGGCCACAACGTCGAACTCTTCCGTGGCTCGAGGCGGGTCGACGATCTCCTCACCGACTCCCGTTCCGGCAAGCGTCAACGTCACGTTGGCGCTTCGTCCCCCAGCCGACAGCGTCCATGCGCCCGCCCCGATCGGTCCGAGGGAGACCCGGCCAGTTTCTGCAACCCGGGCGCTGACGCGTACCGACGTCACGACGCCGTCAAGGTCGTCGTCGACGCCGACGAGCGTCGTGCCGCGGCGGCTGATCCGTTCCTCGCGGACAGCCCCGTCGGCATCCAGCAGGACGAACCGGACTCCCGGTTGACCCGTCTGCGGATCCGACACGAATGTGGGCGATGCCGCGATCGGCTTGGTCCGCACCTCAACGCCATCGGTGACGGTCATGAGGTCACCCAGCAGCGCGGCGAGTCCCTCGGCCACGCTGACGTGGTGGGGGGCGTTGACGGCCGCCGCTCCGCCGCCCATCGTCGCGGTCTCGATGGCGTGCCGGCCTATCAGCGCCACGCTCTGGTGCGTTTGGAGGGGCAGGACCGCGTCGCGATTGGTGAGCACGGTCATGCCGGATGCGGCCAGGCGGGTCAGCTGCTCACGGCGTTGGGAGCTGTTGGGTGCGCGGATGCCGGTCGGGTAGTCGCGCTCGGGACCAAGCACGCCGACTCGATCGGCCAGCAGGAGGAGCCGGATCAGGTGGTCGTCGATGACCGACTCGTCGACATCGCCGTTCAGCACCGCGTCGACGAGGGCCTCACCCCACGGTCCTTCGGGACCGGGCATCACCAGATCGAGCCCGCCGTTCGCAGCAGCAGCCGCCGATCCGGTTGCGGACCAGTCCGACATCACGAGGCCTGAGTAGTTCCATTCGCCTTTGACGACCTCGTTGATGACGTGGTGCTGCTCGGTCGCGGGCACGCCGTTGACCTCGTTGTACGCAGCCATCATCGTCCACGGATCGCTGTCCTGGGTGGCGATCTCGAAGGGGAGCAGGTAGAGCTCGCGGAGGGTGGCTTCGTCGACCACGCTGTTCATCGTGTTCCGCAGCGTTTCCGATTCGTTCGCGACGAGGTGCTTGATGCAGGCCGCTACGCGATGCGCCTGCATGCCGTTGACGTAGGCGGCGGCCAGGACCCCCGTCAGCAAGGGGTCCTCGGAGTAGGCCTCGAACAGGCGGCCCCCCAGCGGCGTGCGGTGCAGGTTGATCGTGGGGCCGAGCACCACGTGAATCCGCTGAGCCAGTGCCTCCTCGGCTAGGAGCTCGCCGACCTCGTAGGCCAGGTCGGCACTCCAGGAGGCCGCCAGAAGCGTGGCGTTCGGAAACAAGGCCACGACGCGCCCTTCGCTCATCTTCAGGCCGCGCACACCGTTGGGCCCATCGGAGAACCGCATCTCGCCAAGCCCGATCGAGGGTGCAGGGTGAAGCGTGAACATGCTCGCACCGGTGAGGAGTCGCACTTTGGATGCGAGATCCAGTGCTTCTAGGAGGCTTCGGTACGCGTCACTGGGGGCCTCGAGGGGAGGTTCCGCCACAGTCACGGTTTGACCCCTCTCGTCGCATCCTGCCCGTCTCGTCGACCTGTCCGGTGCCGACCCTCCTGGCGGGGACAGCCCCCAAGCCTCCGATGAGCGGAGATTACCTGGGGCGTCAAGCCCAAGGCGGTCGTGCCGGGCACGCTTGGCGACCAGGTCCACGGGCCAGTTGAGGAGTTGCTCCAAGTCCTCCGACAGGTCGTTGATCGCCCACCCAGGTGCACGCCACCCCCCAGGACGTAGAGCACGTCAACGTCGCTGCCGGCGGTTAGGCGCCCTGTCCCCGCCGACCCGAACACCGCCAGTTCAGCGACGCCGTATCGCTCACGCACTGCGGCCAGCGCGGCTGCGTCGACAGTCAACCCCTGCGACATGCAAACATCGATAGATCATCCGCCAAGCCAGCCGACGCGGAACCTTCGCCGGCCTCAAGGAACTCGTCACCGCGATCCGCTCCCGCATCGACGGCTGGAACGACCGCTGCCACCCATTCATCTGGACCAAGACCGCCGACGACATCCTGCCCCACGCCCGCCGTCAACCAACTTCAGAAGCGCGAAAATCGGAGCGTATGGGCGTACACCACCCCGAGCATCGCAGCGCGAGGCTACCTGGCCAGAGAGGGCTTGCCATGACGCCAGGCTGAGTTGCGTTCATCTGCCGCGAGCGGACGCACTCCCTCGCCTCTGCTCATTCTGCTTTGGCGGTCAGGCCACCTTGCTGGAGTACCGCTGACGCGCGGCTTCTCCGCTGGTGCCGACCAGGGCGCCGATAGCCGACCAGGACAGGCGGGATGCTCGGGCCTGGCGCACGGCCTCGATGATATGGCGCTCAGCCGCTGAGCGCTCCATCACGGCCGAGCGCAGCGCAGCTGCCGCCGCTGGGTCGATCTCATGGCGCGGGTCCGGCTCGTAGTTCTCGAACCGCGCCGCCAACTCGTCGGCGTGCTTCAGGATCTCCTCAACGCTGCGTGGCATCAGTCATCACCTCAAGAACTTCTCCCGGGCCGGCATCGCGTGGACGATGACGACCGCCGTTGCACCATGGACGTAGCCGACCTCCAAGATGATCGCTGCAGCCTTCGCACCGATCAGCATGATGAATCCGTCACCGAGATCCCAGCTTCGGATCGGGTTTCGATATGCGTGGAGGATCTCCTCCTCGCCAAGCCCGTGCTTCAGCGCGGACGAGCGATGATCGGGTCGTCCACTTCGCCAAGATAACTTGTGAATCGGCCGGTCGTCAACGTCCTTGCGGTGTGCCTCAAGGTGCAAGAGTGCGTCGGATCGACGGCACCAGGGCGATCAGCTCAAGCGTCTATCTGCCGCCTATCGCACGCTAAGCGACGAAGATGCAGAAGGGATGGCCTGAGAGATCCGCGAACACGAAGAGCGGCTCATCGGGCTCGTCCGTCCGATCGAGCAAGACTTCCGCGCCCAGGGACTCGGCGATCTCGCGCTGCCGGTGAAGTTCGCTCACGCTCGACACTGTGAAGTCGAGGTGCAACTGCATGGGGACCTCGTGGCTTGGCCAGGTCGTTCGGTCGAACTGTTCGACCTTCTGGAAGGCGAGCTTCCGGACGCCCCGGGAATCGACGAGGACGAGCCAGTCCGCGTCGTCGACCCGTGCGTCAGCGCGCGGCTCGTCGCCCTCTCGATACCGTAAGCCGAGCAGCTGCCGATAGAACTCGGCCAGCAATCGCGGTTCGGTGGTGTCGAGGACCGTGTGCAGCAACTGCGGGTACTCAGTCACGGAGCGATAGTGCCGGATCCCGGGGCTCGGACGACAGCAGTACGACGTAGATGTGGCTCATGACCGGCGAGACCCGCTGACACCCACGCGAGTATCGGAACCCGCTGCACTCCGCCGCTTGTCGCGCAGGGTTGGTAGGCCTCACGAGCCACCGGTGGCCACCTCCGCCTGCGTAGGCTGTCGGACATGCCGACGCCCATCGACCAACTCCCCCCAATGAATCAGGCCCTTCGGGCACGCATCGACGCCGCACTGTCCGACGAGCAGGCAGCCCGCTTCCACACCTGAAGCCTCCCCACCGGGCATCGTAGGCGCATCGGGGAAGGCCGCGGGCTGAGTGCTGGAAGGCGGCCAGGGGCCCGGACGTCGCCGATCCCGAGCAGCACCCCCTGTCCGCGCGTCCTCGTGCTAGGTCCCCGGGACGACGTCCACCGCCACCGCTGGGGTGCGTTCGCTGCCGCTCGGGGCGGGAGGCGTCTTGTAGAAGATTTGAAGCAGCCCAACCCAGAGGTCGCGAGTCGTCCGCTCCCGTTCGCTGGCGTCCGATGTCCGCAGATTTCCGCAGCCTTTCACGCAGAAGACCAGTCCCCGGTTTCCCGGAAACTGGCCTCTGACCTGCGGTGTTACTGGTAGCGGGGGCAGGATTTGAACCTGCGACCTCTGGGTTATGAGAGATTCACATGCGTCCGGTCCCCACCCCGATTCGTGCTCAGACTTGGACATCGTGGCAGGTCAGAAGGCACTTCACCGTCCGCAGACGTTCGCGGGAATCCGGTCCGTTCGGCGGGCCCTGCGGACATTTTGCGGACATGGCAAGGGCTTCGGAGTGGCACGTGGCGCATGCCCATCCCCCGCGTTCCCATCATGACGGCCTGACGCGACCCGACCCTGCAAGCGCACCAAACGGCTCGGCGATACTCGATATGCACCTCAAATGCCACGTGCGGCACTCGCACCTGAGTCTTGGTCGAACCTGTCGCCCGGAGTCCGTTTCGTAGTTCCGTGTCCACTTCGTAGGCTTGTGTCCAGTCAAGCCGATTCCCCCGCCGGACGTCGCGGTCCCTCGTCCGTGAACGCCTCCGTCACGTCCCGGTGACACCGGACCGGTAACCGTGTGCAGCGTGAGGCCCAACCGACTGGATCGCGCCAGACCAAAGCCCAACCAGGAGGCGTCCACTCCGATCGGCGTCCTGATCATCGAAGCAACCTCCGACCCGCAGACGAGCGAACTCCGCTTGAGGATCCGCTCGAACTGCGACGTGATCTCAGATCGGGATCGTGTCCTGAACACCCGAGATCCCGAAGAGGCGCTCGACTACGTCAGCCAGTGGCTGTCGGGATTCCGTGACGCAGCAGTGACGGCGCTGCCACATGCGCCTGTCATGGTGATCCAGCCGGAGCGGGAGACGGAGCGAGAGGACAAGTGATGGCCACGTATCAGGCGATCGGGGCGGTCGCCGAGGCAGTGCGCCGTCTCCTGGAACAATCGTGGCCGTCAGAGCCAGGCGGTCTTCAGCCCCGCTTCGAGGTTTACAACCGCACGGACTTCGACGATCCGATGACCACCGGAATCTCCGTGTTCGTCTACCAGGTCGCGATCGACGCGGTGCAGCGCACGCTCCCGGCGCCGGCGCCGGACCGCCGCCGACCTCTGCCGCTGTGCGTCTCGCTGATGCTGACCGCATGGGCCACCACCGCCTCGACCGAGCACAGCCTCCTGGGGTGGGCGATGCGTGCGATCGACGACAACCCCGTCCTGTCGTCGGGCTTCCTCAATGCCGCGTTCTCCGGCGTCTTCCGCCCGGAGGAGACGGTCGAGCTCGTGGCCGCGCATCTGAGCAACGACGAGGTCTTCCAGCTCTGGCAGGCAATGCCGATCCATCTGCAGCTGTCGATGCCCTATCAGGCCCGGGTGGTCCGGATCGACTCCGACGACCTGCGGCCGATGGGTGTGCCGGTGCGCACCCGCGAGCTCGCCTACGTCGTGCCCGCCGAATCGGGCTCGTGATCATGGTGGTGCTCGATCTCGATCGCCAACCAGGTCTCCTCGAGGTGGAGCGGACCGGCTACCGCGGCGCCCTCAGCCTGATCTGCTTGGACGCGGTCCGGGGCACGGTCGTCGCCGACGACCTCCTGGTGACCGGTTGGCGGGCCATCGCCCCGGCCGACCGGCTCACCGCGACCCGCTCCCCACACTCCGGCATCCAGGGTTTCGGGTTGCTCCCCGCTGCTCGTCCCGGACTGCCGCGAACGCAGGTCGCGTTCGCCCGGCACGGCGCTGCCCTGGCCTTCCCCGGCCCTGACCAGCCCGACCCCTGGGTGGTGTCGGTGATCGACCGGCAGCGCCGCTACCTGCCGGTGCTCGCTCGCGTCGACGTCCCGGTCGCGGCCCCGTTCCCGATTGCTCTGCACGCAGCCGTCACACGCCCGGCGACGTCGGGCTGGGCACTGATCAAGGGCGATGTCCGGGACCGCACGGATGCCTCACCGATCGGCTGGCCGGTGGTCACGGTCATCGCCGACCAGACCCCGTACGACGTGATCGCCGACGCGCTGGGTCAGTTCCTGTTGGTCCTGCCCTATCCGGAGGCGCTGCCGCCCCTGGCCGGCTCACCGCCCCTTGGGCCGGGGCTGAGCGCGATGACGTGGCCGCTGACGATCACCGTCCGCGCCAGCCCGGGCGTCCTGGCGGCGGCTCCCGGGAGCGACTGGGGCGATCCAGCCAGCCCCGACCCGCCTGAGCTCGGCTCGATCCTCGCCCAGCACCCGGCCCAGCAGGAGGTTGACGGTGTGCTGCGCGGAGACCGCGCGGAGACGCTGCTCTTTGGGTCGCCGAACCGGCTGTCCTTGTCCATCCAACCGAACTGACCAGTACCACCTGATCACGGAGCGGAGGCTCTCATGCCGCAGTACCTCGCCCCTGGTGTCTACGTCGAGGAGATACCGGGACCGCGCACCATCCAAGGGGTCAGCACGAGCGTGGCGGCCTTCGTCGGACCCACCCGGTTCGGACCCACGAGTGGGCGCCCCGAGTTGCTGACCTCGTACCTGGACTACGGTCAGATCTTCGGAGATGCGGCCGATCTGTTCCTCGGCGACAGCGGCCAGGTGACCAACTACGTGGCGCTGGCGGTCAAGGGCTTCTTCGACGAGGGCGGCCGCAGCCTCTACGTGGTGCGCACATTCGCATTCACCGACATCGGCTCCCCGGTCGACGACCACGCCCAGGCAGACCTCGCCAATCCCGACGACGCCACCCAGGCCCTGACTCTGCGCGCCCGCTTCCCGGGCCGGGCGGGCGCCCTGCGGGTCGCGTTCACCCTGCGCGCGGGGAGCAACGCACTCGTCGAGACTGCCGCCGGGCCGAACCTCACCCGCGTGCACGAGTTCGACACGGTCTGGGTGCTCACCAGGGACTCGCTGCCGGAGGGCTCCGTGCGGGTGGTCCGGCGCAACCCCGCGACAGGCGCGTGGCGGCTGACCGACGGCGGCGCCGACCTCGCCCTGGACGAGCTGCTCGCGGTGTACCCGCTCACGGTCGTCGTCGACGTGCAGCGGCCCACGATCGACGCCAAGGGCCTGGCCGCGTTCGGACCGCCGGTCTCCCTCGGCGAGTTCGGCTTCGACCCGCGGGCGGTCGGGACCGGCATCTCCACCGTCCTGACAGCCCTGCCACCCACCCGGCGCCAGGCGCTGACCGTTCCGCTGGCCATCGAGGGCGCCGACGAGCTCCTGCCCTCGCCGAGCGCCGGCCCGGATGCCGTGCCGGCCGCGATCGCCGCCACGATCTTCGGTGCCGACGTCCTGGCTACCGCGTCGGTCTCGACCACCCCATTGGCCGAGCGGCAGCGCGTGGTCACGCTGGACGCGGGTTCGGACGGGGGGCCACCCGACGTCACCGAGTACACCGGCGACGCGCTCGCGTTCAGCGACTATCAAAACGATCCTACCGCCTTGCCGCACAACGGGCTGCTCGCCCTGGAGTCGATCGAGGACATCTCGATCGTGGCAGCACCCGGTGCCTCGACCGGCTGGATCGGCGCGGCGGGCAACCCGAGCACAGGCGCCGAGACCGGCCGCATGATCAACAACGCTGTGATCGCGCACTGCGAGCGGCTGCTCTACCGGGTCGCTGCGCTGGACACGCCGGCGCAGTACCTGCCGACAACGGCGCTGGACTACCGCAACTTCCGCTCCTCGGACCGTGCCGCGCTCTACTACCCCTGGCTGACCGTGCCGCACCCGATCAGCGGCAATCGGATCGACGTGCCACCCGGCGGCTACCTCGCAGGCGTCTGGGCCCGATCGGATAACGCCCGGGGCGTGATCAAGTCCCCCGCGAACGAGGTAGTGCGCTCGGCGATCGACCTGGAGACCCGGGTCAACAAGGCGCAGCAGGAGCTGCTCAACCCCGAGGGCGTCAACTGCCTGCGGTTCTTCCCCGGGCCTGGGTTCCTGGTCTGGGGTGCGCGAACGATCTCCGACGACCCGGAGTGGAAGTACCTGTCCATCCGGCGCTACTTCAACTACCTCGAACGGTCGATCGACCAGGGCACCCAGTGGGTGGTCTTCGAGATCAACGGGCCCGCACTCTGGGACTCCGTCCGGCACACGGTCGAGGGCTTCCTGTTCAACGAGTGGAAGAGCGGCGCGCTGCTGGGCCGCACGCCCGAGCAGGGGTTCTTCGTGCGCTGCGATGAGTCGACGATGACCTCCGACGACCTGGACAACGGCCGGCTGATCTGCGTGATCGGCGTCGCCGCCGCCAAACCGGCCGAGTTCGTCATCTTCCGGATCAGCCAGTTCACCGCCAGCAGCCAGTCCTGAGCAGTAAGGAAGCGCGACCATGGCCAAGGATCGGGAAAACCCGTACGGGAACTTCAACTTCATCGTGGACTTCTCCACCGGTGACGCCGCCACCACGCGCGGTGGCTTCTCCGAGGTCACCGGCCTCAAGATCGACAACCCGGTGATGGAGTACCGCGCCGGCAACTCGAAGGTCAACCACCCGGTCAAGATCAACGGCCTGTACAAGGTCGCCGACGTGACCTTCAAGCGCGGCTTGATCGGCGCCCTGGACCTCTACCAGTGGATCGACGGGCTGCGCACCGGCAACCACACCCTGCTGCGCACGGTGCACGTGTCCCTGCAGGACGAGGCCCACGACGGCCCGGTGATGACCTGGACCTTGATGAACGCCCGGCCGATTGCGTACTCGGCGCCCTCGTTCAACGCCAAGGCGGGTACCGACGTAGCGATCGAGGAGCTTGTGCTGGCCATCGAAGACCTGACCATCGAGTGATCATGAGCTCGACGACCCTCACCTTCCGCGGGCGGCTCCCCGGAGTCGACTGCTCCCCGGCGCTGCCGCCGGCCGAGCAGCCGATCCGCCTCGACGTCGCCGCACTTGTGGGATTCGCCGAGCGCGGCCCGGTCGGGGTGCCGGTCGCGCTTGCCGACTTCACGGGCTTCACCACCGTCTTTGGCGGCGACGTGGTGCTGGCCAGCGACGATGGTAAGCCCGTGTACGCCCAGCTTCCGCAAGCGGTCAAGGCCTTCTTCGACAACGGGGGGGTGCGTTGCTACGCGGTGCGGGTGGCCGGTCGCAACGCCACCGCCGCCCGATGGGTGCTGCCCAACGCGGCGATCTGGTTTGGCGACGACGAGGTGGGCGCGGTGGCGATCCAGGCGGCCTGGCCTGGCGGCTGGTCGGCGGACCTGACGGTTGCGCTCGAGCCGTACGGGCGCCCCCTGGCCAGGGCGGCGAGCTATCAGAGGGTCGCGACCGGTCCGGGCGGCTTCGAGCCCGGCGAGTTGCTGCTGCCTGCGGGCGTCGCGGCGGCGGTCCAGGTCGGCGATCTGCTCGAGCTCAACCTCGGGGGGTCCGGGCTCTACGTCCGGGTCAGCGCACTCGCAGGCGGTCGCATCGGCACCGACATGGAGATCGGCTACGGGCCCGGCTCGCCTCCCGGCGAGCGGGTACCCGACGCCGCGGGCCTGGCGGCACTCGGCGCGGTCGTCGGCGTCGAGACCGTGATCCGCCACAGCTTCGACCTCGTCGTGGCCCGACTAGTCGACGGCCGCCAGCAGCAGCTCGAACGCTTCGACGATCTGGGGTTCGGCAGCCTGGGCGCGGCGCTCCAGCCGAGCGGATCGACCTCGCCGGACCCGACCCGGTCCCTGAACTTGCGTGCCGACGCGGCGACCGATGAGCTGCTGGGCTGCGGACTGCTCGTGCCCCTGCCCGGCGTGCCGGCCGAGGCCGGATGGGTCGCCGTCGTGGGCAGCGACGACCTCGACACGTTCGACCCGGTCGCGGTCTTCCTGGACGACCGGCTGGCGGGTTCGACCGTCTTCAGCCTGCTGCCCGACGCCGACACGCTCACCTCGCTGGCGAAGGTGCCCGCGCAACTGCGCGGGATCCACGCGCTGATCGGCGTCGAGGACGTGGCGCTGGTGGCCTGCCCGGATCTCGCCCAACGCGGATGGGTGGCGCAGCCCGTGCTGGCCCCGGACCCGCCCCCTGCTCCGCCGCCACCACCACACCCGCGGGACCTGTCGACATTCCTCTGCTGCGACGAGGGGACCCTGGAGCCCCGCCCATCACCGGACGCGGGGACCGCCGCGGCCTCCACGAGTTCGGGGCTGGTGCTCGACCGGGTCGCCAGCTACGACGCGGCACCGCTGCTCGACGTGCAGCGAGCGATGATCACGCTCTGCGCGGCGCGGGCGGACCTGGTCGCGCTGCTCAGCGTTCCCGTGCATTTCGACGCGCCGGCGACCCTGGACTGGCAGTCCCAGCTGACCGCGACCGGAGCCCTCGCGGCGTCGACCACAAGTGCGCTGACCCCCCTCAGCTTCGCCAGCTTCTGGCATCCCTGGTTGCTCGTCCCGGAGCCGAAAACCCCGCAGCTGGACCCGCTGCGGGCGCTCGCGCCCGACGGTGCCGTGGCCGGCATGATCGCGGGCCGGGAGCTCCGACGCGGCGTCTGGGTGGCGCCGGCCGCACAGGCCCTGCAGGGGCCGGTCGCCCTGAGGCCCCGGCTCGGCGAAGCCGAGGTGGTACGGCTCTTCGACGCCCACTGCTGCGTGATCACGCAGCGGCCGGGTGCATTCGCCCCGATCGCCGCCCATACCCTGGCCGAGGCGGGCCTGTTGCAGCTGTCCGTTCGCCGGCTGCTGATCCTGGTCCGAAGGATCGCTCTGCGAGCCGGCCAGCGCTACGTCTTCGAGGTCGACAGCGATCGCTTCCGCGCCGGGGTCCGCCGCCGGTTCCAGGGCATCCTCGACCAGCTGGTCCGAGCCGGCGCCCTGCACGCCGGCCAGGTCGTCGTCGACGACAGCCCGGCGGCCACCGAGAGCGGCCAGCTGGTCATCAGCCTGCAGCTGGCTCCGAGTTCACCCATCGAGTTCCTCACGGTGACCCTCGTGCGCACCGGCGAGGGCCTGCTCGAGGTCCGGGAGGGCTGAGATGGCACTCGACCAGCCGTTCGTAGCCTTCCGGTTCGAGGTGGTCCTCGACCTGGACACCCCGACCGCCGGGCTGGTCAGCCCGCTGTGCGACGCGGCCTTCGCCGAATGCGACGGCCTCGAGCTGACGATGCAGACCAAGACCCTTGAGGTGGGCGGGGTCAACGACCGGCAGGTGCACCTCATCGGCCCGGTGACCGCCGGCCAGCTCACCCTCAAGCGCGGCATGACCAACAACCTGCAGCTGTGGCAGTGGTTCGCCCAGGGAACCAAGCCCGGGTCCGTGCTCACCGCACACGGCACGATCACCGTCTGGGACGCCGACGGCACCCCCGGCCTGGAGTTCACCCTGACCGGCTGCCTGCCCGTGCGGATGCGCGCGCCGAGCCTGAACGCCCGCGCCGAGGGCGGGGTGGCGGTCGAGGAACTCGGTGTGGTCTACGACAAGCTCGACGTCGACACTCCCGGCGGCGGCTTCGGCCTGTCAGTGGGGATCGGCGCCTCGGTGAGCCTCTCCGCAGGCGTCTCCGCCGGCGCCTCGGCGGGGTTCTCCGCCGCGGCATCCGCGGGCCTGAGCATGGGGATCGGCTGATGGGCACGGCGACGCTCACCGAGTGGGACATGGACAACAACCGCGAGGCTCCCGGCGGCGTGGCGCTTACGGTCGACTTCGACCCGAAGTCGCTGACCCTGAGCTACACCCCGACCGGCAGCACGACCGCCTCGGCGCCGGTCGACGACG
>CAWCUF010000004.1:0-270829 GCA_963798745.1 uncultured Actinomycetes bacterium
GCCACGGTGATGGTCAGGCCGGCGCTCATGGGCTCTGATCGAGGCGACGGTCGTCGTCGCGCGGAACGCCACCGGAAGGAACTCCCTATCGGCCCGGTGAACGCCGGCTGTCTGCTGGCGCAGCGCTCCGGCCCGTCCCCGTGCCCGCTCCGAGGCCCGACGAGCGCGTGAAGGGGGCGCACAGGTTACCCCGACCCCTGTCGTGCCTCAGCGACAGCGTGGCACGGGCGCGCTGTACGTGGTGTTGGACCGGTTGGAGACGTAGGAGTCGCTCACCCAGCGACCATCGACCAGCTGGTTCCAGACCCTGGTCCTTCTGACCAGCGAGCCGGACGCCTGGCAGGCCACGTGGGCGAGCGCGCCGCCCTGCAGGGGCTGCTTGCGGCTGTATGTCGTGCCCGGCCCGGACCGCGTGATGAGTTCGGTGGAGCGGGTGTTCTGCCCGGGGTACGAGCACCGCGGGATCCCAGCGGTGAAGCCCGTCGTGGATCGCGTGGAGACGTAGCGGTCCGACACGTAGCCACCGGTGCTGATGCGGTCCCATACCCGCGTGGTCCCGACCTTCTGACCGCGCGCCTGGCAGATGACGGCCACCTTGCTGCCCGTCGCGAGCTGGCCGATGACCGCGGACGTCGTGGTCGGCTCCCCGCGCACGCGCAGCGAGGTCGCGCTCGTGACCCGGTACGTCCTGGCCACGGTGGCCACGGGTCCCTTGATGGCGTCGCTGTCGATGTTGAGCGCGACCCCGCCCCAGGTCTCGACGTGGCCGCCTTGGTACTGCTTCGCCCGTTGCCACTCGGCCCATTTGGAGTCCGAGGCGGTGGGCCAGCCGTGCAGCGACTGGCTGCCGTCCCATCGGGCCATCCACACCGCGTCCGGTCGCGCCAACGCGGTGGAGAAGTAGCTGCCCGCCAGGTCGCGAAGACCCGAGTCCTGATGGACGTAGACCCCTGCGAGGTAACCCTCGCGGTGCAGGGCCCTGGTCCATTCCGAGACGTAGGTCCGCACCGCCGAGGTGCAGGACGCCCTCGCGCGGTCGTAGTGCTCGACGTCGGCGTACAGGGCGCCGCCGGGAAGCAGCCCGAGGCTCCGCGCCTGGGTCACGGCGTCCATCCCGTCGGCACGCCCCTGCGCCGCCGCTCCGCTGGCGGTGTACCGGTAGGGCTTGCTGCCGAAGGCGCAGAACGGCTGGTCGCCGAAGTAGGTCGGGATCAGCGACCAGCCAGCGACCGCGGCACTATGCACCCAGGCAGCCGTCAGGTTCGGCTGGGCGCAGCCGCGATTGCGGCCACCGAAGTAGATGTTGACACCGGTGTAGGGGGAGGTCCCCCGCCAGGCGGCGAGTGCGTCGAGTGACGGTGCGCTGCAGGTGTCGAAGAAGCGGCCTTCGACCCGCGTCGCGGAGGACGCGGCGGGATAGCGGACGGGCGTTGCAGGATCAGCCCTCGCGACATTGGGCACGACCACCCCCATCATCAGCGCTGCGACGAGGACTGCCAGTGACTCGAAAGCGCGTCGTGAGCGAGACATGATGCCACCTCCCACGCCAGGGCCCGTCCGTACAGCCCCGACGGTTCCATCATGCTCCTGTTTTCCGGCCCTGGGGAAGGGACGCACGCCCCCGCACCGACGAGCCCAGCGACCCGCCGCGGGGGGCCGGCAGGTCCGACCGCCTCGCCTGCCCCACGCGGCTGGCGAGAGCAGCCCGCCACCTGCCGGACAGGTCTTGCGGTCTGAGGAGGGCTTTCGCTTCGATCCCGGCTTCTGGTGGCTGTTGCCGAATCCTCGGGGTGGCCTCGGTGACGCGGTTAGGGGTTGCGCGCGGGGTGGGGGGGTTGGCGGGTTCGGCTGGATTTGTGCAGGTTGAGGGCCGCGTTGCCGGCGTGTGGGCGCGGGGGTGGCAGTGTTCGGGGCTTGGTGGCACCTCATCGAGCGATGGTCAAGGAACTCACCGACCGCCGGCTACGCCGCGGCACCTTCACCAGCGTCAACGACCTCTCCCAAGCCATCACCACCTGGGCCGAACACTGGAACACCGACCCCAAACCCTTCATCTGGAAAGCCACCGCCCAAGACATCATCGCCAAGGTCCAACGAGGCCGCGACACCCTCCGCCAGATCAATACGCAGACGGACCACTAGTCGAGTCGTTCCAGGATCAAGGACCGGACAAGCGTGGACGCGGTCACCGCACCACTCGGACCGGCTTGGAGATGGCGCGCTTGTGGCCGTGCTGGGCATTGACCACGACCCGGTAGGTGCCTTGGCGCAGGTTGATGGTGTTGGTCTCCTTCGGCCCGAACGTCTTGTAGGTGGTGGGCAGGGTGTACCAGGTGCCGTTGCTGCGCCGGTACTGCACCTGGAACCTCCAGCGCCCCGGACCCCGGTTCGGGTTCACGTTGACGTGCATCTTGGAGGCGTTGGACAGCGCCCGGACCTTCACCCGTACCGTCGGCCTGATCAGTCGCACGGCGGGCGAGGTGGCGCCCTTGTAGCCGTACCTGGCCAGGACCTTCACCCGGAACACTCCCCGACCCAAGTTGACCGTCCGGGTCTCGGCTGTGCCCCGTGTCCGATAGGTCGTGGGCAACGTGGACCACGACCCCGACGTGGTGCGCTGCTGAACCCGGAATCTCCAGAACTCCGGTCCCCTGTTCGGGTTCACGTTCACCGACAACGTGTTCCCCGCCCCGGTCCTGGACGCGTTCACCCGCACCCGGGGAGCCAGGGGGGTCGGAGTCCACAGCACTGCCCGGCTGCCCGACCCTCCGGCGACCTGCCCCCGCTCGTTCACGGCAATCGCTGAGGACTCATGTCCGCCGAGGGTGCCCGGGTCGGTCATCCCGGTGACCGGATCCCACAGGAACGCGTGCCACCCGTCGGACTTGGTGGCCGCGGAACCGGCGACCTGCCCCCGCTCGTTCACGTCACTCGCATCGGAACCAAATCCGCCGAGGGTGCCCAGGTCGGTCATCCCGGTGACCGGATCCCACAGGAACGCATGCCACTCGTCGGGCTTGGTGGCCGCTTGACCTGCGACCTGCCCCCGCTCGTTCACGGCACTCGCCCCAGAAGAGTATCCGCCGAGGGTGCCCAGGTCCCTCATCCCGGTGACCGGATCCCACAGGAACGCATGCCACTCGTCGGACTTGGTGGCCGCTTGACCTGCGACCTGCCCCCGCTCGTTCACGGCACGCGCATAAGACTCAGATCCGCCGAGGGTGCCCAGGTCGGTCATCCCGGTGACCGGATCCCACAGAAACGCATGCCACCACTCGTCGGACTTGGTGAACGCACCACCTGCGACTTGCCCCCGCTCGTTCACGGCACTCGCATAGGACTCAGCTCCGCCGAGGGTGCCCAGGTCGGTCATCCCGGTGACCGGATCCCACAAGAACGCATGCTTCCGGCCAGACTTGGTGGCCGCGGAACCGGCGACCTGCCCCCGCTCGTTCACGTCACTCGCATCGGAACCAAATCCGCCGAGGGTGCCCAGGTCGGTCATCCCGGTGACCGGATCCCACAGGAACGCATGCCACTCGTCGGACTTGGTGGCCGCTTGACCTGCGACCTGCCCCCGCTCGTTCACGGCACTCGCCCCAGAAGAGTATCCGCCGAGGGTGCCCAGGTCGGTCATCCCGGTGACCGGATCCCACAGGAACGCATGCCACTCGTCGGACTTGGTGGCCGCTTGACCTGCGACCTGCCCCCGCTCGTTCACAGCACTCGCCCCCGAGAAGTCTCCGCGGGGGCCCAGGTCCACGATCGTGTACGGGACACCTGGCGCGGTCACCGCCGGCAGGGGCCCGCCCACCGCCGCCGCGCTGGCACCCCACCCGCCCGCTGAGGGGACCGACCCCGGCACCGCGAGCATCCCCGTACCCACCACACCCGCCGCCGCCGCGGCTAGCCAACCCCTGCGACGCCTCATGAAGCGGCCTCCGATCCCTCTGGTCGCCGCCGCCCCGGCCGGGTCAACGGCCAACAACCCCGTACTACCCGCCGCCACAGCCGACGACCAGAGCCAGAAGTCCCCATCCGCGGCGGCGAGTGACAGTTGCCCAGAGCACCGGACCAGCACGACGCTTCAAGAAAATCAACCCGAGGACGATGTGCCTATACTTCACGGCGTCGACCTTGTCGCGCAGTTAGTCAGCGGACTCGCGCAACGCGGCTTCCAATGTCTTCTGCGGCTGCGACCTCTTCACCATCGACTGCATCTTCGCTGCCGTCCTCTCGGTGGCTACGCAACAGTCGGGGACGGGGGCCGGTATCCACAGAGGTGCGTGGTGGGTGCGGGCTGGGCTCGCGCTGGTGTAGACTCGAACACATGTTCGAAGCATCAGCATCCTCCGACAGCGGGTCCACTGGGGGCCGGCCCGTGGTCGCAACCGGGGCGAGCCCATGGGGCGGTGGCGATGTCCCGGCTCGGGTTGACGGTCCTGTGATGGTGCTGCCCCCGGGTGGGGGCGCGGACGAAACCGCGCGCGAGGCTCGGTGGGCGCGGTTGATGCGAGCCTGGTGGGTGGACGAGCGGCCGGACTGGGTCGGTGCCGACTGGTGGGACGCACCGATGCGCGACGAGGTCCGGGGGCTGTTGTGGCTGGGCGCCGGGCCGGTCCTCGCAGGCGCACTCGACGCGATCACCACCCCCGATTCCTGCCCCGAACCGCATCTGGGCGAGGCCACACCGGGGTGGCCGACCCCGGGTCACGCCACGGGATGGCCGTGCGCCTGCCAGGTGGTGCTGGCAGCCGCGTGGGAGGCCTGTGCTGCATGGGTCGCGGCTCGATCGGCTGCCGCGGTGGTACAGGCGGCCGGACCTGCGGAGGTCGCGTTCGCGCCGCCGGCACCTGCTCCGCGGATCAACGACCCGGCTCGTGAGGAACTGGCCGTGGCGCTGCGCACCTCGCCCTCCTCGATGGGCAACCGGATCGCTGCCGCCCGCGACCTGCTCAAGCACCACGAACTCCACGGCCTCGTGGAGACGGCAGCCATCTCCGCGTGGGCCGCCCGAGTGGTGATCCTCGAGGTCGCCGGTCTGTCCGAGGAGGTCGCATCCACTGTGGTGGCTGAGGTGGTCAGCCGGGTCCGCGGTCGGCTGGCCGGCGGGCGGCGCCACTGGACCTCAGCCGAGATCGGTCGGGTGACCCGCACCATCCGGCTGCGCCTGGCTTCCGACCAGGAACAGTCGATCCGGCAACGGGCACGGGCTGACCGGAAGGTCCACGTCTTCCCCGACCGGAACGGGATGGCTGTTCTGCATGCCCTGATCGACGCCACCGACGCCCATCGGATCCACCGCAGGCTCAGCGCGATCGCCCAGGGTCTCGAGGACCCCGACCGTACCCGTGACCAGGTACGCGCCGATACCCTCGTCGATCTGCTCCTGGGCAGCCTCGCCCAGCCCAGCGCTGACAACAGCGATCTGTCGGCTACAGACCTGCCCGGCGGATCGGGCAGCGGGTCTCTCGACCCTTCAGGCGGTGGCCCGGGCATCGACTCAGCCGGCGGATCAACCTGCGGATCGTGTGACGGGGCTGAGGGCGGATCGAGCCCGACACCTCCCGCGGGCGTCGGTGGCGTCCGCGCGGACATCAACGTGATCGTCTCCTTAGCCACCCTGCTCGGAATGTCCGACCAGCCCGCCTGTGTGCCCGGGCTCGGGCCGATCCCCGCGGACGTGGCCCGCGATCTGGCCGCCGACGGCCGGTGGCGGGCCTGGATCACCGACGCTGCGGGTGCCACGATCACCGCGACTGGTACCCGGGGGTACGTCCCATCCGAGGGCCTGGCCCGACTGGTGCGGGCCCGCGAGGCGCACTGCCGGATGCCGGGGTGCCGCAGAGCCGCCGACGCCTGCGATCTGGACCACGCCATCCCATGGCCCCGAGGTCAGACCACCGAAGCCAATCTCGGCCCCCTCTGTCGTCGGCACCACGTCCTCAAGACGCATGCCGGCTGGGACCTGACACCTGGCAGGGATCCGGCGTCACGACCGGACCTGGGCCAGTCACCGGAGGATGCCAACCCCGGCTGGACGTGGCGCACCCCGGCCGGATTCACCGTCCAGGACGAGACTGAACCCTCGTGGGTACCCGCCGTCGCCGCGCTGGACTTCGCCCGGTCAACGCCGCCGACATAGACCAGATCATGCGCGTTCCCGGTGAGCCGGGCGCCGGCCGTCCCGCGGCCCCTCACACCGCAACCCAGCCACTCCGGACAACGAGAGGATCAGTGCATCCCTAGCGCGAGGGAGCGTCGACGATGAGTGCGTAGCTTCCCAACGCACGGATAGCGTCGCCCGGCCAACGAGCGTCGTCGCTGAGGGCGGCCACGACCGTGCCGTCGGAGGCATCGAACTCGATGTCGGTGACCCGTCCGTGCTCGAACCCGTCCGTGTCCAGGATCCGAGCCCCGATCGTCGCGACGCGGCCGCGCACCATGTCCTCGGCACGTTCCTCCACCGAGTCGGTGACGGCATCTTGCGAGGCCACCATCACCGCATCGGGACCGAAGCCGGCGAGGTCTGACCAGTTGACGAGTTCGGCGGAGCGTTTGCGGCCTGCGACGTGAAGTTGCGTGACCCTGCGCCCGGAAGGTTCGAGGACGAACGCCTTGACCTCGCCCACCTCCTCCGCGGTATCGACCGCTACCACTCGTCGACCCAGGGCCGCACTCATGCGCTCATTCATCGGAAGCTCCCTGCTGGTCGGTCCCAGTGGTGTCGCCGGCTGCATCGCGGCTCGAGTCCCCGAGGAAGGCGGCGAACGCCGCCAGGTCCGCAGAGTCGAAGGACCTCAGCTCCGTCGGGACCACCAGGTTGTCACCGGACACGGCCAACTGCGATGAGATCGGGATCAGGACAACTGCGCCCTGGTCGTCGGTCAGCTCGTAGCCGACTGCGGCGGGTTGCTCCCCCGCGCTCAGGATGACGCCTGAGACAGTGCCCTTGACGCTGCCGTCGGTGGTGATCACGCTGTTGCCGAGCACGTCACGGCCATGCTCGCGCAGCGCCGCCTCATCAGGAGCAGCGACCGGGGCGGCGACGTCGGCCTCCGAGCCGACCATCACCGCGTCCGCGCCGATCGCCACGATCTGCTCCGCAGCGAGCACCTGGCCCAGTGTCCCCCGGAACCAGCCCCGCTTGTTGAGTGTGAAGCCGACGAGTTGGTGGCTGGTGCCGTCGTAGACCACATCCTTGACCTCGGCGACATCCTCACCGCCGTCGATCGTCACGACCGGCATCCCGATGATCTCGACGGCACGAATGAGCCGCATCGACGAGGTGGTCATGTCTGGTCCTGCTCGCGCTCAGCGGCTCGGACCGAACCTGAACGTTGCCGTTGGCGGAACCAGGCGAACAGGGCCGCACCCAGGACCACGATCAGTGCGATGAGGACGATCCACGACCATGTTTCCATCGCTCTCTCCTTCTGCAACTACTTACCGTCGAAGACTGCTTCGTTCTGGGCCAAGAGGTGAAGATTGGGCAGCGCTGGCGTGAACACGAGGATCTGCAGGCACCCCACGCGCGGGACGTCCGGTCGCTGCCCTAGAGGCTACTGCAGAGCGGGCACTCGGGCCCGGGGAAACGGCTCACCGCCCCACCCCAGCGCACCGTCGGGGCTCGGCCCGGATCCGAGTACCGTCTGCGTCCATGGCCGTGGACCAGAACACCGTCCTGTTGCTGCTCTACGCCGTTGCCCTACTCGTGGCGGTGCTCATCTCCGCGCGGGCGCACCGAACCGTCCTGTCCACGGCGGTGCTGTTCCTGGTCGTGGGGATCGTCGCCGGCGACGGTTCACTGGGCATCGTCAACCTGAAGCCCGACGATCCGCTCGTGCTCTGGCTGGCCGAGGCAGCGCTGTTCGCGGTGCTGTTCACCGATGGGATGCGCCTGGGCTGGCCCGACCTGCGGGCGGCCTGGCGCCTGCCCAGCCGCGCGCTGCTGTTCGGGATGCCCCTGACCATGGCCATCACGGCCGGCCTGGCGTATTGGCTCACTGACCTGGGCTTGTTGGAGTGCCTGCTCGTCGGAGCCGCCCTGGCACCGACCGACCCGGTCTTCGCCGCTGCGCTGGTCGGCAACCTGCGCGTACCCCACCGCCTGCGCCAGATGCTCAACGTCGAGTCCGGCCTCAACGACGGCCTGGCGCTGCCAGTGGTCATCATCCTGCTCGAGATCGCTTCCAAGGAGGAGCCCCAGGTCGGCACGGTGCTCTTCGAGCTCCTGCTCGGGATAGTCATCGGCGTGGTCGTGCCCTGGGCGGTGCTGCGACTGGAGCGCAGCCGGGTGTTCGCCTCCAGCGGGGAGTACATCGCGATCACCGCGGTGGGCATCGCCCTGCTGGTGGTGGGGCTGTGCCTGCTGACCACTGCGAACCTGTTCCTGGCCGCATTCACGGCCGGCATGACCGTGGCGACCCTTGGCCAACGCGAGGTCCAGGCCTTCCGCGAGCTGGGCGAGGTGGTGGCCGAGCTGCTCAAACTCGGCGCCCTGCTGGTCTTCGGACTGCTCATCTCGATCCCGTTCCTGCGCGAGATCCCCTGGCCCGGCTGGGTTTTCGCGGTACTGGCCCTCGTGCTGGCACGGCCCCTGGCGCTGCTGATCTCCCTGGCTCGCACGCCCCTGGACCTGCGGGAGAAGGCCGCCGCCATGTGGTTCGGACCGAAGGGCTTCGCCTCGGTCGTCTACGGCCTGCTGATCCTGGAGTCGGGCATCGACGCTGCCGACGCACTGTTCCACCTGGTCGCGTTGACCATCACCTTGTCGATCATCGCCCACGCATCGACCGACGTCGTCGTCGCGCGCGCCTTCGACGCTCCCCCATGACCGATCTGCGAGGCCACGGACCCGTGTGAAGGGGGTGCCCCGAAAGGCATCAGCGGCGCATGCGGGGTCTTGCACCTATGCTGCCCGGATGGTGGCTATTGCCGGAGTTCACGCAGTGTTGGCCCCGTTCGCCTACCCGCAGGAGCAGATCACCGAGGCGTTCGGCGCGATGGTCTCTCCCGACGGTGACCACGTCGCGCTGGTCGAGAAGATCCATGCCGCCACGGGTGTGCGCAGTCGGAACCTGGCCCTCGAACTGGCTGACTACCCCGACCTCGACGACTTCGGCGCGGCCAACGATGTGTTCATCCGGGTCGGCCTGGACCTGGGTGAGCAGGCCATCAGGGGCGCCCTGGCCGCGGCGGGCCTGGCGGCCGAGGACGTCGACCTGGTGATGTCCACCTCGGTGACCGGTATCGCCGCGCCGTCGTTGGAGGCACGGCTGGTGCCGCGCCTGGGGCTGCGCCCGGATGTCAAGCGGGTGCCGATCTTCGGCCTCGGGTGCGTGGCCGGGGTCGCGGGGGTCGCCCGGGTCCGCGACTACCTGCTGGGCGACCCGGACGCAGTGGCCGTGCTGCTCTCGGTCGAGTTGTGCTCGTTGACGTTGCAGCACGCGGACGTGTCGATGCCCAACGTCGTGGCCAGCGGCCTGTTCGGTGACGGCGCAGCCGCGGTCGTGATGGTAGGGGCGAACCGGGCCCGCGCCATGGGGATCACCGGCCCGATGGTGCTCGCCTCGCGCAGCAGGATGTACCCCGACACCCAGCGCACCATGGGTTGGGACGTCGGCGGCAGCGGTTTCCGGATCGTGCTCTCGGCTGATGTGCCGGCGGTCGTGGCCCAGTACCTGGAGGACGATGTCGTCGGCTTCCTGTCCGATCACGACCTGAAGGTTCGCGACATTGCGAGGTGGGTGGCGCATCCGGGTGGTCCGAAAGTCCTTGAGGCCATGCAGTCCGCCCTGGGCCTGGACGGTGGGGAGCTGGCGGTGACGTGGCGGTCGTTGGCGCGCATCGGGAACCTGTCCTCGGCCTCGGTCCTGAATGTCCTTGCCGACACCCTGGCGGGACGCGATGGCGCCCCGCCCCCCGAGCCCGGGACGCCGGGGCTGCTGATGGCCATGGGCCCTGGGTTCTGTGCCGAGCTCGTCCTGCTGCGCTGGTGACCCCGTGAGCGGCAGCACCCTGTTCACACTGCTGATCGTGCTGGTGGGCCTGGAGCGGATCGCCGAACTGGTCGTCTCCCAACGCAACCTGCGCTGGAGCGCCGAACGCGGCGGACAGGAGTACGGCCGGGGGCACTACCCGGTGATGGTCGTGCTGCACCTGGGCCTGCTGGTCGGTGCCCTGGTCGAGGTCCATCTGGCAGGTCGACAGATGATCACGGTGCTGGCGGTGCCGATGCTGCTCCTGGTGCTGGGCGCCCAAGCGCTGCGCTGGTGGTGCATCGCCTCGCTGGGGCCACGGTGGAACACCCGGGTGGTGATCGTCCCCGGCCTGCCGCGGGTGACTCGCGGCCCCTACGCCCGACTGTCCCACCCCAACTACGTGGCGGTCGTGGTGGAGGGGTTCGCTCTGCCGCTGGTCGGCTCGGCATGGGTCACCGCCCTGGTGTTCAGCATGCTGAACGCTGCGCTCATGGCGGTGCGGATCCGCACGGAGGATGCCGCCCTGAAGCTGTTGCCGGCCGGTTCGACGTGATGGACCTGGTCGTGGCCGGCGGCGGGCCGGTGGGGCTGGCCACTGCGATCAACGCTGCCATGGCCGGGCTGGAGGTCGTCGTCGTGGAGCCGCGAACGGGCATCATCGACAAGGCGTGCGGGGAGGGCCTGATGCCTGCTGCGCTGGCCAGCCTGCACAGGCTCGGCGTCGACCCGGACGGTGTGGACCTCACGGGCATCCGCTATGTGTCGGGACCCCGGTCGGCCCAGACCCGGTTCAGCGCGGGACCCGGTCGCGGGGTCCGGCGCACGACACTGCACGACGCCATGCTGGCCCGTGCCCGCACGCTCGGGGTCAGCATTCGCCTGGGTACGGTCACCGAGGTGGCACAGACCACCGACGGGGTGCACGCCGCGGGGCTGACCTCCCGCTATCTGGTCGGAGCCGACGGGCTGCACTCGGCGGTGCGCCGAGCACTGGGACTGGCTGCACGCCCTCCTCGGGTGGTGCGCCGGTTCGGCCTGCGTCAGCACTTCCGCGTCGACCCCTGGTCGGACCAGGTCGAGGTGTACTGGCTGCGCGGTCAGGAGCTGTACGTCACCCCGGTGGGCCCGGACACGGTCGGGGTGGCGGTGCTCGGACCGAAGCCACTGGACCTGTCGACGGCGATCACCAGCCTGCCCACCCTCCGCGAGCGCCTCGCCGGGGTCCCAGCGGCAAGCGAGCTGCGGGGCGCCGGTCCGTTGCGCCAATCCAGCACCGCGCGGGTCGCCGGTCACGCGCTGCTGGTCGGCGACGCAGCCGGCTATGTCGATGCCCTGACCGGGGAGGGGCTGCGGATCGGCTTCGCCGAGGCGCAGGCCGCCGTCGAGGCCATCGCGCGCAACCAGCCCCAGGACTACGAGGCGCAGTGGCGGCGGATCACCCGCTCCTACCGGAACCTGACCAACACGCTGCTCTGGGTCGGGCGCCAACCCCGCCTGCGCCCGATGATCGTGCCCACCGCGCAGGCCCTGCCGCGCACCTTCACCCGCATCGTCGATCAGATCGCCGGGTAGCCGACGATGGCCAGCGGCTCGGCGCCCGTGCGCGGGTTGCTCGTGGGTTGTCACCCGGGGCCCACCCTGGTGGTCACCGTCGCCATCACCGGCCTGGCGCTGGCCCTGGGTCGGGGAGCGATCGGGGGCCTCGCGGTGTTCCTGGCCGTCCTGAGCGGGCAGTTGTCCGTCGGCTGGGCCAACGACGCCCACGACGCGCAACGAGACCTGGCCGCCCAGCGCTCGGACAAGCCCGTGGTCCGCGGCTGGGTCAGCCGAGGCGAACTGTGGACGGCCGCGGGGATCGCTGCTGCCGTGTGCGTCCCCCTGTCCCTGCTGGCCGGTGGGGTCATCGGCGGTGCCGCCCATATCGTGGCCGTCGCGTCGGCCTGGTCCTATGACCTGTGGCTGAAGAGCACCGTCTGGTCGTTCGTGCCCTACCTGGTGTCGTTCGGGTTGTTCGCCCCCTTCCTGACCTACGGACTGAACCCGCCGCAGCAACCGGCTGGTTGGACGGTGGCGACCCTGTCCCTGCTCGGGCTGGGGGCCCACCTCGCCAACGGGATCCCCGACATCGACACGGACAAGGCAACCGACAGCCAGGGCCTCGTCGGGCGGCTCGGCGGGCGGCGGTCGGCCAACCTCGCGGTGGTGGCCCTGCTCGTGGCCACCGGCCTGCTCGTCGGGCACCTGTCCCTGCCGTCCCTGACCGCAGTCGCCCTGATGGCCGGCCTGACCGCGGTCTCGATCGTGGCCGCGACCGCCACCGGTGGCCGACACCTGTTCACGGTCGTGATGCTGCTCGCGCTGACCGCCGCACTGCTGCTCAGCCTCAACGCCCACGTCATCCTCGGCCGGTGATCGGCGACGAGCAGGGGTACCGGATCGGGCCTAGTGTCGAGGCCATGTCCTCGGACCCGTCGACCCCCGGCGACCGGCCTGACGCCCGGCTGCACCTGGTGACCGGCAAAGGTGGCACCGGCAAGACGACCCTGGCGGCCGCTGCTGCGCTGGCGCTGGCTGCGGGGGGCCGACGCACGCTGCTCATGGAGGTCGAGGGCCGTCAGGGGATCGCCCAGTTGTTCGACTGCCCGCCGCTGCCCTACGCCGAGCGTCGCGTCGCGGTGGCTCGGGGCGGTGGGGAGGTGTACGCCTTGGCCGTCGATGTCGAGGATGCGTTGCTGGAGTACCTGCAGACCGTCTACCACCTTGGTCGGGCGCGGTGGGCTCTGGACCGGATGGGGGTCCTGGACTTCGTCACCACGATCGCCCCCGGGCTTCGCGACGTGTTCCTCACCGGCAAGATCTGCCAGACCCTGGAGGCGGCCGGGCCCGACGGGATCGGATACGACGCCGTCGTGGTGGACGCCCCGCCCACCGGGCGCGTCGCGCGCTTCCTCAACGTCAACGAGCAGGTCGCCGGCCTGGCCCGCGTCGGGCCCGTGCGCAACCAGGCCGACTCGATCATGGAGGTGTTGCGCTCGGCGCAGACCGCGGTGCACGTGGTGACCCTGCTCGAGGAGATGCCCACCCAGGAGACCGTGGACGTGGTGGCGGAGTTGGGCGGGATCGGGCTACCGGTCGCAGGGCTGCTGATCAACATGGTGCGTCAGCCCCTGCTCACCGACCGCGACCGCGCCCAGGCTCAGGGCGGGCAGTTGCCACGGGCCGAGATCACCGCCGGACTGGCCGCTGCGGGCCTGCCCACCTCGACCGCGGTCATCGACGCGCTGATCGGTGCGGCCCTCGACGCCACAGACCGGGTCGCCCTCGAGGCGGCGGAGCGTTCGGCCCTGGCCTCGTTGGGCCGGCCCACCTATGAGCTGCCCTGGCTGGCTGAGGGCATCGACCTCGGTGGGCTCTACGAGCTGGCTGCGTCCCTGACCGTGCAGGGGTTCGGGGTGAGTGGGTCGTGACTTCGACCCGCACCGACACGCCCGGAACTGGCGCTCCCCGGCTTGCGGTGGATGCGCTGCTGGCCGACCGGGCCATCCGGATCATCGTGTGCTGCGGCTCGGGCGGAGTCGGCAAGACCACAACGGCGGCGGCCCTTGCCCTGCGGGCCGCTGAGCAGGGACGCAGGGTGTGCGTGCTGACCATCGACCCCGCCCGCAGGCTCGCCCAGTCGATGGGCCTCGAGCACCTGGACAACGTCCCGCGCAGGGTCCCCGACGTGGACGAGGCGGCCGGCGGCCTCCTCGAGGCGATGATGCTGGACATGAAGCGCACCTTCGACGAGACGGTGACGACCCACGCGACGCCCGACCAGGCCCAGTCGATCTTCGCCAACCCGTTCTACCAATCCATGGCCTCCTCGTTCACCGGCACCCAGGAGTACATGGCCATGGAGAAGTTGGGCCAACTGCGCGCCCAGGCTGATGCGGACGGGCGCTGGGACCTGATCGTCGTGGACACGCCGCCCTCGCGCTCGGCCCTGGACTTCCTCGACGCCCCCCAGCGGTTGGGTTCCTTCCTCGACGGCCGGACGATCAAGCTCTTCCTGGCACCGGCCCGCGTGGGTGGCCGGACCTACCTCACGGTGTTCAACGCCGGGGTCTGGGCCCTTTCCGGGGTCATGAACAGGGTGTTCGGCGCGCAGATCCTCACCAACGTCCAGAGCCTGATCGCGGCGCTGGACACCATCTTCGGAGGATTCCGGGAACGCGCCGAACTGACCTACGCACAACTTCAAGCGCCCGGGACCAGTTTCCTGGTCGTGGCCACCCCCGAGCCCGACGCGCTGCGCGAGGCGACCTACTTCACCCAGCGGCTGGAACAGGACCAGATGGCCCTGGCCGGGCTCGTGCTCAACCGGGTCCACACCACTGAGGCCCCGAGCCTCACCGTCGAGCGCAGCGAACTGGGGGCTGCGTACCTGGCCGACAACCACCCCGAGCACGGACTGACCGAGCGGCTGCTTCGGGTGCACACCGAACGCATGACGCGCATCCGCCGCGAGACGCACCTGACCCGGCACTTCAGCGCCGGCTTCCCCGATGTTGCGGTCGCCCGGGCCGCCGCCCAGGCAACCGACGTCCACGACCTGAACGGCCTGCGGGCCCTGGGCGCCAGCCTCGCTGAAGGCTGACGCGACCCCGATCAGTCCGCGGCGCGACCCCGATCAGTCAGCGGCCGCCCGCCAGGTCTCGATCAGTGGCGCCAGCAGCTCGGCCAGGGTCGGCGAGCCGACCTCGCGCAGCGCGTAGCTGGCCCGGCGCAGCGGCTGGTCGACGGTGATGATCCGCCCCAGGTCCATCGGGGTGCCCGACACGACCGCATCGACCGGTGTCGCGCGGATCGTGGCCTCCAGGTCCGCCAGCTGCTCGGGGCCGTAGCCCATCGCCGGCAGCACGGGACCGGTCCGGGGGTAGGTCTGGAACGTGGTCGCGATCGAGCCCACCGCGAACGGTCTGGGGTCCACGATCTCGGCCGCGCCGGCGGCCCGGGCCGCCACCGTCCCCGCGCCGAACGGCATCCCGCCGTGGGTCAGCGTCGGCCCGTCCTCCACCACCAGCACGCGCAGCCCGGTCAGGTCCGGCCCGGCGTCCAGGGTCACCGGCGACTCGGCCCGCACGATGGTCGCTCGGGCAGCCAACTGGCCGACGGCGCTGACCACGCGCTCGACGTCCGCGGGGTCAGCGGTATCGACCTTGTTGACGACCACCACGTCGGCCATCCGCAACGTGGTCTCCCCCGGGTGGTAGGTCGACTCGTGCCCCGGTCGCAGCGGATCCACGACGGTGACCATCAGGTCCGGTGCGACGAACGGGAAGTCGTTGTTGCCGCCGTCCCAGACGATGACGTCGGCCTCGGCCTCGGCGGCGCGCAGGATCGCCTGGTAGTCCACGCCGGCGTACATGATCATGCCCAGCTCGACGGGGGCCTCGTACTCCTCGCGCTCCTCGACCGTCGGATTGCTGGCGTCGATGTCGGCCAGGGTCGCGAAGCGCTGCACGCGCATCGCCTCGAGATCGCCGTAGGGCATGGGGTGCCGGATGAGCGCCACGCGTAGCCCGGCGTCGAGCAGGATCCGGCCGATCGCCCGGGTGGTCTGGCTCTTGCCGCAGCCGGTCCGGACCGCCCCGACCCCGACCACGGGTCGCCTGCTGCGCAGCATCGTCGCCGCTGGACCGGCAAGGCGGAAGTCCGCACCCGCGGCCATCACCAGCGACGCCTGGTGCATCACATCGATGTGGGCCACATCCGAGTACGCGAAGACGACCTCGTCGACCTGTTGCTCTGCGATCAGGCCCACCAGCTCGGACTCCGCCACGATCGGGATCCCGGACGGGTACAGCGGGCCAGCCAGCGTCGCAGGGAACGTACGGTCATCGATCCCCGGGATCTGCGCCGCGGTGAACGCCACGACCCGAGCCGCCGGATCGTCGCGGAAGACCGTGGCGAACACGTGGAAGTCGCGACCGCCCGCACCCATGATGACGACATTGCGCATGGGTGCCATTCTGGGTCACCCGGAGCGGCGATGGCAGGCTGACCGACCTGGCGCCGCCGGTTGCCCCACTCAGAGCCCGAGGCGACGCAGCGTGCCCTTGCCCGGGATCCCGTCGGCGTCAGAACCGGACCAGCCCTGCGACTTCTGGAACTTCTTCACAGCCTTCTTCGTCTTGGGCCCGAAGTACCCGGTGGGCCCGGCGGGGATCGAGTAGCCGCGCTTGATCAGCGCCTGCTGGAGCTTGTACACGAGGATCCCCTTCTTGGGGTTCCACGCGGTCGACCCGCCCGACTTCGACGTCTTCGGCGCCGGCTTCGGCGTCGCGGGGCTCCTGCTCGCCGTCGAGGAGGTGGCCTTCGACGACCCGCTCCCGGTGACACCCAGCTTCTTGAGCGTCGACGCACCGGGAATGCCGTCGGCCTGCGACCCGCTCCAGCCCGACGAGCGCTGGTAGGACTTCACGGCCGCGCGGGTCCGGGTGCCGAAGTAGCCCGTCGGACCGGCGGGGATCGAGTAGCCGCGCTTGATCAGCGCCTTCTGCAGGTTGTAGACCAGCAGGGCGTCGCCCTTGTTCCAGGTCGAGGCCGACGCGCGTGCTACCGGCTTCGAGGTCGACACCTTGGCCGTGGCCGGCTGATCCGCGGCGCTCAGGCGCACGCCGAGCCGGCGCAGGGATTCCGGGCCGATGGAGCCGTCGGCCTGCGAGCCGCGCCAGCCCTGAGCTCGCTGGAAGGCCGCCATCGCGGCCGAGGTCTGGGCGCCGTACATGCCGGTGGCGCCCGCCGGGATCCGGTATCCCTTGGCGATCAACGACTTCTGCACCGCACGCACCTGCGCAGTGGTCAGCCGGACGCCGGCGACGGTTGAGTTCACCGCGGGCCTGGTGGCAGCGGAGCCGAACCAGGACCGCGTGTCCTGCTCTGCAGTCCTGGTCCTGGCTTGGCCGTCCTCGCGCAGGTTGATGTGGATGTGGCTGGTGTGCGGGTCGCCGGCCTGGCGGCGCGCGGCCCAGCCATAGGTCCGGCTCCAGATCCGCCCACCGTGGATGACGTACCAGACCCGGGAGTCCCCGATCACGGCTTCGAGCACCGCCTGCACATCGGTACCGGCGGCCGTGATGTCCATGGCGTGCACGGCTCCACGCGTACCGAACACCGGCCCGGTGGGCATGCCGACCGGATTGTGGCTGTTGCGGGTGCCGTTGTGCCGAAGGTCCCCGATCACACCGTCACTGACCCGGCTGCGCCCCGGCCAGCGCGCGTCGATCTCCGAGCGCAGCTTGACCAGCGACGGTGCCGGGTACCAGGGGATCAGCGACATCGCACGAACCGAGCCCGATCCGGGTACCGAATCGGCACCGGCCAGCGGCAGTGGAACCGCGCCGGACGCCGCCGGCACTCCCGCGCCAAGAATCACGGCGAACGCCACGGATGCTGTGACCCGTCGCCCCACCCCATGCTTGATAGCCATCAGATGCCCCTCCCGCATCGAACCCGTGACGGCCTTCCCCGACTCGTCACGAGCAACTGCCCCGCGGCATACCGTGGCAGACACGCCGACCGGATGCAATTGCACGGCTTTCGATTAGCCGAGGAATATCGTCCGCATGGCTTAACGTCGCGCGCTTCAGTGTGCCCGAAACGCAATGGCCACCGCAGTCCCCTTCGCCCCGCGGACGCTCACGCGGCACCGATCCGGTGGCCTCGCTACGGTGGGCCCACGGCAACCGAAGGGATCGGGAATGAACGTCGCCCAATGGATTGCGGCGCTCATGCCAGTGCTCTCCGTGGCCGTCCTGCTGGTCGTCCTGCGCATGCCCGCCTCCCGGGCCATGCCCCTGTCGCTGGTCATCACGATCGCCCTGGCGATGGTCGCCTGGGGGGTCCCCGCCCGCCAGATCTCGGCGTCGGTGATCGAGGGTTTCATCATCGCCGCGTCCGTGGTGCTGATCGTGCTGGGCGCACTGACGTTCCTGGGTGTGATGCGCGCAAGTGGTGCGCTGGCCCTGATCCGCCTCGATGTCCTGCGGGTGACCCCCGACAGCCGCATCCAGATGTTGTTCGTCGGCTGGCTGCTCGTGTGCTTCCTGGAGGGCGCGGCCGGGTTCGGGACCCCCGCCACGGTGGCCGGCCCCCTGCTGATCGCGCTGGGCTTCCCGGCCCTGGCCGCGGTCAGCCTGGCGCTGATGGCCGACGTCTCCGCGGTGACCTTCGGGGCGGTGGGCACGCCGATCATCGTCGGACTCACCCAGGGCACCGGGCGGGACTGGGCCAACCCGGCCGACGCGGCCGCGATGACCGACGTGGCCCTGACCGCCGCAGCGATCGACATCGTCGCCGGCCTGACCCTGCCGCTACTGATGATGTGGTTCCTGACCCACGTGTTCGCGGCCGAGAAGGGTCGCAAGCCTTTCGTGGAGATGATTCCGCTGACCATTCTGGCGGCGCTGTCATTCTCGATCCCGGCCTATCTGTGGACCGCGGCCCTCGGCGTCGAGTTCGGCGGGATCCTGGGTGGGGCCACCGGGATGGCGATCCTCTACGTGGTGGTCCGGCTTGGTTTCCTGGTGCCCAAGGCGGCGTGGTCGGTGACCGACGGCTACATCGATCCCTACGAGCTGGAGATGATGGTCGAGAAGACCACGGCCGAGGCGCAGGCGGCGCATCTGTCCACCTGGCAGGTGTGGGCTCCCTACGGACTGCTCACCGCGCTGCTGCTGCTGACTCGGGTCATCGACCCGGTGAAGGAGACACTGAACAGCTGGACGTTGGGCCTGGCTGACACGCTGGGTACCGGGATCACCGCGGGGTTCGAGCCGCTCTACTCCCCTGGGGTCATCTTCCTGGTCGTGGCCGCCTTCACCGTGTGGCTGCACCACCTGCCGATGGCCAAGTTGCGTGCCTCGGGCCGAGTGACGGCCGCCGCCGTCCTGGGCTCGGGCCTGGTCCTGATGGCCGCTGTGCCGATCGTGCGCGTGTTCCTGAACTCGGGGGTCAACTCCACGGGTCTGCAGTCCATGCCGCTGGAGTTGGCCGGCGCCGCCGCAGCGGGCCTGGGCAGCAGTTGGCCATTGGCCGCGCCGCTCGTGGGTGCGCTGGGGTCCTTCGTCTCCGGTAGCGCCACGTTCAGCCACCTGATGTTCGGCGAGCTGCAGCAGTCGGTGGCTCAATCCGTCGGGGTCAGCCCGGAGATCGTGCTGGCCCAGCAGGTCGGTGGGGCGAATGCGGGCAATGTGGTCGCGGTGACCAATGTCGTGACCGTGGCCGCCGTCGGCGGACTCCTGGGCCGTGAGGGTGCGATCATCCGCCTGACCGCCATCCCGATGGCGGCCTACCTGGTGATCTTCGCCGCCTTCGGGTTCCTGCTGGCCTGAGCCGGTGCACGTCGGCCCACGGTGGCGGGGTGCGTACCACGCATCGAGCCCGCTGCGGGTGGGATGCTGGCCCCCATGCGCGCGTGGCTGCTGGACCGTCCCGGCTCGCCGGGATCCATGCGCTTGGCCGACCTGCCGAGCCCGTGGCAAGCCCCGGTGGTGGATCGTCGCGAGGTGGAGGTTCTGGTCGAGGTCGAGGCCGTGGGGCTCAATCCGGGCGACGTGCGCACGACCGCCCTGGGCCACCCCACATGGAACTATCCGTTCATCGCAGGCCTGGATGTCGCTGGGCGGGTCGTGGCGGTCCATGCCGAATCGGCGGCTCGACGCAACCACGGTTGGCTGTTGCCACAGCCTGGCACCCGGGTGGTCTTCCACCAGGACGTGCGCGAGGCCGGAGGCTTCGCCCAGTTCGTGGCCGTGGCGCCCGAGGCCCTGGCGGTAGTGCCGCCCGAACTGGACCCGATCGCGGCCGCGAGCCTGCCCAGCGCAGGGTTGACGGCCCTGGACGCGGTCGAGCGGCGGCTGCGTCAGATCTCCGGGCAGGTCGTGCTGATCCATGGGGCATCCGGCGGCGTGGGGTCGATCGCCGTGCAGTTGGCCAAGTTGTTCGGCGCCAAGGTCATCGCGACCGCGCGCCCGGAGAACGAGCAGGCCGCCCGCGCGCTCGGTGCGCTCTGGGTGCTGGACTATCGCGCCGCGGACTTCGCCGAACAGGTCCGCGCGATCGCCCCGAACGGCGTCGATGCCCTGATCGACACCGTGTCGACCCGGTCAGCCACGCAGGGGCTGGCGCTGCTGCGCCATGCCGGGCACCTGGTGAGCATCAGCGGCCGACCGGACCTCGACTCGATCCCGGCCTTCGGGCTGGCGCCCACGGTCTCCGAGGTGGCCCTCGGCGCGGCCTACACGCACGGCGGGTTCGAGGGCCGGCGCTGGCTGGCCCGGGGCCTGGAGCGCCTGATGCGCCTGATCGTCGAAGGACACCTGCACCCGCCGGACATCGAGGTCATCGCCTTCGAGGACATCCCGGCGGGACTGGACCGGTTGGCCACGGGCCAGCTCGATGGCAAGTTGGTGGCGAACCTGCGCTGGCGCTGACTCAGCAGCTCCCACCGGGCGGGCAGTACACCGGCAGTGCGAGCCACGGCAGGTAGGCCATCACGACGATGATGGTCAGGGACAGGAGGGTGCCGATCCAGATGCCCCGATACAGGTTCGCACTGCGCGCGCGGATGCGCGTCTCATAGCGGCGCACCCCCGCGTAGATCATCGCGGTGCCCAGCGCCAGGCCCACACCCAGGCCGATCTTGGCCCCCGTCGAGTCGAAGAGCCTGAATCCGAGCTCCATGACCACCCCGCCGACGGTGGCCAGCACGATGGTGGCGACCGTGAAGGCCACGGCCGTGAACACCGAGGTCATCAGGGTGTCGGTGGCCATCTGCTCGGGATCCGGCTCCGGGGCTGGTCGGGCAACCCCCTTGCTGGTCGGCGCCATGGTTCCTCCTGCGTGTGTGAGGTCCCACACTCTCACATGGGCGCGCGGCCCGGTGGGATGCGCGATCGGTGACTACGCCCGGACCAGTCGGCGGCGTTTCACGCAGTAGCCCGGGGGCAGCGTGCCGTCCTTGAGCATGCGGATCGGACAGCGCTTGCAGCGGGGGCGGTCCTCGCAGCACTTCTTCTTCGGCTTCGGCACGCGCCCAGCGTAACGTCATCCGGTAAGGCCTGCCTTACCTACTCCCCCGGCCTGTCGTCCTGCGCTGCGAGGTCGAGGCCGACGTCGGACTCGCCGGCCGGTGCCACCGAGTCCGGGTGCACGAACCAGCCGCGCCGGATGGCCAGCGCCCCGTTGAACGCAGCACCGAGCATGAGTGCCAGCACGGTGACGTACACCCAGTACATGACGGCCACCGGGGCCGCGATGGCGCCGTAGACCGAGCCCGCCCGGAAGATCCACAGGAAGTACCAGCGCAGCAACCACGAGAAGCCGACCCACAGCACGATGGCGATCAGCGCGCCGGGGACGTCGGCCGCCCAGGCGGTGCGGTGCGGTACCGCCCAGTGGTAGAGCGAGACGATCAGCATCAGCACGACGCCGACCTGGGCCACGACGAGCAGCACGCTGGTCAGCGAGCCCTGGGCGCCGGGCGCCAGCCGCACCAGGAACGTCGGGCCGGCCAGGATCAGCGGGATCGCCACGATCAGCACCCCCAGGCCGCTGACGTACACCCCCAGGGACAGCAGCTTCGTGCCGACGAAGGAGCGCAGGCCCTCGCGCCGGTACACGATCGTCATCGCGTTGATCAGTGCCTCGATCACCCGGGATCCGGCCCAGATCGCGACCACGATGCCCAACAGGCCCAGGGTCGTCTGGCCGCGGCCGAAGACGCTGTCCAGCAGCGGCACCACCAGGTCGTCGATAGCCTCCGGGGTGAGCACCTCCTCGGAGATCTCCACGACGTTGGCGCGGAACCGCCCCACCGCGTCCACCTGGACGATCGTCTGCAGCCGGGCCAGGCCGGCCACGATCCCCACCAGCAGCCACGGCAGCGCGAAGATCGCCCAGAACGACGCCTCCGCGGCCAGCCCGGTGATCCGGGTCTGGTAGGCCGCGATGAGCCCGTCGCCCAGGGCGCTGCCCGACAGCCGTCGGCCGGCCGTGCGCATCCAGTTCGACATGACCGCCTCCCGAGGTCCCGCAGAGCAATCTAGCCGGGGCACGGGTTTCACCGAGCGCTAGGTCTTCCCGCAGCCGCTGGCCCACAACGAGCAGCGCGCGCTGGCCAACAGCGCCGGAATCGTCAAGGAGTACATCACCTCCGTTGGGCCTGTAGGGCGCAGTCGGGGCCCCACCGGGGCTGGCCGGCGCAGTCGAGGTGGTGCGCCATCGGCCGGGGTCGCTGGACTAGGTTGGGAGCCGATCCGCTGACCCCGCCGGGAGGCCCTGTGACGACCCACGAGTGCGACATCCTGATCATCGGGGCCGGCCCCTCGGGGCTCTACGCCGCCTACTACGCGGGATTCCGGGGCTGGTCGGTGGTCGTGATGGACGCCCTTCCCGAGGCAGGCGGCCAGATCACCGCGATGTACCCCGAGAAGGACATCTTCGATGTGGCCGGATACCCGACTGTCAAGGGCCGGGTGCTCGTGGAGAACCTGGTCGCTGCGGCTGCGCCGTTCTCGCCGACGTACCTGCTCGGCGAGCAGGCGGCCACCCTCGACGCCCCCCAGGAGGGGCCGGTCACGGTCACCTCGGACGCAGGCTCCGAGGTTTCGGCCAAGGCTGTCATCATCACCGGCGGGATCGGGTCCTTCACCCCCCGCGCGCTGCCGGCCGACGAGGGCTGGGCAGGCCGTGGCCTGGTCTATTTCGTGCCGCGCCTGGCTGAGCACGCCGGCAAGGACATCGTGATCGTCGGTGGTGGGGACTCCGCCTTCGACTGGGCCTACTCGCTGGCGCCGATCGCGCGCAGCGTGAGCCTGGTGCACCGCCGCGAGCAGTTCCGCGCGCACGGCTCGATGGTCGACACGGTCCGCGCCCTCGGGGTCCGACTGTTCACCAGCAGCGAGGTCAGCGCCATCCGCGGCACCCCGGACGGGTCGAGCATCGCCGAGGTGCGGGTCACCCACAAGACCACCGGTGAGCAGACGGCCCTGCCGGCGCAGACGGTCGTGGCCGCCCTGGGCTTCATCGCCAACATCGGCCCGATAGCCACGTGGGGCCTGGACCTGGCCAAGCGACACCTCGTGGTCGACACCGCGATGCGCACCAACCTGCCGCACGTGTTCGCCGCCGGCGACATCGTGACCTACGAGGGCAAGGTGCCGCTGATCTCGGTCGGGTTCGGGGAGGCCGCCCTGGCGGTGAACAACGCCGCGCCCATCGTCGACCCAGGCATGGGGATCTTCCCCGGCCATTCCTCAGGAGGTGCCGAATGACCATGACTGATCAGGTTCCTGCGCCCGGGCCCGAGTTCCCCGCCCAGGCGTTCGCCGACGTGATGGACGCCAACGCCCAGTTCGCCACCGGGTTCGAGGGCCTGGGCCTGTCCGGGCGGGCGGCCAAGGGGTTGGCGGTGATCACCTGCATGGACTCCCGGATCAATCCGCTGCCGATCCTGGGCATGTCGGCCGGGGATGTGAAGATCCTGCGCAACGCCGGGGCCCGGGTCACCGACGACGTGCTGCGCACGCTCGTGCTGGCCTGCTACCTGCTCGACGTGAACCGGGTGCTGGTGATGCCGCACACCCGGTGTGCGATGGCCTCGAAGGCAGAGGAGGACATCCACGCGCTCATCGGGGAGAAGTACGGCGTGGACACCTACAGCATCGAGTTCGCCACGGTGGTGGACCAGCAGGCCGCGCTGCGCCGCGACATCCGCCGGATCCGCAGCTTCCCGCTGCTGCCCCGGGACCTGGTGGTGGCCGGGGCGGTGTACGACGTGGACACCGGACGACTGGACCCGCAGGACGCCTGAGGCCGGCGTCGACCGCAGCACCGGTAGGACGCCTGCTTCAGGCGTCGATCCGTTCGCGATCCAGGTCGGCGGACCCGGCGACGATGAACTCCTTGCGCGGTGCGACCTCCGAGCCCATCAGCAGGTCGAACACGCATGCCGCCGAATGCGCGTCCTGCACCCGCACCCGGCGCAGCGAGCGCCGGCCCGGCTCCATCGTGGTCTCCCGCAGTTGGGCGGCGTCCATCTCACCGAGGCCCTTGTAGCGCTGCGGGTCCTTCCACCGGCGACCGGCGCGGCGCAACTCCTCGAAGGTGGCCTGCAACTCGGCGTCGGAGTGCGTGTAGCGCACCTCGGCCCTCCTCCCCCCGGAGGCCAGCACCTCCAGGCGGTGCAACGGCGGGACCGCTGAGTAGACCCGGCCCTGCGCCAGCAGCTCGGGCATGTAGCGGTGGAACAGGGTCAGCAGCAGGCAGCGGATGTGGGCGCCGTCCACGTCGGCGTCGGCCATCAGGATGATCTTCTGGTAGCGCAGCGCATCGAGGTCGAACGTGCGCCCGGAGCCCGCGCCCAGCACCTGGATGATCGCCGCGCACTCGGCGTTCTTGAGCATGTCGGCCAGGGAGGCCTTGTGCACGTTGAGGATCTTGCCGCGGATCGGCAGCAGCGCCTGGAACTCGGAGTCGCGTGCCAGTTTCGCGGTGCCCAGCGCCGAGTTGCCCTCGACGATGAACAGCTCGGTGCGCTCCACGTCGGCGCTGCGACAGTCGACCAGCTTGGCCGGCATCGAGGAGGACTCCAGCGCGGTCTTGCGGCGCTGCACATCGCGGTGGGCCCGCGCGGCCACCCGCGCCCGCATCGCGTTGGCCACCTTGTCGGCCACGGCCCTGACCACCAGCTTGTCCCCGCGCGGGGGGTTCGTCAGCCAGGCGGACAGCTCACGGCCGACCACGGCGGCCACGATCTTCGACGCCGCCGGGGTACCCAGGATCTCCTTGGTCTGCCCCTCGAACTGCGGCTCGGCCAGCCGGACCGTGACCACGGCCGTGGCGCCCTCGAGCGCGTCCTCCTTGGTGATCGCGCCCTCGCTCGGCTTGAGCACCTTGGCGGCGGTCAGATGATCGTTGAACGTCTTGACCAGCGCCCGTTCGAAGCCGGCCACGTGGGTGCCGCCCTTGGGCGTGGCCACGATGTTGACGAACGAGCGGAGCTCGGTGTCGTAGTTCGTGTTCCACCGCAGCGCCACGTCCACGACCAGTTCGCGCTCCACCTCGGTGGGCACCATGTGCCCGCGTGCGTCCAGGACCGGCACCGTCTCGGTGAAGTTGCCCGTCCCGGCCAGGCGCAGCACTGCGGTGACCGCGTCGCCGGTGGCCAGGTGCTCGGCGAACTCGGCGATCCCGCCCAGGTGCGCGAAGGTGCGCTCGGCCGGGGCCTGCGGGTCGCGCTCGTCACGGACCACGATGGTCAGGCCGGGGACCAGGAACGTGGTCTGCTGCGCGCGGGCGTGCACCGCGTCGAGGTCGATCCCGGCGTCTGCGGTGAAGACCTGCCGGTCGGGCCAGAACCGCACCCGGGTGCCGGTCCTGGCCCGTGGGCAACGACCCTCCTGGCGCAGCCCCGACTTCTTCGTGAACGCCGCATCGGGACCGTCGGCCTCGAACACACCGGCCACGCCGCGACGGAACGAGATGAGGTGGACCTTGGCATCTCGGTCCACCTCGACGTCCATCCGCGCGCTCAGCGCGTTCACCACGCTGGCACCGACCCCGTGCAGGCCACCGGAGGCGTTGTACGAGCCGCCGCCGAACTTCCCGCCCGCGTGCAGCTTGGTCATCACCACCTCGACCCCGGTCAGCCGGGTGCGCCGTTCGATGTCCACGGGGATGCCGCGACCGTCGTCGTGGACCTCGATCGAGCCGTCGGAGCGCAGGATCAGGTCGATGCGCGTGCACCACCCGCCCAGGGCCTCGTCCACGGCGTTGTCCAGGATCTCCCACAGGCAGTGGATCAGCCCGCGGCTGTCGGTGGACCCGATGTACATGCCCGGGCGCTTGCGGACCGCCTCCAGGCCCTCGAGCACGGACAGGTTCTTCGCGGAGTACCCGGTCGAGGGCTTCTCGGCCCGGGCCCTGCGCCGGCTCGGCTCGAGGGGTTCGGCAGTCACCGGGCAAGGGTACCGGGGCGCACTGACATCGCTGGGACCTCGACTCGCCGGCTCGCGCGGGCAGGTCCGCTGAGCATTCCGGCGAAGTGCCCACGACGGATGCAGGTTGCGCGTCGGGCGAACGTGCCAGCAGATGTCGTAGCGGGATGCCACACTGGAGCCCGGACGAAGTTCATGAGGGAGTGGTGACTGACATGGTGGGGACGCTGGAGGTGGAGGTGGCGCTCAGCGCTGCTGACCGTTGCGATCGGTGCGGCGCGCAGGCCGTGGCGAAGGCGACCCTGTCCTCTGGGGCACACCTGCTGTTCTGTGGCCACCACATGCGTGCCCACGAAGCCAGCCTGCGGGCGGCCTCGGCCCGGATCGCGCGCGCCTCGTCGGTGCACGCGGCCTCCACTGGCGGGGGTCAGTGAGCACCGGAGTCCTCAACGGATTGGTGGGGCTGGCCATCGCGCTGGGCGCGCTGGGCATCGTGGTCCCGATCCTGCCCGGCGTTCTCCTCGTGGTCGGGGCACTGCTGGTCTGGGCTGCGCTCACCGGCGGATCCACCGCGTGGATCGCCTTCTTCTTCATGGCCGCGATCATCGCCGGTGGTCAAGTCCTGCGCTACCTGCTGCCGCACCGATCGATGAGCGCGGCCGGGGTGCCGGGCAGGTCGATGGTGGTGGGCGGGGTCTCGGCGATCGTCGGCTTCCTCCTTGCCCAGATCATCGGGTTGGTCCTGGGCTTCATCGGCGGTGTGTACCTGGCTGAGCAGCTGCGCCTCGGCGACTGGACAGCCGCCCGCACCTCTGCCTGGGTGGCCATGAAGGCGACCGGGTTCTCGATCCTGATCGAACTGGCCTCCGTGGCGCTGGCCGCCACGTTGTGGGTCGCCACGATCGTTGCGCTCTCCGTCTGAGGTCGAGGCGTAGGGTGTCGGCCGTGGACCCGCGAATCCCCCAGGACCAGCACGACACCCTCATCCTCGGGCCGTCGCCCGTGGCGGCCCCGGCACCAGCGTGGCCCGCGCCGATGCACACCGCATGGGCTCAGATCCCGCCGTTCGTCGCACCCGCAACGCCTCCACCCGTGGTGGTCCAGTCCAACAACCCGGCGGTCATCGGGGCAACGCTGGGTTCGGTGTCGCTGTTCCTCTCACTCCTGCCCCTGATCGGGATCGTGGCCTGGGTGCTGGCCCCGATCGGCCTGGTCTCCAGTGGTATCGGGCTGCTGGTGGGGATGTCGCGCAAGGTGGGGCGCGCCGGATCGCTGTGGGGGCTGTTCACCTCCGGGGGTGCCCTGCTGGTGTGCCTGGCGTGGCTCGCCCTGCTGATGGCCCTCTGAGCCCTGCCACGAACTTCTCGATCCGGCGCTCGGAGACCGGCACCGCCGTGCGGATGTGTGGGGCGAACAGGCTCACCCGAAGCTCGTCGGCGAGTTGCCTGGCCGTGGCCGCAGACTCCTGCGCCAGCATCGGGTCGAGAACCGGCCACCCGGCGATGTGCCCGGCGAGCAGGGCCTCGGCGCTGTGCACCGAGGCCATCCGCCGGGCATCCCCGGCCGGGTCGTCGGCCAGCTTGGCGCTCCGCCACGCCAGCGCCCGCAGGTACCGGCGCAGGTCGGCCAATCGATCCACCCCGATCCGGCTGACCGCGCCCGGGCCGACCAGTCGGGCGAGTTCGGCGCGGATATCGGCGACCGCGTCGGCCACCACCGGCGAGGTCAACGCGTCCGCAGCGCGTTCTGCCTCCCACGCGTCGGTGAGCGCCGCCACGACCTGGGCCAGTGTCGCGGCGTAGCGCCGGGGCAGCTCCAGGGTGATCCGCGCCACCGCGGCCGCGAACGCCGGCTCGTCACGCACGGCCGGGCCACCCAGCAGCGCCTCGATGGTGGCATCCGCGCAGTCGGCGAGCAGCGCCTGCGCGCCGCCGTGTGGATAGCGGCCCAGGACCAGCCGACCGGTCATGTCCAACCCGGAGTATCCACGAGGGCCGGGGTTGGGCACGGCCAGGGCAACGAGTCGGCGGACCCCGCGCCGGTGCACCGCCGCGGCCTCGCCCCGGTCGGCCAGCACCACCAGGTCCACAGCGCGGCCCCCGTCCCGCAGGGCCGGGAATCCGGTCACCTGGACTCCGGCCACGAGGCGTTCGACGGACTCCGGGATCGATGCGAACATCCAGGTGGTGGCCCCCGCAGTGGTGAGGTCCGCGGCGGCGCGAGCGAGCATCGCGACCCGGTCCGGTGCGTGCCGGCGCTGCAGCTCGGCCAGGTCGCGACCCTCCCCCAGCACCGTGCCCGACTCGTCGAGCACCCGGTAGCGGGGCAGCAGGTGCAGCGGAACCCGGCCGAGGTCCCAGTCATCGGCTGTGAGCCGGACCCCGCTGACCCGAGTGACCGCGGCAGCCACCGCCTCCAGGATCGGCTGGTCGACGAGCTCGGGGGCGTCGAGCACGGCCGGCACGAGGTTCGGGGCCGGCCCGAGCTGCTTGCGGAGCGCCTTCGGTGGGCTACGCAGCAGGGCGGTCACGAGGTCCCCGCGCAGGCCGGGCGCGGAGCCGGGCACCTCCGCGGGGTCCAGGTCGGGGAGCACCGCCAGCGGTACGTCGACGGTCACGCCGTCGGCCGCGTCGCCCGGCTCGAACGCGTACGAGAGGTTCAGGGTCACCGCCGGACCTGCACTCCAACTCCGGGGGAAGTCCCCCTCGTCGGGCAGCGACTGCCCGTCCACGCGCAGGTCCGCGGGGGTCAGCGTGAGCAGGTCGGGGGTGTCGCGCTGGGCCTTCTTCCACCACGAGTCGAAGTGCCGCACGGAGGTGACATCGGCCGGGACGCGGGCATCGTAGAACGCGAACAGCCCGTCGTCGTCGATCACCAGCCCGCGGCGTCGACTGCGGTCCTCGACCTCCTCAGCGGCGGCCAGCGCCGCGCGGTTCGCATGCCAGAAGCGGTGTCTGGTGCGCCAGTCGCCCTCCACGAGCGCCCCGCGCAGGAACAGCTCGCGGCACAGCGGCGCGTCGATCCGGCCGTAGTCGACGGTCCGGCCGGTCACCAGAGGGATCCCGTAGAGGGTGACTCGCTCGACGGCAACAGTGGCCCCCCGCCTGGCCGACCAGTGCGGTTCGGAGTAGCTGCGCGACACCAGGTGCGCGGCCGCCTCCTCGACCCACTCGGGTTTGACCGCGGCGTTGCGCCGGGCGAAGAGTCGCGCGGTCTCGACCAGCTCCGAGGACATCACCCAGTCCGGGTTCGAGCGGGCCAGCGCCGAGCCGGGGAAGATCACGAAGCGCACGCCGCGGGCGCCCAGGTAGTCCCGGCGCAGCGGGTCCCACATGCCCACCTGGGACAGCAGGCCGGTGAGCAGGGCCCGGTGCACACCGTCCTGGTCGTCGCGGCCGCTGCTCCACGCCAGGCCCATCGAGGCCAGCACCTCGCGGATCTGGCCCACGAGGTCCTGCCACTCGCGGATGCGCAGGTAGTTCAGGTACTGGTCGCGACACGCCCGGCGCAGTCCGCTGGACGAGGTGGAGCTGCGCAGGTCGCGGATGTGGTCCCAGAGGTTGAGCAGCGTGGCGAAGTCCGAGCGCTTGTCGGTGAACCGGGCGTGCGCGGCGTCGGCCCGGCCGCGCTCGGCCTCGGGGCGCTCGCGCGGGTCCTGGATGGTCAGGCCGGCGGCGATGACCACAACCTCACGCACGCACCCCGCGTCCGCGGCGGCCAGCACCATCCGGCCCAGCCGTGGGTCCAGGGGCAGGCGCGCGAGCTTGCGGCCCAGCGGGGTCAGCCGGGGTGCTCCGGGCTTGCCCTGCAGGGCGCCGAGCTCCACGAGCAGGGCGATACCGTCGCGGATGGCCCGGGTGTCCGGCGGGTCCAGGAACGGGAACTGGTGGACCTCGCCCAGGCGCAGGGCGGCCATCTGCAGGATCACCGAGGCGAGGTTCGTCCGCAGGATCTCGGGATCGGTGAACTCCGGGCGATCGTCGAAGTCGGCCTGCGAGTAGAGCCGGATCGCGATGCCGTCACGCACGCGGCCACACCGCCCGGCGCGCTGATTGGCCGAGGCCTGTGAGATGGGCTCGATGGGCAGTCGCTGCACCTTGAGTCGCTTGCTGAACCGCGAGATCCGCGCCGTACCGGGATCGACGACGTAGCGGATGCCCGGGACCGTGATCGAGGTCTCGGCGACGTTGGTGGCCAGCACCACCCGGCGCCCACCGCCGGGGGCGAACACCTTGTGCTGCTCAGCGGCGCTGAGTCGGGCGTAGAGCGGCAGCACGGTGGTCACCGGATCGAGCATCGGGCGCAGGGCATCGGCCACGTCGTGGATCTCGCGCTGGCCGGAAAGGAACACCAGCACGTCGCCGTCCCCGGAGGTCAGGCACTCCAGCACCGCGTCGCAGACCGCATCGACGTCGTCGCTGGCCACGTCCTGCGTGGCTCGATAGCGGATCTCGACCGGGAAGGTCCGGCCGCTGACCTCGATGATCGGCGCCCCACCGAAGTGCGCCGAGAATCGGGCCACATCGATGGTGGCGCTGGTCACGATCACGCGCAGGTCCGGGCGGCGCGGCAGCAGCCGGACCAGGTACCCGAGCAGGAAGTCGATGTTCAGGCTGCGCTCGTGGGCCTCGTCGATGATCAGGGTGTCGTAACGGCGCAGGTCGCGGTCCCGCTGCAACTCGGCGAGCAGGATCCCGTCGGTCATCACCTTGACGCGCGTGCCCCTGGCCGTGCGATCAGTGAAGCGGACGGCGAAGCCCACCTCCGCGCCGAGCTCGACGCCGCACTCCTGCGCGATCCGCGCGGCCAGCGTACGCGCCGCGATCCGGCGCGGCTGGGTGTGCCCGATCATCGCGGAGCGACCGCGGCCCGCGGCCAACGCGATCTTGGGCAACTGGGTGGTCTTGCCCGAGCCGGTCTCGCCGGCAACGATCACGACCTGGTGGGATGCCAGCGCCGCCGTGATCGCCTCGACGTGCGCGGCGATCGGGAGGCTCTCGGGGACGGCCAGCCGCAGACTCATATCAGCCGGGGTGAGCCTCGGCTGCGGCGGCGAGATCGGCAAGGTCCTGCTCGAGCGCCCTGCGGGTGGATCCGAGGAAGAGCCGACCGATGGTCGCCGAGAGCACCGCGCTGATCAGCGAGGTGGGCGTGGAGCCGAAGCTCGTCGCGATGGTGCAACTGGTGGCGCCACGCTCGAACACGGTGACCTGCGACTCGTAGCGGGTGCCGTTGCTGTGGGCCACCGCGTGGTACGCCTGTCCGGGGACCACCATGGTGATCTCCATCTCCTCGGTCGCCTGTCGGCCGAACATCGTGCGCGTCTCCCGCCAGCGGGTGCCGATCCCGAATTCGGCTGGGCCGCTGAGGATCTCGATCGAGTCGATGCCGGAGAGCAGCAGTGGGCTGCCCTCCAGATCGGTCACCAGCGCCCACACGCGCTCGGCAGGGGCGGCGATCTGCCGGGTTGCGACCAGGTGCATGGGGTAAGGCTGTCACAGCCCGCGACGATCCACCCGGTGCTGGCGGGGGCACGGCGCAGAACCTTGCCGGAGATGTGGTCGTCAGGGAGTCCGTGGGCGCGCAGCCGAAGGATCCTCGCCGTGGATCTGGTCGTTGGGGTCGGCGTCTCGGGCCACATCAGCGACCATATCTACAGCGAGGATCGGACTCCGGCTGTCCCATGACCTCACTTACGACCACATCCCCGGCGAGGTTCGTGCCTCCCGGGCATGCCAGCCTCCACCTACCATGAGCGGTCGACCGGACGGCCCTCGGCATAGCCCGCCGCCGACTGGACCCCGAGCAGCGCGCGCTCGTGGAACGCGGCCATCGTGGCCGCCCCTGCGTAGGTGCACGCCGAGCGCACGCCGGAGGTGATCGAGTCGAGCAGGTCCTCGACGCCTGGCCGAGCGGGGTCGATGAACATCCGCGAGTGCGAGATGCCCTCCTCGAACATCGCCTTGCGGGCGCGGTCGAATGCGGACTCCTCCGAGGTACGGCTGCGCACGGCCCGTGCCGAAGCCATCCCGAAACTGACTTTGTAGGCACGCCCGGACGGGTCCACCTGCAGGTCGCCGGGCGACTCATACGTGCCGGCGAACCACGATCCGATCATCACTGCACCGGCCCCGGCAGCCAGCGCGATCGCCACGTCGCGCGGGTGGCGGACTCCCCCATCGGCCCAGATCCAACGGCCCTCCTTGCGTGCGGCGGCAGCGCAGTCGAGCACCGCGGACAGTTGCGGGCGCCCGACCCCGGTCTGCATCCGGGTGGTGCACATCGCCCCGGGGCCGACCCCCACCTTCACGATGTCGGCCCCAGCCTCGATGAGGTCCAGCGTGCCGGTCGCGGTGACCACGTTGCCGGCGGCCACCGGCACCTGCGGGGCGACGTGCCGGACCGTGGCCACCGCGGTCAGGGCCTCGAGCATCTTGCCCTGGTGGCCGTGGGCGGTGTCGACCACGAGGATGTCGACCCCCGCGCGCAGCAGTGCTTCAGCTCGCCCGGCCACGTCACCGTTGACGCCGATGGCCGCACCGACCCGCAACCGACCCTGGGTGTCCAGGGCTGGTTCGTACACTGTGGAGCGCAGTGCTCCGGCCGCGGTGAGCACGCCGACCATGGTGTGGTCGGGCGCCACGATCGGTGCCACCTTGCGCCGGGCCCGGTGCATCGCCTCGAAGGCTGCCCGCGGATCGATCCCGTCGGGCAGCGTGAACACCTCCTCGCTCATCACGTCGGCGACGCTGGAGAAACGGTCGGTATCCGCGCAATCGGACTCGGTGACGATCCCGACCGGCACTCCACCGGACTCGACGACCGCCGCGCCGTGGCTGCGCTTGTGGATCAGGGACAGCGCCGCGCCGATCGTCTCGTCCGGGTTGAGTCGCACCGGCGTGTCGTAGACCGGATGACGCGCCTTCACCCAGGCGATCACCTCAGCGACCAGCTCCACCGGGATGTCCTGCGGGATGATGACCAGCCCACCGCGGCGGGCCACGGTCTCGGCCATCCGCCGACCGGCCACCGCGGTCATGTTCGCCACGATCAGCGGGATGGTGGCTCCGGAACCGTCCGGCGCACGCAGGTCGACGGCGAAGCGCGAGGTCACCGCCGAGCGGGTCGGGACAAGGAACGCATCGTCGTAGGTCAGGTCATGGGCGGGCAGTTCGTGCAGGAAGCGCATGACCGCACGCTATCGGGACCCCAGCGTGGCGAGGAGGTACCGGGCCGGCGGGCCGGGGCGCTTGCGGGCCCGGGAACTCAACTGGGCGCCGCCGGATGCCGACGAATCCCCCGAGAGGGGTTCGTCATGACTCGCAGGAGGCTCGGCGACACGCTGGTCGGGTGGGGCGTCATCACCCCGGCGCAGTTGGAGGCAGCGCTGCAGGCGCAGGCCCTCGACGGGCGCACCGTGCGCCGCCGCCTGGGCCGGGTGCTGGTCGATGCCGGGCTGGTCAACGACGGCGCGATCGCCGCGGCCCTGGCCGACATGCACGGCTTGCAGGTCGTCGACCTCGAGCGACACGTCCTGGACCCCGGGGTGGCCAGGCGGATCCCGCACAGCATCGCGGTTGCCCATGTGGTGCTGCCGTTGAACGTGGGGGACGGCGTGCTGCGGGTCGCGGTGGCCGATCCCGTGGATGTGGTGGCCCTGGATGACCTGCGGATGCGGGCTGGCAACCTACGTCTGGACGTGGTCGTCGCGCCCGAGGGCCAGCTGCGCGACAAGATCTCCTCGGTCTGGAGCCAGGCGGTCGCAGAGGACGCCCTGCAGAAGTTCGTTGCCGAGCTGGGCGTGGAGGAGGAGCGGTCCCTGGAGGCCGGCGACGACGAGGGTGCGGTCGCGGCCGTGCACCAGATCCTGATCGCGGCCGTACGGGCCGGGGCCAGCGACGTGCACATCGAGCCGATGCGCTCGGGGGTGCGGGTCCGGGTGCGCATCGACGGCACGCTGCGCCCGCTGATGTCACTGCCGCGCAGTGGGCACGCCTCGATCGTGGCCCGCACGAAGATCATCTCCGGGCTGGACATCGTCGAGCGCAGGGTCCCGCAGGACGGGCGGGCGCGGCTGCGTCTCGAGGGCCGCGATCGCAACCTGCGCGTGTCGACCCTGCCCACCCTGCACGGCGAGAAGATCGTGGTACGGGTGCTGTCCGACCAGGCCTTCCTGCCCAGCCTCAGCGACCTGGGCATGGGCCTGGATCAGGAGCTGCTGCTGCAGAACGCCCTGCACCTGCCCCAGGGTCTGGTGCTGATCACCGGGCCCACCGGATCAGGCAAGTCCACGACGCTCTACTCGGCGATCCGGCAGATGGTCGACGAGGAGCGCAACCTGATCACACTGGAGGACCCGGTCGAGATCGAGCTGCCGGGGGTCGCCCAGGTGCAGGTCTCGGACCGGACCGGGATGACCTTCGCCGCCGGCCTGCGCTCGGCCCTGCGCCAGGATCCCGACGTGATCATGGTCGGCGAGATCCGCGACCAGCTCACCGCGGAGTTGGCGGTGCGAGCGGCCCTCACCGGGCACCTGGTGCTCTCCACGCTGCACACCAACGATTCGGCGTCCGCGGTGATCCGCCTCGTCGAGATGGGGGTGCCCAGCTACCTGGTGGCGTCCTCGCTGACCCTCGCGATGGCCCAGCGCCTGGTGCGCAGGCCCTGCCGGGAGTGCGTCACCCACGCACCCGTCGACCTGGACACCAGGCGCCGCCTCGGGATGAGCCCCGACGAGGCGGCCTCCTGCCTGACCGCGGTCGGCTGCCCGTCCTGCGCGATGACCGGCTACGCCGGACGCCTGGGTCTCTACGAGATGCTGCCGATCTCGCGGTCGGTGCGCGCCGCCCTGCTGGCCGGTGCCGGCCAGCAGGCCATCTCCGCGGCCGCCGCTGCGGAGGGTTTCCGCCCGCTCCAACGCCTGGGCGTGGACGCTGCGGTTGCCGGGCAGACGACTCCCGCAGAGCTCCTGCGAACCCTGACCATCGACGCCGACGCGCTCACGCCCGCGTGAGGAGCGGTGCCGGTCAGTCCAGGTAGTCGCGCAGTACCTGGGAACGGCTCGGGTGCCGCAACTTCGACATGGTCTTGGACTCGATCTGGCGGATCCGCTCGCGGGTCACGCCGTAGACCTTGCCGATCTCGTCGAGGGTCTTGGGCTGCCCGTCGGTGAGGCCGAAGCGCATCTTGACCACGCCGGCCTCCCGGTCCGAGAGGGTGTCCAGCACGCCGTCGAGCTGCTCCTGCAGAAGTGTGAACGACACGGCGTCGGAGGGCACGATCGCCTCGGAGTCCTCGATGAGGTCGCCGAACTCGGAGTCGCCGTCCTCACCCAGCGGGGTGTGCAGCGAGATCGGCTCGCGGCCGTACTTCTGGACCTCGACGACCTTCTCCGGGGTCATGTCCAGTTCCTTGGCCAGCTCCTCCGGGGTGGGCTCGCGACCCAGGTCCTGGAGCATCTGGCGCTGCACGCGGGCCAGCTTGTTGATGACCTCGACCATGTGCACGGGGATCCGGATCGTCCGGGCCTGGTCGGCCATCGCGCGGGTGATCGCCTGGCGGATCCACCAGGTGGCGTAGGTCGAGAACTTGTAGCCCTTGGTGTAGTCGAACTTCTCCACCGCGCGGATCAGGCCGAGGTTGCCCTCCTGGATCAGGTCCAGGAACAGCATGCCGCGCCCGGTGTAGCGCTTGGCCAGGCTCACCACGAGGCGCAGGTTGGCCTCCAGCAGGTGGTTCTTGGCCCGGCGGCCGTCCTCGGCGATCCACTCCAGATCGCGGCGCAACTGCGGCTCCAGCGTCATGCCGGAGTTGAGCTTCTCCTCAGCGAACAGGCCGGCCTCGATGCGCTTGGCCAGCTGCACCTCCATCTCGGCGTTGAGCAGCGCCACCTTGCCGATCTGCTTGAGGTAGTCCTTGACCGGGTCCGCGGTCGCACCGGCGACAGTGACCTGCTGCTGGGGCTCGTCCTCGATGTCGGCATCCGAGATCTCGAACGCCTCGGTCTCGGTCACATCGGTGGTCGCGCCCGGCTTCTCCTCGGCCTTGACGGCCTTGAGATCCTCAGCGAGCTCGGACTCCAGCTCGGATTCGAGCTTGGCTGCACTGGCCAGCTCGCTGCTGGCAGCCTCCGGGCTCAACGCGTCGACATCGACGTCTGCATCGGTGGCACTGTCGACCTTGGCAGGAGTCTTCTTCGCCGCAGCCTTCGCGGGCGCCTTCTTGGCCGGCGCCTTCTTCACAGCCGCCTTCCGGGGGCTCGACTTGGTGGCCTGCTCAGCAGTATCGGCTGGCCCTTCGCCGGTCGGTTCGGCCTCGTGCGCAGCGACGAGTTGCGCGCGCGAGGCACGCACGCGCCGTGGCTTCGCAGCCGAGCCCACCCCGGAATCGGTGGTGGCCAGGTCGCTGCCTTCATCCTCGACGGAGACGGCCGCGTTCGACTTCTTCGGACTCACCAGCAGATGCCTCTCACTTCGACGTCCGGCACCACAACGCAGGGCCAGGGAACTCGGGTCATTCTGTCACGCGCCCGCCCGGGGGCGACTCACCCCTGTGCAACGACAGGCTCCTCGCCAATGTTCCCGGGCTGGGGCTTCGCAAACCCGCCGGGCCGCCCTGGACAGCCCGGGTCAGGCCCGGAGCACCAGGACGAGCAACCGACTCAGGCCTTGACCGCCAGGACGGGGATGGCGGCCTCGAGCAGTATGGACTGCGAGTTCGAACCGAGGACGAGCTTGCCCACGGGGCTTCGCCGACGGATACCGATCACGATCAGCTCGGCGCCGAGTTCGTCAGCGGTGTCCAAGACGTCGCGGACCGGGTCGTGGCCGCGGACCAGATGACGCAGGTCGTGCTGGACGTCGCTGGCGTGCAGCAGCCCGTGCACGCGGTCCAACTTCTCGGTACGTTCCAGGGCCGTGGCGCTGTCGAGCTTCTCGCCGTGATCGGAGTAGACGACCACGACCTTGCAGTCGCGCAACCTGGCCTCGATGATTCCCTGCCGGACGGCAGCCTCGCCCTCGGCGCTCGCGACGTACCCGACCACTACTGCGCTCATGTTTCCTCCCGCTGCGACCTGTGGCCCCACGGTAGTGCCTGCCGGGCCATCATCTCGCCCCGTGCGCCACGGACCCGGGCGTGTCCCCGCCCGCCCGGCGCGCGCAGGCCCCACGTCCCAGGGGTCCACCGGACATGGCGTCAGGTGCAACGGCGCGGGGTCGTGGGGCCTACGGTGTCGATCAGCGTTGAGCAGCGCGGGCTGCGCTGCTGTCCACTCGGGTCACTGCTCCTTGGCGGCGCGGAACCCTGCCTCGAGGTCGGCCAGGATGTCGGTGATGTTCTCGATGCCCACAGCGAGGCGGACCAGGCCGGGGGTCACCCCGGAGGTGCGCTGCTCGGCCTCGGTCAGCTGCGAGTGCGTGGTCGAGGCCGGGTGGATCACCAGGCTGCGCACATCGCCGATGTTGGCCACGTGGCTGTGCAGCTCCAGGGCCTCGACGAAGGCACGTCCCGCGTCGGCACCGCCCTTGATCTCGAAGGACAGCACGCCGCCGGTGCCCAGTGGGGCGTACTTGCGGCCCAGCTCGTACCACCGGCTGCTCGGCAGGGCGGCGTAGTTGACCGACTCCACCTCGGCACGCCCCTCGAGCCACTGCGCGACAGCCTTGGCGTTGGCCACGTGCCGCTCGACGCGCAGGCTGAGGGTCTCCAGACCCTGGGCGATCAGCCACGCGTTGAACGGGGCCACGGCCGCGCCGAGGTCACGCAGCAGCTGCACGCGGGCCTTGAGGATGAAGGCCAGGTTGGCCCCCAGCGGGCTGCCCACCCCGAGGTCGCGGGCGTACACCAGCCCGTCGTAGCTCGGGTCGGGCTGGTTGTAGTTGGGGAAGCGCTGCGGGTCGGCCGCGAAGTCGAACGTTCCGGCATCGACGATCACGCCGGCCACTGCCGTGCCGTGCCCGCCCAGGTACTTCGTGGCCGAGTGCACGATGATGTCCGCGCCGTGCTCGAACGGGCGGATCAGGTAGGGCGTGGCCACGGTGTTGTCCACGACCAGCGGCACGCCGGCCTCGTGGGCCACGGACGCGACCCCCTCGATGTCGAGGATGTCGTTGCGCGGGTTGGCGATCGTCTCGCCGAAGAACGCCTTCGTGTTGGGGCGGACCGCAGCGCGCCAACTGTCCAGGTCGCTGGGGTCCTCGACGAAGGTGACCTCGACGCCGAACTTCGGGAACGTGTAATGGAACAGGTTGTAGGTGCCGCCGTACAGGCTGGGGCTGGAGACGATGTGGTCCCCGGCCTCGGCGATGTTCAACAGCGCCAGGGTCTCGGCTGACTGCCCGGAGGCCACCAGCAGCGCGCCCACGCCGCCCTCGAGGGAGGCGATCCGGTCCTCGACCGCTGCCTGGGTCGGGTTCATGATCCGGGTGTAGATATTGCCGAACTCCTTGAGCGCGAACAGGTTGGCGGCGTGATCGGAGTCCTTGAACGTGTAGCTGGTGGTCTGGTAGATCGGCAGTGCCCGTGCGTTGGTGGTGGCATCAGGGCTCTGGCCGGCGTGGATCTGGCGGGTCTCGAAGGACCAGGCGTTGTTCATCTTCTACGTCTCCTCGGATCGGCCCGGGTGGGCTGGTGCGGGTGTGACGATGGTCCGGTATCGGGAGACCCGAGTCCCGAACCCGCGTCGGGGTTCGGGGTCTTGACTGCCAAGACCCGCGCTTGCTGCATCCTGCCGGCGGCAGTAGCAACCAGGTCCTCACCTGGGGCACCCCACCGCGGTCGGAGGGTTGCCGCCCAGCAAGCCAGGGCTTGTAGCTGGGACTCTTGACCTGGGCAGAAGGTACAACGGCGAAGTTGTCCGCGCAACTGTCGTCGCGGGCTCGGCGAGTCCGCGGGAGGACCGGGGCTCCGCAGCGGCTGCGTGCCGGCGCGCCGAGGGGCGGACCAGCCGGTCAGCGCCCGCTGGGATCACGGCACTCGGACTCCGGTAGCCCGGCAAGGGAGGAGCGCCAGAGCCTCGGATCGGTACCTCGGCTCATCAGCTCCCGTGTCAGGCCGGCCAGGCGATAGGCAGGGTCCTCCTCGAAAGCACGTTCCACGCACAACGTGGCAAGCGCGCCCTCGCCCCGCAACCAACTGATCAGCCCCAGGATCGTGGCCACCGGGGCACCAGTTCCCGGCGGAGCCCAGCGCACGGCAGCCACCAGCGTGTCCACGGTGACTGCCCAGCAGGCGTCGCAGTCCCGGCCACCGACGACCAGTCGGTGCAGGACCACGTCGCGGACGCGGATGTCCTCCAGGCCCCGGATCAGGCGCGCGGCCGCAGTGGGGCTCAGGTTCGGTGTGCCCAGCGTGCACGACCGCTTCGGCAGCAGCATCCTGGACAGGGTGCGGATCTGGCCGTCGCGCCACCGGGCGTTACCGACGGCCGGTGGCAACTTGTCCAGTGCGGTGCGCACCCGCTGCGCACGTCCGGTGTCCCGGGCGATCCGCTGGGCCAGCTCCGCGCGACTGGCCAGCGGCGCATAGCCGGCATAGACGAACTCGGCCTGGACCGCACTGAGCACCGAGGGGTCCAGCTCGACGGACTCCCCCGGGCAGCAGTACGGATCCTGACATGCGTGCGTCCACCAGACTCGGCCATTCGTGCTCAGATCCGCCCCCAGGACGACGCCGAGCAGGTCCAGGTGCCGGGCCAGGGCGCTCAGCATCGAGTTGCTGGACAGATCGGCGAGCAGGGACTCGTCGCGGTCCTCCACCCAGGCGACCACGTCGACCGAGCTCCCCCCGGTGCCCGCGATGCTCAGCGCCAGCTCGGCAGCCAGCGTCTCAGCGTGCTCGGCGCCGGGCAGGTCCATCCGCACGATGACCGGCGAGTGGCGCCCTGGCACCCCGTGGATGAAGGCGACCAGACAACGCTGCGGGACGAACCCCAGCAGCGGGGCGCAGGAGCCGATCAGGCTCGTGGGGCAGGTGATGGGCGGCAGCAGCGGTTCGGCGGTCATGAACCAACCGTGGATCAGGATCGCCGAATCTGACCCACTCTCGCCCGGAAGCTGTGGACGACGACGGTCAGGCTTCCGCGCCCACCACGAGTACGGTCGCGGTCCAGGTGCCGGCCGGGGCGTTGACCTCACAGGTGTCACCGACCGTGCGCCCCATCAGCGCCCGCGCCAGCGGCGAGGTGCTGCTGATGCGTTCCTCGTCGAGGAAGGCCTCCACGGGATCGACGAGGTGCACCACACGCTGGTCGCCATCGGCGTCGCGGATCGTCACCTTGCTGCCCAGGGTCACGACCGATCCGAGGCCGGCCTCGTCGATCGTTCCGGCTGTTCCCAGCAGGACGACCAAGCGATCGTGCTCGGCCTGCAGACGCTCGAAGTCGGCGACCACGCGCTCGTCGCGCTCATCCTCGACGAGCAGTGGGCGCATCTCGGGCAGCTCCTCGTCGGCGATCTCATCGATGCGAGCCTGGAGTAGCTCGCGGCCCGTCGCCGTGAGCATCACTCTCTGCGAATCCATTGCGTGTCCACCCCTCGTCGCGCCGATCCGGGCGCCCCGAGGGCCTGTCACCGGCTGTCCGGGCTGAGATTACCCCGAGCGCATCGGGTCCTGGGCACCGATGGCGCCAGGCCCCCGTGTGGCCGGTCACCTCCATTGCGGAGCCCGGACATCCTGCGGCTTCCCCTCCGCAGAGCGCCCGGGCTCTGGGAGCAGGCTATCCCCGCGGGGCCGCCGGGCCAGGCAGCGACGCGCCGACACCTGACGTGTCGCAGACTGGGTGGATGCAGCCCTCACCACGCTCGGCGCGAGACCTCCTGGCGCGCGCGGCTGATGCCGCGTTGGAGGTCACGGTGGCCGGTGGGTTCGGCAGCCCCGGCATCCGCGTGCGCCGCCGCCTGGAGGGGTGGCCTGCGGTGCCAGCCATGGACGGTCGCCGGGTGCTGATCACGGGCGCGACGTCTGGCATCGGACTGGCGGCGGCCACCGAACTGGCCGGACTGGGGGCCCGGATCGGGATCGTGGGCAGGGACGCGCAGCGCACCGCCGCGGCCTCGGCGCGGATCGGTGCCGGGCTCGCTGCGGATCCCACCGGGCAGGTCGATCACGCTCGGCATGTCCGACCCGCTGAATTGGTGGACGTCTTCGTCGCGGACCTGACCCGGCTGGACGACGCCCGTCGCCTGGCCGACGAGGTGAGCGCCGCGTGGGGCGGGGTCGACGTCCTGGTGCACAACGCCGGGGCGCTGCACGCGAAGTACCACCAGACCCCTGACGGCTTCGAGTCGACCTACGCCGCCCAGGTGCTCAGCCCGCACATCCTCACCGCCGGCCTGCTGCCTGCCCTGGTGCAAGGGAACAGGCCGCGGGTGGTGACGGTGTCCTCCGGGGGGATGTATGCCGAGGCCCTGGATGTGGCCACGGTGCAGTTCGAGGAGCCCGGCTACAACGGGGTGCGGGCCTACGCCCGGGCCAAGCGTGCACAGGTCGTGCTGACCGAGCAGTGGGCCGCCCGCTTCCCGACCCCCATCCAGTTCCACAGCATGCACCCCGGCTGGGCCGACACCCCGGGGGTCCGCGACGCGCTTCCGAGGTTCCACCGGCTCACCCGTCCTGTCCTGCGCACACCGGCAGAGGGCGCGGACACGATCGTCTGGCTGGCCGGTGTGGGTTCCATCCCCGGGCCGAACGGCTCGTTCTGGCTGGATCGTCGCCCTCGGGGCACCGTGCGGATGCCGGGGACCTCGATACCTGCCGGCGTGGGCCAGGAGCTGTGGGAACTGGTGTGTCGGCAGTCCGGCGTGGACCCCGAACTGCCCTGATGGCAGGGGCTGGGCAGCGTGGACAGGCGCTGACCTGCCGTGACGGGTGTGGGCCCCGCCCTATGGACGAGGCCCACACCCGTAGTGGCTGAGCGACCTGTGCCTGGTCAGGCCTGGGCTGCGATCGGCCCGGCCGAGAAGTAGCGCCAGGCGTAGGCCAGTGCGATCGCCGTGACCGGCAGGCTGACCAGCAGACCCAACCCGCACAGCAACGCGCCCACGATGTTGACTGCCAGGCTCAGCAGGGCCAGCAGGATGATCTGCCCGAGATTGCCCCAGACGATCTGGATCGAGGTCCGGATGGCACCGATGGGGTCCGAGGACGCGGCACCGCCGACGATGTCGGCCTTCTGGTCCACGATCGCGTAGCCGTAGAACTGCACCAGGAAGGCCACGATCAGGCCTGGGAGGATGCAGAACAGCAGGCCCACGACGAACAGGATCGACACGACGATCGAGGCGATGATGTAGGGCCCGATGTCCTTGGTGCTCAGCAGGTCCTCGACTGCGGGTCTGCGCCCGTCGAGGATGATCAGTGCGGCCCGGATCAGTCCCAGGCTGATCACCAGCGAGATGAACGTACCCACCAGGTTGGCGGTGATGTTCAGGATCCAGGTGTCGAAGGCGCGGCTCAGGAGGTTGGTCGCCAGGGAGGCCACGAACAGGACCAGACCGATGACGATCAACGAGCCTATGTTGTTCGTGAACCCCTTCCAGCCGTAGGCCACGGCATCCGTGGCCGAAAAGGCGCGTGGCGATCCGGCGGCGCCCTGGTAGCCAGGCCCCGGCTGCGGTGGATGGTAGCCGGCCCCGGGCGGGGGCGGCGGGTAGCTCCCCGAGGGGGGCGGCGGTGGGGACGGCGGGTAGGGCCCACCGCTCGGGGGCGGAGGTGGGAACGACCCACCCGGCGGCGGTGGCGGCGGCGGGTAGGGCCCACCGCTCGGGGGCGGAGGTGGGAACGACCCACCCGGCGGCGGTGGGGGCGGCGGGGCCGGCACCTCGGCGCCGGGTGCTGCCTCGTCGGGGCGCCGCGGCGGCGGTGGCTCGTCGGGCAGCTCGTCACGCGGGTTCAGCGACGAGTCGCCCAACGCCGAGGGCCCCTCCTCCTCGGGCTGCTCAGGTGGGACTGTGGGGTCACTCATGGGGACGATCCTGACTGCCGACCGGGCGGCCGACTCAATCAGAGCCTAGGAGCCGCGGCACCAGTTCGGAAGAGACACGCCGTGACCGGCCCGGAGGTTGCGCACCCGGACCCGCCCAGCGAGGGTGCGGGGGAGGTGAAGAGCGCGGCGCTGCCCGAGCGGTCCATGGTGGCTGCGCACGCCAGCCCGTCGTGGCCCACCACCCCACCGGCGAGCCACGACGGACTTGTCTCAGAACACCTCAGCTGCAGCCGCTGGTGCTCCCGCAGCCCTCGCAGACGTAGCAGGAACCGGCCGGGCGCATCTTCACTCCGCAGGTCATGCACAGCGGCGCGTCCGAGGCCTTTCCGTTGATGGCATCGAGCAGTTCCGCTGAGGAGTGCACGCCGGACAGCGACACGTTGCCGGGCCCCTGGCCGGTGGCCCGCGGACCGGAGGGTGCGGGGATCGCACCCTGGGCTGGCACCGACTGGGACAGGCCCTCCACATCGATCTCCAGCTGGGCACCGCCATAGGTGGCGGCCACCTGCGCGGCGCGCTCGTCGGCGGTGAAGATCCCCAGCGCCTCGCGGTCCTCGTAGGGCAGGTAGTCCAGCGCGAGCCGACGGAAGATGTAGTCCACGATCGACTGTGCCATCCGGATGTCGGGGTCGTCGGTCATGCCCGAGGGCTCGAAGCGCATGTTCACGAACTTGTTCACGAACGCCTCGAGGGGCACGCCGTACTGCAGCGCGATCGACGTGGCGATCGAGAACGCGTCCATCACACCGGCCAGGGTCGAGCCCTGCTTGCCGAGCTTGAGGAAGACCTCACCGAGACCGTCATCGGGGTAGGAGCCCGCGGTCATGTAACCCTCGGCACCGCCCACCGCGAAGGAGACGGTCCGGCTGGGCCGCGACTTGGGCAGGCGCTTGCGGATCGGGCGGTACTCGATCTGCGTGGCAGGCACGTCGGCCTCGGCCTTCTTTGCCTTGCCGTCGGACAGCGGCTGACCCACCTTGCAGTTGTCGCGGTAGATGGCCAACGCCTTGACGCCCATCTTCCAGGCCTGGAAGTAGATGTCCTCGACCTCGTCGACCGTGGCCGACTCCGGCATGTTCACCGTCTTGGAGATCGCCCCGGACAGGAACGGCTGGCAGGCAGCCATCATCCGCACATGTCCCATCGGGGTGATGGCGCGCTGCCCCATCGCACAATCGAACACCGAGTAGTGCTCGGCCTTGAGCGCCGGGGCATCGATGACATGCCCGTGCTCGGCGATGTACTCCACGATTGCCTCGGTCGTCTCGCCGGTGTACCCCAGGCGGGTCAGCGCGCGCGGGATCGTCTGGTTGACGATCTGCATCGATCCGCCACCGACGAGCTTCTTGAACTTGACCAGCGAGAAATCCGGCTCGATGCCCGTGGTGTCGCAGTCCATCATGAAGCCGATCGTTCCGGTCGGGGCCAGGACCGAGGCCTGGGCGTTGCGCCATCCGTGCGACGAGCCGATCCCGATGCCCTCGTGCCACACCTGCGAGGCCAGCTTGAGCACACCCGAGTCCAGCGCGGAGTAGGAGCGAAGCGTGTCGGTCGCCGCGGCGTGCTTGCGCATCACCCGGGAGTGCGCGTCCTTGTTGCGGGCGTAGCCCTCGTACGGGCCGACCACCGAGGCCAACTCGGCCGAACGCTTGTAGGCGGTCCCGGTCATCAGGCTGGTGATCGAGGCGGCCAGCGCCCGACCGGCATCCGAGTCGTAGGCCAGGCCGGTGGCCATCAGCAGGGCACCGAGGTTGGCGTAGCCGATGCCCAGCTGGCGGAACTCGCGGGTGGTGTCCCCGATCGCCTCGGTCGGGAAGTCCGCGAAGCAGATGGAGATGTCCATCGCGGTGATGATGAACTCCACCGACTTCTTGAACAGCTCGGCGTCGAAGGTGTCGTCCGCACGCAGGAACTTCAGCAGGTTCAGCGACGCGAGGTTGCACGAGGAGTTGTCCAGGCTCATGTACTCCGAGCACGGGTTCGAGGCGGTGATCCGCCCGGACTCCGGATTGGTGTGCCAGTCGTTGATCGTGTCGTCGTACTGGATGCCCGGGTCGGCACACGCCCACGCGGCCTCGGACATGCTGCGGAACAGCTTCTTGGCCCCGACGGTCTCGATGACCTCACCGGTGCCGCGCGCCCGCAGGCCGAAGTCGCGGTCCTCCTCCACTGCCCGCATGAACTCGTCGGACACCCGCACCGAGTTGTTGGCGTTCTGGTACTGCACCGAGGTGATGTCCTTGCCCCCGAGGTCCATGTCGAACCCAGCGTCGCGCAGGACGCGGATCTTCTCCTCCTCTGCCACCTTCGTGGCGATGAACTCCTCGATGTCGGGGTGGTCGACGTCCAGGACGACCATCTTGGCCGCACGCCGGGTGGCGCCACCGGACTTGATCGTCCCGGCCGAGGCGTCCGCGCCCCGCATGAACGAGACCGGACCCGATGCGGTGCCGCCGCTGGACAGCAGCTCCTTGCTCGAGCGGATGCGCGAGAGGTTCAGACCGGCCCCCGACCCACCCTTGAAGATCCGCCCCTCCTCGCGGTACCAGTTGAGGATCGAGTCCATCGTGTCGTCGACGGACAGGATGAAACACGCACTGACCTGTTGCGGCGACTCAGTGCCCACGTTGAACCACACCGGGGAGTTGAAGGAGAACACCTGGTGCAGCAGCATCCAGGTGAGCTCGTGCTCGAAGATCTCGGCGTCGCCCTCGGTGGTGAAGTAGCCGTTCTCCCGGCCGGCCCGCGCGTAGGTCAGCACGACGCGGTCGATCAACTGCCGCAGGCTGTGCTCGCGCGCTGCGGTACCCACCGCGCCGCGGAAGTACTTGGTGGTGACGATCGTGTAGGCGTTGACCGACCAGAAGTCCGGGTACTCCACGCCGCGCTGCTCGAACACGGTCTCGTTGGTCTTCCAGTTGGTCTGCACGACATCGCGGGACTCCCAGGTGACCTCGTCATAGGGGTGCACGCCCTCGGTGGTGAAGACGCGCTCGAAGCGCACACTGGGCACGACGCGCGGCCGACGCTCGCCGTTGCTCTTGTTCTCGGTGGCCCGCGGGCTGTCCGACGATGCTCGGGTCATGCGTACTCCTCTGGATCGGCCGCGGGTTCCCGCGGCGGGTATCCCGGTGGGCCGGGTGGTGGACGTTGCGTCCGATGAGCTGGTTGTGGTGCGGGTGGCGCGGTGGGGATCTGAACGGGGAAGTCGTGGTGGGACTCAGGAGCTGCTGTGCCGCAGGTCGACGGAGTGTTCGCGCTCGCCGGGAGCAGCCCGCAGCAGGGCGATCTCTGCATCGAAGTCGGCCAGGGACTCGAACGACCGGTAGACCGACGCGAAGCGCAGATAGGCGACTTCGTCAAGGATCCGCAACGGTCCCAGAATCGCCATGCCGACATCGTGGGAAGCGATCGCCGCCTGCCCGGACGAGCGCAGGCGCTCCTCCACCTGCTGGGCAAGGAGCGCCAGATCGTCCTCGTTGACCGGTCGTCCCTGACAGGCCTTGCGCACACCGGAGACCACCTTGTCGCGGCTGAACGGCTCCACCACGCCTGATCGCTTGACCACGAGCATGCTCATGGTCTCGATCGTGGTGAACCGCTGGCTACAGGCCGGACAGAGCCTGCGCCGACGGATCGATGTGCCGTCCTCAGTCGAGCGCGAATCGACGACCCGGGTCTCCGCAGAGCGGCAGAAGGGGCAGTTCATGGTCACCTCCGGTCAGAACATCGAGCCGTCACCTGACCTGGACCCGCCCTCCTGGGGATGAACCTGGGGATGACGTGTCCAGAACCTGTGGAAGACCAACCACAACCTGTGGATGACTTACACCGGTGTAACTACTAGATGTGGTAAACCGTAGCCCTCGGGACACAAGGACGCAAGCATCCGGCCCAACGAGTTCCCAGCGGGATCAGGACCCGGAGGGCACGAGCAGGACCTGTCCAGGCTGGATGAGGTTCGATCGCAGCCCGTTGAGGGTCCGAATCTCCTCGACGACCTCCCGCGGGTCAGCGGTCGGGGCCACCACCTGGGCGATCGACCAGAGCGAGTCCCCCTGCTCCACGACCGCGGTGCCGGTCGACACGGGAACCGTCGGCGCCGCCGAGTCGGCCAGCGCACGGCCGCTGCTCAGCACGTCGAAGGTCAGCACGACCAGCACCGCGACAAGGGCGAGCAGTGCCACGCTGCGTGCGAGTCGACCGCGACGGGTCAGGTGCGGAATCGACACCTCGACATGCTGGGTCGGCTGCCAGTTCGTTGCGGGGCTGTACGTGGACATCAGGGCCTCCTTCTCGGTGGCGATCGACGAAGTGGTGTGTTCGTACTGATGTTCGCTCGAACGCCTGTGCTAGTTCTATCACCTGCCGACGACACGCTCAAGACAAAATCGAACAAATGTTTGAACAATCTCGTGCGGCGCGATACCGTTCCCTCAGGTGTTCCAGAGCGTCGGAACGCCCGCGAGCAACACTCGCGCAGGGGTCTGACATCGCGAGGCGTCGAACCCACGTGGGACGAACTGGAGGCACCATGGCCACGATCCATCCGCTGCCCGACACACCTGCCGACGACAGCGGGCTGACCGCGCGTCAACGCAAGGTGCTCGACGAGATCCGGCGCAGCGTCGACTCGCGCGGCTACCCACCGAGCGTGCGCGAGATCGGTGAGGCCGTCGGCCTGAACTCGCCCTCCAGCGTCGCCCACCAGCTCAAGGTTCTCGAGGCCAAGGGCTTCCTGCGCCGCGACCCCAACCGGCCCCGCGCGATGGAGGTGCTCGACCCCAACGCCGTTCTCGGCGATCCGACCGACCTCGGGGACACCGCCCCGCCGGCCGTCATGGTCCCCCTGGTGGGCCAGATCGCCGCCGGCGGGCCGATCCTGGCCGAGCAGGCTGTCGAGACGGTGTTCCCGTTGCCCCGGGAGTTGGTGGGCGACGGCGATCTGTTCCTGCTGCGGGTCAAGGGCGACTCCATGGTCGACGCGGCGATCTGCGACGGCGATTACGTCGTGGTCCGCTCGGGCCAGGCTGCCGACAACGGCACGATCGTGGCCGCCCTGCTCGAGGACGAGGCGACGGTCAAGACCCTGCGCCAGCGCGATGGCCACACCTGGCTGATGCCGCACAACCCCGCCTTCGAACCCATCAACGGCGATCACGCCGTCATCATGGGCACGGTGGTCGCGGTACTGCGCCGCGTCTGAGCCGAGTGGCCTAGAGTGCTGAAGGTGTCCATCCCCGCGAACCTGGCACCAGACACCCGGGTTGACCATGGGCTGGCCGCCCGCAAGGCGGTCCCCAGGCAGTCGTTGGGCGACTGGGAGCTGCCCGAGAACCGGGCCGACCCCGTCGAACTGCTCGTCGAGCAGTCTCGAACGCGGTTGCAGAACCTGGTGCCGATCCGGCACGGCCGGATGAGCACGTCAGCATTCGCGTTCTATCGCGGGTCCGCGGTGGTGATGACCGCGGACCTGGCGAGCCAGCCGAACACCGGCCTGACGGTCCAGCTCTGCGGCGATGCCCACGTGGCCAACTTCGGGATGTTCGCCTCCCCCGAACGCACCCTGCTCTTCGACCTCAACGATTTCGACGAGACCCACCCGGGGCCGTTCGAGTGGGACGTCAAGCGCCTGGCCGCCTCCGCTGTGCTCACCGCCCGGTCCAACGGCTGGTCCGGCTCGATCCAACGTGAGATGGCCGCGGCCTGCGCCCGGGCCTACCGGGAGGCGATGCGCCAGTTCGCCGACCTGGGCACGTTGGACGTCTGGTACTCGCGGCTGGACATGTCCAGCCTCGGAAGGTTGGCCAGCAGCGTGAATCCCGAGGCAGCGCTGGCCCGGGTGGAGAAGTCGATCGCCGGTGCGCAGAAGCGGACCAATCTGCAGGCCATGGCCAAGTTGACCGAGGTCGTGGACGGGCAGCGTCAGTTCGTCGATGACCCACCGCTGCTGATGCGCGTCGGGCCGGAGCAGGCCGAGCTGCTCGGACTGGATGCCATTGCGGCCTACCGCGCCACGCTGGTCACCGACCGCGCGGCGTTGCTCGACCAGTTCGAAGTCGTGGACATCGCCCGCAAGGTTGTGGGGGTGGGCAGCGTCGGCACCCGCTGCTACGTCCTGCTGCTGCAGGGCGTCGATGGAACCGACCCCCTCGTGCTGCAGTTCAAGGAGGCCACCGCCTCGGTGCTGGAGCCGTACACGGCCGCCTCGGAGTTCGACCACCACGGTGCCCGGGTCGTGGCTGGTCAGCGCTTGATGCAGGCCGCGACCGACATCTTCATCGGCTGGACCTCGGCCACCGACGCCCACAACGTGGTGCACGACACCTACGTCCGCCAGCTGCGCGACATGAAGTTCTCCCCCGACCTGTCCGTGCTTGAAGTGCCTGCCCTGAACGGGTATCTGCACGCATGTGGATGGACGCTGGCGCGGGCGCACGCACGCTCGGGCGATCGACTGGCGATCGGTGCCTACCTCGGTGGCAGCAGCAAGTTCGAGACCGCCATCGCGGCGTGGTCGATGGCCTACGCCGACCAGGCCGAAGCAGACCATGGCGCGATGGTCCATGCGATCCGGATGGCACAGCTGCCGGCCATCACCGGTGTGTGACCGGAGTTCCGCGCTCGCGCGTCGAGCGCCGCCGGCGTGTCCGCGACGCGCCTGACAGCGATCCCCGGGAGTCTGATCGGATACCCCCCGGGGTTATCCACCCCGGCAATTGGCCTCCGATGCGGCAGTCCTAGGATCAAGGGTGTCCGTCGAGGCCGACGGGCATCCGCGGCCTCCTGAACTGATCGAGGAGACCCATGACCGAGACGATCCCCGCCGCTGCCCCCGTGATGAGCATGCCGCGGATCGGCGATCCCGCGCCGGCGTTCACCGCAGTCACCACCCAGGGTCAGATCAACTTCCCGTCCGACTACTCGGGACGCTGGGTGATCCTGTTCAGCCACCCGGCCGACTTCACCCCGGTGTGCACCACCGAGTTCATGACGTTCGCCACCCTCGAGGACCAGTTCTCCGCGCTGAACACCGCCCTGGTGGGACTGTCGATCGATGGCCTGTTCAGCCACATCGCATGGCTGCGCACCATCAAGGAGAAGATCACCTTCCGAGACATGACCGACGTCGAGGTGACCTTCCCGCTCATCGAGGACATCTCCATGAATGTCGCGGAGCTCTACGGAATGATCATGCCCGGCGAGGACTCCACCAAGGCCGTTCGTGCGGTCTTCGTGATCGACCCCAAGGGGATCATCCGCACGATCATCTACTACCCGTTGAGCCTGGGCCGCAACTTCGACGAACTGCTGCGTGTGGTCAAGGCGCTGCAGGTGGCCGACGCCTTCTCCGTGGCGACCCCTGCCGACTGGCGGCCGGGCGAGCCGGTGATCGTGCCCCCGCCGGGTTCGTGCGGGGTCGCCAAGGACCGGATGGAGGGCGCCGAGGACGGCGTGACCTGCGTCGACTGGTTCTTCTGCACCAAGGAGATCAGCGTCGAGCAGATCGACGCGGCCCTGCAGGCTCCGTGATCTGGTCGATGACCTGCGTCTGAGTGATGGGCGCTGGCCGGGTCAGATCGCAGCCTCGGCTGGGGCAGGCTCGGTCGGCGCCGGCGCCGGCGTCGGCGTCGCGTCGAACGCGTCGGACTGGTCGGCGTCGGCCCGCAACTGCGCACTGGCGCTCAGGCTGGCGTCCAGCCGGCCCAGGGCCCCCACCACGGTGGGCAGATCGACGGTCCACCACAGCGGCGGCAAGCTCTCGCGCAGCCGCTTGCCGTAGCCGGTGGTCGCCAGGCGTGAGTCCAGGACGGCCACGACGCCCCGGTCCTCACCGGAGCGGATCAGCCTCCCGGCACCCTGCGCGAGCATGAGCGCGGCCCTGGGTACCGATACCGCGGCGAACCCGCTGCCCCCGGCCGCGTCGACCAACTCCGCCCGGGCAGAGACGATCGGATCGTCCGGGCGAGGGAAGGGGATCCGGTCGATGACGACCAGCGTGCATGAGGGCCCCGGCACATCCACGCCCTGCCACAGTGACAGGGTGCCCAGCAGTGAGGCGCGTGGCTCGTCGGCGAAGGTCCGGACCAGGCCCGCCACCGCGTCCCCGCGCCGGGTGACGATCAGCGGCCGGTCCTCGCGGCCCGCGAACCGGCGGGTCAGGACCTCCTCGGCACGCTCCACCGAGCGCCACGAGGAGAACAGCGCGAGGGTGCGCCCGCCCGCGGCGTCGATCAGGTCGGCGATCTGCTCCAGGGCCTGCTCGCTGATGCCCTCCCGGCCGGGTCGGGGCAGTCGGGCGGCACAGTACAGCATCCCCTGACGGGCATGGTCGAACGGGGAGCCCACGTCGATTCCCTGCCACCCCGGCGGACAACCGAGATTGTCGGCCAGCGGGTCGAACGAGCCGCCGATGGCCATGGTGGCGCTGGTCAGCGCCACTGGCCTGCCCGTGAACAGGTTGCTCTCCAGCAGCGAACGGACCGAGATGGGCGCGATGTGCAGCGTCGGCTGCGCACCGGTCCGCCCACCCACCCACGCCACGGAGGCGGTGCTGAGCAGCAACGCCTCGGCGGCGATCTCGTGAACGGCACCCAACCCGGCGCGCGCCGTGGTCCGATCGGCAGCGGCGTCGGGGGCATCCGAGCTGTCCCCGCGCAGACCGCCGAGGGCCGCATGACCCGCATCGCGCAGCGCGGACAGGGCCACCACCAACTCCTCGGGCAGGTGGCGAAGCCGCCCCTCGGGCAGCGCCGTGAGCACGTCGCTGAGGTATCCCCCGGCGTCGAGCAACGGCTCCACGAGCTCGGGGCTCAAGAACTTGCGGGCCCGGCCGGTCGCGCGTTCGATCACGGTGCCCGACATTTCACGGGTCAGGGCCGTGGTCATCCGATCGACCAGCTCATGGGCCTCGTCGACCACGACCGCACCATGATCGGGCAGCACCGGTACATCGCCCTGCACGTGGATCGCGAGCAGGGCGTGATTGGTGACGACCACATCGGCCTCGCGGGCTCGTGTCCGCGCCGCCTCGGCGAAGCAGTCCTGCCCGAACGCGCACTGGGTGGCGCCGGGGCATTCGCGCGCGGACACCGACAGTCCCGACCAGACGCGGCCGTCCACGGGCGAGTCGAGGTCGTCGCGGTCGCCGGTCGTGGTGCGCTGCGCCCAACGGCGCAGTGTCGCCGCCTGCCGACCGAGCCGGGTGGTCGGGGTGTCGAACAAGGCAGCCTCATCGGGATCGGGTGACCCCCGGGTGAGCCGGTCCAGGCACAGGTAGTTGCTACGCCCCTTGAGGACCGCGAACCTGACCTCCCCGAGAGCCGGGGCCAGGGCGCGGGAGACCACGGGAAGGTCCTTGTCGACCAGTTGGCGCTGCAGCGCGAGGGTCGCGGTGGCGATCACGACCGGTTCACCGGTGAGCTTGGCGAACCGGACCGCCGGAACGAGGTAGGCCAGGGACTTGCCGGTGCCGGTGCCGGCCTGGACCAGGACAGCGCCCTCGCCGGATTCGAAGCACGCGTCGATGGTCTCGGCCATCTCAACCTGGCCGGTACGGGGCTGGCCGCCCAGTTCGGTGACCGCCAAGCTGAGCAGCTCGGCCACCGGGGCGTCCTCGTCGGGAGCCTGCGGGTCGGAGCTGTTCTGTCCGGGGCCATCCTCGGCGATGGCCGTCCCGTCCAGAGCCGACTGCGGCGCGTCCTCGGCCTCGGGGGTCACTGAGGTTCGGTCCGGGAGGGGGCGCCGTGATCGTCGGCCGACTCCGCGGCCGCGACCGCGGCGCGCAGGTCGGCGGCGAGCTGCTCGCCCACCACTGCCCTGATCCGGGATCCCTCGTGGGTGTAGTCGATGTCCACTTCGTGGCCCTGCTCATGAACCCGGGCCACCAGCTCGCCACGGTCGAAGGGGATCAGCACGTCGACCTGTTCGCTCGGGATCGGCAGCTCGGTGTCCAGCGCGGCCAACAGCTCGGTGATGCCCTCACCGGTCGCCGCGGAGACGACGAGCGAGTGCGGTTCGCGCGCGCGCAGCCGCGCGACGACCAGCGGGTCTGCCAGGTCGGACTTGTTGATGACCAGCAGTTCCGGCACGCCGCTGGCACCGATCTCGGCGAGCACCTCGCGCACCGCGGCGACCTGCCCCTCGGGGAAGTCGTCGGAGCCGTCGACCACATGCAGGATCAGGTCGGCGTCCGAGACCTCCTCGAGCGTGGAGCGGAATGCCTCGACGAGTTGGTGGGGCAGGTGCCGCACGAAGCCCACTGTGTCGGCGAGCGTGAACACCCGCCCGGTCGGGGTGCTGGCGCGTCGGACCGTCGGATCCAGGGTCGCGAACAGCGCGTCCTCGACCAGCACGCCCGCGCCGGTCATCCGATTGAGCAGGCTCGACTTGCCGGAGTTCGTGTAGCCGGCGAGCACCACCGACGGGGTCTGGCCCTCCCGGCGGCCCGCGCGCATCGTCCGGCGTGCGGTGGCCATGTGCTTGATGTCTCGACGCAGCCGTGAGATGGACTCGCGCACCCGGCGCCGGTCGGTCTCGATCTTCGTCTCGCCCGGCCCGCGCGAGCCGATGCCCTGCCCACCGGCCACGCGACCGCCGGCCTGGCGGGACAGCGACTCACCCCAACCGCGCAGGCGGGGCAGCAGGTACTGCATCTGGGCCAGCGACACCTGGGCCTTGCCCTCCCGGCTGCGGGCGTGCTGGGCGAAGATGTCCAGGATCAGCCAGGTGCGGTCGACGACCTTGACCTTGACCGTCTCCTCCAGCCGGCGCAGCTGGCCCGGGGTGAGTTCGCCATCACAGATGACGGTGTCGGCCTCGACCACGCCGACCACTTCGCGCAACTCGGTGACCTTGCCTGCTCCGATGTAGGTCGCGGGGTCGGGCCTGTCCCGGCGCTGGATCAGCCCGTCGCAGACCACCGAGCCGGCCGTCTGGGCCAGACGCGCCAACTCGGCCAGTGAACGCTCCGCGTCGGCCAGCGTCCCAGCCGTCCAGACGCCCACCAGCACAACCCGCTCCAGACGAACCTGGCGGTACTCGACCTCGGTGATGTCCTCGAGTTCGGTGCTCAGGCCGGGGACGCGGCGCAGGGCCTGCCGGTCGAGCAGGTCCGGAGTCTCAGGCATGAGCAGCCCACCAATGCGCGTCGATCTCGCCGCGCAGCACGATCGCGGCAGGACCATCGAGCACGCAGCTATCCGGCGCCCAGGTCACGCCGAGCGTCCCGCCGGGGACGTCGACCCGGACGCGCTGTCCCATAGGGGCGTGCCCAGCACGGTGAAGCGTGGCCACCGCTGCGGCGCAGGCACCCGTGCCACAGCTACGCGTCTCGCCCACCCCGCGCTCGAACACGCGCATGCGCACGTGGTCGTCGGCGACCGGTAGTACGAACTCGACGTTGACGCCCTCGGGGTAGGCCCCGGTGGGGGTGACGACCGGGGCCGCGTCCAGTGCCCCGGCCTCGGCCAGGTCGCCCACCCAGGTCACGGCGTGCGGGTTGGGCATGAGGACACCGACAGCAGGAGCCGGCGCACCGGACGAGGGCAGGAGCACCGTGATGTCGTCGCGCTCCAGCAGCGTGGCGGGGCCCAGGTCCACGGTGACCGTGCCGTCGTCGGCCACGAGCACCGATCGGGCGCCACCCCGGGTGGCGATCTGGAACGGCTCATCGACCCAGGCAAGACCGGTCTGGACCAGGTGCAGGGCGAACACCCGCGCGCCGTTGCCGCACATCTGGGCGATGCTGCCGTCCGCGTTGCGGTAGTCCATGAAGAACTCGGCGCCCTCCGCCTGGTCGGCGACCTCCGGGTCGTTCGCGGTGCGCCGCACGACCAGGACCCCGTCGGCACCGATCCCCGTGTGTTGGTCGCACAGGGCGCGCACCCGGGCGGGGCTCACCTTGAGGGCGTCGTCGAGGTCGGGCAGAACGACGAAGTCGTTGCCCGTCCCGTGCCCCTTCGCGATGGCGATGCCCGAAGTCATGGGCCAAGGGTACGGCCAGCGGGTCCGAACCGGTCGGCGATCTGCGAAGCTGTGGATGACGGCGTCGTGGTGGCATCCAGCCACGTGGTCCTCGGGTCCCGGCCGAACCAACGCTCCTGGCGGCGCGCGTAGCGGCGCGTGGCCAGCAGGATGGCCTCATGCGCCTGGGCGGAGTCCAGCCGCCCAGCGAGCAGGTCCACCACCTGCGGGTAGCCCAGGGCCCGCGCGGCCGTGGGGGCCTCGGCCAGCCCCTGGGCCAGCAGCCCACGGACCTCCTCGACCAGCCCGGCGTCGAACATCGCTGTGACGCGGGCGGCGATGCGTGCATCGAGGTCGTCGCGGGGCAGCCTCAGGCCGAATGACTCATGGTCGATCAACGGCGGGCCGGCGGCGGGGAACTGGGCCACGAAGCCGGACCCGGTGATCTCGCCCACCTCGAGGGCGCGGACGATCCGACGGCCGTTGCTGGGCAGGATATGGGCGGCAGCGTCCGGATCACGCTGGGCCAACAGGTCGTGCAGCGCCTGCGGGCCGTCCCGCGCCAGGCGCGCCTCCCAGCGTGCGCGGACCTGCGGATCGCTGCCCGGGAAGCGCAGGTCGTCGAGCAGCGCGCGCAGGTACAACCCGGAGCCACCGACCACCACGGCGGGCACACCGCGCCTGGCGAGATCGGCCAGGACGGTGCGCCCGAGCTGCTGGAACGCCGCGACGCTCACGGCATCGGTGATGTCGCGGATATCGATGAGGTGGTGGGTGATCCCGCGACGCGCCTCCATGGGCGTCTTGGCGGTGCCGATGTCCATCCCACGGTAGAGCTGGAAGGGGTCGGCGTTGACGATCTCGCCGCCGAGGCGGGCCGCCAGGTCGACGCCCACCTCCGACTTGCCCACGGCGGTGGGGCCGACGATGGCCACGACGACCGCACCTCGGCGGACGGGATCGCCGACCTGGGCGCGGGACACCTCAGCTCACAGGGCCCAGCGTGGGCATCCCCAGCGCGACCGCGCGGGCGGCTTCACCGCTACCCGGGCCCGGCACCGGCGGGGGTGGTGCACAGGCGATCTGTCGGGCGGCCCAGGCGTCCCCGGCACCGGTGGTGCGCACCTCAAGGGCGGTGGCAGTCAGGTGATGGGGGGCGGCGTCGTCGATCCGGACAGTCACGCAGTCACCGGGGCGCGCGGTGAGCCCTCCGTCGAAGTGCACCAGCCGGTTGTCCCGAGCGCGGCCCGACATCCGTCGGGTCGCCTGATCCTTGCGGCCCTCCCCCTCGGCGACGAGTACTTCTGCGGTGGTGTCGACCAGGGCGAGGTTCTGCTCCCAGGAGATCCGGTCGAGCAACTCGATGAGCCGGTTGTAGCGCTCCCCGACGACGGCTCTGGGTACCTGGTCGGGCATGCTCGCCGCTGGCGTGCCGGGTCGCGGCGAGTACTGGAAGGTGAAGGCTGCGGCGAACCGGGCGCGCGCCACGAGGTCGAGGGTCTCGGCGAAGTCAGCCTCGGTCTCGCCCGGGAAGCCGACGATGATGTCGGTGGTGATCGCGGCCTCGGGGATCGAGGAACGCACCTCGTCGAGGATCGCGAGAAAGCGATCCCGCCGGTACGAGCGCCGCATCGCCCGCAGGATCCGGTCGCTGCCCGACTGCAGGGGCATGTGCAGCGACGGCATGACGGTGGGGGTCTGGGCCATCGCGGCGATGACCTCGCTGGTGAAGTCGCGCGGATGCGGGGAGGTGAACCGCACACGCTCCAGGCCCGGCACACCGCCCACGGCTCGCAGCAGGTCCGCGAAGGCGGCACGCTGGCCGAAGTCCGAGCCATAGGCGTTGACGTTCTGGCCCAGCAGGGTCACCTCGATCACGCCGTCGGCGACCAGGGCCTTCACCTCGGCGAGGATCTCCTCGGGCCGGCGATCACGCTCCTGGCCGCGCAGGCTGGGCACGATGCAGAACGTGCAGGTGTTGTTGCAGCCCACGCTGATCGCCACCCACGCGGCGTAGGCGGACTCCCGCCGACTGGGCAGGGTGGAGGGGAACGTCCGCAGCGTCTCCTCGATCTCGACCTGCGCAGCCTGGGCCACCTCGGCCCGGCGCAGCAGGGTCGGCAGGACGTCGAGGTTGTGAGTGCCGAAGACCACGTCGACCCAGGGCGCTCGTGCCACGATCCCTGCGCGGTCCTTCTGGGCCAGGCAGCCCCCCACGGCGATCTGCATCCCGGGGTGCTCGCGCTTCACCGAGGCAAGGTGCCCGAGGTTGCCGTAGAGCTTGTTGTCAGCGTTCTCCCGCACGGCGCAGGTGTTGAGCACCACGACATCCGCGGTTCCTGACTCCGCCCGCACGTAGCCGTGCGCTTCGAGCAACCCGCCGATCCGCTCCGAGTCGTGCACGTTCATCTGACAGCCGTAGGTGCGCACCTCGTAGGTGCGCCCGGCAGCGGTCGGTGTGGTCGGGGTCGTGGAGTTTGTGATCATCAGGGGTCAAGGGTAGGCGCTCGAGTGCACTCGCCCGGGCTTCACCTCACGCCCCGAGGTCGTCAGCGACATCGTCATCGTCGGCAGCGGCGCGGACTTCGTCGAGCACCTCACGCACCACATGGGCGCTGAGTCCGGGTCCATATCCCTTGCGCGCCAGCGCCCCAGACAACCTGCGGACCTGGGTGGGCCGTGGCAATCCAGCCACCGACCGGGCCTTGCGCCGAGCCACCTCCCGAGCCGCACTTCGTTCGTCACTCGGATCCAGGGTCGCCAGCGCCGCATCGATCAGATCCGCAGCGACCCCGCGCTGGCGAAGCTCCATCTGCAATGCCCGCGGCGCCAGGTGGCGGACTCGCTGTCGGGACTCCACCCAGGACAGGGCGAAGGCCCGGTCATCGATCAGGCCGACCTCTTCGAACCTGGTCAGCACCCGCTCGGCGACGTTCTCTGGGACCTCGCGTTGGCGCAGTGTCGTGGCCAACTGCGCCCTGGTGCGTGGCGCTGCCTCCAGCCTGCGCAGCAGGATCGTGCGAGCCACCTGATCCGGGTCGGCCGGCGGGTTGGCCACCCCGTCGGCCAGATCTGCGGGCGGTTCCGTACCAGGGCGCACGTCAGAGGTCGATCGGCTGCGGACTGTCGGCCACCGCGGGTGCGTCCAGCTGTGGCCCGATCCCGAGCTTCTCCTTGATCCGCTTCTCGATCTCATTGGCCAGATCGGGATTGTCGCGCAGGAAGGCCCGCGCATTCTCCTTACCCTGGCCGAGCTGATCACCCTCATAGGTGTACCAGGCCCCGGCCTTGCGCACGAAGCCCTGATCCACGCCGATGTCGATCAGCCCGCCCTCGCGAGAGATGCCCAGCCCGTAGAGGATGTCGAACTCGGCCTGCTTGAACGGCGGAGCCACCTTGTTCTTGACGACCTTCACCCGTGTGCGCGAACCCACCGGCTCGGTACCGTCCTTGAGGGTCTCAATGCGCCGGATGTCCATGCGCACCGAGGCGTAGAACTTCAGCGCCTTGCCACCGGTGGTGGTTTCCGGGCTGCCGAACATCACACCGATCTTCTCGCGCAACTGGTTGATGAAGATCAGGGTCGTGCCGGTGTTGCTCAGCGCGCCGGTCATCTTGCGCAGCGCCTGGCTCATGAGCCGAGCCTGCAGGCCGACGTGGCTGTCGCCCATCTCGCCCTCGATCTCGGCCTTCGGCGTCAGGGCCGCGACCGAGTCGATCACGATGAGGTCGATGGCCCCGGACCGCACGAGCGTGTCAGCGATCTCCAGGGCCTGCTCGCCGGTATCCGGCTGGGAGACGTAGAGGTCGTCGATGTTCACGCCGAGCTTCTGGGCGTAGACCGGGTCCAGCGCGTGCTCCGCATCGATGAACGCAGCGATTCCGCCAGCGGCCTGGGCGCTGGCCACCGCGTGCAGTGCGACGGTCGTCTTGCCGCTGGACTCAGGACCATAGATCTCCACGACCCGGCCACGGGGCAGGCCCCCGATGCCCAACGCGATGTCCAGCGCGATGGCGCCGGTGGGGATCACATCCATGGGAACGGAGGGCTGATCCCCCAGCCGCATCACCGTGCCCTTGCCGAACTGCTTCTCCAGATGCAGCAGCGCCGACTCCAGCGCCTTGTCACGGTTCTGTGCCGCCATTACGAACTCCTTGGGTCTCGCGGTGCCGAAGCACTCTCGAACTGTCAAGCAGGACACTAAGCGGGGGTTCCGACATTGCGACCCGTTGCGTTGCCAACCTGTGGATGACCCGCACGCGAATCATCCCGGCACCAACAGCGACGAGACTAGTACGAACACCTGTTCGAGGCTGTGCGACACGCCGCTCAGGTGAGGTCGCTGGGCACCCGGGCATGGGCGCAGACCGCCCGCCAGACCTCGCGGGTGTCCTCCCCCTGGGCCAGCGCCTCGACCACGGTGCGGCCCCCGAGCGCGGCCAGATGCTGGTCGTCGGCCCAGGACCGGGCGTACGCGGCGCCGAACGTCAGTTCCATCCGCTCCCAGAAATCGGTCAGGCGCATGCGGACATGGTGCCATCCACGCGGGCTCGGGCAAGCCCATGTCCGACCCTCAGGCGAAGATGTCTGCGTGGATCCCATGGCCGCCTTCTCCGAACCCACCCGCAGGTGGTTCGCTGCCTCCTTCCAGGCCCCCACACCCATCCAGGCCGGGGCGTGGCCGAGAATCCAAGCCGGCTCCGACGTCCTGGCGGTGGCCCCTACCGGCTCGGGCAAGACCCTGGCCGCGTTCCTCAGCGCCATCGATCGCTGTCTGCAACCGCGGGAGGCTGCGGGGGTCCGGGTTCTCTATGTCAGCCCGCTCAAGGCCCTGGCCGTGGATGTGGAGCGCAATCTGCGTGCGCCACTGGCGGGGATCGCCACCCATTGCGCACTGCTCGGTCGACCCGAGCCGCGGGTCACCGTCGGCCTGCGCACCGGAGACACCCCGGCCGCTGAGCGGCGCAGCATGGCCCGCAGGCCGCCGGACATCCTGATCACGACGCCCGAGTCGTTGTTCCTGCTGCTCACCTCTGCAACCCGCAGCATCCTGGCCGATGTCGAGACCGTGATCGTCGACGAGGTGCACGCGATCGCCGGATCGAAACGCGGGGCGCATCTGGCGGTGAGCCTGGCGCGCCTGGATCACCTCGCGGGGCGGCGGGTCCCTCGGATCGGCCTGTCGGCGACCGTGCGTCCCCCCGAGGTGGCCGCCCGCTTTCTGGGTGGGGACCATCCGGTGGAGGTCGTGGCAGCCGGCGCCGCCAAGCAGTGGGAGCTGACGGTCGAGGTGCCCGTGGAGGACATGGGTGAACTGGGCGCTGCCCCCGCGCCGGATGGTTCCCCCACCGCCTCGATCTGGCCGCATGTCGAGGCGCGGATGGTCGATCTCATCGAGGCACACAGCTCCACGATCGTCTTCGCCAACTCCAGGCGCCTGGCCGAGCGCCTCACCGCACGGATCAACGAGATCCATGCCGAACGGGCCGAGGTGGCCGGCGCGGCGGAGTCGCGCGCCGATGCGGGTACCGGCGCTCCCGCGGCGCCGGCCCGGGTGGCGGGCCGCGCACCGGCCGAGGTGATGGCGCAGGCCGGGGCCACCACCGGAGCGCCGGCCGTGCTCGCGCGGGCTCACCACGGCTCCGTGAGCAAGGAACAGCGGGCCCTCATCGAGGATGATCTCAAGAGGGGTCGGCTGCGCGCGGTGGTTGCGACCTCCAGCCTCGAACTGGGCATCGACATGGGTGCGGTGGACCTCGTCATCCAGGTCGAGTCACCGCCTTCAGTGGCCTCCGGCCTGCAGCGCGTCGGGCGCGCCGGGCATCAGGTCGGCGCCACGTCCGTCGGGGTCGTGCTACCCAAGTACCGCTCGGACCTGCTGACCAGCACCGTCGTGGTGCAGCGCATGCAGACCGGGCAGATCGAAGAGCTGCGGATCCCGACCAACCCCCTGGATGTGGCCGCGCAGCAGATCGTGGCCGCCGTGGCGATGGACGACTGGTCGGTCCCCGACCTGCTCGGGCTGCTGCGCAGCACGGCCGCATTCGCCGAACTCACGCCGGCGGTCTACGAGTCCGTGGTCGACATGCTGGCCGGGCGCTACCCGTCTGACGCCTTCGCCGAACTGCGTCCCCGGATCGTCTGGGACCGTACCCAGGACCTGCTCTCAGCCCGGCCGGGTGCTCAACGCCTGGCCGTCACCTCCGGCGGCACGATTCCCGATCGCGGTCTGTTCGGCGTCTACATCCGGGGCGGTGGGGGTCGGGTCGGTGAGCTCGACGAGGAGATGGTCTACGAATCCCGGGTCGGTGACACGTTCGCCCTCGGGGCCAGCAGTTGGCGGATCGTCGACATCGGCCACGACCGAGTCGATGTCGTACCCGCGCCCGGGGCGCCGGGCCGACTGCCGTTCTGGCGCGGGGATGCCCTTGGTCGTCCCGCCGAGCTCGGCCGGGCGATCGGCGCCTTCACCCGCGCCCTGGCCGAGGACAGCCCCGCCACGACGGCGACCCGCCTGACCGACCTGGGCCTGGACCGCTGGGCCGGCGAGAACCTGGTCTCCTACATCCGCGAACAGGGCGCGGTGAGCCGGGTACCGACCGACCGGACGATCGTGGTCGAACGCACCCGCGACGAACTCGGCGACTGGCGCCTGACCGTCCTGTCCCCGTTCGGCGCCCGTGTGCACGCGCCCTGGGCGCTGCTTGCCCGCGAGCGATTGGCCCAGCGGTTCGGCGTCGACGCCGCCGTCCTGCACGGCGACGACGGGCTGGTCGCGCGCCTGCCCGACCTCCCCGAAGACGACTGGCTCGCGGACGCCACCGCCGCGCTGTTTCCCGAGCCGGACCTGATCGAAGCGGAGGTGACCCGGCTGATCGGCGGCTCCGCGCTGTTCGCGGCCCGGTTCCGCGAGTGCGCCTCCCGCGCGCTGCTGCTTCCGCGCCCACGCCCGGGCCGAAGGGCGCCGCTGTGGCAGCAGCGACAGCGCTCGGCCCAGTTGCTGCAGATCGCCGCCGAGCATCCGACGTTCCCGATCGTCCTGGAGGCCGTGCGCGAATGCGTGCGCGACGTGTATGACCTGCCGGCGCTCGTGGAGCTGATGACCTCGGTGTCGCAGCGCCGGATCGCGGTGGTCGAGGTCTCACCGGAGACGGCGTCACCGTTCGCCCGATCGCTGCTGTTCGGCTACGTCTCGGAGTTCCTCTACGAGGGCGACTCACCTTTGGCCGAGCGACGGGCTGCCGCACTGACCCTCGATCCAACCCTGCTGGGCGAATTGCTCGGCCAGACCGACCTGCGCGACCTACTCGAGCCTGAGGCGATCGCCGCAGTGGTTGCCCAGATCCAGCACCTGACCGAGGAGCGCCGGGCGAGACGACCCGAGGACGCCGCCGACCTGCTGCGCATCCTGGGGCCACTGACCGAGGCGGCCGCAGCCGCGCGTGGCGTGCCAGCCGGCTGGCTGGCCGACCTCGAGGCGCAGCGCCGGGTCATCCGGACCCGAATGGCCGGTGAAGATGTCTGGGCGGTCGTCGAGGACGCCGCCCGGCTGCGCGACGGGCTGGGCGCGCCGTTGCCTGCTGGTCTGCCGGCGGCGCACCTCGAACCGGTGGCCGATCCGCTGGGCGACCTCATCTCGCGGTTCACACGGACGCACGGACCCTTCACCACCGCGGACGTCGTGGCGGAGGTCGGTCTGCCGCCGGCCGTCGTGGCACAGCGCCTGGGCAGCAGCCGGGTTGCCGGACGCATCGTGGAAGGTTGGTTCGTACCCGACGCGCCCGGCCCCCAGTGGTGTCATCCTGACGTCCTTCGGCTGATCAAGCGCCGCTCCGTGGCCCTGCTGCGCAAGCAGATCGAGCCCGTGAGCCCAGCCGCGCTGGCGGCCTTCCTGCCCCGCTGGCAGAACGTCGTGCCGGTGGCGCGGATCCGGCTGCGCGGTGCGGAAGGGGTCCTGCAGGCGATCGCAGCGATGGCCGGACTCCCCGTGCCGGCGTCGGCCCTCGAGGACTCGATCCTGCCCAGTCGGGTGCCCGGCTACGCCCCCGCGATGCTCGACGAGCTGACTGCGGCGGCGGAGGTGCTGTGGACCGGCAACGCTGCCCTGCCCGGCGGCGACGGCTGGATCGCGTTGGCGCCCGCGGAGGTGGGCTTCCTGCTCCCGCGAGGCGCCGAGCCACCCGAGGGCACCGTGATGGCCGAGCTGCTGGCGATGCTGCGCTCAGGAGGTGGCTGGTTCCTGCGCGACCTCGTCGCCCGGCTCGCGGCCAACGCCACCGAGCAAGCACCCGATCGGAACGCCGCCGGGAGCGCGCTCGTGGACCTGCTCTGGGGCGGACTGGTCAGCAATGACACCGTGGAACCGGTGCGGGCGATGGCGGCCCGGACATCGAGCCGGCGCGGCTCCCGACCGGGTGGGCACCGCCCTCGCAGGCCCGCGCGGCCGCCGCGGGGACGCTACGCCGACCTGTGGCACGGCGATGCTGGACAGGCATTGGCCATCGGCCAGCACGGGGCTGGGCTCTCACGGCCAGCGACCGGACCGAGCCCGGCACTGGGCCACCCAGCGACGCCGCAGCGTGCGAGTCCGCGACCTGCGGGCGCACCCGAGTTGCCTGGGCGATGGTTCGCGCTGCCGACTGAGCTGCCGGCCCCCGAGGTCCTCGCCGTGGCACGAGCCGAAGCCCACCTGGACCGACTGGGCATCGTCACCCGCGGCGCGGTGGCGGCTGCTGGGGAGCCCGGCGGGTTCGCAGCGGCCTACCGGACGCTGGCAATGATGGAGGAGCGCGGCCGGGTCCAGCGCGTGTACGCCGTGGAGGGCCTGGGTGCGGCCCAGTTCGCACTGCCCGGAGTGGTGGACGAGGTACGGACCCTGGAACGCAACCTCGTTGACGAGGCCCCGGCGCCCCTCGTCCTGGCCACGACGGACCCCGCGAACCCGTACGGAGCAGCCCTGGAGTGGCCTGCCAGTGACTGGGCCGGCGGACCCGGAACCCCGCACCGGCCAGCGCGGGCAGCCGGGTGCCACGTTGTCCTGATGGCGGGCAGACCAGTGCTCTACGTGGAGCGCGGCGGGCGCAGCCTGCTGACCTTCGGTGCCGGGGCGTCAGACCCGGGGCAGCACGCAACTCCGGCAGGTGATGGCGAGGGCACGGCGTTGACGATCGCAGCCGGGGCCTTGCGCGCGGCGATGGACGCCGGGACGGTGGGAGCGCTGACGATCACCCGGGCCAACGGCCTCCCGGTCATGGCACCCGAGAGCCCTGCGGCGGTCCGGACGGCTCTGACCGGAGCCGGATTCGCCCTCACGCCACGCGGATACCGGGTACCCCGCTGACCGGACACGGCGGCAGGCACCACGAGCACCGCCAGCACGCGGGTGTGCAGGGAGTCAGGCGGCGCTGGCCACCTCGGCACGAGCAGTCTCGAGCGTGCTCACCTCGTTGCTGACGCTGCGCAGCAGCGTGGACAGCGGGACGTCCAGAGCGGTACAGATGGCAGCCAGCAGTTCGCTGGAGGGCTCCTTCTGGCCACGCTCGATCTCGGAGAGGTAGCCCAGCGAGACGCGGGCCGCGGAACTCACGTCCCGCAAGGTCCGTGCCTGGTCCTGGCGCAGGCGACGCAACTCCTCGCCGACCACCCGTCGCAGGATCACCATGGGCCTTCCTTCCATCGCCATAGCCTAGCGCGACACCCGCGCGGCTGGCCTTCCTGTCATCCACAACATGCCGACAGTCCAGATTTGTTCCCTGCTTGGCTCCAGCGACGCACAGTCCCAGCGGCGCGGCACCGGCCAGGATGCCGATCTTCAGTGCGCTGACCGGATCGTTGACGGTGAGCCGAACATGCGCGGGGCAAGTCCGTCGGGCGTGGCCGGGGTCAGGACCACCGAGACGCTCAACCAGGTTCGACGGCCCAGGCGTAGGTCAGCCAGCCCCCCTGAGGGCGAGTCCGATGACCACGGGCGGCCGCAAGCTGTCGGTGACTGCCCGGTCGAGCGCGGCGTCGATCGCGGCGTCGGGCACCGCGATCAAGTCGAGTAGCCGCCGTACCCGTGACGTGAGCTGGATCGCGACGACGACATAGGCGACAACATCGCTGGGGGCTCGTCTCGTCGAGGCTGGCAAAGCGGGCGAGACGGTGCGAGGGGATCTCCGTCGGGTCGGGGTCAGGCCCCACTGGCGGGCCTGGCCGCTGCCTCTCGAGGGGTGGCATGCAGCTGGGCTGATCGGAGCGCCGTGCCCAGCGCGGCCACGGCGCCCACCAGACCCGCCAGAGTGCGGGGCACGTGAACGAGCAGCCACCAGCGCAGCTCGGCGGTGACCTCGGCGTCGGTCTGGTCCAGGCCCCAGAGACGGAAGTTGGCCGGGAGGTGGTAGAACGCGGTGATCAGCGAGGCGATGCCGATGCCTGCGAGCGCGATCAGCCACCCGCGACGCAGTGCAGGCTCGCGCCAGTCCTGCTTCAGCAACCAGCCGACGCCGAGGAACGCCGGAATCAGTGTCAGCGCGACGCACGGCAGCAGCAGGATGAAGTTGGCGTCGAACCACGAGGCGAACTCCTGCGGCTCCAGGGAGAGCCAGTACCGGCCCAGGGCCAGACCGATCGTCAGCATCACACCGGTGAACATCGCAGACCCGACCACCGCCAAGTTCACGTAGACACGTCGTCGCATTCGTCTGCTCCTCGGGCGTCGAGCCGGCAGCCCAGGACTCTGGTCGCTTGTGACTCGCCAGTGATACTACTCAGATCGCTCCTGACTTGCAAGTGAGATGCTCCCCGAAAGAACGGGCTGCCCTGTGTGAGCTGTCCGATCCCAGAAGCGGCCGCTTCCCTCGGTTGGTGGCCTCGGGTTCAGTTGACCAGCCGGGTGACCGCTTGGTCTGTGAACTGGGCGATGAGCGCATCCCGGTGCTCGGCGACATCGGCCAGCTCGGGCGGCACGACAACGGCCGTGTTGGCGCTGCCCCAGATCATCAGATCGACCAGCACGGGAATCAGCTCGATCGCCGGGCGACGCGGCGCATAGATCCAGCGGCGACCGTCCTCGGGGTCACGCACCCGGGCGATGACACCGGCGTCCCGCAGCCGCTGCAGCCGCTCGGCCAGCGTGTTGGTCGCGATCGACTCGTCAGCGGCGAGGTCGGCGAAATGCGTCCGACCGCCCACCAGCAGGTCGCGCAGCACAACCAAGGTCCAACGATCGCCCAACACGTCGAGCGAGGCTGCTATCGGGCACGACGAACGCAGCGGGAGAACAGGCGGCGACTCCGGCATACGGCCCACCTTACTTGCGGCGTAAGAGCGAGGTGGCGACGAGGGCCAGCGTGATCACGCCTGTCGACGGAAGACCGACCTCAACCTCGCGTCACCGTCGCGCAGCGCAGGTTGCGCCCGACGACACCGCTCACTTCGGGCCGCCAGAGACCCGGGTCACTCGGCGCGGGTCCACCCGAGACCCTGGTCACCTCGACCCGGGTCCGCCCAGGACGTCCAGCAACAGCTCCAGCGCCGCACGGGCAGCACCGTCCTGCACCTCGGCCCGCCCACCTTCGAGGTGCACCCGGGCTCCGCGCTGACCCCACGAGCCGCAGACGGCGAGGTGGACGGTCCCGACCGGCTGCCCGCTACCTGACTCCGGGCCGGCCTCGCCGGTGGTGGCGACGCCCACCTGCGCCCCCAGCAGGGTGCGGACCCCCTGCGCCAACTGCTCCGCAACCTCGGCACCCACCGGTCCCTGCTCGGCCAGCAGGACCGGGTCCACCCCCAGGACCGAGGCCTTCACCGGGGTGGCATAGGCCACCACAGCGCCACGCACCACCCGCGAGGCGCCGGGCACGCTCGTCAGAGCGCTGACGAGCCGACCGCCACTGACGGACTCGGCCACCGCAATAGTGGCGTCCAGTTCGACCAGCCGGGCCACCACCTGGGCCGCGACTCCCGGATCAGACTGCGTGCGCTTCTCGGCTGGCGCAGGGCCGTCGTTCATCACTGAGCGTCCGGGTGCGGGACCCGGGTCGGATCCCCGGCGGCCAGGGCTCGCTGCGCCTTGGAGTCCCGCCTGGTCCGGTGGGCCCGCAGCAGGTAGTCCAGACCGGTGGCCGCGGTGAGCAGGACGGCAACCGCCATCACGATCGCCCGGAACCAATACAGCGCGGGTTCGGCCTCCGTGATCGGAAGCAGGTAGAGCACGATCCCCAGCATCTGGAACGCGGTCTTGGCCTTGCCGCCCCGGCTGGCCGGGATGACACCGTGCTTGAGCACCCCGAAGCGCACGACGGTCACACCGACCTCGCGGGAGATGATCAGCAGGGTGACCCACCACCACAACTCCCCGAGGACGGACAGGCCGATCAGGGCCACCCCCGTCAGGGCCTTGTCGGCCAGCGGGTCCGCGATCTTGCCGAACGTCGTCACCAGGCCCTGGCGCCGGGCGATGTAGCCGTCGAGCCAGTCGGTGAAGGACGCAACCATGAACAGCACGGTTGCGGCCACCCGTGTGGCCACGTTCTCGCCGTCGTCGTACATGAGCAGGTACCAGAAGAATGGGATCAGCAGGATGCGCAGCAGCGTCAAGAGGTTGGGCACATTCCACATCTGGGCCCACCCGGTGACTACCCGCTCCCGGCTCCACATCTCGGGCCTGACCGGCTCGGCCGCGCCGGCCGCGCCCCCGGCAGCACCACTCCCCTGCGCGGACGCAGGGTCCTCGGCGGGCTCAGAACCGGACAACCGACACCTCCACGGCAGCGAGGTCCACGCCCTCGCTGCCGACCACCCGGGCGCGCACGATCGAGCCCACCTGGATGCGGCCGCGGATCTCTGGACTCAGATGCACCGTCGTTGCCCCGTCCTCGGGCCCCTGGTGGGCGGCTCGGCCCTCGGCCGAACTCGGTCCCAGGGCCTCGACCAGGACCTCGACAGTGCGCCCGATCCGCTGCTCGGCACGTTGGGCCATCACCTCGTCCACCACGCTGCTGACCTCGCCCACCCGCGTCCTGATCTCGTCGTCGGCCAGCGCCCCGGGCAGGGCGGCGGCCTCCGTGCCGTCCTCGTCGGAGTAACCGAACACCCCGACGGCATCCAGCTGCGCGGCGCCGAGGAAGTCGATCAGCTCCTGGACGTCGTCGGCCGTCTCCCCGGGGAAGCCCACGATGACGTTGCTGCGGATGCCGGCCTGCGGTGACCCGGCCCGGATCGTGGCGATCAGCTCCAGGAACGCCTCGGTGCCCCCGAAGCGGCGCATGCGGCGCAGCAGCGGCGTGCTCGCGTGCTGGAAGCTCAGGTCGAAGTAGTCCGCGACCCGCGGTAGGTCGAGCATCGCGTCGACCAGGCCCGGTCGGACCTCAGCCGGTTGCAGGTAGGCAACGCGGATCCGCTCGATCCCCTCGATCCGCGAGACGTCGGCCAACAACTGCTCGAGCGCACCCGGAGTGCCGAGGTCCTTGCCGTAGGAGGTGGAATTCTCACTGACCAGCACCAGTTCGCGGACTCCGGTCCCGGCCAGCCAGCGCGCCTCGCCGACCACCTCCGGGCGCGGTCGTGAGACGAACGAGCCCCGGAACGAGGGGATCGCGCAGAACGCGCACCGCCGGTCGCAGCCGGAGGCGATCTTCAGCGACGCCACCGGACCGGTGGTGATGCGTCGGCGCATCCAGCCGGGGCCGGCCGGTTCCGGCAGCGCGGTGCCCATTCCCGCCGCGGTGTCCATTCCAGCTACGGCGCCCGCCCCCCCGGCGGTGCTCGCGCCCCCGACGGTGGTCGGCGCCGTCCCATGCCCGGGCACGTGGATCGACGATCCGGGCCGGTCGACGGGGGCCATCGGCAGCAACGTCCGGCGATCGCGCGGCACGTGGCTGGGCACGCTGCCGCCCGCCACGATCGTGCGCAGCCGCTCGGCGATCTGCGGGTAGGCGTCGAACCCGAGCACGGCGTCGGCCTCGGGCAGCTCCGCGGCCAGGTCCCGGCCGTACCGCTCGGCCATGCAGCCCACGGCGATCACTGCGCGAGGGGTCCCGTCCGGCGCTGCGCCACCCACAGACATCAGGGCATCCACGGACTCACGCTTGGCCGCCTCGATGAAGCCACAGGTGTTGACCAGCACAGCCTGGGCGTCCTCGACCTCATCGACCAGCTCGAAGCCTCCGACGGCCAGCCGCCCGGCCAACTCCTCGGAGTCGACCTCGTTGCGGGCGCAGCCCAGTGTGACCAGCGCGACCCGGGTGGCTGTCATCTGGCCAGAGTAGGCCACTGGGCGTCCTCAGCTGCCCCGCTGAAGGTCGGCCAGGATCTCGTCCAGATCGTCGGTCTTGACCAGGACGTCGCGGGCCTTCGAACCCTCCGAGGGGCCCACGATGCCGCGCGACTCCATCAGGTCCATGAGCCGACCGGCCTTGGCGAAGCCGACCCGCAGCTTGCGCTGGAGCATGGACGTGGACCCGAACTGGGTGGTGACCACCAGCTCGGTGGCCGCGATGAGCAGGTCGAGGTCGTCGCCGACCTCGTCCTCGACCTCGCGCTTGGAGCTGGCCTCGGTGAGCACGTCGTCGCGGTACTGGGCGGCCAGTTGCTTCTTCACGTGCGCGACTACCGCCCGGATCTCGCTCTCGGGCACGAAGGCCCCCTGGATGCGCATCGGCTTGGACGCGCCCATCGGCAGGAACAGCCCGTCACCCTGACCGACGAGGGCCTCTGCGCCGGTCTGGTCGAGGATGACCCGGCTGTCGGTCTGGCTCGAGGTGGCGAACGCCAGGCGGGAGGGCACGTTGGCCTTGATCAGGCCGGTGACCACGTCGACGCTGGGTCGCTGGGTGGCCAGCACGAGGTGGATGCCCGCGGCCCGGGCGAGCTGGGTGATCCGGACGATCGACTCCTCCACGTCGCGCGGGGCGACCATCATCAGGTCGGCCAGCTCGTCGACGATGACCAGCAGGTAGGGGTACGGCGCGAGCACCCGCTGCGAGTCCGGGGGCACCACGAGCGTGCCCGAGCGCACCGCCCGGTTGAAGTCGTCGATGTGCCGGAACCCGAAGTGGGCGAGGTCGTCATAGCGCGCGTCCATCTCGCGCACCACCCACTGCAGCGCCTCGGCGGCCTTCTTGGGGTTGGTGATGATCGGGGTGATCAGGTGCGGGATGCCCTCGTAGGCGGTCAGCTCCACGCGCTTGGGGTCGACCAGCACCATCCGGACCTCGGCCGGGGTGGCCCGCATCATGATGCTGGTGACCAGCGCGTTGATGCAGCTCGACTTGCCCGCGCCGGTGGCGCCGGCCACGAGGATGTGCGGCATCTTGGCCAGGTTGGCGCAGATGTAGCCGCCTTCGACGTCCTTGCCCAGGCCCACGAGCAGGGGATGGTGGTCGGACAGGGCCGACGGGGAGCGCAGCGTGTCGCCCAGGGACACCATCTCGCGGTCGGTGTTCGGGATCTCGATGCCGATCGCGCTCTTGCCCGGGATCGGCGACAGGATGCGGATGTCGGAGGTCGCGACCGCGTAGGCGATGTTCTTGGCCAGGGCGGTGACCCGCTCTACCTTCACGCTCTGGCCCAGCTCGACCTCGTAGCGGGTCACCGTCGGCCCGCGCATGTAGCCGGTGACCTGGGCGTCGATCTCGAACTGCTCCAGCACATCGGTGAGGGCGGCCACCACCCGGTCGTTGGACGTGGCGCGCGCCTTCGGGGCCGATCCGGCCTTGAGCAGCGTGGGCTTGGGCAGGTGGTAGTCCGGTGCGCCGGGCAGGCGCAACTGCTCGGGTCTGACGATCTCGACGGTGTGGTGCGCAGGCTTGCTCCCCGGCGTCGGGGGCGTGACCGTGGCCACCAGCGAGGCCAGTTCAGGGTCCATCGGCGACGCGGCGCCGGGCGTCGCGGTCAGTGCCGCGACCTGCGTGGTCAGGTCGTGCGGGCCGGGAGTGCCGCCGTGATCGGCCTCGGGGTCGAACAGGGCGTCGACGAGCGTGGCGTCCGCACCGGCGTCCTGCGCGGAATCCTGCCCCGAGGCGCCGGCGCCGGCGGTCGGCGCAGTGGCCACTGCGGAGACGAATGCCTCGTCGCCGGCCAACGGGCCGTCGTAGACCGGGGCGGGCGTGTCGGGACGCCCACGGCGCAGCCCGCGGACCATGCCCAGCGCGCGAGCCCGTAGGCCTACTGGCGACGAGGGTGTCCCTGCCGGCGTGCCGGCCGGGCTGGCCGACGGTCCGCCGGACGCGCTGACCTCGTCCGAACCGTCTGCCGGCTTCGATTGACCCGCGGCGTCCGCGCGCCCACTGGACTCCTCGTCGTCGGACTCGTCGTCGGGCTTCAGAGCGGCGTGCTTGGCCCGTCCGTCGACGGCCATGTCACCGGCGCTCGCGGAGTCGTCGGCGGCGTCGGTGGGGACGCGTCGCAACAGCACAGCGTCGCGCAGGGCGGCCAGGCGCCGGGGCACCTCGTTGATGGGAGTGGCGGTCACCACCAGCAGCCCGAAGCCCAGGACCGCCAGCAGCCACAGGTAGCCCAGCCACACCCCGACCGCCGAGACGACCGGTGCGGTGATCAGCCAGCCGAGCCAGCCGCCGGCAGCACGCATCGCCTGCGCGCCGTCGGCTGGATTCGGCGCGCCCTGGGTCAGCGCCCAGATCCCGGCCGCAGCGGCCAACAGGACAGTGCTGCCGATGGCCACGCGCCCGGTGATCGCCCCCTCGTCGGGATGACGCAGCATCCGCAGAGCTGCCCACAGCAGGAGGGCCGGCACGGCAATGTCCAGGGCGCCCACCGCACCGCTGACGATGGCGTTGACCAGCCCGGTGAGCCACCCCTGGATTCCGAACCAGGTCACCGCTGCCACGACGATGGCCGCACTGAACAGGGCCAGACCGATCCCGTCGCGGCGGTGCGTGGCGTCGACCTCCCGAGCGCCCCGGCCGATCGCACGGGCCAGCGCACCGAGCGTGGCCGCGATCATCAGCCAGATCCGCGAGACGAATCGCCCGATCGCACGCAGCGACCTGGCGATCGGGCCCTGCTGCGAGCGCTTCACCGGCTTCGGGGCGGTCCGCGGCACCGAGCGAGAACTCGTCGCCCGGGTCTGGGACTTGGGCTTGGTGCCCTTGCGGCTGCCCTGCGCGGTGCGCGCGGAACCCGACGTGCGGGCTCGCGCGGAGGTCTTCGTGGCCATTCCAGCAGGCTACCGGCGCCCGCCCACCGCAGCCCCCCGCCAAGCCCCGACACCCCCGCGTGTCGCGCCGCCCCCGATCGCGGTCAGGCCTCGACCACCACAGGCACGATCATCGGGCGGCGGCGGTGGGTGGAGTTGACCCAGTGACCCACCAGGCGTCGCAGGACCTGCTCGAGGGCGTGGGCGTCCGTGCCGCCGTGCGCGAGGGCGTCCTCGAGGCCCTTGGTCACCAGGGGCAGCACGTCGGTGAAGATCTCGGAGTCCTCGGCGAAGCCACGTGCATGGATCTCGGGGCCGGCGACCACCCTCTCGGTCTCGAGGTCGACAGCGACGAAGACCGAGATGAAGCCCTCCTCGCCGAGGATCCGACGGTCCTTGAGTGAGGCTTCGGTGATGTCCCCGACCGACGAGCCGTCGACGTACACATGGCCGCAGGGCACCGCCCCGACGATCCGGGCCCGGCCCTCGGAGAGGTCGACCACGACACCGTCCTCGGCCACCAGCACCTGATCGGCCGGCACGCCTGTGCGCACCGCCAGTGCGGCGTTGGCGTGCAGGTGTCGCGGCTCGCCGTGCACCGGCATCACGTTGGCCGGCGTGAGGATGTTGTAGAAGTAGAGCAACTCGCCGGCCGAGGCGTGCCCCGAGACGTGCACCAGCGCGTTCCCCTTGTGCACGACCGCCGCACCCCAGCGGGTCAGGCCGTTGATCACCCGGTTCACCGGGTTCTCGTTGCCGGGGATCAGCGAGGACGCGAGGATGACGGTGTCGCCCTGGCCGACCGTGATCGGATGATCGCCGTTGGCGATCCGCGACAGCGCGGCCATCGGCTCACCCTGGGAGCCGGTGCAGATCAGCACGACCTCGTCGTCGGGCAGGCCGGTCAGGTCATCGGCCCTGACCAGCAGGCCGGGGGCCACCGTCAGGTAGCCCAGGTCGCGCGCCACGTTCATGTTGCGCACCATCGACCGACCGACGAACGCGCACTTGCGCCCGTGCGTGCCGGCGGCGTCGAGGACCTGCTGGATGCGGTGCACGTGGGAGGCGAAGCTGGCCACGATGATCCGCCCGCCGGCGCGGTGGAACACCTTGTCCAGCACGGGGGCGATGTCGACCTCGGGGGGCACGAACCCAGGCACCTCCGCATTGGTGGAATCGACCATGGCCAGGTCGATGCCCTCCTCCGCGAGCCGGGCGAGGCCGCGCAGGTCGGTGATCCGCCCGTCGAGGGGCAGCTGATCCATCTTGAAGTCGCCGGTGTGCAGGACTGTGCCCGCGGCGGTGCGGATGCCGACCGCCAACGCGTCGGGGATCGAGTGGTTGACCGCGAAGAACTCGAGGTCGAACGGTCCGACCCGCTCACGCTGGCCTTCGCGAACCTCCAACGAGTAGCACGTGATCCGGTGCTCGCGCAGCTTGGCCTCGATCATTGCCAGGGTCAGCCGGGAGCCGAGCAGCGGGATGTCCGAGCGCATCCGCAGCAGGAATGGCACCCCACCGATGTGGTCCTCGTGCCCGTGGGTGAGCACGATCGCCTCGACGTCGTCCATCCGGTCGGCGATGTGGTCGAAGTCGGGCAGGATCAGGTCCACGCCCGGCTGCGACTCCTCGGGGAACAGCACCCCGCAGTCGACGATCAGCAGCCGACCGTCGATCTCCAGGACGGCCATGTTGCGCCCGATCTCGCCGATCCCGCCCAACGCGACGATCCGCAGGACCCCTGGTTCGAGCGGTGGCGGGTTGCTCAGCTCGTGGTGCCCGGGCCTCACCCGCTCAGTCCCTGCACTCCGGCCTGCGTCAGGTCACGGCGCAGGGTCTGCACCTGCTCGGCGGTGGCATCCACCAGGGGCAACCGGACCGGCCCGGCGGGCAGGCCCAGCTCACGCAGGGCGGCCTTGGCCATGATCACGCCCTGGGTTCGGAACATCCCCACATAGGCCGGGATCATCGACGTGTTCAGCTCGGTGGCCCGCGCGACGTCGCCGGCGCGGTGGGCGGCCATCATCAGCCCGATCCGCTCGCTGAGCACGTGACCGACCACGGACACGACCCCCACCGCGCCCACCGACAGCAGCGGCAGCGTCAGCGCGTCGTCCCCGGAGTACCAGGCCAGGCCGGTCCGCACGATCACCGCAGCGGCGCCGGGCACGTCAGCCCTGGCGTCCTTGTTGGCCACGATCCGCGGATGGGAGCTGATCCGCGCGAACGTGTCGGCCTCGATCGGAACCCCGGTACGACCCGGGATGTCGTAGGTCATGATTGGCAGGCCGGTGGCATCTGCCACAGCGAGGAAGTGGGCGGCGATCCCGGCCTGGGGCGGCTTGTTGTAGTAGGGCGTGACCAGGAGCAGGCCGTGCGCCCCCGCGGCCTCGGCGGCACGTGAGATCTCGATGGTGTGCCGGGTGTCGTTGTTGCCCGAACCGGCCACGACCGTGGCCCGGTCACCGACTGCGGCCAGCACGGTGCGCAGCACCTCGGTCTTCTCCGAGTCGCGCAGGGTGGGCGACTCCCCCGTCGTGCCGTTGACGATCAGGCCGTCGTTGCCGCACTCGTCGACCAGGTGCGTCGCCAGCGCGGCGACGCCGTCGAGGTCCAGGGCGCCGTCGTCGGTGAACGGGGTGACCATCGCGGTGAGCATGTGGCCGAACGGAGCTGGGCTGGTGGGGTCGTAGGACATGCGCCTACGTTATCGGCCGGTCGGTCGACCGGCGGGCGGCTCACCGGGCGTGCCGCGCGGCAACCGCGCCTGGGATCCGGGCGCACCGCGGTTGTCGGGCGGGGTGCTGCGGGCGGGCTGGTCAGGCCTGTGGGTCGATCAGGAACACCGGGGTCAGCTCGTCACCCTGCCCCATCGGGTTGTCCAGCATCACCTCACGCGCGGCTGCCACCGACATCGGCAGGTTCGCGCTGCGCCCGACCACCTCGACGTTGATGTTGTTGCCGTCGATGACGTAGGCCGCGCAGCCGAACTTCTGGGCCAACCCGTCACAGATGCCGTCCGGATCCTTCGAGGGGAGCATCGCGTACTCGTCGAAGGGCGCCATCGCGTCGGGGTTGAACCCATCGATCTCGGAGATGTGGTGCCCGGCGATCCGGTAGAAGTCCCCGCGTCGGCGCAGCACGAGCTTGGACAGCCCACCGCCTACCACGGCCGCGACCATCCGCGGGTAACCGACCTCCTCGATGGCCACCTGCATCTTCTTGGGATGGCTGTAGCCGATGTCGCCGTTGTCGTTCTTGGTCACGTACTTCACGATGAGGCGAGCCAGCCGGGTGTCCTGGACCTCGCTGATGTGCCGGACGTCCCCGGAGCAGATCGACACGAACTTCTGCGACAGGCACAGCGTGGTGGTGGGCGTGATCCGTTCGGCGGCGTACAGCGCGATGACGCCGGCCAGGTCCTCGCCGATGCCGACCTTGTGGGTGCGTACCGGGGTGCGCAGGTAGGTGCGCCCGCCTGCGGTCCGGGTGGAGGTGGAGGACATCTGGATCAGCCTACGCCTAGGGCGCGACGCGGCCGTTGGCCACGAAGGCGGCATGGGTCAGGGGCATGAGCGTGGCCCACTCGGTCTCGTATCGCTCGGCGACCATCTCGATCTCGCGCTGCGGGAAACTCGGGAACCGGGCGTCGTCGCTGTGCTTGCGCAGGGACAGGAAGTTCATCATGGCGCGTGCGTTCATCGTCACGTAGGCCGAGGAGTAGATCGTCAGCGGCAGCACGATCCGGGCCACCTCACGAGCCACCCCGGCGTCGAGCATCGCCTGGTAGGCGGCGTAGGCCGACCGGCACGCGGCCTCGGTCTCGGCGCGCACCAGGTCGTGCTGCTCGGGCGTGCCGGCCAGGAAGTCATAGGCGCCGGGCTTGCCGACCTGCACGAGGCGGCGCTGCGGGCCGGGCACGTAGAACGTGGGCTCCAACACCTTGTAGCGACCGGATTCCTCGTTGTACGAGGCGATCCGGTGCCGGAAGTGCTCACGCCACATGAAGATCGGCCCCTGCACGAAGAAGGTCATCGACGAGTGCTCGAACGGCGACCCGTGCCGGTCGCGCATGAGGTAGTTGATCAAGCCGGCGGACTTGGCCGGGTCGGCCTCGATGTCGGCCAAGGACTGCTCCCCCTTGGTCGAGACCCGCGCTGCCCAGATCACGTCAGCGTCGCCGGCCGCGTGCTTGACCAGCTCGACGGTGATGTCGTCGCGGAACCTCAACTCTGGCATGTGCATCGCTCCTCAGGGGTACGGCGTGGGCAGGATTCGGCGCCCCAGACGCTCAGCCGCACACGCTACCTTCTGCGCGCCTGCACGCCCGGGAGGCGACAGTTGGCTAGCGTGTGGCCCACCACCGAACCCGGGAGCCTGAACATGTGCGGTTGCTTCGTCCTGCTACTCGGGGCCTTCGCGCCCCGGCTCGCCCTGGCGCTGATGGCGTTGTTCAACGACGAGATCACCCGGGCCTTCGACGGCTCATGGGTCCTGCCGCTCATCGGCTGGTTCCTGCTGCCGTACACGACGTTGGCCTACGTCCTGCTCAGCTGGTGGGGCAACGGCGTCTCGGGATTCGACTGGTTCCTGGTGGCGCTCGCGTTCGTCGTGGACCTGGGTTCCTACACCGGCGGCTACGCCCGACGATCCGACATCCACTACCCGACCGCGGGCGCTCGCTGAGGGTTGCCACAGTTCACTGATCGGCCATCTCGGGGCCCGGTCGCCAGCAGGCGAGTGCCCAGCCTTCTCAAGTAGTCTGGCCGTGCTCGCACAAGCCCCCGTTCCTCAATGGAAGGTAACCGCATGACCATCAAGGTAGGCATCAACGGCTTCGGCCGGATCGGTCGGATGGTTTTCCGTGCCGCCGTCAACGATCACACCGACAGCATCACCATCGTCGGGATCAACGACCTGCTGGATCCGGACTACTTGGCCTACATGCTCAAGTACGACTCCGTGCACGGCCGCTTCAAGGGCGACGTCTCGGTGGAGGGCTCGAACCTGATCGTCAACGGCAACACGATCCGCCTGACCGCCGAGCGCGACCCGGCCGACCTGAAGTGGGGCGATGTCGGTGCGGAGGTCGTGGTCGAGTCCACGGGTCTGTTCCTGACCAAGGAGACCGCGCAGAAGCACATCGACGCCGGCGCCTCGAAGGTCATCCTCTCCGCGCCGTCCAAGGACGACACCCCGATGTTCGTCTTCGGCGTGAACTCCGACAAGTACGCCGGCGAGGCGATCATCTCCAACGCCTCCTGCACGACCAACTGCCTGGCGCCGCTGGCCAAGGTCCTGCACGAGAGCTTCGGCATCAAGCGCGGCCTGATGACCACCGTGCACGCTGCCACCGCCACGCAGAAGACCGTCGACGGTCCGAGCAACAAGGACTGGCGCGGCGGCCGCGGCATCCTGGAGAACATCATCCCGAGCTCGACGGGCGCGGCCAAGGCGGTTGGCAAGGTCCTGCCCGACCTCAACGGCAAGCTCACCGGCATGTCGTTCCGCGTGCCCACCTCGGATGTCTCGGTGGTCGACCTGGTCGTCGAGCTGGAGAACGAGGCCAGCTACGAGGACATCAAGAAGGCCATGAAGGACGCGTCCGAGGGCTCCCTCAAGGGCGTGCTGGGCTACACCGAGGACATGGTCGTCGCGACCGACTTCCGCGGCGAGTCGCTGACCTCGGTGTTCGATGCCAACGCCGGGATCGCGCTGGACCCGACGTTCGTCAAGCTCATTGCCTGGTACGACAACGAGTGGGGCTACAGCTCGAAGGTCGTCGAGATGATCAAGGTCATCACCGCGTAGGGACGCACCGACCTGGAAGTTCATGACTGTGGCCGACCCCCGCGCGGGGGTCGGCCACAGTGCTGTGCGGCCGCTCTACAGGAAGCCGATGAACACCATCCCGACCAGGCAGGCAATCAGTACGACGGCAACGATCTTCACATTCTTGGGATCCATGGCACCATCATCGCCCATCACCGAGCCTTCCTGACACGGGCAGTTCCCAGTCACGGCGCTCAGGCGCACGCGCCATCTCGAGGATCTGGTGACCGTCGTCGTGCCGGCCCGGCGCCCTCGCGGTAGCCGCGGTGGCAGACTCGCGCTCATGCCCGGTCCGGCCCAGCCCACCTACTTCGTGTACCCGTACCGGTGGGTGGTCCTGGCCGTGACGACACTGGTCAACCTCACGATCCAGACGCTGTGGATCGGATACGCGTCGATCACCGGTCCGTCCGCGCAGTTCTACGGAGTCGGGGACCTCGCGGTGGGGCTGTTCGCGATGTCGTTCATGATCGCGTTCATCCCGTTCTCGTTGCCCGCCTCCTGGCTGATCGACACGCGCGGGTTCCGCTTCGCAGTCGGCCTGGGCGTCGTGGTGATGGGCGCCTGCGGGTTGCTGCGGGGGTTCGCGGGCAGCAACTACGCCCTGGCGCTGGCCGCCACGATCGGGATCGCCTGCGCCCAACCTCTGCTGCTCAACGCGTGGACCACCATGCCGGCCCGCTGGTTCGCCCCCGACCAGCGCGCCACCGCGGTCGGCATCATCACCGTGGGCAACCTGGTGGGCACCGCCGTGGGCATGGTGGCCAGCCCGGTGCTGATCGAGTCGATGTCCATCGACACCGTGCAACTGGTCTACGGCGCGTTGGCCGCCGGGTCGGCGGTGCTGTTCCTGGTCCTCGCCCGCGAGCGGCCACCCACGCCACCCTGCCCGCCGCGGGACGAGCAACGGGCGTTGGTGCTCGAGGGCCTGCGGCACGCGCTGCGGATCCGGCCGTTCTGGGCGGTGCTCGCGGTGGCCTTCGTGGGGCTGGGCGTCTTCAACGGGTTGACCACCTGGGTCGAGGCGATCGTGCGTCCCCGCGGCTTCAGCCCGGCGGATGCGGGCACGCTGGGCGCGGTCCTGCTCCTCGGTGGGCTCATCGGCGCGGTCGTGCTGCCCGCACTGTCGGATCGAAGACGTCGGCGCGGGCCGTTCCTGGCCCTGGCCCTCGCCGGCTCGCTGCCCGGCCTGGTCGGGGTCACGTTCGCGACCAGCCTGCCGCTGGTGCTGGCGTCCGCGGGGACGTTGGGCTTCTTCCTGGTCTCGGCGCTGCCGATCGGCTTCCAGTACGCAGCCGAGATCACCCGACCCACCCCGGAAGGTACCTCGAACGGCCTCATGCAGCTCTTCGGGCAGGGTGCGGTCGTGTTCGTCTACGCCATGTCGGCGATGCGCACCGCGGACGGTTCGTTCACGGTGTCACTGCTTGCCGCAGGGGCCCTGCTGACAGTGGCGGCGGTCGTTGCCGCGGGCCTGCCCGAGCCCGAGATCCTGGCGCCGGAGCTGGACGCCGATCCGATCCCCCGCTGAGCCGGCCGCACCAGGGGGTGCCGTTGCTCAGGGCACCGGCAGCCGGCCGCGGCGCTGCGGCACGCGCCCCAGGAGCTAGAAGCCGCCGAAGTCGAAACCACCGCCGCCGTCGAAGCCGCCGCCTCCGCCGTCGAACCCGCCGGCGTCCGCGGCGCCGTCTGCCCCGCCGCCCGAGGCATCCTCGAATCCAGCGTCGGCACCACCATCGGCACCGAAGTAGTCGAAGCCCGCCGGCAGGTACATGGCGTTGATCAGCATCGTGCCCAGCAGCATGTTGTTGAGCATGTACATTCCCGAGGCGCCGTACCAGCCGCGCGCCCAGGGCGCGTACTCCGGGCCGGCGTCGTAGTAGGGCCGGTCCCCGGCCGCGGTCGGGACGAGTCGGGCCTGCGGATCGAGGCCGTCGGCGATCCGTGACTGGCACGCGGCGCACACGGGTACGTCGCGCACCGCACCACCCGGGGGTGCCCACTGGGCGTCGGCCACCGACAGCCCGTGCCGCTGGTCGAAGAAGCACGCCGGCCGGCGATTGGGCAATTCGCGCCCGTCCCGGCGGGCAGCCAGGGTGGCCAGCGCGAACCGGCCGTCGTCCAGGGATCGCGACACCCACTGCAGGTCATCGGGGTGGGTGGCCACGGCCAGCGTCTCCTTGGCGCGCTCGTAGGCGCCAAGGGCCGAATCGAAGTCCGTGACCGCCTCCGGCGCGATCGATTCCGGGACTGGCGTGGCCGCGATCTGCTCGCCGAGCTGGGTGACGTCCTCCTCCGCGACCCGGCGCACGGCCTGCCACCGCCGCTCTGCGAGTTCCCGGTTCTCCGCGGCGCCGGGCAGCTGGCGGACCGGCTGCTGCGGGCGCATGGACCGCATCACGAAGACGGCCAAGCCGGCCAGCGCCAAGATCCAGATCAGGTCCGTCATGCGTCCACGATACCGGCGCGCACGTGAGCCCGCCCCGCTACGGGCCGCCCGCTCAGGCGGCGGGGTGCGCCGCAGCGGCCTGCTTGGAGTAGGAGCGCGCGTAGACCACGCGCATGAGCAGCGCCTCCCAGAGGGGCAGCGACTTGGCCCCGCCGAGGCCGGCACCGCCGATCCAGGCACGAGCGGCCTTCTCGACCACCATCGCCACGGCCTCGTGGTCCACGCCGAACACCAGCGCGCCTCGGCCCGGGACCAGTACGGCATCGGAGCGTGGCCGCCTTCGCGGCGCCGAGCGCACCGGGGCCACGTGCCGTCCGGTGAGCTGTGCCAGGTCGTCGAGCACGGGCGGCAGCGACCGGCGCAGCACCGAGAAGCGCACGGTGAAGGGGGCCTGGGACAACCACGCCCGAGTGCCATCGCGCAGCGGCACCTGGCTCAGGCAGGCCGGATCCCACAGGTCCGCGGGATCGGCGGGCATGTGCGAGCCCTCGTAGGGTCGCTTGACGACGACGTAGTCGGCGCACGCCCGTTCCAGCTCAGCGACCCGGTCGAAGGCGGACTCCAGATCCGCGCCGACGGTCAGCACTCCGTGATTGGCCATCAGCACGGCCGGGCCCGCGCCCAGGGCGCTGACGGTCGCCTCTGTCAGCTTCTTCGTGCCGGGCAGCGCATAGGGAGCACAGGGCACCTCCCCCAACGTCTGCGTGGGGACCGGCACTCGGGCCGCGGCACAGATCGAGGCCGCCACCTGGTGTGTGTGGACGGCCGCCTGGACGTCGGGCCGGCGGCGGTAGACCTCACGGTGGACCTTGCGCTCGCCGCTGGGCCTGTAGGGCCCGGACCACTGGTCGGTCTCGAGGTCGACCAGGACGATCATCTCCTCGGTCAGGTCCGGGTAGGCGATCCCGCTGGGCGTGACGGCCATGGTGCGCTCGTCGAGGCGGACGCTCAGGTTGCCCCAGGTGCGGGCCACGAGGCCCTCGGCGAGCAGCCGGTGCCCGGCATCGACCAGCAGGGCGCGGGCTTCGGCCTCCCTCATGCCCGCGCCCCCTGCACCTGGGCGAACACCCGGTCGAACGCCGCGATCGCCGCGTCGATCGTCTCCGCGGTGTGGGCGGCGCTCGTGTACATCCGCGACCCGGCCAACGTGATCACGCCCTCCGCGGTGTAGGCCGCACCCATCTGCTCCATGACGAGCTTGCGTGCCTTGATCTCCTTGAGCTTGCCGGGGATCTCCCAGATCCGGTTGAAGTCCACCGTGAAGTGCATCGTGCCCACGGTCTGCAAATGCACGATCGAGCCCTGGTTGTAGGCCACGAACGGCAGGCCGCGGTCCGCGATCGCCGCACGCAGCCCGGCGGTGAGCCGGTCGCCCATCGCGCCGGCGCGCTGCGGGGCGCTGGTGCGCTCCAGCTCGACCAGGGTGAAGTAGCCGGCGGCGCTGGACAGAGGATTGGCGGCCATGGTCCCGCCGACGAGGGCCTTCTTCGCGCCAGCCTCGATCCCCGCGGACAGGTACTTCATGTACGTACGCCGCCCGCCCAGGCCACCGGCCGACGGGTAACCGCCGGCCACGACCTTGCCGAACACGGTCAGGTCCGGCTCGACACCGAAGTAGCCCTGCGCGCCGCCCAGGCCCATCCGGAAGCCCGTGACCACCTCGTCGAAGATCAGCAGCGCGCCGTACTTGTCGCACAGGGCCCGCGCCCCGGCGTTGAAGTCGCGCGGCAGCGGCCGGGTGCCGCTCTCGGGGCCGACCGGCTCGATCAGGACCGCGGCGGTGCCCCCGCGTGCGCGATTGAGCATCAGGGTGCGCTCCAGGGCGTCGAGGTCCCCGGGGGCGAACTCCTGGGTGTGCCGGAAGACGTACTTCGGCACGCCGTGCGCCTCGTGGTGCCGGGTCCCCGGGATCCGCAGGCCGTAGGCGAGCTGGTCGGACCAGCCGTGGTAGGCCCCGCCCATCTTCACGACATTCTTCTTGCCGGTGGCCAGCCGGGCGACCCGGATGGCGGCCATGCAGCCCTCGGTCCCGGAGCCGAGCATCCGGAACATCTCCACCGCGGGCATGTGCTCGGTGATGAACCGGGCCAGCTTCAACTCGTACTCATGGAACAGTCCGGTGGAGGGCCCGGTCGCGCGGAGCAGGTCGATGACCTGCTCGAGGACCTCGGGCGGGTTGGAGCCCAGGACCGTGGGTCCACCGGCCTGCAGGAAGTCCAGGTACTCGTTGCCGTCCAGGTCGTACAGGTGCGCTCCGGCGGCCTTGGTGATGACCAACGGGAACGGCAGGTTGAACGCCAGGTTGTGCTGCACGCCGCCCGGGATGTACTCGGCAGCCTCCGCAGACATCGCCTTCGAGGATTGGCACCGCTTCTCGAAGTACTCGTCGAGGTAGGTGTTCAGGGCCTCGGGTCGCAACGTCTGGATCGGCTGGGCGATCAGGGCGTCGAGGGCGGCGAGGACCGCAGGGACGTCGGGGTACTGGCTGATCGCGTAGCCGTCAGGCACGGCCGCCTCCTGAAGGGTGCTGGTGCCTGACATCCTTCCACTACGGTGCGCCCGGCACGGGGCGCGGCGGGTCGGGGGTGGATACTGCCTGCTCGTGGGTTCGCTGCTGCTGTCCTTCGACCTGGGCACCACCTCGGGCAAGGCATGCCTGTACGAGGTGGGCGAGCGCCTCCTCCTGCGGTCGGCCACCACCCGGGCCCTGCCCCTGCACATCGACTCGGACGGGACCGCCGAGCAGGATCCCGCCGACTGGTGGGCCGCCCTGGCCGACGCCGTCCCTGAGCTGCTCGCCCTGGCCGGAGCACGGCCCGAGGAGGTCGAGGGGATCACGTTCTGCGCGCAGATGCAGTGCCTGGTGCTCGTGGACCGCGCCGGGCACGCGGTCCGTCCGGCGCTGAGCTACCTGGACCAGCGCCCCACCACGCGGATGGCGGAACTGACCCGGGGCGGTCCACGGATCGCCGGCATCGGCGCGGCGGTCGCGCTGCCGTGGCTGCGGGTCGCCGGTGGCGTGGCGGCCAGCGCGAAGGACCCGCTGTGGAAGTACCTGCGCGTCGCCGAACAGGAGCCCGGCGCGTTCGCCCGGGTGCACCGCTGGCTCGACGCCAAGGACTACCTGACGGCCCGGTGCACCGGGGAGTTCACGATGAGCGCGGACTCCGCCTTCGCCACGTTCCTGGCCGATACCCGGGGAGGGCGCTGCCAGTGGAGTCCGTGGCTGGTGCGGCGGTTCGGGGTGAGACCGGGGCATCTGCCGCGGATCGTGGCGCTGTCGGCCCAGGTGGGTCGGCTCACGAGCACAGCGGCCCGGGAGCTCGGCCTGGTGCAGGGGACCGTGGTGTTCGCCGGTGGTGGGGATGCCTCGCTGATCGGCGTGGGCGCGGGGGCCACGGCCCTGGGTGCCACCCACGTCTACGTCGGCACCAGCGGCTGGGTGTCCACGGTGGCCGACCGCCGGATCGTGGACGTGCGCCGGATGATGGCCACCGTGCCCGGTGCGCTTCCCGGGCGCTACAACTACTTCGGCGAGCAGGAGACCTCGGGCAAGTGCCTGGAGTGGGTGCGCGACCACCTGGCCCTCGACGAGATCGGGATGTTCCTCGATGCCCCGCCCCGCCCCATCGGCCTGGCCGAGGAGTACGCCTCGTTGGTGGACTTCCTCACCCGGACCATCGCCGACGTGCCGGCCGGCTCCGGGGGCGTGCTGTTCGCGCCGTGGCTGCACGGCAGCCGCTCCCCCTTCGAGGACCCCCACGTGCGCGCCATGTTCCTCAACATCGGCCTGGACACCGGCAAGCGCCAACTGATCCGCGCGGTCGTCGAGGGGATCGCCTACAACAAGCGCCTGCTGCTCGAGGCGCAGGCGCACAAGGTGACGCCCTCGTGGGTGCTCCGGTTCGCCGGCGGTGGGGCAGTGTCCGATGTGACGGCGCAGATCCTGGCCGACGTCACCGGCCACCCGGTCGAGGCCGTGGCAGATGCCTCGTACACCGGGGCGGCCGGTGCGGCCCTGGTCGCGGCCTGGGGCGCGGGACGCTTCGCCAGTCTCGACGAGGCTGGCCGCAGCGTGGCCGTCCGCGCCCGCTTCGAGCCCGACCCGACCACCCGCGCGGCCCACGACCGCAACTACCAGGCGTTCAGCCACCTCTACCCCGCGACGAAGGCCCTGTTCGCCCAGCTCAACGGGTAGGTCTTTCGTTGGTGTGCACGGAATCACAACTGACTGGTCGATTCCGTGCACACCAACGACGCGAGGGCGACGATTCAGGCGACCTCGGCCAGGAACCGGCTGATCCGTTGGACGTACCAGGGCAATTTCGCCCGGTGCTCGTGGAACCCGACGTGGCCACCGTGGGCGGTGATCGCGCGGCGCACCGGCGTGGACGCAGCCAGCGCGTCCCAGTCGATGGCTCGATAGGAGCTGGCGGGGATCATGGGATCGTCCATCGCGTGGACCACGAGCGTGGGGACACTGATGTGCGGCAGGAACTGCGCGCTGGAGTTGACCGCGTAGTACTCCGCGGCGTCGCGCCAGCCGTTGTGCTTGGCGGTGATCAGGTCGTCGAACTCGACCAGGGTGCTCGCCGACCGGACGGCGTCGCGTTCGGCCTCGGTGAGTTCCAGGCGCGAGTCAAGGGTGTCCGAGCGCAGCCGGGTGACCAGGAACCGCTGGTAGAGCCCCAACATCCGGCGCTGCAGGTGCTCCACCCCGGTGGACAGGTCCAGGGGCGCGCACACCGAAGCCCCCGCACGCACCTCGAGACCGGCCAGCGGCTCACCGAGCAACTTGAGGGTGGCGTTGCCCCCCAGCGAGTAGCCGACCACCGCCAGGCCGTCGATCCCCGGCTCGTGGCTCAGCGCCCGAAGCACTTCACGCAGGTCGCCGGTACGCCCGCCGTGGTAGAGCAGCCGGGAGTGCTCCGCCGAGTCACCGACCCCGCGCAGGTCCACGCGGGCCACCACATGCCCCGCGCGCAGCAGCCCGAGCGCGGTGGCCCGCACGTAGGGCGAGTCGATCCGACCGCCCATCCCGTGCACGAGCAGCACCAGCGGCGCTCTGGTGTCGCCAGCCGCCCGGGGCCGGTGCACGCGCAGTGCCAGGGCGTCGCCGGTCCCATCGTTCAGCGCCACCACCAGCCGCTGTTCGGTGCTCACGGCGCCCAGATCGTGGCTGGCGGGGCGGACCCGGTCGGCGATCGTCTGCAGGGTCCCGTTCACCCATGGAAGCGCCGGCGTGAACTGCTCGTTGACCAGCGCGCTCACGGCAGGCGCAGCACTGATCGGATCGTGCGCACGACGCCGTTGTCGGTGTTGCCCGGCGCCCGGTAGCGCGCCCGCGCCGCCAGGTCCGGATGCGCGTTGGCCATCGCGAAGGAGTAGTCGGCCTCGTCCATCATCTCGAGGTCGTTGAGGAAGTCGCCGAAGGCCATCGTCTGCGCCCGGGTGATCCCCAGTGCCTCCTGGAGGTGCCGCAGCCCGCTGCCCTTGTTCGCATGTGGGTCCATGACGTCGAGCCAGTGCTGCCCAGAGACCACCACCTGATGGGTGTCGCGGAAGCGGGCGAACGCGGGGGCCGACACCTGCTCGGAGGACACGAAGTCATAGATCGCGACCTTGAGGATGTCGTCGGCGACGTCCTGCAGGTCGGCGACGACCTCGAGGCGGTGGTAGTACTTGTCCACCTCCTCGAGGAACGCACGGTCGGTGCGCTCGATGTAGGCGCTGGCCTTGCCGCAGAGCACGGCACCCACGTCGGCACCACCGGCCACGAGCTCCCGGGCCACTGAGATCAGCTCCCGCGCCACCTCGCGATCCAGGCAGTCAGCACTGAGCTCCTGGCCGTCACGGACCACGAAGGTGCCGTTCTCGGCGATGAACACCACCTCCGAGGCGATCTCCGCGAAGCGCTCCAGCAGGTTGTAGTACTGCCGGCCCGACGCGGGGCAGAACACGATGCCGCGCTCGTGCAGGTCGTCGATCAGGGGCCAGAACTCGTCGTGCACCGTGTCCTGGTCGTCGAGCAGGGTGCCGTCCATGTCACAGGCGATCAGCCGGATGTCGGGGACATGGTCGAACAGTGGGGGAGCCAGGCTCTCGGGGGTGCTCACCCGAGCATCTTGCCACCCGGCGGCCGGGGGCGGGGCCGGTCTGGGCACCGGCCCCATCCGCTGGTCGTGCACAGCGGGCAGGATGTGCCCATGACGCAGCCGTTCACCAAGAGTCGTGCGCCAGGCGCGACGCCGGGGTTCTTCGCCACGGAGGCCGCCGGGCTCGACTGGCTGCGGGTGCCCGGCGGTCCCCCGGTACCGCGGGTGCAGGCGGTCGGCCCGAACGGGATCTCGCTGGACCGGGTGGCGCGGGGCTCGCCGACCCCGACGATGGCCCACGAGTTCGGCCGACGGTTGGCGGTCCTGCACGAGACCGGCGCTCCTGCCTTCGGCAGCCCGCCCCCGGGAGTACGGGGCAGCTCCGGGTGGATCGGCGACCTGCCGATGGCCTACGCCCACCGCGAGGAGTTCGCCGAGTTCTGGGCGATCGACCGCCTGGCCTTCACCGCCCGGCTGGCTCGAGATCGCGGTGGGATCACGACGGAGCAGGCGTCCGAGGTCGAGACGTTCGTCGAGGACCTGCTGGCCGGCCGGGTCGACGTGGGCCCACCGCAACTACCCGCACGCCTGCACGGCGACCTCTGGAGCGGCAACGTGCTCTGGGGTGCCCGCGGTCAGGTCTGGCTGATCGATCCGGCCGCGCACGGCGGTCATCGCGAGTCCGACCTGGCGATGCTCGCCCTGTTCGGCACGCCGCACCTGTCCGTCATCCTCGACGGGTACCAGGAGGTCAGCGGGCTGGCGCCCGGCTGGCGCGCTCGGATCGCGCTGCACCAGGCGTGGCCACTGCTGGTCCACGCGGCACTGTTCGGGGGCGGGTACGCGGGCGGCGCGCTGGCGGCGATGCGCGCTGCCCGCGGCTAGGTCGGTGCTGATGGCCATCTCAGGCGCCCTGTCGATCGCACTGGGCTTCCTGGCCTTCCAGAGCGTGACGCAGGCTGTGACCATCCTCGTCATCATCGTGGGCCTCGGCTGGCTCATGCGGGGCATCCTCGAGCTGGTCGCCGGGATCAGCGCCAAGGGCGTGCCCGGTCGCGGCCTGGTGATCACCGGGGGGATCATCAGCATCCTGGCCGGTTCGGCCATCCTGATCTGGCCGAGCGCCACCCTGACGGTCATCGCCTGGATCTTCGGCCTGACGCTGGTGGCCATCGGTGTCGTGCAGCTGGTGGCGGCGTTCCACCTGCGCTCGATCGGTCATCAGGCCGCGCGCGCGGTCACCCCGGGCACGGTCGTCACCGACTGACCCAACCCGGCGCGACCGCACCCCTTCGTCCCAGCTCGGACAGGAGCCGTCCACAGCGACAGGCGTCTGCCCCGACACGGTTCGGAGGGGTGCTTGCGGTGGCGCGGTGGCGCGGTGGCGCGGTGGCGCGGGGGCGCCGGGCTCCGGAAGCGGCTGCTGCCACCCCAGTGCGAGCGTTCAGAGTGAGCTGGGGGCGTGCGCATCGTGCAGGGCGATCGCCCGGCGCATCGCCTGGCGGGCTCGTTTGCGGTCACCTGCGGCGTCGTAGGCGGTGGCCAGCTCGAACCAGCGTGGCCAGGCCTGCGGGTCGGCCTCGACCTTGGTCCGGACGGCTGCGAAGTGCGCATCCGCCGCCGCCCGCTCGGGGCGTCCGGAGGGGCGACGCGGCAGATCATCGACGGGCAGCTCACCGCGTCCGGCGAGCTCAGCGGCCAGCGCCTCGGTCGCTCGGCCGAACTGCCACTCGCGCCACAGCGCCCACAGCCCGATGGCGGGGAGCATGAGGATCGCCACGCCGAGGGCGATCGGCAGCACTCCCCCGGCGCGGATGAAGTCCAGCGCGCGCGACGCCGAGAACACCAGGTACGCCCCCAGGAGGACGGCCATCACCACGGCCATGCGCTTGCCGGTCATCGCAGGCGCCTCATCCGGCGAGGCCGAGGAAGCCGTCGATGCCCAGGGTCAGTCCGGGATGGTCGGCCACCTTGCGCACCGCGAGCAGCACGCCGGGCATGAAGCTGGCCCGATCGAACGAGTCGTGGCGGATGGTCAGGGTCTCCCCCGGCCCACCGAGCAGCACCTCCTGGTGGGCGACCAGGCCCTGCAGGCGCACGGCGTGCACGTGGACACCGTCGACCACGGCTCCGCGCGCGCCGGGCAACGTCGAGGTCGTGGCATCGGGCATGTCCGGGCTCTGCGCCTGGGCCCGGGCGGCGGCGACGAGCTGTGCCGTGCGCGTCGCCGTCCCGGACGGGGCATCGGCCTTGCGGGGATGGTGCAGCTCGAGCACCTCCACGGAGTCGAAGTGCGGTGCGGCCGCGGCCGCGAATCGCATCATCAGCACGGCGGCGATGCCGAAGTTGGGTGCGATCACCGCCCCCACGCTCGGGTGAGCGGCCAGCAGCTCACGTACCCGGTCCAGCCGAGCGTCGTCGAATCCGGTCGTCCCCACCACCGGGTGGATCCCCGCATCGATCAGGAACTCCAGGTTGCCCATCACCGACTCGGGATGCGTGAAGTCGACCGCCACCTGGGCGCCGGCTGAGGTCAGCTCGGCGAGGCCATCGCCCACATCCAGGCTGGCCACCAGCTCGAGGTCGGGGGCGTCGTACACGACCCGGACCACCTCGGATCCCATGCGCCCCCGCGCACCCAGCACGCCCACCTTGATCGTCATGCCGGGAATTGTCCCACCGATGCGCACCCGGCGTCGGCGCACACGCGCTGGTACATCTCAGAGCGTGAAGGTCCGGTCGGCCTCGAACGGACCGATGACGGTCACCGCCCGGGGGGCGTGCAGCAGGGCGGCAGCCTCGCGGGCCACGTCCTCGACGGTGACCGCGTCGACCCGCCCGAGGACGGTGTCGATGCTGGGCAGCTCGCCCAGGGACAGATCTGCACTGCCGATCCGGCTCATCCGGGACCCGGTGTCCTCCAGGCCCAGCACGATCGAGCCCTTGGTCTGGCCCTTGCCCCGCGCGAGCTCGTCAGGGGTGATGCCGGTGCGGGCGACCTCGTCGAGTCCGGCCATGGTCAGCGCGAGCACATCGTCGACCTTGCTCGGCAGGCAGCCGGCGTAGGCGCCGAACACGCCGGTGTCGGAGTAGCCGGTCGTGAAGGCGTAGACGGAGTAGGCCAGGCCGCGGCGCTCGCGGATCTCCTGGAACAGCCGCGAGGACATCCCGCCACCCAGCGCCGTGCTCAGGATGCTCAGCGTGTAACGCCGGTCATCGGAGCGGGCCACGCCCGGCACGCCCACCACCAGGTGGGCCTGCTCGGTGGGCCGCGGGATCACCCGCAGGCCGCCCATCGAGGGCACCGCCGGTCCCCCGCGCCGGGCTGGCAGCGGGCGTGCGGCCGGATCGCCGAGGGCTCCGGCGCTACCGAACGCCTGGGTCACCAGCATGACCACCTCGTCGTGGTCCACCGCGCCGGCCGCGGCCACCACGATCGCCTCGGGCCGATAGCGACCCCGGTAGAACGAGCTGATCGCCTCGGGCGCGATCGCTTCGATCGTCTCCTGGGTGCCCAGGATGGAGCGGCCCAGGTCGGTCTCGCCGAACAGGCCGAGCATGAACTCGTCGTGGACCAGGTCGGAGGGATCGTCGTCGCGCATGGCGATCTCCTCGAGGATCACACCACGCTCGGACTCGACGTCCTCGGCGCGCAGCAGTGCTGAGGTCACGATGTCGCTGATGACGTCGATGGCCAGCGGCAGGTCGCGGTCCAGGACGCGTGCGTAGAAGCAGGTGTGCTCCTTGGCCGTGAATGCGTTCATCTCCCCGCCGACGGCGTCCATCAGCGAGGAGATCTCCATGGCCTCACGCCGACGGGTGCCCTTGAACAGCAGGTGCTCGAGGTAGTGCGCCGAACCCATCTGCTCGGCACTCTCGTCGCGGGACCCGACGCCGACCCAGATGCCGAACGCGGCCGAGCGAACTCCGGGCACGTCCTCGGTGATGACGCGCAGCCCCCCGGGCAGGACGGTCCGGCGGACCAGCCCCCCCTGCGGGGCGGTGAGCAGGGACACCGACGAGCCCGGCTCCTGGTCGGGATCGATGGTCCAGGAGCCGGGATCGCGTGCGGTCATGTGGCTCAGGCCTGGCCCTCGCCGCTGGCCGCGACCTCGTCGGCCGGGGCGTCGTCGATCACGGGCATCAGGGAGAGCTTCCCGCGCGGGTCGACCTCCTTGATCTCGACCAGGATCTTCTGGCCGACCTGGGCGACATCCTCGACGTTGTCGATGCGGCGCTTGCCGGGGGCCAGCTTCTTCAGCTCGCTGATGTGCAGCAGGCCGTCCTTGCCGGGCAGCAGCGACACGAACGCGCCGAAGGTCGTGGTCTTGACCACGGTGCCCAGGTAGCGCTCGCCGACCTCGGGCATCGTCGGGTTGGCGATCGCGTTGATCGCCGCCCGCGCCGCTTCGGCCGACTCACCGTTGGTGGCGCCGATGTAGATCGTGCCGTCGTCGGTGATGGTGATGTCGGCACCGGTGTCGTCCTGGATCGTGTTGATCATCTTGCCCTTGGGCCCGATCACCTCACCGATCTTGTCCACCGGGATGTTGACCGTGATGATCCGCGGCGCCAGCGAGCTCATCTCGTCGGGGACGTCGATGGCCTCGTTCATCACCTCGAGGATCGCCAGCCGGGCATCGTGGGCCTGGTTGAGGGCACCGGCGAGCACGGAGGCGGGGATGCCGTCCAGCTTGGTGTCCAGTTGCAGGGCAGTCACGAAGTCCTTGGTGCCCGCGACCTTGAAGTCCATGTCGCCGAAGGCGTCCTCGGCGCCGAGGATGTCGGTGAGGGCCACGTAGCGGGTCTCGCCGTCGACCTCGTCGGAGACCAGGCCCATCGCGATGCCGGCGACCGGCGCCTTGAGCGGCACGCCGGCGTTGAGCAACGACAGCGTCGAGGCGCAGACCGAGCCCATCGACGTGGAGCCGTTGGAGCCCAGTGCCTCGGAGACCTGCCGGATGGCGTAGGGGAACTCCTCCTTGCTGGGCAGCACGGGCACCAGGGCCCGCTCGGCCAGCGCGCCGTGGCCGATCTCGCGGCGCTTGGGCGAACCCACGCGGCCGGTCTCGCCGGTGCTGTAGGGCGGGAAGTTGTAGTTGTGCATGTAGCGCTTGCGCGTCTCGGGGCTCAGCGTGTCGAGCTGCTGCTCCATCTTGAGCATGTTCAGCGTGGTGACACCCATGATCTGGGTCTCGCCGCGCTCGAAGAGCGCCGAGCCGTGTGCCCTGGGCACGACCTCGACCTCAGCGGACAGCGGCCGGATGTCGGTCAGCCCGCGGCCGTCGATGCGGACCTGGTCGCGCAGCACCCGCACGCGGACCAGCTTCTTGGTCAGGGCGCGGAACGCGGCGCTGACCTCCTTGTCGCGACCGGCGAACTGCTCGGCCAGCCGCTCGGCGGCCAGGCCCTTGACCCGGCTGGTCTCGGACTCGCGCTCCTGCTTGTCCGCGATGGTCAGAGCCGCAGCCAGCTCGTCGCTGACGGAGGCCTCGACGGCCTCGAACACCTCGGGCTGGTAGTCCGGGAACACCGGGAACGCGACGGTCTCCTTGGCCGCGCTCGCGGCCAGGGCGGCCTGCGCCTCGCACAATGTGCGGATGTGGCCCTTGGCAGCCTCGAGGCCCTCGGCCACGACCTGCTCGGTGGGGGCTGGCGCGCCGCCGACGACCAGCTCGTAGGTGCTGTCGGTGGCCTCGGCCTCGACCATCATGATCGCGACGTCGTCGCCGACGATCCGCCCGGCCACGACCATGTCGAACACGGCGCCCGTGAGCTGCTCGTGGGTGGGGAAGGCGACCCACTGGCCACGGATCAGCGCGACGCGGGTGGCACCGATCGGGCCGGAGAACGGCAGGCCGGAGAGCTGGGTGGACAGCGAGGCGGCGTTGATCGCCAGCACGTCATACAGGTGCGCCGGGTTCAGGCTCATCACCGTGATGACGACCTGGACCTCGTTGCGCAGACCCTTGACGAACGTGGGGCGCAGCGGGCGGTCGATCAGGCGGCAGGTGAGGATCGCGTCCTCGCTCGGCCGGCCCTCGCGGCGGAAGAACGAGCCCGGGATGCGCCCGGCCGCGTACATCCGCTCCTCCACATCGATGGTCAGCGGGAAGAAGTCGAACTGCTCCTTGGGGTGCTTGCCGGCCGTGGTGGCCGACAGCAGCATGGTGTCCTCGTCGAGGTAGGCCACGGCGGAGCCGGCAGCCTGACGGGCCAGGCGGCCGGTCTCGAAGCGGATGGTGCGCGTGCCGAACGCGCCGTTGTCGATGACGGCTTCAGTCGAGTAGATCTCGGGACCCTCCACGGGTGCCCTCCTTGTGGGTTGGGGAGGGCCGGCCCAGTGCGGGTCCTGGATGGAAGTCGCCGGCGAACCATTGCCTGCCCGACCGGATTCCTGGTCGGGGAATGGTGCCCGGGGACCACCACCACAAGACCGTGCGTGGGGCCGAACCCTCGGTGTTGTGTTGTCATCGGCCCGCTGGTGGCGGACCGGGGTAGTGCAGTGCGCGACCGAGGCGCTCGGGGGCGCGGTGCAGCGGACGCGATATCACGGCCCACTGGCCACGCCCGCGAGATACCGCGGGCGCGAGAAGGAAGCCCCCAGGCGGGTGCAGCACTTCTCGCGGTGCTAGCGCCGGAGCCCGAGACGCTCGATGAGCGCGCGGTAGCGGTTGATGTCCGTGGCCTGCAGGTACTTGAGCAGACGACGGCGCTGGCCGACCAGCAGCAGCAGGCCACGCCGGCTGTGATGGTCGTGCTTGTGGGTCTTCAGGTGCTCGGTGAGGTCCGAGATCCGCTTGGTCAGCAGCGCGACCTGGACCTCCGGGCTGCCCGTGTCGCCGTCCTTGATTCCGTACTCGGAGATGATGGACTTCTTGGTGTCCGTGTCAAGAGACATGTGTGTGGTGCATTCCTCTCGGGCGCATCGTTCACCAGCGGCCTGTTGCCTGGCTGGTTCGAGTCGCGGTCCGCGGGGCGCCCGCCCCGTGGCCGTCAGGGCCAAGGGTAACACCGGTGAGATTCCCCAGGGGGTATGCCGCTCATCTCGACGGGCCCGACTGAGGATCCCACCGCGTGGAGTACCCCCACCGGAAGCCCCCATTCGGGGGACAAGTTGTGCTGGACGGGACCATGACTGAGCAGCCACCGCGGGAACGCTTCGACGCGCTGGTGCCCGGTGCGGTCACGGTGGACCTGACACAGGCGCAGATCGACCTCGCGAAGGCCGGTGGACTGTGGGTCCAGGGTGGCAAGCCCAACAAGGGCGAGGACTACTCGCGCCAGCAGGTCACCAGGATGAGTCGCAGTGGCAGGTCGGTGGGAAGCCGAAGTTCGCGTTCGCCACGCTGCGCTGTGTCGTGGCCGACCTCAACGGCGACAACGTCGAGCTCGTGCGCTTCGGCACGAGCTACGGCGAGCAGGTCCGGCAGGGCTTCTGCAACGCCTACCACGTCGATTACCCCGACTTCGGCAGCATCATCGTCAAGAAGCAGGTCCCCCAGAGCGACCGTGACCTTGGCCGAGTGTTGTTGGTGGTGGTCACCGGGTTGGGGCTGCTGAACGATCGAAGAGCTTCTCGACCGTCAGGGAGCCGGTGTCCCGGGTGATGGTGTTCGTGACGCTCACCTTCGCGTCGGTGTCCGCCACGATCGTCTGCTTGGTCACGCTGGCTGTCGGCGGAACTCAGACCAATCACCGGGATCCCCGGCGAAGCCGGCACCTACGACCTCACCGAGGCTGGCTGCTTTGCTGGCGATGCTTGCCGGTGGCCTGATGGTCACCCACGGGCGCAGGCCGGATGGACGCAAGGTCCCAGAGCAGACGAGGACCTGATCCTCAAGCCTGACCTCATGCCAGTGCCCGGCCCCAGGTGCCGGGCACCGGCATATCGGGGCCGGTTGGCGTGCCGGTCGGGGGCTGGTCCGTCCAGGCGTCCGCCGTTCGGGCGAAGTGCGCCCGAGCGCAGCACGTCGACGCCGACGCACGCCGATTGCCCCAACATGAGCATCCACCACCCTCGACGCGCCGCTCGATTGGCAACGGGCCTGATGGTCGCCTCGATCTCGTTGGCCGTGATGCCTGCGGGGGTGGCCGCGCCGGGCCCACAGACAGGGGTCGTCAGCGCGGTGCGAACGGTCACGGGTTCAGCGGCCCAGGACAGCTTCGAGGCCGAGGTGCTGCGCCTGACCAACCAGGCTCGGGCGCACTCGCGCAAGTGCGGCAAGACCCGCAAGAAGGCGGTCCGGCCGGTGCGCTGGAACACCCGGCTCGCGCGCTCGGCCAACGGGCACAGCGCGGACATGGCGACCAGGAACTACTTCTCCCACTACGACAAGTCGGGGCGCTCACCGTTCCAGCGCATGCGTGCTGTCGGCTACGACTACCGCGCTGCTGGTGAGAACATCGCAGCCGGTCGCAGCCTGGCGACCCCGCAGGCGGTGGTCCGGGCGTGGCTGAAGAGCCCGGGGCACTGCAAGGTCATCATGAACGGCAAGTACCGCGAACTGGGCATCGGCCGGGTCGAGGGGCCGGGCAAGTGGGGCGTCTACTGGACCCAGAACTTCGGCCGAGCCAAGTAGGTGCGGCACTCCGAGCGGCCACCCGTCCCCCGGGACTAGCCCGGGGCCAGGACGCTCACGCGGAGGATGGTCCGCGCCTGGGCCACATCCGCTGACATCTGGGTCAGCAGGTCCTCGATCGAGTCGAATCGAGCCATCGCGCGGATCCGGTCCACGAAGTCCAGGTCCGCGGCATGCCCGTAGAGGTCGAACTCGGCTGGCGCGTCGATGACGTAGGCCTCCACGCGACGGTCCTGACCGTCGAAGGTCGGGTTGGTGCCCACCGACACGGCTGCAGGTCGCCAGCGGCCCGGTTCAGCGTCCGTGCGCATCCTGGCCGCGTACACACCGTCGGCGGGAATGGCCATCCCCAGAGGTACCTCGAGGTTGGCCGTGGGGTAGCCGAGGTCCCGACCGCGATGATCGCCGTGGACCACCTGCCCGGACAGTCGGTGTGGGCGGTCCAGCCCCACGGCAGCAGCGGCGACATCGCCGCCGGCCACCAGGCCGCGGATCGCGGTCGAGGACAAGGCCTCATCCGGCCCGCCCAGGGGCTCTAGATCAACGACCGTCACCTCGAAGCCCAACTCCCTGCCAAGCTCGGTCAACAGCACCACATCGCCCGAGGCGCGATGGCCGAACCGGAAGTTGCGGCCCACCACCACGTGCGCTGCGCCGAGCGTCCCGGCGAGCACCCGCGTGGCGAAGTGCTCCGCGGACTCCTGGGCCAGCTCCTCGGTGAACTGCACCACCAGGACGCCCGCAATGCCCTCCGCCTCGAACAGCTCGAGACGGCGCGGCATGCTGGTGAGCAGCGGCGGGGCGAGCTCGGGGCGGATCACTGCCATCGGGTGCGGGTCGAAGGTCAGCGCCACGGGGAGCAGCCCGTCCTGAGCATCGGCCACGACCCGATCCAGCAGGTGGAGGTGACCGCGATGAACGCCGTCGAAGGTGCCGATCGTGACCGAGGTCGGCCCGACGCCCGCGGGTACCTGGTCACATCCGAGCCACACGTGCATGGCCGTAGCCTGCCATGCCCGCGGCGGTGGCCGGTAACCGTGCGTTGATCCGGCCGGGCCGGTGCTGGCCGGTGCTGGGCCGGTGCTGGCCGGGTGGCCCGGTCGACCGCAGTTGCTGGGCTCGACCCTGCCCGGCTCCTCACCGCCTACCTCGCCGAGCGTGGCACGGCGCGCCTAGACTTGCCGACCATGGCAACCGAGCATCCGCAAGCCCAGCAGAGCGCAGACCAGAGCGCTCCAGGGCTGACCCCGCCCCCCGCACGCAAGCGCCCCGCCCTGAGCCGCGGACTCGTCGACTGGCTCGGGACCGAATGGGACCCGGCCCCGCCGATGCCACATCCGGCCGGTGACTCCGGGGTCTCGCTGCAGACCGGCGCGCGGCGAGCGGCGGTCTCCGCGCACTTCGCCGGACAGCTCGTGGTCGTGCCCGCCGGGCTGCACAAGACCCGCGCCAACGACACCGACTACCCGTTCCGGGCCTCCTCGGCCTTCGTGTGGCTCACCGGGGAGACTGTGGAGGGGGCGGTCCTCGTGCTCGCCCCGACCCCGGCCGGTCCTGGGCACGACGCGACCTTGTTCATCCGGGAGTACCAGCATGCCGGCACGGAGGGCTACTTCACCGACCACCAGTTCGGCGCCATCTGGGTGGGCAGCGTCCCGACCCCCGCAGAGACAGCCGACGTGCTCGGACTGTCCTGCCGGCCGCTGGCCGAGTTGCCCGCGCTCCTCGAGCACTGGCGCGATGAGGAGCTCGCGCTGCTGACCGGGCACGATCCCGGGATCGACAGGCTGCTGGCACGCGGTACCGGGTCGAAGTTGGCCGCCGTGATCGACGAACTGCGTCTGGCCAAGGACGACTGGGAGATCGGCGCGCTGCAGAGCGCCTGCGACGCCACCACGCGCGGGTTCGCCGACGTGGTGCGCGAGATCCCGACCGTGCTCGACCGTCCGGTGCGTGGGGAGCGCTGGCTGGAGGGCACGTTCTGGCGGCGGGCGCGCCTGGAGGGCAACGAGGTCGGCTACACGTCCATCGTGGGCGCCGGTGCGCACGGGACCACGCTGCACTGGTGGCGCAACGACGGGACGCTGCGCTCCGGGGAGCTGCTCCTGGCCGACATGGGCGTCGAGAGCGACGCCATCCACACCGCCGACGTCACCCGGACCTTCCCGCTGGACGGTCAGTGGTCCCCGACCCAGCGCAAGGTCTACCTCGCCGTCCTCGAGGCGCAGCAGGCCGGCATCGAGGAGTGCCGCGTCGGCAACGACTTCCTGGCCGCGAACCGGGCCAGCATCCGGGTGCTGGCCGAGCACCTGCACGCCTGGGGCATCCTCGAGGTCACCCCGGCCGCCTCGTGCGGCGATGATCCCGATTCACCCGGTGCCGGTAGGCATCGCCGGTACACGTTGCACGGCGTCTCGCACAGCCTGGGCCTGGATGTCCACGACTGCGCCCAGGCCCGCGAGGAGGCCTACACCCAGGGCCCGCTCGGGGTGAACCACGTGCTGACGGTGGAACCGGGGCTGTACTTCCAGGTCAACGACCGCACCGTACCTCGTGAGTTCCGTGGTATCAGCGTGCGCATCGAGGACGACATCCAGGTGACGGCCGACGGGCCGGTCAACCTCTCCGCCGCGCTGCCCCGCGACCCCGATGAGATCAGCGCCTGGATGCGTGAGGTCCAGGCCAGCCCGGTCGAGCTCTGAACCGTCAGCCTCGACCTTCTGGGGTGGGGATCGAGCGATGCCCTGGGGCAGCCGGGGCCGGCGCCGGCCGCGCTAGTCTCCGGGGGTGCAAGCCCGCCGCCCCACTCCCTGCGGCGGTCGGGTGTTCCTCCACATCGGGACGCCCAAGAGCGGCACGACCCACCTGCAGGCACTGCTGTGGGAGAACCGTCGAGTGCTGCGCCGGCGGGGGCTGCTCTTCCCGGGACGGAGCGCGCAGTACCGGGGTGGGCATCACCGAGCCGCTCTTGAGCTCTTGAAGCTCGATGACACATCCGGGGCTGTTCCCGACCTGCGCGCATGGCATGCCCTGACTGACGCGGTGCGCCGATGGCCCCACGACGCGGTCCTGTCCCACGAACTGCTCAGCCTCGCCGGCCCGCGGGCCATCGATCAGATCGCGAAGGACCTGTCTGGCCGGCACGTGCGGGTCGTCATCACGGCGCGCGACCTGATGCGCATGATCCCCTCCTGGTGGCAGGAGGGGTGCCGCAACGGCAGATCGTCGACGTACCAGGCCTTCCTGACGTCGCTGAGTGCGGACGCGCCGCATGGCCCGGGCAAGCGGTTCCTTCGCTTCGCTGATCTACCGGCCCTCGTCGACAGGTACGCCCCGGTCTGCCCGCCCGACCAGGCCCTGGTGGTCGTCAACGGACCGCCCGGCACGCCAGCCGATCAACTGTCACGGGACTTCCTGGGGGCGCTCGGGACGACAACCGAGGGCCTGACGCACCCCCTGGACTCGGCCTACCCGGCGCTGTCCGCGCCGGCCGCCGAGCTGCTGCGGCGGCTGAACGCCGGGCCACTGTCCGCGATGGACTACTGGGATCACCAGCGACTCATCAAGGTCCCCCTCGGCCAGGACGTGCTGGCGGGCTTGGATCGGGTGGGCCCTCGACTCACGGTGCCACCGGATCTGCGTGAGTGGGTGATCGGCCGTTCGCAGGCGATCGCCGCGGGCCTGGATGCGCGGCAGGTCCAACTCCGGGGTGATCCGGGCGCACTCATTCCCGGGCGTGATGATGTGCCCTTCGTCGACCCTGCGTCGATCAGCGACACAGAGTTGCTCGCCTGGGCACTGGACGCTCTGGTCGCACAGGCACAGCTGAGGGCCGATCCTGGCGTGGCTGATCTGCTCCGCGGCCGTGCCAGGCGGATGGCACGCCTCCTGCCATACTGATCCACCCGGTGCCGAGTGGTCGCCGGTGGTGCCAGCACGGAACGAACCCCACGCTATGGCTGGGAGAACACCGCCAAGTACTTCGTCGAGCCGTCCGGGCGCGGGATCGCCAACGCCAGGAACTCCCCGTCGGCAGCGAACAGGGCACGCGGTGGCACCTCCTTCCCCGGTGGTTCGGGGTCCGAGGTTCTGGGCCACGCCATACTCAGGTCGATCGGCCGGCCGTACCGTACGGAGTTCGCGTCCGCGGCCGAGACGACCACCTGATCGAACGCCTCGCGAGCGGCCTGCGCCATCGGCGTCACGTGCATGCTGTGCGCGCACTCCTCGAGGGTCCGCGCTTGCTCGAGGGCGAATCCGCCCACGCGGGTCCGGCGCAACGCCGTCAGGTGGCCGCCGACGCCCAGGGCGTCGCCGAGATCTCGGGCCAGGGCGCGCACATAGGTACCCGCGGAGCAGGTCACCGCGACATCGAGGTCGACCGTGCCCGCAGCCGGGTCGCGGCGCAGCGCCAGCAGATCGAAGCCGCTGACCGTGACGGGACGCTCAGCGAGTTCGATCTGCTCACCGGCGCGGACCCGTTCGTGGGAGCGGCGGCCGTCGACCTTGATCGCCGAGACCGTCGCGGGCCGCTGCATGATCGTCCCGGTCAGGCCGCCGATCGCACCCTGGACGTCAGCCTGGGACAGGTCGGCAGCCGCGGGACCCTGCTCAGGGCCGGCCAGGCGCTCGCCCTCGGCATCGTCGGTGACGGTGGCCCACCCGAGCCGGACCGTGGCCGTGTAGGTCTTGTCGGCTCCGCTGATGTGACCCAGCAGGCGGGTGGCCCGGCCGATCCCCACCACCAGCACGCCCGTGGCCATCGGGTCCAACGTGCCGGCATGGCCCACACGGCGGGTCCCGGCCAGGGTGCGCATCCGGGCCACCACGTCATGCGAGGTCCAGCCGGCTGGCTTGTCGACCACCACGATCCCGTCCGGTGCCGTCGGACGCCGTTCGAGCCGGGCGCCCTCGGCGGGATGCTCGTCGGCCGGCACCTGGTCGGTGTTCACCTGGCTGGCGTCGGGGTCAGCGGTCGAGCCCGACGCATCAGCCGGCGGATCCTGGCCCAGGATCGGCGCCCTCCACCGACCGCACCTGCGTGCCTGCATCGCCGTCGGGCTGTTGCCCGAGCAGGCCCAGCCCCTCGTCCGCGCCGCCAGTCACCTCCCCGTCGATGTCCTCGTCGTCCTCGGCCCCCTCGTCGCGCGGTGCCCGGTAGGGGTCGGCCTCCCCCGCGTAGGTGGCCCCCGCCGACACCGCAGCCACCGCTGCGTCGGCGGCGGCAGCCTGGGCCAGCAGGTCATCGAGGTGCCGGGCGGTGTCGGGCAGGGCGTCGGCGATGAAGGTCAGCGACGGCGTGTGACGCACGCCGGTCTGGCGACCCACCTCGGTGCGCAGGATGCCCTTGGCCGACTCCAGCGCCGTCGCGGTGTCCGCACGCTCGTCCTCGGAGCCCAGCACGGTGTAGAAGACCGTCGCCTCGCGCAGGTCATTGGTCACCCGCGCGTCGGTGATCGTGATGAAGCCCAGCCGTGGATCCTTGACCCGGGTCTCGAGGGTCTCGGCCACGATCACCCGGACCCGGTCGGCCAACCGGCGCACCCGCGCCTCATGCGTGCTCACGTCACTGCCACCTCTCTGCGTGCACCAGCTCCGCGCTGCTACGTCTCCCCGACTGAACCCCGGACCCCGGGGGGCCCATCCTGCCGCATCCTCAGTCCTGGTCTCCCACGAACCTCGTGCGCGCCGAGAGCAGCACGAACTCCGGTCGCCCGGCGGCCAGGCGCTCGCACGCCTCGAGCACCGTGCGGGCGTGGACCCGGTCAGCGGCGACCACAGCCACCCCGATCAGGGTGCGGCGATGCAGGTCGAGGTACCCGGCCTCGGCCGCAGCCACGTCGCAGCGCCGACGCAGTTCAGCGACCAGCCCACGCACGTGCCCGCGCTTGTCCTTGAGCGACGCGACGTCGTCGGGGAGCAGCAGATCGAGATCGAGGATTCCGACGAACACCGCTGCTCCCCACGCGTCAGCCGCGCGGCTTCTCCCGCATCTCGAAGGTCTCGATCACGTCATCGACCTTGATGTCCCCGTAGGAACCCAGGCCGATGCCGCACTCGTAGCCGTCGCGGACCTCGGTCACATCGTCCTTGAACCGCCGCAGCGAGGTGACCGACAGGTTGTCGGCGACCACCACACCGTCGCGGACCAGGCGCGCCTTGCTGTTGCGCCTGATCTCACCACTGCGGACCAGGGAGCCGGCTATCGTGCCGAACTTGGAGCTCTTGAAGACCTCGCGCACCTCGGCGGTGCCGAGCTGGGCCTCCTCGTACTCCGGCTTGAGCATGCCCTTGAGGGCTGCCTCGATGTCGTCGATCGCCGCGTAGATGACGTTGTAGTAGCGGATGTCCACACCCTCGCGGTCGGCCAGCTCCGTGGCCTTGCCCTGTGGGCGGACGTTGAAGCCGATGATGACCGCCTTGGACGCCGCGGCCAGCATGACGTTGGTCTCGGTGATCGCCCCGACGCCGCGATCGATGATGCGCAGGTTGACCTCCTCGCCCACGTCGATGCTCATCAGCGAGTCCTCCAGGGCCTCGACCGAGCCGGACACGTCGCCCTTGAGGATCAGGTTGAGCTCCTGGACCTCGCCGGTCTCCAGCTGCTTGAGGAAGTCCTCCAGGGTGCGGCGGCCCCGGCGCTTGGCCAGTTGGGCGTTGCGCTCCCGGGCCTGACGGGTCTGCGCGATCTGCCGCGCGACCCGGTCCTCGCCGACCACCAGGAACGAGTCGCCGGCACCGGGCACCGAGGTCAGGCCCAGGACCTGCACGGGGCGAGCCGGTGTGGCCACATCGACAGTGTTGCCATGTTCGTCGAGCATGGCCCGGACCCGCCCGAAGGCATCACCGGCCACGATGGAGTCGCCCGGACGCAGGGTGCCGCGCTGGACCAGCACCGTGGCCACCGGGCCACGACCGCGGTCCAGGTGCGCCTCGATGGCCACACCCTGCGCGTCCTGAGTGGGGTTTGCCCGCAGGTCCAAGGTGGCGTCGGCAGTCAGCACGATCGCCTCGAGCAGGCTCTCGATGTTCTGACGGCCCTTGGCCGAGACGTCGACGAACATCGTGTCGCCGCCGAACTCCTCGGCCACCAGACCGTACTCGGTGAGCTGGCCGCGCACCTTGAGCGGATCAGCACCCTCCTTGTCGATCTTGTTGACCGCGACCACGATAGGCACACCGGCGGCCTGCGCGTGGTTCAGCGCCTCCACCGTCTGCGGCTTCACGCCGTCGTCGGCGGCCACGACCAGCACCGCAATGTCGGTCACCTGGGCGCCGCGAGCACGCATGGCGGTGAACGCCTCGTGACCCGGGGTGTCGATGAAGGTCAGCTTGCGCTCGTTCTCGGCGATGTCCACGGTCACCTGGTAGGCGCCGATGTGCTGGGTGATCCCACCGGCCTCACCCTCGACCACGTTCGCCGAGCGGATCGCGTCCAGGAGCTTGGTCTTGCCGTGGTCGACGTGACCCATGACCGTGACGACCGGCGGCCGGATCACCAGATCGGACTCGTCGCCCTCGTCCTCACCGAACTCGAGGTCGAAGGTCTCGAGCAGCTCGCGGTCCTCATCCTCGGGCGAGACGACCTGGACGTCGTAGTCCAGCTCCGTGCCGAGCAGGCGCAGCGTGTCGTCGTCGACCGACTGGGTGGCGGTGACCATCTCGCCGAGGTTGAACATGATCGTGACCAGGTCGGAGGCCGAGGCGTTGATCCGATCGGCGAAGTCGCTGAGTGAGGCGCCACGGGGCAGCCGGACCACGGCGCCGTTGCCGCGCTGGACCCGCACGCCACCGATGGCCGGGGCCTGCATGTTGTCGAATTCCTGGCGCTTGGCCTTGCGTGACTTGCGACCCTTGGTGGGACGCCCACCGGGCCGACCGAACGCTCCGGCCGTACCGCCACGCCCCGGACCACGCCCGGGACCACCGGGACGCCCGCCGGGGCCACCGGCTCCGGGTCCACCGGGACGGTAGCCACCGCCGCCGCCGCCGGCACCCGCGCCGGCGCCACCGGGACGGAAGCCGCCGCCGGCACCACCGGGACGACTGCTGCCTGGACCACCCGGGCCGCCGGTGCCGGGACGTCCGCCCGGGCCTCCGGGGCGACCACCGGGGCCACCGGGACGGCCGGTGGCCGGTCGCGGTGCCGGCCGCGGGGGCATGGAGCCGGGATTGGGGGGCCGCGGACCACCGGGCCCGGCCGGACCGCTCGGACGCGGACCCGCGGGCGGGGCTGCGCCAGGCCGCGGGGCGGGCGCCGGGCGGCCCATGCCCGACCCGGAGTACGGATTGTTGCCCGGACGTGGGCCCGGTGCCGGGCGGCCCATGCCCGAACCGCTGAACGGGTTGTTGCCCGGGCGTGGGCCCGGGGTGGGTCGCGCCCCGGGGGTGCCGCCCTCGGGAGTGCTCGGCTCACTGGGGGCCGGTGCCGCTGGTGCAGCCGCGTCCGGAGTTGACGGGCCAGCCGGTGCCTTCGGGGGCGCAGGGGTTGCTTGTGCCGCGGCCGGTGCAGGTGCCGCTGGCGCGGGCGTCGGCTGGGCTGTAGGCGCCGGGCCACCCGGCGTGGGACCGCCCGGCGTCGGGCCACCTGGCGTCGGGATGCTCGGTGTTGGCGCAACCGGGCTCCGGGCGCCCGGGGTCGATGCGCCGGACGGGACCGTCGGCGCCGCGGCCTGCGGGGCTGGTGCGGGTTTGGAAGCAGCAGCCTTCTTCGCCGGTGCCGGCTCCGGAGCCTCGGGGAACGCCTCCCGGAGCTTGCGCTCGACAGGGGCCTCGATCGTGGAGGCGGCTGACTTCACGTACTCACCGTTCGCGTTCAACCACGCGACGGCTTCCTTGCTGGGGATACCCAGCTCCTTGGCCAGTGTGCTGACCCGGACCTTCGACACGTCTCTCCTCGTCTTGGTCCGTGGCACCTGGTGTCAGGGCATGGACCGTTGGTTCCTTCTGGGCACGCTCATCGCAGCGAGCTCATCGAGTGCTCATTTCCGTTTCGCTCCTCAACCGTGCAAGTGCGGTCTCATCGTTCATCCGGGCTTCGATCCACGTGCGGACCGGGCTGACCTCGAGCGGACCACCGACCCGCAGGGCCCGTGGCAGCGCCCGGCGGCGCTCCGCCCGCTCCAGGCATTCGAGCCTCGGATGCAGGTACGCACCGCGGCCCGGCTGCCTGGCTCGGGAGTCCGGGAGGCACAGGCCGTCCCGGGCGGTGACCCGAAGCAGTTCGGACTTGTCTGCGCGGGTTCGGCAACCGACACAGGTACGCGTCGGTCCACCCCGCCGAGCAGGCAGCGCTGAGTCTAGCGCGGATGTCACCGCTGGCCCGAATCCGCGTCCGGCTCGCCGGGGGGCGCGGCCTCCGAACCGGTCTGGGGTGCGGTGTCCGAGCGGATGTCGATCCGCCAACCGGTCAGGCGCGCGGCCAGGCGGGCGTTCTGCCCCTCCTTGCCGATGGCCAGCGAGAGCTGGTAGTCCGGCACGATCACGCGTGCCGAGCGCGTCTCGGCGTCGACCACCTCCACCGAGCTCACCCGCGCCGGGGACAGCGCGTGGCCCACCATCTCGGCCGGATCATCGGACCAGTCGACGATGTCGATCTTCTCGCCGCCCAGCTCGGCCATGACGTTGCGCACGCGCGCGCCCATCGGCCCGATGCAGGCACCCTTCGGGTTCAGGCCGGACCGATTCGATCGGACTGCCATCTTGGTGCGGTGCCCGGCCTCCCGGGCCAGTGCGACGATCTCGACCGACCCGTCGGCGATCTCGGGCACCTCGAGGGCGAACAGCGCCTTGACCAGCCCGGGGTGGGTCCGCGAGAGCACCACCTGGGTGCCCTTCGGACCACGCCGGGTGCCCACGACCAGGGCCTTGACCCGCGAGCCGTGCGGATGCCGCTCGGTGGCCACGGCCTCCTGCGGGGGCAGGACGCCCTCGACCCGGCCCAGATCGACGAAGATCAACCGCGGATCCAGTCCCTGCTGCACGACGCCGGAGACCAGGTCGCCGACCATCCCGTTGAAGTGCCCGTGGGTCGCGTCGTCAGCGGCCTCACGCAGTCGCTGCACCAGCACCTGCCGGGCCGTGGTGGATGCGACCCGGCCGAATCCCTCGGGGGTGTCGTCGTACTCCCGCGTGATGAACCCCTCGGGCGCGTCCTCGGGCGGCTCCTCGCGGGCCCACACGGTCACGTGACCGCCGGTCCGGTCCAGTTCCACGCGGGCTTGAGGCGCGGCGCCCGGCGTGTGGTGGTAGGCCACCAGCAGCGCCCCCTCGATCGAGTCGACCAGCAGGTCGACCGAGATCTCCTTGTCCACCGCGACCGCGCGCAGTGCGGCCATGTCGATGTCCATGTCAGTCCTCCTGCTTCGCCGGGACAGCCCCGGGAACTTCCTCGGTGTCGGGATCGTCGGACTCGACGTCGACGGGCTCTGCGTCGACGGACTCGAGATCGACGGACTCGAGGTCCGCCTCCTCGACCCTGGTGAACTCCACCTGCACCACGGCCCTCGACACCTCAGCCAGCGCGACCTGCTCGGTGAGACCCCCGATGTCGAGGTGCACCTCCTGTGCGCCGACCGCCACCAGACGGCCCTCGCGGGTGCCGCCGGACCGATCGGTGACGCGGACCAGGCGACCCAGAGCGCGCTGCCAGTGCCGCGGCAGACGCAGCGGCCGGTCCACGCCCGGCGAGGTCACCTCGAGCACAAAGGGCTGGTTCCCGAGCACGGACGACTCGTCGAGCGCCTGGGCCAGGGCCCGGCTGACACTGGCGACGAGGTCCAGCGTGAGCCCCCCGTCGGCGTCGACGACGACCCGCACCAACCGACGCCTGCCGGCCTGGCGGATCACGACCTCCTCGAGGTCGGCGTCGAACTCGGCGACGATCGGTTCGGCCAGGGCGTGCAGCGCCCTCGTCTGGGATGCCGACATGGCCTGCTCCTGATCCTGTTGTGGTCGACCGGTTGTGGCGCCCCGCAGGGCGTGGGCTGACTCTACCGCCGGGCCTGCCCTCACCACGCCGGGCGCGATGGCAGGATGCCCGCGTGGACAGGCGCACCTTTCTCGGGCTCAGCGCGGCGGTGCTGGTGCTGGCCGGGTGCACCGACGATCCCGGGGAGCCCGTCGCGCCCACGCGAGCGCCCGACCCGCAGGACCCGGACGCGACCGTGCGCGCCGGGGTGGCGGCCTCGGAGGTGGCCCTGATCCAGGCCTACCGGCTACTGATCGCCCGCGAGCCGGAGCGTGGCGTCGAGCTCGGTCGACTGCTGGCCCATCACGAGGAGCACCTCGCCCGGGTGGCCCCCGGGGCGCCGGTGCCGTCAGTTGCGACCAGGGCGCAGGTGCCCACCGAGCCGGGCCCAGCATCTGCCGGTGCGGTGGACCAGCCGAGTGCGGTGGAGCAGTCGGCTCCTTCCGCCTCCCCTTCGGGCCTCGCCTCGGGCGCCGCCGCGGCCGGGCTCGCTGACCTGCTGCGCGCCGAGCAGCAGGCGGTCGACCAACGCTCGAGCGCTGCCGATGCCGCGCTCGACCCCGGCCTGGTCCGGGATCTGTGCCGCATCGCCGCGAGCGAGGCCCAGCATGTCGCCGTGCTCACCGACGCCCTGTCCGGGGACGAATCCTGATGGCTGTCGACGAGCCACTGCTCGCCGCCCTGCAGGCCGCCCTGGCCGGCGCCCATGCCGCGGTATGGGCCAGTGGCCGGGCCGCCGCGGAGCTGACCGGCGGCCGCCGCGAAGCCGCCCTGCGCGAGCTGGACCTGCATCGTCGCAACCGCGACCGCCTGCGCAGCCGGGTTCTTGCCGCCGGCGGAGTGCCGGTGGACGCCGCACCGGCCTACGTCGAGCCCTTCCCGGTCACCGGCGCACGCACGGCGCGGCGGTTGCTGGCCCAGGTGAACCTCGGGCTGGTAGCGGTGCTGGCCGACCTCGCGGCTGCCGGCGCACCGGGTACCCGGGCCGCGGACATCGAGGGCGCCCGTGAGGCCGCGGTTCGGGCGCTGGACTGGGGCGCTGCGCCGACCGCGCTGCCGGGCGAAAGCCCGCATGCCTGAGGCCAGCCTGCCGCAACCCGTCTACCTGAGTCCTGGGTGTCCCCAGTGCCCCGCCCCACCCGGCGCGCAGGCTCTGGCCCGAGTCACTGGCCTGGGTCACTCCGCCAGCCCGGCGCCCTCCCGGGCCAACGCCACCAACCGGGACACCGCCCGGAAGTACTTCTTGCGGTACCCCCCGTGCAGCATCTCGGGAGCGAACACCTCGTCGACCGGCCGACCGGAGGCCACCACCGGGATGTCGCGGTCGTAGAGCCGATCGGCCAGCACCACCAGGCGCAGGGCCGCGGCCTGATCTGTGAGCTGATGCACGCCCACGAGATGCACCCGGTCCACCCCGTCGAGAAGGGCGCCATACCTGGAGGGGTGCACCCGCGCCAGGTGGCCCATCAAGGTGTCGAAGTCGTCGAGCCACCCCGTCGCCCCGGCCACCGCGCGTACCACATCGGCATCCGGCGGGGCCGGGGCGGTCGGCAGCCCACGGTGGCGGTAGTCCTGGCCGTCGATCCGGTAGACGTCGAAGTGCGCGGCCAATCCCTGGATCTCACGCAGGAAGTCGTCCGCGGCGAACCGGCCCTCACCCAGCCGGTCGGGCAGCGTGTTCGACGTGGCCGCCAACCGCACCCCGCGCTCCACCAACCGGTTGAGGAGGGTGGACATGAGCACGGTGTCCCCGGGGTCGTCGAGCTCGAACTCGTCGATGCAGACCAGGCGGTGCGCCGAGAGCGCCTCGACGGTGGCGTTGAAGCCGAGCGCCCCGACCAGGTGGGTGAACTCCACGAAGGTGCCGAACGCGCGCGGACCGGGTGCCGCATGCCACAGCGAGGCCAGCAGGTGGGTCTTGCCCACCCCGAAGCCGCCGTCGAGGTAGATCCCCGCGCGCCCCTCCGGCGGAGCGGCCCGGCGCCACCGGAACAGCCCGGCGGCCCGGGGTTCCGGCTCGGCCAACTGTGCGACGAACGCGTGCAGTCCCGCGACCGCTGCCGCCTGGGTCGGCTGGGCGGGGTCGGGAAGGTAGGTGTCGAACGACTCGGCAGCGAACCGGGGCGGGGGCACCAACTCACCGATCAGGCGCTCCGAGGGCACCTGCGGCATCCGGTCCACGAGTCGGGGCATGGTCGAAGCCTGCCAGAGGCCATCATGGTCCCGTGACCCCAGCCGACGACCTCGAACTCGCACCCGGCGCGGCACGGCGGTTCAGCCTTGAGCCGCCGATCGCGCCGATGCTGGCCAAGCCGATCGGCGGCCTGCCGGACTCCCTGGACGGGTTGGCCCTGGAGCCCAAGTGGGATGGCTTCCGGGTGCTGATCTACCGCACCGGTGCCGAGGTGGTGATCCAAGGTCGGATGCGCGCTGCGGATGCGGCCGCCACCGGATCGTGGGACCTGTCCTACGCCTTCCCGGAGATGATCGAGGCGATCCGCGGGCTCCGGGCCGACGATGTGGTGCTCGACGGAGAGCTCGTGGTGATCCGCGACGACCGGTTGGCCTTCGACGCCCTGCAGGGTCGGTTGCGCCCGCGCAAGGAGGCCGGCGGCTGGAAGATCGCCGAGCTGGCGGCGGACTTCCCCACTTCCTTCATCGCCTTCGACCTGCTCGCCCGCGAGCGCCGCGACCTGCGCGACGCCCCGGCCGGCCAGCGGCGCGCTGAGTTGGCCGACGTGCTGGCCGGCCAGGGACCTCCGATCCACCTGACCCCGCAGACCCGCGACCGGGATGTGGCCGCCCGCTGGTTCGCCGACCTGCCCGGCGCCGGACTCGACGGGCTGATCGCCAAGCCGCTCTCCGGCCGCTACACCCCGGGCAAGCGGACGCTGTTCAAGATCAAGCCGGTGCACACCGTCGACGTGGTGTGCGCCGGGTGGCGGGTGTACGCCAAGCCCGGCCCCGACGGCCAGCCCGTGGTTGGTTCGGTGCTGCTCGGGCTCTACGACGAGGTCGGCGTGCTGCAGATGGTCGGGGCCATGGGCTCCTTCCCGATGGCCGAGCGGGTGCGGCTGGCCGCGCAGTTCGCCACGGTGCCACCGCCGGAAGTGCACCCGTGGCTGGACCCGGCGGGCCGCGCGCCCGGCGGGCCGAGCCGGTGGTCGGGGGGACGCTCTCGCGAGTGGACGCCGCTGCCCCTGGACCTGGTCGCCGAGGTTTCCTACAACCAGGCCGAGTCGGGGCAGATCCGCCACCTCGCGTCCTTCGCACGCTGGCGGACGGACAAGGCCGCCGCGGACTGCACGATCGACCAACTCGTGGTCCCCGAGCCTCTGGACATCGCCGAGGTGCTCGCGGACCGCGGCTGAGTCCCGGCGGCGGACTCGGTCCGGAAGACTGGTGCACAACTTGTGCATCCGCGATGGGCCCACCGGCAGATAGGTGAGGTGCAGGGCACACCCCACCCGATCACCGACCTCCGGAGGACTCATGTTCCGCAAGACCCTCACCAGCATCATCGCCGCCGCGGCCGTCGCCGCCCCACTCGCGCTGGCCGCGCCCGCTCAGGCCACGCAGGGCAAGACCATCCTCGATGCCGTGACCGCCGCCGATCGCTTCACGTCCACGGAGAAGGACGGCCTGGACCGCTTCCGGTGGGACCAGCGCAACTGGTACGACTTCGACATCCTCACCGCTGCCGTGGTGGCCAACGGCACCTTCGTTCCTGCCGTGACCACACCGAGCACCGAGGTCACGCTGTTCGCACCCAACGATCGGGCGTTCCAGTTGCTGGCCAAGGATCTGACCGGGAAGTGGTACTGGACCGAGTCCGAGGTGCTCAAGGCGATCGTCGGGGCCGTGGGCACTGGTGAGAAGCTGACCAAGGTGCTCAGCTACCACATCGTCGGCGGCAAGGTCGTGAAGGCTGACGTGCCGCTGAACACCCCGGTCGCGACCCTCAACGACGGCGAGACCATCAAGTTCAAGGCCACGTGGTACGGGATCATGGTCAAGGACAACGCCAAGGACTTCCGCAACCCCACCCTGGTGCGCACGGACATCGACGCGGGCAAGAGCGTCATCCACAGCATCAGCCGCGTACTGGTCCCCAGCAACCTCTGACCCAGTTCACAACGAGGGCCCGGCGCGTGGCGCGTGCCGGGCCCTCGCTCTGTCCGCTACTCGTTGGTGTGCACGAAATCGACCTCTCAGTCGATTCGGTGCACACCAACGGACGCTTTCCCTGGTCCCTGATCGAGACGTGTCCCTTATGTCGCGTATCATCGCTCTCTGGTGTCGGTGGGTCGGCGAGCCTGCGCGGCTGGGGACCTGGGCCGCGTGATGATGGTGCGGTCGTCGAGTTGCGGGGAGTGCAGATGGGGAACATGAGCCGGATTGCGGGCACGGTGCACCCGGGGAACGTGCGCCGGATCATGGGCGCGGCGCATATTGGTCGCGAGGATCGACTCGCCCGGGCTGGCATTGCGCTGAGCCTGCTGCTGATGGCCGTGTTCGCCGTGGCTTCCTCGGGCGCCGTGGGTGCGATCAGCCTCATCTTCGGGATCCTGGGCGGTTACTTCGCCCTGACCGCCGCGCTGGGTCGCGATCCCATCTACACGTTCTTCGGCGTCGACACCCACAGCGCCCACGACGCCCGCCGCTCGGTGATCGACCTCACCGACGACTCCGATCACCTGGTCGGCTGAAGCACCTGGTGGGCTGGGCACGGCGCACAGGCGCGCGTGCCTACTCGGAACGCGCCCGACTGGGCTGGACGCGCTTGGGCTCGCCGGGCATCTTCGGATAGTCCGGGGGGTAGGGAAGGTCGGCAAGTCCCAGTTCGGTGACGTCGCGCTCGTACCAGGCGAGGACCTGCGTGAGGTCGTGGGCGACGTCATCGATGTCCGCGTGTGGATCCCCGATGTCGGCCAGCCGCGCCGGGACCGTCCGAACGGTGAAGTCGGCAGGAGTGACCTCCGCGAGCTCCGCCCAGGTGACCGGGGCGGACACGGTCGCCTCCGCGACCGCCCGCAGCGACCAGGCCGACCGGATCGTGCGGTCGCGCGCGTTCTGGTTGTAGTCGACGAACACGCTCTGGCCGCGCTCCTCCTTCCACCACTTGGTCGTCACGCGTCCGGGTAGCCGGCGCTCGAGCTCCCGGCCGATCGCGATCGCCGCCCGCCGGACCTCGGTGAACGTCCAGCGCGGCTCGATCCGCACGTAGACGTGCACACCGCGCCCGCCCGAGGTCTTGGGGTAGCCGACCCAGCCCAACTCGTCGAGCAGGTGGCGCAGCTCCAGAGCCACGGTGACGCTGTCGGCGAAATCGGTCCCGGGCTGGGGGTCGAGGTCGATGCGCAGCTCATCGGGACGCTCGACATCCTCGGCCCGGACCGGCCAGGGGTGGAAGGTGATCGTGCCCAGTTGCGCGGCCCACACGATCGTGGCCGGGGTGTGCGGGCAGACTTCGTCTGCCGTACGCCCCGAGGGGAAGGCGATCCGCGCTGTGCGCACCCAGTCGGGCGCCCCGGTCGGCACCCGCTTCTGGTAGAACGCCTCGCCCCTGAACCCCTCACGCGTGCTCAAGCGCGCCCCGGCAACGACTCCCCCGGGCCAACGCTCCAGCGTGGTCGGCCGATCGCGCAGCGCGCGCAGCATCACGTCGCCGACCGCGGTGTAGTAGTCGATCACGTCCAACTTGGTGACCGGGCCACCCGAGGCATCCGGGAAGTAGGGCTTGTCGGGGTTGGACACGCGGATCTCGTGCCCGTCGACCTCGCGGATGATCGGCTTGCCGAATGCGTTGCTGGCCATCCGCGGAACGCTAGCCCCTCGCATGCGGGCGCGCCCGTCCGCGAGACGTCGGGCCACCGCCTCCTGCCCGTGGGCGTCGTTGCGGCGGCGCGGATGAGGAGCAACCGCAGGGCGGACCGAGCTGGCGAGGAGGAACCGCCGGGATGGGCGGGACGGGCGGGACGGACGGGTTCGGTGGGCGGAGGGCGTGCGGGTTGGGGGTGGGCGGCTTACCGTTGCCCCATGGGTCATCACGTCTCCCCCACCCGTCCCGATGGCAGCGCGTACCCGGTCGCCCGGACCGAGCAGGAGTGGGCGGCGAAGCTCACTGCGGCCGAGCGCTCCGTCCTGCGCGAGGGCGGCACGGAGCGGCCCTACACCGGCGAGTACACCGACACCAAGACCCAGGGCGTGTACTCCTGCCGAGCGTGCGGTGCCGAACTGTTCCGCAGCGACACCAAGTTCGACTCGCACTGCGGCTGGCCCTCGTTCTTCTCACCGCTGGCCGGTGAGAGCATCATCGAGATCGAGGATCGCTCGATGGGCATGGCGCGCACCGAGGTCCGCTGCGCCTCCTGCGGCTCGCACCTGGGCCATGTGTTCGCCGGCGAGGGGTACGGCACGCCCACCGACCTGCGCTACTGCATCAACTCGATCAGCATCAGCCTGGCGCCCGCGGACCGCTCAGCGACCGGGCGCACCGGGGCCTGAGAGCTCGATGCCCGGGGCACCGGAGCCTGATCAGCCGCGCAGCAGGGCCACGACCTCGTCGGGGCTGATCCGCCGCCCGGTGTAGAACGGCGTCTCCTCGCGGACGTGCCGGCGCGCGGTGGACCCGCGCAGGTGGCGCATCAGGTCCACGATCCGATGCAACTCGTCGGCCTCGAAGGCCAGCATCCACTCATAGTCACCCAGCGCGAACGCGGCCACCGTGTTGGCCCGCACGTCGGGATAGTCGCGGCCCATCTGGCCGTGCTCGACCAGCATCGCGCGCCGCTCGGGCTCCTCGAGGAGGTACCACTCGTAGGAGCGCACGAACGGATACACGCACACCCAGTCCCGGGCTCGCTCGTCGGCCAGGAACGCCGGCACGTGCGAGCGGTTGAACTCCGCGGGCCGGTGCAGCGCCATCTGCGACCAGACAGGCACCAGGCGCTGCCCGGCGGCGGCAGCGACGGCCCGATAGGCGTGCTGGAGCGCCGCAGCCGTCCCGGCATGCCACCAGAGCATCACGTCGGCGTCCGCGCGCAGCCCGCCCACGTCGTAGGCGCCGCGCAGGACGACGTCCCGCGCAGCCAGATGGGCCACGACGCCGGCCACGTCGAACGGTCCGGGCCCCGCCGGCGCCCCTGGCACCGCCCGGTACACCGACCACATCGTGTACCGGATCTGCTCGTTGAGCTCGCGGGCTGCCTTGCCGTGCCCCGGGCGCTTGCCCGACTCCCCAGGGTCAGCCACGACGGCTCCCGGCTGACTCGGTCAGGGCACTGGCGACCCGGCCGGCGGCCTCGTAGGCCGAACCCACGCACGCGGCCACGCCCACACCGTCGTAGGACGCCCCGCACAGGGCCAGGCCCGGCACGGTCACCATCTGGGCGGTGATGCGTTCCAAGCGCGCCCGGTGGCCGACTGCGTACTGCGGCAGCGCTGCGCCCCAGCGCGACACCCGGGCGTCGACCGGGGTGCCGGTGATGCCCAGCAGGTGCTGGAGGTCGATCCGGACAACCTCCAGGAGCTCCTCGTCGGTGCGTTGCAGCACCTCGTCCTCCCGATGCCTGCCCACGGTGACCCGCAGCATCCGCAGACCCTCGCGCTCGCCGGCCTGCGCCAGCCAGTCCCACTTGCGGTCCAGGTAGGTGACGGCCGTGGCCAGCCGGCCCTCCACCGCCGGGACCAGCAGACCGGAGCCGGAGGTGCCTGCGGGGACATCCTGTGTCCGGTAGGCCAACGCGATCGTCGCCACACTGGCTGCCTCGATGCCGGCAAGTTCGAGGGCAGCGTGGGGCACGGCCTCGGCAAGCAGCCGAGCCGCGGGAGCGGCGGGGGTGGCCACGATCACCGCGTCGGCATCGATGAGCTCAGGGGATGCGGCTGGACCGACCTCCACCTGCCAGCCGGCCTCGGTGCGGCGCAGCGCGCGCGCGGTGGTCCGGGTCCGGATCTGCACCCCGCTGCCGACCAACGCCGCGGCCATCGCGCCCGGCACCCGGCCGACCCCGCCGACCACCCCCCGGAACGGCAGGCCGCGCCGGGCGCCCGCCGCAGCCATCCCGCCGCCGGCCACCCGACGGGTCGCGCTGAGCAGGGAGCGATCATGGCGCAGCTCGCGGAACAGGGCGGGCATGGTGGCCTGCATGGACAGCACCTCCGCGCGACCGGCGTAGACCCCGCCGAGCAGGGGCTCGACCAGCCGACACGCCACCTCGCGGCCCACGCGCGCGGAGATGAAGTCCCCCACCGACACGTCCTCGCCCATCGCGGTTGGGGCCAGCACCCGGTCCAGCGGGATGCGCAGCACAGCCGCCGGGGACAACACGTCGCTGGCGGCCAGCGCGCGCAGGTCGGTCGGGATCCCCATGAACAGCCCCCGCGGCAGCGCCCGGACCCGCCCGCGGCTGTACAGGGCCGCCTGGTACTCGACGGGCTTGACCAGCTCGCTGTCCAACCCGACCTCACGGGCCAGGCGCAGCGCCTCCGGCCGCGAGGCGACGAACGACTCAGCTCCCTCGTCGATCGCGATCCCGGCCACGTCGCTGACCGCCAACTTGCCGCCCACCTCGGCCGAGGCCTCCAGGACGGTGACCCAGGCATCGGGGTGCGTGCGGATCAGGAACCAGGCCGCGGCCAGCCCGGAGATTCCGCCCCCGATGATCACCACGTGGCTGCGTGCGGCCTCGGAGGCGGCTGGATGGGCCTGCTCGGCTGCGGCGTCGGCGCGCCGGGGGGTCCTCTTCTGCGTCACGGGTCCACTGTGCCATCTGGGCATACCTGGTGGGGCACCGGCCACGTGTGGCTACCCCACGCAAGCGCCTACTGCCCCGCGTCCCGCGCGCTGGCCGAGGGCACCGGCCCGGTTGCGTGCACCTGCTCGACGATCCGGGTCAGAACCTGCGGATCGGTATCGGGCAGCACCCCATGGCCGAGGTTGAAGATGTGCCCACGGCCGCTGCGCCGGGCGGCGGCCAGGATCGCCTCGACGCGCGCCTGGACGACGCTGCCCGAGGCCATCACCAGGGCCGGGTCGAGGTTGCCCTGCAGGGCTGCGCCGGGCCGCACCCGGTGGGCGGCCTCATCCAGGGGCACCCGGAAGTCGACACCGACGACCTCACTACCGGCCTGCGACATCGTGCCCAGCAGCTCGCCGGTACCGACACCGAAGACGATCCGCGGGATCCCGTGCGCAGCGCTGAGGTCCTCGATCATCGACAGTGCCGTGCGCACATGCGGCAGCACGAGCTCCCGGTAGTCGTCGGCGGGCAGCGCCCCGGCCCAGGAGTCGAACAGCTGCACCGCACTCGCGCCGGCCAGCACCTGCATCCGCAGGAAGCTCCCGGCGATCCGGGCCAGCCGCCCGGCCAGGTCATCCCACAGCACCGGGTCGGAGTACATCAACGCCTTGGTGTGGGCATGGTCGCGACTCGGACCGCCCTCGATCAGGTAGCTGGCCAGCGTGAACGGTGCGCCGGCGAACCCGATCAGCGGGGTGGCGCCGAGCGGGCCGTAGGCCTGGGTGAGGGTGCCCACCGCTTCGAGCACCGGGGCCACGTCGTCGGGCTCCAGGTCACGCAGGGCAGCCACCCCAGCGGCATCGCGGATCGGCTCGGCGACCACCGGCCCCACGCCCGGCACGATGTCCAGGTCGATCCCGATCGCCTTGAGCGGCACCACGATGTCGGAGAACAGGATCGCGGCGTCCACCCCGTGCCGGCGCACCGGCTGGTCGGTGATCTCGACGACCAGGTCCGGGGTGAAGCAGGACTCCAGCATGCCGACCCCGGAGCGCACCTTGCGGTACTCCGGCAACGAGCGGCCGGCCTGGCGCATGAACCAGACCGGCGTCCGGGGCACCGCCCGCCCCGCGGCCGCGCGCAGGAGGGGGCTGAAATCGGTCCGACCCGCCCGCACCGGATGGTCGGGGTGCAGCGGGCTGCCGGGCTCCGAGGTGTACGTGGCGTCATCGTTCGGCGAAGTCATCGGGCAATCGTTGCACGCGAGCACCCGGGCCGCCCCCGCCTGCGCCAATCGGGTCGTCCGGGCATGATCGAGGGACCTTTGGACGCGACGTCGAAAGTTACCGGTCAGTAGGATTGGCGCACAGCCCGGGTCCTGGGCACATCAAGCGGTGCAAGTTGGAGGCGATCGACGTGGGTTCAGTGTTGATGACCGGGTTCCCGGGGTTCCTCGGGTCGGCAATCCTGCCCCGGATCCTCGCGCGCCGGACCGAGGACCATGCGGTCTGCCTGGTGCAGGCGCAGTACCTGCCACGGGCGACCGAGCGGATCGCCGAGATCGAGGCCGCGCATCCGCACACCAAGGATCGGATCACGCTGATCGTCGGCGACATCACCGAGCAGGGCCTGGGCATCGACATCGCCGACCGCGCGCGCCTGGACGAGGTGAGCGAGATCTGGCACCTGGCGGCCGTCTATGACCTGTCGGTGCCCGAGGACGTGGCGCGGCGGGTCAACGTCGAGGGCACCGGGCACGTGCTCGCGTTCGCCGTCAGCCATCCCACGCTGGCGCGCCTGCAGTACGTGAGCACCTGCTATGTCAGTGGGGATCATCCGGGGGTGTTCGCCGAGGACGACCTCGACGTGGGCCAGGGCTTCCTCAACCACTACGAGGCCACCAAGTTCGAGGCTGAGGTGCTCGTGCGCCGAGCCATGCGCGGCGGTCTTCCGGCCACCATCTACCGGCCCGGCGTGGTCGTCGGCGACTCGAGGACCGGTGAGACCCAGAAGTACGACGGCCCCTACTTCCTGGCCGCGTTCCTGCGCAAGCAGCCCACCCTGGCCGTCGTCCCCGCGGTCGGCGACCCGGACGCGGTCCGCTTCGGTCTGGTGCCCCGCGACTACGTCATCGACGCGATGGATGCCCTCTCGGCGATGGACGCCTCGGTGGGCCGCACCTACGCCCTGACCGACCCGAGCCCGCCAACCGCCCGCACCCTGGTCGATGCGTTCGCCGCGCACCTGGGCAAGCACGTCACCTGGGTGCCCCTGCCGCTCGGTGCCACCCGCGCCCTGCTCGGTGGCATCCCCGGGCTGGAGAAGCTGCTCGGCCTGCCCGCCGAGGGGCTGGACTACTTCGCCTACCGCACCGTGCACAGCACCGACAACGCCGTGACCGACCTGGCCGGCACTGGCGTCTCGTGCCCGACCTTCACCGACTACGCCGGCACCCTGCTGGACTTCATGATCGCCCACCCGGAGTACGACTCCCACGCGATGGTCTGAGAACGTCCACCGCGCAACGAACCGAGGAGACACCTGTGACATCCCAACCCACCCTCTCGGTGGTCAACATCAGCCTGGCCGGCTCCGATCGCGACTACGACCATCAGGTCTCGTTCCTGGACCGTGAGTTCCACCTGCGTCGGATCGGCACGGACGGCGACGTGCACGCGGCTGAGGAACTCGTGCGCAAGTGGGCTGTCGATGCCGACGTGATCGCGGTGACCGGCATCCGCGAGGCCCGTGCCGCCGGGCTCTACGACGGTGACCTCGAGGCCGTCGAGCAGGTCAAGCGCGCCAGCCGGATGGTGCCGATCACCGATGGGCACGCCCTGCGCACCGTGCTGCAGGAGTGGTCGATCCGACAGGTCAACACCGAGATGCCCGGCTACTACGCCAACGCCCGGGTGGTGGTCCTCGGCGGGAGCAACCACGAGCGGACCGTGCGCATCCTGCGCGAGTACACCGAGAACTTCGAGTTCGCCGACCCGCTGCTGCGATTCAACCTGGCCGGCCGCACGCACAGCAATCCGCTGGTCGGGATGGCGGCCGACCTGGGGATGTGGCCGGTGCACCGGCTGCCCGGCTCGATCAAGGCCCAGATCAAGGCCCCGGGACAGGGCCTGAGCAGCAACCTGACCCGCCGAGCGCTGGCCGACAGCCACGTCGTCGTGGCCACCTACGAGGAGCTCGACGCCTTCGGCATCGAGGACCTGCGTGGCAAGTCCGTGGTGACCTCCTCGATCTCCGAGGACCGCCTCGCGCTGCTGGCGGCCAAGGACGTCGACATGGTGCTGGACTCCACCCCGCAGCCGTTCGACTTCACGGTGACCGCTGCGGTGCTCGAGGCGATGATGCTCGCGGCGACCGGCAGCCCGCTGGGGCGGCTGACCAACGACGACCTGCTCGACATGATCGTCGCCACCGAGATGCGGCCCCGGATCCTCTACCCCAACGGCTACCGGCGACGCAGCCGGTTCGCGTTCGTGATCCACCCGTTGTCCCAGAAGTACCTGGCCAACGTCGAACCGTTGAACACCATCAACCGGGTCGCCCCCTCGCAGGTGATGGACCTGGTCGAGAAGGGCATGGCCTACGCCCCGCCGATGAAGTACGGGCGGATCACCGGCGTGGTCTCCCCCACCGGCGACGAGGCCGAGGGCTGGCTGATCACCGTGGGCGGCACGCCGAAGGAACTCATGGCCCACAGTCCGGAGTTCACCTACGCCCGCCTGCTGCAGGCCGGCGAGCAGGCCAAGAAGCTCGGTGCCCAGATCATGGGCCTCGGTGCGTTCACGAAGGTCGTGGGCGACGCCGGTGCCACCGTGGCCAAGCAGGCTCCACTGCCCATCACGACCGGCAACAGCTACAGCGCGTCCGGCGCCCTGTGGGCCGCCCACGACGCCCTGGAGCGCCTCGGCCTGGCCGAGAGCGACGAGGCCGGGCGGATCGCGGGCAAGGCAATGGTGGTCGGTGCCACCGGCGCCATCGGATCGGTCTGCTCCCGGCTGCTGGCCCTGGCCAGCGACGACCTGTACCTGATCTCCCCGGAGACCGCCAAGCTGCTGGCGCTCAAGGCCGACCTCGAGCGGGACAACCCGCGCGCGAACATCCACATCGCCGCCACTCCGCACGAGTTCCTGTCCGAGATGGACATGATCGTCACCGCCACCTCCGGTGCGGGCAAGCGCGTGCTGGACATCATGGCCGTCAAGCCCGGCTGCGTGATCACCGACGTCGCCCGCCCGCTGGACCTCTCCGCCGAGGACGTGGCCAAGCGCCCCGACGTGCTGGTCATCGAGTCCGGCGAGATCGAGCTGCCCGGGGACGTGCGCATGCGCAACATCGGACTGCCCGACGGTGTGGCCTACGCCTGTCTGGCCGAGACGATCGGCCTGGCCCTCGAGGGTCGGTTCGAGACGTTCACCGTGGGGCGCAACATCGAGTGGGAGAAGGTCAAGGAGATCTACCAGATCGGCCTACGGCACGGGATGAAGCTGGCCGCGATCTCCGGGGTGAACGGCGTGTACTCCGAGGAGGACCTGGCGCGGGTGCGCGAGCTGGCCCTGGAGCGGCGAGCAGCGATGGCGGCGGCCGCTGCTGGCTGATCCGGCTGGGTCCTGGTCGGTAGCCGCTGACCGGGCTTCTGCAGCGTGGCGCGGCCCGGTTGCCTGCCGCGCGCCCGTACGGCCACGATGGCCGACATGGATCGCCTTGCGCTGGCCGCCCGACTGCCCCGCCCGACCGCCTTCGTGCTGGGCGGTGGTGGCTCGTGGGGCGCTCTTCAGTTGGGCATGTTGCGCGCCCTGGCACAGACCGATGTCACCCCCGACCTGGTCGTGGGCACCAGCGTCGGCTCCCTCAACGGGGTCATCATCGCCGCCGACCCGGCCAAGGCCGTCGACCGGCTGGACTCGGTCTGGCCGACGGTCACCAAGTCCGAGGTGTTCCCGGGAGGGTGGCTCCGCGGGGTGCGCACGCTCACCGAGTCCAGGGCGTGGATCTATGACAACCAACCGTTGGCCGAGCTGCTCACCGGCGAGCTCCCGGCCACGACGTTCGAACAGCTCGAGGTGCCGTTCGTGGCCGTGGCCACCGACTTCTGGACCGGTGCGGTGGCCGAGCTCGACTCCGGGGACCTGCGCTCGGCGCTGCTGGCCTCCTCGGCCATCCCCGGGGTGTTCCCGTGGGTCGAGCGAGGCGGGCGCCGACTCGTCGACGGCATGCTGGTGGCCAACGTGCCCGTCACCGTCGCGCTGGGTCGCGGGGCGAAGTCGCTGGTGGTCCTGGACTGCGGACTCGGCGGCGTGGCCGAGCAGCGTCCAGCCAACCTCGCCGACGTCCTGACCCAGTCGGCAGCCATCTACGCCCGCCGGCAGCTGGCGAGTGACCTGCTCGCCTGCGCCGACGTGCCCGTGGTGTGGCTCTCGCGCGGGCGGACCAACGCCACCACCCAACTGGACTTCACCGCTACCGATGTCCTGATCGACGAAGGTCGGGACCAGGCCTGGGAGACACTGCTGGCCGTCGATGCGGTGCGTTCGCTGCCGGTCGGGGTGTACGGCGCGCCCGCGGAACTGCATGCCGACGAGCGGCTCGGGTCGCTGCTGCGCTGAATCCGGGGGACCATGGCCTCCCGCGACCTTCGGAGGAGCCCCGTGGCGCCACACCCCGACCTCGAGCACCTCGTGGGCGTGTACGACGCCGACGGTGGCCTGCTCGGGGAGGCCCGCTACCTGATCGGGCGCCTCCTGGGCACCATGGCGTGCAGCCTGTGCGACATCACGCACTCCCCGATGCGCCGCAAGCCCGCGTGGGACGCCCTGGTCAGCGGCCTCGGCGTGCCGTTCCAGCTGCGGCACCGCAACGAGTTGACCCCGCAGCTCGCCGCCGCGGCGGCCCAGCATGGCGTGCCGGCGGTGTTGGGCGTGCTGGCCGACGGCTCGGTGCACCCGGTGCTCGCGCCCGGCGCGCTGGCGCGCCTCGACGGGTCCGTGGCCGGCTTCGGCGCCGCCCTGGGCGCAGCGCTGGCCGGCGCACCGTGGCGCGGTGAAGCGCAGACACCGGTCGTTGCCGGTGCGAAGCCGGCCGCACCCGAGCTCCACACCGACAACCGCCTGGGAGCCTGATGGCACCCGCCGCCCTGACGATCTACACCACCACGTGGTGCGGCTACTGCCGGATCCTCAAGCGATCCCTGGACCGGGCCGGAATCGACTACGTCGAGATCGACCTGGAGACCGACTCGGGCGCCGCCAGCTTCGTCGAGGGTGTCAACGGGGGCAACCAGACCGTGCCGACCGTGCTGCTCGCCGACGGGACGACGCTGACCAATCCCTCGGTCCGCGAGATCCGGGCCGCACTGGCCGGCACCTGAGCGGCCGGCTCCCACCACCCCCTTGCCCCGGCGGGAGCGCCGGGGGCAGGATGAGACGCACGTCACCAGGAGGTGCTCAGTGGACATCCTCGACCAACCGCCCTGCACGCGCTGCCATGCCCCGGCCGATTTCGGCATCGGCACCACCTGGCTGTGCGAGGACTGCTACGGGATCCTCGGTTCGTGCTGCATGGAGTTCGACGGCGACGACCTCTTCCTCGAGGAAGGCACCTGGGAGCAGACCCGGATCGACACCAAGCGCTGAGCGCCGTTCGACCACGAGCAGCTGCGGCTCACCGGTGCTGGCGGAGTCTGCGGTTCCACGTCCTGTCCATGGGCGATGATCACGTCCGAGACCATGCTGGGCGGGAACAGCCCGTGCTCGACCACCCCGGCAGTCTGTGAGAGCCGCATGGCCAGTTCGCCCGGGTCCAGGACGTCTGCGTGGTAGTCGGCGATCACACCGCCATCAGGGCTGGCTGGCACGTCTGGCAGGCGGACATCGCCGATGCGACGCATCGTGGCCGCCGGCCCGAGGCCAAGGAGCTCCAGCGGGATCCGGGGGCACCACGTGGGGCACCACCTTGGTCGAATCGGCGATCACGACAGACCGGTCCGCCGTCGCCGCAGCGATCTTCTCCCGAGTGTGCGCAGCGCCGCCCCCTGACCAGCCACCCGGTGGGATCCACCTGGTCCGTGCCGTCGATGGTGATGTCCAGATGCGTCAGGTCATCGAAGTCGGCCACTCTCGATTCCCAGGGCACGCGCGGCGTGGAAGGTGGCACCCTCCCAGCGCACGCAGGCTCAGGCAACGGCAGATGCTCCGGGCAGCGAACCGGCGACGAGCCGTGTGGTGCCATTAGTGTCGTGGTTCAGGGGCCCGCGCCACCCACGCTTCGACCGGCGTGAGCACCGGTTCGCCCTCGTGAAGCGCCGGTCCGGGTACGGCGCCTCACTCGATCAACCCAGTCAGGAGTGTGGCATGAGCCAGTGGGCGGTGTTCCTCGACGTTGACGGCACTCTGGTGAACGACCGGGGTGTTGTCCCGGACAGCGCCCGAACGGCGATCACTCGGGCCCGCGCCAACGGCCACCTGGTGTTCCTGTGCACTGGCCGCTCGACCTCCCAGCTGTGGCCGGAGATCGTCGAGATCGGCTTCGATGGGATCGTCGCAGCGGCCGGGGGGTACGTCGAGGTCGGCGGGGAGGTCCTGGCCAATCGTGGCATCGCGGCCGATGAGGTGCGCCACGTCATCGAGTTCTTCGACGCAGGTGGCGTGGACTACCTCCTGGAGTCCAACGATGGGCTGTTCGGCAGCCCCCACGTCCAGCACCGACTGCGCCAGTTGTTCTACGGAACAGTCACGGACGAGGATGTGCTCGCCGAGATGGAGCGCGGACTCGGCGGGTTCATCGATTCGATCTCGGTGAGTTCGGTCCCCAGCGGAACGCGGGTCAACAAGGTGCTGTTCCTGGACTCGAGAGTCAGCCTCGATGAGATCGGCGCCGAGTTCGCCGGGACGTTCGAGGTCTTCCCCTCATCGGTGCCCATGTTCGGCCCGAACAGCGGCGAGTTGGCACAGCTTGGGGTGCACAAGGCCTCCGGGATCGAGATCATCATCGATCACCTGGGCATCGACCGGAAGCGGACGCTGGCACTCGGCGACGGCTACAACGACCTCGAGATGCTGGCCGAGGTGGGGATCGGCATCGCGATGGGCAACGCGCCCGAGGCCGTGACAGGTGTCGCCGACGAGGTGACCGGGACCCCGGACGACGACGGCATCCACACGGCCCTGCACCGCCACGGACTGCTCTGAGGCAGCACGGTGGCGCCCGACGAATTACCGCCCCGAGCGCGGCCCGGCAATCGCTGCGTCGACCGAGGCGAGCAGTTCGGTCCACGCGGAGCCGAACTTGTCGACGCCCTCGGCCTCGAGCAGCGCGTCGACGGAGTCCATGTCGACCCCGACCGCGACCAGCGCGCCCATCACCGCGGCCGCATCGCCGTACTGCGCTCGGACCGTGTCGCCCGTGATCACGCCGTGGTCGGCAACTGCGCGCAGGGTCGCCTCGGGCATGGTGTTCACGATGCCCGGAGCCACGAGCTCGGTGACGTACAGGGTGTCGGAGTACGCCGTGTTCTTCACCCCGGTAGAGGCCCACAGCGGCCGCTGCACCCAGGCGCCAGCGGTTGAGAGCTGCTCCCAGCGGGGGCCGCTGAAGGTTGCCTCGTACTCCTCGTAGGCCAGGCGTGCGTTGGCCACGGCGGCCCGACCGCGCAGGTCCAACGCCTCCGGAGTGCCGATGGCCTCCAGCAGCGGATCGATCGCGGTGTCGACCCGGCTGACGAAGAAGCTGGCCACCGACGCCACGCCGGCCACTGACTCCCCCGCGCGCAGCCGGTCCTCGAGGCCCGAGATGTAGGCCTCCATCACGCCTCGGTAGCGCGACAGGGAGAAGATCAGCGTGACATTGACACTGATGCCCTCGGCGATCGCGGTGCGAATCGCCGGCAGCCCGGCCTGGGTCGCGGGAATCTTGACGAGCAGGTTTGGCCGGTCGATCTCCCGCCACAGCTCGCGGGCCTGGGCGATGGTGGCCTCGGTGTCGTGAGCGAGCCCCGGGTCGACCTCGATGGAGACCCGACCGTCCACCCCACCGGTGCGCTTCGCCACCGGCGCCAGCAGATCGCACGCCGCCCGGACGTCCTCGGTGGTCAGGGCGCGCACCACGGAAGCGACATCGGCCCCCGCGGCAGCCAGGTCTTCCACCTGGGTGCTGTAGAGATCCGAGCCGCTGATGGCAGCCTGGAAGATCGAGGGGTTGGTGGTCACGCCGACCACGCAGTCCTGGTCGATCAACCGTGCGAGTCCACCGGTGACCAGCCGGTCACGGGAGAGGTCATCGAGCCAGATCGAGACTCCCTCGTCGGAGAGGGCCTGCAGGGGGTTGCTCATGGAATTCACCTCAGGTTCCGGATTGACGTGCTCGTCGCCCGCCTGGGCGTGCTCGTAGCGAGCCTGGCGTGCGCACGGGGTGGATGGCGGTCCCGATCCGAGGTGCGGGCGCTCCCCCTGGAAAGGGAGCGCCCGCACCTCGTGACGGGTCAATCAGCCTTCTGGGCCTCGGCTGCCGCCTTCTTCTCGTCAGCCGCCCGCTTCTCCTCGGCGTCCTCCCTGGCCTCCTCGGCCACGATCCACTCGGCATGTTCCTTGCCTGGCTGCCAGCCGCTGTCCACGAACTTCCTCTGGTACCAGATGGCCAGGGACAACAGGGCCACCGAGATGAGGATGGGACCGACGATCGCGCCGACCGTCCCCAACTTGACGGCGTTGCCGATCAGGACCCCGTACCACCCGAAGTCGGCGTCGCCGAACGTCGTGTTCTCGAAGCCCAGGTTGCCGAGCACCTGCAGCAGGAAGGCTGCGAAGAAGGTGATCAGGATTCCGTTGGTGAAGGCACCGAGAATGGCGCCACGACGACCACCGGTCGCGTTGCCGAAGACGCCAGCTCCACCACCGGTGAAGAAGTGCGGGACCATCCCGGGCAGGATCAGGGCCAGCCCGAACGCAGGACCGAAGACCCAGGCGAGCAGGCCGAAGGAGAGCAGACCGCCGGTGAAGGAGGCGATGAAGCCCACCAGAACCGCGTTGGCGGCATAGGGGAAGACGATCGGGATGTCCAGCGCAGGAGCTGCTCCGGGCACGAGCTTGGAGGAGATCCCCTCGAATGCCGGCACCAGCTCGGCGAGGATGGTGCGCACGCCGTAGAGGATGATCGACACGCCGATCCCGAACTGCAAGCCCAGGTAGATGCCCTGCATGATGAAGTTGCCGCCGCCGGTGGCGTCCAGGAGGGCGAACGCCTCCTCGCCGCCCACCTTGGCCCAGACCCACGCGGCGAACACGACGTAGAAGATCATCATCGACAGCGCGGTGGCGATCATCGTGTCGCGCAGGAAACGTAGGCCCTCGGGAACCCGGAGGTCCTCGGTGGAGCGCGAGTTCTTGCCCACGACCTTGCCGATCGCGCCGGCAGCGATGTAGCCGGCCGAGCCGAAGTGCCCGATCGCCAGGGTGTTGTTCCCCGTGATCTGGCGGGTGAACGGCTGGGTGAACGCCGGCATGATCTGCATGATCGTGCCCAGCAGCAGGGCCCCGATCACGACGGTCAGCAGCGCAGACAAATCGGCCACTGCCAGCACCGCGGCCAGCATGGCCGACATGAAGAACATGTGATGGCCGGTGAGGAACACGTACCTCAGGGGCGTGAGGCGCGCGATCACCAGGCTCACGAGGAAGCCCGCGACCATGATCCAGGCGACCTGGGCGCCGTACTCGTCGACAGCGATCGACACGATCGCCTCGTTGGTGGGCACCACGCCCTGCGCGCCCGTGGCCGCCAGGATCAGTGCGCCGAGGGGCTCCAGCGCCGCCACGACGACGTTGGCGCCCGCGCCAAGGATGAGGAACCCGAGGGTCGCCTTCAGGCCACCTCCGATGATCTGACCGACGCTCTTGCCCAGAACGGCAAGACCCACGACCACGATGAGGCCGACCAGATAGGCCGGGACAGACAAGATCTCGTTGACGATGAATTCCAGAACAGGCATGACCGGTTACCTCTCCCTCTCCACCGACGTCACTGGTTCATGGCGTCGGTGATCGCGGCGGCGATCTCGTCGACGTCCATGAAGTTGTTCACGACCTTGACCGGGATCGGCAGGCCACTGAGCTCCTCGGCCAGTTCCGCGCTGGTCAGCACGATGTCGGCGTCCCGGGCCGCACCCTTGGCCACGCCCACATCAGCGGCACTGACATCCCCGGACAGGCCCAGCTTGGTCAGCGCCTTGTCGGCGTTCATCTTCAACAGGATGGAGGTACCGATACCCATCCCACACACGGCGATGATCTTCATTGCGACTTCCCTTCGGTTGGATCGAGCCTGATCTAGCTGTTGTCGTCGGCCTCGTCTGCCGCTTGGCTGTTGTCCGGACTCAGTCCCAGCAGATCGCAGAGCTCCTCGGCGGTGGTCGCCGCCTGCAGCTGCTCCATCACGCCGGGCTCGGCCAGGAACAAAGCCAACTGCTGCAGGGCGCTCATATGGGCGTCGTGGTCCTTGCTGGCCAGGCCCGCGACCAGCCGCACAGGGTCGTTGGTCTTGTGACCGAAGGGCACGGCGTTCGCCAGTTGGATGAAGCACATCCCCGTCTTCAGCACGTCGTCAGAGGCCTGCGCATGCGCCAGGGCGAATCCCGGGGCGATCACGATGTAGGGCCCGTACCGGTCCAGCGCGGCGAGCATCTGGTCGGTGTAGGCAGGCGTGGCCGAGCCATTGGCAACCAGGAGGTCGCCGGCGGCCACGACCGCGGCCCGCCAGTCCTCGACGTCCACTTGGGCCTTGACGGCCTCCATCGGCATCAGGTCACCGAGCGACCCTAGGGATGGGGGGGGTGATGCGGTCATGATGCCTCCTCGGGCTCCGGTGGTCTTGCAGTTGCCTCGCTGGCTTTTGCTGAGTCTAGAACAAAAGTCGAGTGGTGGCTAGTGTTGCCGCGAAAATGTGTGGCTATTCTGAATGAGGTACCCGAAGTTCGCAGCTCAATACCTGCCAGCCCAGACAAGAACGACACAACGACACTTGCCACTACCCCGAGGTCGACAATTGATACCCCCGAGCCAATGCCGGAATTCGTCGAGGCGCCTCGGCGCGGTCCGCATCGGGGCGCGTCAGGCGCAGGCCCGCCTGGACCTCGTGCCCGGGGGTGGGCCGCTGCCAACCTCGGATCAACTCCGACGTCGGATCAGTCCGCCTGTGGTCAGCTCGACATCCGGCGCACGGCGCGCTTGGCGTGGTCGGCCACGTTCTCGCCCGTGAAGCCGTACTTGTCCAGCAGCACCGAGCCGGACGCCGACTCCCCGAAGTGGTCGACCGAGACGATCTCGCCGGCGTCGCCCACGTAGGCGCGCCAGCCCATCGCGATCCCGGCCTCGACCGAGACCCGCGCGGTGCCGACCGGCAGCACGGATGCCCGGTACTCCTCGGGCTCGAGGTCGAACCATTCCTGGCACGGCATCGAGACGACCCGGGTCGCGATGCCCTCCGCCTCGAGCAGCTCGCGGGCCGCCAGTGCTGCGCTCACCTCCGAGCCGGTGCCGATGAGCACGACCTGCGGATCACCGGTCGATGCGTCGAGCAGGGTGTAGGCGCCCCGCGCCAGGCCCTCGGCGGCGGCACAGGCATCCGGGCCGCGCTCGACGGTGGGCAGGTCCTGCCGGGAGAGGATCAGCGCGCTGGGTCGGTCGCTGTTGCGCAACACCTGCGCCCAGGCCTGTGCCGTCTCGTTGGCGTCCATGGGGCGAATCACATCCAACCCCGGGATCGCCCGCAGCGCGGCCAGGTGCTCGACAGGCTGGTGGGTCGGCCCGTCCTCGCCGACTCCGACGCTGTCGTGAGTCCACACGAAGATGCTGGGTGCCTTCTGCACGGCGGCCAACCGGACCGCGCCGCGCATGTAGTCGGAGAACACCAGGAACGTCCCCCCGTAGGCCCGGGTCAGCCCGGACAGGGCGATGCCGTTGAGGATGCCGCCCATCGCGTGCTCGCGGACCCCGAAGTGCAGGGTTCGGCCGTTGTAGTCACCGACGAAGTCAGCGCTGGAGCGCTCCGGGGGCAGGAACGAGGACTCCCCCTTCATCGTGGTGTTGTTCGACCCGGCGAGGTCCGCCGAACCGCCCCACAGCTCGGGCACCGTGTCGGCCAGGGCGCTCAGGACGGCCCCGGACGCTGCCCGGGTCGCCATCTTGCCCGGGGGGAAGGTCGGCAGCGCTGCGGTCAAACCCTCGGGCAGCGCCCCGCTGGTCAGCCGGTCGAACAGGGCGCCGCCCTGCGGGTTCGCCGATCGCCAGGCATCGAACCGGGGTTGCCACGTCTGTCTGGCCGTCGCGGCCCGCGCGGCCGCGTTGGCCCGGGTGTGGGCCAGCACCTCGGGTTCCACCTGGAAGGATTGCTCCGGGTCGAACCCGAGGGCCCGCTTGAGCCCGGCGATCTCCTCGCCACCCAGCTTCGTCCCGTGCACCGAGTGGTGACCTGCCTTGGTCGGCAGCGGCCAGCCGATGACGGTGGTCAACTTGATGAACGATGGGCGATCGGTCTCCTGCCGCGCGACCTCGAGTGCGTTGTGCAGTGCTTGGACATCCTCGACGTACTCGGTGCCGCCGTGAGTCCAATCGACGTGCTGGACGTGCCACCCGTATGCGGCATAGCGGGCCATCACGTCCTCGGTGAACGAGATCTGTGTTTCGCCCTCGATCGTGATCCGGTTGTCGTCGTAGATCATCACCAGGTTGCCCAGCTTCTGCGTGGCGGCCAACGACGAGGCCTCCGACGCGATGCCCTCCTGCATGCAGCCGTCCCCTGCGATGGCGTAGACCATCCGATCGAACACCGACTCGCCCTCGGCAGTGTCGGGGTCCAGCAGTGCGCGCTCCCTGCGTGCCGCCATGGCGAACCCGACCGCGTTGGACACTCCGGCTCCCAACGGTCCGGTGGTGCACTCCACCCCGATGGTGTGGCCGTACTCGGGGTGGCCCGGAGTCAGTGACCCCACGACCCGGGTCTTGCGCAGGTCAGCCAACTCCAAGCCGTACCCGGCCATGAACAGCTGCGCGTACTGGGTCAACGCGGCATGTCCGGCCGACAGGACGAACCTGTCGCGGCCCACCCACTTGGGGTCCTGCGGGTCACCGTTCATCACCTTCTGGTAGAGCAGGTAGGCCGCCGGCGCCAACGAGATCGCGGTGCCAGCATGCCCGTTGCCTACTGATTCCACCGCATCGGCGGCGAGGATCCGGGCAGTGTCGACCGCCCTGGTGTCGAGGTCGTTCCACGCGAGCGGAGTCGTCATGGGTCAGCCTTCCTGGTTCATGAGAGTGGGTCGTGGATCAAGTGGGCGTGTCGCGATGCCCGTGGCCAGTGGGACGTGGTGCGCGGCGCGAGTTGCGGGCTGCGCGGTGGCCAACCAGTCAGGCGTTGAGTGCCTCGGTGATCGCGGCGGCGATCTCGTCGACGTCCATGAAGTTGTTCACGACCTTGACCGGGATCGGCAGGCCACTGAGCTCCTCGGCCAGTTCCGCGCTGGTCAGCACGATGTCGGCGTCCCGGGCCGCACCCTTGGCCACGCCCACATCAGCGGCACTGACATCCCCGGACAGGCCCAGCTTGGTCAGCGCCTTGTCGGCGTTCATCTTCAACAGGATGGAGGTACCGATACCCATCCCACACACGGCGATGATCTTCATTTCACATTCCTTTCGGTCGGGTCGAACGCGTGGCGCAAATGTCGGAGAAGCATTGCCAGATAAGCATGTCACCCCAGCACGTCACCCGCTGGTGAAATTGCGATCGGCAGTGCCGCTGAAGGGGATGGCGAGGTCACTTCTGCCTACCCTAGAACAAAAGAAGTCGGATTGGCTAGTAGTAGCCGGTGGTGAAGCGCGGCCGAGCGTCGCAGGCACGCGCGGAGCCACGCCTTGCAGTCGGCGCGCGGGGGACACTAGTCAGCCGGGGACGAGGCACCGCAATGCGGTCCCTGGCCCGGAGCGCCGGTTCAGCCCGTGCCAACATCGGGCGAGGCGGGCCCCCTCCGCAATGGTGAGCTAGAGCTCCAGTGCGTCGCTGATGGCCGCGACGATCTCATCGACGTCCATGAAGTCGTTGATGACCCGGACGGGAGTGCCCAGTCCGGCGAGGTCGGTAGCCTTCTCAGCGCTTGTGAGGACGAGGTCGGCCGTGCGTATGGCGCCCTTGGCCGTGCCGGCGTCGGCGGCTTCCACCTCACCGGGCAGACCCAGTCGCTCGAGCGCCTTGTCCGCGTTGATCTTCAACAGGATGGAGGTTCCGATCCCCATCCCGCAGACGGCGATGATCTTCATCGTGAACCTCCTCCGGTCGTCGTCGTCCAAGCTTCCCCACTGGGGGCGGGGACACCAGCCACGAGCTCGCTGCCCGGGCGACATACGAGCAGGGCGTGCAACTCTTCAGCCGTGGTTGCACGGCGCAGCGTGTCCATGGCGCCGGGTGTGGACAGTGCACCGGCCAACTGCAGGAGAGGACCCATATGGGTACGGTGGTCGGGGCTGGCGAGTCCCACAACCAGCTGCACGGGATCGTTGGTCGCATGGCCGAAGCGCACCGGCCGTGAGAGCTGGACGAGGCACATCCCGGCCGCCAGTACTTCGTCAGGAGCCTGGGCATGGGCCAGGGCGAGGCCGGGTGAGACCACGATGTAGGGCCCGTGCTGGTACAGCGCAGCAAGCATGTGCTCGGTGTAGCGCGGCCGGGTAGAACCGCTCGAGACGAGCAGGTTCCCGGCGGCCACGACGGCCGACTGCCAGTCCGCGGCCTGCACCCCAGCGGCTACGGCCTGCGGTGGGAGCAGGTCCGCCAGAGACTCTGAGGCACCCGTGGGCGGTGCGGTCATCGCGCCCTCCTCAGGTTGCTGACACGGTGCTGGCATGCCGATGGTTTCACTTTAGAGCGGATCTGGGCAGTGGGCGTACACTTCGCCGGTCATTGTCGGGATTCGTCTGTCCCGGTCGGAGCGGCTGGAGGAGGCTGGTGTGTCGGGGGCGTATGGACTGGGCTCAGCTGGTGCAGCTGCGTCCGCCAAGAGCCCCTCGGGGCGCACCGACGGCCCGGGTGCTCTGCTCTCCATCATCCGCGAGCGGGGTGGCGCGACTCGGCGGGACCTCCTGCTCGCGACGAACCTGGCGCGGGCGACCATCGAATCGAGGCTGGACAGGCTCGTCGCGCACGGTTTCGTCGTGGCTCGGGAAGTACCGATCGCTGCAGGTCGCCCACCCCAGATGTTCCATTTCAACCAAGCCGGTGGCTATCTGCTCTGCATCGACATGGGGTCGACCCAGACCAGGCTGGGCATCACAGATCTCAGTGGGCGCCTCTTGGCGTACACGTCAGCCGACCTGGACCTGTCCATGGGTCCGGGGGTGGCCCTGGGCAAGGTCGGCACCTTCTTGCGCAGCATGATCAGGACGGAGCGAATCGATCCGGGCCTGGTCATGGGTGTCGGGGTCGGAGTCCCCAGCCACGTGGAACTCACAGGCCACATGGTCAGACCACCCTTCGACGCCCAGGCGACCACCCTGGCGTCCTGGACGGGCATGATCATCTCGCAGGAGATCAGGGCGTTCCTGCCCGCGTTGGGCATCGGCGCGGTCCCGGTGGCGGTCGACAAGGATGCCAACATCATGGCCCTGGGCGAATGGCGCGAGGCGTGGCCCGAGGTGCGCGATCTGATCGTGCTCAAGGTCGGGATGTCGATCTCGTCCGCCATCGTGGCCAACTCCAGGATCGTACGGGGGGCCATCGGATTGGCAGGGGACCTTGGGCACATCCCGGACCCCACCAGCGACCTGGTCTGCACCTGCGGTCAACGCGGGTGCGCGGACACGATCGCCAGCGGGCGTGGGATCTCCAAGCTGCTGGGCGACTCCGAGGGGCCGATCCACAGCAGCGCCGACCTGAGGCGTCTTCAGGACGCGGGCCGCCAGCCAGTCGTCGAACTGGTCAAGCAGGCTGGCCAGCACCTCGGTGTCCTGATCGGCGTCGGGATTGCAGCACTGAATCCGCAGCTCGTGGTCGTGGGTGGTGGACTTGCCGAGAACAACGCGTTGTTGCTCGACGAGATCCGGAGTGTGGCACTTTCTCGCGTTCACCCGTTGACTGCCGCCACCACCAACATCGTCGCTGCACAGATCTCCGCAGCGTCAGGCTTGTACGGGGCGGCTCATCTCGTGCTCCGGGAGGTGCTCGACCCCTCATCTGTTGACCAGGCGATCGAGAGCGGCATGAAGCTCTCGTTGCATCCGGGCAGTTGACAATCGCTGCCGTCGCTGTAGATCCCGACGTTCACCCGGCGCTGATCGCGGCGGCGCCGGCCAGCGCCAGGACGACTCCGACCACCTGGACCCGGCGCAGGCGCTCGCCGTCGAACCACCGGGCCAGCAGGATCGTGGCCACCGGGTAGAGCGAGCCGAACACGCTGACCAGCGACAGCAGGCCCAGGGTCGCCGCCGCGCCGAACGCGAGGTTCGCGCCCACGTCCAGCAGACCCACAGCAGCGAACCCCGGGAGGTCCGTCCGGCCCACCGCGACGCCGGGACGCAGGACCAGCAGCGCCAACGCCATCAGTGCGAACGTCACCAGGCGCATGGTGGTCATCGTCATCACGACGCTGTCCTGGCTGCCGCGAGCGATCGCCACCAGGGTGGTTCCGAGCAGCATCGCCGCGCCACCGGCCAGCAGGACCGGCGCCCAGCCCGCGTCGCCATGGATCTCGGGACCGCTGGCGGCGATCACGCCCACCACGGCCAGGCCGATCCCGACCAGTTGCACCGTGCTGGGCTGCTCACCGTCGGCCAGGCCCACGGCCAGCGGCACGACCACGCCCAGCGCCGCGATCGGCGAGACCACGCCCATCGTTCCGATCGCCAGGGCGCGGTAGTAGAGCGCCAGGCCGCCGGCACCGGTGACGCTGGCCAGCACCGCCCACGGCAGGTACCCGGTCGGGGCCGACCAGTGCCCGCCGACCGTCGCGATCAGCAGCATGGCCAGCAGGCCCACGGTCTGGCTGGCGCCCAGGACCACCAGGACGTGGCGACGGCGGGACAATCGACCCGCCAGGTAGTCCCCGCTGCCCCACATGACGCTGGACAGCAGTGCGAGCAGGGCGGCCACGGGGTGCGACGCTACACGCCACGAGTCGCGCGCGACCTGCGCCCGTTGGGAGGGTCCAGGGCGTAGCCTGCGGCTCATGAACGTGACCGCCGACGAGGCAGCGGACTTCCGGACCGCGCTGACCTCGTTGCGCGAAGTCCGGATGCGCCCCGAGATCCAGCTCGAGGAGGCTCCCGCCCCGCAGCGGCTGGCCCCCTTCGCCCTCGCCCTGACCGCAGACGTGGTCGTCGACGACGAGGACCTCGGCAACGGCCGGCTGGTCGTGCTGCACGACCCCGAGGGCCAGGAGGCCTGGGGCGGCACCTTCCGCGTGGTCGCCTTCATCAAGGCCACCCTCGAGACGGAGATGGCCGCCGACCCGATGCTGGCCGAAGTCGGGTGGTCGTGGCTCATGGAGGCCCTCGAGACCCACGGGGCCACGTTCTCCAACATCTCCGGGACAGTCACCAGGGTGACCTCCGAATCGTTCGGTGGCCTTGCTGATCGCCCCCTCGAGGGCCAGATCGAGGTCCGCGCCTCCTGGACCCCGCAGGACGCCGACCTCGCCCCGCACGCCCTGGCCTGGGCTGAGGTCCTGGGCCAGGCAGCAGGCCTGATGCCGCTGCCGGCCGGCGTGGCGCAACTCCCCCGGCCCCGCGGCTGACCCCCGCGGATCCACGGCCCCGGGTGGCCGCTGGGGCCGGCACCATGCGATGCCTGGCGAGTCTGCGGACACGAACGGGGTACACCGGTCAAGGGCCCGCCCGGTCGCGCCGATAGCAGTGCAGACGGGCCAGTGGTCACGTCGCCAGGACAGCCACCGGAGGTGTCGTGATCACCGTCGCACAGAGCAGCACCGCCCCCATGATCCCCGTCCCCCGGGGTCGGTTCTCCGCCATGACGGTGGGCGTAGAGAATCTCCAGTCCGCCGGCCTGCCACCCCGACTGCGCTCGATGGGCGCCACCGTGGTGCATCGCGCTCCGAGCGCGCTGGCCGGGCCGCTGCCCGCACCCGCCGGTCCGCATGACCTCTGCATCATGACCACAGGGGGGGCCGAGCTGCGTGCCCAGGTCGGTGCGGTCCGGGCCGCGGGGTGGCGGCGGATCATCGTGATCACCAGCCGTTCGGACCTGGTGCGTGAGGCAGTGGGCAGTGGTGCCCGCTGCGCCGTCGTCCCGCCGTCGCGCGGCGATGCCGGTAGGGTCCCGGCTCCGCCGCGGTCCCCAGCGCTGGGCACCAGTGTCCTGTCGGCCCGCGAGGTGCAGGTCCTGCAACGGGTCGCCGAGGGCCATACCAATCGGCAGATCGGCGAGGACCTGTGCCTGTCCGCCCTGACGGTGAAGAGTCACCTGGCCAGGATCGGGCGCAAGCTGGGCACCGGGGACCGCGCGGAGATGGTCGCCATCGGGATGCGCTGCGCGATCGTGACCTGATCCGCGTCGCCCCGGCTCGTGCGTTGCGTCGGCCGGTACCGTGTCCCCGTGCCTGTGACCCGTCGCTCCGCTGACCACGTTCGGCCCGACGCGGTCCAGGCCACCGCCGAACCCAGCGGTACCGACGGCGCCACCGCGCCCATCGACGACGCGCAGCGCACTGCCGAGGCCGTGGCTGCACCCGTCCCGGAACTCCCTGCGCTGACCCTGCGTGCGGGTATTCCCCCGGTGACAACGACTGCCGACGAACTCGCCAGGGTCGTTTCCCGGCTCACGGCCGGAACCGGACCGATCGCCGTGGACACCGAACGGGCCTCGGGCTACCGCTACGGCCAGCGCGCCTACCTGATCCAGTTGCGCCGCACGGGTGCCGGGTCCGCGCTGGTGGACCCGATCGACATCCCCGGCCTGCCCGGCCTGGCGCAGGCCCTGCGCGGCCCGGAGTGGATCCTGCACGCCGCCAGCCAGGACCTGCCGTGCCTGGCCGAGGTCGGGTTGCGACCCGCGTCGCTGTTCGACACCGAGCTCGCGGGACGGCTGCTGGGGATGCCGCGGGTCGGCCTGGGCCCGATGGTCGCCGACGTGCTGGGGTGGTCGCTGGCCAAGGGGCACGGGGCAGCCGACTGGTCCCGCAGGCCACTGCCCGAGGCGTGGCTGGAGTACGCGGCCCTGGACGTGGAGGTCCTCATCGAGCTGCGCACCGAGCTGCACGACCGGCTCGTCGCGGCGGGCAAGTGGGAATGGGCCCAGCAGGAGTTCGCGGCGCTCCGCGACGCCGGCCCGCCCGCACCGCGGATCGATCCCTGGCGGCGCACCTCAGGCATCCACCGGGTCCGATCCCGCCGGGCGCTGGGCATCGTGGAACACCTCTGGTACGCCCGCGACCGGGTCGCCGCCGAGGTGGACACCGCTCCTGGCCGGCTGCTGCCGGACTCCTCGCTCGTGGCCGCCGCTCAGGCCCAGGTCCGCGACGGCACGGGCCTGCGCGGGCTCAAGGACTTCCACGGCAGGGGGGCGTCGCGCTATCAACGGGCGTGGGGCAGCGCTCTGCGTGCGGCCTGGGCCGTCCCCGAGGCCGACCTGCCACCGGCGGCCGCGCGCGGCGACGGTCCGCCACCGCCGCGCGCGTGGGCCCAGCGCGATCCCGCGGCGGCCGCCCGGCTGGAGCGGGCCCGCTCAGCGCTCTCCGAGCGCGCCCATGCGCTCGAACTGCCCGTGGAGAACCTGCTCACCCCTGACCTGGTGCGCCGGCTCATGTGGGCGCCGCCGGTGCCGCCGGTCACCGTGGCCGAGTCCCTCACCGCGGCCGGGGCGCGGCCCTGGCAGGTGCAGCTCACCCAGGAGCTGCTGGAGCAGGCGATCAGCCCCGATTCCTGACGGCGCCGTCGACCGATCAGCCCGGCTGGTCCAGTAGCGCCCGGGCGGCCTGCTCACACCCGTGCGCGGTCAGCCCCAGGTGCTCGAGGATCGCGGGGCGGGTCGCGTGGTCGAGGAACTCCTGGGGCACGCCCAGGCGCGTCTGGCGCACCGGCGCGCCGCGGTCGGCCAGCGCAGTGCTCAGGGAAGCGCCGATCCCGCCCACCAGGCCGTTGTCCTCGATCGTGACGACCCGGCCGATCCGCGCGGCCAGTTCGACCACCGCCTCGGGCAGCGGGATGATCCACAGAGGTGCTGCCGCGACACTCGGGATCCCGTCCGCGGACAGCTTCTCCGCAGCCTCGCGAGCCGCCCCGGCCAGGCCACCGACCCCGACGATGAGCACCTGGGCGTCCTCGTCGGCATGCAGCAGGTCCACACCGTCGAACTCGCCGACCGCGGGCAGTGGCTCGACCATGCCGCCCTTGGGGAAGCGCAGCACCGTCGGGCCGTCCGGCACGGCCACAGCTTCGCGCAGGGCGCGGCGCAGGGTGGCCTCGTCGCGAGGTGCGGCGACCCGGACCCCGGGCACCAGGCTGAGCAGGGACATGTCCCACATGCCGTTGTGCGAGGCGCCGTCGTCGCCGGTCACACCGGCCCGGTCGAGCACGAACGTGACGCCTGCGCGGTGCAGTGCGACGTCCATCAGCACCTGGTCGAAGGCACGGTTCAAAAAGGTGGCGTACACGGCCACGACGGGATGCAGTCCCGCGAAGGCCATCCCTGCCGCCGAGGTGACCGCATGCTGCTCGGCGATCCCCACGTCGTAGGTGCGCTCCGGGAACTGTGCGGCGAACTGGTTCAGGCCGGTCGGGCAGAGCATCGCGGCCGTGATCGCTGCCACGTCGGGGCGATCGTGGCCGATGGCCACCAACTCGTCGGCGAACGCCGCCGTCCAGGTGGGCCCGCCGTTGCTCACCGGGATGCCCGTCTCGGGGTCGATCACGCCGACCCCGTGGAAGCGATCGGCCTCGTCGTTCTCGGCGGGGGCGTACCCGCGACCCTTCTGCGTGATGGCGTGCACGATGACCGGGCCGTCGAATCCACGGGCTGCGCGCAGTACCGCCTCGAGGGCGACGATGTCATGCCCGTCGACGGGGCCCAGGTACTTCAGGCCCAGGTCCTCGAACATGCCCTGCGGGGCCACGAGGTCCTTCACGCCCTTCTTGACCCCGTGCAGGGCTTCGAACAGCGGTGGGCCGACCACCGGGGTGCGCCCCAGGACCTCCCGGCCCAGGTCCAGGAACCGCTCGTAGCCGGCGGTGGCACGCAGGGTGTCCAGGTGTCGGGCCAGGCCACCGATGGTCGGGGCGTAGGAGCGCTCGTTGTCGTTGACCACGATGATCACCTGGCGATCGGAGCCGGCGATGTTGTTCAGCGCCTCCCAGGCCATCCCGCCGGTCAGCGACCCGTCACCGACCACGGCCACGACGCGGCGTCGGCCGAGCGTCCCGGCCCGCTCGAACGCCTTGGCCACGCCATCGGCATAGCTCAGGGCGGTGGACGCGTGCGAGTTCTCGATGACGTCGTGCGGGCTCTCCAGGCGTGACGGGTAGCCCGACAGGCCCCCGGCCTGGCGCAGCCGGTCGAACCCGGCGCGGCGCCCGGTGAGGATCTTGTGCACATAGGTCTGGTGACCGGTGTCCCAGAGCAGGACATCGCTGGGCGAGTCGAACACGCGGTGCAGGGCCATCGTGAGCTCGACAACGCCGAGGTTGGGGCCCAGATGGCCACCGGTGCGGCTGACCCTGTCCACCAGGAAGGCACGGATCTCCGCAGCCAGGGCGTCGAGCTGCCCGGGATCCAGGGCGCGCACATCCGCGGGTGAGTCGATGCGCTCCAGCACGCCCACGTGTCCTCCTCGTTCCCAGTGGTCAGCACAGTCTAGGAGTGATCGGCGCCGGGCACACGGGGGCGCGACCGCGAGGGGCCCCTACGCTGTGCCGGTGACCACTCCCCCCGGCTGGCCCCGCGCGGTGCCCGACCCAGAGTCGCCGGAGTTCGCCGACCGGGTCGTGGCCTGGCTGCTGGACCTGTGCCCGCCGGACTACCGCAGCCACGAGGTGCTGCGCAGGCACCCGGTGATCCTCGCGCGGCTGGCCAACCGGCACGCCCAGGCGTCGGTGGCCGCGGCACGTGAGAGCTACGCCGGAGCCCGCCGGGACCTGGCCGGCCGGGTGCCTCCCGAGGCCGTGGACGAGGCCCTGACCGCCCTGAGCCGCAGTGGCGCGCTGCTGGCCGCGCAGGTGCGCGAGGTCGGCCTCGTGGAGGAAGCCCTGGCGGGCCGGCGCTGGCGCCCCAAGCTCTGACCGGTCCGTCCCCGCAGCCGCCGAGCACCGCATGGCCGTTGGTGGGCCGACTGGGATTCCCCGGGACGCGTCCTCGCCGTCCCGCCGACCCGTCACCGCCCACGCACGCGCATCGGTGCGCCGGGCTGGATAGCCTCGGGACGTGGACTTCACCAGTTCTGTGGAAGCGATCGCCCTCGGATTCGAGGTGGTGGGCATCGCGATCATCACCATCGGCGGGTTGTTCGGGATCCTCGGTGCGGTCTTCACCGCGAAGTCCCGCAACGCCTTCTATGAACAGGCGCGTGCCGGATTCGCCCGTCCGCTGCTGCTGGGCCTGGAAGTCCTGGTGGCTGCCGACATCATCGAGACCATCACGATCGATCGCAGCCTGGAGAGTGCTGCGTCGCTGGGACTGCTGGTCCTGATCCGGGTGGTCCTCAGCTTCTCCCTGGAGGCCGAGACCGACGGCGTGCTGCCGTGGCGCAAGCGGGAGGTCGAGACCGCCGATCCGCCAGCACGCTGAGGCGACCGGGCCACGGGTTCACCCCAGCGCCGCCCGATAGCTGGCGAGCAGCCGTTGCAGGGCTGCTTCCTCCTGCACCACAGCAGCGGCATCGGCGGGTTGCGCGGTGTCGCGTACGCTGTCGGCAGCCACGAGCCGAGCCTGCTCACTGAGCGCGTCGAGCCGCGCGGGATCGGTCCTGGCGATCCGGGCGCAGTGCTCCATGAGACGCAGCAACGCCGTCATGACGTTGGGCTCCGCGCTGCCGTACCTGCGCACGAGACCACACATCTTGGCCAGGTACTGACCGAACACCCGACTCGGGACGACCACGACAGCCGGCCCGTCGAGTTCGCGGGCCACCCGTGGTCCCAACGGCCGGCGGGCCATCTCGCCGAAGATGGCCGTCATGTGGTGGATCGCCTGAACGGCGGTGTAGGGGTCGTTGACCGCTGGCGAGAGCGCCTTCACGGCCACGTCGACCAGTTGGCGGATCCCGAAGGCCGAGTCCTGCTGGCTGGTCCGCTCGAACCCGATGCCGACGTCGGCGTGGAAGGCAGCGGCGAACACCTCGAGATCCGGGGCGGGGTCACGGTCAGAGGAGGTCCAGATCAGGGCGATCGGGCTGCCCTGCGCGATGTGCTGGCCGACGCCCGTGGTCAGGGCGATGGACACCCTGTGCCTGATCGCCAGCGGCAGGAGCAGCTCCGGGTGGGTCGTGCGGACATAGCCCGAGGAAGCGGCGGGGATCTCCAGCGCCCACGGCGCGGGAGTCGGAGGGTCCAGGTCGACATCGCGGGGGCTCTCACGCAGGACCTGCAGCGCCTCACCCTCGACCCGACGCATGATCGCCTCGACCTGCAGCGAGTGAGACAGGTGGTCGGCGAAGTAGACCACCATCGCCAGGCTGGCGAACAGCAGAACGATGGCCAGGTTCACGGCCAGGCGTGGGTACACCTCGGGCTCGGGGCCGACGCCCACGACGAAGAGCAGCGCGGCGCTGTAGGCGAAGGTGGCCATGAACACGCTCAGCGCGATCTGGTTGGGGCGGTCGCGCAGGAAGTTGCGCAGCAGGCGCGGCGAGAACTGGGTCGAGGTCAGTTGCAGGGCCACCACGGACAGGCCCAGGACCAGAGCGATCACCGTGACGATCGTGCCGGTGATCGACAGCAGCACCGCGCGCGCATCTGCGGACTCCCCCTGGAAGGCGAGGCGGTGCACGACGGTGCCCTCGGTGGCGGGGATGCCGACCAGGGCCCACGCGACGAACAACGCCAGGATGCCCGCCGTGAACGGCATGACCCAGAGCGCACCCCCCACGTACTCACGCAGGTCCTCGCGACGAGGCATGGCCCACCTCCCGTGCTGCACCGGTGACCACCGACCCGTCGGCGCGGCGGGCACCTGCTTCCAGCGTGCCACCCCCGGACCGGGCATGGCCGCCCAAGCGCGACGCACCGCCTGGGCTCAGCCCAGGGCCTGGAACACCTCGTAGACCATGTACGCCGGCCAGACGATGCCCTGCAGGATCGCCAGGGCGTACTCCCAGCCGGTGTCCGCCTGCTGCCAGAAGTACACCCACGCCCCGAACATCCCGAGCCCGTAGATCGCCCCGCTGCCCGCGGCCGCGGCGCCATTGTTGTCACTCATGCCGATCACCCCTCCGGCCCCAGTGTCTCGCGCCCTGCGCCCGACGCGCACCCGGCGGTTACACCAACGAGCGCAGCACGTACTGCAGGATCCCACCGTTGCGGTAGTAGTCGGCCTCACCGGGCGTGTCGATGCGCAGCCGCGCGTCGAAGGCGATCACCGAGCCGTCGGACTTGGTGGCACGCACCGCGACCGTGCGCGGGGTCACGCCCTCGTTGAGGGCACTCACCCCACTGACGTCGATCGTCTCGGTGCCGTCCAGGCCCAGCGAGTCGGCGGTCTGCCCTTCGGGGTACTGCAGGGGCAGCACGCCCATGCCGATCAGGTTCGAGCGGTGGATCCGCTCGTAGGACTCCGCGATGACCGCCCGCACGCCGAGTAGGGCGGTGCCCTTGGCCGCCCAGTCGCGCGAGGACCCCGAGCCGTACTCCTTGCCGGAGAGCACCACCAGCGGGATCTCGGCCGCCGCGTAGGACTGCGCGGCGTCGTAGATCGAGGCCTGCGGGGCGCCCTCGAGGGTGAAGTCGCGGGTGTAGCCGCCCTCCACCCCGTCGAGCAGCTGGTTGCGCAGCCGGATGTTGGCGAACGTGCCGCGGATCATGACCTCGTGGTTGCCGCGCCGGGAGCCGTAGGAGTTGAAGTCCTTGCGGGCCACCCCGTTCTCGGCCAGGTACTGCCCCGCGGGACTGTCGGCCTTGATCGAGCCGGCCGGGCTGATGTGGTCGGTGGTGACCGAGTCGCCCAGCTTGGCCAGCACCCGAGCGCCGACCACGTCGGTGACCGGGTCGGGCTGGGCACCCATCCCCTCGAAGTACGGTGGCTTGCGCACGTAGGTCGAGTCCGAGGCCCAGGCGAAGGTGTCGCCCGTGGGGGTCGGCAGCGATTGCCACGCCTCGTCGCCGGCGAACACGTCGGCATAGCGGGAGGTGAACATCTCCGGGTCGATGCAGGAGTCCACCGTGGCCTGGATCTCGGCGGGGGTCGGCCAGACGTCGCGAAGGTACACCGGCACGCCCTCCGGGTCGGTGCCCAACGGCTGCGTGGTCAGGTCCAGGTCCATCGTGCCGGCCAGCGCGTAGGCCACCACGAGCGGCGGGGACGCCAGGTAGTTCATCTTCACGTCCGGGTTGATCCGGCCCTCGAAATTGCGGTTGCCCGACAGCACGGACACGACCGCCAGGTCGGACTCGTTGACCGCGGCGCTGACCGCCTCGGGCAGCGGGCCGGAGTTTCCGATGCAGGTGGTGCAGCCGTAGCCGACCAGATCGAACCCGAGCTTCTCCAGGTAGGGGGTCAGGCCGGCCTTGTCGTAGTAGTCGGTGACCACCTTCGAGCCCGGGGCCAGGGTCGTCTTGACCCACGGCTTGCGGGTCAGGCCGCGCTCCACGGCCTTCTTGGCCAGCAGCGCCGCACCGATCATCACCGAGGGGTTGGACGTGTTGGTGCAGGAGGTGATCGCCGCGATGACGACTGACCCGTGGTCGATCTCGGTCACGGTGCCGTCGGCCAGCGTCACCGAGGTGGGTGCGCTCGCCCGAGCGTCCACCGGCTCGGACGGGGCGCCGGCCGGGGTCCCCGCCGCATCGGCGTGTGTCGGCGAGGGCGCGTCTGAGGCCGGGAAGCTCTCGAGGACGGACTCGTCGACCGGGGAGGTCGGGGAGCCGTCCTCATGGCGGACGTAGTCGCGCAGCGCGGTGTGGAACGAGGCGCGCGCGTCGGTGAGGGCCACCCGGTCCTGCGGGCGCTTGGGCCCGGCCAGCGAGGGCACGATGGTGGACAGGTCCAACTCGATGACGCTGGTGTAGGTGGCCTCCACGGCCGGGTCGTGCCACAGGCCCTGCTCACGGGCGTAGGCCTCGACGAGGGCGACCTGCTCGTCGGTGCGCCCGGTCAGGCGCAGGTAGCGCAGCGTCTCCTCATCGATCGGGAAGATCGCGGCGGTCGATCCGTACTCGGGGCTCATGTTGCCGATGGTCGCCCGGTTGGCCAACGGCACGCCCGGGACGGCCGCTCCGAAGAACTCCACGAACTTGCCGACCACGCCGTGCTTGCGCAGGATCTCGGTGATCGTCAGGACCATGTCGGTGGCGGTGGCGCCCTCGGGCAGCTCACCGGTCAGCTTGAACCCCACGACCTGCGGGATCAGCATGCTCACCGGCTGGCCGAGCATCGCGGCCTCGGCCTCGATGCCGCCCACACCCCAGCCCAGCACGCCCAGGCCGTTGACCATGGTGGTGTGCGAGTCGGTGCCCACGCAGGTGTCGGGGTAGGCCTGCCCGTTGCGGACCATGACCACGCGCGCCAGGGCCTCGATGTTGACCTGGTGCACGATGCCGGTGCTGGGCGGGACGACCTTGAACTCGTCGAACGCGCTCTGGCCCCAGCGCAGGAACTGGTAGCGCTCGTAGTTGCGCTCGTACTCGAGCTCCACGTTGCGGGTGGCGGCATCCGGGCGGGCGAAGTAGTCGGCGATCACCGAGTGGTCGATGACCAGCTCGGCAGGGGCCAGCGGATTGATCTTGGCCGGGTCACCGCCGAGGTCCTGCATGGCCTCGCGCATGGTGGCCAGGTCCACGACGCAGGGCACGCCGGTGAAGTCCTGCATGATCACCCGCGCGGGGGTGAACTGGATCTCCTCGGCCGGCTCCGCGGTCGGGTCCCACTCCCCCAGGGTGCGGATCTGGTCGGCAGTGACGTTCTTGCCGTCCTCGGTGCGCAGCAGGTTCTCCAGCAGAACCTTGTGCGTGAACGGCAGCGTCGCCGCGCCGGGTACCGCCGAGATCCGGAAGATCTCGTGGGTGGTGCCGCCGACCTCGAAGGTCCCGCGTGCACCGAAGCTGTCCTTGCTGGCCGCCATGGCAGATCCTCTCCTCGACCGGGCAGAAGGCTATCGCGAGGGACCGACACCCGGCTCAAGTTGCGGTGCGTCATTTATCTTGACATCAAGATATCACTCCGGAACCAGGTGCGCCACGCACTCGACATGCTGTGTCGTGGGGAACAGGTCCAGGGCCACCAGTTCGGCCAGGACCATCCCGGCGGCGCGGAACGTGGCCAGGTCGCGGGCCAGGGCCACCGGGTCGCAGGCGACATAGGCCACCGCCCGGGGGCGAGCGGCGGCGATGGCCGTCACGACGGCTGCCCCCGCTCCCGTCCGGGGCGGGTCGAGCACCACGAGGTCAACGTCGGCCAGCGCTCCGGGCCGCGCCAGCCAGCGATCGACCCCGGCCCGTGTGACCGCGACCGGCAGCAGCCCGGCGTTGGCCTGCGCGAGCTCACAGGCGCGCCGGTTGCCCTCCACCACAGTGACTGTCAGGCCCTCGACGGCCGCGGCCAGGCTCACCCCGAACAGCCCCACGCCGCCGTACAGGTCGACCAGGCGCTCACCCGGGCGTGGCGCCAGCATCCGGGCGACGTGACCGACCAGCGCGTCGGCCGCACCGGGGTGAACCTGCCAGAACCCGTCGGCGGCCACCGCCCAGGTGCGGCCGGCCGCCCGCTCGATGCTCGGTTCCTGCGGGGCAGCCTCGGCGTCGAACGCGCTCGGCCGGCCGACTGCGGGCGCCACGAAACCCACTTTCGGCACCGACCAGGTGCGGGCGAACAGGTCCAGTTCCGCGAGCCGTGGGTCCAGTTGCAGGCACTGCTCGGTGGGCACCACCTGATGCGAGCGATGGGCCAGGAAGCCGGATCGACCGGCGGCGTCCACCGACAGCGTGCCGCGCGTGCGCCACCCCAGCCCCTCGGGCACTGCCGCCGCCTCGGGCGGTGGCCAGTCATCGGCCTGCGGTGTCGAGCCACCGGCTGGGGCGTGCGCCGCGCCCGTGGGTCCGGACGTGACCCGCTCCACCACCGGAGCCGGGTCCAGGGTGATCCCGGCGAACCGCGCCAGCGCCTCAGCAACGACCGCCGCCTTCAGCGCGCGACTGGCCGCAGGTGCGGCGTGCTGCCAGTCGCACCCCCCGCACTCGGTGGCGACCGGGCAGGGGGCGGGCCGGCGATCCGGGCTGGCCGCGAGCACCTCGACGCAGTCCGCGCGCAGGAAGCGGCCCTTGCGTCCGAGGCTGGTGACCCGGACCCGGACCTGCTCCCCGGGCAGGGCGTGGCGCACGAACAGCACCCGACCGGCATGCCGCGCCACGCAGTGCCCACCGTGGGCGACCGGGCCGACGTCCACGACGAGCTCGTCGCCGACTGCCAGCTCCGGGCTCACCGCTGAGATGGCCCGCCGCCCATCTCACCGGCCACGTAGGCCTCCGCGGTCTCGGCGTCGGGTTCCCCACGGCGCAGGGCGCCGGGTGCCGGGGCCTCGGGCTCGTCGAGGATCCGCTCGCTGGACAGCAGTTGCCAGGGCACGCTGACCACCATCACGCCGGGCGAGAACAGCAGCCGGCTCTTGAGTCGAAGCGCGCTCTGGTTGTGCAGCAACTGCTCCCACCAGTGGCCGACCACGTACTCGGGCACGTAGACGCAGACCAGGTCGCGCGGCGAGCTGCGGCCCAGGCCGCGCACGTACTCGACCACGGGTCGGGTGATCTCGCGGTAGGGCGAGTCGAGCACCTTCAGCGGCACCGGGATGCCGCGGCGCTCCCACTCTGCGATCAGGGCCGAGGTGCCATCGGCATCCACGTCGACGGTCACCGCCTCCAGGACGGTGGGCCGGGTGGCGCGCGCGTAGGCCAGGGCGCGCAACGTGGGCTTGTGGATCTTGGAGACCAGCACCAGGGAGTGCACCCGGCTGGGCAGGATCACCTGCTCGGTGTCCCCGGCGATCAGCTCCACCGACACCCGGTCGTAGTGCTTCTTGATCGCCATCATGATCAGGTACAGCACCGGCATGGCCACGCACACGATCCACGCCCCGCGGGTGAACTTGGTGACCAACACGATCACCAGCACGCTGCTGGTCATCAGGAATCCGATCAGGTTGATCAGCCGGCTGCGCATCATGCGCGCCCGCTCGGCGCGGTCGGTCTCCTGGACCAGGTGCCGGTTCCAGTGCCGGATCATGCTCAGCTGGCTCAGGCTGAAGGAGACGAAGACGCCGATGATGTAGAGCTGGATCAGCGAGGTCACGTTCGCCTGGTAGATGTAGATCAGGACCATCGCCAGCCCGGCCAGGGTGACGATCCCGTTGCTGAAGGCCAACCGGTCGCCGCGCGTGTGCAACTGGCGCGGCAGGTAGCCGTCGCGGGCCAGGATCGAGCCCAGGACGGGGAAGCCGTTGAAGGCCGTGTTGGCGGCCAGCACCAGGATCAGGGCGGTGGTGACCGAGACCACCACGAACATCAGAGGGAAGTCGGAGAACACGGCCTGGGCGACCTGGGCGATGACCGTCTTCTGCTGGGTGCCGGCCGGCATCCCGATCAGCTCAGCGGAGGTCTCGGCCACCTTGACCTGGGTCTCGATCGCCAGCCAGGTGATCCCGCCGAACATGGTCATCGCGATCGCCCCGAGCAGGGCCAGCGTGGTGGCGGCGTTCCTGCTCTTGGGCTTCTGGAAGGCCGGCACCCCGTTGCTGATCGCCTCCACCCCGGTCAGCGCGGTCGTGCCCGAGGAGAAGGCCCGGGCCAGCAGGAAGATCAGCGCCGCCCCGGAGAAGTTCGCGACCGGCTCGATCTCCCAGCCCGCGGACTCGGCAAGCATCTCCTCGCCCTGGAGCAGGCGCACCCCGGCCCAGATCAGCATCGAGAAGATGGCCAGGATGAACGCATAGGTGGGGATCGCGAACGCGGTTCCCGACTCCCGCACGCCGCGCAGGTTGATCAGCGCGAGCAGGGTCACCGCACCCAGGGCCACCGGCACTGTGTGGTTGCTGATGAACGGCAGCGCCGAGGACGCGTTGGCCACGGCCGAGGAGATCGACACCGCCACGGTGAGCACGTAGTCGACCATGAGGGCGCTGGCCACGAACACGCCCCAGCGGGGCCCGAGGTTGGTCGAGACGACCTCGTAGTCCCCGCCGCCCGAGGGGTAGGCGTGCACGTTCTGCCGGTAGGAGGCGATGACCACGATGAACACCCCGATGACGGCCAGGCCGATCCAGGGGGCGTACTGGTAGAGCGTGTAGCCGCCCAGGGAGAGCACCAGCAGGATCTCCTGGGTGGCGTACCCGTTGGACGACAACGCGTCCGAGGCGAACACCGGCAACGCGATCCGCTTGGGCAGCAGGGTCTCCCCGAGCTGGTTGGTGTGCAGCGCGCGGCCGAACAGCACTCGCTTGGCGGCATCGGAGATGGTTCCCACGTTGGCGAATGCTACGCACTGCCGGACACCAACTGGCTGCCCGTGTAGCGTTTGGCCCCGTGCACATCGTGATCCTCGGCTGCGGCCGAGTGGGCTCCGCCCTGGCCCAGACCATGGACCGCCAGGGCCATTCGGTGGCCGTGGTGGACATGAACGCCGAGGCATTCCGCAAGCTGCCCCCCGACTTCGGGGGCAACACCATCGTGGGCATCGGGTTCGACCGAGACACCCTGATCGAGGCCGGCATCGCCCGCGCGCAGGCCTTCGCCGCCTGCAGCAGCGGCGACAACACCAACATCATCGCCGCGCGGGTGGCGCGCGAGACGTTCGGCGTGGAGAACGTGGTGGCCCGCATCTACGACCCCCGCCGTGCTGAGGTCTACCAGCGGCTGGGCATCCCCACCGTGGCCAGCGTGGCGTGGTCGACCGACCAGATGCTGCGCCGGCTGATGCCGCGCGGCGCCCAGGAGGAGTGGACCGACCCCAGCGGAACCCTGGCCCTGGCCGAGATGCCGGTGCACGCCGATTGGGTGGGTCGCCTGATCCACCAGTTGCAGGACGCCACAGGGGCCCGGATCGCCTTCCTGACCCGGTTCGGTCGCGCGCTGCTGCCCACCCAGGAGACCGTGCTGCAGGACGGCGACATCATCCACGTGCTGCTCATGCGCGAGGATGAGGAGCACATCCAGGAGGTCTTCATGGCAGCTCCGGAGGCACGCTCGTGAGGGTCGCCATCGCCGGAGCCGGCAAGGTTGGCCGAGCCATCGCCCGCGAGCTGCTGAGCAGCGGCCACGAGATCCTGCTGATCGACCGGGAGGCCGCGATCGCCCAGGTGGGCGTGGTCGAGGGGGCGCATGTGCTGTGCGCCGATGCGTGCGAGGTCTCCGCGCTCGAGGAGGCCCAGTTGCAGACCTGCCAGGTGGTGGTCGCGGCCACCGGCGACGACAAGGTCAACCTCGTCGTGAGCCTGCTGGCCAAGACCGAGTTCGGCGTGCCCCGGGTGGTCGCCCGGGTCAACCACCCGAAGAACGAGTGGCTGTTCAACGAGGCCTGGGGCGTGGACGTCGCCGTCTCGACGCCGCAGATGCTCTCGGCGCTGGTCGAGGAGGCGGTCACGGTCGGCGACCTGGTGCGACTGTTCACGTTCCGGCAGAGCAACGCCAACCTCGTGGAGTTGACGCTGCGGGCCGACTCGCCCGTGGTCGGATCCCGGGTCGGGGACGTCTCCTGGCCCCCGGACACCTCGCTGGTCGCCATCCTGCGCGGCGGTCAGGTCATCGCGCCCAGCCCGGATGACCCGCTGGAGAGCGGTGACGAACTGCTGTTCGTCTCGGCTCCGGACCAGGAGGACGCGATCCAGAACCTGCTGTCGATCTGAGCCGGGGGCTCAGGACTGGCGCTCTGGGTCTGGCGCCCAGACGCGGGGCGCCCCTGAGTCGGGCCGACCGCTCAGGCCGGGTCGGCCTCGATGATCGGCGACCCGATCGGCGCGTCCTGCGCAGCGGCCTCGGCGCGTTCCTTGGCGGCGGCGAGGACGGGGTGGATGATCTGGTAGCTCAGGTAGGCCGCGAGCAGGAACAGGGGCCAGCCCAGGGCCAGCTTCGCGACCGCCAGCATCCCCACCGCGCCGGCGAAGTACATCGGCAGCTGGATCACCAGGCGCAGGCCGAACATCGCGACCCACACCCACGAGGCTGTGGCGTAGGCGCGGTACAGCAGCGGATCCGAACGCCACGCGGACAGCGACTCGCCGCGCAGGCTCTCGACGACCAGCCCCATCACCGGCCAGCGCACGAGGATCGACACGAGGTAGCCCGCCAGGTAGCCGACGTTGACCAGCAGCCCGAGCAGGAAGTAGTTCTCGGCGCGACCGGTACGGGTGGCCACGAACGCCGAGATCGCCACGCCGAGGAACCCGGCCAGCACCTGCTGGAGCGGCTCGCGCCGCACGATCCGCAGCAGCGCGATCAACGCGCCGGAGGCAAGGGCCGCCACCAGGGCGGGCTGCAACTGCTGGCCGGTCACCAGATAGGCCACGACGAACACCGTGGCCGGCACGCCGGAGTCGATCATCCCCCGCCAGCCACCGATGGCCGTGTCGAGCATCGCTCGGTCCATGCCCAGCGCCTCGGCGCTGGCCAACTGCTCGGCGCCTGGGCCGGACGGCGGATCGGCCGACGATGCGTCGGGCTCCGGGCGCATCAGGAACCCATCGTGTCGCGCAGCTCGTAGCGCGGGTTGAAGATGGTCGGCTCGGTGTCGTTGCAGGTGATCCGCCCGGTCACCACGATCGCCCGGCCGGGGTCGATCCCCGGGATCCGGCGCCGACCCAGCCAGACCAGACGCACCTGGCCGGACCCGTCATAGAGGTCGGCCTCCACCGCGGGCACCGTCTCGCGGGGGCGCAGCGTCACCGAGCGCAGCACGCCGGACACTGTGGCCTCCTGCCCCTGGGTGCAGGCCCCGATCGGGGTGGCACCCACCGAGTCGACCGTGCCGCGCAGGGCCTCGGCGTGCTGCTCGGCCTTGCTCTTGCCCAGGCTCGCGCTCATCCTGCGCATGAGGCTGGGCCGGGTGCTCGACATGGGCTCAAGGGTACCCGCGAGATGGTCCGCGTGGGCAAGCCCGGATTCGTCAGGTCTCGGCCCGGGCTCGCCGCACCATCCGGGTGTCAGCGGCCCGTCGTGCCGTCGGGCCGCGCGATTGGGGTCTGCTGGTAGAGGGTGAGTCGCCAGGCATCGTCGAGATGCCGGTAGACGCTCGACATGACCCCGGTGAAGGCCGGCTCGTCGCCCTCGCGATACCCGGTGCCCACGTAGACGAGCGCGGCGCTGTCCGGGCCGCTGCGAACGAGCCGGACGTCGTCGATGTCGTAGCTGCGCCAGGCGGGCGCCTGCTCGAGGGACTCCACCACGGCCTGGCGATCCATGACGGCCCCGTTGGCCAGCACCATCACCGCATCAGCGGTCATCAGGGAGCCGTAGAAGCTGGCTCCCGTGCCGTCGCACAGCGAGTCCCAGCCCTGGCGTTCCATCCTGACCAGTGTGGCCTTCACCTCGTCGTCATCCACATCACGAGGCTAATCGGGGTTCCTGGCACGTGCCAAGGAAGGGCAGGGAGTTCTCATGACCGCCTTCTCCGCCGACGCCGGTGCCGCCGCTCGCGAGTCGGGCTTCTCCGGTGTCGTGCGCGTCGACCGTGCCGGCTCGGTCATCACCGGGGCGGCGCATGGACTCGCTGATCGCCGATCTGTCACCGCTGTCCAGCGGTCCACACAGTTCGGCCGGGCCAGCGGCACCAAGTTGTTCACGGCACCGACCGTGATGAGCCTGATCGAGTCCGGGCGCTCCAACTCGACACTCCCGCGAGGGGTTTGCTGGGAACAGACCGGCCGCTCATCGGGGAGGACGTCACGATCGAGCAGCTCCTGTCGCACCGCTCAGGCATCGGGGACTACCTCGACGAGTCGCTGTTCGACGACATCAGGGACTTCGAACTGTCCGTTCCGGCCCAACGGCTGTGGTCCACCGAGCAGTAGCTTCCCCTCCAGGACGGCCATCCACGAGTGGCGATTGCGGACGCGGAGTTCGCCTACAACAACGCCGGCTACGTCGTGCTCGCGCTCATCACGCAGCGCACAGCGAGCCAGCCCTTCGACATGCTCGTCCGCGACCGGGTCTGTCGCCCCGCCGCGCTCGAGGCGACCGGGTTCCTGCGCTCCGACGAGCTGCCGGGGTCGGCCATCGCCCGTTCGCTGGGCGTGGCTGGACCGCAGGTGCGACGATGGCCCTCGCCGGGTGACCGTTGCCCCGTCGGGCCGTGCGGGCGGGGGCGTCTGCGCCCGGGCTCGACTGCCCGAGAGAGAGACTCCGTGATGGACGCCGGCCCGGAACGCAGCACCCTCCACGAGCTTCCCGTCATAGTGACCGACGCGACGACCAAGTCGATCTACTGCATCGACCGGGAGTTGACCCAGGCAGATCTCGGCTACCAGCGCCCGGCCCCTCCTCAGCGACGGACCGCCGCGCCTCTGGACATCGCGGTGTATGCCGACACCCTCACCCTCAGGACTCCCCTGGTCCTACCGGGTCGACAGCTGAAGATCGTCGCGCGGAAGCTGGTCCTGGCCCAGGGTGCGGTCATCGACGTGTCCGGCAGCGACGCGGACGTGGGGTTCGTCGCCGGCGACCTGCCCCAACAGCGCGATGAGAGCCCGGGGGCCGGGGGCTCGCCCGGGGCTGATGCCACCTCGGGTGGCGCCGGGGGGACTGTGACGATCGTGGTCGAGCAGCTGCTCACCGAGAGCGACGCGATCAGCGACGCCGGTCCCTCGGTGGACGTGCTGGACGTGCCGGCGCAGCTGTCCGCTCGCCTGACGGCCGCACTCGCCGCGGCCCCGGCAGTCAACGTCCCCAGCTTCTCGATGAACGTCTTCTCCATGCGGAGCCCGTTCGACGGCGGCCCACAGCAGTGGCCCTTCAGTCAGCTGTTCGCCACAGTGCAGATACCAGAGTCGACGCTGGGCGGCTTCGGTGGGCTGAGCGTGCAGCGGGTACGAGTGGCCCCCGACGGCGCCAGCGCGGTCGCCCACATCGTCGCGGGCGGGGTGACCTGCGACCTGTCAGGGGCGACCTTGCAGGTCCAGGGCATCGACAACCCCGCGAGCCTGACCGGGACGACCCAGAAGACGCCCCTGGCCGTCGGACCGTTCGGCGTCGAGGTCGAGGTCACCGTGCCGATCGCCCAGCAGGCGTGGACCCTGGGCGACCCGACGGTCATGGTCCGCCTCCCCCAGGGCGCGCCGGTCACCCAGACCCCAGCGCTCACCGGCGACCTCGCGGCGATCGGACAGTTCCTGGCCGGCGCGGTCAACGCGCAGGACGAACTGCCGGCCCGGCTGCGGGAGGCGGTCGCGGCCGCCCTCAAGCAGACCGTCGCCGGCGCCGTCGCCGAGCTGCGGACCGGACTGCACACCGACCGCCCCCCGGACCTCGTGGTGCTGGCCCGGGGACGGATCGGCGGCCGCGGACAGGACGGTCATCCCGGCGTCAAGGGCAGCAAAGGCGCGGACGGCAAGCCGACCAACGAGCAGATCTACGACATGGGCACCGGCGTCACGGCTCCGGAGGTGACGTGTGGCAAGAAGGGCACCCCGGGTGGCCGGGCCGGTAGTGCCGGACACTCGGGCGTTGGCGGCAAGGGCGGAGCCGTGACCCTCGACGTGGTCCGCGGGGCAGCCGTTCGGGTCCTCCTGTGCACGGACGGTGGTCCGGGCGGTGACCTCGCCGCCCCCGGTGCCCGAGGTGAGGGGGGCGACGGCGGCGACGGTGCTGACTTCCTCGTGCACGACGTGAGCATGTCGGGCAACTACGGCCACACCGAGACCGGCCCTGACGGGCCTCGCGGCGACACTGGTGGGCCTGCGGCGTACGGCGGAGAGGTGGGCACGAGCGGTGTCGGCGGGTCGGTCACCGTCAACAACGCGGTCGTGTCGCCCGGGCAGAAGCCGGGCACCCCCGCGACGTACGAGGTGATCGCACCGAGCTTCGCGCTGGACCAACTGCTCATGGTGCAGCGCGAGGCCAAGCTCACCTACCTCAACGCCAAGGACGCGCAGGACTATGCCTTCGCCGCCACCGTGTTCCTGTGGCTGTGCGACATCTGCCCGGCCACGGTCACTGCCAAGGATGCCAAGAACGCGCTGACTCCCGAGGACCGCGACACCCGGTCCGCGATCCGGGACGCAGCCCAGGTGGAGCTCCTGCGGCTCCAGCGCGGCCTGGACTACTTCGGCCGCCCCTACAACTGGGTGCCGATCCTGCGCCTGACCCGCACCCAGAGCCGGGTGACCGAGCTGATCGGCCTGGGGCACATCGTGGAGCAGCAGTACGCGACGTTCGTCGACGCGAATGCCACGGTCGAGGCCCGGCTGGGCGCGCTCGACCGGACGATCCTGGCGCTCACGAACGACCTGTCCAACACCGATGCCGTGGAGGGTGTCCTGGTCCAACAGATCGCCGACTGCGAGTCGGCGATGGCGAGTCTGCAGCACGACATCGAGACCCAGGTGTCGACGATGAAGCGCGACGAACAGACACTGGATGACCTGATCAACCGCCAGATCGCCGACAACTGCTCGCTGGAGAACATCATCAAGATCATCTCCGCCGTCGTGGCCATCGGGGCCGGAGCCTTCAACGGGGTCTCGGAGATCACCGGGGCGGCCGAGATCGCCAAGATCGTGGCCCAGGCGAAGGCCGCAGCCGAGGCCGCGGGCCAGCTCAAGAGCGTCATCGACCAGATGAAGGCCACCACATCCACACTGAACGACCTGGCCTCCCAGCTCGACTCAGTGGACACAGCGATCGCCGCCGGCAAGCCGGACTCGGTGAAGATCCTCGCCGTCCGGGAGGACTTCGAGGAGACCATCAAGCCCCTGATGGAGAAGTTCCCAGCCCAGGCCAAGGCACTGCGCGACGCCGTGCGAGCCTTCCTCGACCTCTGCCAGACGAGGAACGAGAAGGTGCTGGCCTACAACGCGCTCTTCGTCCAGAAGGCCGCACTCGCCACCCACCGCGACCAGGTTGGCGCCCAGATCGCGACCGTGAACGTCGAGCGCAGCCGTAGCTCGGAGTCGGTGGTCCCCGCGGCGTACGTCAGCTTCTTCAAGAGCGCGCTGACCTGGTCCAAGCAGAACCTCATCGACCTGCTCTACGAGGAGACGCGCGCGTTCTACTTCCACTCCGGGGTGTCCAAGGCGCCGCTGCTGGAGAACATCAGCGACCTGGACATCGGGGCCATCGCCGACACCCACGCCCGGCTGCTCACGGCGTACGACGGCTTCCTCAACTCAGTCGGCCGACCCTATGGACCATTCACCGGCGTGAAGGTGCTCCTGAGCAGGGCCGAACAGCCGGCAGCGTTCGCGGGCCTTGCCGATACCGGGCGGATGACGTTCACGCTGCCTCATGACCACCCCCAATTCGCCAACATGACGCTGGTCAAGCTCGACGCGGTCGAGGTGCGCCTACCCGCCGTGAAGGGCGGTGCCACGGACGAGCTCAACGTCGCCATCCGGCTGATGGGCGAGGGCCAGGTGCGTCCGGTCGACAGCCTCGCCGAGAAGGACATCCTGCGGTTCAACGCCGCGCCGCGTGGGGTGTCCTACCGGTACAGCTACGACCCCGAGCGCACCGACCCAGTCACGGAGCCGGGTCTTGTGGCCGACGAGGACTACACCCCGCTCAGTCCGTTCACGACGTGGACGCTGGACTTCGGACTCGTCGAGGGCCTCAACCGCTTCGTCACGCTCGGCGACCTCGACACGGTGGAACTCCGGCTCACTGGCCATGCGTTCGGGCGCAAGGTCACCAAGACGGCGTCAGCGTTGATGTCGGGTTGAGCGAATGACCGCCGTGACCAACGATGTTCCTCGCGGAGCACGCCGGCGACGAGCTGGTCCCTGATGCGGACCACGTTCTGCGGCTGCTGCGCGAGCAGGCGGGTCACTACGTGCGGCCCAGCACGGCCTCAGGCAGCAGCAACTGGTCTTTCGCGTCGGCGACGAGTTCGCCGTCCGCCTGGCCCGCCGTGCTGGGTGCGCACCGACCTCTCGGTCGAGAACATCCTCACCGACACGGACGGGAAGCTCGTCGGCGTCGTGGACTTCGGTGGCGTGGGGATCGGCGACCGCTCCGTTGACCTCCTCCACGCCTGGAGCATGTTCGACGCGTCGCGCGTGAGGTCTCTACTCGGAGTCCGATGCTGACGACGCGACGTGGCTGCGCGCTCCAGCTTGGGCGTTCGTCTGCCCCGGCCTGCTGACCATTGCCCACCATCGGCACTCCCTGCCCGATCGCACAGCTCGCCTGACCGGGATGGTCGAAGCCATTGCCGACGAGGTGGGGGTCTCCCTCCGGTAGCCGTTGATGTGGGAGCCGAGCGGGACTTGATCGACGTGCCATTGGGATGACAATGAGTCGTGCGCATTCATGCACGCGCAGCTGCGACCAAGCCGCTGCGGCCCAGCGGCGGTCGGGCGGTCAAGTCCCCGCCGGCCCAGGACTGTTCACGAACGACCGATACCGCGGGATCTTCACGCGTTCTCCATACGTAGCCCCCAAGTCGCGCACCGCTGTCCCCCTACGCTCGAGCCATGTCCTCGACCGGCGAATGTGCGCTGATCCTCGTGGTTGAGGACGAGCCGACGATCAACCAGGCTGTGAGCGACAGGTTGCGGGCCGAGGGCTTCGACGTCGTCGCCGCCTTCGACGGCCCCGGTGCCGTGTCGGCCTTCGAGGCGCATGGCCCGGCCCTTGTCGTGCTGGATGTGATGCTGCCGGGCTTCGACGGGTTGGAGGTCTGCCGCCGGGTCCAGGCGATCCGACCGGTGCCCGTCCTGATGCTGACCGCGCGGTCTGAGGAGACTGACCTGCTGGTGGGGCTGGGCGTGGGGGCCGATGACTACGTGACCAAACCCTTCTCGATGCGCGAGGTGGTCGCCCGGGTGCGCGCGCTGCTGCGGCGCGTCGAGCGGGCCGCCGCGCTCGCGGATGCCGGGCAGGCCCGGATCGAGGTCGCCGGGCTCGTGATCGACCCGGCGGCGCGGCGGGTGACGAGCGAGGGCGTGCAGGTGCACCTGACCCCGCTGGAGTTCGACCTGCTTCACGCGCTCGCTGCGGCGCCTGGCACTGTCCGCACCCGCGACGTCCTGATGCGCGAGGTCTGGGGCTGGGCTGACGCGGCCGGCACCCGCACGTTGGACAGCCACGTCAAGGCGCTGCGCGCCAAGATCGGCGCGGATCGAGTGCGCACGGTCCACGGGGTCGGGTATGCGCTGGAGGTACCGCGATGAGCCAGCTGCGTCCGCTGGACACGGTCAGGTCGATCCGCGCCAAGCTCGGCGTGCTGGTCGGGCTCAGCGTGGTGGTGGCCTCTGTGGTGGCGGCAGTCGGAGGTGCCGCCTCGGTGCCGTGGTGGATCAGCCTGCCCGTGACCGTGGCGGCTGCACTGGCCGTGACCCAGTGGCTGGCGCGGGGGATGACCTCGCCGCTGCGCGAGATGACTGTCGCCGCAGCGGCGATGGCCGGCGGCGACTACGACCAGCGCGTGACGGCGACCAGCGCCGACGAGGTGGGCGAACTGGCGCGCGCGTTCAACGCCATGGCCGCCGACCTCGGGGCCGCGGACGCCCAGCGGCGACGGCTCGTGGCGACGGTCTCCCACGAGTTGCGCACCCCGCTGGCCGCGCAGCGGGCGGTCTTGGAGAATCTCGTCGACGGTGTCGCTCCCCCGGATCATGCAACGCTGCAGGCGGCCCTCCGGCAGTCCGAGCGGCTCAGTGCCTTGGTCTCCGACCTCCTCGACCTGTCCCGGATCGATGCCGGCATCACGGCACTGGCCGTCACCGAGGTGCGGGTCGTCGAGTTGCTCGAGGCGACCGCCGCCGAAATCTCGCTGGACCACCGACCGGTGCGGGTCTGCTACCAGACAGATCCGCCCGACCTCACCGTCCCAGGCGACCCAGCCCGCCTCGCGCAGTTGGTGGTCAACCTGATCGACAACGCGATCCGGCACAGCCCGGTCGATGGCGAGGTGCTGGTCAACGCCCGCGCGGCGGGCGCTGACTCATGGTGGCTCGAGGTCCGTGACCAGGGACCGGGGTTCCCCGCCGACCAGACCGGACGCATCTTCGACCGGTTCGGCGCCGGGAGCGACTCCGCCGGCGGCACCGGCCTCGGACTGGCCATCGCGCACTGGGTCTGCGAGCTGCACGGCGGCACCATCACCGCCCTGACCACCGATCACGGGGCCAGCGGCGCGCTGGTGCGCGCAACTCTGCCCCGCACCCTCCAGCCGACTACCCGTACGCCCCTGACGGAGGCCGATGTGACCGTGACCCAGGCTCCTGGCCCTGAAGGCAGCAGTTCGACCGCCTCGATCCCTGAGGAAGCGGGCGCCCATACCGCTGCGCCAACCGTTGGTCCAGCGCCCCACCCCGACCCATCAGCTGTATCGACCCGCCCCACCACTCCCGGTCAGCTCACCGGACGCTGGCCGGAGCGACCCCTGCCGCCGCAGCCGACCGCTGTCCTCGGGGCCCTCGGAATCGGCGCGTGGGCCGCGCTCACGTGGCCGGACCGCAACATCGGGTTGGCCTTCGCCGCGACGCTGCTGGCTGCGGGCGCGCTCATGTGGTGGGTGGCGAAGTACCGCAGGCACCCGTGGGCGATCACGTGCGCCGCCCTGGCCGCACTGCTCGCCGCGACTCCGACGCTCCGCGATTCCGCGGCGGTCGTGGCGTTGTCGATCGTCGTCGGAGTTGTGGTCGCAGCGTCCGGCCTGACGCTGGCCCGTAGCCCCTTGGCCGTCCCTGCCAGTGTGCTGTCCTGGCCGCTGTCCGCCCTGCGTGGCCTGCCGCTGCTCGGACGCACGATCACCGCCAGCGGGAAGGTGGCCGTCGTCTGGCCGATCCTGCGCACGGTCGGGCTCTCGCTGATCGCGCTCGCCCTGTTCGGCGGTCTGTTCGCCACCGGCGACGCCCTGTTCGGCAGCTGGGCCGAAGCCCTCATCCCGGATCTGGGCTGGGACACCTTCGTGCTGCGCATCTTCCTGCTCGCCCTGATCGCGGGGATCTCATTGGCCGGGGCCTACCTGGCTCTGAACCCGCCCGAGATCGCTGACCTGGCGATCCCCGGGGGCCGTCGGGTGACCCATGCCTGGGAGTGGGCGGTGCCCGTCGGACTCGTCGTGGCCCTGTTCGCCGGTTTCCTCGTCGCCCAGGCGACCGCGATGTGGGGCGGTCACGACTACCTGGAGCGCACGACCGGGTTGAGCTACGCCGAATACGTCCATCAGGGCTTCGCGCAGCTGACCGTCGCGACGTTCCTGACCGTCGTGGTCGTCGCTCTCACGTTGCGGGCCGCCAGCCGACAGACCCGGGGCGACCGCATCCTTCTGCGCGCCCTGCTGGGGAGCCTGTGCCTGCTGACCCTGGCCGTGGTGGCCAGTGCGCTGTACCGGATGTCGCTCTACCAGGAGGCCTTCGGCTACACCGTGCTTCGAGTGCTCGTCGACGGGTTCGAGCTGTGGCTGGGACTGGTCGTGGTCATGCTGATGTTCGCCGGGATCCGGCTGCAGGCGCGCTGGTTGGCTCGCGCGGTGCTGGTGTCGGCCGCGGTATTCGCACTGGGCTTCGCGGCGATGAACCCCGACGCCTGGGTGGCCCAACGCAACATCGAACGAGCCGAAACCGGTGCGGCCCTCGACGTCGTGTACCTGTCCTGGCTCAGCGCTGACGCCACTCCCGTGATCGTTGCGCAGGCACCGGCCGAGGTCACCGCGTGCCTGTTCGGCCCCGACGACGGAACAGTGCCGGACGACCTGCTCGCATGGAACCTCGGTCGCAGCCGGGCTCGCACCGCGATCGACGAGCTCCCACCACTCGGCGTGGGTGGCGGGCGGACTTGCGCGACCGTCGTCGTGGACGACTACCGACCTCGCGCTCGCAGCTAGTGTCGCGGGGGCCGCCCACCCACGTGCCCCAGCGGTGCCTGATCCTGACCCGGATCCTTCCGGACTCCAGATCAACAACCGCCGTCACGCTGAACGCACCCCAGATCGACGCTTCGGCGGCCAGATTCATATTCGGGTGTAGGCCGCTCCTGGTTAGGTCATGCTGGGTCAGATCGGACAGCTGAGCAGCGGCCCCAGTCGCCTTGAATGACGTGGTCTATGCAACGCGTCCCACCGCGCAGATTCGCGGCGCAGTGACGCGGGTTCGGGTCTTGAGTCGAGCACGGCGGCGGCCCTGCTCGACGCCACGCGTGCGGCTTCACGGTCGGGCGAGAGCTCGCTACTGGCGCTGGGCCCGGCACTAGTCTCGCGGTATGCCCGAGTTCAGCTGGCGCCCGGCCAACGACGCGACGAGCGAGGACGTCGAGGCCGTGTTCGACGCCGGCGGCGCCCGCAGGTGCCGCTGCCAGGCGCTGCAGGTCCCGGGCTGGATCTGGCGCGACACGACCCAGGAGGAGCGCGACGCCGCGCTCCTGGAGCAAGCCGGCTGTGAGGTCCACGACTGATCGCCCCCTGACAGCGCCAACCTCGACAGCGTCGAACTGCGCCCACAACGGGATCGGTCACCGCATGTGTGGCGCGTGCTGTTACTGGTCGTAGACGTCGCGTCGATGTCCGAGCCGTACGACGACAACCAACAAGATCTCGTCCTCCACGGTGTGGACGATTCGATAGTCCCCTACCCGAACGCGAAGGCCTGGCCGGCCTTGGAGGGCCCTCGCACCGGGGGGTCGAGGATCCTGCGCGAGCAATGAGGTGGTCGGAGCACATTGGGCTCGCTCTTCGCGACGCCCGCATCCCATCGACGAGCATCGAAGGTGCCCACGATGCTGCCCTCGCCCTTCTTTCCTCTCTTTCGGTGACGCCCGGAGCCAGACAGATCGCCGATAGCGCCATCAGCTTCTGCTTGAAAGAGCTACAGGCCGAACAATCGATATCGGCGGTGTCCGTCTGGGAGCTGTGCTGGGTGATCCCGAACTGGTCGAGCGGCTGGCAACGTTGTGTGTGGAGACCGCCGCCCAAAATTCACCCGTGGGCCGGCACCACCTGACGCGCTTCCCAGGCACCAGGGAGGAAACTCATCAGCTTGGCCGGTGTGGTGGCCTGCCGGTGGTGGCGGTGACGACGGATCGACACCCGTTGTTGCTGTGGTAGACAGCGATCTGTGCCTCAATCTGGAACCTGGCCGATGCTCATCCGGGCCTGAACAGATTCCCTCAGTTGTGAGTGTGTGCGCCTTTGGACTGGAGGGAGAGGTTGTTGCCGTCGGGGTCGTGGAACCAGGCGACCCGGGCGCCGTCGGGTGCGGTCCAGATTCCGCGCTCGTCCTGGCTGATGCCGTCGTAGCGAGTGAAGTCGACACCGGCAGCGGCGAGGCGGTCGATCTCGCCCTCGAGGTCTTCGAGGACCCAACCGAGAACCGTGTAGGGCGCTGCGCGCACCTCCTCCACAGCCGTGATGCGAATTTGGCCGTCGGGGGTGTCGTGGACGAGGGCATAGGGCCGCGAGTCGGTGAGGTCGAGGCCGAGGACGCCCCCGTAGAACCGCTGGGCAGCGTCCAGATCGCTCACCCCGACGAAGCTGACCTGCTTGGCACGACCGAGCATCGTGATCCCCTCTCTCCGATGCGCCAACGGACAGCACGGTGCCGCTGCAATACGGTCGCATCCCCAGGCTGTCCAGCGCTACCGGTCGCCCGACCCCAAGTACCCCCTCCCCCGAGATCGGTCGACTGGCGGCGGCCGGAAACGCCGCCGCGCTGCGCCCGATCCCGGTCGTGCCCTATGTGGTGACCGACACGCATCTGCGCCGGGTCGGCAAGGACTGACTGGTGTCCTTCGAGGCCAGCCTCTACTCGGTGCCAGCCAGGCGGTGCGGGCCGGGCAACGGGTCGAGGTCTGGCCCGCCACCGCCGAGGTGACCATCCGCGCCCAAGACGTCGACGGCGCGACCCACCTGGGCCGCAACCCCCGGGCGTCCGGGCGGGGAAACGCGGGATCGACACCCTCCCCAGCGTCAGGACCCAGAACACGCCAGACCAGAGACCGAACAAGCCGGTGGCCTCACTTCCGAGCGTCGCACCATCCTCATTTTCCAGCGTTGCCGACCGGTCGAGCCTCAACACGCCGGGAACAGGGCGTGTCCAGCCCCTCCGTCGGCACTCCCTCACATATCGAACCGCAGTTCTCCGCACCGTTACCTCGCGGAGCCAGCGACTGCTAGCCAGGGGGCCTATGACAAGTCCGCAGTCCGCACTGTTGTTGACCGATGGCTACTTCTGGCCACGTGCACTGGTGGCGACATCCCCTCAGGCAGCTACGGCCGTATCACCGTCACGGGCGAGTGCTCCGTGCCTGCAGATGCCGTGATCCGCATCGCCGGGAACGTGACTGTGAAGTCCGGCGCCAGCCTGGACGCCCAGAGCGCCCCCTCGACGATCACCGTCGGGGGTCACTCGCCGTACAGGCCGCGCGTGAACGGTTCCTGGTTCTCGCCGGCCGGACCCATGTGTTCTGTCCCGTCGCAGCTGACTCTAGCCGTAGGTGAGTTCGATCTGGATGTCGTGAGTGTCCTTCAGCAGGATCAGGCGGTGTGTGGCAGCCCAGTCGATCGGCATCAGGAAGTAGGTGTCCGCCACGCGGTCCAGGAGCCGCATCCCGCTGTAGCGGTAGGCGTAGGGCTCCTGCCCCGGGTCCCCCAACGGTGTCTCGGTGACCCCCTCCAAGGCGAGGCGTTGAGGCGCGTAGACCACCACCCCTGGCCTGGCCAGATAGCTGTTCGCGACACTGCGGGCGAGGTCCTGCCCACGCCAGAGGGCGTAGTTGCCCACAGCCCAGAACAGGCTCAGGGCCACGACACACAGGAGCAACCCGGCGGCGAGGGGGCCGATCCACGGGGCCGTGGGGGCCTGCCCGGAGGCTCCCGTCCGGGGCGCGCCTCGAGCGTGGCCGCGCAGCCAGCCGCCGTAGGCCCCGAGCACGACGCCCAGGCCGATGGCCAGTGGGCCCGTGAGGTCGACGAATCGGCTTCGGCCCAGGGCTCCCGAGCTGTAGAGCAGGCCGTAGACCAGGATCATGAGGCCGAGTCCCAGCAGGATGCTGCCGGCCTGCTTGAGCCGCGCGTGTGGCTGCCCGGGTGCGACGGTGCGAAGCTGACCTGCCACGGCCTGGTGCCCCAGAAGTGCCAGCAGGCCCAGACCGGTCAGGACGAGCAGGGGGAAGTACAGGCTGTCCACGCTGCGCAGCAGGTAGTCCTGCGTGGAGTAGCCGAAGACGCTCGCGTCGGCACCCAGGGCGCGCGCCTGGGAGTAGCTGCGCGCCCAGCCGAAGTAGAACAGGAGCGCGGTGATAAGGGTGACGGGCGGTACGAAGGCCAGAAGGGTCTTCGCAGCCTGGAAGCCCGCCGCGGCCGAGGGATCCGGGTGGGCGGGCGCTCCATCCGGCACTTCGGCGGCCACTATGACCCGGCCGGGGTGGGTTCGTCCTTCAGCGTCGCCGCGCCGCCAGTTCCTTGATCGCATCCGCCCTGCCCGACGTCGACGGCGTCGAACTCCGCCGTGACCGCGTACCCATCCCCGCTGAGCTCAAGGGTGCTCCGGCTCCCGGCCGGGAGGCAGAAGCCCTCGCTCCCTTCCAAGGACACCCGCACGAGCGGAACACCTGAGTCGACCTCGACCTCAGGGGACCCCACCTGCAGGGCGGCGGATCCGAGGCGAGCCACGCGCGGATCGAACAGGTAGGGGCCGGTGACGACGATCTCGGTCGGGCGGACCAGCTCTACCGTGTCGATCGCCACCGGGCATGCGGTCCCCGGGGCCGGGGGTCCTGGGGTCAGTACCGCATCCGGGTCGGCGTCATGGGCGGAGACCGCGTCTGCCAGCAGCTGCCGTGCTGCCACCACCAGGCAATCCGTTACCCCGGACGTGTCGTCGAACGAGGCGCGGGCCCTATCCCAGTCCACCTCGGACCCCTCCCCCTCGAGCACCCGACACACCTGGGCAAGCGCCGCGAACATCGCCCGCTCCGGCTCCGGAATGTTGCTGGCCGTCGCGGTGTCCGCAAGCCCACCGCACTGCCCGTCCTGCAGGGATGCGTACCAGCGGAAGGGAGCCGGCGTGTCCGGTGACGCTGGGCCCACGGGCAGGCCGCGAACCGCAACGACCGTGGTGCCCGAGTCGTCTTCGGCATCGGGTGTCGGCTCGTCGGACTCCGTCTTCGAAGACGTCCCCGCACTGTCACCGGCGGTGGCCGTTGCCGAACCATCGGCAGCGGGTGACCCGGCAGGCGCGGGTGTCGTCGTGCCGGCCGACACTGGCACGCGTTCGGGTTGCGGTCCGCACCCCGCGACCAACAAGGACAGTATTGTCGCCAGCACGATCCGCTGCATGGCGCCCTCCGATGCGAGTCGGTGCGGGGACCCGACGCTACTCCCCATCCGGGCAGTGCACCAGACACCCGCGTGCCCGGAGTGCTGACCGCCTCGGGCGCCGTTCGGGGCGCCAACACCCTCAGGGTTCGAAGGGTTCCCCTGTCGGGCTGCTCGCCGCGAACGTCCAGGCACCCCCGAAGAAGCCGAACTCGTTGCTACCGCGAGAGCCTGAACCCAGAGCCGCGCTCGCCCGGCGCATGGCCGACCTGTGAACACGACTCCTGCCGCTGGCCGAGGACTAGACCGAACAGCTCTACCTCGCAGCTTCCCCACCGCGTTGCTCGAGGTTCGCAGAACCGGCGACGTCAAAGCACCCTGAGCCCCCGGTTCTCGCCAGGTGGCGCTCCCGGGGCGAACGGGCCTGGTTCCAGGATGCGGCTCAGCGCAGATCGCAGGTGTGCCGGGGGGCTATCGCGGGGCCTTGTCTCGGAGTAGCCTCCGAAGGGCAACTGTGTGATGCAGATCACACTTCATCGCACGAGGAGGTCGTTGGGCCCGTGCCAGGCGAGACTTCGCCGCCGCATCGCCTACCGATCCCGCCTCGAGCCGTCGGCATGCTGTGCACGGATTTCAATTCCCCCCGTCTGTGAAGGGTCGACCAAAGGCCGGGGAGGCAGCCAAGGCGAGGAGTTCACAGGAGGAGGGTTCCCATGAGTGAGCCGCAGGTGTGGGCGGACGGATCGGCAGGGACAGTCGTCGGAGCGGCGGTGTGGAACAAGCGCACCGTCCTGGCGGCTGACTGGGGCGGGGGGCGCCTGCTGGCCTTCACCATCGAGCACGGCGACTTCGAGCTGTGGGGCGACGGCTACAGCCAGCCTGAGGGAGTCACCGTCGTCGGCGACGAGGCGCTGATCACCGAGCGGACTGGGGTGCTGCTGCGTCAGGACCTGCTCAACCCGGGCCGGGCGCATGCGACCGTTGTGGCCAGCGGGCTGGGCATGCCGCATCAGGTTGTCTGGGACGATGCGGACTCGGCGCTGGTCGCCGACTACTCCGGTGGGCGTGTGGTGAGAGTCGAGCTCAGCAGCGGCGCCGTCTCCGACGCCCTCACTGGGCTGAGCCAGCCGATCGGTGTGGCGGTCGGCGCAGCAGGCGAGGTGTACGTGACGCAGCAGGGCACCGGTTCGCTGACCCGCCATGACCCCGACGGGACCGCCACACCGATCCTCACCGGGCTGGTTTCCCCCTTCTTCCTCTCCTGGGCTGACGGATACGACGCCACCCGGTACGGAACTCCGCCGGTGACCGCCAACAAGCGGACTCCGATCATCCTGCTCCTCGACGACGGCGACGGGGAGGGTTCCCTGCTGGCCGCGGGGCAGGATTATGAGCACCTGGACGTGCAGGGCGACAACCTGTCACAGTTCAGGCTCGACGTGATCGCCATGACCCCCACCGAGGCCAAGGTCCGGGTCCGCGTCGGCGCGGTGAGCGCACCCGACCCATACCTGGTGAACAACCGCGGCGAGGCGGGGGACTACAAGAGCCCGGACATCCAGGTGCGCAACGAGCTCAGCGACAAGGACGCGAATTGGCTGAACAAGCCGATCATCGGGGCGAACCGGGTCGTGGCGACCGTCCACAACGGCGGCCAACTCGACGCGCCGAAGGTGTCGGTGCGGTTCAAGGTGCTTCCGTTCAACACCGACGACACCGACTCCGAGCGCTGGGAGCAGCTCGGCGACCCCGTCGTCGCGGACGTGCAGGCCGGCCAGACGGTGGAGTTCTCGCAGAACTGGTCACCCGAATCCGACCGGCACTTCTGCGTGCAGGCCCGCATCGACCGCTACGTCAGGGTGCCCACGGCCGCCGCTGACGAGCCCGACGTCGACAACAACCTGGCCCAGTCCAACTACTTCGAGATCTACTCCAAGCCCTCGTCGCCGGCCACTCGCGAGGTGTCCTACGTCGACGTCCACAACCCGCTGGCGTACGCGGTCGACGCCCTCGTCGACCTCGACCAGGACACGAGCGCCTACCGGTCGTTCGCCGACCACCAATGGGTGCACCTCGAACCGGGCCAGACCCGCGCAGTACGCGTCGAGGTGGAGTCCAAGGCGACGTCGATCTGGGACGCGATCGAGCGCCAGTACCCGGACGGACATACGTGGATGCGATCGTGGCTGCCGAGCAACGGCTGCGTCGTTCGGCCGACCTCCGGTGTGACGCTGGCGGCGCGCACTGCCGTGGCCTCGAGCATCCAGATGGTCGAACAGGGGCCGGGCTTCCTGCAGGTCCAGGTGACCTCCCACGCTGGCGCACCTGCGCCGAGCGACGGCACCGTCACCATGCGCATCGAGGACGAACAGGGCCGTACCGAGGTCGTCACCGAGCCCGTAGGCCCGGGCGGCTACGCGACGCTGCGGTTCCAGTCGGCCCCCGGTCGCGGGTTGGTCTACTTCGCCGGGGCCCGTGGGTACGCGCCGGTCGCTGGCTGGGAGGTCGACCTCCCGGGCTGATCACTGTTCGATCGAGCGCTGTTCGAGGCGGTCCGGGGTCGCGGGAGTACCGACCGCGGCTGCGTAGAGGGGGAACTCCTCCTCGATGTCGGCCCGCACGACGGCGGCCAGTTCGTCGTCGAAGAAGCCGCCGAGGTTGCACGATCCAAGGCCCCGCCCGAGGGCCGCCAGGTTGAGGTTCTGCATGGCGTGCCCGGCCTCGAGCAGCATGTAGCGGTAACCCCGGTCGCCGTACTTCCACAGGGAGCGACCGGGCACCCCCGTGATCACGACGACCGCCGCAGCGTCGGTGGCCCAGTGCTGGCCCATGAACAGGTAGGTCTGGAAGGTGCGGGGCAGCGGCTCATCGCGTAGTTGTTCGAGGCCGTGGTGGACCGGGACGTAGTGGTACACGCCCGCGTCCAGGTCGAGCACGGATCTGGCCAGGACGTACACCTCGAGCGGATAGAGGCCCCCTCCGGAGGGTACCGGCCGCTCGGTGACCTCCAGCGGCCCGAACTCCGCACGGCCGGTGGACCCGTAGGCGGCCCAGAGCAGGGTCCCCAGGTCCCTCAGGGGAATCGGATCGGACGAGAAGACCCGACAGGACACCCGGTCGTACAGCAGGCTGCCGAGACCGGTGTCCAGTGGCGCGGGCTCCGGCAGCCTGGTCAACGGCGCGTCGAGGTCCTCATGGGAAGCCATCGGTGCGCGGGACTCCGGTGGCTCGATGACGTTGTGCAGCCAACGGGACGTGGCCCGGTGGAAGGTCCAGGCGATCGGCTGGCCGTCGCGGAACGGCGGGTCGATGGTCATGCCAGTGGGTGCGGGTCGGGGTTGAGTCCCGCCGGGCTCCGGGACAGTGTGGGCAGGCCGAGTTGGTCGGGCAGGCAGTACATGCGGGTGCCTCCCAGGCGCGCCTCGGCGGCGCCGAAATGGATCGGTTGGAAGCCCGGGATGAGCGCGCGTGCTGCATGGATCCCCAGGGCCTCGAGCTCAGGGGCGGTGAGGTCCACGGCGATCAGTCTGCGGCCGATCGCCGACAGCCCCGCGACCAGGTGCTCAAGGACGCTGGGTGCTGCCAGGCCCCCGGCGAGGGCAGCGGTCGTGGTCGGGCAGTCCCGCCAGAAGTCCAACCTCTGAGTCATGGACTCGTGGGAGTACAGCAGGTCGTGGTCCTCGATGTCGGCCACGCGCCCGGGGTGTGCCACCAGTTCGGCGAGCCGCGCGACCGTCTCAGGGTCGCGCAGACGCGCCTTGAGCGCAGGACGGACCTGGCCTATCTCCAGAGCGGCCTTGCGGCACGCGACGACCGGCTCCGGGTCACACCCGAGGCCGACCACAACCGCGGGCCGCCCCACCCGGTCCACGGCGATCGCGGCGACCACAGCCGCGGGCGCGTCGGTCGCCAAGCGGTAGAGCTCGAGCGCCACACCACGGCGCTCGTACGCGGCGCCGAGCCGACGCACGGTCGGGTCGGCGATCTCGGCGAACGGGACCCGCAGGGCTGGCAGGCGCTGCATCCAGCCGATGACGAAGGCGTCGCGCTCGATCACCTCGAGGGCGGCGGCGGCCACTGCGGCGTCTGCCGAAGAACCTGCAGCCAGGCCGTTCGAGGTGATCGGGAACAGGAACTCCGGGCCGGAGTGGACTGAGTAGTGCATCAGGGCTGCGATCGCGGGGACGGCGACCGGGGCCCCGCTGCCCATGTCACGTCCCTCGATCCAGTCCAGTGGGGTGTCCTGGGACCACACCGCGTAGCGCAGCTGCCGGTACTGATCGTCAGCGAACGGCACCAGGTCCTCGACACCGAGCGCGGCACCGAGCAGGTAGCGGGGAGCTGACCTGGTGATCCGCCCCGGGTCGACGCGTGCCCCGGCATACCGTTCGCACCCCTCACCCAGGGCGGAGGTGATGGCCTGCGCCACGGTGACGCCCTTGCCCGAGCACACCTCGAACGGCTCGTCGTCGGGGCCGAGGAAACGGTGGTTGGACAGCTCCGCGCGAACCACGATCGGCCACGCCGGTTCAGTCGTGTCGCGGGGGATGGCGTTCAGTGCGCGGATGATTCCGGTGCGTGGGCTCACCAGCATGTCGCGCAAGCCGACCAGCCCCGCGGCCGCGCTTCCCGGATCACCCTGGGGTCGAGGGGTGCCCGGTCGGCGGCCTTTTTTTCGGCAGGCCGGGCACAGCGGGTTGTGCAGAACGGCATGATCCTCGGCACGCGACTCGAGTGCGTCGTAGACCCGCACATGGCCCACGAGGGCCGGGCGCCCCACACCGAGCATCGCCTTGGTCACCTCCAAGGCCAGGACCGAACCCAGCCACGCGGACAGCGCGGGGAACGACGCCTGCCCAGCCAGGCCCGGCATCCTGCCCCGGTCCAGTTCCTCCTCGACGGCCATCTCGAACTCGAAGTCGTCCACGCAGCCCAACGTGCGCATCCGCGCGCACAGGTAGCAGGGCCCCTCGCCCGGGAACACCATGGGCCCGGCGACGGCCCGATGACCCTCCACCTGGCCGAACACCGCTGGACGCTGCTCAGCCAGGGCGAACGAGTTGGACCAAAGAGCACTCGCGGAGAACCCGCGATCGAAGGTGTGCACGACGATGTCGCAGCCGGCAAGGGCAGCGGACAAGTCCTCCCGAGTGAACCGTCCCAGCAGCGGGGCATGAACATCGGCCGATCCGACGAAATCCAGGGCGCTGTCCTGACGCGCCCGGCCAACGGCCCCGGTAGGTGCGACAGGCCAGAGCTGCAGGTCGTGCTCCGTGCACTCGAACGGGTCGATCACGGTGAATCCACCCACACCCTGTGCGGCGAGCAGCGCGGCGACGTGGGCTCCTGGACCTTCAAGTCCCACGATGCCAACCCGAAGGTCGCGCAGGTGGGCCGAAGCCTGCGCGCCGAGGCCCAGGGCTCCCAGCATCGCCTTCGCCGGGCCCGGACCCCGGTCCGCCCCCTCGTGCACCGCCCCTGCATCGGCCAGACGGTCCAACAGAGTCATGGCCTCGGCCCGCGCGTCGTCGGACCACCCCGAGAGGACCTCCCGCAGGGATGCCCGACCGTCCAGCCTGTTCAGGACGCGCTCAAGGAACACCTCCGCCGACGCACCCTTCAGGCGCATGCGCAGAATCTGGGAGGAGACCGCCAAGCCACGCTCACCGAGACTGACGATCCGCACCCCCGGGTCCAACGACAGCCTGGAGTCCAACGAGATGCGTCCAGAGGACGGTGTCCCCCCGGCCGGCGCAGCGCGCGAGCTGTCGTTGCCGTCACTCACCGAGATCGTTGAACCTCGAGATCTGACCGCCCATCAACCCGCCCCCGACATTGCAGGGCCCGCAACTGCACTCGAAGATGCAGACCTTGCAGACTCGGCACACCGAGCACAGGTTCTGGCACACCCGACACACGGCAATGCAGCGGAAGCAGTCGTTGATCCCGCAGAACTCCCCGTAGTTCGACGAGATCGCGTCGCTGACCTTGCGGTAGGCCTTCATCTCCTCGTCGGTGAACTCCGGCGCCTGGCGGCTGGTCGCGGTTGCCGCCTCCACCAACTTGCGCAACTCCGCGATCTCCAACTCGAGCTTCTCGATCCGATCCTCAGTCATGATCTCGCTCCGTCCCGCCCCGGCTGGGGCTACCGCGATCATCCTGCTGACCTCGGCGCGGGTCAAGGCATTCTCAAACACAGATTCGCGCGGCCCCCGCTCGCCCTGTCCGCGCCTGCAAGGCCAGCCAGCTTTCGTGGCAGTCCACTTCGGGCGACTCTTCTGACTCCGACATCCTGGAACTCTCGCTGACGCTGGCCCAGCGCTGAGCGTCCGACCCGGAACAGTGGCCTCTCTCGGCGATTCTGGGCTACCGTCGATCGATGGACGATGATGTGGAAGTCCTCATCGACGAAATCCTGGACGACCCAGAGAACCTCGCCGATCCCGGAGCGGCGCTCGCGGGGATCAACCATCCGTCCTGTCGCTGGGCGGACAGTCAACAGTTCCCTGCGAGATCCGGCGAGGCTGCCGCCCGCCCTACCGGACGCCCAGCCCATGGGCGACATGTTCCGCCGGTGGATGATCTACGCGCGTGGTGAGATGCACAAGCAGCTCCGCCGCCGGTTCTCCGGCTATTTCGGCCCGCGTCAGGCCGAGTCCTTCCGAGGCACTGTTGAGGCTCGGCTCTCATCGGTTTTGGACGAGGTCGAGCCGGCGGGACAGATGGACGTGTATACCGACCTTGCCCAGCGGATCGCCTTTCCGCTGATCTGCGACACGATGGGGGTGCCCGTGGCGGACCGCCACGAGCTCGCACAGCAGTTGGACATTGTCCAGGGAGCCGTCCGGCGACAAAGCGATCCAGCGTGGGTGGCGCGGGGCGAGGCCGCCGCGGGGCGCGTGATGGACATCTTTGAGGGCTATCTGTCCGAGCGTCGGGCCGAGCCCCAGGACGATTTCCTCACCGACCTCGTCCGACACTCCGCTCGGCGATCACGAGCAATGGCGCGACGTGGCGGCCAATTGCCTGTTCGTGCTCGAGAACGCCTTCAGCACAACTCCGACGCTGGTCGCTGGCACCCTGGGACTTCTCTTGGACAACCCCGAGGCCGCGGCGGCGCTGCGTCGCGGAGAGGCCACGGTCGACGCGGTGGCCGAGGAGGCGGCCCGGCTGATCACCCCGGTGACTTACAGCCTGAGCGCCGATGCCCACGACGGCGGGTGGGTCACGCACTTCCTCGCTGCGGCCAACCGCGATCAGGATGAGTTCGCTGACCCCAACCGGTTCGACCCCACGCGCACCCCGAATCGGCACCTCGCCTTCTTCGTGGGTCCCCACGCCTGCCTCGGCGCCTCGGTGGCCAAGCTCATCGCTGGTGTGGTGGCCAAGGGGACACTGCTGCGGCTCCCCGGACTCCGCCGCGCGGGCCCACCAACCTGGGCCTCGGCATACCCGCTGCACAGGCTTGCTCACCTTCCTGTCGTCTGGGACGTGTGATCCGCCAGCCGAGACCCGAGGCCCTCGCGATCGGTGAACGTTCTCCCATCCAAGGTCGCCCCGTTTCGCACAAAGCCGATCGGTCGCTGGGCTACGGCTCCGCGAGACCAGTAAGGGATCCCGCGCCGGCACGCTTGACCATCCTTGCTCGCCGCGGGAGCACATCACCATTCAACGGTGAGTTGTCCTGACCAATCGGCGAGACTGGCTGCATGATCGAGGCGCGTGAGGCGGCCCTGCGACGGGTCCTGGACAGGGTGGGCGGGGAGGGGACGCTTCACGCGCTCGTCGAGCGGCTGAGCCGCGCCGACCTCGCCACGCTGCTGTTGGAGGTCGTACGTCGGCGCAGCGCTGTGGTGTCCCCCGCCCCCCTTTTGGGCCGCTGCCGTGACGACGCCTTCGTCGAGCCTGCGGCCCCGGACGGCCGTGCGCTGCTCCGGCTTGCTCACCTCCTCGTCGAAGCGCTGCCGGAGGACGTGGACGTGGTCGGGCTGTCCCCCCTCGCCCCGCTCGGCGCCAGCTCCGCGCTGGCGGCGGTGCACCAGGACAGGCTGGTCTCGACCGTGCGCGGGACCAAGGTGGTGTCGGACCCGACGAACGTGCTGGCACTAGAGGCCGTCGTGCCCGACTACTACAACGAACTTCCGGCCCAGAACACTAGTCGGGGTTGTCCCTATATGCCTCGCGCGCTCACACAGTGACACCGCGCCTGGACCCTCTCAGGTCGCATTGCGTCACTGGATTCGACTACGGTCGGCGACCCCGCACCAACAACGAAGGGACTCACACAATGATCAAGCGCGCGTTCGCAGTCGCAGGAGCCACGGCCCTGATCCTCGGTTCAAGCATGGGTGCGGCCTCAGCGGCCGGCGATGCCTACGGCAAGACCGCAAAGGAATGCGTGGCGACACTTGGCGCGCCCTCGCTGGGGGCAGGGATTCAGGCCGGCAAGGTTGCGCATCCCGGCGCCAAGATGACGGCAAAGACGATCGCGGAGTCCATCCACTGCGCTGGCTAGCGGTACTCATCCATCGGAGCCCCAGCGATCTTCCGTCGCGCCCCGGGGTGGTGGTGTGCGCGCCGCTCAGGCCGTCGCGGCTTGAGCGTGACCACGTTGCTTATGGCGCGGGCGATGGCCTCATCCTGGCCGGGTACATCTGATATGCCTGTCAAGTGGGCAGGTGAAGGCCCCCGCCTGGTGTGGTTCCGGGCGGGGGCCTTCACCTTGTTCACCGGCGGTGCGCGGTGCTGGCCAGCGTGTCGTTGGCGACGCGCGGTCAGGCTGATATGCGCCGAGTCCCCATAACCGCCGCCTATCGCGCACCCTCGGCGGGCATCACAACGGCTCCAGAAGGACGCATGGCTTGGAGCGGACCCAACCTGGTATCCCGGGTTGGTATACCGGCCGGGGCAGGGGGTTGAACAGTGGCCCCCCTCCCAGCCATTCACGGGTGATCGCTCCGAGCGGGTCATGCGGGGAACTCGAGCGGGTGCGTGTCTGCGGACCTGCGGAGCCCCCCCGAAAGGGTTGCGAGCATCGTTCCTGCCTACTTCAACCCCGGCGCTTGTGGACCTGCTGTGGTCACGTCGGGACTTCGGAAGCTCGGACCGAAGCGGGGCTTCGCCCCGGCGAAGCCCCGCCCGTGGATTCAGCGTCGGATCTCGGTCAACTTGAAGCCAACGAAATCCCTGGGGTCACCGACAGGAATACCACCTTCGACGACCAGGTCAGCCGTCCCTCGGACCTTGTACTCGGTTCCATCGGTCCCGGTCGCCTTGCCGTTCACCGAATTGAAGATCTCCTGTCGGTCATCTGAGACGACGGTGATGCGAACCTTGAGGTCAGCGTCACCCGTGGCGAACGGGGCTGGCGGGACATCTCCATCTCCGGCGATCCCTGGACAGATTGCGTCGAGCCACGTCGGAATGTCGTTGAACTCTGTGGAATAGAGGTAGATCTGCTGGTCCTTGTCATTCACCTTCAGGTCCACCGTGCCGTCGTTGCGCGGGAACACCCGCAGTGGGGCCGTTCCCGGGTCGCCGTAGCAGAACTCCCCGATCTCGCCTCCGGCGAACAGAGCCACGTTGGGGGTCTGGTCGAAGGTTCCATAGAAGAACCCATAGTCGAAGTCGTCCGCGATGAAGCCTTGTGCCCCGGCGCTCGCCTCCGACTTGGCCTGACTCGGCGCGCCGACCATACCCACGGCCAGAACGGTCACGCCGGCGATGGCCAGGGTCCTGAATCGAGTTGACATGAGTGATCTCCTTCCGGGATGAGTCCTGAACGGGATATCTCGGTTAGGCTAGCCTTCGCTGTCAGGCTGTCGCGCGATGGTCCGACCCCTGGGAGGCATGAGGTCCCCGACGCGACTCCAGCCGCAAGCCCTGGTTTCCGCCCCTTCACCCGAGTTCCGAACCGACCAGTCTTCGTCGTCCATTCGTAGACCGCCTCTGCGCTCGCGGACAGGTCCACTCCAGAGATCCTGCAACGTGCCGCGGTAGCGCGGCACAAACTTCTCGTCGGCCCCCATCCACGCGGCCATCGTTGGGGGCCGCATTCATTCGGTGGCAAGGTCGCGACGCCGCCTATCGCGCATCTTGGGGCAGTCATCACAGCCCACAAGGATCCGGCATCGAACCTGGGGCGCTTCACTCGTTGTGCGATGCCGATCCGGGTGGGCGCCGCGATCGCGACGCCCACCCGGCATTCGGCCCGTTGCAGGCGGCTTCGCCAACGGACCTGCTACGGCAGTACGGTCCGGATGTCGCACTTGTCGTCGAGGCGGAGCTGTGTGTCGGGGTCGACCGGTGTGGCAAGCGCTTCGCCGGGTGCCAGGTCGAAGAACGTGCCGTCCACGGTGATCGTGTCAGCCCCCTGGTTGAACGCGGTGTGCACGGGTCCCGGCTCCAGGACGCGGTGCCGGCGGGAACGGCCGGACCTCGCAGTCGCTGGCGCGCACGTAGCTCAGCTCCCCTCCGCCGACGACGCTGGCCAGGACCGGGCCGGGGTGGACGTGCCACGGGAAGGAGTCCCCGGGTTCCAGCTCGAAGGTTGCGGTGGCCATGCCTCCGGGACGGTTCAGCCGGACGACCGTCGCGCGCTTCCCGTCGGTCTTGACCGTGAACTTCATCGTCACCTGGGCGGTGAACTGGGACGGGCCATCGGGACCTACGTAGACGTTGGATGCCTCCGGGCGACCCGTTGCCTGGAAACCGTCCTCATGGCTGGCCGCGACCGGCAGCGGACCGAGCACGGGCCATGGCGGTCGCACTACTGACCGCTGCGCCAGCGATCCTCTGGATGGGCTCGTGCATGGTGGTCACCTTCCTTCTTCCTCTACAACTGGCGAGGACTCGATTCTCTGTGGGACGCCAGCGAGCGCGGCAGCAGCCGCGGGAACAGCGCCGAGGCCGGCGGCTGCGCGAGGCTGGGAGCTTCGCTGGGTGATTCCATGGTCGACCCGTGGGGTTTGGGCAGGGAATACGCGGTTCGGCGTATTCCCAGGTGCGCTAGAACTGGGATAAGCCGGCCGGCGGCTCACGCTGGGTAGGTCCCCTCATGGTGGGAGGCAACGGCCCCGTCGTCACCCTTGATCTGATGCTGCTTACCTTGCGCTTCGGGCGAGGACCAGGCCAGATGATCCGCCGCGCTCAGTTCCACTCACACACCCTGTCGCGCGCGCAGGATCACCACAGCGGAGGGGATGCTCCGGTACTGGAGTCCGAATTGCGGTTCCTGCGGCACCGCAGGAGCGTCGGGCATGCGCTTCGAGAACATGTCTGCTCTATCGGCAGACGCAGCTTGTATCCCAAGGCTGTCCTTGCCCGGGCGCGAACCGCCCCCGGGCCTCCCGGCTGGAAGGGCATGGCCGCGCACCGTCACCAACGTGACGGCCCGGCACATCTAGCGCGGGTGCATGCTGGTCCCGCAGAGAATCGCCCAGACCACACGGGTGGGGCGGGCAGCCGCCCGGCTCTGTCATGTCAATTGTGGCGGCCACAGCGATGCTGCTGCTCGGGTTCCCGGGCCCGACAGCCGCAGCGGTGGACCACGCGAGCGTCACCGACCACGAACCGTTCAGCAGCGCCCCAACGATCCCGACTTCTGGTGTGAGGGCAGCACCAAGGAGGAGATCGAGGAGGGCACCTCCTCGGTACTGCCCGCTGGCCGGTACTCCCAGGTGATCGTCAAGGCCGGGGCCGGGGCCGGGGCCGGGCCCAGCGCGCGTTTCGCGGCTACCTGACGCGGGGTGTGGGCTGGGCAGGATCGGTCCCCGGACAGCGATCGCCTGTCGAGCCGCAGCCCCGCTCAAGTCATACCCAGTTCAGGAGGCTCGCTCCTCAACATCTGGCGGGTTGGTCCAGTTCTGCTCCGATGCCGAGCTGATGGCCGCGGCCAGGGCATCGCTACGCAGGCCCGGGGAGATGTCCATTGGCTGCGCGGAGATGACACTGATGTCGGTGATCCCCACGAAACTGAAGACCGTGCGCAGGTATGGCACCTGGTGGTCGAGTGCGTGCAGCGGAGATGCCTGGGAGTAGTCCCCACCGCGGGAGGTGACGATCACCATCTGACGATCCTGGACGAGGCCCACAGGGATGCCCTGCTCGTTGTACGCGAACAGGCGCCCGGGCTGGACGATCACATCAATCAGGTGCTTGAGCGCGTAGGGCACCCCGAAGTTCCACATCGGGCACGTGATCACGTATTTCTCGGCGGCTAGGAACCGCCCGACGAGTGCCTCGATCGGGTCCCACGCCGCCGATTGCCCCTCGTCGAGGCCTTGTCGTGCCATGAGCGCGTACTTGGCGTCCGTCGATACGCGCCCGAGGTCGGGAAGGTCGGTCGTGAAGACGTCGAGCTCATCAATGACCATCTCTGGATCCCGCTCGGCGAGGGACTCGAGGACCACCCGGGATACGGCGAGCGTGTTGGACTGCTCGCTGCGGGGTGTGGCGATGATGTGAAGAACTCGCACGGTGAGCCTCCTAAGGTTTGGATTACCTGACCTTAGAGACAGCTTCAGTCCGAAACGACTGTATTGCCCGATGTGTAACACACTCTTGACGAGACGGTTCCTCAGCCGAAACATCCGAACGGCTCGGCACACAACCACTCGGCGCGTGCCCTGCTCTCAAGAGCGCCGGGCTGCCCAATCTGAGCGTCGGCGGTATCGGGGCCAGCGAGATCCCAAGCACGCCGAGCGCCGCAGTGTGTCCGTGGAGGTGCAAGTGCCTCGCGTCCAAGTGGCGTCTGGTGCGTCAACCTGGGCCGCTTTGATGCCTGCCCCAACGTGCGCGATTCGCGGCGGAATGACGCTCCTCGAGGACCACCGAGACCTCCGCGAGCCACCCCTTCTTGTGGCCCCGTGGGAGGCCCTGCTGGCCCGACCTGGTGTCTGCCGTAGCCTCGCTGGCTTCCCTGGCTCCGTACGGCGCTCCGCGGTGGGGATGAGCCCCCTGGCTGGCCGGAGCTACGGCGTGGGGCTTTCTGCGATGTACACCAGGAATTCGTCGGCGGGGCTGGGCTCCTGGTCGTTGTACTGCCCTCGCACCTGCACCGAGGCGAACCCGGCGCGTTCGAGCATCATCACCAACTCACCCCGAAAGTACAGGTTGGAGGTCAGCACGCGACGCTCCTCAGCGATCAACGACCCGTCGCGCCACTGACTGGCGCGGATCTCCCACGCCGCCTGTTGGGTCACCGGGTCGAGGCTGAGCATCCGCGACGCGAGCGCGTACTCGCAGCCATCCGCAGCCAGCCTCCGTTCGCCGGGCGGCAACTCGGGTTCGGGCAGTGCTCCGGATCCCTGCGCCAACCAGTAGCCCCAATAGGTCGCATCCGAGTACGGCACCTCGTTGTCCAGGACAAGTCGACCCCCGGGGTCGAGGTGCTCATGAAGGCGACGCAACGCCTCCTGGTCCTGTTCCCGCGTGGATCCCAGGCCAATGCCACCGCAGACGATGATGGTCTGGTACCGACGGGGCACATCCAGTTCGTGCATGGCCTGGCAGTACAGCTGTGGCGCCCGGTCGACCGCCTGTGCTGCCTGCCGGCACAGCCTGATCATGTCCGGCGAGACATCACAGCCATCGACGTCCAACCCGGCCGCCACCCACGGAACGAGCAGCCGGCCAGTGCCACACGCGACGTCCAAGGCTGGCTGGCCAGCCTCGACGAACTGCCGGAAGTAGTCGATCTCAGGTCCCGACTGGCGGAACAGCGACCACCACCGGGCCACCAATCCGTGATGCCAACTCCGCGGCTCAACAGGACTCACCTCGAAATCACCAGCCCTCCGCGAGCACCCCGACGGTCCGACCTCGCCAGCCCATGGCCGCGCCGCCCGAACAGTGCGTTCGACCCCAATCTGGCGGAGAGCGATGATCTTGCGCAACCTGGAGCGGTGCTGCCAAGGTCACCGAAGCGATGCTCAAGCAGCGGGAGCACCGCGAACCAGTCTCGGGCCCCGAACTGAAGACTCCCAGGTTCGATGGCCCCGTCTATCTGGAAAGCCGCGCCCTGCTGTCTCAGCAGGCCGTCGATGGCGGGCTTGGTCAGGCCGGTCAGCAGTCACACTGAGCGATCGCTGAGAGCCCACCCCCAGACCGACACATTGGCGGTCAATCCAGCCTCGGGCATGGGCCGACCCGGCCTCGGTCACGCTGGGTGCGTTGAGCCGGGCGAGCGGCCGCCACGGTGATGTGCATCGCAGTGGAGTAGCGCTGAGCTGCTCTTGACAGCCCTTCGCGGCGCAATGACGCTAGGGCGAAGTACTTGTTCGGCATCTTCAAGCTTGGCTGGCACGATATGAGTCATGGTTCTGTTTCCGGCCCCGCTCAGGCGGGGTGATCGAATCGGCGTGACCTCCCCCTCGGCCGGAGTGGCGGGACCTGAAGCGGACCGGATCGACTTCTGCGTCCGGTGGCTGCGCGAGGTCGGGTTCGACGTGGTGGTCGGCGACTTGATGGATGGGACTGGGGTCACTTCGGGACCGGCAGGTGAACGCGCCGCTGAGCTCACCGCGATGCTGTGCGCCCCGTCCATCAAGTGCGTGATACCCCCGTGGGGCGGAGAAACCGCGATTGACCTCGTGGACCTGCTGAACTGGGACGCCCTGGCCGCTGCCGAGCCCACCTGGCTGGTGGGCTTCTCTGATCTGTCCACGATCTTGGTGCCGATCACGACGCGTCTGGGTTGGGCCACCGTGCACGGTGACAACCTCGCCGATACCCCGTACGCAGCGCCTGACGGGTTGCTGAGCTGGCGTGACATCGTCTCGGGCACCGGCCCACATCGGCAACACGACTCGGGCCTGATCGCGGACTGGTGGCCCTTCGCGCAGGACACCCGGGCAACCCGGTGGAAGTCAGTCAGCGCCGGGCGGTGGACTCTTCACGGCGCGGACTCCGTGCACGTCAGCGGCCGCCTCATCGGGGGCTGTGTGGAGACGCTGTGCAACATCGCTGGGACGCCGTACGGCAATGTTGCAGAGTTCGGCCGTCAGCACGCCGAGGATGGACTGATCGTGTACGTGGAGGCAGCCGGTGACGAAGCAGCCACCATCTGCCGCAACCTGCACGGCCTGCGTCTTGCTGGCTGGTTCGAGCACGCGCACGCGATTCTGATCGGTAGGACGAACGCGCCGGACCATCCGAAGCTGACTCAGCAGGAGGCTGTCGTCGATGCCCTGGGACGCCTTGGGCTGCCGATCGTCTTCGATCTAGAGATCGGCCACGTCCCGCCACACCTTCCCCTGGTCAACGGGGCGCTGGCAACGCTCACCATCGATCGTGACTCGCGCGAAATCGTGCAGCAACTACGCTGACGACGACTACACGCACCCTCGAGCATCGGTCCGCAACAGGGCGCCTGCCCCTTCGTCGCCCAGACGAGCGCGCGGTCTGCAACCGAATGGGGACACATCCATGGCGCCGGGCCACGCGGCGCCATCAGAAACCGTCTTACCACCGTGTCCCACGCCGCCCCCTGCTCCCCGCAGCGATGAAAGGCCGAGGTCGTCCACGCCAGCGAAGGTCGTCAGTCAGGGTCAGCGAAGGTAGCGCCAGACATGTCGAGGTCCTCCAGGTGGGCAGCGTGAGAACTCCCATCACCAGCCAGCCGCCTCGAGCACACGGCAGGCCAGCATCGTCGTGACCGGGCAACGGCTGGAGCTCGATCGTGCGGTAACCGACCTGCGCATCCCCCACACTGACCAGTGGGTGGGCGCCCACGCTGGGCGTTGACGCCAGCCCCAACCTGCGCGACAGGGGGACCGTGCACTCGCCTGTGCGTCAAAGTGGGCGATAGCGACGCACGCCGTTTCGCGGACGCAGCCCCCGGCTGCGCTACTGCCACGCAGGGTCTTGAGGGCCCCGGCGCTGCTCGGCCTCCCTTTTGGTTCCCAGACCCTGTGGGGCTCGGACGGGCTGTTCGGTGCTCTGATCTTCTATGGGGACCCGGATCAGGCGCTGCCATTCGTCGATCGTGCGCGGCGGCAGGTCCTCCACGTGCGGCGTGCCGCCCGGGTGTTGAGCCCGGTGATGCCTCGGGGAGCGGCCATGAGCCTCATCCAGGGCCCAAGGGCCCTGTTGCCGCTGCCCGCCGCGAGCGTATACAGGAGCAATGAGGAGGGGGGCGTGGCTGCCCAGGTCCTTGGCGGTGGGACTGCTGGGGACGAGTTTGATGGTGGGCTGTTCATCGCCGGAGCAGCCGTGGGCGGCGCCGGCCGAGGACTTCTTCGCTGCGTTCCACGAGGCGCAGACGACCGGCGTCACCAACGCGGCCCTGTTCTACGTCGACGATGTGGACGTCGACATGCGTTCCGAGTCGGGCTGGTACACAGGGCGGCCCGAGAGGGTCCAGGCCATGCGCGACTCCTGGATGACCGGTGCCGACCCGGACTCACTGGAGGTGACCGCCGAGGAGCCGATCTACCTGTCCCTGGACGGCGCGGTCGATCCGGCAAGGCTGGACGTACCCGAGTATCCGGTCCACTTCTCGTCCGCCTACGTGTACACGGTCGCCGATAAGGGGATCACCTCGCAGATGTTCGCCGTCTCAAACCTGGTGGGCGAGTTCTTCGGCGTGCTGGATCCCAACCGGCGCTTCTGGTGGGAGGAGTACCTCAGCGCATGGTCGGCGGGTGATCCGTCGGCCGTCCAGAGGTTCTACGCCGACGGGGCGGTCGTGCGGGACTCGATGGCCGGATTGCACCTCGAGGGCCCACCGGCGATCGGAGCCGCTGCTGACGGCCCGGTTTCGGGTGGGGCGCTGACCGGTGCAGTGCGGCACGCGATCGCCGACGAGGGGGGGCTGGCGGTGTACGGCAATGGGGACGGCGACCGCTTGGTCCAGCTCCTCACCATCGATGACGGTTCCGGGTGCCCCGGGGAGATGGCGGTGACCCTCTGGCTTGAGGGCGAGGGCGGCCTGATCGTTCGGGAGGAGCGGTACCACCGGGTGGATTCGCTGCGGCGCTGCGCCGACCCGGCCGACCTGCCGACCGGGTGGTGGGATGCCGTCACGGTTCCCGATCCTGCCGGGATCACACGGACGGGCATGCTGGACGTCCGGGGCGAGCAGGTCGCCATCTGGAGCGGGACGCCCGAGCTCGAGCAGCTGCTGTCCTGGGGCCTGGGGCGCTTCGCTGATGCTGTCCTGCCTGCGCCGATCCCTGCCTCGGTGACCTTCCTGCCACCGGAGGGGGATCCGGAGGATCGCTACGGGTTCGTGCACGGCGGTGATGCCACGGACATCGCCGTGCTTGTCACCACCGACCAGGCGTGCCCTGACGGGGAATGCCAGCGATGGCCGACACCGGTGAAGCAAGCCGTGCTGCACCAGTTGGCGCACGTGTGGCTGACCGAGAACCTGCGGGAGTGGGACGAGGAGGACTTCGCCGAGGAGCGGGGCATGGTGTGGTCCGACCCGGGCCTGACGTGGGCCGAGCAGGCCACTGAGCTGGCTGCGGAGACCCTCACGTGGGGGTTGATGGACGAGCCCTACCTCGTCGACGAGCGGCTGGGTGCGCCGTCCTGCCAGGCCCTGGCAAAGGACTTCCAGGAACTGACTGGTGCCGTCCCGGGCCTCAGGTCCTGCGCTGAGCCTGAGGCTGCCCAGACTCAGGGGACGTGACCGATGGGCATGCCGCGGTCCCGGCGCCTGGTGACAGTGTTAGTCGGCCTGATGCTCGCCGCGGGTGCGGCGTGTGGCGGGGCCGCCGAGTCGGATCCCTCCGAGTCCAGTCCGACCCCCACGGTGGCAGAGCAGTGGTTCACCAACTTCCACGACGCCCAGCGACAGGGTGTGATCAACCTGCGCCCGTTCCTCGACCCGGACGTGGTTCTCGACCACCGCGGCATCACGCTCCGCGAGACGGTCGTGGGCCAGGAGACCGCCCTCGCGTACATGGCCACCCAGTGGAGTCCATACAGGTTGGTGCGCTCAGCAGCGGCACCGATCTACCTGTCGCAGAGCGGGGCGGTCGAGTTGGCGCTGATCTCGCCCGAGGAGAGAAGCCCGTTCCACGCGGTGTTCATCGAACAGATCGGTACCCGCGGGATCACCTCCGAGGTGTACGCCGGGTCGGAGCTGTCCTGGAACACGGGCAATCGGGCGCCTGAAGATCGTCGCCTCGAGATCCATGAGCGCGCACGCGACTACATCGCCGCATGGGCGTCAGCGGATGCCAGAGCCGCCCAGGTCCTCTATGCCCAGGACGCCACCGTGCGCGACAGCATGGCGGACGTGCAGCTGGCGGGAGTCGCACAGATCGGGACGCTGGCCGAGGCCGGTGTCGCTGCCGGCGGACTGCCCGGGGTCACGTTGGACTCGCTGGCCGACTTCGGCGGACCGGCCGACTTCGCGGCCGGGTACCCGACCTGGCGGGGTGACCCGCCGCCGCTGGCGACCCAGGTCCTGCTCGTGACCGTCGATGACGGCAGCGGGTGCCCGGGTCACCTGGCGATCGTGCTCGACCTCGACGCCGAAAGCCGCATCGTCGCCGAGCACCGTCACCACCGTGTAGACGACCTCGCCCGGTGCACCGGCGGCGTACTCCCAACCGGGTGGTGGGACGAGGTGACCCTCCCGCCCGCTGTCACGATCGAGTTGACCGACACCCTGGACGTGGCGGGTCACGCGGTGGAGGTGTTCAACGGGACCGAGGGCTTGAGCGGGCTGGTCGAATGGGCCTTCGGCAGGTTCATGACCGCCGGTCTCCCAGCCCCCGTGGTGAACAGCGTGACCTTCCTCGAGAGGCGCACCGACAAGTGCGACGACTTTGTCGGGCTGATCGCGGACCGAGAGGTGACCCTCTGCTTCATGACCGCCATCTGCGGCAACGACGCCTGCGACCGATGGACCGACGCCGCCAGGACCACTACCCTGCACGAGTTGGCTCACGCCTGGATCGACGACCACGTCAGCACCGACACACGGGGGGCCTTCCTCGAGCTGGCCGGCCTCGAGTCCTGGGCCTCCGCGGACGTCGCTTGGGGCGACCGGGGCGTCGAGCTCGCTGCCAGCACGATGGCATGGGGACTGCTCGACGTGGAGTCGTCACTCAACCCGAAACTGGGCCCACGTACCTGCGCGGAACTCACCGAGCTCTTCAACCTCCTCGTCGGGGGCAACACCCAGCCCTACCCCACATGCACCCCCGCGCCCTGAGGCCGGGCCACCCCAACTCGGGCAGGGCCGAGCGAGCATTTCAGGCTTGGGGGGAGGTCAGCGGCGAGACCCTCGCCGCCCTGTGGATCTCCATCCCCTCGAGCCCCTCGAGCCGTGTCGTTCGGTGACCAGATCCCGTGATACCGCACCGCCTGCGTCGCCACACCCAGCGGGCCGCGCGCACCAGCAGTTGCTCTCAACCGAGGCCCGGGTCACCCGGTCGGGCCGGCGGAACCGTCCGGCCGACACCCGTGCCATCAGCCTGCGACGGGGGTGGTTCAGCATCGACGATCTCGTCCGTTACCTTGTCGACAAGGGTGTCCCGCCGGCTGGGGAGGATTTCTTGCGCGGGTTCATCACGACGGGGGCGGCCTCCTGGTGCTGACGTGGTGCGGGGACGCTGGCAACCCCCTCAGCGCCCGCGAACTCCCAAACAGAGCCGTTCCAGCGTCGGCCATTGACCACGTCACCGACCGCGTACCCCGCCTGGTGTGCCCCTGAACTGATGGACTGCTTGTCCTCTGTCATGTCCAGCACGCTAGCCGACTATGGCAAGGCTAGGGTTACCTCCGGGTAACATCCCGGCCAAGTCTGGGCCCTAACGGCGGGGCGGCACCGCACACCGATCACCCGACAGCCCGCAACCCCCTGCGAGCCGTGGGGTGATTGGCTCGAGCGTCCCCCGACGCCCAGGACCGCCGACGCGACCCCCCTCATCCAGGAGAAGACAGCCATGACCACCGCCCCCGCCATCACCGACGACCGCATCATCAGCGCCGGCACCACCATGGATGCCGTCACCCTGCGGGTCGGCGACCTCGACCTGATGACCGGCTACTACTCCGACGCGATCGCGCTGGTCCCCCTCGAGGAGCGCTCCCGTCGCCGGGAGGTCCACCGCGTCCTGGGCCGCGGCGGCACCCCGATGATGCGCCTGGTGCACACCCCCGACCTGCCCTCGGGCAACCCCCGGGAGGCCGGCCTGTTCCACACCGCGTTCCTGTTCGACGACCCCGGCAGCCTAGCCGCCACCGTCTACCGCGCCACGCTGGACCCGCGCAGCCGCTTCACCGGCTGCGCGGACCACCTGGTCAGCGAGGCGTTCTACTTCACCGACCCCGAGGGCAACGGCATCGAGCTGTACGTCGACCGGCCCCGGGAACAGTGGCAGCACGCCGGCGGCGAGCTGCAGATGGCCACCCTGCCCCTGGACCCCAACGCCTACCTGCAAACCCACCTGACCCGCGAGGCGATCGACGCCGGACCCGCGCTCGCGGGGCGGATCGGCCACGTCCACCTGCAGGTCGGTGACCTCGCCACCGCCCGCGACTTCTACGTCGACACCCTCGGCTTCGAGGTGACCGTGGCCAGCTACCCCGGCGCCCTCTTCGCCGCGGCCGGCGGATACCACCACCACCTCGGTATGAACACCTGGAACAGCCGTGGTGCCGGACCCCGCGCGGCGCGCTTGGGACTCGGCAACCTCGCCATCACCGTGCCCACCCGCGACGACCTCGACGCCATCACCGCCCGCCTGCAAGCCCGCGGTTTGGACTTCAGCTACACCGGACGCGCCATCGAGGTCACCGACCCCTGGAACACCCAGATCACCCTCTCCCTACCCGGAACCACCACCGACGAGCTCCTCGCCCGCTGACCCACCAGGCCCGCGGTGGAGCGAGGCAATCCCTTGGAAATCGCTGGGCTTGTCCACGACGTGGCCCGGGTCGCTGGGGCGTCTCCCGACACCGCGTCGCGTTGGCTCTCACGCCCGGGCCCGGTGAGCGCGAGCACACTTGGGCGGAGGCGGTGTTTGGGATCTCGGGTGTGATCAGCTACATGGCTGTCGTGGCGATGGGAGTGGCCATCCTCGGGCTCCCGATGCCTACGTGGACCGGAGTCGCTCTCATCCTCGGGGCTGTCGCCGCCCTGACCACCTTCCTGCCGCTGTTCGTGTTCGTCGGGGCGTTCGTGTCCGGAAGCAGCATCCTGCGGTGGAACGCGAGGAACCCGGGCGCGGCGACCGGCAGCCCGCAGGTCGCGACTTCTGAACCCTGAATCCGCCGGCTGGGACCGACCCCTGCGGCGATCCCTGTCCGGACACATCGGCTGGGAGTGCCGACCCACAGCGACACCCTAGAGAGGAGTGGATCGGCCCTGCTCGTGGAGGAAGGCGAGCACGGCGGCGACCCGGCGATGCACCAGCGGCTCGTCCCCGAGCCCCAGTTTCGCGAACACGGCGGTGCTGTACTTCTCCACCGACGACACCGATAGGTGCAGACGCTCAGCGATGCCCGAGTTGCTGCGGCCTTCGGCCATCTGAGCCAGCACGTCGCGTTCCCGGTCGGTGAGTCTGCGCAGCGGGGAGTCTTCGCGCTGGGTCCCGTGCGTGACCATGGCTGCGACAACGGCGGGGTCGATGGTCGAGCCACCGGACACGACCTGGCGCACCGCTGACACGAGGTGTTCCGGGTCGCCGATGCGCTCCTTCAGCAGGTACGCCCTGCCGTCCGTGCCGTCGCGCAGCAGGTCCATGGCATAGGACGCCTCGGCGTACTGCGACAGTACGACGATGCCGATCTGTGGGTGGGCACGACGGAGGCGATGCGCCGCCTCGATTCCCTCGGTTCCGTGTGTCGGCGGCATCCGGATGTCGGTGACCACAGCATCGGGCTGCTCGCGTGCCACGACCGTGTCGAGTTCCTCGGCTGATCCGACGGCGGCGACGACTTCGATGGCGCCGGACTCCTCGAGTGCCCGTCGGATGCCCTCACGGACCAGGTAGTGGTCCTCGGCGACGACGACCCGCAGCCGCTGGGCCGTCACGGCGCACCTCCCTCGACGCGAAGCTGGGAGCGGACCGTCGTGCCCTGACCTGGCCGCGAGGAGACCGTCAGCTCGCCCCCGAGGGCGGCGACTCGCTCGGCGATGGTGCTCAGCGCCACATCGGGTCGCTCCATGCCGCGGCCGTCGTCGGCGACCTCGACGATCAGCGACCCGTTCGACCGGGCCAGCGACACTGTGAGGTGGCTGGCATCGGCGTGCTTGAGCGTGTTGGCCATGGCCTCGGCAACCGCGAAGTACGCAGCCCCCTCCACGTCCTCGGGGAGCCGTTCCTGACGAAGTGACCCGTCCGCACGCACGCTCGTGGGGACCGGGCTGCGGGCTGCAAGCGACTCCACGGCGACCAGCAGCCCGCGGTCAGTCAGCAGGCTCGGGTGGATCCCACGGGCAAGCTCCCGCAGTTCACCGAGCACGCGGTGCAGTCCGTGCTGCAAGGCGAGCAGCTCGTGCTCTGCCCGATCCGGGTCGGGCACGAGCAGGCGCTGCGCCTGACCCGCCTGGCTGATGAGTGCGACGAGGTCCTGCTGGACGCCGTCGTGGATGTTGCGCTCGATGCGCCGCCGTTCTGCTTCCTGGGCGCGCACCAGCCGTGTCCGTGAGGCGGCGAGCTGCTGTGCGTGCTCCGTGAGCTGGCGAGTCAGGCGCACGTTGCCCACGGCCAGGGCTGCCTGGTGCGCGAAGGCGGTGACGAGGTCAACCTCCTGGGCGGTCAGCGGGCCCGCACGCCGAGGACCGCAGCGGACCTCCCCGAGCTGCTCACCGTCGCGGCTGATGGGCACGGTCAGAACCGGCTGACCCTCGTCCCCGCCGCCATCATCGACTCCACTGTCACCGATGACCACCTCAGCCCATTGCAGGCCCAGACCATCACGAAGAGCCTCGGCCATCCTCGGCTCCAGCGATTCGAGGTCGTAGGTCGTCGCGAGGGTGTCGCCCATCCTCGTGATCACCCCGTAGGGGGCGGGCCGATGGCCGAAGACCCACCTGTCCGCGAGACGTTCCAGCTGGCGCCGGGCCGGTTGGAACAGCACGGCGGCTGCCATGGTCAGCGTCACCGCCCACCCCAACGAGGAGCTCTGGCCGGCCACGACACCCACGACCGTCGCCGCGGCCACCCAAATCCCCGTGATGGCCAACCACAGCACGCTGTAGATGATCGAACGACGCAGGACCCGGTCGGGGTCGAGCCGGGTCGGGGAGAGAAGCGATAGCGCTACGGCCGTGTAGAGGACGAACTGCACGGTCAGGAAGAGGGCAACGAGGAACGCGTTCGGCGGGCGAAGCAAGGCCCCGGACACAGCTCCCACGCCGGCAACGACCATGGGCAGCAGCACCCAGCGGATACGCGCGCGCCGGACTGGATCACTACGCCGGTACCTGGCGACCACCACCACAACCGCAACGAGCAGCACGAGGGTGACGAGGTCGATGAGCGTGGACGCCAGGTCCGGGTCGACGGCCAGAGCGGGGACGTGCAGCGGGCTGGGGACGTCCGGTCGCTGCGCCCAGTACGGCGTCGTGACCACCGGGTTGACGACCAGCAGGACCAGCGGGACGAGGAGCGCCAGTGGGCTCAGCCGTTGGATCCATCGCTCCCACGACCTCTCGACGATTCCATCCGGGAACGTCACGAGGAGGTAGGTCGCGGCGAGGGTGGAGACGATGGTCGAGGTCTGGGTTCCCCACACGGCGATGGCCGAGACCCATGGCCCCCATCCCCGGACCGCGGAGGCGACCGCGACGTAGTCGAGCAGGCTTGACGCCGCGGCGAACCCGAGCAGGACGGCGAAGTAGGTGGCCGGCGGGCCGGGACGTCGGCGCTGGACGACGATGCCGGCGCCGACGCCGAACGCGCTCGCCAGCACCCAGGGGACCTCGGCCAGGGCCTCGACCGCGACCATCCCGTGCCACCCGGTGGCCGTAGCCCACGCCAGGAAGGCCGCGGTCAACAGCACCGAGGCGGCGCCGAGTGCGAGTGCCGATGGCGCGACCCAACGCGGCGGGCCAGTCCGGGTGCCTGCCATGACCAGCCATCATCCCCAATCGCGGCGCCACTGTCCCGGGGGGTACCCGCCGAATCAGGTGGGGTGAACCGGAGCGGACATTGCAGCCAACGGGATGGGCGACGACGACGGCGCCCTCCTAACGTCGTGAAGGGGTCCTTCGCCGGTAGTCAACTACTGGTTCCGCCGGTACCGGAGCGGCCGGCGAGGTCGGGATCCGGCTACACGTCACACGGTAGGAGAACGAGAGAATGAGGCAAAACACTACAGCGCAGACGTGGGGGCGGTTCCTCACAAATGTCACCGCGGCAGTCGTCGGCGCCTCCGCTGTGGGAGCGGGACACCCGGCAGCGGCGCACACGAGGGATCCGATCGGCGACGGGCTGGCCGGCCCGTCGCCGTCGCGGCCAGGCGAAATGAGGTTTCCGTGATGAGGCAAGAGATCCAGCTGCACGTTGTGTTGACCGGCTCCAGCGGTGCGACCGATCTATACCCACCCGGCACCGGACCGGACACGGTGGTGGCGCTGGTCAAGGACCTCAACGCGCTGATGGACCATGCCGAACTCACCTTCCTGCTCGACCCTGCGGAGGACATCACGCTGTTCCCGAGCGACCAGATCAACGACGACTTCTCGACGAAGGGTCATCTCGGCAACGCCATGGCCAGGGAGCGGATGACGCGGTGGCAGCGTGGCGGGGCGACGGTCCTGATCTTCAGAGATGGTCAGCACAAGGTAGCGGCGAACTTCTCGGGCTCGACTGCCAACTACGTCGTCCTCGACAAGGGGACGCTCGGGAGTCCGAGGAAGCTGGTGCATGAGCTGGGTCACTTCTTCCACCTCCACCACACGCACGCCGGGGAGGCGAAGGTTCCGGAGGTGATCGATCGGATCCGCGCATACGTTCAGGAGGGCCACCCGCTGGAGAGCGGCTTGGACGCCCTCGCCGTCGATTACGACGGCGACCGGTCGAACGTCGGCGACACGCCTTTCGACCTCGGTGCCAACATCTACGCTCAGCTTGGCCGCAAGCCCTGCGCACCCGATGCTGACCTCATCCTCACGGTCGACTTCGATCCCACCAAGCACCCGCACGTCTCAGAGCACGACTACGTCTACTCTCCGAAGACGCGGAGCAACCCGATGTCGTACTTCGACGATTGTGACTTCCCGCACTCGTTCAGCGACGACCAGCAGCGTGTGATCCATGGTGGGATTACCGCTGGCAACCGGCTTCGCTTGCGCAATGCCGCCTGGTCGAGCCACTTGTCCCAGGAACTGCACCTGCCAGCGGCTGTCTCACGACGTCCCGATACCGTCGCCGTCTACGCCAGTGACGATGACGGAGTGCTCAAGTCCCGTGTGTGGGACGAGAGTCGGGGCGACTACTGGCCGACGAACGGGTGGTTCAGCCTCGGGCACAGCGGCGTGGTAGCGCCCTGGGTCATTGCCCGCCGCCCGGAGGTGCTGGATCTCCTAGCCGTAGACGTCGCCGGGCGCCTGGTGAACAAGGCTTGGAATGAGTCGTCCGGGGGCTACTGGCCGGCCGACGCCGAATGGAGCTTCGAGCTAGCCCGCGATGCTCACGGTCAAGTACGCACTCAAAGCGGACCGTCAGCAGTGGCACGGACGCCGGACACGCTAGACGTCTTCGCTCGCTGGCCGGACGGGCGCGTCGCCCGGCGGACGTGGGACGGCAACTGGAGTGCACGCTGGGAAGACCTCGGAGGGGAGGGCGTGGGTGCGCCTGCGGCCGTCTCTCGTCGACAGGACACGATCGACGTCCTGGCCCGATGGAGCGACGGCACCGTGCGGAGCAAGGTTTGGAGAGCCTCGGACGGGTCTTGGTGGCCCGGGCAGACCGCGTGGCTCGATCTCGGCGGGCGTGGTTACGACGTGCCGACGGTGGTGGCGCGCCGGCCCGACATCCTCGACGTCTTCGCTCGCTGGGACGACGGGACCGTGCGCAACAAAGTGTGGGAAGAGGCCCGCGGCGACTACTGGCCGGGCACCACGACCTGGTCCAACCTCGGTGGCCAGGCGGCCAGCCGACCGGTCGCGGTGTGGCGCAACCCCCACACCATCGCGCTTTTCGTCCGTTGGATCGATGGAACCGTGCGCCTCAAGGTGTGGGACGACGCGCGGGGATCTTGGTGGCCGGGCGCAACCGAGTGGAGCAATCTGGGGGGCAACACGTTCAGCGCACCGGCGGCCGTGGCCCGTGGCGAGGACCACCTAGTCGTTTACGCACGCTGGCACGACGGCAGCATCCGCAGCAAGGTGTGGAATGCGGGCACCTCGGCCTGGTGGCCCAGCCAGACAGACTGGCACTCGCTCGGAAAACCCTGAGCTCTGTCCTCGGTGCGACCAGCAGCGATGGACGTCGCCGATGAGGACGACCCGACCTGGCTGCGCCTCATCGGCCCGTATCGTGCCCGTTGGCTGGTGGCAGCCGTTGGTATTCAGCCCTGGTCGCCCCGAGGGGTGCGTGGACAAGGTCGCGTACGTGTTCTGCGTCCTCGAGGAGTTCCACCGCAACCTGCGCCGCCGGGAGATCTACGCCCTGACCTCGCAACGCTGGGCCGACCCCCGGGCCAGGCTGCTGGCGGGGCCGAGTTGGCGCAGCGCAAAGGGCCCAGCCCTCAACGCCCTGGGGTTGGCTGAGGACCCCAGCAGCGCCCTGGCCCGCTACACCCGGACGCTGGACGCAGCGTGGCGGCACCTGGCCGGTGGCCTGATCGCGCATCCGGACACCGTCCTGGGCGCGGACGGGCGTCTGCATGCCGCGAAGGTCACGGCGGTGCCCGACCCGCCGAGCCTGACCGATCTGCGCACCCAATGTCAGGCAATGCTGCCCCGGGTCGACCCGCCGGAGTTGATCCTCGAGGTGATGTCCTGGTGTCCGGGATCCGTGGACGCGTTCACCGCCGCCTCAGGCGGGCAGCCCCGCATGGCCGACCACACGTGAGGCTGCCGTGACCGTCTGGAACCTGCGCCTGGACCTGCACGCCCCACCCAGGCCCCGGTCAACGCCCGCCGGGCCGCAGGCGCACTTCTGGGGGCCTGGCTGACCGATGACCTGGCTGCCGGTCACCCGGCCGGCCTGGTCGAACACTTCGACGTCGACGGTGCCCCCGTCTGCCAGATGGTGCTGGATTGGCTGGGCGGCGTCGAGGACCCCACCCCCGCCGCGCACGCCTGCCTGGACCACCTCGCCCAGCGGATACCGCTCAACCCGGCCACCGCCGGCTGGAACGCCACCGCCGCCGTTCTTGGGGATCGTGATAGTCGCGGGCCGAGTCGCGACGTCACCGTCACCAGCCGGACTGCCGTCGCGGGCCTGCGCCTCGAGGCCACCGACGGGCCCTTCGCCCACGCACATCGCCCCCTGGCCACCGGCACGACACTCGCCCTGACGATGGCCATGGCGGGTCGGGCTGCGTTCTGTTTCGACCTCGAAGACGCCGGTGCGGCGACTCTGCGGCAGCGCGCCGACGCGGCCTGACGGGGGCTGGTGGGTCCCCCGGGCCCCGGCCCGGCTATCAGCGTCGCTTCGAGGGGCGAGCGGGCGGGGGACTCAGGGGCGAGCCACCCCGGACTTCCGGGTCCCCCGCCTTCGCGCGCCCGCGTTCCGCCGCCCGGTGCCGTTCCTCCATGACCTCCGGCGAAGGTCCGGCGAACGGTTGCGAGCGCTGCACCGCGGCAACCGTGCCCGTGAACAGCCCAGTCTCGTGTGCAGAGGGGGCGGTCCCTGGCTGGGTGGCGTCCCTGGGCGGCCTTCGGGTGCGCTCCGTCGGGGCGGCGTCGTGGGGCAGCGTCGGCTCGGCCAGGCCACCGCCCACGGCCTCGAAGCGCGAGCGGGGCAGCCCCGCCCCGGCCTGCTGCAACCACGTCACCAACCCCTCGCGCAGGTAGCAGCGCAGGTCCCACACAATGGGCGCGGAGGCGGCACTCGCGAGGGCCCGGACCCGGATCGTGCCCCCGGTCGCGTCAGTGATCTGGACCACGCCGACGCGCCCATCCCAGAGGTCGGTCTCGCGCAGGAGCCTGTCCATCTCCTCGCGGAAGTCCTCCATCGCAACGGTCCAGTCGAGGTCGAGCTCCACCGTCCCCAGCATTTTCGACGTCGTCCTCGTCCAGTTCTCGAACGGGGTCTCGGTGAAGTAGGTGGAAGGCAGCACCAGTCGGCGATCGTCCCAGAGGTGCACGACCACGTAGGTCAGCGTGATCTCCTCGATCCGGCCCCACTCCTCCTCGACCACGACGACGTCGTCGACCCGGATCGCGTCGGCGAAGGCCACCTGCATCCCCGCGAAGACATTCGACAGCGTTGACTGCGCAGCCACGCCGGCCACCACCGCTGCCAGCCCGGCCGAGGCCAGCACGGACGCCCCGACCGCTCGCATTGCCGGGAACGTGAACAAGATCACCGCAGCGGCAACCACCACTACAATCGCAGTGGCCAACCGCTCGATGATCTGGACCTGCGTGTGGATGCGGCTCGCATGTCGGTTGTCCCCGCCCTCGGTGGGGAATCGGTCGAGGATCCCGCGCCGCACGACCTGGATGAACTGGATGAGCAGCCATGCGCCGCTGAGTACCACCAGGATCAGCAGCACGTGGTAGGCGATGGCCGTCCAGGTGGCCGGCTCCGTCGTGAGCCCGAGCGCGATCCGGATCGCGATGCAGACCATCAGCAGGCGCAGGGGCCACGCGATCCCGAAACGCAGGATGTCGACGAGGTCCCACCGCCGGGCCAGGATCAGGATCAACCGGCGCAGCACCGCAGCCGCCAACCAGCCGAGAACGATGGCGGCAAGCACAGCCGCGACCGGCAGGAGAACGCCCTCGACGTTCTCGGTCATGTCTGCCTCGTCGGCAGCCAGACGCTCCGCTGGACAGGACTCATGACGCCAAGGCTACGACCTACACGGATCCGGGGTGTTGGTAAGGAAGGCGCAATGAAGTGCCATTCAACGGTGAGTAGCTGTCGGCAGGGCTCAGTGACTGACTGCTACTGAGCCCTGCCGTGCCGGAGGGCAGCTTCACCTTTACCCTGCTCCCGCGGTCACGCCCCGATCAGGGCCTGACGCTGACCAGCCGCGTCCAGGACGGCCAATCCCGGCACTACCTCACCTACGTCGACACCGCCGCAGACGAGCTCACCCTCCGGTGGCGTCCGTAGCTGCATCCCTCCCCCACTGCCTGGAAGGCTGACCTCGGTCAAGCCGTGGTCGGCGGCCTTCACGTAGAGCACGTACAGCTGCCTCGGCCACGCCGCCCCCAGCGTCCAGAGGCGGGCCCGACATGGCGATCCCGACCAGGTGCCCGTCCCGCTCGGCGACAGCCACGCGTTCTCGCGAGAACGCTCGCGGTCACGGCGGCGTTCAGGGAGCGTTCGCCTCCTGGGGCGCGCCACCTCGGAGCCCACCACGTGCCGCACCGGCGCCGCCGAGCTCGCGCACTTTCGGCCGCCCTCCCCGAAGCTCGCCAGCACCTGCCCTCGCGCGGGCAGGGTGTCTCGTCGAGCCTCGCGCGTAGCTGCCGGGGTCGTCGCTCCCGAGCAGTCAGTGGCGCTGTGGGTAGCTGACCCCAACCCTCGGGCCCAGGCGTTCTACCGCAAGCACGGCTTCGGCGCCGACGGAGCGACCCAGGTCGACGGCGGGATGCGGGAGATCCGCATGATCCGCCCCCAGCCCGGGCGAGAGTCCAGTTCGCGGGCCGGCAGCCCGGTCGCTTGAGCGGGATCGGCAAGCGTCCGACCGTCACACCACTGCCAGCGCGAAGGCCCGCTGGGACTGGAAGACGTAGCTGCTTCGCGGCGGTTTGACGCGCAGCACCTAGGGTGCACAGGGCGTGCTCCGGTGCCCCCCGGGCGTCGCGGTGCACGGTGGTCGTTCGACCCGCGTGGTCCTGCTTGCCAGGTGGTCCCCGTGCGGGTGAGCGCATAGGTGGCTCCGGGCGTGGAGAACGTCCGCGTCGGCGACGCTACCGTCCGTGACGCCCTGACACTCGCCACGGCGTGAGGTTCTGATCGACCCAGATCTTGGCCACCGCGTCCTTCCCGATCGCGAGCCGCGCCGCCAGCGTCCGGGTCGACCAATGCGTCGAGCCGTCGGCCAGTCGTTCGATATGCGTGAGACGAAACACCTCTCGACCGTGCGAACGTCCGACCACCACCGCGTCGATGGACGCGATGAAACATGACGTGTGCGGGGCCGCTTCGCGGGAGGAAGGGGACGCCGGTGGGGGCTCGGCGGGGTCGGGCCATGAGGTCTTCGAGGTGCGGGCCCGGGCTAGCCGGCGTGTGGCTGCCAGACACTGGGCTCCAACCGGATCTGGTCGAACTGCGCCTCGAACGAGGAGTCCTCCGGGCTGCAGGCGTACACGCCGATCCCCACGGTCGACCCGTCGGGCAGCACGGCCGCGCTCCCCATCTCCTCGGTGGTCTCGCCGAGGCCGTGCAGGTGGAAGACCCGCAGCTGTTCCCAGTGGGTTCCGTCGGGGCCCGCCTCGAAGCGGAAGTCCGGCCCGCGCCGCGAGACTCGATACCACATCAGTCCGGTGCTGGGGATGTCGCGCGTGGCCCAGTCGGAGTACCCGCTGTTGGTCACCACGCTGCCGAGCCGCGACAGCCCGTCGTTCTCGTGCTCGATCGACGCCTTGGCCCACGTATCGGCGTCGAGGTGAACCAGGACGCCGGCCTGGTCGTAGCGCCGCCGGTACTGGAACGAGACCCGCACCGTCAGCGTCATGTTGCTGGCAGCCGGCAGCAACAGCGCAGGGGCGTTGTCGTTACGGAAGCCGTAGTAGGTGCGCTGCCACAGGTCGGTGCCCGGCGAGGTCGTGAACCGCACGCACTCGGCATCGACCGTGGCGTGCGCCGGCTCCCGCAACCACTCACCGGTGCTCAACGGGTTGGTCATCCGGCAATCCTGCCAGCCGAGCAGACGGCCATCCCGAAGGTGGTGCCGTCCCGGGCGGGCGGGCCTCCCTTGGTCAAGGCCGGCCTCAAGATACGCCCGGCTCGCGGCGGAAGGCAGCGGGCGCATGACGGTCGACGGAGCCCGTCACCAGCTCTCGGCCGACTACAGCTGAGCCCCGCCACCGAACCTCGACGGCCGATCGGGCATCAGCTGACCAGGGCAGTCGCCGTCCCGACCCGCGGCATTCCACCGCGTGTTGACCGCTGAGGTCGCGGCATGTGCGTGCGTCGCTAGGGCTCGTAGCGAAGTCCATCGTCCGCGCAGAACGCGGTGCTCGCGACGTCGTCATTGGTCAGGCATTGACCGTCGGCCAACGCGCGGCTGCCCAGCGGCTCCGGAAGCGTTAGCCGGAAGGGCACGTCTGGGTTGCCCTGACAGTTGGCAGAGCCGGGTTCTCCCGGGGTCACTACGAACGTGACAATCACGCGGTCGCTGTTGACCTCGATCTCCGGCTCTTCGACGTTGCCCGTGACGCCACTGTTGCACCCGACTCGGGTCACGAGCACCTGCAATTGTTTCGATGTCGGACCGATCTCTTCCCCCGGCGCGATCTTCCACGAGGCGGCAGCGGTGTCGCCAGGCAACGCTCCACAGCCCCCGAGGAGCACTCCGCCAACCGCAGCAGACGACAGGAAAGAGCGCATTCCCGTAGGACTCCCCAATCCGCTCATCGGTTCCATGATGTCCGAGTCGGCGCCATCGAGTCCGCATCATCCGTCGCTGGCCAAGGCGTCAAGACACCACTGTTCTTTGCGCTCGTCGGCATGTGAGGACGAATCCGACCCGCGTCCTACCGGCGCCTGTGGACGCACGCAGAGGGCTCGATCGAATGCCTGTCGGCGGCCATGGTCGGCGTCGACACGGTCGTCACCACGGCGAACGCGATCGGGCGGATCCTGGCCGGCAATCGATACATCCCTGGATTCCGTTAGGCGCTGTGCCACACATCCGCCAAGCTGCCCTGTAGCTCCTACGATGAGGACCATCATCTGCCCCCTTTCCGCGCGCCCGAGGAACACCGTGCGACCCCGGGGAAGAAAGAACCCTCGCCAGTCCACAGATACGCCCCGCCGAACGCCGGCTGGAAGGGCACAAGGTCCCGCCGCGCGAAGCCGGGTGCGTCGCCGCCCTGCTCCGCACGCCGACACCATCAGGACCGCGGCGCCGATAGCCACCATCAGGGACCGGACATGCACGCTCATGGCAAGCCTCCTCCGTCTGTCGGCGGCGTCGGTCCTGATGCCCGTGGGCTACATCCTGCGCACCGGATCCTCGGTACCGTGCGTTCGTGACCGCTGAGGGGGCCCACGACCTGGACCTCACCGAATGGCCGATCGGGCTTCCGGCCGTGGCAGCCGCCGTCCGGCTCACCGGCGGGTGGATCGGACGGACGTGGCAGGCAACCCTCGCCGACGGCCGGGATGTCGTCGTGAAGCAGTGCCCGTACCCCGCCGACGTGGAGGCCGACGGTTTCGCGGCCCTCGCGGCTGCACGGGTCCCGGTCCCCGATGTGCTTGGCGTTGCCGGCGTGACGCTGGTGATGCAGTTCGTCCAGGGCCCGTCGGATTGGTCGATGCTGGGCACTGCGATCGCCCGGATGCACCGCTGCACCGGCCGCGGGTACGGCTGGCATCGGGACAACCGGGCGGGTCGTTTCGTCCAGCAGAACTCGTGGGCCGCCGACTGGCCCACCTTCTTCGTGGAAAACCGGGTCCGCCCGCATCTGGCCGATCCCAGCGTACCGGCGTCCTTCCGAATCCGGCTCGAACGGGCCTGCGAGGGCCCGATCCAGGCGATGCTGCCCAAGTACCCGCTGGCGTCCCTGACCCATGGGGACCTGTGGCGGGGCAACATCGTCGACGGCCGGTGGGTTATCGACCCGGAGGTGAGCTACGCGGACCGTGAGCTCGACCTGGCCAACATGCTGTCGTCATCCGAGCATCCGTTCCCCTCCGCGTTCTGGGACGCCTACCAGCGGGAATGGCCTATCCCGTCGGATTTCGAGCCACGGCGCCGCGTCCTCGGGCTGCACCACCGGCTGCTGGGGGTGCGGCATTTCGGCGCATCCCAGCTGGCAACCCTGGAAACCGACCTCACCGTGCTCGGCTGGTGAGGACGAGTTGTGGCGCCTCACGAACGCCAGACGTCGGCCAGGTAGAACAGGTCAATGCCGAGCTGCGTCGCTCCACCATCTGAGACCAGCCGCCCTTGTTCAGTTGGCGGGAGATGCCACGCCGGTAGGGCGGGTCGACAGGTAGCGGGCGGCGTGGATAGTGCGGCGCAGCATGCCCCATTCCTTCAGCCCGGCGGCCAGGGTGTCCCCCCTATGCGATTGCGGTGTGATAGCGCGTACCGGTGAGGATCACCGGTCAGATCACGATGTATTGATGACCGTCCAGCAGTTCGCGAACAGCGTCGAGGTGGCCGGCGTGCACGGCAGTGTCAACCAAGACGTGCACGATGATGCTGTGCATGTCGGGAAAGGACAGCCCAGCCTCGACCCACCACTGCTCGGGCCGCTCCGGTGGCTCATCGAGGCGGCGGGCGGCGATGATCTCGTCGGCGCACGTGATGGCTGCGCGGTAGGCCGCGAGCACCTGCTCGGTTGGCTCCTGCGGTCCCACCTGCCAGTCCCCGTTCTCGCCTTCGGGCCAGAAGTCCAACGCCCCACCAGCCACGACAACCTCGAACCAATACCGCTCGTCAGAGAGGGTGAGGTGTCGGACCAGCCCGAGGCAGGACCAGCCAGAGGGAAGCCCCGGTCGACGAAGCTGCTCGTCGGTCACCCCGTCGAGCTGCGCCAACACGTGCTCTCGCTGAGCCGTTAGGCGCCTGAGCAGTGAGGCGCGCTGAGAAGCGGTCTCCGTATGCCATGAACCCCGGTGTGCACGTACCCACGTTCTCGCACTCGCGGGCTGATGCCGAGGCGTGGACCGGCCCAGCTTCGCGGATCGTCGACTTATCACACCGCAATCGCATAGGGGGTGCTCTGCCGTGAGGCCTGCGACCATTTCCCGACGACCAGTGAGGCGGTGGCTTCCCGGTACTTCAGGGATCCGGCCATCCGCAGCAGATGGGGCCAGCGCCCTCGACAGGAGCATGCGCAGCGCACCGCATGCCCCCCGCGCCGCCCGACCCCCACCGCCGCCGAGGCATACCCTCTTTCGCGGGCTGACACGATGCGAATTCCGGGAGGAGCGACACGCCAATGACCGAGGTGTCCGTGATCGGTTTGGGGAACGTGGGATCGGCGCTGGCCAGGGCCCTCATCGCGGCGGGTGCCGATGTCACAGTCTGGAACCGCAGCCCGGGCAAGGCCGCGGTCCTGGTGGAGGAGGGTGCCAGATCAGCCGTGGATGCGGCAGCCGCCATTGCGGCAAGCCCTGTCGTGCTCATGTGTGTGACTGACCCTGTCGGGGCCCGGCAAGTCCTCACCACGTGTGCCGCGCAGGTTGCGGGGAAGCTGCTCGTCCAGTTCACCACGAGCACGCCGCAGGAGGCCCGTGAGGGTAAAGCCTGGGCCAAGCACCACGATATGGACTACGTCCAGGCAGCGATCACCGGGAGCCCGGCCACCATCGGCACCCCGGATGCGCACATCCTGCTCGCGGGCCCGCAGCAGGCGTTCAGCACAGCGGAACCGCTGTTGCGCGCGCTGGCCGCGGATCTGGACTACAAGGGGGAAGCGGTCGGTCTGGCCCCGGCCTGGGACATGGTGCTGATCATGCACTATTACGGGATGTTCCTGAGCCTGTTCCACAGCGTGCAGATCTGTCAGGCGGAGGGGATTCCCTTGGAGCATTTCGGCCAGGTGCTCGCAGCGCACGGCAAGGGATATGAGGAATGGCTAGTCGAGAACATCCGCTTGGGAAGCTACCAGGAGACCTCCGCGCCACTGGAGCTCTGGGCCGCAGCCATCCGGCGCTTCGCCCAGCATGCCAGGGACAGCGGGATCGATGCCGGGTTCCCTTTGTTCACCTCCGCGCTCTTCGAGAAGGCGCTGGCGGCAGGGTATGGCCGCGAGGAGGTGTCGGCCGTGTTCAAGGTCCTGGAGCAGGCGGACCACCAGGCCCACGGCGTCCACTGAGGTCGCTGCATCCATGTCCAGACGTCGGGTGTGCTCGCTGAGCGCCGGGGCAGTGTCCTGTGGGGGCCGGGGTGCCAGCTGGCACCTCACCACGTTCGAACTCACCAAGGCCGAATGGGCCCGCTTCCTGCCCACGATCCCCTACGCCCCCGCCTGCCGTTGACTGAGATGCCATACCGATGACGACGCGGACTTGCCACTACCTGTGAACTCCCAGGGTCGTGAACGAGTTCAAGGGCGACAGACTGTCCTGCATCTAACTGGCCCGGAGAGCTGTGCCCGAGTGGGGCTCAGCATGGCTTCGACAGCAGCGCTGGACAGCCAGTCGTCAGCCACGTGGCGTAATCACCAACACCCCAGACCGACACTTCCGCGGCCAGACGCACCTCGGGGGTGGGACGCTCCTGCCGCGGTCACGCGCTGGGTGAGAAGGCCAAGTAAACGGCAGACCGCCTTGCGTCCATGAACGTGGTGCACCGCCGCGCCTTGCTTGACAGTCATAGGCAAAGACGTTTCCGCATGCACGTCATGACGAGGTCAGGACACGTGGGCCGAGGCGGTGGGCAAGTTCCAGTGCGAGCGCAACAGCGAGGCGTCGGTCTCCGACTGGGTGACCGAGCAGGTCTGTTGCGCGGGCGACTCGTTGCAGCACGGTGTTTCGATGGGTGTGGAGTCGTTGGGCGGCTCGAGGCGCATTGTCGGCCTCCTCGAGGTAGGCCCGCAAAGTGTCACGCAGACGTGCTGCGCTGGCGTTGTCGGAGGCTAAGGGACCGAGGGTCGCGACGACGAAGTCTGCGGCACGCTGGTCATCATGTGCGGCCAAGGCTGTGACTTCGAAATCCGCGTAGGTGGTCAGTCGATCACCCGTTGGTTGACCCATCAGAAGTCGGTGGACGACGAGTGCGGCTTCGTGACTGCGGCGGAATCCTCGGATACCGTGCTCGGTCGGCCCTACCACTGCTCGAATGGAGCTTTCCTGCTCCGCCATGGCGTGCGCCAGGGTTAGGGTGTTCGGATCTGCGTCGCTGCCGATCCACACCCAGAGAGTCGAGGTCCCGGCTGCCATGGTGAACGGGCGTCTCGAGCCGATAGCCAGGGCCAAGGTCCCCGCCGCGGATTCGAGTGCTCCCTGCGGGGCTCCCGGCGGCTCGGCCCAGAGAACCATCGCGGTATGTCGGCGAGAGAGCTCGTAGCCGAGTTGTCGGCTCGCGGTAGACGTGTCGATCGGTGCGTCATTCAATATCAGCCGAGCAGTCTCGCTTTGGCGGGCAGCGGCTCCACCAAGGAATTCCTCGCGCTCGCGCTCGGCTTCGACGATGACGGTGCTGAGCACGTCATCGACGTAATGAAAGAGCAGGGCTAGAGACGCTTCCAGGACCGCAAAGAGCCGAGGTCCGGGTTCGACCACCGAGGAGGTTGTCTCCATCCAGTATTTCCAAGCCACCTCCTGACCGCGTCGGTAGCCCTGGAACAGGGCATCGATCCCGATCCCCCGCCGCACAAGCGTCCGCGCGATGTCCAACGCCTCGGGAGGCACTTCAATCGGTGGAGGAGCGGATGCGTGTTGGGCGACCACGATGAAGCGACGAATGTTCGCTCGGTAGCTGGCACGAACCTCAGCCATGATCGCAGCATCCGCGCCAAGCGGGGGAACGAGCTCGATCGCGGCGGCAGAACTAGCCGCAACGATCTCGTCCTCACGTGCCGAGAATCGGTCGGCGATCGCACTGACTAAATCAGCGGTCTCCGTTGCCATCGGCATGCGAGAAGTATGCCGCTGCACATACGCGGTCGCCATCCCTGAGCTGAGGCACGTATCCGCATCGTCCGGCGGTGCGTACCTTTTTCGTAAGCGGAGGCCACTCCAATAGTACCCGGAGGAGGCGTTGCCCGCATCGACGACCCCACCTGTCATCGACTTCGCGCCATGTGCACACTATTCAAGGAGCAACGAATGGCCAAGAATCCCGTCATCGTCTACGGCGCCAGCGGCTACACCGGCATGCTGATCATGGACTGGTTGATCGATCAGCGAATCCCGTTCACCGCGGTCGGTCGTGATGCCAAACGCATCGAGGACAACATGCGCGAGCGTGTGGTGCGTCTCGAGTCGGCCGAGTACGAGATCGTGGAGTGCCAGCACGACGTCGACGCACTCAAGACCGTCTTCGCGGGCGCCAAGGTTGTCTGCAACACTGTCGGCCCCTTCGCCAACTTCGGTCTGGTCGGCGCCGAGGCTGCCCTCCGGGCCGGCTGCCATTACCTCGACACGACAGGTGAGCAAGGCTACATACTGGAGCTCCAGGAGACGTTTGGGGCCGAGTTCGCGAGCGCGAACCTGGTGTGCGCCCCCTCGACGTCCTACATGTACGCACTCGCTGAGATTGCCGCCGAGCTCGCGTTGGAGACACCGGGCGTCGACATGCTCGAGACCGCCACGATCTGTCGGGGACCCCGCGAAGGCTCTGGGGTCACCGTCGGATCGTCAGCTTCGATCTTCGAGTTGTTCCGCTCGAACCAGTACCACCTCTGGGACAACGAATTGGTCCTGCATGAGCCAGGCAAGGGCACGGAGTTGACTCTGCCGGACTACCTCGCTCCGATCTACTCCCTGCCCTGGGGCGGCACGTCGTTGCCGGCCTTCTACAAGAACGACTCGCGGGTCCGCTACTGCAATTCGATGGTCGGTTTCTATGACATGACGATCATGCGCCAGGTGTCCGTGCTGTGGCAGCAGTGGGAGTCCGAGTACAAGGACCTCCCGGCCGAGCACCAAGACGCGGTGCTGAAACAGATCGTCGATGCCACCACGCCCACGATGCCGCCACGCGAACGTACTGCCATGCAGCGATCCACCGACTACGCCATCGGCCGCGGGCCGTTGACCAATGTGCATGCCACCGTGCGCAGTGTCACGCCTTACATCACCACCGGAGCACTCCAGGTCGCCGCAGCGGAGAAGCTGCTCGGCAACGACTTTGCGGCACCTGGTGTGACGTCGGCGGGCAAGGCCTTCGGTCATCGCTACCTGCTGGGATTCCTCGAGCAGCGCGGGCTCGCTGCCGCCTCAGTGGTCAAGGCCTGAGCATGGCAATCATCGACATGTTCGATCGGGGCTGGCTGGCCAACCCCGAGGGGATTGCCTACGTCGCCGGAGAACGCGCCTACGGTTTCGACGAGATCGGTCGGCTGTCCTGCCGGATCGCCCACGCTTTGCTGGATCAGGGCTTTGCGACGGAGACCAAGGGAGCGGTGCTGGCCGGCAACGACCCGACAGCCTGGACGTGCGTACTCGGCCTCTGGCGGGCCGGTATGGCTTGGGTGCCACTGAACCCACGCAACGGCATCGAGGCGAACATCGACCTGCTCGACGGATTCGACTGCGAAGTGCTGTTCTTCCAGGAGATGTTCGCTCCCATCGTCGCGGGCATGCGGGCGGCACTTCCCAAGGTCAAGCACTGGATCTGCATCGAGAGCGAGTCGGCCGGATCACCTTCGCTCGACACATGGCTTGCCGACCAGCCGGACACCATGCCGATGATGACGTACGCACCCGACGCTGTCGTCGCGGTGATGCCGACAGGCGGCACGACTGGGAAGCCGAAGGGCGTCATGAACACGCACCGCAGCTTCCAGGCCTTTTGCGCCAACTTCATGATCACCTGCAGCTACGGCGCGAACGACCCGGTCGTGAACCTTGCCGCAGCACCCATGACCCACACAGCCGGTGTCCTCTCCCTTCCGTGCACGGCGCGCGGCGGAATGGTTGTCGTCCTGACCAAGCCCGACCCGGCTGCCCTGCTCGATGTCATCGAGCGCCACGGCGTCACCGAGCTGTTCCTGCCCCCTACGGTGATCTACCGCCTGCTTGAGGAACCCGGCCTGAGCGACCGGGACTTGTCCTCGCTTCGATACTTCATCTCGGGTGCCGCCCCGCTGTCGGTGGACAAGCTCAAACTCGCCATCGACGCATTCGGCCCGGTGATGATGCAGGGATACGGCCAGACCGAGGCGCCGGCCTCGATCGCGATGCTTCGCCCGGAGGAGTACTTCGCCGATGGTCGCTTCGCGGAGCCGAAACGCCTCGCCTCCTGCGGACGTCCCACACCGCTGGTCAGCCTGGCGATCATGGACACGGCCGGGAATCGGGTTTCGCAGGGTCAACTAGGTGAGATCTGCGTTTCCGGTGACCTGGTCATGAAGGGCTACTACCAAGACACCGAGAAGACCGCTGAGACGATCGTCGACGGTTGGCTGCACACCGGGGACATCGGCTTCCTCGACCGTGAGGGGTACTTGTCGATCACCGATCGCATCAAGGACGTCATCATCAGCGGTGGATTCAACGTCTATCCCGGTGAGATCGAACAGGTCATCTGGTCCCTGGACGCCGTCCAGGATTGCTCAGTGATCGGTGTCCCCGACGCCGAGTGGGGAGAAGCGGTCAAGGCCGTCGTCGAACTCAAACCTGGGGCCACTCTCGATCCCGCCGAGGTGATCGCCCTCTGCAAGGACAAGCTGGGCAGCGTCAAGGCCCCTAAGTCGATCGACATCGTCGAAGCCCTCCCGCGCAGTCCGGTGGGCAAGGTCCTCAAGGCCGAGCTCCGAGCCGGCTACTGGCGCAACCACTCTCGCAGCATCTGATCATCGACCCCGTAGCGAAGAGGAACGCATGAAGACATACAAAGACAAGGTCTGTGTCGTCACCGGCGCGGGCTCCGGGATCGGACGGCAACTGGCGGTCCAACTCGCGACGCGCGGCGCGAAGTTGGCGATCTCCGACGTCAACGAGGCGTCGTTGAAGGAAACCGCCGAGATGCTGGCTGGTTCAGGTCATCAGCTCTACGTGCTCGACACCTCGGTGAAGGACGCCGTGTTCGCGCATGCCCAGGACGTGCTGTCAGACTTCGGTGCTGCGCACTACCTGTTCAACAACGCCGGCGTGGACCTGTCGGCGACCATCAACAACACCACGGTCGAGGAGTACGAGTGGCTGCTCGGCATCAACCTGTGGGGTCCGATCTACGGCACCAAGGCGTTCCTGCCGATCATGCTGGAGCAGGACGACGGGCACATCATCAACTTTTCCAGCGTGTTCGGCTTGGTGACGGTGCCGACCCAGTCCGCCTACCACGTGTCGAAGTTCGCGATCCGAGGGTTCACTGAATGCCTGGCGCGCGAACTGGAAGGGACGAATGTCTCCGCAACTGTGGTCCACCCTGGCGGGATCGCGACCCATTTCGCCACGTCGGCACGGCTGGGTACCAACGCCGGAGCGTATGAAGAACAGTACTTGGAGAAGCTGGCGGCGCTGTTGCGGACAAAGCCTGAGGACTGCGTTGGCACAATCCTGAAGGGCGTTGAGCGCGACAAGCGTCGAATCATTGTCGGCTACACCGCAGGTCAGGTGGCGCTATTGGCGCGTCTGATGCCGGTGAACTACGGCAAGGTCCTGCGCCTGATGAGGGGGATCTGAGATGACCACCGACAGCGCCTCTCCCAGCGTGCGTTCAACGAGGTCGCGCGCTGCTGAACTCGAAGCGATCTCGCGTGCGGGCTTCGCGAAACTCGCCCGCCGTGACCTCTCCGAGCCGCACACCATCTGGGCCGAGGACGCAGTCGACCACTTCCTGCCCGTGGGCGACGCGATCGGCCGCGACGCCATTGTGGCCTTCTTCGACGAGATGTTCACTGCCCTTCCTGACTTCTCGATCACGGTGGAGCGAATCACGAGTTCCGACACCGTCTCGGTCGTGCAGTGGCATGCGACTGGCACTTTCACCGGCGGCCGGTTCCAGGGGATCCGACCGACAGGGAAGCCGATCGAGTTCCGTGGGTGCGACGTGGTGCTGTTCCAGGGCGATGTGGTCATCGACAACACTGTCTACTGGGACGGGCTCGCATTCGCGCGAGCGATCGGTCTCCTTCCATCTGAGGGCTCCGTCGGTGACCGGATCTTGATGTCTGCCTTCAACGCACTCACCGCTGTGCGAACCCTGGGCGGACGACGGTTCCGGACTCGTACGCTGGAGACGGGCTGACATGGTCGAGCACCTCTCACCCACGGATGCGTCGTTGCTCGCGGTGGAAGACGCTGACCACGGAATGCACCTGCAGATCATCTACGTCTTCGAGGGCCCAGCCCCGACGCGCGAGGAGTTTCGCGAAACCGTCGAGCAGCGGTTGCTCGGCGCACCCCGTTTCCATCAGCGCATCGCGCGCGTGCCTTTCAAACTAGGGCGTCCAGCCTGGGTGGACGACGAGCGATTCGACCTCGACTACCACGTCCGTCGGACGGCGTTGCCAGCACCCGGCGGGGAGGACGAGCTCCGAGAACTGTCCAACCTGCTCCTCCAACAGCGCCTCGACTCGTCTCGGGCACTGTGGGAGATGTGGTTGGTGGAAGGGCTCAGCGAGGACCGGTTCGCCGTGATCCATCGCGTCCATCACTGCCTGGTGGACGGAGTCGCCACCCAGGACCTGTCGGGGATGATGTTCTCCTCCACCCCACACGAGGACCGACCCCACAACGATGCCTGGACCAGGATCGGGTCCCCCTCTGAGACCAGCCTGGCCATTTCGGGTCTCACCGACCTGGCCGCACACTCTGGTGGAGCTCTCATGGGACTGCTGCGAGCATCGCGCTCGCCGCGGACTCTGGCGCGCGATGCAGCGGAGGGGGCGCGAACACTGGGCACCCTCTCAGGTGTCGCCGGGGCGGTACCACACACGATCCTCAACGGTCTGGGCGGCCCGCGGCGACGTACCGATTGGGTACGTGTGCCGCTCGAGGAGTTGCGCGCGACCAAGGACGCCTACGACACGACACTGAACAACATCGTTCTGGCGGCGAGTGCCGGTGCGTTGCGGCGCTTCTTCCTGCGCCATGGCGAGCCTCTCGTCGAGGGCATGCGAGCGATGGTTCCCGTGTCAGTCCGACTCGACGCCGACAAGGGCGCCCTGGGCAACCAAGTATCTGCCATCTATCCGACCCTGCCGATCGGCGAGGCTGATCTGGCCAAGCGGGTCGCGGCGATCACCGCCGAGGTGACTCGACTGCGCGGTTCCCAGGGCATCGCCATGCAACGTCTCATGGACGTGGGAGGTTTCGCACCTCCCACGATCATGGAGCAGGTTCAGCGACTGTTGCTGACCAACGCCGGCGCGCACAACCTGGTGATCTCCAATGTCCCGGGACCGAGCAAGCCTCTCTATCTTCGTGGGCGCGAGCTCCTCGAAGTTCTGCCATCGGGAGCCACCATGCCTCGTCATGGCCTCAACTTGCCGATGCTCTCCTACAACGGTGTCCTCTACATCGCGGTCACCTCCGATCCGGACGTCGTCACCGACGGAGCCGGGTTCGCCGCGGACCTGAGGGCTTCGTTCGGCGAGCTTCGAGATGCTGGCGCCGCCGTCGCCTCGACGAAGAAGCCTGTGCGCCGCAAAGCGCGAGCCTACGGATGATCGAGCACGACCGCACGCTCAGTCACGGTCTGGTCAGGGTCGTCGTCCTCGGCACCGGGCCACCACTTCTGCTGATCCACGGGCTTGGAGGCACCTGGCGGAACTGGGAGGCCAACATCCGCCCGCTTGCGGCGAATCATCGAGTGATCACCCTCGATCTACCAGGCTTCGGCATGTCTGCGCCGTACGTCGGAACCGTGTCGGTGCACCGTTACGTCGACACAATCGTAGAACTCCTCGATGATTTGTCGGTCGACCGAGCAGTTCTCGTCGGTAACTCGCTGGGCGGCCTGTTGACGATCGAGACCACAGCGCGGCATCCGGAGCGGGTCGCCGCCGTAGTCCTCGTCGACTCCGGTGGCATCCCCCTGACCTCGCTCAAAGAGCGGCTGTGGACTCTCCCCGGCTCACATCTCCTCAATCGGCTACTGCGGCGAGACCGGATCCGTCGGGCTGTGGGGAGCAGCCAGGGCCTGCGCAACATCATCTCCAAACAGATCTTCCACGATCCGTCGAAGATTCCCCTCGATCTGCTTCCGGGGCTCGTGCAAGGGCTCGGAGCGCCGGGGTTCTCAGCGGCACTTGCTGCAGGGCACACCTACGATGCCCGGCAGAGGGCGCCGCAGATCACCTGCCCCGCCATGGTGCTGTGGGGGCGTGAGGACCCGCTGCTCCCAGTCTCCATGGGACACGAATTGCACAACCTCATTCCGCAATCCCACTTCGAGGTCTGGGAACGGACCGGACATTGCCCGATGCTTGAGGATGCACACCGCTTCAATGCACTCGTCTCGGCCTTCGTACAAGACCACTGGGCGACAGACAACAGTAGGCACATCAAAGGAAGTGGCGAATAGTATGACGGGCGTCTCGATCGTTGGTGCGTTCCAGACACCTTTCGGCAAGTTCCCCGACCGCAACCTCAGGTCTCTGGCGCTCGAAGGGGTCCGCGGCGTTCTGGCGGATGCTGGGGCGACCCCTGACGATGTCGACGCTGTCTTCTTCTCGAACTCTGCCGAAGGCTACCTCACCGGACAGGAATGCATCCGCGGGCAGGTCGCTCTTCAGGAAACTGGGCTGCTCGGCAAGCCCATCATCAATGTGGAGAATGCCTGCGCCTCGGGCTCCAGTGCGTTCCAGCTCGCGTGTACCGCTGTGAGCGCGGGATCGGCGGACGTTGCGCTGGCGATCGGTGCTGAGAAGCTCACCAACCCTGACCGGGTCAAGACGTTCAGCGTCTTCAACACCGGTTGGGACATCGAGCGCTTCGGCGGCCCAGCTGACGATACTAGTCAGTCGGCCTTCATGGGCATCTACGCCCAGATCGCCGAAGAGTACATGGCGCTCGGGGGTGCCACGGTCGAGGACTTCGCCCAGGCAGCCGTCAAAGCGCATGAGTTCGGCGCTCTGAACCCGAGCGCACAGTACCGCGAACTGATCACGGTCGAACAAGTGCTGGCCAGTCGCCACATCGCAGGCCCATTGTCCTTATTGATGTGTTCGCCGATCGGAGATGGCGCGGCCGCCATTGTGGTTGCCTCAGCGGAGGGTCTCAAGCGCCTCAGTGGACAACCCGTCCAGGTGCGTTCCACCGTCCTCAGCTCGGGTCGGCACGACGATCACGCCAGATCCAATGCCGTGACCCGCGCTGCGCACGAGGCCTACCGACTCGCAGGACTTGCTCCGGTGGACATCGATGTCGTCGAAGTCCACGATGCCGCTTCACCCGGAGAACTCGTCTCTACAGAGGAGCTGGGACTAGCCCCAACGGGTGAGGGCCACCTGCTCCTACGCAGCGGCCGCACAAGCCTCGGCGGCGACTTGCCTATCAACCCCAGCGGAGGATTGCAAAGCCGCGGTCACCCGGTCGGCGCCACCGGACTGGCGCAACTAGCGGAACTCACCAACCAGCTGCGCAACCGCTGTGGTGAACGACAGGCCCACCGCGCCCAGTTTGCTCTTGCCGAGAACGCTGGCGGCTGGCTCGGCGCGGGCCCAGCGGCGGCGGTCGTCACCATTCTGGGCCAATCCCGACGTTGACCTGTCAAGGTGGTTCCGTGCGTGTCCACGCAAACTCAGTGTGGAGCAGCCGCCCGTTCGCTGTGGACACCGAGTCGCCCGCGTTCTTCGGCATGTTCGGATCCCAGAGGTGACACGGCAGTCGTCACCCACGCCCATAGAGGTCTGAACAACCCACTGGCTGGGCAGGCGGGAGTGCGGCGGGGGGCTTGTTGAGACGCCGGCTGGAACGGCAGCAGAACCGTGGGAGCGGCCATGGGCTCACCTCACGCGACCACCTCGCACCAGGCCCAGACCACGCCCGCCGCCGACACGGCCAGGCACCCGAACCTCACCGACGCTAGACAGATTCCGCCAGCCGCTACCGTACCGCGTCGGAGGGTGGCGAGACTCGTCAGAGAAGTGCGAGCAGCCGGTGGGCTCAGTCGGGTCTGGGTCAGGCGACGGTGTGCAGCTCGGAGCGCAGCCCAAGGGCGTTGGTGACCTTCAGGATGGTTGACACCCCCCACTCCCACGTAGTCGAAGAGCAGCTCCGTGAGAGGCGAGATCAGGAGCGCCATCCCCTGCCCCTGGCGCGAAGCCCACACCGGGTTGCCCGGCGCAAAGGCGCTCCTCACCACCGAGCCACCCTCCACATCGGCCGGATAGCCGATGGAAGTCGGCAGGAGACTTCGTTGCGTCGCTCCCCCGCCAGACCAGATGCGCGTCCAACGATCGATTGAGCAGCACGGCGAAGGCCTTCACCTTGATCTGAGCCTCAGGCATGCCACAGACCGTAGGCGCAGGCGCCCAACATTGACCGTTCAGCGGTTCAGCCCACGTTGCGGTACTTGCGGTGCATCGTCTGTCGGGTCACCCCCAGGAGTGTGCCAATCTGCGCCCAACTGAGGCCTGCGTGGCGGGCACGGCGAACGGCGACCTCCTCCCGGCGGGCGACCTCACGCTTGGCCTCCGAGACCGAGGCCAACTCGCCGACGACGTCGTCGGCATGGCCCGGGCCCAGTGACGTCCTCATGGCTGTCAGCATACGCTGACAGCCAGGCAGGTCAACTCCTGCGCCGGATGAGTCACCTCCGGAATGGACCGCCTACGGAACTGGGCTGCGCCGGACGTGGGTTTCCGCCGGCTATTGCGGTGGTGGGCAAAATTCGGTCACCATGCAGGGCAGACCGTGGAGGGGAGCAGCCGGTATGACCCGCAGCAGACAGATCGGCCCGGAGTTCGAGGCGTTCGACTTCACGCACGATGGGAGCACGTACGAGGTCTTCCGGGGGGGTTCGGGTCCAGCGGTGCTCGTGCTCCACGAGATCCCCGGCCTGCATCCGGGGGTCATCGACTTCGCCCGGCGACTCATCGCGGCGGGGTACTGCGTCTACCTGCCGTCGCTCTTCGGGCGGCCCGCAGCCCCGGCGAATGGCCGCGAGGTCCTGCGATCGGGCATACGGGTGTGCGTGGCGCGTGAGTTCACGAAGCTGGCCGACCGCACCAGTCCTGTGGTCGGGTGGCTACGTGGCCTGGCCGCATCGGCCTACCGTGAGCGTGGTGGGCCGGGGGTGGGGGTGGTCGGGATGTGCTTCACCGGAGGATTCGCATTGGCGACCGCTCTCGAGCCGGCGGTCGTGGCCTCGGTGATGAGCCAGCCGGCCATGCCGGCGCCGATCGGGAAGGGCGGTCGGGCCGCCCTGGGTCTGGACGCCGAGGACCTGGCAAGCATCACGGCGCGGGCCGAGGATGACCTGCGTGTGCTCGGGCTCCGGTTCACCAACGACCGCGGGTGCCCGGCGGAGCGATTCGAGACGCTGCGGGCAAATCTCGGTACATCCTTCGAGGGGATCGAGATCGATTCCTCGCCGGACAACGCGGCGGGCATCGAACCGTCGGCGCATTCAGTGCTCACCATCTCGCTGGTCGACGAGCCGGGGCACCCGACCCGGGTCGCCCTCGACCGAGTCATGACATTCCTGTCCGAGCAGTTGCACCCCTGACCGATCGCGAGGCGCCAAGCCCCTGGTCAGCATCGCCGCTGTCCTCGTAGCCGGTAAGCCGACACCGGACATGCCGGTTCCTGGATCCGCCAATGACGCGTGCTCCCCACGCCGCTGAACTGCTCTTGACAGTCCTTCGCGGCCCGCGAGCCTGTGCACCCCGCGCTCGCCCGTTGATCAGCGCCGCTGTCGCACAGGCAGCCGACACGTGGACGGCGCAGGGCGCGGGGCTGGCCGCAGGTCCTGCCAGGCCCACCACGCGACGAGGCCGAGCGAGCCGAGGAACGCGAGCGCGGCTGCTGCGGTCACCAGCCCGGCGAGCACGTCGGTCTGCTGGAGGAGGCCGAGGGCCCCGAGGGTGTTGTGCCAGTCGTGGCCGGCGCCCGATCCGTCGTCGCCGAACAGCGGCAGCACCATCCGCTGCGCGTCCCCCACATACACCGCGACGTTGTGCAGCGACATCCCGAGCCAGCCCAGGAGCAGGGCGGCGCCGAGGCGGTCCCCGCGCCACCAGAAGTAGCCGGCGAGCGCCATGGGAGCGGCGACCTGGACGGCGCTGCCGGCCGTGGCGACGACCAGGAAGGGTGCCCACGCGAACAGCAGGTGGCCGAACTCGTGAACCCCGAGGTCGACCCCGGAGAGGAACGGCACCCAACCGTTGCGGGTGAAGCTCAGCCAGGCCACCGTGACGACCATGAGCGCGGAGACGCTCCAGCGCAGCACCGCGAGCGCCCGGTTGGCAGGAGCCTGCAGATCGAGCCCCCACGCGTCGGGGTCCAGCGGGGACCCCGGGTCCCGTCCTGGTGCTGCCGTCACACCGTCAGTCTTCGGCGGGCTGGGCGAGCGACTGAATAGTGGACATCGACGCGACCGACTAGTACGACCACGCCCGGCTCTGTCCTTCCTGCCGAACCTCGCCTCAGGCACGCACGGCACGCACGCCCTCATCCCGCACGAGGCCGGGGCGAAACGGTCGGGACTCCCCAAGACGAGGAGTGCCACCTCGTCACCGGCGGTGATGGAGCCCGTCTGGGATGCCCTCGAGTTGATCTCCGCCTCTGCCACAACCTCGGTGCACGGCGTGCTCGTCGTCCCCTTGTCGGACATCGCCTCTCCGAGCCTGCCCGGCAATCGGCATGTGGCGCGCTCCGCCGCGTATGCGTCCACGGGCGGCCGAAAGGGGGCACCTTTGGAGCCCGTTTGGAGGGGACCCGGTGCGCGGCCTAGCATGCGCGAGGAACCGTCGAGAGCAGTCGAGGGGCCTGGCTCGACGACGCTGCAGCGACACCCCGGGGCCGACCTCGCTACCACGACCGGCTCGGCGGGTGACGGTTCTTCTGCCAGGACCGATGGAGGAGACATGACGCAACCCGACGCCACGGTCACCACGCCCGTCCCGCAGGACTCCGCGACGCCGACCAACGCGCCCGTCCTGGTGGCCGAGCCGTCGGTCGCGCCGGAGCGCCTCGCCTACCGGCTGCTGACCGGCCCCGACGACAGGTCGTTCTGCGAGCGCGTCTCTGCCGCGCTCGCCGACGGCTACCGGCTCCACGGCTCCCCGGCCGCCACCTTCAACGGCGAGCGGGTCATCGTTGCGCAGGCAGTCGTCCTCGCTGACCGCCCCCAGGACACGGGAGAGCTGCGATGAGCTACGCCGGCGACCTGACCCCGACCGAGGCGTGGGCGTTCCTCCTGGAGAACCCGGATGCGGTCCTCGTCGACGTGCGCACGGTCGCCGAGTGGGAGACCGTCGGGATCCCGGACCTGAGCTCGCTCGAACGCCTGGTCGTCTTCGACGAGTGGGTCCAGGCACCCTCCGGGACGCCCAACCCGACGTTCCTGGCCGAGCTCGAGGAGGCCGGCCTGGCCGCGGGCGGCGGGCGCCCCGTCGTCTTCCTGTGCCGGGCTGGGCAGCGCTCGATCGGCGCTGCGACGGCCGCGACCGCCGCCGGCCTGGGCCCCGCGTACAACGTGCTGGCGGGCTTCGAGGGGGTCCGCGACGCGACCGGCCGCCGATCGGCGGGATGGAAGGCCGAGGGTCTGCCCTGGGGCACGCGGTGAGCCGCCGGCTCGACCCCGAGGGGCTGCGCCCCGACACGCTCGGCGTGCGCGGCGGGATCCTGCGCAGCGAGTTCGAGGAGACGGCCGAGGCCCTCTACCTCACCCAGGGCTACGTCTACCCCCGCGCGGCCGACGCGGAGGCCGCGTTCGCGGGTGAGCTCGACCGCTTCGTCTACTCACGGTATGCGAACCCCACGGTCTCGATGTTCGAGGAGCGGTTGCGGCTGCTCGAGGGCGCCGAGGCGTGCTACGCCACCGCCACGGGCATGTCCGCGGTGTTCACCTCCCTCGCCGCCCTCTGCCCGTCCGGCGCGCGGATCGTCGCCGGCCGAGCGCTCTTCGGCTCCACGGTCGTCGCCCTCAACGACATCCTCGGCAAGTGGGGCGTGCGAACCGACTACGTCGACGCCCACCGGATCGACTCGTGGGCCGAGGCGCTCGCCACGCCGGCCGACGTAGTCTTCCTCGAGACCCCGTCGAACCCGATGCAGGACATCGCCGACCTCCGGGCGGTGAGCGACCTCGCCCACGCGGCGGGCGCCGTCGTCGTCGTCGACAACGTCTTCGCCACCCCCGTCCTGCAGCGCCCCCTGGAGTTCGGGGCCGACATCGTCGTGTACTCCGCGACCAAGCACATCGACGGGCAGGGGCGCGTGCTCGGCGGGGCGATCCTCGGGCCGAAGGACTACATCGACGAGTCGGTCCAGACCCTCATCCGCAACACGGGCCCGACGATGAGCCCGTTCAACGCGTGGGTGCTGCTCAAGGGCCTAGAGACGCTCGCCCTGCGGGTGAGGGCGCAGAGCGCCGCCGCGCTGCAGGTGGCCTCCTGGCTGGAGGAGCAGGCCGCCGTCGAGTCCGTGCGCTACCCCTTCCTCGACTCCCACCCGCACCAGGCGCTCGCCAAGGCGCAGATGGCCGCCGGCGGGACGGTTGTGACGTTCACCCTGCGCATGCCCCACGACGCCGACGCCGACGCGGCCAAGAAGCGCACCTTCGCCTTCCTCGACGCGCTGCGCCTCGTCGACATCTCCAACAACCTCGGCGACGCGAAGTCGCTCATCACGCACCCGGCGACGACGACGCACCGCAGAGTCGGCCCCGAGGGTCGACGCGCCGTCGGCATCGCCGAGTCGACCGTGCGCCTGTCGATCGGCCTCGAGGACCCGGCGGACATCATGGACGACCTCGCCCAGGCCCTCGAGCACGCCTGAGCGCCCCCCGCCTGGGTTCCTCGATCAGCGCCCGCTTGCCCTCGGCCAGGACCGCGTCGTTGGCCGTGCCCCACGCCACCCCGAGGCCCTCGGCGACCCGGGCCACGGTCAGGTGGGCGACGACCAGCCCTTCCAGCGCCCAGCGCAGCCCACGCCGTGACAGCTTGGCCTTGGCTCGGCCGCTTTCGAAGTGTCCTGGCGCCACACATGCCCGCAGCCGGTGCACCGGTATCGGCGGATCGTGACCAGCAGCGTGGTGGGTCGCCAGCCCAACGGCTCGTGCGCCAGCCCGCGAGTCACGGTGTCCCGCGGCGCCCCTTCGCAGCCGCAGCGCCGACACCAGGTGTCAGGCTCGACCACCCGGCACGCCAGAACCGCCCGATCCACCGTCACCCGCTGACCAGTCACCTCCAAGCCGAGCTCGTCGAGACGGGCGAACCTGGTCAGGTCCGATTTGCCCTCTTCTACCCAGGACTCGGCAGCGGAGCAGCCACCCTCGCCTGGCGGCCCCTCGCAGACGGCGACGCCTGACACGGCATACGCGCTTCGCGGCGAAGTGGGACATGTCTGGGCGCTCTTGCCGATCTCCGCGCTTGTTGGACTGATCAGGTGTCGCAGGCACCTTCTTCTCGGACCCAGACGAGCAAGGTCGCGTGCTCGGGGTCGTGCCACGGAGCATCGTCGTGCGCGAGGGCCTGCATCTCGCTCTCCGTCAACGGAGCCACTGGACCGCTGGGCCATTCACCCCGCCAGAGGTCGTACTGGCCGATCAAGACCGATACGGCGCGCCCAGGGGGCGAATCTTCTCATCGAGAGGAGCGGCAGGCGCGATCGCATTCAGAGTCCTCACGATCTCCCAGAGCGGGAGGTCGTCACGCTCGAGTTCGTCACTGAGCAGGTAACTGAGTCGGTCGAGCGAGGGCAGGCTGCTCTTCGCAGTTGGCACCTACGCGGGATGCCTTGATGCGCATGCCCATGCCGCGATGGGGCGGTCTCCTGGCGGCGGATAGACGCGGGTTCGGGTCTTGTCGAGCACGGCGGCGGCCGTGCTCGACGCCACGCGTGGGCTTCACGGTCGGGCGAGAGCTCGCTACTGGCGTCGGCCCCGCCGCTAGCTAGTCTCGCGGTATGCCCGAGTTCAGCTGGCGACCGGCCAACGAGGCGACCAGTGAGGACGTCGATGCCGTGTTCGACGCCGGCGGCGCCCGCAGGTGCCGCTGTCAGGCGCTCAAGGTCCCGGGCTGGATCTGGCGCGACACGACCCAGGAGGAGCGCGACGCCGCGCTCCTGGGGCAGGCCGGCTGTGGCACGAGCGGTCCCACGTCGGGCCTCGTTGGGGCCACCGTCTACGCCTGGTCTGCCTTTCGGCGGATGACACGGAACCTGGATCAGGGTCCTGACGGGCCTCTAGGTCAGGTCCGCCTCAACGATTTCAGCGACAGCGGCGAAGCCCAGACGCTCGTAGATGCTGTTGCTCCCGGGGTTCTCCGCGTCCGCGTTCAGCATCACACGGTCGCATTCAGATGTCAGTGACGCTGCAATGGCGTGCGTCAGGGCAGAGCCGTAGCCGCGCTTGCGATGCTCCGGCACGGTGTAGACCGGACCGATGCGCCCGACCGTTCCGCCGGGAGTGGCTACAACATGGGCGTGCCCGCCCATCGCCACTGGAGAGCCGTTCTCCCACACCCACAGGCGCCTGTCATCCACCTGAGCCCGCACAAGGCCTTCGTTCGCCTCCGCTGGGAGCCCTGCCTCGGCGTGGAAGTCGGCGAACCAGCCGAGAAGCAGGCCTAGGTCGTCCAGGGACGCAGGGCGCACCGAACCGTCGCACGCCGGTGGTGACGCCAAGGCGCCGAGTACGCGAACGATCTCGCGCATCCGAACAGTGGCAGTCCGGCCCATGCCGAGCGCCACGGCAGCGACGGCCTGGGCAGGCCCGGTCAAAGCGGTCACGACCTCCGTGTTGCCCGCCAGCCATACGCCGAGAACCGCACCCACCTCGTCGCTCATCGGTGAGACGACGGCAGGCCACGGCGCAGTTCTCACCGCACACCCCACCACCTGCCCAGCGTCCTCGACGGCGAGCCAGAGCTCGCTGTCATACCGAGCCCCCGCTGCCACACCCTCCGCGACGCTGCCGGGCAGGTTCATCATCACCGGCTCCTGACCACGCAGTATCTCGGTGGCAGCAAGCCACGCACCTGCAGTCGGCACCTGCCTCACGTTCAGGGACGAAGGACCCATGCCCACCATTGTGGCCCGGTGCCGTGCCGCTCGCCGGCCCTCAACATCACCTAGAGACGCCCGTGCGCACGGGTCGAGCAGTCTGCGGGACTTCCAGCGCGGTTGGCGTTTCGGCCGGCCTGCGTCACAGTGGGCGGTGTGCAGCGCCCGGGTGACTCAGGATGGCCGTCAACGGGAGGGCTGGCCAGGCCGTCGCCAGTCACATTGAGTGACCAAGAGAGCCCCGGAACACCCTATTCCGACACATCAGCACAAGTCCATCGTCGCTATTTACGAAACAAACGAAAGCGCGTATGCTACTTGCGTAGAGAAGGAGTTGACGACGATGACGACACAAGCACTTGAACAGCAGACATACCTCCCCGAGCCCACTGAGGAACTAGCCTCGGTGCTGAGCTTCATGGCTGCGCATGAGGATAATTCGGGTGCGCGGCCAGAGCCTCGTTACTTCCTTGCAGGCGCAAGCGAGCATGACCAGGTGGAGATGCCGGCGTCGGCTCATCGGGTCCTGCTCCAGGTCCTGGAGTCGATGAAGGCCGGCAAGGCTGTCACGGTCGCGCCCCAGAGTCAGCGCCTCACGACCCAGCAGGCGGCAGAACTGCTCGGGGTGAGCCGACCAACGGTAGTCAAGCTGATAGACAGCGGCGAACTACCAGCAGAGACGCCAGGCGTCAGGCGTCGGATGGTGAAGCTTCATGACCTGCTGGCTTATCGCGAGCGGCGCCGGGACGCGCAGTACCGGGCGTTGCTGGAGACCTCAGGGGACTACGTGGAGGAGTCTGAGGACGCGGAAACGGCCGAAGAGCGGTTCCGTCGTATTCGCGCCGAGCTTGCAGCCGAGCGACGCGCACGCGCGGGAAAGTAGAGCCCTGGGAACCTGCGGCTGAGAGGATAGCCGCGTGTTCGCTGCCGTCCTCGACACCTGCGTGCTCTGGCCCAGTGTCCAGCGCGATTTCCTGATGTCGATGGCCATCGAGGGCCTGTACCGACCGCTCTGGAGCGAGGCGATCCTCGAGGAGCTTCACCGCCATGAGCAGGTCAAGTTGCTCGACAGGGGAGAATCCAGCCGAGGCGCTGGTTCGGGCTGACAACCTGCTGGTCAACCTGCGGACCCACTTCGACGACGCCCTGGTGGTTGGTTGGGAGCCCCTCGAGGGCTCTCATGGGCTGCCTGACGTCAACGACGAGCACGTCGTCGCGGCCGCGGTCGTCGGCGGTGCGGGGGCGATCGTGACCGAGAACCTCAGGCACTTCCCGGCCGATCGTGTGCCGGCGAACATCCAGGTGCTGCCCGCGAAGGAGTTCGCGGCCAACACCGCTGACGTGAGCCCGGAGCGCGCTGCGCGGGCGATCTGCCAGATGTCGGCCAGGAGGACACGTCAGTCCCCTCAGGAGATAGTCGAGTTGCTGGTCTCGCGCTACAGCATGGACGAAGTAGCGGAGATCGTCCTGCCGGTCCTCGACGAAGTAGCCAGCCGCTTGTAGAGCGGTTGCGCGAACGTCGAACCTGGCGGTAGGCAGCCCTGGCGGCGTGGTTCGGGTGCAGAGGCGCCGCGTCATTCTGGAGCCGGATAGACCGTGTCCCGGAGTCCCCGCCTGGCTTCAACGGCGTGCTGACCGTGCCAGCAGTCACGACTACAAAGGTCACCATGAGTAACCAATTGGGTCCTTCGACGCCCCAAATCGACAGATTGGCGGTCAATCCGTCAATCCGGCCTCGGGCTTGGGGCCGGCCCGGCCTCGGTCACGCTGGGTGAGTTGAGCCGGGCGAGCGGCCGCCATGGTGATGTGCATCGACGTGGAGTAGGGCTGAGTTGCTCTTGGCAGTCCTTCGCGGCAATGTGGGGCAGGTCAGTCGAGGTCCACTTCGCCGATCCCGCGTGCGGGGCCGTCCGAGTTCGCTGCCCGGGGATACCAGGACGCGCGCGACGCGGGGCCCTTGCCAGAGCGCCCGGCTGCCGGGTCGGCTATCCGGTGCTCAGTGCACCACCTTGAGGCCAACTACCCCGCCAATGATCATGACGAGGAAGGCGATCTTGGGTGCGGACACCGGCTCCAGGCCGGTGGCCATGGAGTAGACCACGGTGAGCGAGGCACCGATCCCCACCCAGACGGCGTAGGACGTGCCAACGGGGAGTTCCCGCATGGCGTAGGCGAGACCGCCCATGGAGACCACGAGAGCCACGCCGAACACCAGCGACGGCGCCAGGCGGGTGAACCCATCGGAACGGTCGAGCGCGACGGCCCACACCGCCTCAAGAACCCCGGACACGATGAGCACGATCCACGACACGCTTGTCTCCTCCGAGCGGTTGACACTCGCCGGGTACTGCACCCCCGAGCCGCGCGGGGCGGCGCCAGCGTCGCACGCAGCGCGAGTGTGGGGCAAGCGTGCCCGCTCTGCGCGCCGACGTCGTGGGCCTTCCAGGTCCCGCGGATCAGGTCGGTGCGCTGGGTGGACAACCAGGTGTCCGCGTCACCCTCCGACGGGAACGTCATCGAGGCGACACCCGGACCCCGTCGGGGCCGATGAACGAGACCCGGAAGTTCCCCGAGGGCAGTCCTGGATCTTCCCGAACCGGCGCCCCATGAGATTCCCCCTCACCGTCGTGTCCCGAACTGGGGACACGAAACGGGCACTGAGCACCCCCGAGGCCCGGATTCCGTGTCCCGAGCGTGTCCCCGCTCCAGGTCATTCGGGAGTCATTCGGGACACGAAACGGACGTTCCAGACCATTCTGTTCGCTAGCGCAGACCTCAAAGAGAACGCCCCTGACCAGTGTTTGAGCAGGTCAGGGGCTGCTTTCGACTGGAGCGGGTGAACGGGTCCGTCGATCGCTGTTGGCGATCTCCTCCCGATCCCGGGCTCCACTTGCGGGTCCAAGGAGAAAGGGCCCCGCGGAACAACGCGAGGCCCTTCTCCTTGGAGCGGGTGACCGGGATCGAACCGGCATGGCCAGCTTGGAAGGCTGGATGCGAACCTAGTCCCGTAGCAGGTCACGCGGCATTCTCCATCCACCGAGGCTCCGTTCGTGTCCCCAACGTGTCCCGAGGGCAGTCGCAACTGCCACTCTCAGTGGGCTGAATGTCGGTTTCAAGTTGAAGTCCGAGAGTGTGGAACACATTCTCGGGCGTGCCGTGGGTCCTGCTGCCGAGACGTCGGAGGGGGCCCGCACGGACCTGCGGCAGTCGCCTGGGTCCTTTTGCGGCGCAAGGACGTAGGTCTCGCGATCAAGCGACCTGAGGCTCGGCATGGGAGTACCGGCGACAGGTCCCGCCCGGTGACCGTTACGGGATCAGTGGGCTGGGGTCTCCGACGACGGGGCCTGTTCGTTGGCGGGCGGACCGGTTGGCCGGGGGGCGTGCCGGTCCGTCTGGGGGCCAAGCTCTGCTGCGCTCAGGTTGCGCCCGGCTGGCAGAGTGCGTGCCCAGGCTCCCATCATCCGAGTAGGTATCGGTTCGCGCGCCCAGTTGTGGTTGGGGCTACCCGAGTGTGATCGAGGAGACGATCTGATCCGTGGTGGCCAACCAGCCTGCGACCTCCTCCTCGGGGGTCCCGTCGGTTCCGGCCGAGGCCATCAGCGGCTCTCCGCCGGCCTCGATCGCGTACACGCGACGCGAGCCCAGGACGATCTCCCCAATCTGCCGATCGTCCTGTTCGTCGAGGTACGGCCACAGAACGACGCACGGACCATCGTTGGGAGGGCTGTCGGCGAAGCACCTCGCCGACGGGTCGGAAACCTCAACGTCCCACCACGACGCGTCGCCGTCGGCGAGGCTGAGCGTGCCTTGGTCAACGATCTCCAGCGCGACGGCCCCCTCGAGCCACGCGCCGACGTCGCCGGGGAAGCCGATGGGACCAGCGAACAGCTCCTCGTCGGCGGATTCCTCTGCTGTCACGAGCTGGGTCAGGTCGGCGACGTTGACTGGGAAGTCGAAGATGAGGGAGCCGTAGGGGTCACCGAGGAGGAACCGGTACGGGTCGTTTCCTTTGGACGGGTCGAACGTGGCCGCAGTGGTTGTATAGGTCACCGGGAACGGGCCGTTGGTGTAGGTATGGGTGCCGGGCTCGATCGTCGGCTGGTACTTCGTGAGGTCGTCCGCTGGCGCCTCGGACGTGGCGACCTCCGTCGGTTCCGCCCCAGAGGTGGCGCCGCTGCTGCTTGAGTCGCACGCGGAGAGCAGCAGCGCGGCGCTGCAGGCGATCGTGGCCATGCCGGCCGCTTTGAGCAATGAAGGCGTGTCCATGATGATCCCTTCAGAATCGAGTTGTCTTTGTGCTTGGCCAGACTCCCTGCCGAGCACCTCGTGCACGACTTCGACGGTACGGGCAGCCAATAGCAGGCAGATAGCACGCCACAGGCCTGAGCGCCTGCGACGCCGCTGCACCCTGCCTCTCGGGCATCGGAGCCAGGGGAATGGACTCCGCGGGTTTGGTCAGCCTAGGCTTAGCCGGACACGCACAGGGCTGTGCGGTGCCCGCTCACCGGGCGGCGCGGAGCGCACACGCTGACCATCCACGCGAGGTGCGGCTGATGAAGGTATGCGTTCTTGGGGGCATCAGGATCGGTGTGGGCGGGGAGCCGTCGCCGGTGAGCACCCTGCGGCACCAGCGGATCGTGGCAGGCCTGGTCCTTGCCGGCCCTCAGGGGCTTTCCGTGGATAGCCTCGCCGCCCGGGTGTGGGATGCCGACGAGACGCCGACTTCCCCGGTCCCGACCCTGCGGACCTACGTCAAGCGGTTGCGGTCCACCGCTTCCGATGAGGACGGCACGCTCATCGTGACCCGTCCAGGTGGGTACGTGCTGTCCGTCGACCCCGACGACGTGGACAGCGAGTACTTCCTGCGGCTCGTCGCAGAGGCACAGCGGGAGACCCGGCTGGATGACTCGCTGCACCTGCTGGATCGGGCCCTGGCCCTGTGGCGGGGAGCTCCGTTCGACGGATTGGAGGGTCTCGATTGGGTAGCTCCCAGTGCCACCCGGCTCAATGAGGCCAGAGTGGCTGCTCAGGTGCATCGCTTGGCCGTGCTCCTTGACCTTGGCGTCGGTGACGTCGCCGGGGAGGCGGCGGACCTGCTCGTGGACAACCCCTACCACGAGCGGCTTCGCGCACTACGTGTGGTGGCGTTGTACCGCGCGGGCAGGCAGGCCGAGGCCTTGGCTGACATCGCCGAGCATCGCACCCGGATGGGAGACGAGCTCGGGGTCGACGTGTCCAAGGCGGTCAGCGAGCTCGAGGTCGCCATCCTGCGCCAGGACCCAGCGCTGAGCGCCCCCCAAAGCTCAGGACATGCCCTTCGCGGGTACCTGTTGGGTCCCCGCATCGGTGGAGGTGCAACCTCCGTCGTGAATCGGGCGACCCAACCATCGGTCGGTCGCCAGGTCGCGGTCAAGATCATCCGGGGCGCGCGCGCCAACGACCCGGGCTTCGTCCGCCGGTTCCCAACGCAATCCACGACCGTGGCCCGACTGGCGCACCCACACATCGTCCCGCTGTACGACTACTGGCGTGACGCGGAGCAGGCCTACTTCGTCCTCCGGTGGATCGAGGGCGGCAACCTCACCGATGCGTTGGCCGCGCACCCGATGACGCTGTCGCGTGTCGCTGACGTCGTGGCACAGGTCGCCGACGCATTGGACTTCGCCCACAGCCGCGGGGTCATCCACCGCAACGTCAAACCGTCCAATGTGCTGCTCGATCGAGATGGCAACGCCTACCTCACCGACTTCGGCATCCCAACGAATGCCGGTCGAGGGGCGGGCACACAAGGATTCATGGACACCGCGGGCTTCGTCTCACCAGAAGTGCTCAGCGGCGACGATGCCGGACCGTCCACCGATGTCTTCTCGCTCGGCGTTCTGGTCAACGTGATGCTGGCCCGCGGCCCGCAGCCGGCCGGCGCCGCCGGGGCGCACGACTCGGCTGACGACACCCACGGACTGCCCGGCCCCGTCGAGACCGGGGATCCGAAGCTGGACGCCGCCCTCGACAGGCTGGTGGCCCGGGCGACCGCCAGCGAACCCAGCCACCGCCACGCCTCGGCGGGGGCGCTGGCCACCGAGCTCGCTGAGCTCGCGTCGGTGGCACCGAGGCCCCGCAGCATCGACCTCGAGAACCCCTATCGGGGGCTGGCGGCGTTCGCGGCACCTGACGCTGGGGTGTTCTTCGGACGTGATCGGATGATCTCAACCGTGCTGGCCCGCCTTGCCCAGGAGCCCGGCGTGCTCGTCGTCGGCCCATCCGGGTGTGGCAAGTCCTCGCTGGTCGGCGCCGGCGTCGTGCCTCGGCTGCGATCGATGCCCCACCCACCTCTGGTGACGACGATGGTGCCCGGATCGGATCCGTTCGCTGCTCTGGTCCAAGCCCTGGGGATGGTGGCCACCAACCCGGACGCCGATGCCAGGGAACTCATCGATGCCGACTCGGGGCTGGTCGAGATGACCGCTGCGTTGTGCCCGGGTTCTCGAGTCACGATTGTCGTCGACCAACTGGAAGAGCTGTTCACGCTGTGCCCGCCGGCTGAGTCCGAGGCGTTCCTTGCGTTGCTGGCCGGAGCGCTGTCGTCGTCCACCGGGAAAGGCACCCTCCTGCTGTCGATCCGTGCGGACTTCTTCGACCGGCCACTGGAGTCGCCCTCGTTCGGCAAAGTCGTCGGTCCAGCAGTACAGACCTTGTACCCGATGACTGCAGACGAGCTGGTGGCGGCCATCACCAAGCCGGCGCGTACCGTGGGCGTTGAGTTCAGCGAGGCGCTCGTGGCCCGATTGGCCGCGGATGTGGCTGACCAACCCGGAACCCTGCCCCTGCTTCAGTTCGCCCTCACTGAGATGTTCGAGCGTCGATCGATGGACCGCATCGATGTGCCCGACTACGAGCGGGTCGGCGGACTGGCCGGTGCCCTGGTGGCGGCAGCCGAGGAGCGGTTCGCCCTGATGTCGGTCGAGGAGCAGCTTGCGGTCCGCCGGTTGATGTCGAGGCTTGTCGCTGTCGAGGGCGAGGTGACCAGCCGGCGTGAGCTCGTTGCCGACATGGCCAACATCCCGGGAGTCAGCCGAGAGCTGATCGACGGGCTCGCTGGGGCGAGGTTGCTCACGCTCGACCACCAACCCACGAGTCGGGAACCGACGGTGGAACTCGTGCATGAAGCCCTCCTTGAGGCGTGGCCCCGGCTGCGCGGTTGGGTCGACGAGAACCGGGAGCACTTGAGCGTGGCAGGTCGGCTGCGGACCGATGCGGCACAGTGGTGGAGCCAGGGCCGCGACCCGGACCTGCTCTACCGAGGCCTGGCCCTCGCCCTCGCCGAGGACGTCGCCGCGGACACCGGCATTGGGCTCTCCGGGCCGGAACGCGAGTTCCTCGCAGCCGGGGTACGTGCCCGGGACGACGAGGAGGCTCACGCCCGCGAGCAGGTGGTGCGGGAGCGCCGCCAGGCACGTCGTCGCAGCGCCCTGCTCACCGCAACTGCAGCGGCAGTGGTCATCGGCGTCCTGGCGACAGTGCTTGGCGCGGGTGCCGCACGGCAGGCAGCCGACGACCGCGACGTCGCCGCTTTCACCGAGCTCGTCGGGAACGCCACCCTCCTGCAGGGAACACGCCCGGACCTCGGCCTCCTCCTGGCAGCTGAGGCCTTCAACCAGGATCCCGGCCCCGAGTCGCAGGGGGCGCTCCTCGCTGGTCTGCACCAACTGGATGGCACTGCAGAGGTATGGACCGAGGGCCGGTTCGTCGGAACCGCCCGAGGGGGGTGCACCAGCGCGCCCGAGCCGGGGGTGCTCGTCGTGTCGCCGAACACGCCCCCCGACAGTCCGGGGGCGCGTCAAAGGCTTGTGGAACTCGACGTCGTGAACCAGCAAGTCGTGCGCCGGCTCGAGGACGTTGACCTCGTGTGCGGCGTCCGCCGCCTGCCGGGTGGACTTGCGGCTGGCCCGGGCGGGGCGATGTTCGCGGGCAACACGATCGAAAGGGTCGCGCTGCTCGTGGACGAGGGCGGCAAGGAGGTCGCCAAGTTTCCGTTGTGGTCAGATCCCCTCTTCGGCCCCGAGGGCCAGCTCATCGCGCGCCGCGGCAAGGACAGTGGGTCCTACTACGTCGTGGACCCAGAGACGCGTCAGCCGGTCGGTGAGAGCGTCTTCACCGGCATACAGGCGTGGCTGTCACCGACTGCCTCGTACTTCCTGGTGGTGGGGCTCGGTGAGGACGGGGCCGGCGGGACAGGCCCGGTCACCCTGGTGGATGCGCAGACCTTCGGCACCATCGCCACGCTCGCCGACATCGTGGTCGGCCCTCCGCCCGCGTGGGGCCCGGGCGACATGCTGGTGGCGTTCGGTGACGAGCGCGGAACACTGGGGGTTTGGGACACCAGGACAGGTGAGCCGGTGCTCGCCGTCGACAACGTGGGAGCCTCGTTGGTCGCGATCTCCCCGGACGGCACCACGATCGCCGTCTCCACGGGCGCCGGGGACGTGCAGTACCGGTCGCTAGCCGACGGGCGGGTCCTCGACGAGGTCGACCCGGGCCCGAGCGTGCCCATGGCCCTGGAATGGATCGATGACACCCGGCTCGCCGCATTGGGCGCCGACGGGGTGGTGTCGATCCTCAGCCGAGACGGGCGCGCGCTGGGGGAGCGCGGGCCTCCCTGCTGCTCGCCGGAGGAGTTCTCCTACGTCATGCCCGAGGGGCAACCGAATCCCTACGCCTACTACGGCAACCTCGCGACCGGCATGGGGCGCTTCGTCGACCTCGAGACCGGTGCCACGGCGACAGTCGACATGTCGCCCTACGTGTCCGACCCGTCGGCGGCTGAGGTGCGGCTGGATACCAGGGACGTGCTGCTGCTCGAACCAACCGGCAACGCCCTGCTCGTTGATGGACTCGGCACTCTGGTGCACAAGGTTCCGTTGCCCGTGGAGCACCTCCCCTATGACGCTGCGATGGCCGCTGCAGGGGGACGGCCATCCGCGGACCCTCCGCCCCCAACCTTCACGGTGATGGGGGTGGCCTCGGGAGGACGAACGGCTGTCTACTCCCTCGAGGTGGCACATGTCGACGCAACCACCCTCGACGTCGTTGCTGGCCCCAACCGACTCGATCTGCCCGGGCCAGCGAACTACGTGGCGCTGCAGAACGGCTCAGTGATCGCGCTGGAGTACCAGGATTCCGAGGCGATCAGGTTGGAGTTCCGCGACACCGATGGTGCCATTCTAGCCGAGGGCAGGGTGCCCTTCCCGGTCGGCTGGGCCGCCCTGACCGGTGATGACCGCCATGTGGTCGCTGCGAGAGCGTCCGACGACTCGGTGCGCGTGGTGGACACCAGCGACGGCCGCGTCACCGTGCTGCCGGTGAACTCCGAACCCCGGGAGCCCCACATGCTCTCCGATTCCCGGTTCATGCTCCAGACCCGCGAGGGGCAGTACGAACTTTGGGATGCCGCGGGACCGACGCGGATCGGAGCCCTGGCCGATCCAGGCCCGTATGCCAGGACCTCCCCATCGGTGGCCCGCGACGAGTCGCACGTCTGGATCGTGCTCGACGGCGCCTGGACCAGGATCCCCCTGGACCCACGCGAATGGCGCGATCGTGCTTGCACCCTGGCGGGCCGGTCCCTCACCGAACAGGAATGGCGCGACTTCGTACCGGGCGACCAGCCCTACCACGACGCCTGCGCCGCCACCGCCTGAGGCGAGACGGGGCTGCGCGTCTGCCGGATTCCCGCTGCTATGCGGCTGCTATGTCGCACTCATAGCGTTCGTTGCGCACGACAGGCCAGGCCCAGAGGCCGGGTCCGCTAGGAACACACTTCGATTGTCAGGAGACCCGCATGCGCAACCGACCACACACCAAAACGCTGGCTGTCGCCGGCGCCACCGCTCTCGCCCTCAGCCTGACGGCCGGAGCGAGCGCCAGTGCCAAGGGTTTCATCGAGGATGAACTCCAGTACGAGTACTACTACGGCACCTTCGGCCAGACCCCCAACATCGCTCTGTTCGCCGGCGGCGAGGCTCAGGAGTTCTGCGGCGAAGGCGAGCCGGGACACGTCCCACCAGGAACCGCCCCCATGCGCGTCTTCCCGCGCAAGGACGGCTCGGTGGATCTCAAAGTGAATGCCAAGGACCAGCCGATCAACCTCTACTACATAGACGCTCCCGGCTCTCCGGAGTGGCTCGCGGAGATCTGCCCAGGGATCGAAGCCGGAGATGCACCGCCAGTTCCCTTCGCCTCGGGCAAGGCTGCCCTGAAGGTCCGCGACACCATCGTCTCAGAAGACCGGGTGGAGTTCTTCAACTCCGTGAAGGGCAAGGCGCAAGGGACCGATGGAACGAGGTACAGGGTCCGGGCATCGGCCGACGGCGTCGTCGAAGACGGCGTTCTTGTCGGCGATCCCAGCGACGTCGTCACGTTCACGTTGAAGGAGATCCGACGCTGAGACGACGTGGGGCCCTTCGCGGGGGGAGGGGACCCACCTTGGTCCGACTGGAACAGCCCCGCAACGACTACTCTGACCAGTGGAGGTTTTGCCCATGACTGACGGAACCGATTCCCCGTCGACAACGGTCGGAACCGCCCCGGCTGTGAAGGCGTCTGGGTGAAGGACATCTCCCATGAACGCCGTACCGCGCCTGTTCCCGCGTGGATCCCAGGCCAATGCCACCGCAGACGATGATGGTCTGGTACCGACGGGGCACATCCAGTTCGTGCATGGCCTGGCAGTACAGCTGCGGCGCCCGGTCGACCGCCTGTGCGGCCTGCCGGCACAGCCTGATCATGTCCGGCGAGACATCGCAGCCATCGACGTCCAACCCGGCCGCCACCCACGGAACGAGCAGCCGGCCAGTGCCACACGCGACGTCCAAGGCCGGCTGGCCAGCCTCGACGAACTGCCGGAAGTAGTCGATCTCAGGTCCCGACTGGCGGAACAGCGACCACCACCGGGCCACCAATCCGTGATGCCAACTCCGCGGCTCAACAGGACTCACCTCGAAATCACCAGCCCTCCGCGAGCACCCCAACGGTCCGACCCCGCCAGCCCATGGCCGCGCCGCCCGAACAGCGCGTTCGACCCCAATCTGGCGCAGAGCGACGATCTTGCGCAACCTGGAGCGGTGCTGCCAAGGTCACCGAAGCGATGCTCAAGCAGCGGGAGCACCGCGAACCAGTCTCGGGCCCCGAACTGAAGACTCCCAGGTTCGATGGCCCCGTCTATCTAGGCTGGAGTGCAGCGCCTGGGTGGGTCTCAGCAGGGCTGTCAACGGCAGGGCTGGCCGGCCGGTCGCCAGTCACAGTGGGTGACCAGCCCCGGAACACCCTATTGCGACACATCAGCGGCCGGCGTGGCTGTCGATGGGTCGGCGCTCACCCGCGATCACCCTCCGTTAGCGCTGTCTGGCTGGCTGCCTGACCTCGGCTTCGGCGGAGTCCCCGACCGTGCTCCACGACCAGTAGACCGGGGTCGGCGTCATCGCCCAGCCGGGCGCATCGGTCAGCCGCGGTCCACCAGGTGGTGTCCGAGGACCTCGACGGTGGCCAGTTGCCCCTCGAGCCGGAGACCGTCGCCTCGATGGCTGCCGTTCGTCGACTCGGCGGCGGGCAGTTCAACCGCGTTCGGCCGGGTTGAAGTCGTAGTGGTGGTAACCGGAGGCATCGAGGACGGCCACTGACGCTTCGGGCACCTCCACGAAGGACCCGGGCAACTCGGCTATGGGCTCCGACACCACGACGTGGGCGTCGTCGCTGAACATGCGCAGACGTTCGACTTCCGGGTACATCTGGGGTAGCGAGACCAAATCGACCGAGTGGAACAGCGACCGGGTACCGCCCTGCGTCGAGTACCGGAACGCCCAGATTGTGGACCCGTCGGATACCGCCACGGTGCCTTGCCAGGGGAAGGTGACGCCATGGGCTCTCCCGGCCGTTTCCACAACGCCGATGGCCCGGTGCATGCCGCCGATCGGGTCCTCTGGCAGCCCGAGGGTGAGCGCCAGGTAGAACAGGACCTCGGAGTCGGTGGTTCCCTGGATGCCCAGGTAGAGCTCCGGGTCAGCCGCGAGTACGAGTGACCAGAACCTGCGCGAGCTGACCCAGGTGACCAGCTCACCGCTCTTCTTCTGCCACGTCCGGGCGGCGGCCGGACCACCGGACCACCGATCCAACAGACAAACTGCCATCCGTTCCGCCAAGACAACTGGCTGTTCATGCACAACGGGACCATCACGGAGTTCGCGCGCGTCAAGCGTGAATACGCCAGGCCGGGTCGAGGCTGCGGTAGACACCGGGACGCGCCTCTTCGGGGCTGTCCTGCGGGTACCAGCCGAAGCCGAAGCCGTCCCCGTTCACCGGTTCGGCCCCAAGGGAGGAGCCCAGCGACTGTGCGACGATCGAGTGGGTGGGGTGCAGGATCAGTTCGCTCGCGCGGATGGTGCTCCGCGATACGCCATCCATCGGCACATATGACCACCTCGTCAGATCACGGCGCGCCCGCGCGCCTGTTCGGACTCGCCCTGCAATCGCAGAGCAGACCGGATCCAGGACCGGCTCACCGTACCCCCAGACTCCCAACTGGGTTGGACCAGGCCTGTCGCCGGAACTCCCTCGGAACACCGTGAACGCCGACACCCGACCAGAGCGGCGTCGAGGGGCGACGGCCGGGAACCCATTGGCCCTGACCCCAGTCATGCGGGGGCCCGCACGGGCGTCGATCGGGGGACGAGTTCAGAGCCCCACCACCGGATGGCCAGAGGTCACATACCGCACCAGAGTCCACGCTCAAGGCCGGATAGCCGACCCCCACCATCAAGAGCCGCCCGGACCGCCCTGGTACGTCTTGATGTCCAGGCTCTGCACCTGTTACACCGCGTTGACCGGGCAGACACCGAAGAGAAGCGCGGCGACCTTGAACTATTTGATGAACCCAAGGGCCACGCCGTCCTCGCCGCGTTCGGAACAATGGGCCTGCACGTCCACACCGCCATAGCCGGAGGCTTGTGCCCCGTGCCCTGCGGCGATCAACGGATCATCCTCATCCGCCCACGGCTGCGGGCCTGACATCCCCGCCAAGGCGCGCTCATCCGGGGGCCCCGCTTCGGGACCGTCTGGGGCGACAACGTCCTCGCAAGGTTCATCGCTGACCCGCGTTGCCCACCCCCGGTCGACCGTAGGTAGAGGCACACGCTTGCCTGGGGAATCCACAATTCACCGCGACCTGCCCGTTCTGCGCGGAATCCGGTGAGAACGAGACCAGCCATCCCCAACGCCTCAGCCTTCGCCGCTATCAGGGCCTTGTCGTAGAGCCTGGCCGGGTCACTGGTCACAGCCTCCCCAAGATCAACCGCCCTATTGAACGACACTCTCCCCGCACGCATGAACACACCGGCGCCCACGAGGCCCAGCAAGACGACCGCGGCCACCAAGGTGTAGGTCAGCCCGCCACCGCCACCTCCCTGTGGCGTCAGCCGGTAGCCCCCGCTCACCCTCGAGCCCCCACGGGCCGGCCCGGTTCTGTCCGCTGATCGCGGTGTGGGTGGCGTTCAGCACGCGCGCTGATGCGCAGGCGGTCACTCATGCACTGCGGTTCCTGCGGACGGGTAGGAGCCTCCCGAAACCACAACGCCTGCTAGCGAGGCCCCAGGACGTAACACGTACCGTCTAAGGTGCCCCCATGAATCTGATGCCTGTGGCTCTGCGCGGCTATGACAAGTCCTGGTTGAGCCGTGACGTGATCGCCGGGGTGACCCTCGCCGCCGTTGCCATCCCCGAGGTGATGGGCTACACGTCCATCGCCCAGGTGCCCATCCAGACCGGCCTGTACACGGTCATCTTTCCGACGCTGGTGTTCGCACTTCTCGGGGCGTCGAAACTGCTGGTGGTGGGTGCGGACTCGGCCACCGCCGCGGTGCTGGCCGCGGGCCTGGCGGGCCTGGGCATCGCTGGGCTCACGCCCTACAGCCCGGAGTGGGTCGCCTGGTGCAGCCTCACGGCATTGGTGGTCGGCGGCATGCTCGTGCTCGCACGCCTGCTGAAGCTGGGGTTCATCGGAGACTTCCTGAGCACGTCGGTGCTCGTCGGCTTCCTCACAGGTGTCGGCATCCAGGTGCTCAGCGGGCAGATCCCCGACATGCTCGGCGTGCCGAAGGGGACGGGGAACTGGTTCTCCCAGCAGTGGTCGACGATCACCTCGATCCCCGATGCCAACCTGGCCACGGTCGGCTTCGCCGTGCTGACGGTGGGCCTGATCATCGGGTTCGACAAGTTCCTGCCCAAGATCCCCGGTGCCCTGGTCGCGGTGGTGCTGTGCATCGTCATCTCCACGGTCACTGACGCGGCGACCAGCGGGGTGGCCGTGGTCGGAGCCGTTCCGTCAGGGCCCCCGCCCGTCGGGTTGCCGCAGGGCGTGGGCCTCAGTGATGCGGTGAAGGTGCTGGGGGTGGCGTTCTCCTGCTTCGTGCTGATCATCGCCCAGAGCGCGGCGACCGCCCGCAGCTTCGCCGCCAAGCATGGCGATCGGGTGGACGTCAACCGCGACATCGTGGGCCTCTCGGGGGCGAGCATCGCCGCGGGCCTGTCCGGGACGTTCGTGGTCAATGGCAGCCCGACGAAGACCCAGATCCTGGACCAGCAGCACGGCCGGACCCAGGTGGCCAACATCACCATGTCGGCCGTCGTCCTGCTGTTCGCGTTGTTCTTCACCGGCCTGCTGACCAACATGCCCAAGGCGACGCTGGCCGGCATCGTGTTCATGATCGGCGTCAGCCTGATCGACATGCTGGGCCTCTCGCGGATCAAGCGGGAGCGCTACAGCGAGTTCATCGTGGCCTGCCTGACCGGGTTCGTGGTCTTCGCGGTCGGTGTCGAGCAGGGCATCATCCTGGCGATCGTGGCCTCGATAATCGAGATCATCCGCCGGGCGTACACCCCCAAGGACTTCGTGGTCGTGCAGGAGATCGGGGGGGCACCCACGTACGTCGCTGCCACCCCGGGAACGCAGAGCGAGCCCGGCCTGGTCGTCTTCCGCTTCGACGCCGAGCTGTTCTACGCGAACGCCAGTCGGTTCACCGACGACGTCAAGGCGCTGGTTGACGGCGCGCCGGACCCGGTGCGCTGGGTGCTGCTCGACGCCTCGGCCCTGACCGACGTCGACTACTCCGCCGGGATCCAGCTCAGGGACCTCGCGAACTTCCTGCACGCACGTGGCATCGCCGTCGGCCTCGTTCGGGCCGACGTGGAACTCCTCGCGACGTTGACAACCTACGACGTGGTCGGCGAGCAGTCACCCGTACGGACCTTCCCTACGATCAGCCAGGGCATCGCAGCATTCGAAGCCGACCAGGGCGCCGCGCACCCGTAAGTGAGGCGTTGCCACATCGGCGAGGTGAGCGCCGGCACGCGTCAGATCACCGCGAACACCGCACTCCGACTGGCCCCATTCCTCGGGGTGGGCGACGCTGACCGGCACTGGCTCGCCTGAAGATCGAGAACGACCACCTCGGTGCCGCCCAATTCGATCGTCCCGCTTGAGACCCCCCGACCAGTCACGAAGCCGTCCGATCGAGCCACCGACGCTCGCGGCCCGGCGCGCCGAGCTTGCGCGGGTGGCCTTCTCCGGAACGACTGGCCACGGCCTCCCGGTCTGAGCCCCGCTGGTGTGCTCGGCCATGGCCCGCCAAGGCTTGGCGGGGATCATCGCGGTCCTCGCCGATGAGGTTTCGGCAGCGGTTGCCGCGGACGCGGTCAAGTAGCCTGGGCTGAGCAGCGGCGATGCCATGGGCGTTCTGGCACTGAATGCGGACAGCAGGCTGAAGACCGACAGGGTGGGGTGCAGCTGGGAGCCGGTGCGTTGATCAGCACCAGTGCCCTTCTTCTTGGTCCCCGGGGCTGTGATTGGCGCACCGTTGCTCGGTGGCCCCCCATCAACGCTTCAGGCACCGCGTCGAATCAACTGCCGAGCAGGTGAGCGAGGTGCGTCAGCGACGTGGCTTGCAGGGTGGGGGCGTTGAAGTACGCCGGGTAGGTCGCCCCGGTCCGGTTGATCCAGGCGGTGCGCATGCCCGCGAGGTGTGCGCCGTTGATGTCCCACGGGTGGACCGCGACGAGCATCATGGCGGCGGGTCGCGAGCGGCACCGCCCGGCGGCATAGGAGTACGCCGCTGGTGCGGGCTTCCAGATCCCGGCGTCCTCGGTCGACAGGTGGCGTTCGAAGTGCCCGCTGACGCCTGCGCGCGCGAACAGCCGTTCCGCGACCGATACTTCGGCGTTGCTCAGGGTGACCAGCCGCGGTCCTAGCGCCTCGAGGGCGGACAGCCAGTGTGCCGACGGCGAGTTGGCCGAAGTGCGCCCTGTGCGCGTGCGGCTGTCAACGACAGTCCGTCCAGTAGCAGCGTGGTGAGCCACGTCCGGGCGAGCCCGGCGGGGGCTCCGACGTCGACGAATCGGCCGCCCATCGGCGACAAGTCCGACAGCGTCTCGTGAACATCGAACAACAGCACGTCCGGCAGGGTCCTACCGTTGTCCGGGCTTCGTGTGCCGGGATTCGACATTCCCATGGGCTCCGATCGCGAGGTGGTCTGTCGTGAATGCCTCGATCAGCGCTGTGCGCGGACCGGTTGTGTCGGGCCGATCGGGTCAGGACCGCGGAAGGCTGGGCGCGGGCAGGCGGGTGCCAAGGTGCCGGGCCCGGTCGACCCGGGCGATGGACCGGCGCAGTAGTGCGGCCCGGGTCGACACGCTGGGGGTGGCATGCCTGCGCGCGATGTCAGCCAGTCGCGCCTGCGGGTCGATGATGGTGCCCTCGGGACTGGAGTGCATGTCGGAGTACACCAGGGCGTCGGCCAGCAGGGGAGTCCTCCCGCGCGAACCGTTCCACCAGGTCGTTGATGCCGTGATAGTGGGCCAGGATCACGGCCTGGGAGTGGTGGGCGACCAGGCCGACCAGCCGCGGCGGGTACCCGAGGGCGCGGAGGAACAGCGCCCCGTCCAGGGGGTGGAACCCGGTGTGGGCGATCTGCGGGGCGTAGCCGATGTCATGCAGGGTGGCGGCGGCGACCAGCAGTTCCGCTTCGCGGGGGTGGAAGAGGACTGCCAGCGTGTCGGCCACCTGCCCGGCGGCCTGCACGTGCGGCCACCGGGTGCCCTGGTCGCCCAACAGGTCGCGTGACAAAGCCATGATCTCGTCTCGTGAGGGCAGCGTGCCCTTCTGCGACCTGCGACTCAGTACCGTCGCGTGACCTCGCCCCATCGCCAAATGCTGAGGTGCTCCTGCGGGTTTGGCAAGCGCAGAATCCGGTTGTGAGTGAGACCCGCTGCGCTCCCGCGGGAGTCTGCCACCAGCACCGTGACTCTGGGTTCCGATTTGGTGGCAGACCGGTCGATTCAGGGCTGGAGCGGGTTCCAAGGACAAGCCGACCGTGCGGTTGTATTGCTGTTGATCTACGCTCCCGTCGTGGTTCCGCACTCCTCGTGGGGAGCGGATGGTTCGTCCCTGAGGAGATTCCGATGAGCACGCCTGAGACTGCGCCTGCCCCCGCAGCGTCGACGTCGTGGTACGCGAAGTCCGCACAGGAGACTGCGTCCGCGGTCGGGGTCGAGGTTGGTACCGGTCTCAGTGGTGCGGAGGCGGCGGCGCGGTTGGCGAAGTATGGGCCGAACGCGTTGGCTGCGGAGGCGGCCGCTCCGGGGTGGAAGCGGTTCCTGGCGCAGTACAAGTCGTACATGCAGATCATCCTGGTCGGGGCGGCGGTCGCCTCGATCCTGATCGGGGAGGTCTCCACGGGCCTGGCAGTCCTGCTGATCACCGCCTTGAACGCGCTCGGCGGGTTGCGTCAGCAGGGCAAGGCGGAGAGCGCGATGAATGCGCTGCAGTCGATGCTCAAGACCCAGGCCCGGGTCCGCCGTGACGGCACCGAGGTGAAGGTCGACGCCGACCAGGTGGTCGTCGGCGACGTGGTCCTGCTGGCTGCTGGGGACGATGTGTGCGCTGATGGGCGGATCATCGACGCGACGTCGCTGCAGATCGACGAGTCGGCGTTGACCGGCGAGAGCGTCCCAGCGTCGAAGAGCACGGACATCGTCACCGCCGAGAAGCCGGTCCTGGGCGACCAGTCGAACATGGCGTTCATGAACACCCCGGTGACCCACGGAAGTGGCGTGATGATCGTCACCGGCACGGGATCGAACACGGCGGTGGGCACCATCTCGGGGATGTTGAAGTCCACCCCCACCCTGAAGACGCCGATGACCACGCAGCTGGACACCCTCACGCTGTGGATCGCCGGGGCCGCGGGGCTCACGATCGTGATCATGTTCGCCCTGGGGCTCTCCCGCGGGGAGTCAGCATCGGTGATCTTCACCACCGCCATCGCGCTGGCGCTGGCCGCCGTGCCCATGGCGATGCCGACTGTCCTTCAGGTGATCATGTCCACCGGGTCGACGAAGCTGGCATCGGAGGGGGCGGTGGTCAAGAGCCTGGACTCGGTCGAGACCCTCGGCTCGACGTCGGCGATCAACTCCGACAAGACCGGCACGTTGACGATGAACCAGGTGACGGTGGTCGAGGTGATCGACCCCACCGACCGATACTCCGTGTCGGGCATGGGCTATGGACTCGACGGACAGGTCCAGCACGCGGCGGGGAACACCAACACGATCGAGGCGGCGATCCTGCCGTTCCTGATCACCAACGACGCCAAGCTGGTCGACGGCAAGGTCGTGGGCGACCCGACGGAGGGCGCCCTGCTGGTCCTCGGGCACAAAGCGGGGCTGGACATCGAGGGCACCCAGGCCGCCTACCCCCGCCTCGCCACGCTGCCCTTCGACCCCACCTACAAGTTCATGGCCACGTTCTGCGACGCCAACGACGACGCGGGCAACGCGGTCGTCCGCGTGTTCGTCAAGGGCGCCGGCCCGGCGGTGATCGCCGAGGCGACGACAGCGCTGGCCAACGGCCAGAGCGTCCCGTGGGGCGATCCGCAGGTCGAACGGGCGAATGCCGAGATGGATCGCCTCGGCGGGAAGGGCCTGCGCGTCATGGCCGCGGCGATGCGCGACCTCGACCCCGCCACGTTCGACCCGCAGGGGGACCTGCTGTCGCTGATCACAGACCTGCAGATGACGGCGATCGTCGGGATGATCGACCCGCCCCGAGAGGAGTCGCTCGGCGCGGTCAAGGCCGCGCAGGACGCCAACATCCGGGTGCGGATGGTCACCGGCGACGACGTGGTCACCGGGGCGGCGATCGCCAAGCAACTGGGTATCCCCGGCGAGGCGATCCTCGGCACCGAGCTGGCGGCCATGTCCGAGGAGGAGCGACTGGCGCGGATCGACAGCATTGGCGTGGTCGGCCGGGTGGCCCCCGAGCACAAGGTCCTCATGGTCGAGACCCTGCGCAAGAAGGGCGACGTCGTGGCGATGACCGGCGACGGGGTCAACGACGCCCCGGCGATCAAGGCCGCCGACATCGGCATCGCGATGGGCTCGGGCACCCAGGTGGCCAAGAACGCCGGGAAGATGATCCTCACCGACGACAACTTCGCCACGATCGTGCAGGCAGTGTCCGAGGGCCGCAAGCTCTACGACAACATGCTCAAGTACATCCGGTTCATGCTCGTCGCCCTGGTCACCTACGTGGTCACGTTCCTGATGGCCAGCATCCTCAACATCGCCGGCGGAGAGCCGTTCACCGCCACGCAGATCCTGTGGATCAACTTCCTGATCACCGCCCCGGTGGGCATCGCCCTGGGCCTGGACAAGGAGACCCCGGGCCTGATGACCCGCATGCCGCGGCCGAGGGCGGACAAGATCATGAGCCCCGCGGTGATCACGACCGTCGGCCTGGTCGGGCTGTTCATGGCCGCGGCGATCAACCTGGTCATCGTCTACGGGGAGAACACCTACGGCAAGGCCGAGATCGGCAGCACGATGGGCCTGGTCGCGTTCTCCCTGATGCTGGTGATCGCCGGGTTCGAGAGCCGCGACCAGACAGCCACCATCCTGGACAGCGACACCTTCGACAACAAGACCCTGAACATCACCATGCTCCTGCAGGTCGCCCTGGCCCTGCTGATCGCCCGGGGAGGAGTCCTGACGGGCCTGCTCGGCAACGCGACCCTGACCGACAACCAATGGCTGATCGGAGCCGCACCGGCCGCAGTCCTCCTGATCCTCTGGGAGCTGGGCAAGGCCCTTGCGCGTTCCCGCTCGGGCAGCCACACCTCATCCTGAGAACCTCGACCGATCGCGCGACGGGAGCAGACATCATGGGCACGGACACGAAGAAGGCCAAGAAGGGCACCAAGAAGGGCAAGAAGGAGCATGAGGCTCCCCTGGGGACACCCGCCGACGCGACCGACGACTCGGGCGCCCGCCCCAAGATGAAGACCAAGGAGTACGAGAAGGAGATGCGCCGCCTGCAGGGCGAGCTCGTCGCGATGCAGGAATGGGTGAAGACGACCGGGGCCAAGGTGTGCATCGTGTTCGAGGGCCTGGACTCGGCCGGCAAGGGCGGCACCATCGCCCGGATCACCGAGCGGACCAGCCCCCGGGTGTTCAAGCACATCGCCCTTCCGACGCCCACGGAGCGGGAGAAGTCCCAGATGTACGTCCAGCGCTACATGGCCCACTTCCCCTCCGCCGGCGAGGTCGCCATCTTCGACCGCAGCTGGTACAACCGAGCCGGGGTCGAGCCAGTCATGGGGTACTGCACCCCCGAGCAGACCGAGGCGTTCCTGCGGATGGTCCCGCTGGTCGAGAAGGCGATGGTCGACAACGGGATCATCCTGGTCAAGTACTGGCTCAACGTCAGCGTCGACGAGCAGACCCGCCGGCTGGCCAACCGAATCACCGACCCGGTCAAGATCTGGAAGCTGTCCCCGACGGACCTGAAGTCCTACAGCCGGCACTACGAGTACTGCCGCGCGCGCGACGCCATGCTCGAGGCCACCGACACGGGGTGGGCGCCCTGGTTCATCGTCGACAACAACGACAAGAAGCGTGGACGGCTCAACATCATCAGCCACCTGCTCAGCCAGATCCCCTACCAGGCGCCTCCCGCGGAGGACGTCGTGATGCCCAAGAAGCCGACCCCCCGTGGGTACGTCCAACCCGACGAGACCCGCAACCACATCCCCACCCCGTTCTGAGCAGCACCGGTTGGCGCTGCTCTGCAACATCCGTCGGATCGAGATGGCAGGGCGCCCGCGACCACAATGGCCGATGGGAGTTGACAAGCGCCCCGCTGGGCGGGAATGGATGTGGCCGGACAACTAGTGTGGCCCTTCGTCGTCGTTCCTCGTCGGGAGTAGCCGAAGCGCGCAGCTCCCCCCGTCCAAGGCCGTCGCCCCCGTGAGGGCAAACTGAGTGGCACCAATCGAGTCGTGATCGGAGCACCCCCCATGGGGAAGAAGAAGGACGAAGGCCCGGAGAAGAAGGCCAAGGCCGGACCCAAGGCCCCGCCCGCGACTCAGGTCCAGCGCGCCCCAGAGTTGGCTGCGGTGGGCAGGTCTGTCCGCAAGGAGATCCCCCGGTCACAGTTGGGCACCTGGGTGGCTCCGGCGGATCGCCGCGACCCAGTGGACGTGCTGGCCGATCAGTCGGTGGGGCGTCTGGAGGACCTGGTCCCGCTGCGCTACGCGCGGATGTCGGCCTCCGCGTTCACCTTCTACCGGGGGGCGGCGGCGTTGATGGCCAACGACCTGGGCACCCAGGTGAGAACTGGGCTCACTGTTCAGCTGGCCGGCGACGCCCACCTGGCGAACTTCGGCGGTTTCGCCACCGCGGAGCGCTCGCTGGTCTTCGACCTGAATGACTTCGACGAGACCCTGCCCGGGCCCTTCGAGTGGGACCTCAAGCGGCTCGTGGCCAGCTTCGAGGTCGCCGGACGCCACTTGAGCTTCACCCGCGCGCAGTCCGACGTGATCCTCGCTGCGGCCGCGAGGGAGTACCGCAACGCCATGGCCGGGTTCGCGGAGATGCCGCAGCTGGATGTCTGGTACGCCCGCATCCAGGCCGAGGACATCCTGACCAGGTGGGCCGGGTCGGTGGATCCAGCGCGTGTCGAGTCGTTCCAGCGCACCCTGGCCAAGGGACGCAAGAAGACCAGCGCCCGCGCGGTATCGCGCTACACGACGATGGGACCAGACGGCCAGCTGCGGGTAATCAGCGACCCGCCATTCGTCGAGCCCATCAGCGAGCTCACGGACATGGAAGAGGCACAGGTCCGCACCTGGGTGGAAGGGATCCTCGCCGAGTACCGCAGCACGCTTCCCGATGAACTGAAGGTCCTGCTCGACGGTTACCGGGTCGTCGACGCCGCACGCAAGATCGTGGGCGTGGGCTCGGTCGGCACCCGCTGCTGGATCGCCCTGCTGGTGGGGAAGAACGACCCCTCCGACGACCTCGTCCTGCAATTCAAGGAGGCCACCGCTTCCGTGCTTGAGCCGGTGACCGAACCGAGCAGGTACGACAACCACGGCCAGAGGGTCGTCGAGGGGCAACGTCTGATGCAGTCCGCCAGCGACATGCTGCTGGGATGGACCCGGGTCGAAGGGCTCGACGGCGTGCGGCGCGACTTCTACGTGCGCCAGATGTGGGACTGGAAGACCTCGGCCGACCTCGAGACCATGGACCACCCGGGGATGGAGGTGTACGCCCGCATGTGCGGGTGGACCCTGGCACGGGCGCATGCCCGCAGCGGGGACCGGTTCGCCATCGCCGCCTACCTCGGCTCGGGCGACACTTTCACCCGCGCCATGCAGGACTTCGCGGTGCTCTACGCCGACCAGAACCAGCGCGACTACGAGGCGTTCCTCCGGGCGATCGCCGAGGGCCGCATCCCGCGGGCCGACATCAGCGAGAAATGACCGTTGGGTGAGATGAGAGGTGAACGGCCCACCACGGCGCGCAAAATGCCCACTCCGCCAACCACATGCAGGCATCAGTCGACCTGGCGTCGGCGCCGGGTCAGCCGCGGGACGCGTGGTAGTGGGTGGGAACTCGCCGACCCACCTTCGGCACCCCGACACCCAGGGCTGAGCCGACGTCGCCGATGGCCGTGGCCCACGCCAGGGCAGCCCACCTTGTGGGCCGAGATCGGTAGGTCCGGGAGTGGGGTAGCGCGTCCCGGCAGGTCAGCCGCCGCTGGTGAAGGTCAGTACCTGGTCTGGACCTGCGAACAGGTCCAGCAGCCCCTCGCTGTTCACCGAGTACGCGGTGACCGTTTGCAGGGCCGTGAGGTACTGGGTCTCCGCGTCCATCGCGGCCTGCTCGCCGGCCATCGCCGTCGACGCGATCGGGCCGAAGGTCAGGGAGCCGTCAGCCGAGGACGTGTATGAGGCGCTGTAGGTGTTCACCCCACCATTTCCAGTGGCCTCGGCCGCCGCGAAGTCCAGCGTGATCCCCAAGTCGGACAGGGTCGTGTTCGTGTAGGAAGCGCCGCTGAGCGCCCACATGGTGTCGGCCAACTCAGCCCCTCCGGTCGGCAGGGGCGCAGTCCCGATGCCTGCGGCGGCCGAGGCGGCCTGGCTCGAAACGGCCGGGCTAGTGTCGGAACTCGGCGAGTCGGAGCTGCACGAGGCAAAGGCCGGGATCAGGAGCACCCCAGCAACACCGGCCATCAGTTTCGAGATCTTCACGTCCACACACTCCTGGCCAGTGGGGTTGCGGTGCGCGCACCTGGCGTCAGCCGTCCGACGAACCGAGTTGCCCGACGGTCCCCACCGGGTGGGGACACTACGCGACCAACTGTTCGCACCACGGCATTATCGTGATTGCGTCGCATCAGGCCTCCCAGCCCAGCACCCAGCATCTGCAGGTGTCGAGCATCCCGTCAGAGTCCATGGGAGGCTGGCCGCGTGCCGCAGGTCGAACCCCGGTACACCCAACTCCCTGCCCGTCTGGCACTCTCCCGGCGGCCACTTGAAAGGAATCACCATGTCCGAGAACCCCCTGCTCGACACCATCGTCGGGATCAACGCCGTCTCCCTAGCGAACCTGGACAACAGCCTCGAAGCCGTTCTGCTCGTCCGACTCGCGGCACTGGTTGCTGTGGACGCCCCGCCCGCCTCGTACCTGGCCACCCTGCGGGCAGCCGAGGGCACCCTGCTCGACCTTGAGGACGCCCGTAGCGTGCTGATCGCCGTAGCCCCGATCGTGGGCACCCCGAAGGTCATCTCCGCCGCACGCAACCTCGCCGACGCAGTCGGCTTCGAGATCGCGATCGAGGACATCCTGGCCGACGAAGCCTGAGCCCAGTCCCCATGTTCGCCCCCAGCAGAGAAGCCGGGGGCGAACGTACGTCCGGGGACCCTACAAGACAAGGAGCACGACCCACGCCGGATGCCGAACCTCTCGCGAGAACCGCCCCGATCATTGCCGTGGCGGGGACTGTGGCGAGCATCGGACGTCCCGATGGACCCGTCCGAATGCCTCCCTGGGACCGGGACGTCCAACGAAACGCGATTGTCAGGCGGTTGGAATCCTGATAGCCCATTCTGGGCCGGTGTGCAGCGCCCGGGTGTCTCAGCGTGGCTGTCGACGGCAGGGCTGGCCGGGCTGGTCGACTCTTACCCTGAGTGATCGCTGACACCCCAAAACGACACTTCGCCGGCCAACCTCGCCTCGAGCGCGGGCCGCTCGTGCCTTGGTCACGTTGAGTGAGATGCGACAGGTGAACGGCCGACCACGGTCAAGCAGGATGGCGCCGCACTAGCTGCTGCATAGGCGGCGGTGTGGGTCACCTCTCGGATTGGTTAGCGGTCAGAGGCGCTGGAACAGGTACGCGAACGCGGTGTGCGTGTAGGCGATCCCGCGGCCGCTGGCGCGGATCGCTTTGGCGTTCGCGTTCTCCGGGTTTTTGGGGATCAGGTACCGGTCGAGTCTGTCCGTGGTCAGTCGGTAGCGATCGTCGCGGTGGTGCACGACCGCCGCGAGTCGCACCGTCGGGTCGAGGGCGGCCACGCTGGCGTCACCGTGACTGGTGTTGGCCAGCAGCCATCCCCCCGCGCGCAGGTAGCGGCCGCAGTGCTGCCACACCGGCCCGGCGAACAGGGAGATGAGCAGGTCCACACTGCCCTCGGCGAGGTCGAGCTGGTGGGTGTAGTCAGCGCCGATGTAGCGCACCTCGCTCCCTGCATCGGGGCGGGTGCGCCCGGCCAGCTCGGCGGCCACGAGGTCGGGGTCGGCGAAGAACCGCCCCGCGCGCGGGTCAGAGTCGACGTAGACCACGGAGGCAAATGCAGTCGACGGAGACAGGTCAACGTAGCTGCCGGGGTACAACACCCGCTCGATCGGCCACCCGTCGGCCAGTGCAGCGAACAGGCCCGAGCGGTCCCCGATCGACTCCCGGTACTGCGACCACGTCACCAGCCTCGCCACCGCCCCATCCCAGCACGTCCGCACGACCACACGGCGGCCAAGCGCGATTTGCGGCGAAGTGGGTCAGGTGGCTTGTGGCTCCGGCTGGCCCGTGAGGCGACTATGTATGTCGAAGTGCAGACGCGACGGCCGCACGCTCGACCCAGGCCTGCGGCAAGCGCTACGTGGCCTCTGCCACCTGAACCGGTTCCCGCGCGCTCGCGGTGCCAGATCGTCCGGTGTAGGCCACGACGAGCCTGAACGCCGCCCACAGCACGCCGGTGACCGCGGTCGCGATGAGCACCAGTCCGAAGTCGGGCTGGAAGAGTCGTAGCGTGCTCAGCGGTGCGCCGAACAGGGTCGGGACGAGGTAGAGGATGAACCACGCTGCCACGGAGGTCGTGAGCAGCGGGAACCAGAGGCTGAACAGGCCGGCGAAGCCGGACTTGGCGCGGATGGCTTCTCGGTGGCGCCACGCCCAGACCATGCTCAGCAGGTAGACGATCGGTAGGAGCGTCAACCCGATGAACAGGGCCTTCTGAGCCGACCGCGAGCCCTCGCCGGTGTAGTCGAGGCCGAGTGCCCTGGCGGTGATGCCTTCGCGAAGCTCGGTCGTCTCCCCGAAGCCGATTCCGCTGCCCCCGTTGACCAGCACGACGACTGCCTCGTCCGCGGCCGGAGCCATCGTGGCCAGCGTCTCGATGCCGGGGACCGACCCGGAGTGCCAGACGGTGCCGCTGTCGGAGTCGATGAACCAGCCCAAGCCGTAGAAGGGCGACGCCGCGCTGGCCGGGCGCATCATCATCGCTTTCCCGTCGGCGCTGAGCACGTCGTCCTCGCCGTTCATCATCATCCGCATGTAGCGCGCCACGTCGTTGGCGCTGGCGATGATCCCGCCTTGCGGCGCCGTTGCCCGGTCGGTCGTGTTGTCAGGCAGCGGTCGCTTGGTGAAGAACCATGGCCGGTGCCCAGTCGCCATGGACTCGTAGACCTCGCCGTCGGCGACGAAGCTGTCGCTCATGCCGACCGGCTCGAGGATGTTGGCTGCAACGTAGCTCTGGTAGTCCTGCCCGCTGACCACCTCGATGAGACGACCGAGAACCTGGTAGTTGGTGTTGGAGTACTCCCACCGCTCGTCGGGTTCATACGCGGGAGTCAGCTGTGCGACCTGGTCGACTCGTGCTGCGAGCGCGTCCTGTCCGCTGGTGGCGTCCGCGTGGGAGGCGTTGCCCTGCAGGGTGGAGAAGCCGCTCGTGTGGCTGAGCAGCTGCCGGATCGTGACGTCGCCGGCAGGCTGGCCTGCGAACTCGTCGAGGTATTGCGACACCTCGCCGTCCAGGTCGACCTCACCGGCCTCGACCAGCTGCATGACGGCCAGCGCCGTGAAGCTCTTGGAAACCGAGCCGATCACGAAGGGTGTGTCGGGCGTGACGTCGTCGTCAGTGCCGCTCTTGACGACACCGCGGGCGCCGACCGGACCGATGTGGTCATCGGCCACGGTGGCATAGGCCAGGCCCGGCACGCCGGATGCGGGCATCTCGGCGTCGATGAAGTTCTCGATCGACGTGTCAGCATCACTTGCGGGCAGGGCGACGCCGAGGCTGATGGTCAGAACAGCCAGGAGGTGCCACATCGGTCATGCTCACTTTCCGGTCATGGTGCAGGGTGGCAACTGTCGTCAGCCTTGCTCGTCGGGCGTGATCGAGATGACGATCTTGCCGGTGTGCTGCTGGGCGCCGAAGCGCCGGAACGCCTCGGCGGCATCGTAGACCGGGTACACGCTGTCGATCACGGGAGCAAGAGTCCACCTGCGGGTGCTGCCACAGCCGGTCCGCCCCCTGGGCCGGGTCCGCGTCCTTGACGTGCCGGCCCGCCAGCGCGACGACCAGCATGCGCAGCAACGCGGCCTGGCGGGGACTCGCCGGCCGCGGCGAACTGGCTGGACGAGGAAGTGCCGGAAGGTGCTGATCCGTTCGAGGTCGTCGATGTGGAGCTGGCGGCCGATGGCGCGGCGCAGCGAAACCTCGTCCGGGCCTGCCGGCGCCACCGGTAGGCCGGCAGCTTGGGGCAGGTCCGACCAGGACCGGTTGTTGCTGTACACGTCGTCGCGCGCGAGACCGGTGTGGTGCAGGTAGTTGGCCAGCGTCGGCTCGTGGCCTTCCTGGGCCATCGCAGCGAGTCTCGGCGACCAGTTGCGGCCAGCGGGAGGGCCGAACGAGGCCGTCCAGGTGGGGATGCCGGATCTGTGGTCGTGTGGTGGTCGTGGTCATCGGGTATCTCCATCCAGCGTGTCTGGTGCTCACGCACCGCGGGAGGTGGCGAGGCCTTGATGGTCTGGGGACCGGGACGAGGTGGTGTGATCCTTGATCAGGGTGATCCCCACGGCGGTGAACCAGACGATCAGGCCGAGGCCGAAGACAGCGCCCACGTCCTCAAGGGCCGGGACGATCGTCAGGAGCGCGCTGACCCCCATGACGACACCGAGGTAGTTGACCCAGCGTGCGAAGAGCCGCTCGCGCAGCGCGACGACGCTGATCCCCAGGACCCAGATGCCACCCAGCACCTCGTTCCCACCCCCGAGGCCGTTGGTGACCGCGTCGAGGCTGGCCCAGACACTCGAAGCCATCTCGGGGTCCGTTCCCTGCAGATCGCTCACGGTCGTGTAGCCGATGTTGAGGATCATCCCGGTGGCGATGATGACGCCCGCCCAGATGAGCCCGAACACGGACGAGACACGAGCTAGGGGCGAGTGCGCTGTGCGGAGGCGGTCCCCGATCGCCAGGACGAGCGGAACGAGGACGATCCCGAACACGGTATGGATCGCGAAGTTCCACAGGTGGAGCGCCAGTTGGTTGTCGACGATGAACGCCACCGCTGCCGCGGGGTCCGTGGCGCTCACGAAGTCCATGAAGATCGTGGCGAACATGACGAGACCGACGACGAAGGTGCCAGCCGCGATGAGGGAGCCGATCCCTCCCAGTCTTTGGATCGATTGCATGACCGTGCCTTTCGTTTCCGATCCCTCGTTCGAGGGCTGGCAACATCGTGTCCCCGGATGCCTACCGGGCACATCATGCTGAGGGCCGAGGTCACGTCAACCCAGGGTCGATTCGCATGTCGTACTCTCGGCGGACGACCGGGGCGGGACCCGCAAGTACGCTGTCGAACGTGCTGATCAACGCCCTTCGATCGTTCTGGGCGGAACCCCGTGCACCCAACCCGCCACGGCGCGTCTGGCGGGATTGGGTGCTCGTGGGCGTCCTGGTCGCCCTGGCCATCGCGGAGGGCCTGGCCCGTGACGACATCCCATGGCGGCCATTCGCTGTGGCAGTCCAGCTGGTGCCGATCGTGGCGTTGCTGTGGCGACGCACCCATCCCCTGGCGTCGGTCGCCGCTGCGTGGATCGTCATCGCCGGCCTCGACATCGCGGCCATCGCAGCGGGCTTGGACTCACCCGGCCTGGGCACCATGGTCTTCCTGATCCCGTTCCCCTACGCGCTGTTCCGATGGGGTTCGGGCCGCGAGGCGGTGATCGGCCTCGGCATCATGAGCGTTCCCCTGGTGACGAACCTGGTCTTCTACCCCGACAGTGCTGCGCTCACGGCGGCGTCGTTCGCGTGGCTGCTCTTCCCGTGCGCCCTCGGGACTGCCGTCCGATACCGCGAGCGGGCGCAGGACAGCGCTGTCGCAGAGGCCAGGCTCTTCGAACGCGAGCAGCTGGCCCGGGAGTTGCATGACACGGTTGCACACCACGTGTCGGCGATCGCGATCCAGGCCGAGGCTGGCTCGGCGCTCGCGGCGAGCGATCCCGATGCATCGGTGCAGGCGCTGCGCACCATCAAGTCCGAGGCGAGCCGCACACTCGCCGAGATGCGCAGCATCGTGGGCGTGCTGCGACGCGGCGACGAGGAGACGGGCCCCCGCAAGGGCCTCGCTGACCTGCAAGGGCTCGCCGACGATGGCCGACAGCCACCGATCGAGCTCGAGATGCACGGTGACCTCGACGGCGTCGCTCCACCCATCCAGACCGCCCTGTTCCGCATCGCGCAGGAGGCAACCACGAACGCTCGCCGCCACGCCCGCCGCGCCACCGGGATCACGGTGCAGGTGCAAGGCTCCGCCGAGGACGTCGAGCTCGTCATCACCGACGACGGGGACGCGTCGTACGTGGACCCGGCAACGGCCTCCGGATACGGGTTGGTCGGTATGACCGAACGCGTGTCCCTGCATGGCGGATCGCTGGATACGGGCCCGAATCCCGGGAGGGGTTGGACGGTCAGGGCAGTGCTGCCGAAGGGAGGGGCCTCACCATGACGCTGCGGGTGATCGTTGCCGACGACCAGGACCTCGTGCGGACCGGGCTCGCCATGATCCTCAACGCCCAACCCGGCATCGAGGTCGTCGGCGAGGCAGCCGACGGAGTGGAAGCCGTGGACCTCGCGCGGCGCCTCCAACCCGACGTGTGCCTCCTCGACATCAACATGCCACGGATGGACGGCATCGAGGCGACCAAGGCCCTCGCCGGCCCGGATACCTCGAACCCGATCCCGGTCGTCGTGATCACGACGTTCGATCGCGACGAATACGTGTACGGAGCGCTCAAGGCGGGCGCTCGGGGTTTCCTCCTCAAGGACGCCGACACCGATTTCCTCGTCCAGGCGATCACGGCCGCGGCCTCCGGCGACGCCCTCGTCGCGCCGAGCATCACCGCCAGGCTCCTCGAAGCGTTCGCCGCCACCGATTCCGCCACCGCCCCGATCCAACCCGTCGATCCACTCACGGACCGCGAGGAAGAGGTCCTGATGAAGGTCGCCCGCGGCAAGACCAACGCAGAGATCGCCGAGGACCTCTTCATCAGCAACAGCACGGTCAAGACGCACATCGCCAGACTGATGACCAAGCTCGAGGCACGGAACCGTGTCGAGCTCGTCATCTGGGCCTACCAGACCGCGCGCGTCCGCTGATCCGAGCGATCAACCCCGCGTCGCCGTTCCGTTCCTTCCGGTCAAGTCCTTCGACGTCGTGTGCGTGGGGTGATCCTTCGTCTTGGGGGGTCAGGCGGTGAAGGCCTGCGGTTGCGCGGTGGCCGCCTCCTCGGTGCTGGTGTTGGGTGAAGGCCTCCCGGTGTGGAGTGGAGCTGTCTAGAAACCGCTTCACACCAAGGAGGCCTTCGTGCCCCACGCTACCCATTCCAACGCCGCTCTGACCCCTCGTGCCCGCCCGCGATTGGCGCGGCTGATCGTTGATCAGAGGTGGCCGGTGCCACGTGCTGCCGAGCGGTACGACGTGTCGTGGAAGACCCGGGCATCTGGCCAGTCCAACCGGCTTGCGTCGGGCGTGGCGGTGATCGCGGCCGTCACACCCAACCCGCACGGGCGCGTAAGGCTGCCACCCGACGCGCCGGAGGCGACCTGACCCACAGGCGAGCCGGCGCGAACGGCCTGCGTCCGCAGGCGGCGGAAGGGGCACCTGCGGGTGTGGCGCGAGGGCGGATTGGCTCAGCTTGTTCCGGCGCGCAGTCGGGTGGGTAGCCAGGGGTAGGGGTCGGTCAGGGCGGCCCGATCGGATCGGGCGCCGGCGGCGATGCGGCGCAGGCGTTGACTGGCCGTGTAGTGGCGGCCGCGGGTCTGCCCGACGGCGTCGAGCAGCCCGGCGGTGACCAGCTGGTTGAGGTCGCGGGTGGCGGTGCGTTCCTCGATCCCGGCGCGCTTGACGTAGCCGGGTCGGCGGACCCGGTAGCCCAGGATTGCGTCGAACAGCGGGTCGCCGACGCGTTCGGGCAGCCCGTGCTCGGTGATCAAGGCGTCGATCGCGGTCCACGTGGCCTCGGCTTCCCGGAAGCGGCGCTGCAGGGTCTGGGCCTGCATGTGATGAGCCCGCAGGCTGAACTTCACCCACAGTCCGGCATCGTTGCCCGGGTTCCAGCCTCCGCCGCCGGTCAGTGCCAGGACGCGGTAGTAGTCCTCGGTGTTGGCACCCAGCCACTCCTCGATGCTGGAGAACGTCGGCTCCAGGACCTGATCGCGGGCCATCACCAGTGTCTGCAGGGCGCGGGCCATCCGCCCGTTGCCGTCCCGGAACGGGTGGATCATCACCAGGTTCAGGTGCGCCATCGCCGCATCGACCATCGGCTCCCCACGCTCGGCGTTCAACGCCCAGGCCAACTGGTCGATGAGGTCGGGGACCAGGTCTGCGTCCGGCCCCTCGTAGACCACCTCACCGGTCGACTCGTCCTGCACGTACACCACCCCGATCCGGAACCGGCCCGGGTCCTTGACCATGTCGTGCTCGAGGAGCATGAAGTGCAGCGACCGCAGCAGCTGGGAGTCCACGCCGAAACCGGGCTCGGGTGCCATCCTCAGGATGTAGGTCAGCACCCGGCGGTAGCCGATGATCTCAGCCCAGGTCCGCTCGTCGGCCGACAGTGGCGGCTCCTCGTCCACCGCGGCCACCGCGTCCTCGGCCGACACCGTGTAGCCCTCGATCGTGTTCGACCCCCGGATCGCCCGTGCCTGCGTCGTGCGACGCAACCCACCCGACCACCGCCGCGGCACCCGCAGCACATCGGCCAGCGCGACCCGCATCGCCCGGACGTCGTCGATCACCTGGGCGTCCTCCAGATCGACCCCAGGCGTGCCGAAGAGCTGCAACTCACCCATGTCCCAATGCCCCAATCATTCAGACACCAGCCTAACCCATGGCGCAATGATTGAGACATAGAGACACCCGGTGGCGTTCACCCCCGTCACATGACCGGCATCTCAGACCAGTCCCCCAGGCGTGATGCGCGCGCGTTACGCGGCGGAAGGACTCAGGTCCCGCCGCTGCTCACCGTCGGGGTGGGCGGGGCACCAGGACCGGCGTGCGAGCCACGTAGTCGTGGTACTCGGGATCGTCGCCCCAGGTCGCCTTGCCGCGCACCTCCAGCAGCGGGACACCGCTCACGCGGGTCAGCAGCAGCGTCACGAACAGCGGAGACACCAGAGTGAGGTACTGCCAGCCGGACAGCGCCGGCAGTGCGACCAGGGCGACGCCGACCCACAGCGTGATCTCCCCGAAGTAGTTGGGGTGCCGGGACCAGGCCCACAGGCCAGTCGTGATGAAACGTCCGCGGTTCGCCGGGTCCGCCCGGAAGGCGCGCTTCTGGTCGTCGGCGGCGGCCTCGATGCCGAACCCCACCAGCCAGACCACGATGCCGACGACACTGATCAGCCCGAACCGGGACTCGGTAGCGCTGGTCATGGCGGCCAGTGCCGCGCCGGCGGTCAGCACCACCCAGAGCGACTGCAGCGTCCAGGTCACCAGGAACTGGGCCGGGTCTTGCTTGATCCGGTCGAATCGCCGGTCGGTCCCCTCCCGGCGGATCCGCCGCACCAAGAAGCTGCCCAGCCGCAGCGCCCAGACCGCAACCAGAATGCCGAGGACCATCGCCACCGACGAACGCGACCCGACGACGAGGGCGATCACGACCACCGTCAGGTAGGTCAGCGTGCCGGTCAGGTCGTAGAACCGCTCGGTTCGCCGCAGCCACGCTGGCACGAAGGCCACCCAGTTGATGAGGTAGGCCACCGCGGTGCAGAGCGCGAACACCGGCCAGCCTCCGATCCGCAGGCCGCCGGCGCTGCCAGCGACCGCCGCGGCTGCGCCAACCAGCACGGCGACGACGATCGCCAGTACGGACCGGCCTGTGCCCAACTCACTGGACTTGGAACCGCTCATGCCGCCATGGAAGCACAGCCGATCCGGTGACCGGTCGGGCGCGGTCGGCGCGCAAGTGCCCTGCCCGATGCATGCAGTGAGTACGTCAACACGCGGCTATGACCCGGGTTCGGGTCTCAAGTCGAGCTCGGCGGCGGCCCGCTCGAGGCCCCGTCTGCGGCTTCACGGTCGGGTGAGAGCATCGCTGTCGGCTTGGTGGGGTCATTCAGCGGCCTGGCTGGACTGGTTGACGATCAGCGGCTGGTGCTGGCGCGCGCGGGCGGTTGAACCTGCCCCGATCGTCACGGCAGGAAGCTGGACCTAGTGTCAGGGCATGAGTTCCGAGCTGATCTCGCGGTTCTACACAGCTTTCCAGTCGCTGGACGCCGAGGCGATGGCCGCCTGCTACGCCGAGGGCGCCACCTTCTCCGACCCCGTGTTCACCGAGCTTCGGGGCCACCAGGTCGGTGACATGTGGCGGATGCTGTGCACGTCGGCCAAGGACTTCACCCTCACCTTCGACTCGGTCACCGACACCTCGGCCCACTGGGTAGCGGCCTACACGTTCAGCTCGACGGGGCGTCACGTGGTCAATGGCATCCAGGCCTCGTTCGTCATCTCAGACGGGCTGATCCAGGAGCACCGCGACTCCTTCGACCTGTGGGCGTCGCGAAGGCGGCCATGGGTGACTCACCCATCCTGCTTGAACTTCCGCAGGCCCGGTTGGCCGATGGGGCGTGCCGGTCCGTCTCGGGGCCCTGGCTGTGTTGCGCTCGTGTTGCGCCCCGCTGGCAGAGTGCGAGCCCAGCCCGGGACCGACCGGCTCCGGGACTGCTACAGAGGAGATCCCCATGAGACACAAGCACTTCCCATTCTGGGTGGCGGCCACGATGTCGGCGTTGGTCCTGGCCGGCTGCGGTTCGCAGAGTTCCGGAACTGCGGCACCGGAAGCGTCGGCTGTCAGCTCGCCGACCATCTCGACAGAGAATTCGGCTTCGGACTGCTCGTCCTTTGTGGCGGCGGGCACTGAGCCGGACCAACTCCCTCAGGCCGATCTGGGTGCGGGTGAGCACAGCACCGGTCAGCTCGGGACGGATCTGACCTTCACCCTGAACGAGACCTGGGAGGTGCCCGTGTCCGAGCCGGGCACCTTGATCCTGCAATCCCAGGACCCACCGGCCCCCGCCACCCGCGCAGTGCTGTTGTTTCGCGAGGTCGAGTTGGAAGGGTCCGGTGACCTGACAGTCGACTTGGATTCCTTCCTGCGATCCCACCCCGGTGTACAGGCGACCAATCAACGCGACGTCACTGTCGGGGGCGCTGATGCCACCGTCGTCGATCTCACCGCGGCCGAGGAGCAGCCGCTGATTCTGAGCGGCATCGGCCCGGTCTTCCTGCGTCCCACGGAGATTGCGCGGGTCTGGGTAGTCGATCAGCAGGACCTCTCGCCGATCGTGATCTTCGCGCCGGTCAGCACCGATGACACAGCCTGGCTTGCCACGGCGGACGAGGTCGTCGATTCAATCGACCTCGGTGACCCGTCCGGCCCGGTGGGGGGGTCGACTGCTGACTGCTCGGCTGAGGGCTTCTACACCACCACGGAGTTCACTCTGGGCCAGTTCTCGGTCGACGAGTACATGGGGGCCAGGGGCGTCGAGCCCATGCCGGGCCTTGTTGTGTTCGAGGTGCCGTCCGGTGTGGACGGCGGTTCCCCAGCTGTCGTATTCGCTGCCGTGACGCAGACTGCCGACGGCACGGCACTGCCAGACAAGCAGGCATTCCTGGACGAGGTCGTCGCCCGCGGCGGCACGGTCGAGCCCGCCGGTGAGATCACGCTCATGGGCGAGCAGGTAGCCGGATACGTGACACAGAACGACGCCTTGGGTCGGTTGTCGTTGGTGACAGGTGGAGGCGACCCCGAAGAGATGCTCATCTCCGGTACCCCCTTCGGCAAGGACTTCCTCGTCGACACCGAGGACGGCTTGCTCCTGATCGCGACGGCTGCGCAAACCGAGGAGGGCATCGCTGAAGCTGATCTCCTGCTGGGCCAGATGTCGACCTCCTTCGGCTGGACGGAGTGACGGTTGCCCGGCGGCCCGTCCTCGGCCCGATCGGCGAGGACGGGCGAAGGTCTCGGGCAGCCAGGGGGTTGAAGAGCGCGCCTCGCAGCGCAAGGATCTGCAGATGGTTTGGATGGGCCAATGACCAGGTGCGGAGTGCTGGGCCCTGTTGTGCTCGGCACTCCGCCGGTCAGTGTGGGAAACGAGCGGCAGCGGCGGATCCTCGTCTCCCTGCTCCTGGCCGGTGACCAGGGGGTTGCGGCGGAACGTCTCATCGAACAGGTTTGGACCGAGGAGGACGCGCCGGAATCCGCACGTGCCGCGCTGCGCACCTACACCCATCGGCTGCGCCAACTCATCCCGGATGGCCCCCAGCGCATCGTCGCCACCAACGGGCGCTACGTCCTGACCCGGACCGGTCTCGAGGTGGACAGCGACCGTTTCGAGCAGCTCCTCGAGCAGGACGCTGCGTGCGACGACGCCGCCGAACGACTTCGACTGTTGACCGAGGCGTTGGCTCTCTGGCGTGGCCCGGCCTACGACGACCTCGGAGATCTGCCGTGGCTCACTGCCGACCGCGTGAGGTTGCTCGAACTCAGGCTGACCGCCCAGGAGGCGTTGCTGACCCTCCGCCTCGATGCCGGCGACCGGGCCCCTGTCGCCGTGGAGGCCGCCTACCTGCTGCAGCAGCACCCCTACCGTGAGGCCCTGCTCGGTACGCAGATGATCGCCCTCTACCGATGCAACCGGCAGGCCGACGCGCTGGCTGCCTACCGCGAGCAGCGGGCGTTGCTCATCGACGAGCTGGGCATCGACACCTCGCCGGAGCTCCAGGATCTCGAGCGACGCATCCTCCAACAGGACCCCACCCTGCTCACCACCCCCACGTCACGCCGGCAGGTGCGGGGCTACGTGATCGGAGAGGTGCTGCGCCCTGGGCCGCGCAGCACGGTCATGCGGGCCGTGCAGCAGGCCACGGGCCGCGCGGTCGCCGTGGAACTGTTCCAGGGGGACGACGCCGACTCCGAGGCCTTCATCCGCAGCTTCGACAACGACGCACGAGTCCTCGCCCGTCTCCAGCACCCCCACATCGCTCCCGTCCTCGACTTCTGGCGGGAGCCGGGCAGGGCTTGCCTGGTCAGCGCGCTGGTGCCCACCACCCTCGCTACGGCATGGCGCGACCAGCCATGGCCAGCAGAGCGTGTCGCCCGGGCAGTGGATGATGCCGCGAGTGCGCTGGAGGCGGCGCATCAGCAGGGGGTCTGCCACGGCGGGCTGACTGGCGACACGGTACTTCTCGATGACGACGGGCGTGTTCTCGTCACTGGATTCCGGGTGGCACCCCGTGCCCCGCGACCCGAGCTCGCAGCTGCCACGGATGTCGAGGCACTCGGCCGGCTGCTTGCCGAAGGCCTGGCGCGTGCTCGTCCCGACGACCCTCGAGCCGATGCATGGGCGGATGTGGCCGCGCGTGCCCAGAGCGCGACACCGACCACGCGGTTCGACTCCGTCGCCGCCCTCCGGGAGGCTCTCGCTGTTGGGGCGGTTGCCGCCTCCCCGCTGATCGCCAATCCGTATCGGGGGCTGGAGGCCTTCGATGAGCAGGACGCCGCCGTCTTCTCCGGTCGTGAGTCGGTCATCGAGGTTCTGCTGGGTCGGATCGCGGTGTCCCCGCTCTGTGCGGTCGTCGGGCCGTCCGGGGTCGGTAAGTCATCCGTAGTCCTCGCGGGGCTCGTCCCTGCTGTGCGTTCCGGGGCGTTGCCGGGGGAATGGCTCGTGGCCCGGATGCGGCCTACCGAGACTCCGGTCACAGCGCTGCAGGAAGCCCTCCGTTCTGTGTGGCCCGGTGGCGTCTCCGCGCACGAACTGGATCTGCGACACCACGGCCTGGTGGACGCAGCTCGGATCATCACGTCGCGGCCTGACACCCACCTGCTGCTGGTAATCGACCAGTTCGAGGCGACGTGGTCCGCCGGCGTGTTGGTCGACTCGGAACGGGGACGGTTCCTCGAGCTCCTGGTTGAGTCGCTCGACGAACCCGACCTCGATGTACGGGTGGTGCTGACGTTGCGCGCCGACCGCTACGACGAACCGCTGGCACACGCCGGCCTGGCCCGCCAGCTGGAGTCAGCCACCGTTGCGCTGGGACCGCTCGCAGATGCCGACGTCGCGCTGGCCGTGTCCACGCCCGCTGCCCGCGCAGGTGTCTCGATCGCCCCTGAGCTCGCGGTTCGGCTGGTCACCGACAGTGCGGAAAGCCCGGGCTCACTGCCACTGCTCCAGTTCACCCTTACCGAGCTGTTCGACCGACGCTCCGGCCCCGAGCTCACGCTGGCCTCCTACGAGGACCTCGGGGGACTCGCTGGCGCCCTGGTCGGGAGGGCCGAGGCTGCCTTCGCCGAGATCGAGGGCGGCGCGGGAACGTCCACGCGACGCCTGATGGGCCGGCTCGTGACCATCGACACGGAGGGTCGGGTCAACCGCGTGCGCGCCCACCGGTCCGAGCTGCTCAGGCTCCCCGGTGTCACCGAGGGAACGCTGGCAGCGCTCAGTGAGGCACGACTGATCGTGCTGGACCGTGACGAGACGACCCGGGAGCCCACCGTCGAACTCGCCCACGAGGCGCTGCTAACGGCCTGGCCCCGGCTGCGTGCGTGGATGGCCGAGGACCAGGCGCTGCTCGTCGAGCGGCACGTCGTGGCCACGTCGGCCACCGCATGGCGGGCCGACAACCGAGACGAGGCCGGGTTGTTGCAGGGCCCCCGGCTGGAACGGGCCGAGGAACTGAGAAATGCACGCCCGGACCTCCTCAATCCCGACGAACTACAGTTTGTTGAGGCCAGCACGGCCAGGCGCGAAGCGCTCAGAGCGGCCGAGGTCGAGGCCATCCAGCGGGAGGCACGCGCGTCCCGACGACTGCGGATGGCCTTCAGGCTGGTGGCGTCCGCGGCCGCCGTCATCCTGGTGGTCAGCGCCCTGGCGATCTCGCAGTGGCGTCGTGCCGCATCCGAGCGTGACACCGCCGCGCTCAGCGCGCTGGTCGCTCGCGCACTCCAGGAGTCGGACCTGCGACCCAAGGTCGCGCTGCGCATGGCCGCCGCCGCCTACCTGGCTGACCCGGGAACCACGGGACAGCGGGCACTGCTCGGAGTGCTCAACAACGTTCGTCCCACCTCACGGGTCCTGCTCCAGGGTGTCACACGCGATGCCCCGCTCGGGTCGGTGTGCCGAGCTCAGCTGTCGCGCGGCCCGGAGGTGGTGGCCCTGGGTAATCCGACTGCGGCCGGGTCGGAACTCGTCGCGCACAACCTCGCGACTGGGGCGGTCCGGCGGATGGTCTCACCGCTGCGCTGCTCCGCGCTCGCGATTGGCGATGGCCGCTTCGTCGGGCGGATCGCCGACGGCACGCGGGACCGCGCCGCGTATGCGGTGGTCGACGAGGGTGCCGTCGCCGCCCGGCTCCCGGCTGACGTGGTGGCCGTCCACGACGTGGTCGAGGACGGGGTGCTCGTCGGTGTCGCAACCGGGGAGGACGACATCACCCTCGCCCTGGTGGACCCATCCAGCGGTGCGATCACGCGAAGATCAGAGATCCCGGTGCGTTCGACGATCCTGTCCGAAAGGGGTGACTTCGCCGTCGTGGTCGCCGATGACGACGCCCGAATCGTGGAGGTCGGCTCCCTGACGGCGTCGGCGGCGCTCGACCCCGGCCCAGCCACCTATGCATGGAAGCCCGACGGCAGCGAGGTTGTCGCCTTCGGCCACGACGGTACCGCGCACCGGTTCGGCGTCGACGGAAGCCTGCTGACCATCCCGAGCAACGTCGTCCTCCCCGAGGTCGGTGACGTCGTGGCCTACTCCTTCGCCCCAGATGGCACCCGGGTCGCCGTCGCCGGGACCTCGGGAGTCCAGCTGCTCGACTACCCGACACTCGGCCCGATCGGGCAGCGGCTGTTCCTGGACGCGGACGTCGTCGACGCGACGTGGCTCACCAACACGCAACTGGCCCTCGTGGGGCCGGACGGCTCGGTGGAGGTGGTGGACTGGGTGAGCAACCGCCTTGAGCGAACGGTCAGACATACCCGACGCGGAGAACCAGTCTCGATTGCCGCGCCCGGGGTCGGAGCCGCTCAGGCGCTAGACGGACGCTGGACCCTGGTCGACCTCGTCAAGGGCGAGGAGGTGGCGGCCTGGAGCCAACCGGGTGACCCCCTGGTGGTCATCGACCGCGACCGGGCGCTGACCCCGCTGGCCACGGGCAGCCCGCCCACGCTCCTGGACAAGTCCGGGCAGCAGGTCGCCACCGGCACGACCCCGATGGCTGATCCGGGAGCGGCTCTGTCGGATCCCTTCGTCGACTCCTCGCGAGGTCTGGTCCGCCTGGTGGTGAAGGCAGCACCATCCGATGCAACGCACGTCGTGGTCAGGACTCTCGACCTGGCCAACATGGAGGTCAGCGAGACCGCGCCGATAGAGGTGGACCCGTGGACTCGTGATCCAGACGGGGGTGTGGACGGGTTCTCCGCAGTGGGCCTCCAGAGCCGGACCCTGCAGACCTGGCGCTGGGACGGCGGTGTCGTCGCGCCGCCCTTGCCCCTAGCCGCGGGCGAGGTGGCTGCTGGTGCGGATTTGGCACGACGTCATGCGGTCGTCGTCACTGAAGATGGCGGCGCCGTCGTGTACAACCTCGACGACCAGGCGGTCCTGCACACGCTGCGCGCGGAGGCGCAGCCTGAGGCCCCCGTGATGGTCGCCGATGGCAGGGCTGTGATCCGAACACGTGCTGGGGATCTCGTGCTGTGGGACCTCGAGCGTGGAGTGCAGCTCGGTGTCGTGGCCGTTGTGCCCGTGCAGGATTCCACGAGCGACCGAGGCCTAGCCGCCGTAGGCCAGGACAACTGGCTCTGGTTCACACGCGGCGACGAGTTCGTACGAGTCGACGTCGCTGCGCAGCGATGGCGCGACCTGGCGTGTGACATCGCCCCGCAACCGTTGTCAGCGGCGGAGGTCGCCGCCTACGTACCGGCCGAGTTCGACTACCGCGAGGGCTGTGCCTGACGCACCAGCGAGCCACCCGGTCCGACCGCCTTCAACTCTCGCCACGACCTGGTCCGTTCCGCGAACGCAGCCTGATCAAGGTTCGCGACGCCCGGGTCGACCCGCTGGGCCGGCGTTGGCGGGTCATCCCGTCGAGGGCGAGGCCGGTGTCATCGGCGTGGATGTCATGAATCCCTCCGGGGACAAGCCGCCGCCGCTGTGACGCGCTCGTGCTGCGCCCCGCTGGCAGAGTCCGAGCCCAACCCGGACCAACCGGCTCCGGGACTGCAACAGAGGAGACCCCCATGGCGACCCCCATGAGGCAGAAGACACTCCCATTTCTGGGTGGCGGCCACGACGGCGGCATTGGTGCTGGCTGGCTGCAGCTCGGACGACAAGGCCGCGCCAGCAGTGGAATCGACCCAGAGCGTTGACGAGCCCACCCAAGCAGAGGAACCGACGCAGAGCGTTGCGGCCAGCGCTGACTGCCAAGGCCAGAGCCGAGTGTTCGGCACTCAGTCTCTGAACATCGACCAGGTGACGATGACCCTCACTTCCCAGGAATGCGTGGCGATGCTCTGGCCGGCGAGCTCGGCGGGGAGTCCGGAAGCCTGCTCCTGTCCGTCCCAGACCAGGTCGCAGACCTGTCAGTCCCGGTCGGCGAAGACGGTCAGCGCAGTGGCGAGTTCATCTCCGCGGGACTGATCGACGTCCCCTCCGACATCGGGGCTTGATTGGATGGGGCTGTGTCCTTGACCGTGATCGATGAGGGCACGACGAGCCTGGCCAGCGGCGAGGCTCGTCGTGGTGGCAGGTCGAGGTGGCCGAGAAGACTTCTATGCCAGGCTGATTCCGTGGTTCCGTTCTGTGTGCTGCTGTGGCCGTCGAGCAAACTGGCCATGAGTGGAGCGAGCGTGTACGCATCAGAGCTCCCGGCTCGCGTCCACGCCATCGACACAGACGGCGGCACAATGCTCACCCTGTCCAGATTCTATGAAGACACAAACGAGGAAGCCGCAGCTGAATGGACTGCCAGCGTGGAGGAGATGATCTAGACACTGACCTTCGAGTAGCGACCGACCGGGCGCCGCGAGCGGTTAGGCCCCGACTCGACACGACTCGTCCGAGAGCTTGTCGACGTGAGAATCCTGGACCCAAGTCCGGTGCGTCCTTGTGGGCGGTGTTCAGCGCCCGGGTGACTCAGCATGGCCCTCAACGGGAGGGATGGCCAGGCCGTCGCCAGTCACATTGGGTGACCAATAGAGCCCCGGAAACACCCCATTCCGACAGTTCGGATGCCAGTTTCACGTCGGGTGTGGGCTACTGCTGCCGTGGTCACGCTGGGTGAGATGAGACAGGTGAGGCCGACCACGGTTGCGTCCATGGGCGTGGTGACACATCGCGTCGTACTGGGTCGCTAGCTGGCTGCCGGCTGACTCTTGGGTGGTGACGGGGTTGTCGCCGCCGCCGGCTGGGCACCGGATCCTGTTCGTTTGCTCCCCACTGGCCGGTCAGGAGATCTGCGGGGCGGCCTGGCCGTACAGGCTGTCGATCACCGGGCCGTGGGCGGCGAGCACGCCACGACGCTTGAGCTTCATCGTGGCCGTGAGCTGTGCGGAGTCCGGGAGCCACTCCTCGCCGATCACCGCCCACTTCTTGACCTGTTCGGCGTGGTTGAAGTGCTCGTTGGCGGCTGCCACGCCACGCTCGACCTCGGCCAGGACTGCCGGGTCCGCAGCGAGCTCAGCCAGTGTCTTCCCGTCGATCCCGTTCGCGGTCGCCCAGGCTGGGGTGCGATCCGGGTCGAGGACGAGCACGGCCACCAGGAACGGCCGGTTGTCCCCGACCACCGCGGCCTGCCCCACGAGCGGGATCGACTTCAACCGGGCCTCAAGGTTCGCCGGCGAGATGTTCTTCCCACCAGCGGTGATGATCAGTTCCTTCTTCCGGTCGACGATGCGCAGTTGACCCGACTCGTCGAACTCCCCGATGTCACCGGTGTGCAGCCAGCCATCGGCGTCGAAGGTCTCGGCTGTGCGCTGTTCGTCCCTGAAGTACCCGCGGCTCACGATCCCGCCGCGGCAGAGCACCTCTCCGTCGTCGCCGAGTCGGACCTCAGTACCCGGCCAGGGCACCCCGACCCGGCCGGGGATCCCATCGAAGGGCGACCAGGTCATTCCCCCGGTGTTCTCCGACATGCCATAGACCTCGGAGAAGGGCACCCCGATCGCTCGGAAGAACTCCGCGACCTCCACAGGAAGCGGCGCCGCCCCGGAGAAAGCGATCTCCAACCGATCCAACCCGACCCTCTGGCGCAACGGCTGGAAGGCCATCTGCTCGATGCCGGCGTGCATCTGGGCCAACGGCTCAGGCACCTCCTGACCGGCCCGGCGCAACTCGTCGATCTGGCGACCGACGCCCAGGGCTCCCGCGAACTGGGCGGCCTTCTCCGGACCCGCTGCGGCGACCGCGGCCATGATGCCCGCCTGCAGCTTCTCCCACACCCGCGGCGGACCGAACAGCCGGTGAGGGCGGACCTCGGCCAACGTCGGCCCGAGGTCGGCGAGGTCCGCGATACACACGACCTCGGTCCCCTCGAAGACCCACGAGTAGTGCGAGACCATCCGCTCGGCGATGTGCGCCATCGGCAGATACGACGGGACCACATGCTGATCCTGGAACTGCTCGAGTTGGGTCGCGTAACCGCCGACCTCCCACGCGATGTTGGCGTGGTCAAGCATCACGCCCTTCGGGTTACCTGTCGTGCCCGACGTGTACACCAAGGTGACCAGATCCCGAGGGTCAGCCACGTCCACGGCGGCATCGACGTCAACCGGATCCGCCGCGAGCAGGTCCGTGAACCGCAGGACACCCTCCGGGGCCAGCCCCTCAGGGTCGGAGACCACCACCACGTGCTGCAGGTCGGGTAGCTCCCCGCGAACCTCAAGGATCCGTGCGAGGAACTCGAGGTCGTCGGCGATCGCGACCTTCGCCTGACAGTGCCCTGCCAAATAGGCGATCTGCTCGGGGGCCGAGGTGTTGTAGATGCTCACCGGCGTTGCCCGCACCAGCAACGCACCCAGGTCAGCGACGTGGAACTCGGGCCGGTTGCGCAGCAGCAGCAACACGGCATCACCGGGTCCGACACCCAAGCCCCTCAACCCGCTGGCGAACCGGGCGGACCGCTCCCCAACCTCCCGCCAGGACATCTCATCCCAGGCCCCGTCGGTACCCCGCACCCGCAGGGCGATCTGGTCACCGCGCTCGCGTACCCCATCCCTGAGCCACCGGACGACGCTCTGGCCCTCAACCCACGTGCCCAACTCACCCGATACCAGCATTGCGGCACTCCCCTCGGACCACGAAACGGTGGCCTCGCACGCTACTGGCCACACACCCGGCATGCAACGGTCCACAGGATCGGACGCGGCCGTGGTCGCCCGTGCCGACAGCGTGTCGCGTGGCCAGGACGTGGTGACGGGCACACGCCCAGGACAAGCCCCTGGCCCTGTACGCGTTCAGCTCGAACAGGCGAACCCTGCAACACATCGTCGAGCGCACGTCCTCCGGCAGGATGACCCTCAGAGACCCTGGTCGCGCTGAGCAAGGAGGGCTTCCGGCTGGCCGCCCAGATGCGCGAGATCACCCTCGTCGAGGAGGCCCTGCAGGGCCGGCGGTGGCGCGCGAAGCTGTAGCCATCACGAGGTAATGCCCGTGCTTCTGGCTCCGTGAAGGTCCGCGTGAGGCAACGGCCCCGGTGCGCGAGGCATCTTTCGTGAGTCAACGCGGCCCACGGCGGCCGCCGGCTCGAGGGGCGCGACGCGAGGTGGGGGTGTCAGGGCGGCAGGGCAGACTGGTGCCATGGCAGGAAGCAGCGTGGCGCTGCCCGATGACTACGCCGAGGTGCTCGTCGAGCTCAAGGCGCAGGTCCGGTCGGCCCAGATCCGGGCGCACCGTCTGATCAACTCCGAGTTGATCGGGCTGTACTGGATGATCGGGCGGACCATCTTGGATCGGCAGGCCGCCCGGGGTTGGGGCGCGAGGGTGATCGATCAGTTGGCCGCGGACCTGCGAGCCGAGTTCCCGGACATGACTGGGCTGTCCCGGAGGAACCTGCACTACATGCGAGGGCTGGCTGGGACGTGGCCGACCCGTGAAGTCGTGCAGCAGGTTGCTGCACAACTCCCCTGGGGCCACATTCTGGTGCTCTTGGACAAGCTGCCCGATCGGCCGTCTCGGGACTGGTACGCAGCCCGGGCAGCAGAAGGTGGCTGGTCGCGGGCGGTCCTACTCAACCAGATCAAAGCTGACGCGCTGGGTCGGTCCGGCGGGGCCTTGACCAACTTCGCCACCCACCTTCCCGCCCCCGACTCGGAACTTGCCCGACAACTGGTCAAGGACCCGTACGTGTTCGACTTCCTGACCCTGACCGAGCGGGTCGCCGAGCGGGAGCTCGAGGACGCCCTGGTGGCCAACTTGCAGCAGTTCCTCCTCGAGCTGGGGCACGGCTTCGCGTTCGTGGCCCGCCAGTACCGGTTCACGGTGGCCGGCGACGACTTCGTGATCGACTTACTGTTCTTCAACTTCGTGCAGAACCGGTTCGTCGTCTTCGAGCTCAAGGTGGACAAGTTCACCCCGGCGCACGCCGGCCAGTTGGGCATGTACGTGGCGTGGGTCCAGAAGAACCTGGCCGGGACTGAGCACCGGGACACGATCGGCATCCTGGTCTGCGCGGACCGCAACGCCGCCGTCGTGCACTACGCCCTGGCCAGCGCGACCGCGCCGATGGCGGTCTCGACCTACACCTACGACCAACTGCCCGCCCAAGAGCAGCAAGCCCTGCCCAGCGAGGCGGACCTCAGCTCGATCATCGAACATCCGGTCGTCCGAGGCCGGCAGATGAGCCTGGCCGAGGCTTACGCCGCCCTGCGCGAGCGCCCCTCCCCCGACTCACAGCCATAAGCGAGGCATGCCGAGGATCAGTAGATGGGACCTCGGCATCGATGGCCCCACGTCCAGCCCTCACACCATTCCGCCACCTGTTTGATAACAAATACTATCGACAGCTGCCGCTGCAGGTGATGGCCGACCTCAAGCACCTCGGCGACCCCCGGTGTTCTGACGCGCTGGAGTGGCTGGAATCCAAGTGGTTGCCGGGCGGTGGCTTCCCTCGTGAGGCGCCGAACGCGGTCGCCGCCGATCACGTGGTGAGCCGCGGTAGCCACGGCGACTGGGGTCCCTCGGGACTGCGGCGCAGCAATCCCTTGGTCACCCTCGCCACGCTGGCCGTGCTGCGCCTAAGCCAGCTGATCGATGCCGGGCCCGATGATCAGTAGCAGGTTGACCTCACCCACCGGAAGTGGTCCTGCGTCTATCTGGGCAGGATAGCCGTGCCCGGGTGTCTCAGCTTGGCTGTCGACGGCAGGGCTGGCCAGGCCGGTCGTGTGTCACACTGAGTGATCACTGGGAGCCCAACACCCTAGTCCGACACATTGGCGGTCAATCCAGCCTCGGGCATGGGCCGACCCGGCCTCGGTCACGCTGGGTGAGTTGAGCCGGGCGAGCGGCCGCCACGGTGATGTGGATCGAAGTGGAGTAGCACTGAGCTGTTCTTGACAGTCCTTCGCGGCGAAGTGGGTCAGTCCGGAATCCACGCGATCAAGCGGGTTCCTGCCGGGAAAGAGGACCTTCGACGGGCCGATGGTGAGTAGCCTCGTTCCGTGTCCAGCAAGTCGGAGCGACGGGCTGCGCGTGCGGTCGTTGCGGACTATCACGGCGCACAGCTGGGAGCGCTCGTTGCTCGCGTCGGGGAGGCCGTCGATCGCTACCGGGCCGGTGATCTGGATGCCTTCGAGGTCGATAGTGTTCTTTTCCAATACTCGCGAGCGGCGAAGGAACTGTGGAAGTTCTGCAACAACCTTCAAGTGGAGGTCGCGGCGGCGATGATCATCGAGCAGCCACCCCATGACTGGTGGGAACGGGGAGCTCCGAGAGAGCGGTGACGTCGTGCGGCTCCACGGCCCGAGATACGGCTTCGCAGGGCGAGGCCAATGCGATAGGCGGCGATGTGGGGCACCATGACGCAAGCTCGACGAGCAGGACTCCCGACGGAGCCTCACGCCGCAGTGAGCAGCCGGTGTGAGGTGGCCGCGAACTCGGCAGCGTGGCCAAAGCAAACCTGCTCACCTTCCGCCCGCCGGTCCTCGGGCACCGAAGCCTGGCCAGCGGTCACAGGTGACCCTGCGATCGTGAAGGCGTAACGTCGAACGCCCGGCGTCGCAGCCCCAGAGTCTTACCGGTGACAGGACGGTGCCGCATGAAGGATCCACGCTGTGTAGTCGGCCTGCACGGCTATCCGAAGCCCGGCAAGGATCACCCGGTCTCGGCCGCCGAGGCGAGGGCCCTGCGAGTGACACTGGAGTGTCCGCGCTGCCACGCAACGAAGACGATTGACTGGCGGCCGGGTCCCCCGCCACCGGAACGCGACTTCCCCATGGGGGCATGATCGCCCCGGCGTGGCTCATTGACTCGGCATCTGCGTCCAGGACCGCTGACGGCGTGCTGGGACCAACCCCTGTGCTCAGCACACCTCGGGCGGGTTGCGGTCCGCCTCTACGTGCGCGACAGGCGGCGGAAGGGGGTACCCGCCGGACTCCTGACTTCCGGTCGAGGTGGGCGTCGGACGAGGAGGGCTTGCCGAGCATAACGCACCGCGTTATGCTCAGAACTTGTGATCAGGTCGTTCGGCAACGACGCCACCGAACGGTTGTGGTCACGGCACCGGAGCAAGGAGCTAGATCCGCGGATCGAGCGGGTGGCGCTACGCAAGCTGGCCATGCTCGATGCGGCCGAGACGCTCAACGACTTGCGGGTGCCACCAGGCAACCGATTGGAGGCGTTGCGCGGTGATCGGGCCGGGCAGCACAGCATCCGGATCAACCAGCAGTGGCGGATCTGCTTCACCTGGACCGATGCCGGTCCGCAGGAAGTCCAGATCGTGGACTACCACTAGGAGGTGGGAACCATGGCCGAGATCAATCCGGTGCACCCCGGGGAGGTGCTGATCGAGGAGTTCCTTGAGCCGTTGGGAGTCACCCAGCATCGGCTGGCGGTCGACATCGGAGTACCGCCACGGCGGATCAACGAGATCGTGCACGGCAAGCGCCGGATCACTGCAGACACCGCCCTTCGCCTCGCTCGGTACTTCGGCACCACCGACCGGTTCTGGCTGAACCTGCAGACCCGCTACGACCTGGAGCTCGAGAAGGACCACCTGGGCGCGGCCCTCGAAGCGATCCGCCCCCTGAAGTCAGCCTGACCCCGAAACGCGCTCCGGCAGGTCTGCCTCGGGGATGGGGTAGTGCGCGAGGCGCTGCGTCAACTAACGCGGCGGTGCTGGTGGGCCGTGGTGGTCGCTCAAGTTGCGCGGCAACGCTCGCTCATGCCGCGACCAGTGCGTTTCTGGTCGTGCTGATGGGAGGGGTCCCAGAGCGGGGTGAGGGCGGTTGACCTCGCTCTGACTGGCCTTGGCACGACCCGCGGTGTGGGAGTTGTTTAGAGTGGTGGAGCGTAGTCCTGATCCCCCGGAGGAGTTGCAGTCATGGACAGACTCACGTTGAAGGACGGGCGGACGCTGGCATTCGACGACGTCGGCGAACCTGACGGGTTCCCGGTGGTGTTCCAGCCGGGGTGGCTGGAGGGCCGGCTGGGCCGACATCCGGACGACGCTCTCGCCGGACGGGCTGGGTTACGGCTGGTCAGCCTCGACCGGCCGGGGTACGGAGGGTCGACGCCACAGGCGGTGCGGACGATGCGCGGCTCCGCCGACGACACCGATCAACTGGTCGACCACCTGGGGATCGACCGCTTCGCCTTGCTGGGTTTCTCCGGCGGCGGGACACACTCCCTGGCCGCAGCGCACTACCTCGGTGACAGGGTCACGCATGTGGTCACCATCGGCACCCCCGTGCCTTTCGACCAGCCCGGGGCTCTGAAGCACCTGCACTGGATGGCCGCGATGCCCTACCGGTTGCGGCACGTATCCCTGTTGAGGCGCGCCTGGTTCGGCGTCCTTGCCCGCCAGGCTGCAGACCCCTCGGGATACATCGACATGCTGATGAAGGTCTTCCCTGATGCGGATCGCCCCGTGTTCACCGACCCAGCCTTCAGGCCCACACTGGAACAGGTCGCCACTGAGGTGTGGGCGCAGGGCCAGACCGGCGTGGACAGTGACTATGCGGTCATCGGCCAACCCGACTTCCAGCTGGCCGATGTGCAGCAGCATGTCGACGTCTACCACGGGGATGCTGACACCTGGGTCCGGCCCGAGGCCGCTCAACAGCTGGCCAGGCTGCTGCCCGATGCGCAGGTGCACATCGTCCCCGGCGGACACATGTGTGTATTGCCGCAGTGGAACGAGTTGCTGGGCACTCTGGCTGGGCGTGCGCACCCGACAAGCAGCTGACCCGGCGCGGCTGCCTTCGGATCGTGTCGCAGACGCGACTGTCCCGCCGTGGTTCGACCCCTCCTGGGCAGGCTCGAACACGCGGCCTTCTGGAACGGGTTACCAGAGGACAGGACCAAGGACAAGGACAGGACCGGTACGGGCGACTCCTTGGTCCCCGGTCAGACCCTGGCAAGTGGGCGTTTCGCGTGCGTCTTTGTGGGCGGTGTGCCCGTGCCCGGATGCCTCAGCATGGCTGTCGACGGAAGGGCCGGCCAGGCCGGTCGTCAGTCACCCTGAGTGATCGCTCACAGCCCCATTCCGACACTTCCTCCTCTCGGGTGGGGTCGGCTGGCGCGGCACCCCTCGGATCGCCCTCGGTGACCGGGGCGCTGGCACGGCTTGCTCGGGGTGTGGCCGACGAGGACGGGGTCGAGACCGTGGGAGTTGACCGGAGTGCGGCATCGGGCTCTTCCTGAGCGGGTGTTGGCCCACTTCGCCATCGGGCTGGGCATGCCCCCAGGGAGTTGGGAGGCGGTGCTGACGTGGTTGACCGACAGGCCTCGTGCGCCGCAGGGTGGCCGGGCTAGTGTCGTGCCGGTGACCGATCCACTTCACTCCAGGTTCGACCCCCGACCCGGCGCGAGCGGTGACTTCGGCGCGCTGGCACGCCAGTCGGGACGCATGCTCAACGCGCTGGGCCACGCCCAGATCACGGGCGCCGAGAACCTGCTCACGAAGGCGATCCGAGCCCTTACGACTGGGGATGCGCGGCGCGCGGAGGAGTTGATCAGGCGGGCAGCACAGATGCCCTATGACGATCGTGAAGAGGGCTCACCGGGAGTCCGCGGTGCTTCGATGCTGGTCTACCTGCTGATCACCGACCAGTTCGAGGCAAGCGAGAAGCACGACATGAGGTGGCTGGATGTGGCCCTCGCCGTGCATCCCGGTCTCGACCGGACAGGCCGGGCCGATGTGGCGTCGGTGGTTCACGGGTTCGTCCTCCAGCCCGCGTTCTTCGCCGTCTCCCCCGCTGAGAAGAGGCGAATCCGCCGGGCCTTCGGTGACGCCCCCCTCGAACCCGACTTCGGCGACCGCCCGAACTCGACGGTCGAGCAGCGGCAGGACATCATCAAGTCACTGGTCGTGGCCGCGGCGGCGCTGGGAGAGGCCTACGCCGCAGCCGCACCGCAACCGCAGGTGTGAGCGCAGGCCAACCCCGGGGCGCGCTACGAGGCAGTGCGTCGCGCAGGAGACGTTGCCAGCTGAGCGCCGGGGTCGCGCTCAGCCGGTGCAGTCCGAGGCGGCCGGGGTCGGCCACTGCAGGCCGAGCAGTTCCATCGCCCGCATCACATCGGCGTCGCCGACGTGGAGCTCATGGTGGGTGATCTCGGCCAGACAGGGGCTGATCGGGTCGTCGCCGGGCCGTTCGAACACCCCCCCATAGCGTGATGTCGTCACCGTGTCGGGAATGGAACACCACACCGTCCAGGGTGGTGGACGCATACCAGGTGGCTGGCCAGCTGCTGGGTCAGCTCCCGCGCCCGGGCATCCTTCAGCGCGGCGGCGTCGAAGTCCTTGAGCCCCAAGCGCAGGGACTGACCGACGAACAACGGGTGCAGGACGGCCATCGACCGGGCATCGGTGACCGCGCAGAACCGACCCGTCAACCTGCCGGTCGCACCGACCCGGGGCGCCAGCCAGCTGGGGTCGACCACCCCTGCCGAAACGGTCGGGAACGCTGCGGCATCCTCAGGATCCTCGACGACCTGGCCCAGATCCACATCGAGCAGCGGATCGGCGCGGAAGTCGGCGAGCAACTCAAGCAGGCAGCCCAGCAGCGACGACCCCGCGTACACGGTGCGGAAGTTGCCCTCCGCGTCGTCCCAGCGCCCCGGGAACCTACCCTCCGACGCACACTCCCAGCCCACCCACGCCCACAGCTGCGGCCGGTACCCGACTCGCCACACCAGCGTTCCGGCCAGCTCCTGGACCGCGAGCGACCCCACCCGGCTCAGCCCTCGGCCGCGAACGCCCGGGCCGCGGCAAGCACCCGCGGGCCGGCCACGTCCAACTCCGCCTCACGCAGCAGCCGGGCCGGGGCCACGTCACCCAGACGCGGGTCCATCCCCTGGAACCAGGCAGCCACCACCGCGGCGGAGTCCTTCTCAGCCAGCAAAGCGGCCGCGTGATACGCAGTGCGCAACCGGCGCACCACCTCCGCAGACGGCTCCCGCTCCCCCGCCGCCCACTGCCGCACCGCCCGGGTCTCCTTCACCGACCCCACATAGGCCACCAGCCGGGCACCCAGCAAGTCCCGCAGCCCGGCGACCAACTCAGCGGTCGGCAACCGGACCGAAACCTGATACGCCCGCAAGTCACCCCGGGCCGCAGCGGTGATCGACATACCCACATCATCGCATGATCACGCCCGGAATCACAGGGCCAATCCCACTTGGTAGGACATCGTTCTCCCATCCGATCGAGCGCTCATTGGGGGGCTTGAATTCCCCCGCACCCCGCGTCCTGGGCCACTCGTCGACCGCCAGTCCCGCGCCCTGCGAATCACCGCCAACTACAGAGAGTCACGAATCACACCCCATTCCGACACTTCAGCGGCCAAATTCATACGGGTGTGGGCCGCTCGTGCCTCGGTCACGCTGGGTGAGATGACAGGAGAACGGCCGACCACGTTGCGTCCACGGACGTGGTGCACCACCGCGTCTTGCTGGACAGTCATTCGCGGCGATGTGACTCACAGCTGCTATCTCGGAATACACGTGTCTGCCCTCGGTGCCCGCGGCTTGAGGATCAAAGAAGAGCACTATGTAGCTCGGGTCGTCATCGGCCCCGTCGTCCCCGAGGTCCGGCAGTCCTGCGTACGAATCCTCATCGGACCATGTCTCCGGGACCTCGACGTCTTGAAGCTGCGGGTCGAACTGCGACAGCCCGCACGCATCGGCCATTCGATTGATCCGGTCCATGAGTTCCGGTGCAGCACCCCACGGGACCTCCAAGAGGAAGTAGTTCCCGCGCGGGTCGAAGGAGGCGTCCACGGACTCGGTATCCCGAAGCGCGGGCACTTCGCAGTACGCCGGCCGCGTGAACTGCGCCACCCGCGTCGACTTCCCCGCAGGAACCGGATCCATCTCGCAGACGGACACGAACACGACCTCAGGAGGAGCCGAACTGGCCTGCGCAACGTAGAAGAACACTGTGTACCCCACGCCTACCCCTCCCCTTCCCCGAACCAGCTCTCGTGGAGTCGCTCGCGGCGCTCAGGAACTGAGGCCGAAGGCCGCCTGCCGTACGCACAAGAAAGCCCGCGAACTCCTCAACCACAAACCACCGCACTGGGAGGTTTTGACAGCCAGCCTGACGCCTCCCGGGGTCAGGTCTGCTATGGCTGTCGACGCACGAAGGCGGCCATCGCAGGCACGGTGTAGGCGATGACGCCGTGATCCGGGGAGTAGATGAGTCCCTTGCTGATCAGGTTGGCGCGGGTAGGGCCCAGAGAGGTGACCTTCTTGCCCAACCGTGCTGCGACCTCCCCCGATGCGCTGCCGCTGTCACCATCGAGGGCCATGGCACGCAGGTAGGCCTTCTCCGCCGAGGTGGCTCGGTCCCATCGAACGCGGAAGAACCCGGTGTCCAAGGCCAATTGGCCACGGGCAATGCCGGTCTTGACATCGGCGAGGGTGAGCCTCGACCCGTCGGCGGCGTTCCAGGTGTCCTGGCCGTACTGCTGAAGAAAGTAGGGGTATCCGCCGGCTTCTTGGACAACCAGGTCCAGGGCGTCGGCCGCCCATTCGACGTGTTGTGTGCGCGCCGGCTCGACCAGCGCCGCACCGGCTGCGGCCGGCTCCAGGGCACCGACCTGGTGGTAGTGGTACAGCCGTTCGGCGTAGGACTTCGCCTCAGCCAGGCGGCGTGGCAGGCTGGGCAGGCCCGCTAGGGCGACCACGAGTCTGTCCCCGCGCTGGTTGGCCGCGTGGATGATCGAGCACAGGGCAGCCAGTTCCTCGTCGGGCAGGTCCTGGGCCTCGTCGATCAGGACCGCCACCCCGACGCCGCGGTCCTCAGCTGCCCCCGACAGGTCACGCAGCAACTTCCCCAGATCGGATTCGAATCCTCCGGTGTCGGCCCCGCCGCCCGCGGAGTCCGCCAAGTCCACCCCGAAGCTCCAGGTGCCAGCCGAGTCGTAGGAGGCCTTGAAGCTCAACGCTGTCTTGAGCCCCTTGAGCACCCGTGCACCGACCCCGGGGCGCGCCAGGTCGACCAGGTTGTCGTGGAAGCCCTCCCCGATCGCCGCGCGGATGGTCTTGCCCGACCGGGCCTCGATTTGGGTAACCAGCCAGGAACGCTCCTCCGCGATCCGGGCGAACCGGGCCAGCAGCACGGTCTTACCCACACCGCGCAGTCCGTAGAGGACCAGAGACTGGGCGTCGTGCCCGGCCTCGATCCGGCGCAGGGCAACGTCCCAGGCTTGGAGGTGCTCACCCCGCCCGGACAGGGCCGCAGGCGGGCGGCCCGCCCCAGGGGAATACGGATTGCTGACGGGGTCCACGCCCCCGAGTGTAGGGATGTATAGCTCTCTATGGCAATCCGCAATAGGGCGCTACAGATCACTAGCCCGCGACCGTCGCGTCACCGGAAACCGATCCTCCATCAGAGATGATCACCATCGTCGCCTGATGGCGTCGGTGCGCAGCGTTGTCACCGCAGGTCGTTCCACAAAAGGGACGGAATGGACCAGAGCGTTGAGTGCAGGGCGGCCCGCGCTTGACAGTCATACGCGGCGGATAGACGTACCTGATGTCAGGTCTATTACCTGCGGTTGGTCGACAGCGCCTGCCGGTTTCGGGCTTATGACGATGGCCACCTCGTCGCTGAATCACGCCCCTACCGCCGACTGGACCTGAGGCTGGAGCCGGTCGCCGATGCGGACCTCTTGACTTCCGCGTGGTGCTGGTGGGACCTTGTGGTAGGTGAGGGTAGCCTCACCTAATGCAAGTTGCACCACGCCAGCCGCATTCAGGGGGAAGCCATCATGGGGCAGTACGACACAAGCGACCTGTATCGCAGGCAGCACACCGATGAGGCGGGCCACGCGGTCCTCGGCTCGGGCCTGAAGTCCACGAAGAAGCGCCGGCGGGCGTTCCTCCTCCCGCTGGTGGTGCTCGTCCTGGGAATCCTGTTGGGGATGTGGGGTCCGCTGCCCGGGCTGGGCATGGTCCTGACCATTGGTGGGTTGATGGGAATGGTGACGACCGCAGGCCTGGTGCTCACCGACGGGCTGTCCTGATGTCCAGGCGCTTTGGTGATGGGCGCCTGGTCGCACCGATCTGCGCGGTGGCACTGTTCTCCGGCTGCACCGCTGGGAGTACTCCGGATCCCACGCCCTCCCCCTCCGGTTCCGTCGGGGCTGAGGTCCCGACTGATGAGATCGCCGACGTGATGCCCACCGACCTTCAGGCCGAGACCTACTTCGACATGGATCGAGCCTCATGGCAGAGACTGCGGGAGACCGCTACTTCGATGCCCTGGCGGATGGTCGACGCCGGGGGTGTGCAGCAGGCCGTTGCCTGCATCGGGCAGGGCGCGCCCACGGTGGTCTACATCAACGGGTGGGATGCCCCGGCGGCGGCGCACTGGTCGCTGGCGGCCGCTGAGCAGGCTGAGTCCAACCGGGTCTGCATGTTCGACAGGCCGGGGATGGGGTTGTCCCCGGCGCGGCGCGGCGCCGCCCCGCACAGCACGCCCGGGCAACACGCCCAGGAGATGCTCGACATGCTGGCGGTCCAGGGCGAGAGCGGCCCCTTCGTCCTGGTCCCGTGGTCCTACGGGGGGCTCGTCGCACGAGCGGCTGCCACACAGCACCCCGACCAGATTGCCGGGATGGTCCTGGTGGACGCCACGTCCCCCCTTCAGGAGGGGCTCGACGAACCGTGGCAAGGGGAGGACGGGATCGTCGATACCGACACCATCGCCAGCACCGTCGGCGAAGGTCCCGACATGGGCAACCGGCCCGTGATCGTGCTGCAGGCCGGCATAGTGGACCCGGCGGCCCCGGCCGGGTACGCCACACAGTGGCGGGACCTGCAACGCCAGGCAGCCACGATCTCGGCCAACTCCCGCTACGGCGTCGTCGACGAATCCGACCACGCGATCCCGATCCGCAACCCGGCCGCAGTGGTCGCAGCCACGTCGGCGGTCGCCGAGTCCGTCCGCGCCGGCAACGCCACCCTGCCGGCCTGCCCCGAGGACCTCGACGCTGCCGGGGTCACCTGCTCAGGAGACTGACCATGAACTGGCAGTCACGCACGCCCGGGATCGCGGGCCTGGCCCTTGTCGCCGCCCTCACCGTGGGCTGCACCCCGGGAGAAGAACCTGCCCCGGCAGCTGCCGGGGCGTCGAGGACCGCGACCGAGGTCACCGCTGCGCAGTCGCGGTCGGCCCCGAGTACGCCACTCCCGGGTGAGGGGCCACTGCCCGGCGCGACCGCCGACCGGCTGCAGGGGGTGCTCGACGACTGGGTCGCTGGCGAGAACAACATCGGGATCACGGCTGCTGTTGTCACCGAGGACGGGACCTGGCAGGGTGCCGCCGGACAGGACGGGGCCGGGATGGACCTGGTTCCCGAGTCGGCGATGGCCATCGCCAGCATCACCAAGACGTTCGTGGCCGCTGAGGTGATGAATCTGGCCGGTCAGGGGTTGGTGGATCTCGACGCGCCCGTGACGGATTACGTGTCCGTCCCGTTCGACACCGAGGGTGCCACGGTGCGCCAGGTGCTCGGGATGCGCAGTGGATTCCCCCTGGACCCCGTCGGCGAGATGTTCGAGTCGGCCGCTGAGGACCTTGACAGGAGTTGGACCACCGCCGAGGCGATCGCGCTGGCCGACGCCGACGGACCACGCCAGAGCAGGGTGGGCGTCACCGACTACAACAACCTGAACTACCTGGTGCTCGGCCAGATGATCGAACAACTCACCGGAGGCCCGCTGGCCGCTACGCTCAGCAGGTGACCTGATCGAGCCGGCCGGGCTCGAGCGCGTCTGGGTCCAGGACGCTCAGCAGCCCGAGCCACCCCTGACCGTGTCCGAGGAGGACCCGGACCTGGACACCGTCGACAACGACGGGCCCTGGCTGCCCTCCCGGTCGATGGCCTCGGCGACCGGGCCAGCCGGTGGGATCGCCGCAGACGCACCGAGCATCGCCCGCTGGGGTTACCTGCTCTACGGGGGCCACGTCATCGACTCCGGACTCGTGGAGCAGATGACCAAGCCCGAGTGGGGCGGGGCCCTGGAGTGGTACGGCCTGGGCACCGCGGGATGGGTACAAGGCACGGACGTCTTCGTGGGGCACGGTGGTGACATCGTCACCTATCACGGCGCCCTGGTGGTGGCGACCGCCGACAACGTGTCGATCGCGGTCCTAGTCCCAGCCCCAGCGCGCGACAGGCCCGAGGTCGACGTCGAAACCGGTGACGTGCCCGACCTCTTGCTCGAGACACTCACACAGCGCTGAGCCGCCCAGTCACCCCGGGCGGCGGCACCTCACCGGGTGGGACCGGCACCATGACGACCGCCTCCATCCTCGGCCGGACTGGGGCACACGCTCTGCGCACTTGTCCTGCAGGCAGCCGTCGTGGTCGGCTACCTGCTGGTACCGCAGGGGCGCCGGGTCCACGTGATGGCCGGCTTCACGGACTGGCTGACGAGGCGTCGCGAGTTCTGGGCCGGGATCGCCGGGCTCCTGGTCGGCATCGGACTGTTGATCGTCTCGGTTCCCCACCTGGTCAGGGAGCTCAACCTCTGAGGACGTGGCCAGAGAGAAGAACCTCGCCAATGGGT
>CAWCUF010000005.1:0-255166 GCA_963798745.1 uncultured Actinomycetes bacterium
GCGGGCCTTGGGGCGGAGCCATCCCGAGGCGCTGCCCGGGGTCAGCGGGGTTGCAGGAGGCGGAGGTGGGTTTCGAGGGCGGTGGCGATGCGTTGGTGGCGTTGCTCTTCGTCGGTCCAGCCTCGCTGCTCGGCGTCGGCGTGCAGGGCTTGGGTGTCGGCGAGTTGGCTGGTCAGGGCCACTATCACCCGGAGGTCTTCGTGTCTCACCCTAACGCTCCCTTGTCGGAAACCGGTCGGCTGCGGCTGGCCCGCTGCGTCGTTGATGACGGCTGGCCGTTGCGCCGGGCCGCCGAACGGTTCAACGTCTCGGTCACGACGGCCCGGAGGTGGGCGAACCGGTACCGGCCCACGGCGCAGCAGGGATGCTCGACCGTCCAGCCGGCCGCGCCGCTGCCCGCACCAGACCCCCGGCGACGGGAGCGGGTGATCGGCGCTGCGGGTCACTCGCCGGTGGGGACCGGCCGGATCGCCTACCACCTGGGGCTGCACCCCTCGACCGTGCACAAGATCCTGACCCGGTACCGGCTGCCTGCGGCTGGCGTGGACCGACCCGGCCACCGGGGCGCACCGCGCGGCGGCGAGAAGGTGCGCCGCTACGAACGCCCCCCGGTGACCTGGTGCATGTCGACATCAAGAAACTGGGCCGGATCCCCGACGGCGGCTGGGCAAAGGTGCTACGGCCGAGCCGCGGGGCGCCCGAACCGCGCGCAGCCGGCAAGGGCTACTGCTACGTGCACTCCGCGGTCGATGACCACTCCCGGCTGGCCTACAGCGAGATCCACGACGACGAGAAAGACACCGCGGTCGGGTTCTGGCGCCGGGCGCGGGTGTTCTTCGCCGCCGCGGCATCACCGTCAAGCGGGTCCTGACCGACAACGGCGCCGCTACCGGTCGCGGACTGGGTCGAAGGCCTTCGCCGCACGGCATCAACCACGGTTCACCAAGCCCTACCGACCCCAGACCAACGGCAAGGTCGAACGCTTCAACCGCACCCTGCTCGAGGAGTGGGCCTACGTCCGCGCCTATCCCCAGAAGCGGCCGCGACGCCGGCTCGACTGGCTGCACCTCTACAACCATCACCGCTGCCACACCGCTCTCGGCGGCCAAGTCACCAGCAGACCTCGTGCCCAACCTCCGTGGACAGAACAGATCAGCGCGTTCGACAGGTTGTGCTCGATCGCGGCGAGGATCGAGTTGCGGTGCCGGGTGATCTTGGCGGCAGTTCGATGAACGTCGGTACCGGGCAGAATCTCACGACCGCCCCCGGCAGATCTCAATGGCCCGTGACAGGCCCGGCTCCAAACATCCCGGAAGCCATCAGCAACGTCAGACCAACCGCACAGATCCTCGTCCTGGCTCCAGGCCATCACGCTGAGAACATCGACCCTCCCCCTCCACCCAATTGGACGCACATCGCGTTCTCCGTCTGGGCGTCACTCGACCTCGGCCCAGTCTCGCGTCCAGTGGAGTGAGGTTCCCCCGGAAAAGTAGACACACGGGGTTATGCGGCCTGATCGGCCTGGGTCGATCGTAGCTCGAAGTTGATCGGGCTGACCTGACCGATCTTGGAGTACCGCCTGGTGGTGTTGTAGTAGACGATGAACTCGTCGATCCCGGCTCGCAGTTCGGCGATCGTGGCGAAGGTGTGGCGGTAGTAGAACTCGTGCTTGAAGATCGACCAGAACGACTCCGCGGTCGCGTGGTCGTAGCATGATCCGGTGCGGCCCATGGACCGGCGGATGCCGTACTTCTTGCAGGTGGCGATCACGTCCCGGTCGTTGAACTGCCCACCTCGATCGGTGTGGAAGATGACCCCCGCGCAGTCGTGGTGGCGGGTGAACGCAGCCTGCTCGAGCGTGTCGTCGACCAGCTGCGCGCGCATGTGGTCAGCGACCTCGTGGCCCAGGACCCGCCCGGAGTGCTCGTCGCGGATCGCGCACAGGAACGCCGGGCCCTCCCCGGTGGTCATGTAGGTCAGGTCCGAGGTCCACACGGCATCCAGGTGGCCCTGGTCGAAGTGCCGGTCCACCAGGTCGGGTGGGAACACCCCGTCCCGCTCGGACACGGTGGTGACGACCTTGAACGTGCGTGGGCTGCTTCCCTCCACGCCCAGGGCGCGCATCCGGGCAGCGACGGTGTTCACGCTGACCGGTGACCCCATCCTCGTGCAGGTCCGCGGTGATCCTCGGCGACCCGTAGGTGCCCTTCGACTCCTTGTGGTGGGTCAGGATCATCGCGTCGAGGTCGGCCCGGCGCTGGGCGGCTGACAGGTCCGTCGGCTGGCCGTCCTGCGCGCCGCGCCACCGGTAGTAGCCGGCCCGCGACACCTCCAGCAGGCGGGCCATCCGGGTGATCTCGAAGTTCGCGCACTCCGCAGCCATCAACGCAAACCGCTCTGCTTTGGTGGATTCGAGGCGAAAGCGGCTGCTTTTCCCAGGAACGCCACATCCTTCTCCTGCTCGGCGACCTGCTTGCGCAACCGCAGCAACTCCGCGCGTTCCGCGGCACTCAACGGCTCAGCAGGGGTCCCCGCCAGGGCGTCCAACCGGCGGCGTTCCTCACGTACCCAGTTGCCCAACGTGGCCTCATTAAACGACAAATCCCGGGCGACCTCCGCGATACTGCGCCCGGAATCGATCACCCGATGAGCGGCCTCGATCTTGTACTCCGCAGTGAACCTGCGACGACTGCCTGACATGACGACATCCTTCCAGCAGGCCACAAAGACCTACATAGACGATGTCCACTTTGTCTGGGGAACCTCAGAGGGCAGTATCCGAATTTGAACTGTGCCTTGAAAGTTCAGACGCGGGACACCAGAAGCACGGAGTGCTCGCCGACCTGCAACTGAAGGTCGAGGGGTCCCGAGACCACCTCTGCTAATTTGGCTACCGTGAGGTGTCGGTGTGGCAATATGGCCGGGAGGTGTATTCCGGGGTCCACGGTGGAGCGCTTCCAAGCCAGGACGCGCCAGGGGCATTGGGTTAGCCGTCAGCTCGTAAGTGCCCTGAGCCTGTACGTGATGGAAGGGTCCGGAGGGGTCCATGCCAACTGAACGAGATCCCCTGGATCCCCGAGAGCGTGCATTCGCTCAGCGACGAACGCTCAGCATCGCCGTGGCAACGTATCGGCGCCCGGAGTTGCTCGAGACCTTACTTCCTGAGTTGGTGGATCAAGCCGGATCCGTCGCCGCGCAAGGTGTGGATGCAACCGTGCTCATCGTTGACAACGACCCGCTCCGCAGCGCCGAGGCAGTGGCGCGAGCCTGGCAGTCGACTGAGCCGACAGGCGTGCCCGTTGTCGAGTACGTGCATGAGCCCACCCCGGGGATCTCAGCTGCCCGCAATCGAGCTCTTGATAGCGCGGCGCTGTCGGACCTCTTGGTCTTTATCGACGACGACGAGCGGCCAGGCCCCTCATGGCTGCGAGAACTCGTTGGTACTTACCGCCACTACCAGGCGCCAGGGGTATTAGGTCCGGTGCTGCCGGAATACGTACAAGCACCCGAACCATGGATCGAAGCCGGAGGGTTTTTCGTCCGGCAGCGCCGCGAGACCGGATCCCCGATGGAGGTCGGCTTCACCGGGAACCTTCTGTTGGACATGCGTGTGGTGCGCCACCTCGGCATACGCTTTGACGAGGAGTTCGGCCTCACCGGCGGAGGTGACACCCTCTTCACGACGCTGCTCACGCTAGGAGCGGGGCCTATCCGCTGGTGCGATGAAGCATACGTCTGGGACCTGGTACCCCCCGAGCGTGCCACACGCCGGTGGGTCCTCAACCGGAGGCTTCGAGTCGGCACCACACACAGTCGGGTGGCCATCCTCACTGCAACGTCCTCGCCCGCGCGTACCGCACGGCGGGTATCTCTGACCTGGGGTGGTCTGATTCGCCTCGGCGGTGGAGTAGCTCGGTACGCCTTGGGCGTCATCATTCGCTCGGATCGCCACGAGGCACGAGGGCTCCGTACGGCCGCGAGGGGGGTCGGAATGGCCACGGGAGCATGGGGCTACGTGAAACGAGAGTACAAGCGCTCGGGTGTGTGATGGCCCGTGAGGCGAGACCTGGCGCAATTGCCGTCGATGCCCTCCCTCGCTTCGGACACCCCACGGCCGGCCCTGCCACGCTTTCCCGGTCGTTCCGCATGCTAGGGCCGCCTCAGGAACTGGCGGCTGAAAACCCCGCCACCACGCTCCGCGTCGGCCAACCCAATATTCGAGCTAGCTAGAGTCGCGTCACGTTCGCGCCGCGCAGGACCCCGCGGGTGTCCAAGATTGGCCGGTCGCAGTTGATTGGATTCCAGTTTCCATAGTCGGAGTGGCTCTGCAAGAGAATGACGAGATCCGCGGAGTGACTGGCCGCGTCGAGGTCGGGGACACACACTAGCGTCGACCCGGGTAGGGACCAGATGGGCACCAGAGGGTCGTGGTACTCGACTGTGGCGCCAAGCTCATGTAGGCGCCTTGCCAAGGGAACTGCGGGAGACTCCCTTTGGTCGGCGATGTCTGCCTTGTAGGTGACGCCCATAAGCAGGATGCGTGAGCCGTTCACCGGTTTCCCCGCCACGTTGAGCAGATCCTGAGCTCGCCTGGCGACGTATTCCGGCATTCCTGCATTGATGTCTTGAGCCAACTCGACGAAGCGGAACTGGTATCCCAACTCAGATCGAACACGGAAGGAGAGGTAGTTGGGGTCGATGGGGATGCAGTGACCGCCACACCCGGGCCCGGGAAGAAGGGCATGAAGCCGAACGGCTTGGTGGAGGCGCACCGAATGACGTCCAGAGGTCGATGTCCAAATCGTGGCTGAATCGGGCCATCTCATTGACCAAGGCGATGTTCACGTGTCGAAAGGTGTTCTCGAGAAGCTTGGCCATCTCTGCCTCGCGCAATCCGGATGCCTGGACGACTGTGTCCACGAACTGCGAGTAGAAATCAGTGGCGCGCTGCAGGCACGAAGGCGTGAGGCCAGCCACCACCTTGGGGGTGTTGCCCGCCGCCAGACCTGTTCCCCGGGTCGATACGTTCCGGAGAGAAGGCCAGGTGGAATCGAGCCCGCACGCCTGCCGCCGCGTTCGAGGATGGGGCGCACGACCTCGTGGGTGGTGCCCGGCCAGGTGGTGGACTCGAGCACCACGAGACTCCCGGCGCGCAAGTTCGGCGACATCCTCCGCCGAGTCGATGGCGTAGATCATGTCGGGCTGCACGCATGCGGGAGAGCGGCGTCGGGACGGCGATGACGATGGCGATCGCGGCGACAGTACTTGCGACGTCGCTCGTCGCCCGAAGGCCGGTGGAGCACGCCTCGGAATGTCCGTCGAGGGGATGTAGCCAGGTGCGAGAGCCGTCGTCCAGCCGCGAGACCTCTGCGGGTCGCCGTCGAAGCCCATCACGGGGAACCCCGCAAGATTGCGGCGCGCGCCAAGCGGCAGCCCCACGTAGCCCATCCCGACGACTACCAATATTGCGCTCACGCGGCGAACCCCAAATCCCGTCGACTCCGGCTGAGTCTAGTTCCAGATCGTGCTCCTAAGGGCGTGTCAGTGGATAACTGCTGCACATGGTGATTCTCTGGGCGATAATGCGGGATGGCCATTGCTGCGGACGCGGAGTCGGTGTTGCGGGCGAAGTTCGAGGCGGTGCTGCCGCACCTGGACGAGCGGGCGGCAGCGGCTGGTGATCGCCGCGAGGCGCGTGCGCTGGGTCATGGCGGGATCGCCGCGGTGGCCCGGCGCCGGGCGCGTCGCGGTCGCGGATCCGGACGGGGTGGCCGAGCTGGAGTCCGGGGCGGCGCCGTTGGCGCGGGTGCGGCGGGCCGGCGGGGGCCGCAAGCCGGCGACGGAGCCGACCGGGGCTGGTCGCGGCGCTGCTGGCGCTGGTCGAACCGACCCGGCGGGGGGACCCGGAGTCGCCGTTGTCGCTGGACGACGCTGTCGATGCGCAAGCTGGCCGCGGAGCTGACCGCGGCCGGGCACCGGGTCGCCGGGGACACGGTCGGCCAAGCTGCTGCGCGAGCAGGGGTTCAGCCTGCAGGCCAACACCAAGACGATCGAGGGCGGCGCAGCACCCCGACCGGGACGCCCAGTTCCGCTACCTCAACGACCAGGCCGCTGAGCACCTAGCCGGCCGGGCGAGCCGGTGATCAGCGTGGACACCAAGAAGAAGGAACTCGTCGGCGCCTACAAGAACGGCGGCCGGGAATGGCGCCCGGCCGGGGAGCCCGAGCCGGTCAAGGTGCACGACTTCATCGACCCCGACCTCGGCAAGGCCAACCCCTACGGCGTCTACGACGTGGCCGCCGACACCGGCTGGGTCAGTCGTCGGCACCGACCACGACACCGCCGCGTTCGCGGTCGACACGATCCGCCGCTGGTGGCAGCATCGGCCAGGCGCCTACCCGCACGCGAGCGGCTGCTGATCACCGCCGACGGCGGCGGCTCCAACGGCTACCGCACCCGGCGTGGAAGACCGAACTGGCCGCCCTGGCCGCCGAGACCGGGCTGACGATCACCGTGTGCCACCTCCCGCCGGGCACCAGCAAGTGGAACAAAATCGAGCACCGGCTGTTCTCCCACATCTCGATGAACTGGCGCGGCCGACCCCTGACCAGCCACGAAGTCATCGTCAGACCATCGCCGCCACCACCACCCGCACCGGGCTGACCGTGCACGCCGAACTCGACACCGGCACCTACCCCACCGGCGATCAAGATCCCCGACCAACAGATGAAAGCCCTCGACGACAACGGCACCCTCACCCGCCACGACTGGCACGGCGAATGGAACTACACCCTCCACCCCAAAACTGCGCGTGTTGAAAACTGACAAGCCCTTTAGGGATCTGAGCTGAGTCAAGTTCTTCGGACGCCCCTTGTGGTGTTTTCGGGTCAGGCTGCCGCGGCGGCGGCCTGGTGGTCGGCGAGGGATGTGCGGGGGTGCGGAAGTCAAGCCTGGTGCAGGCCATTCGTACCGTTGCCAGCGGCGACGCGGTCGTCTCGCCCCGGATCACCCGGCGGATGCTCGACCTCGTCGCAGACCGGATGCCTGAACCCAGCGCCAGCACGGAGCGCCGGACCCCAGTCGATCCGCGCGTTGAGAGCCTCACCCCGCGGGAGAGGGAAGTGCTGCACGCGGTCGCCGAGGGCCTGCCGAACCAGGAGATCGCCGCGAGGTTCGTGCTCTCGGAGACGAGCGTGAAGACCCACGTGGGCCGAGTCCTGGCCAAGCTCGGTGTGCGCGACCGGGGGCAGGCCGTCGTGTTCGCCTACGAGTCGGGTCTGGTGCGTCCCTCGTGACCCGTGGCGGCGCGCACGCTGCCGGTGCCCGGCTGAGCGTCACCGCGGGGTCCTGGGCCGCACGCAGCTCACGCCGGGGGGAAACCCGGCGATCCAACTCGGCGTCGACCCGGCGGAGGCGGCCTGGAGTAGGGTCCGGTGCGACGAAGCCGCTGGGCGCTCCACCGACGGAGCTGCCGGCCCACGGCCTCGCGCCGAGGGCACCGCGCCGGGTGCATGAGGGCAGGGAGGGGTTCTCGTGCAGCACGCCCGCCGATTCACCGGGACAGCGGTCCGCGATGCAAGGAAGCTTCCATGAGCATGGCCACGCCAGCTGCCGCCCCTGCGGAGGTGGGCCGCACGGATCTGCTCCGGGTCATTGGCGCCTCGGTCGTCGTGGCCATCCCGGTCTCCCTGGGGGCGATGGGCTTCCTGGCCCTGGTCACCGCGGTGCAGACCTGGGTGTGGGAGACCGTCCCGACGGACCTCGGCTTCGCGAGCCCACCCTGGTGGTGGACCATCCCCTGGCTCGTCCTGGGAGGTGCGTTGGCCGCAGCCGCCATCTCGACGTTCCCGGGGCGCGGCGGGCACATCCCCGCCCACGGCACGGGCGGAGGACCCACCCCGCCCAGCTACGTACCCGGCGTGCTCCTGGCCGCGCTGGCCAGCCTCCCCTTCGGCGCGGTCCTCGGCCCCGAAGCGCCATTGATCGCGATGGGCATGGGGGTGGCCCTCTGGATCTCGCGCGTGATCCGGCTATCTCCCGGCGGCCGGATCGAGGCCCTCATCGGGACCGCCGGATCCGCGGCAGCGATCTCCATCATCCTGGGCAACCCCCTCACGGCCGTCATCTTCATGGCTGAGGCTGTCGCCCTGATGGGCGGGCCGGTGATCGCGGCGACCATCGCCGCCATCCTGGGCGTCGGCGTGGGTGCGATCCTGTTCACCGGCCTCGGCGATCTCGCCGGGGTCCAGGCCCAGTCGCTGCAGATCGTCGAGCTCGTTTCGGTCCCCACGCCTGACCTCGGGGACCTCCTCTGGGCTGTTCCCTTCGGTGTTGTGGCCGCCGTCACGATGACGTTCATCTTCACCGCCGGACTGCGGGTGGAGGCCAGGCTCCATCCGATGCACCGGACCCGGCTCATCGCAGCCACCATGATGATTGGGCTCATCGTCGCCCTGTGCGCCTCCTGCTACTCCCTGCTCACGGGCCGAAGCCCGTTCGACGTCGCCTCGTCGGGCACCGAAACCCTGGCCGCGCTCAGCGGCGACGCATCGTCGTGGAGCTCCGGTGCGCTGATCGCCCTGATGGCTTTCAAGGGCCTTGCCTACACCCTGTCGCTGGGTGCCTTCCGAGGCGGCGCGATCTTCCCGTCGATCATGCTCGGCGGCGCCTTGGGATCACTGCTGGCTCCGCTGCCCGGCCTCGGGCTGGCTGGAGGGCTGGCCGTGGGCATGGCGGCTTTCGCCTCGGCCGGGATGATGATGCCCCTGAGCTCGGTCGCCCTGACGATCCTGCTGTTCGGATCCAACGCAACAGAGGTCTTCCCCGAGGTCGCGATCGCCGCCGTGACGGCGTTCACCGTGCGGCTGGCGATCGAGAAGCGCCAGAAGGCGTCATCGATGGGCACCGGCGCCACGCCGAGCGCTGCGCACGGGTCCCCCACCGAGGGGGCTGCTCCCCGCTGACTGCACGGATGTGCTCGGCCGCCCGTCACGGCTGGCGAACTTGTGCGCATGATTCTCACATCTAATGACACGGGTACCCGCTGGAGCCGGTGAGGACTGCCTGGCCGGAGTCCGGCGAGAGCGACGTGAGGAGGTGCGCTTCAAACGCGACACCCAGGACCCCGAGTAGGCAGCGCGTGCGTTGCGTCGTGGACCGCGTAACGGGACGCATCCCGGCTTGGGGGAGCACGCGTTTCGGCTGTCCGCCCACGTCGCTGTCCCCGGGCCGGCTCGGGACCTGTGAGCGCGCCGCCAGTGGACGCGCCCAGCGGTGCGGGTCGGGTCGGGTCTAGCGTCGGGTCCGGAGCAGGCGGCGGTCGGACTCTGTTGCCTCCCCGAAGCTGGTAGCCACGGGCTCGAGCCCCAGGGAAGGGAGCGCAGACCGTCGTGAAGCGAACCGCATTGGTCACTGGGGCCAACCGGGGGATCGGCCTGGCGATCGCGTCGGGTCTGGTGGACGCGGGCCTGGAGGTGATCGTCGCCGCGCGCGACCCTGCCGCCGCGTCGGCGGTTGCCCGGCCGCTGGGGGCGCGCCACGTGCAGCTCGACGTGCGCGATCGCGGGTCGATCGCTGCTGCGCTGGCGGAGTGCGGCGACGTCGACGTCCTAGTGAACAATGCCGGGATCCTGCGACCCGGGCGCCTGCTGGACAACGCGACGGGGTTCGCCGAATCGCTGGCCGTGATGGTCCAGGGCCCATACCTGCTCATCCGGGCGCTCGCCCCCGGGATGGTGCGTCGCGACTACGGCAGGATCGTCAACCTGAGCTCCGGGTGGGGGTCCTTCGCCGAGGGCATTGGGGGGCCGAGCGGGTACGGGGTGGCCAAGGCAGCCGTCAATGCACTGACGGTCGCGGTGGCCCACGAGCTGCCGGCGACGGTGTTGGTCAACGCCATGTGTCCCGGCTGGGTGCGCACCCGGATGGGCGGTGCGGGTGCACCGCGGTCCCCGGAGCAGGGGGCGCAGACGGCGGTCTGGCTGAGCACCCTTCCTGAGGGCGGACCGTCAGGGGGCTTCTTCCGCGACCGCCGCCCTATCCCTTGGTGACGGCCCGGCCGGCCCTGTGTCAGACGACGTGACCGTCGAGCCGGCCGATGTTCCTGAGCCAAGCACTGCGCGCGGAGTCGATGCCGCCGAGGCGGCAGGTGTTGCGCACGGTCGAAGTCAATGCCTCTGGCCGCTGTGCCCGACCGCTGCGGCGCGGGCCTTGAACTGGGGCATCAGCTCGCTCTCCAGCCCGTGGCAGTGGCAGAACCACTTCGCATTCGCCCAACCGAATGAGACCACCTCGATGTCGTGGGCGGGGCAGGGGGCGTCGACCGGATGCCGGTGGTCGCGGGCGTGGACGGCAGCAGTCGCGGCGACGACGACGAACTGAAGATTGGCCATTGGTCCTCCTCATCGAGCCTGTGGTTGATCTCGCCAGCTGAGGGGTGCCAATTCACTCGTTCACCCGAACGGAGTAATCACGTCGGGACGGTCCCGGCCCGACAGGCTGCGGCTCCTCGGGCTGCCAGTTCGGGCTCTCTGTGGTCGTCGCGCGCTGGATGCACAGGTCAGCACGGCTCGGTGCAGCTTCGCGATGACAGCTGTCATCAGGGTCCGAGTCCGCCGCTCTCCAGGGGTGTGACCGGCGCGATGTCGTCGGTGCGCTTGCGCAACTCAGGCCGGCGCTCAGGTGGGCTCGGCCAGATGTGCCGGTCGCCGTCGCGCCGTAGCTTCGAGATCGTCAGGGTGGACGGTTCCCCAGCGCGGCCACCTCCCGGCCACCCTCAGGGTGGCGGCCGAGTCGCAGCGACCTACCCGTCAGCCGCCACCGGGTCTGGCGTCCAGGGGCCCAGCGCTTCGGCCATCCACGGGGCCATCGTCTGCGCGTAGGTCTTGGTGAGATGGGCGTAGTCCCTGTAGACGATCACATTGCCCACGACGGCGGGGCAGATCTCCGGAAGGCAGATCCCGTCGTTGAGGTCGATCACGTTCCAGTCGAATTCCTGATCCGCGGACAGCATCCGGTCGACGGGATTCAGTTCGTCCACCGCCTCCGCGCGGGGCACCGCGCACTCGGACAGCGTGTCACCATGCTCTGCGACGCAATCGGGGACCTTGAAGGGCTTGCCCTCCCTCCGCATCAGGGGGACATCCGCGATGAAGACCGGCGTGGTCCCCTGGCTGGCGACCTCCTGGGCGATCGTGCGGAATCCGCGCTGGATCTCCTGGGTCCGCTCGGCTCCCTCAAGGCGTCGTCCCGAATCGTCGAGCACTCCCACGTAGTTGACAGAGGTGATCAAGAGGATGTCCGGTGGCGAGTCTGCGAGAAGGGAACGGGCTTGTTCCTGCCAGGCGGCGCACGCTTCGTAGGCCTTGGCGTCAGGGGTGAGCGTGATCTGGCTGTCGGTCAACGGGCACTGGGACTTCAGCATCGTGCGCAGTCCCCATCCGTTGTCCTGGGCGAGCCTCGTCAGCGTGGGAACCCACGACGTTGCATGTGAGTCGCCCGCGATGACGATCTGGAACTCTGCGTCCGGGTCTCCGTACTGGCACTCCACGAGCTGGGACGCAGCGGATCCCAATTGGCACCCGTCGGAATACGGTGCGGCGTTGTCGTCGGGGGCATCGGCGACGGAGGGCACCAGCGGGTCGAACGAATCCCCAGGGTCTGGATGCGCGTCCACCCAGTCGGTATCGAGGAGAACGGCAGCTCCCAGCCGATCCAATGGGATCTCGACCGTCCCCCCGGACTGTCCCGCACCACTCACCCGGTGGAGGAGCCCGGCACAGGTCAGCGAGACCGCGATGAGCCCAGCGCCCATGACGAGGGCCATGCCACTTCGCCGCCGGAAGACTGCCGCATGACGTACGGGATTCTCGAGCAGTCTCAGCGACAGCCAGGCAAGAACACAGGTCACTCCGGTCACAGGCAGCAACAACCGCCAGCCTGCCTCGGGGCGGAGCTCGCTGACGATGGCGATGGCCGGCCAGTGCCAGAGGTAGAGGCTGTAGGACATCCCGCCGACCCAGACCATGGGGCGCACGGAGAGCCCCCGTGTGACCGAGCCGCCGTCCGCTCCCATACCCGCCAGGAGCAGGGCGGCCGCGCCCACGGTGGGCAGTAGTGCGGCCTTTCCGGGGAAAGGAGTCTGATCCGTGATCAGCAGCACGGAAGCCAGAACGGCCGCGACTCCCGCCCATCCTGCCGTGGATCGGATCCACCCAGGAAGGCGACGGGCCTCCACTGCCGTGAGAGCCAGGAGTCCACCCAGGGCCATCTCCCAGAGCCGCGTGAGGGTCGAGAAGTACGCACCCGAGGGGTTGTGGGTCGTGGCCCAGACGGAGTAGATGAGCGAGGGCCCCAGGACGAGGGCCATGGCCGCCAGCAGGCTGCGGCGCACACGCACACCGGTGCGCACCGCGAGCACTGCGAACACCGCCAGCAGGGCAGGCCAGACGAAGTAGAACTGCTCCTCCACCGAGAGCGACCAGAAGTGCTGAACCGGGGACGCCGCCTCCTCCGCCCCCAGGTAGTCGGTGGATCGGTCGGCGAAGACCCAGTTGACGACGAAGAGGGCCGCCGCAGAGATATCCACCGAGATCGCCGGCCAACGGGACGCTGGCAGCAGCAGCCACGAACCCAGCGCCGTCACAGCCAGCACGAGAGTCCCCGCGGGCAGGAGGCGCTTGGCCCGACGGGCGTAGAACCGAGCGAACCTGATCCGACCCGTCGTGGAGACCTCTCGCAGGAGAAGCCCCGTGATCAGAAACCCGGACACCACGAAGAAGATGTCCACGCCGACGAAACCGCCCGAGATCCCGGGCACCTTGGCGTGGTAGAGGAGCACGACCAGGACGGCCAGAGCACGAATACCTTCGACGTCCGCCCGGAACCCCCGCTCCCCCTGATGGCTGGAGACCGGCGGGACGTCCGTGTCCCGGGGCGCGACCCCAGCAGTCGAGCCGCTCACGAATCCACGTCCGAAGGAATCGGGGTGCGAACCTCTTCGTCGGCCCACGGTCGCTGGAGGGCTTGGATCTTGGGCAGCAGCGGTTCACAGCCCGGCCCGTCGTTGTGCGGGGTGGTGCGGCGGAGCCGATCTGCGAGCTCCGGCTGGGGACCGCGCCAGCACTCGGAAGTCGTCACCGGGTCGCTCAGCACCGTGTCACGGGGATCGAGCCGTCACGTTCGTGCTCGGGTCGGCCAGCTCGCCGCCCGCCGACATCCCGAGGGAAGGTGCCGAGTTCCGTGCTCGCCGTCATCAGATGGGATCTCCTTGGTGGGATCACAAGCGCACGCGCCGGCGAAAGAATACCCGCACGGATCCGTCGTGCTCGAGACCCGCCGCCGCGGTTTCGCCGAAGACGTCGGGGCCGACCGAACCGTGGAGGGTGCCATGGGCCAGGGCACGGCCGAGGAGGTCTCGGTGCACCGCAGGGTGGACCTCGGCCCCGACAACGAGCCACGCCGGACGTCGGGATTCGGCGGCACTCAAGGTCCAAAGCCTGCGTCGCGCACAGGCTAGTCTGTGCTCCGTGCGCGAAGCGGCCAGTTTGCCTCCTCCGCGGTTCAGCATCGTGACTGCCGTGTACAACGTGTCGCGGTACCTGCCGGACTTCATCGATTCGATCGACGCGCAGGGGTACCCGTCGAACCGCATGGAGGTCATCGCCGTCGATGACGGCTCGAGTGACGACTCCCTCGAGGTGCTTCGGTCCTGGGCAGGGCGGGCCCCGTACCGCGTGTCGGTCTTGACCAAGACGAACGGTGGGCAGTCCTCAGCGCGCAACCTGGGGCTGACGCAGGCACGGGGCCAGTGGGTCACCTTCGCCGACCCTGACGACATGCTCGGCCAGGGCTACCTGCACGTCGTGGATCGATTTCTCGAGTCCAATCCCCACGTCGAGATGGTGGCCACCAACAGGATCTACTGGGAGGAGCCCACCAGCAGCCTGCGCGATGGGCATCCCCTGCGCAAGCACTTCCGCTCCACGAGAGTGATCGACCTGGACCGGTTCCCCGAGTTCTTCCACGGCAGTGCCCCGGCCTCTTTCCTGCGACTCGACAGCCTTCGTGCGGATGGGCTCACCTTCGACGAGCGCATCAGGCCCAACTTCGAGGATGGCCACCTGTGCGCGCTGTATCTCATGGCGTGCGAGACCCGGTGCGTCGGGTTCGTCCGGGAGGCCGAGTACCAGTACCGCAGGCGCGCCGACGGGAGTTCGACGCTCCAGAACAGCTTGACGGACCCCCGCAGGTATACGGTCGTGCCCGACCTCGGTTACCTCGACCTCCTCGCACGCGCCGAACGGCAGTACGGTCACGTCTCCGAGTGGCTGCAGAACCTCATCCTGTACGAATTGAGCTGGTACTTCAGCGCGGAGGATGCTCCCTCGGCTGCTGCCACGGCGGCCGTCGGCGACGTGGCGGACACGTTCCACGGGCTGCTGCGGTCCATCCTCGCGAGGATCGATCCGGAGATCATCCTCGCTCATCGGGTGCGGAGCCTGAAGCCCGTGGTGCGGGACGCGATGCTGCACGCCTGGGCTGAAGGGGACTGGCACAGTCCCTACGTCGTCGCCGAGCCGGTGGACCTCGACACAGAGCTTGTCCGAATCGTCTACCGCTACGTGGGCGCCCCCCCCGACGAGGAGTTCCTGATCAGGGGGGTGCCCATGCAGCCTCGGTATGCCAAGGTGCGCAGCATCAGGTACTTCGACAAGACCGTCATGCATGAGCGGATCGCCTGGGTGAGCGGTCGCGGGACGTTGCGTGTCCGGCTGGCCGGCCGCCCGGTCGCCATCCGCGACAGGTGGGATCCACCGCTGCCACTGTCGCGTCATCTGCTCAATGAGGCGATACCGGCGCCGCATCCTGAGGTCGAGCCACCGGAAGGCGGACTTGTTGCGTCCGTGCGGAGCCGGTGGGACAAGGACCCCATCCACAGGGCGCAGCGAGCGGCCAACAGGGCTCGCAGCGAGTTCCGATCAGCGTGGGTCCTCGTCGATCGGATCCATGACGCGGACGACAGCGCAGAGATCTTGTTCCGTCATCTGCGGGCGACCCGGCCCGACATCAACGCGTGGTTCACTGTCGAGCAGGGAACGCCGGACTGGGATCGGCTGGTCAAGGACGGATACGGAGGGCGGCTCGTCGCCTGGGGGAGCCTCCGTTGGAAGGCCCTGCTTGCCAATTGCGCCTACCTGATCTCGTCCCACATCGACGTTCCGATCCACCAGCCGCCGGACATCCTCGAGTTCACCGCCCCGACGTGGCGATTCGTATTCCTGCAGCACGGGATCATCAAGGACGATCTGTCCAATTGGCTCAACACGAAGAAGCTGGCCCTCTTCGTCACGAGTACGGCGGCGGAGTACGCGTCGATCGCCGGGGATGGCACGCGCTACGTCTTCACGACCAAGGAGGTCCGCAACACCGGCCTGCCCAGGTTCGACAAGCTCCTTGAGGCGGGAGCCACGATCCCGCCGGAACGTCGCGACCTGGTTCTGGTGACGCCCACGTGGCGCCATTGGCTGTCGCCCCCGCTCGCGGTTGGCTCTCAGATGCGTTCGGTGCGTGAGGATTTCTGGGAGTCGTCGTACGCCCGCAACTGGATGGGCCTGCTCAACTCGGCCGCGCTTCGGGAGGCGGTGCTCGACCGAGGGCTGCGACTCGGTTTCCTGCCGCACCCCAACCTGCAGGTGATCCTGAACTCAGCCGAGCTTCCCGACCATGTCGAACCCCTTCGTTTCACGGGAGTCGATGTGCGCACCTACTTCGCCCGCGCCGCGGCACTGACCACCGACTACTCGTCGATGGCCTTCAATGCCGCCTACCTCGAGCGTCCTGTCACGTACTTCCAGTTCGATGCCGACCAGATGTTCGGCGGGGATCATGTGGGCAGGGGTGGCTACTACAAGTACGAGCGAGATGGGTTCGGACCGGTTGCCCACGACCTCGATTCCGCAGTGCAGGACCTGGTCTCGGTGCTGGAGGCCGGGTGCACCGCTGCATCGACGTACCTCGAGCGGATCCGGACGGCCTTCCCGCAGAGGGACGGCCGCTGCTGCGAGCGAGTCATAGCGGAGATCGAGGCGGTGGGCCGTCGGGTCACCCGCTCGGAGTTGGCCACGCCCGTTCCCACTCCCGTTGCCGGGACCTGACCTGGAGGAGGGCCTCGGTCCGGGTGCGGGGACTCCCGGGCGGGCTTCGACATCGTGGAACCGCGATTCGCCGACCGTCCTTGCTTGAGCTCCCCCAGTTCGCCCACCGAGGTGCCTATCGAGGGAAGCCAGGGCCTTGTGCCCGAACGCTCGGGGCCAGCCCATTAGCTGCGCGCCGTGAGTCAGAGTGTCGATGGGCCCGGCACCCGGTTCGGTCAGACCTGTATCAACGTGCCCGGTCCACGCTCTGCAGGGGTGCCCGAACCGAAGCGGGGCGCCAGCCACCGCCAGAGCTCAAGGAGCACCCATCATGCGACGCCTACCGCTCACCACCGCCGTCGGTACCGCCGTCGGCGCACTCGTCGTCTCCACGGCCGCGGCCGCGGGGCCGTCCACAGCCGCCGACACCCTCGCCGGCGAGGCCCAGATCTTCAAGATCGTCTCGGAGGGGATGACCGTCGAGCAGGGCGCTGCCCTCGCCAAGGCAGCCGGCGTCGGCCTGGCGCTGCGGCCGGACGGTTCGTTCTCCTTCGTCGACGAGCAGCGCTTCGCGAAGGTCCCCGCCAAGCGGGTCACCACAACCACCGAGGTGCTCGGGCACGACGAGCACAAGCGGCCCACCGTCGCCCAGGCGGTCGACCTCGCGGCACTCGACAGGGTGGCGGTCCTCGACTCCGGCAAGGCCCTCGAACGTGCGCAGTCCCTGCTCGGCGACGTTGCCGGGTTCGAGGTTCTCCCCCGGGTGGACCACACGACCGTCGAGGTCTCCGACCGCCGCGGGAAGCTGCGCTCCAGCACCCCGATCGACACCACGGTGACCTACGAGTTCCGGCTCGGCGGCCTGCCGGTGGTCGGCCCGGGCGCCAAGCAGCGGATCGCCTTCGACGGCGCCGGCTCGATCGTGCAGCTCTCGCGGTCCGTGCGCTCCGTGGCCCCGGCCGGCAGCGTGGAGATCATCAGTCCCCAGGAGGCGCTCGACCAGTGCGCAACCCTGTACGGACCACAGGTCAAGCAGGGCGATCCGACATTGGCCTACTATGCGCCGCCCCTGGCGGCCGAGGATGCCTCCGGCCGCGGGGCCGCAGGGCTGCTGCTGCCGCACTACGTGTGCACACCGGCCAGCGACCGCCCGGACGACCAGGTCGGGCTGACCGGCCGCCTCGTCCCGGCCGCCCCTGAGTACGCACCCATCGCCCAGCTCAGCGCCTCCCGCGCGGGGAGCCAGGTCAAGGCTGCGGTCGACGTGAGCGGTGGCCAGCGGCCCTACCTGGTGCAGTGGTCCTCGTCGAGCACACCGCTCAAGGTGTCGAGTGGCACGGAGCTCGGCTACACCGTGCGCCCCCGGGCCAACGACACCAACGCCCCGGAGACCGTCACGGTCACCGTCACGGACGCCAACGGCGTGGTCTCCGCTGCTTCAGTGGCCCTACTCGAGTCGGGCGAGGCCTCGGCGAGGGGCATCGGAGGTGCCGGCGGCGCCTTCGATGTCGGCATCGAGCAGACCGTCGACGAGTGGCAGTGCGCCCAGGACAGCGCCAACGGCTTCCGCGACGTGATGCGCTCGCACGGTCAGTCGGTCGAGTTCGACTGGCGCGGGGCGAGTGCCTTCGAGAAGGACTTCAAGGACACCTCGCTCGGCGGGTGGGATGCCCTCTCCGCCACCAGGTACGTCGACGAGATCGACGCCCAGTGGTACACCGGCCACGGATCGGCCAGCGGCTTCACCTTCAAGAGCAGCGTGGACGACACGCGTATCACGCCGGCCGACGCCCGCTGGGGCGACCGGGACCTCGAGTGGATGCAACTGGAGTCCTGCCAGGTGCTGCGCGACACCAACGGCAGCGCTGACTACTTCGCCCGCTGGGCGCCTGCCTTCACCGGACTGCACCTGCTCAACGGCTTCGACACCAACGCGACCTGCGTCGGTGGCGGGACCGGTCGGCGGTTCGCCGAGTACCTGTACCCGGTGAACTTCCTCTGGTGGGAGGTCCGCCCGGCGCTGACGGTGCAGCAGGCGTGGGCCAGCATGGCCAACGACCTCGAGCCGGCCGGGACCCGCTGGCGCAGCATCAGCCCGATGCAGGGTTCGATCAGCAACCTCTCGGACAAGTTCTGGGGCCAGGGCTCAGTCGGCCCGGACATCAGTGCCGCCCAGCGCACCGGCTTCATCTCGATCAGCGGCGTCAGCTGAGCAAGTCACACGCATTGCGAGGACGGACCTCACCGCCTGGTGGGGTCCGTCCTCACGAGCCTGGCGCGCGTCCTAACGTTCCGACCGCTGCGGCCCGCGGCCGTCACGGCGCGAGGCCGGGCTCGGGCCACATCCCCCACTGGCCCCCTACCGGGTCCGCCGAGTCACCGTCGCCGGGAGCGCAGCTGAGCAGGGCTCGGCTGAGTTGCTCGGTGTCGCTGAGCATCTCGCTGAGCGTGTCGGCCAGGACGTGATCGTCGACGGGGTCATCGGCTTCGGCGGCGATGAGCACGGTGCGCCGGGCGAGCTCCTTGCCGGGCGAGCTCCTTGAAGAGGCTGGCCGTGACGCCGCCACACCGCCCGGCTGCAGCGTCCAGGGCGGCCCCGCTGACTGGTGGGTCGCGGGCGTACAGGCCCAGCAGCGCCCGTCGCGCATGCTCGTCGGGCAGCGGGATCTCGACCGCGAGGTCGACCCGCCCCCCGGGCGCTGGCTCAGCGCCTCCTCGAGCAGGTCCGCGCGGTTGGTGGTCAGGATGAAGGCTGCCGGTTGGCCTGCCGCTGCAACGCGGCCACGGGTACGCCCTCGAAGTGGAACAGGTGCACCCCAAGGCGACCGCCTCGCGTGAGGTGCCCGAGCCGGTGTCCATCCGCGCCCGGTCCACCGCCCCGACCGGGGTCCCCCACCCACCGCTGCGCGCAAGCAGGTCGCCGAACGTCTGGTGGTGGCGCTGGTCCCCTCCCCCGATGCCGACCAGCTCTCCCCTCCGTGTTCGGCCAGGAGCGCCTCGATCGCCACATCCAGGTTCACGAACTGGTGAGTGGCCACCTCCAGGCGCACCACCGGCACCGATGCCGGGTCCACGCCCAGATGCAGCTCGACCAGGTCCCTGAGCATCGGGCCAGGAGCCTGGGCACCTGCCCGGACCGCGTCCAACGCCTCATCCATGAACCGCTGGAACGACGACATCACATCCCGCGTGCGCTCATCCACGCGCCCGACGCTACGCCCGATGGCCGGTGTCGGGCTGACTGCATAGATTGTCGGCATGAAGATCGCACTCATCGGCGGCCACGGCAAGATCGCGCTCCTGCTCGCTCCCCTGCTGACGCAGCGGGGCGACGAGGTCACGTCAGTGGTGCGCAACCCCGACCATGCGGCCGACGTTGGTGCGACGGGCGCGACGCCGGTCGTGGCCGACGTGGAGCGCCTGGAGGTCGCTGGCCTCGCCGAGGTCCTGCGCGGCCATGACGCCGTCGTCTGGTCGGCCGGCGCCGGCGGTGGCGACCCCGAGCGGACCTACGCAGTCGATCGCGACGCCGCGATCCGGACCATGGACGCAGCCACCCAGGCTGGTGTGGACCGCTTCGTGATGGTGTCCTACTTCGGCGCCGCCCCGGACCACGGCGTGCCTGCGGACAACCCGTTCTTCGCCTATGCCGAGGCCAAGGCTGCGGCCGACGAGCACCTGCGTGCCTCGGCGCTGGACTGGACGGTCCTCGGGCCCAGCGGCCTGACCGACGGGCAGCGCACCGGGCGCATCGACGCACACGCCGAGGAAGCCCGATCCGTGGGTCGCGCCCAGGTGGCCGCAGTGATCGCCGAGGTACTCGGGCGCCGCGACACGCACCACCGCACGATCCGGTTCAACGACGGCGACACGCCCATCGCCGACGCCGTCGGTTGACCGGCGCTACAGGCCGGGAGCGCCCCAGATCGGGAACCAGCGCGACAGGTCGTCCTCCAGGGACAGCTCGTCGCGCATCAGGTCTCGGATCTGCAGCTCGAGCATCGTGTCGCGGGCCTGCCCACCACCGGGCATCGGCGCGAACGGGTAGAACGCGCCTGCCTTGAACAGGTAGACCATCGCCAGCGGCCGCTCCTTCGGGCCGACGAACGTGGCCATCGCGCACAACAGCTGCGGACCGAACCCACTGTCCTGCAGCGTGAGGTTCACCGCATGCAGGTGGGTCACCAGCGCGGCGACATCCGGCGGGTCGGTGCGCACCACCAGCCACGTGTAGCCGTACTGGTCAGCGGTCACCTCCACGGCCGGGTTGCCCGAGGCAGCGAGCAGCGCCTCGATCTCGGCCTGGATGGCTGCGAAGGCACGGCCATCGGGGACCCGGAACGCCACGGCCCCAGCGCCGGTGGCCCGGTAGTCCAGGCTGGCTGAGAGCGTGATCGCCGCCGACGGCAGCCCGAAGATCGCGTCGAGGTCGGGCCGGGCGGGCTTGCGCCGGCCCATGATCGAGTCGAAGAGCCCCATCACTGACCCAGTTGCGCGGAGATGCGGGCCAGTTGTTCCAGGCGCTTCTCCAGCGGCGGGTGGGTCGAGAACAGGCTGGCCAGCGACTGGCCCCCGCCGATCGCGGGGGTGATGAAGAAGGCGTTCATCGCCTCCTTCTCGCGCAGGTCCCGGGTGGGGATGGCACCCATGTCCCCGGAGATCTTCTGCAGCGCCCGGCCCAGCGCCCCGGGCCGACCGGTCAGCAGCGCCCCGGCGCGATCCGCGGAGAGTTCGCGGTAGCGGGAGAGCACGCGGATCAGCACGAAGCTGATCGCGTAGACCACGATCGACACCACCATGATCATCAGGAACGCGATGGCGCCGTTGCTGTCGCTGCCACGCCGGCGGGTCAGCCCGCCCCACATCCAGGAGCGGGTCAGGAAGCCGGCCAGCACCCCGACGAACGAGGCGACCGTCATCACCAGCACGTCGCGGTGCGCCACATGCGCCAGCTCGTGGGACAGCACCCCCTCGAGCTCCTCAGCGTCCAGGCGGCGCAGCAGTCCGGTGGTGACGCACACCACCGCCCGCTTGCTGCTGCGCCCGGTCGCGAACGCGTTGGGCATGTCGGTGTCGGCGATCGCGACCGTGGGCTTGGGCATGTCGGCCATCGCGCACAGCCGGTCGACGATCGCGTGCAGTTGCGGGGCCTGCTCCGGTTCGACAGCTCGCGCCGACATCGAGAACAGCGCGACCCGGTCGGAGAAGTACCACTGCGCCCACGCCGAGCCGGCGGCGATGACCAGCACGAACAGCAAGCCGATGCCGGCGTAGATCAGGACCCCCATCAGGACCACGTAGAGCAGCCCGAGCAGGAACATCGTGCCGCCCATGCGGGCGGTCAGGCCCCGGTCCGGGGCGTAGCGGTTGCGGGCCATGTCGGGCCTGGGTACCTGCCTGTCCTACTGGGCGGCCGGGCCGGCCGGTGGGGTCTGCTTCGGGTCCGAGGCCTGCGGGTCCGTCGGCTGCGGGTCCGCGGCCGGGCCGTCGGCCAGTTCGGCATCGACCACATCGTCGACCGGCGCGGGACCGACTGCGGCGGGTGCGGAACCCGTCACTGCGGCGGTGGCCTGTCCGCCAGTCACCTCGGCGCGCATGGCCGCGAGCTCGTTCTCGACCTGGTTGTCCGAGGTCAGCCGCTCGAGCTCGGCAGTCAGCGCGTCCTTGCCGCCGGTGGACTCCAGCGCCCCGGTGGCCATCAGCTCCTCCATGGCCCCGGCGCGGGCCTGCATCTGGGCCGTCCGGTCCTCAGCACGCTGGATGGCCAGGCCGACATCGCCGAGCTCGCTGGAGATTCCGGTGAAGGCCTCGTTGATGCGGACCTGCGCCTCAGCCGCCGAGTAGGTGGCCTTGATGGTCTCCTTCTGCGTGCGGAAGGACTCCACCTTGGCCTGCAACTGCTGGGAGGCCAGAGTCAGCTTCTGCTCCTGGCCGATGAGCTGGTCGAGCTGGACGTGCAGGTCGGCGATCTGCTGGGTCGTGGCGGCCTTGCGCGTCAGCGCCTCGCGGGCCAGGTCCTCGCGCCCAGCCCCCAGCGCGGCGCGGGCCTGTCCGTCGAGCTTGGCCAACTGCTTGTCCAGACTGGCGATCTGCAACTCGACGCGCTTGCGGCTGGTGGCCACGTCGGCCACGCCGCGGCGGACCTTCTGCAGCATCTCCAACTGCTTCTCGTAGGAGTAGTCCAGCGTCTGCCCCGGGTTCTCCGCCTTGTCCAAGGCTGCGTTGGCCTTGGACTTGAAGATCATCTTGAAGCGCTGCCACATGCCGGCCATGGTTCGATGTCGCTCTCTGCCTGGGCGGCCCACCACCGCCGATTCACACCAGCCTAACCCGCCTGCCCCGAGCCGCGCCCACCCTCGCCGCCCACCACGTACCCTTGTGCCCGTGAAGTTCCCCTCTCGCAGCAAGCCCGAACAACCGGTCGCGCCCGAACCGGCTCCCGACACTGCCCACGCCCCCACCGGCAAGGGTCGGCCCACGCCCTCGCGCAAGGAGGCCGAGGCTCATCGCAAGCACACGCTGAAGGTGCCCACTGACCCCAAGGCCGCCAAGAAGGCTGCTCGGGCCCGGGCCGCCGAGGAGCGCCAGGCGAACCGGGCCGCGCTGCTCGCCGGAGACGAGCGCGCCCTGCCCGCGCGCGACGCCGGCCCGGTGAAGAGCTTCGTGCGCGACTTCGTCGACGGCCGGTGGGCGGCCGCGGAGATGTTCCTGCCGCTGGCGCTGATCGTGCTGGTGATCGGGTTCCTGCCGATGGCCCAGTGGGGGCTGCCGAACGCCCAGGGCTACGTCTCCCTGCTCTGGTTCATGCTGACCCTGCTCATCATCGTGGACACCACCCTGCTGATCATGCGGATGGGCCGCGAGCTCAAGGTCCGGTGGCCCGACGAGGCCGACCGCAAGGGCGCGAAGTTCTACGCGGTGATGCGCGTGCTGCAGATCCGCAGGCTGCGGCTGCCCCCGCCTCGGGTGCGTCGCGGTGGGCGACCGGTCGTGCCGAAGGTGAAGAAGCAGAAGTAGTGATCTGGCCGGTGTCGGACCAGTGCCCTAGGGTCGGCTCATGGAACATCGACGCCTTGGTGCAAGTGGTTTGTGGGTCAGCGAGATCGCGTACGGCAACTGGTTGACGCACGCGTCGCAGGTGGCTGAGGACACCGCGACGGCATGCGTGCACGCCGCCCTCGACGCGGGGATCACCACCTTCGACACCGCCGACGTGTACGCCCAGACCGGCGCGGAGTCGGTGCTCGGCCGAGCACTGGCCGGCCAGCGCCGCGAGGGACTGGAGATCCTCACGAAGGTCTACTGGCCCACCGGGCCCGGGCGCAACGACCGTGGCCTGTCCCGCAAGCACATCATCGAGTCCTGCCACGGCTCCCTGCAGCGGCTGCAGACCGACCACATCGACCTGTACCAGGCCCATCGGTTCGACCATCACACGCCACTCGAGGAGACCCTGCGCGCGTTCGAGGACCTCGTCCGCGCCGGCAAGGTGCTCTACATCGGGGTCTCCGAGTGGCGCGCCGAGGAGATCCGGGCGGCGCTGGAGATCGCCGAGCAGATGGGCTTCGACCGGATCGTGTCCAACCAGCCGCAGTACTCGATGCTGTGGCGGGTCATAGAGGCCGAGGTGGTGCCCGAGTGCGAGGCCGCCGGCATCGGTCAGGTGGTCTGGTCGCCCATGGCCCAGGGGGTCCTGTCGGGCAAGTACCTGCCCGGCGCGCCGGTACCCGACGGTTCCCGGGCCACTGACCCGACCGGCTCAGGGTTCGTGTCCCGGTGGCTGCACGACGACGTCCTGACCCGGGTGCAGGCCCTCAAACCCCTCGCCGACGAGGCCGGCCTGAGCATGCCCCAGCTCGCGGTGGCCTGGGTGCTGGCCAACTCCAACGTGTCGGCGGCGATCGTGGGCGCGTCCCGGCCCGAGCAGCTCGCGGACTCCGTGCAGGCCAGCGGGAAGGCGCTCGACGCCGACCTGCGCGCCGCCATCGATGATGTCCTCGGCGATGTGGTGGTGCGCGATCCGGCCAAGACCGCGTCACCCGAGGAGCGGCCGTAGTCGGGGCCGGCGCCGGGCCGACCCGCGCGCTGCCCGGCCCGGCGCGGCCAGGGCAGGGACGAGGATCGACGAGGGCCACACGCCTGGACGGCGGGCCCGATGACCAGAGGAGTGGGTATGGGTTGGACGTGGGAGTACCAGTCGGCCCCGGGGGCGGTCGTCCTCGAGGAGGTCTCGCAGCCCGAGGGCGGATTCCCCACCCAGGCTGACGCCGAGACGTGGGTGGGTGAGGTTTGGCCCGACCTGCTGGACGGCGGCATCGAGGCGGTCACCCTCTACGAGGAGCAGCGCCTCGTGTACGGCCCGATGAGCCTGCGTCCTGCCCCGTGAATCGCTGATCGGCATTGTCGGTGCGACAGGGGACAATCACGCCATGAGCCCTCCCGTCGCAGCGCCGGACCACGCAACCGCTGACGCCTCGTTGCGCGTCCTGCGCGAGGTGTTCGGCTACGACGAGTTCCGCGGCGCGCAGGCCGAGATCATCAATCAGGTGGTCTCCGGGGGGGATGCCCTCGTGCTGATGCCGACCGGCGGCGGCAAGTCGGTCTGCTACCAGGTGCCGGCCATCGTGCGCCCCGGGCTCGGGGTCGTCATCTCCCCGCTGATCGCCCTGATGCAGGACCAGGTCGACGCCATGAGGTTACTCGGCGTGCGTGCTGCCTTCCTGAACTCGAGCCTGGATGCGGCGGGCGCCACTGAGGTCATCCGCGCGATGACCGCCGGTGAGCTCGACCTGCTCTACGTGGCTCCCGAACGCCTGGCCACCGCAGGTTTCCTCGCCCAGCTCGACCGGATCCAGGCCGCCCACGGCCTCGCGCTGTTCGCGATCGACGAGGCGCACTGCGTGTCCCAGTGGGGCCATGACTTCCGCCCGGAGTACCTGCGCCTCTCGGTCCTGGCGCAGCGGTTCCCCGACGTCCCGCGGCTGGCGCTGACCGCCACCGCGGACATGCTCACGCGCGCCGAGATCCGCCACAGGTTGGCCCTCGGGGACGCCCCGGAGTTCCTGTCCAGCTTCGACCGAGCGAACATCCGCTACACCGTCGTGGAGAAGGAGAACGCGCGCGACCAACTGCTCGCCTTCCTGGCCGGCGACGCAGCCAACCCGAGCCTGATCGGGTCCTCGGGGATCGTCTACTGCTCGTCGCGCAAGAAGGTCGACCAGACCGCGGCCTGGCTCAACGACCAGGGCCTGACAGCGCTGGCCTACCACGCAGGCCTGGACGCGGGTGCGCGTCGCGCCGCCCAGGACCGGTTCCAGCGCGAGGACGGGGTCGTCGTGGTGGCCACGATCGCGTTCGGGATGGGCATCGACAAGCCCGACGTGCGGTTCGTGGCCCATCTGGACCTGCCCAAGAGCATCGAGGCCTACTACCAGGAGACGGGCCGAGCCGGCCGGGACGGAGGGCCCGCGCAGGCCTGGATGGCCTACGGCCTGGCCGATGTGGTGCTGCAGAAGTCCTGGATCGACGCCTCGGAGGCACCCCCGGAGGTCCGGCGGGTCGAAGCCGCGAAGCTGGACGCCCTGCTCGGCTACTGCGAGGCGGCCGGCTGCCGCCGGGTGATCCTGCTGGACTACTTCGGGGAGCGGACCGCACCATGCGGCAACTGCGACACCTGCCTGACCCCGCCAGAACTGTGGGACGGCACGGTGGCGGCGCAGAAGTTCCTGTCCGGGGTGATCCGCACCGGCCAACGCTTCGGCGCGGGGCACGTCATCGACCTGCTGATGGGCAAGGGGTCGGCGCGCATGTCTGAGCTCGGCCACGACCAGTTGCCCACGTTCGGCGTGGGCAACGATCTGGACGCCACGGCCTGGCGCGGGGTCGCCCGGCAGTTGGTCGCCCAGGGCCTGCTGCATGCCGACTCCCAGGCTTACGGCGCCCTGCGCGTCACCGAAGCCGCGCAACCGGTGCTCCGCGGCCAGGCACGCCTGGATCTGCGACGCAGCACGGCGAAGCCCGCGGGTCGGGCCGCCCGGCGTCGGGGCAGGTCCGCCGCGTCATCGGCCGCCACCAGCACGCTCACCGGGCCGCAGGCCGCCCTGTTCGAGGTCCTGCGGGACGAGCGAAAATCGATCGCCGAGGAGCAGGGCGTCCCGGCCTACGTGGTCTTCCACGACGCAACCCTGCGCGAGATCGCCACCCGCCAACCCGACACAGTCGAGCAGCTGCTCGACGTGCCCGGGATCGGCGCGGCGAAGGCCGAGCGCTACGGCGAGCGCATCCTGGCTGCCGTGGGGCGGGGAGGCAGCGGCGGCCCGGAGGTTGGCTGATCCTCGACGACCGGGGCGTCAGGAGTCCCGGACGGGAACTGACGTGCCACCTCCGGCGTACGGGCACACGCGCCAACACCCGCGCCTGGCCGCGCCCGCCCTTCGGGCACGTGCACACCCACCCGAACCGCATCCCCGCACCCGCACACACCCGAACCGCAGACTCCCGCGATCCTGCCCCCCAATGGGTTACCCACACCCACGCGCCGCCCACCCGAGCGCCGCTCCCACGCGCCGCCCACCCGAGCGCCGCCCACCCGAGCGCCGCGCACCCACGCGCCGCGCGTCCGCGTTGCCTTGCCCGACCTGGGATCCTGTTGCTCCAAGAAGGGCAACAGGATCCCAGATTGATCCTGGAGGTGGGAGGGCACTGGCTGCCCGGGGCCGCCGAACGCCGATTCGGAGCGTTCCTGCTCAAAGAGGGGCAACGGGATCCCGTATTGATCTCAGGATGTGTCCCGGGCTCGCGTGATCCGGTGGGGCGGGGCCGCGCTGCCCTGATCACGTCCGATACCCCGCCGCGGCCGCAGGCACGGCGATCCACCATCGAACCCCGCCCGACGACCGACCGCGTGGCGGTCACTCGTCGAGGTCGAGGCCCAACTCGCCTGCTGCCGCACGGAACGCCTTGAGCGCTCCCGCGCTGAACAGGACGAACGTGACCTCGAGATCGTCGGCCGCCCGGGCCTCGGCCAGTGCGATCGGGGCGGCGAGTTCCAGCGGGTAGCCGTAGATCCCGGTCGAGATCGCCGGGAAGGCCACCGAGCGCGCGCCGACGGAGCGGGCAACCTCGAGGCTGCGGCGGTGTGCTCGGGCGAGCAGTTCGCTGTCCTGCGCTGAGCCGGAGTAGACCGGCCCCACCGTGTGGATCACCCAGCGCGCCGGCAGGTTCCCGGCCGTGGTCGCCACCGCCTCCCCGGTCGGCAGCCCCCCGGGCAGCGTGGTCGCGCGCAGGGCCCGGCATTCCGCGAGGATCTCCGGGCCTCCGGCGCGGTGGATCGCACCGTCCACACCCCCACCACCGAGCAGCCCGGAGTTGGCCGCGTTGACTATCGCGTCCGCGCGGAACCGGGTGATGTCGCCTTGCAGGAGTCGCAGCGTCATGGACACAAGTCTGCCCGCCCACAGGGGTCGGCGCTGGGTCCGGACCCGTCCGCCCTGTGCGCTAACCTGAGCCACGCAGCACCACCACAGTTCGAGTCCAGGGGAAGCCGGTGCGATTCCGGCGCTGTCCCGCAACCGTGAGCCCGGCCCCCTCCACGAGCCGGACGAGTCGGAGCACCTGGCGAGCTGGGGCTCCCACACCGTCCGAGGAACGACGGTGGAGCCCGGCAAGGGCCCACGGCCCTCCGGACCCACCCTCACCCGGGCCTTATCGAAAGGCACCGCCGGTGACCATCACCACCACCCGAGGTCGCATCGCGACCCTGCTCATCACACTCATCACGGCCACACTCGCGACCGCGGCCCTCGCCGCTCCCGCGCAGGCCGCCGCCTACCGCTACTGGTCCTACTGGCAGGGTGAGACCGGCACCTGGGTCGCCGCGCAGACCGGACCCGCCGACCACCAACTCGTCGACCAGGACGTGCAGGGCTGGCGCTTCGGGATCACCTCCGACGCACCCGCGCTCACCCCGGACAACTCCGCCGACTTCGCCGCCCTGTGCCCGGACCTGGCCGCCGCCGGCGCGACTGCAGCAGAGTTGCGCGTCGCGGTGGTCATCGACTCCGGTTTCGTCGCCGACGCCCCCACCGGCCAGACCCCGCCGGCCGACGTGGTCACCTGCGTCAGCGTGCCGGAGGGGTCCACCGGGAACCAGGCGCTGGCCAAGGCAGCGGCGGTGATCGACCAGGGCGGCCTGATCTGCTCGGTGAACGGCTACCCCCAGGATGAGTGCGGCACGGAGATCTCGGATGCCGACGCTGTCGCCGCAGCCACGGCCGGGCAGGCCGAGGCGGCCAACCCGGCCGTGATCGGTGCCGCCGACACCGCCGAGGCAGCCGACACCGACACCTCGTCGGACTCCGCAAGTTGGCTCCCCTTCGCGTTGGGTTCAGCGGTCCTGCTGGTCCTGCTCGCGCTCGCGGTCCTGATCCCGCGGCGTCGCCAGGCCGCCCAGACCGAGCACTGAGCCGCTCATGGCCCTGCCCACCACGTCGCGTCCCCGGTCGCAATCGGCCGGGGCGGGTGTCGTCGGGCTGCCGCGCAGCCTGCACCCGCTGGCGTGGTGGGCCTGGGCGCTGGGCCTGCTGGTCGCCGCCTCCCGCACGACCGATCCCCTGCTGCTCGGCCTGATCCTGGCCACACTGTCCGTGGTCGTCGCCGCGCGGCGCCCGGACGCCGCCTGGGCCGGAGCCTTCCGGGCCGCGCTGCGCCTGGGCGTCCTGGTCATCGTGACCAGGACGCTGCTGCAGGTCCTGCTCGGAGATCCGCTGGGATTCCACGTGGCCTTCACGCTGCCGGAGATCCCGCTGCCCGGCTGGATGGCCGGCGTTCGGCTGGGCGGGCTGGTCACCTGGGAGTCCGTGCTGATCGGGCTGGTCGAGGGCCTGCGGCTGGCGACGATGATCGCGTGCGTCGGTGCGGCCAATTCGCTGACCCCGCCCAGCCGGCTGCTGCGTTCGGTCCCCGCCGCGCTGTACGAGGTCGGGGTCGCCGTCGTGGTCGCGCTGTCGTTCGCGCCCAACCTGCTCGCCGACGCGCAACGCGTCAGCAGCGCCCGGCGCCTGCGCGGGCATGACGAGGGTCGGGTCGCGGCGTTCGCCCGCTCCAGCGGACCCGTTCTCGATGGCGGCCTGGAGCGCTCGATCACGCTGGCCGCGGCGATGGACAGCCGTGGGTACGGGCGCGCCGGCCCGATCACGGCGGCGCAACGCCGCACCCACGCCGCGCTGGTGCTCGCCGGGTTCGCGGGCGTGCTGATCGGGATGTACGGGCTGTTCGACTCCGCGGCGCCGCGGCTCCTGGGCTGGCCGATGCTCGCTATCGGGATGCTGCTGGCCTTCGGCGGGGTCCGCGCCGCCGGACGCCGCAGCCCGCGCACCGCCTACCGACCCGATCCGTGGCGGGCGCCGGAGTTCCTGACCGCCGGCGCCGGCGTCCTGGCCGCCGTGGTGTTCCTGCTGACGCCGACGACCGCCCTGCTGCTGGCCACGAGCCCGTGGCAGTGGCCGCCGCTGGTGCCCGCGGCGATGGCAGCCGTGCTGGTCTGCGTGGGGCCGGCCTTCTGGACCCCGGAACTTCCCTCGGCGGCCGGCCCGCACGCTCGGGCAGGCACGGCGGGAGGCGCCCGATGACCTCGGTGATCTGCTTCGAGGACGTCAGCATCACCTACGACGGCAACGACCGGCCCACCTTGTACCGAGTGGACCTGGACATCCCCGAGGGCGAGCTGGTGCTGGTCGTCGGCGAGACCGGCTCGGGCAAGTCCACGCTGCTGCGGGCCATCAACGGACTCGTGCCGCACTTCACCGGCGGCACCCTGGCCGGTCGGGTCACGATCGCGGGTCGCGACACCCGCACCCACCCACCCCGCGAGCTGGCCGACGTCGTCGGGATGGTCGGGCAGGACCCGCAGGCGGGCTTCGTGGCCGAGATCGTCGAGGACGAGCTGGCCTACGGGATGGAGTGCCTGGGCATCGCGCCCGAGACGATGCGCCGACGCGTCGAGGAGACCCTGGACCTGCTCGGCCTGGCCGACCTGCGCCATCGCGCGCTGACCACGCTGTCCGGCGGCCAGCGCCAGCGCGTGGCGATCGGTGCCGCGCTGACCAGCCATCCCCGCATCCTCGTGCTCGACGAGCCGACCTCGGCGCTGGACCCGGGCGCCGCCGAGGAGGTGCTGGCCGCACTGCAACGACTCGTGCACGACCTGGGCATCACGGTCGTGCTCGCCGAGCACCGCCTCGAGCGGGTGGTGCAGTACGCCGACCAGGTGCTGGTCGTCTCGGCCGGTCGGGTCAGCACCGGGGCACCGGCCGCCATGATGGCCGGTGCCCCGGTGGCGCCGCCGGTGGTGGAGCTGGGTCGCCTGGCCGGCTGGGACCCGCTGCCGCTGTCCGTGCGCGACGCCCGGCGCGCGGCCGGCCCGCTGCGCGCCCGGCTGCAGGCGCTCCCGGCCCCCACCGAAACGCCCGCCCATGCTCCGTGGCCGACCCCGGACGAGGACCTCGAGGCGGGGCGGATCCAGGTGCGCCGGCTCGCCGCCGGGTACCGCTCGGTGACGGTCCTGCGCGAGGTCGACCTGGCCGTCGAGCCCGGTGAGGTGCTGGCCCTGATGGGGCGCAACGGCGCCGGCAAGTCGACGCTGCTGGCGACCCTGGCCGGGATGCGCGCGCCCACAGCGGGCACGATCCGGGTCGGTGGACACGACCCGCGCGAGCTGGCCGGGCACGCCCTGCTGTCGACCGTGGGGCTGGTGCCCCAGGAGCCGGCCGACCTGCTCTACGCCACCACGGTGGGCCGCGAGTGCGGGGACGCCGACGCGATGGCGCACGCCGCGGTGGGCACCGCCGCCGGCATCCTGGCCGCGCTGGCCCCCGGGATCGATGCCGGCCGGCACCCGCGTGACCTGTCCGAGGGGCAGCGGTTGGCGCTGGCGCTGGCCGTCGTCCTGGCCGCGAGCCCGCGGGTGCTGCTGCTCGACGAGCCCACCCGCGGCCTGGACTACGGGGCCAAGCGTCGGCTGGTCGAGTTCCTGCACACGGTGCGCCGGGCCGGGCACACCGTGGTGCTGGCCACCCACGACGTCGAACTCGTGGCGGAGGTGGCCACCCGGGTGGCCGTCATCGCCGACGGGGAGATCGTGGCCGATGGCGCGACCGGGTCGGTGGTGAGCAGCTCGCCGCTGTTCGCCCCGCAGGTCGCCAAGATCCTGACCCCGGAGCCGTGGCTGACCGTGGGACAGGTCGCGGCAGCGCTGGCGGGGTCACCATGAGCGTGACCGGAACCCGCCGGGCCACGGCGCCGCGTGCTCGGGTGCGCACCCGAGCGATCCCGCTCTCCCGGCGCAGCGCTGCGGCGATCGCGGCGACGAGCATCGTGGGAGTGCTGGCCTTCGTCTGGCCGATGCTGGCCCCACGCGGCTCCGAGCTGCTGGCCCACGCCACTGACGCACCCCTGGTGTTCGGGCTGCTGGTCCCGCTGTTGATGGCCGTGACGCTGAGCCTGGTCGCCGACGGCGCGATGGGCGCCAAGGCGGTCGCCCTGCTCGGTGTGCTGGCCTCCACCGCGGCTGCCCTGCGCGCCCTGGGGGCCGGGATCGCCGGCCTCGAACCGATCTGGATCGTGATCGTGCTCGGCGGCTACGCGCTCGGCGCCGGATTCGGGTTCGTGCTGGGCGCGGTGTCGATCCTGGCCTCGGCGCTGCTCACGGGAGGCATCGGGCCGTGGCTGCCGTTCCAGATGGTCGCGGCTGCCTGGGTGGGCCTGGGGGCGGGGATGCTGCGCGGTGCCCGGTTGCCCGGGCGGGTCGAGATCCCCGTCCTGGCCGGCTACTCGGCGCTGGCCGCGGTCACCTACGGCTGGCTGCTCAACCTCTGGTTCTGGCCGACCGCTACCGGCCTTCCCGAGGCGCTGTCGTTCGCCCCCGGCGCGGGCCCTCTGGTCAACCTGCGGCACTGGTTCACCTTCAACCTGACCACGTCGATGGGCTACGACGTGCCGCGCGCACTGCTGTCAGCCACCGCCGTGCTGCTGCTGGGCCGCCGGGTTCTGGATGCCCTGCACCGGACCAGCCGGGTAGCCGCATTCGATGCGAGTCCGACCTTCGCCGACGATGTGGATGACGCGGCGCCGCGAACGCGGCAACTCGGCGACGACGAGACATCGCTGCCGCCGGTGGGCTCGCCCCGGTCGACACCGGCCGGTCGCACGTCCAGCTCAGGTTGTACGGCGCCACTACGTACGGTGTCGCCTCATGCGGCGCCACTTCCGACAGCCCTACTTCCGACGCCGCCACCTCACACTGCGCCACCCGGCGCGGCGCCGTCTCCTACCGCGCCCAGCGCGGCGCCACATGCGACCGCGCCACCCCGCACCGCGCCGCATCCGGCCGCGCCCTGATGCGCGTCGACCTGTTGGGCACCGGCAGCGCCGACCGGTGGCCGAACCCATGGTGCGCGTGCCCGAGATGCGCGTGGGCTCGCCAGACCGGCGCGTGGCGCGCACGCACCAGCGCCCTGGTCGATGGCACGCTGCTGATCGATCCGGGACCCGACGCGGGAGCCGGGGGCGTCGACCTCAGTGGGGTGCGCACCGTGCTGATCACCCACGATCATCCCGATCACCTCGACCCCGCGTTCCTGCTGGCGTGGAGCTGGGCCGGTGGCCCGGGTCTGGTGGTGGCCGGACCCGAGCAGGCCCTCGAGCGCTGCCGCAACTGGGTGGCTCCGGATGCACCGGTGCGATTCGTGGGACTGAGCCCCGGGGCAGAGCTGGTCGCCCACGACGGCCGGCGGGTGCGCGCGCTGCGGGCGGCGCACTCCACGGCTGGGGGCGTCGAGCACGACGGCACGGCGCTGCTCTACGAGGTGCACGGCACCGACGCCACGCTGCTGTACGCGACCGACACCGCGGCCCTGCCACACGACGAGCTCGCCGGCCAGTACGACCTCGTCCTGCTGGAGCTGACCTTCGGGGACCGCGCCGACCATGGCACCGCCCATCTGGACCTCCCCGGATTCGGCCACGAGGTGGCGCGGCTGCGGGCTGCTCGCCGGTTGGCGCCACGGGCGCGGGTGGTCGCGGTGCACCTGTCCCACCACAACCCGGTCGATCTCGCCGACCGGCTGGCAGCACTCGGGGCCGAGGTCCTGGCCGATGGCACCACCATTCACCTGGGTCACGGGGGTCAGCAGGGCCAGCAGGACCACCAGGGCCAACCAGGCCTGCCAGGCCCGGCGCCTGCACCGCGCGGGCGGCGGCTGCTGGTCACCGGGGGCGCCCGCAGCGGCAAGAGCCAGCTCGCCGAGTCAGTGGTCGCGACTCGGGGCTCGGTGCTCTACCTGGCCACCGCCCCGCGCTACCCCGACGATCCGGAGTGGATGGCCCGGATCGCCATTCACAGCGAGCGGCGACCGGCCGGGTGGCAGGTGCGCGAGACGGCCGACGTGGCTGGGGCGCTGCGCCGAGCCGCAGCCGAGGAGACCCTCCTGGTCGACTGCCTCACGCTCTGGGTGACCGGCATCGTCGACGCAGCCGACGCGTGGGACGATCCGGCGGCCGCCGGTCGGGCAGTCGATGCCGCTGTCGCCGAGCTGCTCGACGCTCTGGCCGATAGCCCCGCGGATATCGTGCTGGTGACCAACGAGGTCGGTTCCGGGATCGCACCGGCGACCGTCTCCGGGCGGCTGTTCCGCGACCTGCTCGGGCGGGTCAACCTGGCCGTTGCGCAGGCGTGCGACGACGTGGTGCTCGTGACCGCGGGGCTGCCCCGCACCCTGAAGGGACGCACATGGACGACCTCGACCTGAACCGCTGGCGCGAGGGGATCACAGTGCCCGACGCACCGGCGCGGGCGGTCGCGCTGGCCCGGCAGGCCACGTTGACCAAGCCGGCCGGAGCGCTGGGCCGGCTCGAGGACCTGTCGGTCTGGCTCTGCGGGGTCGCCGGCCAGTGCCCGGCACCGCCGATCCGACAGCCGGCGCTGGCGATCTTCGCCGGCGACCACGGTGTGGCCCGTACGGCGGGCACCAGCGCCTACCCCCCGGAGGTCACGGCGCAGATGGTGGCCAACTTCGTGACGGGTGGCGCGGGGGCCACGGTGCTCGCCCGCAGCCAGGGCGTCGAGGTGCGGATCATCGACGTCTCGGTGGACATCGACTGGGCGACCAGCGGCCTGCCGGTGCCCGCGGAGGTCACCGCGCACCGGATCCGCCGCGGCACCGGGTCCATCGACCGCGCGGACGCGATGACGCGAGGCGAGGCGGTGGCTGCGCTGCTGCTCGGCGCGACCGTCGCCGACGAGTTCGTGGATGCCGGCGCCGACCTGCTGATCGCCGGGGACATGGGCATCGGCAACACCACACCGGCGGCGGCCCTGGTCGGGCTGTTGGCTGATGTGGACCCCGCGAGGGTCGTCGGCCGCGGGACCGGCATCGACGACCTGACGTGGATGCGCAAGACCGCCGCAGTCCGCGATGCGATGCGCCGTGGCCGGCCGGTCAAGGGCGATCCGGTGACGCTGCTGGCCACCACCGGGGGACCGGACCTCGCTGCCACCACCGGGTTCCTGCTGCAGGCCGCTGCCCGGCGCACGCCGGTGCTCCTCGACGGCGTCGTCTCGGGCGCCTGCGCCCTGGTGGCCCATCGGATCGCGTTCCGCTCCGCGCTGTGGTGGTGCGCCTCGCATCGCAGCACCGAGCCAGCCTCGGATGCCGCCCTGGCCCGCCTCGGCCTCGAGCCGCTGCTGGACCTCGGGATGCGGCTGGGTGAGGGATCCGGGGCCCTGATCGCGCTGCCCATCGTGCGGGCCGCCGGGGACCTGCTCCGCGAGATGGCGACCTTCGAATCCGCGGGCGTCAGCGACCGCCCCGCCGCGCCGCCGGCAGCGCCCGACTCCGGGCAGCCCCCGCTGCCTGGGACGCCGGAGCACGCCGGACCATCCGACCAACCCAGCCAGCCAGACCCGGCCGCACCACCCGACCCGCCCGTACCACCCGACCAACCCGACCGGCCGGCACCACCCGACCAACCCGACCAACCCGACCAGCCCGACCAGCCCGACCAGCCCGAACCAACCACGAGCGGCGTCCAGCCATGACCGGTCGAACCCTCGCCGACGAGATGCGGTTCGCGGTCGGCACCTACACCCGGCTCCCGGTCGATCCACCGGTCCGTCTCGACGCGGGCGTCGCCGGGCGCGGGCTGGCGGTGGGCCCCGTGGTGGGCGCCGGCCTGGGCCTGGTCAGCGGGCTGCCGCTGCTGTTCACCGGCGTCGACCTGATCGCCCGCCTGCTCTCCGCCACGCTCGTCGTCGCGCTGGCGGCCTGGCTGACCCGAGCCGTGCACTGGGACGGTCTGGCCGATACCGCCGACGGCTTGGGCAGCGGCGCCGGACCCGAGCAGGCCCGGGCGATCATGCGCCGGTCGGACACCGGCCCGTTCGCCGTCCTGGTCCTGATCTTCACCGTGGCGATCCAGGCGCTGTCACTGGCGCAGCTGCCGGCAGGCACCCGCGCACTGGCCGCCTGGATCCTGGCAGTGACGCTCGGCCGGCTCGCGGTGGCAATCGGCTGCGCCTGGTGGGTGCACCCCGCCCGTGCCGAGGGCCTCGGCGCCCTCGTGGTCGGATCGGTGACCGCCAGACGCCTGGCAGTGGCCGGCCTCCTCACCGCCGTCGTGGTGGTCGTACAGGCGGGCGGTGGGCTCATTCCCTGGTCGCTGGCCGCGTTCTGGGCGCCGCTCGCGGCCATCGTGGTCGCCCTGTGGCTGACCAACCTCGCGGCCCGGCGACTGGGCGGGACCACCGGCGATGTCCTCGGCGCGACCGCCGAGCTGGCCACCGCCGCCGCCCTGCTGGTGATGGCACTGCGCTGACCCGACGCCTTCGACGGCGCTTCGGACCGGCTGCTCGGCACTGCCTGGGGCAACGGCGGGATGACATGCTCGGTGCCGGTCCCAATCCCGAGGAGCAGCCATGCCCACCAGTTCGGCCGACAGTCCCGTGCCCGATGACCGCACCGCTCGAGCCGAGGCCGTGGTGGCCGACCTGACCCGCGAGGAGCGCATCAGGCTGGTCAGCGGCCGGGACTTCTGGACCACCGAGGCGTTCCCCGGTCGGCTGGACTCGATCATGTTGACCGACGGCCCACACGGTGTGCGCCGACAGGCCGGCGCATCCGACCACGTCGGGCTGGCTGCTTCGCGCCCGGCCACCTGCTTCCCGACCGCCTCGGCGCTGGCGTCCACCTGGGACCTCGACCTGCTCGCCGAGGTGGGTGCGGCGCTCGGTCGCGAGGCGCGGGCCGCCGACGTGGCCGTGCTGCTGGGCCCCGGCCTGAACCTCAAGCGGCACCCGCGTGGCGGTCGGTCGTTCGAGTACTTCTCCGAGGACCCGTACCTCTCGGGCACACTGGCCGCGGCGATGATCAAGGGCATCCAGACCCAGGGGGTCGCAGCCTGCCCGAAGCACTTCGCGGCCAACAACCAGGAGTCCCATCGGATGGTCGTGGACACGATCGTCGACGAGCGCACCCTGCAGGAGCTCTACCTGCGCGGCTTCGAGATCGCGGTGCGCGAGGGCCGGCCCCAGGCGCTGATGACCTCCTACAACCTGGTCGACGGGCAGTACGCCTCGGACTCGACGCACCTGCTCGGCGAGGAGCTTCGTGATCGCTGGGGCTACGAGGGCCTGGTCGTGTCCGACTGGGGCGGGACCAACGACCATGTCGCCGGCCTCGCAGTCGGCATGGACCTCGAGATGCCCGGTGGTTCCGGGGCGTTCGACGCCGAGATCGCGGCAGCGGTGGCCTCCGGCGCCCTCGACGAGGCAGCCCTGAACCGATCCGCGGCCCGGGTGGCGCAGGTTGCGCTGCGCTGGGCCGAGACCCGGACCGAATTCGAGGGCGAGCCGATCGACCTCGAGGAGCACCACGCGCTGGCCCGCCGCGCGGCAGCCGCCGGGACTGTCCTGCTGACCAACGACGGGCTGCTCCCGCTGCCGGCGCAGGGCACGATCGCCCTGATCGGAGCCTTCGCCGAGGAGCCGCGCTACCAGGGAGCGGGCAGCTCCAAGGTCAACCCGACCCGAGTCGACGCCCTGCACGAGCAACTGCTCGCCCAACTCGGCGAGCGGGCCACGGTGCGCTACGCGCCCGGCTACGACCCCCGCACCGGGGCCACCACGCCTGGCCTGATGGCGCAAGCCGCGGCCGCAGCGCGCGACGCCGACCGGGCGGTGCTGGTCCTGGGGCTGCCGGCCTCCGCTGAGACCGAGGGCATGGATCGGGCGGACTGCCGGCTGCCCGAGGGGATGCTGCAGCTGGCCGAGGTGGTGCTGGCTACCAACCCGCGCACCGCGGTGGTCCTGATGAACGGCGGTGCCGTGGAGTTGCCGTTCGCCGACCGACCGGCGGCCCTGCTGGAGGCCTACCTGGGCGGGCAGGCCGGCGGGGCGGCCCTGGCCGACGTGCTGCTCGGGGCCGTCGAGCCCAGTGGACGGCTCGCCGAGAGCATCCCGGTGTCGGTGGCCGAGCTGGCCGCGGATGCCAACTTCCCCGGAGTGCCCCGGCAGGTCGAGTACCGCGAGACGTTCCACGTCGGCTACCGGTTCCACGACACCGCGCAGGTGCCGGCGCGGTTCCCGTTCGGACACGGCCTGGGTTACTCGACCCATGAGTTCGGCGCGCCCAGCGTCAGCGGCAGCGGCACCGACCTGCTCGTCTGCGTGCCGGTGACCAATACCGGCCCACGCGACGGTTCGACCGTCGTGCAGGTCTATCTGGGCGCAGTCGGCTCCCGGCTGCGCCGACCTTCCAAGGAGCTCGTCGGCTTCGCGCGGATCCAGCTGGCTGCCGGCGCGAGTGGCACAGCCACGATCGCGCTGGACCGACGCTCGTTCACCGTCTGGGACGTCGCCGCGTCGGACTGGCTGGTCGAGGCCGGCGAGTACGAGGTGCTGGTCGGGGCCTCCAGCACCGACCTCCGTGGCCGGATCACCGTGCACGTCGACTCCCCCGACCTGGTGTCTGCGGGGCCGGCCGTGGTCGGCCCGGTGGCCACCGACGCCGAGTTCGCCGCACTGCTCGGGCACCCCGTCCCCGTGCCCCGCGAGCCCCGACCGCTGGACCGGACCTCGACCCTGGCCGACGTGTCGACCACGCGGGTCGGCCGCGGCCTGGCCGGCCTGCTCATGGGCGTCATGGCGCGCCGGGTGGACGTGGACCCCGAGGACGACGCCGCGGACATGATGGCCACCGTGGCCGCCGGGATGCCGCTGCGGGCGTTCGTCCAGATGGCCGGAGGTGGGCTGAGCTTCGGTCTGCTCGATCGAGTGATCGCCGCGATGAACGGCGACCCGCGCGGGGTGCTTCGCCCTCGTCGGTAGCCGGCCCCGCGGTAGCCCGGCCCGGTCCGGCCCTTGCAAGGTCGCTGCGGCCTCACAGGGGGGGCAGCTCCTGGTGGTCGGTCTGCGCCCCTGCGAACAGGTCGCCGACGTGCTCGATCCGGGCCGGGGCTGAGCGCAGCGTCCACCGATCACTGCGCAGGTCGGGGTCGTCCAACTCGTCCCAGGTGATCGGCATCGAGACCGGCGCGCCGGGGCGGGGCCGGATCGCGTACGGCGCCACGAGCGTCTTGATCGCGGCGTTCTGGGTGTAGTCCAGGCGCGCCCGGCCGCCACGCTCCTTGGTCGCCCATTGCCAACTCACCAGGTCGGGCACGGTCGCGCCGACCGCGCGGGACAGTGCCTGCACCCACTCAGAGGTCTGGGCGTACTCGTAGCGCCCGCGCAGCACCGGGATCCAGACCTGCACGCCCCGGGAGCCGGTGGTCTTCGGGTAGCCGCGGACCCCGAGGTGCTCCAGCGCCGTGCGGTAGAGCCGGGCCAGGGTCAGGGTCTGCTCCCAACTCGTGCTCGGGCCGGGGTCGATGTCGATCAGCGCGAACGTCGGGCGCCACGGGTCGGCGACCGTCGCGGTCCAGGCGTGGATCTCGAACGCGGCCTGGTTGCCCAGCCACGCCAACGTGGCGGCCCCGTCGGCGACCAGGTGGTCGTTGGCCTCGCGCTCCTGGTCATCAGGGAGGCCGGTCTCGTGCCATCGGGTGAGCCAGGCGGGGGCCGAGGTGGGGATCGCCTTCTGCCAGAAGCCCGGACGGTCCGCGCCGTTCGGGAACCGGTGCAGGTTCAGCGGTCGGTCGCGTAGGTGCGGCAGCATCGCTGGGGCGACCTGCGCGAAGTAGGCGATGACCTCGCGCTTGGTGATGGGCGGCTCGTCGGAGCCCAATTGCGGCGGGAACAGGGCCTTGTCGAGGTTGGTGAGGCTCAGGACCCGACCGCCGACCTGCCACTGACCGCGCTCAGGCAGCGCCGAGAGGGCCTCGAGCTCCGCCAGTGTGACGGACGGGGCGAGACCGGGCGGGGCGGGCTCGGCCTGGGCTGGATCGGCCTGGGCAGGCTCGCCCCGGGTTGGGTCGGCCTGGGCGAGGCCAGGCTGGGCTGGATCGAACGGGGCTGGATCGGGCTGGCCGGGGCCGCGTTGGGCGGGATCGGGCTGGGCTGGGCGCTCCGCCTCGCCGGTGGTGGCCCCGGCCGGCGGGCCACTCACCTCACGCTGAGCGCGCTGCTCCGCGTCCCCCGCGGGCACCGGCCGCTCGCGCACGACCGTCCGCGGGTCCCGGCCCGGTTCGATCCCCCGGAACGCCCCCTGGCGAACCATCCCGTCGCGCGACCACCCACCCATCGAGGCGCGAACCACCAACTCCGGGCGCACCCAGGTGACCCCGGCCAGCCCGCCACCCCACCTTCCGCGCGAGTTGAGGTCCGGGGCGGGCTGGAAGGGAGGTTCCTCGACCGCCAGCGGGTTCAGTGCGCCCAGCAGGGTGGCGCGGGTGCGCTCGGTGAACCCGGAGCCAACCTTGCCGGCGAACCGCAGCACGCCGTCCGCGTCGTGGACCCCCACGGCCAGAGCACCCAGCGTGCCGGGCCGCCCGCGCTCCGGAGTCCATCCGCCCACCACCAACTCCTGCTCGGGACGGATCTTGACCTTGAGCCAGGTGGCCGCCCGCCGCCCCGGCTCGTAGCGCGAACCGCGGTGCTTGGCCACGATCCCCTCGAGACCCTGCTCATGTGCCGCGGCGAGGAAGGCGCGCCCCTCGGCCTCGACGTGGCCGGCGTAGCGCACGCTCGGCCCATCGCTCAGGACCAGGCGCAGCAGCTTCTTGCGCTCCTGGAGCGGGACGTCGAGCAGGCTGCGCCCGTCGAGATACAGCAGGTCGAAGACCTGGTAGACAAGTGGTGCCGCCAGGCCCGCGCGGCGCGCGGTCATCCCCTCGGCGAGCAGGCCGAAGTCGGGGCGGCCGGCCTCATCCAGTGCAACCAGCTCACCGTCCAGCACGGCCTCGCGGGCATGGATCCAGTCCGGCGGGTCGAGCAGCGAGCCGGCGTAGTCGGCGCCGTCGTTGCCGTTGCGCGTGAACAGCCGGACCGTCCCGTCCGCGACCACCGCCTCCAACCGGTAGCCGTCCCACTTCACCTCGAACAGCCACTGCGGATCATCGAAGGCAGCATCGGCCAGCGTGGCGGCCATCGGCTCGACGAACCGGGGCAGTGGGGCGGCCATCGCAGCACCCAGGTCGATCTGCGCCTGCGCCAACGGTGCCTCGCTGATCCAGATCGCCGGGATGTCGGCGCGGACCTCGTCGTTGGTCCGTCCGCTGCGCACGCTGCGCGGGTGGTCGGCGGCCTCCCAGCCGTCCACGGCCTGCTCGTCGCGCTTGTGGATCAGCAGCCACTGCTCCTGCTCGCCGGGGGCCGGTGCCGGACCGGGGCGCGGGTGCGTGCGCACGAGCACGAACCGGCCACGCAACTTCTCCCCCTGCAGCACGAACTTCAACTCGCCAGCCTCAACGGCCGCTCGTGGGTTCGGCGTCGCGGACTCCGGCTCCCAGGTCCCCCAGTCCCACACCGTCACGTCGCCGCCGCCGTACTGCCCGGCGGGGATCACACCCTCGAAGTCGAAGTACTCCAGGGGATGGTCCTCGACGTGCACGGCCATCCGCCGGACACCCGGGTCCAGGCTGGGGCCCTTCGGCACCGCCCACGACACCAGGACCCCGTCCACCTCGAGGCGCAGGTCGTAGTGCAACCGGGTCGCGCGGTGCTTCTGGACGACGAACCGGTGGCGCCCGACCGGCGCGGTCCCGCCATCCCTGGGAGCCGGCCGGTCGTCGTCGGTTGCCCCTGGGGTGGGCGCCGGTTCAGGGGTCCGCGCGAAGTCCCGCTTCCGGCGGTACTCGTCCAGCGGCATGGGCGCCAGTATCACCGCCGGTCGGTGGCTTCGTCCACGGTTTCCAGAAGCGCGGCCGGTCCCAGACCCTCCCGCGCGCGGGCCGGCCGGCCTTCCCCGAGCTGCCCGCTACTTGGGCGAGGAGTCGACGAACGGGGGCTTGACGATCCGGGCGACTACTGCCCGCCCGCGCACGTCGATGGCCACCTCATCGCCGATGGCCAGGTCGGGGTCGACCAGGGCCAGCGCGATGCCGACCTTCAGCGTGGGCGAGAACGTGCCGGAGGTCGTCTCGCCGACCGGCCGGCCCGACGCATCGGTGACCGCCATGTGCGCCCGCGGGATCCCCCGGCCCTGCATGCGCAGCCCACGCAGGGCTCGCGGCCGACCAGCGGCCCGCATGTCGACCAAGGCCGCTCGACCCTGGAAGTCCGGCTTGTCCCAGCCGACGGCCCAGGACAGCCCCGCCTCGACCGGCGTGATCGAGGCGGACAGGTCCTGCCCGTGCAGCGGGTAGCCCATCTCGGTGCGCAGGGTGTCGCGGGCGCCGAGTCCGCAAGGAGTCAGGCCACGGGCGACCAGTGCGGCCCACAGCTCGGGCAGGCCCGCGTTGCCGAGGATGACCTCGTAACCGTGCTCGCCGGTGTACCCGGTCCGGCACACGACGACCTCCGCGCCGGCGAAGCGGGTGGTGGTGAAGGCCATGTAGGGCAGGTCGCCGTCGGCGGGCAGCAGGCCCAGCGCCACCAGGACGTCCCGGCTGTCCGGGCCCTGGACCGCAAGGATCCCCTCGGAGGTGTGCCGGTCCTCGACCTGCACGGTGGCCGGTAGGCCCGCGAGCAACGCGTCACGCACCGCCGCCGCGTTGGCCGCGTTCGGCACGATTCGCGCCTCGTCGTCGCTGATCCGGTAGACGATCAGGTCATCGACCACGCCGCCGGCGGCGTTGCAGAGCATCGAGTACTGCGCCTGGCCTGGGCCGATCCGGTCGAGGTCGTTGGCCAGGACCGCGTTCAGCGCGGCCACCGCACCGGGGCCGCGGACCAGCAGCTTGCCCATGTGCGAGACGTCGAACACCCCGACCGCGGTGCGTACGGCCGTGTGCTCGGCGACCACCCCGGTCGGGTACTCGATGGGCATCTCCCAGCCGCCGAAGTCGGCCAGCTTGGCGCCGGCAGCGCGATGGGTCTCGGTCAGCGCAGTCTGTCGCAGGTCCACATCCGGAGCGTACGCGGCCCCACCACCCACGTGCCGGCTCGCCCGGCCTCCTCCGGCGCCAGGGCGGGGCACCCCATACGGTGTGGGGATGACGACTCCGACCCTGTCCCTGGGCACCTCCCCCGCCGCCGCCGACCTACTGGTCCTGGGGGTGGAGGCCGGTCCCGACGGCCCCCTCGTCCTCGACAGCGCAGTGACCGGCGCGCGGGTTGCCGAGATCACCGCGGCAGCGGCGTCCATCGGGGCGACCGGCAAGGTCGACGAGGCGCTCCGGCTGCCCGGCGAACCGTTCGGTCTGCCGCCCCTGCTGCTCACCGGGCTCGGCTCCCCCGACGACGACCAGCGCGCGGAGGCCCTGCGTCGGGCGGCCGGCGCAGCACTGCGTGCCAGCAACAACCACGTGGGTGTCCAGCTCGCCCTGCCCCACGACGAGCGGCCGGACCTCGTCGAGGCGATCGCACTCGGGGCGTTCCTCGGCGCGTACCGGTACGAGGGCAAGCCGGCCGGCGACGCTGTGACCCCCCAGCAGTTGACCGTCCTGGTCACCGACCCAGCGGATCACGCGGGCGCGATCACCCGGGCCCAGGTCATCGGCGAGTCGGTCCACCTGGCCCGTCGGCTCGTCGACACCCCACCCGGGCACCAGCCCCCCGCCGAGTTGGCCGCCGAAGCTGTCGGGGCCGTCGAGGGCATGGGCGTGGAGGTCGAGATCCTCGACGAGGCCGCGCTGGCCGAGCAGGGCTTCGGCGGGATCCTGGCGGTCGGCCAGGGCTCGGCGAACCCGCCGCGGCTGGTCCGGCTGGCCTACTCCCCCGCGAGTGCCACCGGCCACCTGGCGCTGGTGGGCAAGGGCATCACGTTCGACTCCGGTGGCCTGTCCCTCAAGCCGCCGACCGGCATGGTGACGATGAAGTGCGACATGGCAGGTGCGGCCGCGGTCCTGGCCGCGGTACGCGCGATCGCCGCGCTGGGTGTGCCCCTGGCCGTGACCGGCTACCTGGCTGTGGCCGAGAACATGCCCAGCGGCACGGCGCAGCGCCCCGGCGACGTCATCACCGCCTACGGCGGGCGCACCGTGGAGGTGCTCAACACCGACGCCGAAGGGCGCCTGGTGATGATGGACGCCCTGGTGCGCGCCGGCGAGGACGGCCCCGATCGCATCCTCGACGTGGCTACGCTGACCGGCGCGCAGGTCGTCGCGCTCGGCGCCCGGATCGCCGGCGTGATGGGCAATGACGACGCGTGGCGCGACGAGGTGCAGGCCTCGGCGACAGCGGCCGGCGAGCTGGCCTGGTCCATGCCGATCCCCGAGGAGTTGCGCCCCTCGCTGGACTCCCCCGTGGCCGACCTGGCCAACATCGGCGAGCGCAACGGCGGCATGATGACCGCTGCGGCGTTCCTGCGCGAGTTCGTCGCCGACGACCTTCCGTGGGCCCACCTCGACATCGCCGGGCCGGCGTTCATCGACAGCACCCCCTGGGGCTACAACGGCAAGGGCGGCACCGGTTTCGGGGTGCGCACCCTGGTCACGCTGGCCGAGCGGATGGCCGCCAGGTAGGCCCTGCGGGCAACCCTGCCAACCCGCGCACGTCGCCGCGGGGCCATGAGCTGGGGCCGGTCTGCCCGCGGGGGCCCGCACGGCACCCCGCGAGCGGCCAGTTGCTGGCAGGATGTGGCGTGCGCACCTCGCGGCGGGTCGTGATCCGCCCGGTTCCTCGACGAGAAAGGTCCCCACGTGGCCGACAACCAGTTCGATGTCGTGATCCTCGGCGGCGGCAGCGGCGGCTACGCCTGCGCGCTGCGAGCATCCCAACTCGGCCTGTCGGTGGCCCTGATCGAGCAGGACAAGCTCGGCGGCACGTGTCTGCACCGCGGCTGCATCCCGACCAAGGCGCTGCTGCACGCCGCTGAGGTCGCCGACACCGCCCGCGAGAGCGCGCAGTTCGGTGTGAGCACCACGCTCAACGGGATCGACATGGGCAAGGTCAACTCCTACCGCGACGGGGTGGTCGCCCGGCTGTACAAGGGCCTGCAGGGCCTGGTCAAGAGCCGCGCCCTGACCTACGTGGAGGGCACCGGACGGCTCACCTCGCCGAGCACCGTCGAGGTGGACGGGACCACCTACACCGGGCGCAACGTCGTGCTGGCCACCGGTTCGTATGCCCGCAGCCTGCCGGGCCTGGACATCGGGGGGCGGGTCATGACCAGCGACCAGGCCCTGACCCTGGACCACATCCCCGAGAGCGTCATCGTGCTCGGCGGCGGGGTGATCGGGGTCGAGTTCGCCTCGGTCTGGAAGTCGTTCGGCTCGCAGGTCACCATCATCGAGGCGCTGCCCAGCCTGGTGCCGGCGGAGGACGCCTCGGTGGCCAAGGCGCTCGAGCGTGCGTTCCGCAAGCGCAAGATCGCCTTCTCCACCGGTGTGCGGTTCGCCAGTGTCAGCCAGGACGACAACGGCGTGGTCGCCACCCTCGAGGACGGGTCCACGCACAGTGCCTCGATCATGCTGGTGGCAGTGGGCCGCGGTCCCAACGCCACCGGGATGGGCTTCGAGGAGGCCGGCGTGTCGATGGAGCGCGGCTGGGTGCTCGCCGACGAGCGGCTGCGCACCAATGTGCCCGGGGTGTTCGCCGTCGGCGACATCGTGCCCGGGCTGCAGCTGGCCCATCGCGGGTTCCAGCAGGGGATCTTCGTCGCAGAGGAGATCGCCGGGCTCAACCCAGCGCCCATCGACGAGCTTGGCATCCCGCGCGTCACCTACTGCGAGCCCGAGATCGGCAGCATCGGGCTGACCGAGGCCCAGGCCAAGGAGAAGTACGGCGACGACGCCGTGGCCTCGGTGGAGTACAACCTCGGCGGCAACGGCAAGAGCCAGATCCTGGCGACCGCCGGGTTCATCAAGTTGGTCCGGCAGGTCGACGGCCCGGTGGTCGGCGTGCACATGATCGGCGCGCGCATCGGCGAGCAGATCGGCGAGGCCCAGTTGATCTACAACTGGGAGGCCTACCCCTCGGAGGTCGCCGCTCTCGTGCACGCGCACCCCACCCAGAACGAGGCCCTGGGCGAGGCTCACCTCGCCCTGGCCGGCAAGCCCCTGCACTCCCATGCCTGATCCCTGGCACACCTGATCCCTGGCACGCCTGATCCCTGGTCCTGATCCGTCCAACCGATAGGAGCGACCCGCAGATGTCGGTCACCGTCACCATGCCGCAGCTCGGCGAGAGCGTCACCGAGGGCACCGTCACCCGCTGGCTCAAGGAGGTCGGGGATGAGGTGCGCGCCGACGAACCCCTGCTCGAAGTCTCCACGGACAAGGTCGACACCGAGATCCCGGCTCCGACCTCCGGGGTGCTGCTGTCCATCGCGGCCGCGGAGGACGACACCGTCGAGGTCGGCGGCGCCCTGGGCGTGATCGGTGCGGCGGACGAGGCCGACGCCCCCGCGGACGACGACGCCCCGAGCGCTCCCGAGGAGGCTGCTGAGCAGAGCGCACCGGAACCCGAGCCGGCCGCTCCAGCCGCAGCCGCGTCCCCGCCTGCCGCGGCCGCGGACGCGCCTGCCCCGGCGGCACCTGCAGCGCCCGTCGACGCCGAGACGCCTCCGGATCCCAGCCCGCCCCGCTCCGGCAGCCGTGCGGTGCCCGGCACCGAGACGCCGGTGGTCCTGCCGGCCCTCGGCGAGTCCGTCACCGAGGGGACCGTGACCCGTTGGCTCAAGAGCGTGGGCGACATGGTCTCAGCCGACGAGCCGCTGCTCGAGGTCTCCACCGACAAGGTGGACACCGAGATCCCGGCGCCCAACTCCGGGGTCCTGCTCGAGATCCGGGTCACCGAGGACGAGACCGCCGAGGTCGGACAAACCCTGGGCATCATCGGTACGCCGGCCCCGGCTGGCGCGCCCGAGCCTGGGCCCGAGCCCGCCCCGGCAGCCGAGCCGGCTGCGCAGACGCCCCCACCCCCGCCGGCCCCGACACCGACCCCCGCTGCCGGGCCACCCGAGGCCTCGGCTCCCGAGGCGGCTCCCGCTGGGGGCGCGCACGCCGGCGCTGCGCCCTCCGACCTCTACGTCACCCCGCTCGTGCGCAAGCTCGCCGCTGAGTCCGGGGTCGACCTGGCCACCGTGCGCGGCACCGGCGTGGGCGGACGGATCACCAAGCAGGATGTGTTCGACGCCAAGCACCGTGGCGCTTCCACCGTCGGGTCCGCCTCGGCGTCCGCCGCGCCGGCTGAGTCGACACCCCCTGCGCCGCAAGCGCCAGCCGCGTCGGCACCCGCCGCTGCCGCCGCACCCGCCGCGCCCGCCGCTCCGGCCGCTGAGGCCACCCCAGCTCCCAAGGCACCGGCTGCGTCCACCAGGCCTGCGGCTCCCGCCGCCAGCAGCGACGCCCGCACCGAGAAGATGACCCGGCTGCGCAAGGTGATCGCCGAGCGCATGGTCGAGTCGCTGCACGTCTCGGCGCAGCTGACCACCGTGGTCGAGGCCGATGTCACCCGCATCGCCGGGCTGCGCAAGCGGCACAAGGAGTCGTTCGAGGCGCGCGAGGGCGTGAAGCTGTCCTTCATGCCGTTCTTCGCCAAGGCGATCATCGAGGCGCTCAAGGCCTACCCGGTCGTCAATGCCTCGATGGATCAGGCCGCCGGAACCGTCACCTACAACGACGCGATCCACCTGGGCATCGCCGTGGACACCGAGCGGGGCCTGTTGGTGCCCGTCGTGCGCGACGCTGACGACCTCAACCTCGGCGGGTTGGGTCGCAAGATCGCCGACGTGGCCGAGCGCACCCGCACCAACAAGGTCTCCCCCGACGAGTTGTCCGGTGGCACGTTCACGCTGACCAACACCGGCAGCCGCGGCGCGCTGTTCGACACCCCGATCATCAACCAGCCCCAGGTCGGCATCCTGGGCCTGGGCTCGATCGTGCGCCGACCGGTGGTGGTGGTCGATGACACGGGCGCGGACTCCATCGCGATCCGCTCGATGGTCTACCTGGCGCTCACCTACGACCACCGACTGGTGGACGGGGCGGATGCCGCGCGGTTCCTGACCACGCTGAAGGCTCGCCTGGAAGCCGCGGACTTCGAGGCGGAACTGGGCTGATGCGCATTGCGGTCACGGGGGCCTCGGGCCTGATCGGCACCGCGCTGGTGGCCCACCTGCGTGCTCAGGGCCACGAGGTGCTCCGAATGGTTCGCCGGGCCTCGGGGGCTCCCGACGAGGTCGCCTGGGACCCGACCGCCGGCACTGTGGACACAGGGGCCCTGACCGGGGTCGAGGGCGTGATCCACCTCGCCGGCGCCGGAGTGGGCGATCATCGCTGGACCGATGCGTACAAGGCGACGATCCGCGACTCCCGCGTGCAGGGGACCCGCACGCTGGCGGGAGCGCTGGCGGGCCTTCCCACCCCACCCGCGGTGCTCGTCTCCGGATCGGCGATCGGCTTCTACGGCGACACCGGTGACACCGAGGTGGCCGAGGACGCCCCCGCCGGCCAGGGCTTCCTGGCCGACGTGGTGGTGGCCTGGGAGGCCGCCGCCGAACCCGCGCGGGACGCGGGCATCCGCGTGGTGCACCCGCGGACCGGCCTGGTCGTCGCGCCTCATGGCGGCGCCTGGGGCAAGCTGTGGCCGATCTTCCGGCTCGGTGGCGGTGGTCGCCTGGGCACCGGGAAGCAGTGGTGGTCCTTCATCTCACTGCGCGACGAGGTCCGCGCCCTGGAGTTCCTGCTGGGAGACCTCTCGGGACCGGTCAACCTGACCGCACCCACCCCCGCGACCAACGCGGAGGTGACCGAGGCCATGGGCGACCTGCTGCATCGCCCGACGTGGTTGCCCGTGCCGGCGAAGGCCCTCGAGATCGTCCTGGGCGAGTTCTCCTCGGAGGTGCTGGGCAGCGCACGCGTCGCGCCCACCGCCCTGCTGGACGCCGGATTCGACTTCGAGGATCCCAGCATCGAGCAGGCGCTGGCGTGGGCCTGGGCCCAGCGCTGACGCTCAGGGCGACGCCTCATCGGTGGTGAGGACCTCCACCGACACGACCCGCCAGCCCGGCTCGGGCCCGGAGTCGACGGACGCCAGGACGACCGACCAGCGCGCCGGCCCCGCGGGATCGACCTGGGAGACGACCGTCCCCTCGGTGTCCACGAGCTCGTAGGCCGAGCGAGCATCGACGATCTGCAGCCGAACCTCGGACCCCGTCAACTCGGCCCGTTCGATGGCCATGACCTCGCTGGTGAGCCCAGCGGGGCGCAGGTCCTGTGCTGCCAGTTCGTCCAGCAGTGCCTGATCGGCCCGCCACGCCGGCGAGCCTGGTTGGGCGTAGCGGCCGAGTCCGCCGGGATCTCCTGAGGCCAGGACCTCGGACCGGCGTTCGTCCAGTTCGGCCATGACGGCCCACCAGTCCGTGCCCTGCAGGACGGCGGCGGCCGGCGCGTCAGCAGCCATCATGCCGTCAGCCGGTGCGGCACTCGCCTCCGGCAGCCCGCCCGGGGCAGCGGCTTCCGGCGCCACGGATGCGGTCGCCCCGGCAGGTGGCCCCGGCCGGCCGGGCACGCTCCCTGCCCCCGGGGCTTGCGCGCCGAGCGCGAGCGAACCGGCCGGACCCGCGCCGGAGGGTGCCACCTGACCGGGTTGCACCAGTCGCCCGGACACGAGGACGACCGCGAGCACCGCCAAGGCCAGCAGGCCCGCCCGCAGCCGACCAGTCGACCCACTGCCCCGGATCCGCTCGACCGCCCGTCGTCGGCGGCCGGGTACGTCGGCCGGGGCAGCCACCCGAACGCAGCCGACCCAGTCGCCCTCCTGCGGGCCCGAGCGGCGGCGCCAGCGCCCGGCCAGGCCTGATCCGGGCGCTGCATCTGCGCGCTGGTGCACTCCCGGGGTGCTGCTGATCCATCCGCCTGTTTCCTCGTTCTCCCCGTCCACGAGTAGCACCCTGCCCCGGCCGGCGACTTTCGCCAAGCGGTTTTCCACAGGCCCGCGACGAGCCCCTGCCCACCGGACCGCCCACAGGTGTGTGACCGCGGGAGTACCGTGTGCTCGTGCGGATCGAAGGGCGCAGCGGCGACGGGCCGGTCGACTATCTGGCGGCCTGGGAGCAGCAACGCGCCTGGCATGCACAAGTCGTCGACGGGACGGCGGCCGACCTGGTCTGGCTGCTCGAGCATCCGCCGGTCTACACCGCGGGGCGGCGCACCGAGCCGCTGGACCGCCCGTTCGACGGCACGCCGGTCATCGACGTTGACCGCGGCGGCAAGATCACCTGGCACGGCCCCGGCCAGCTGGTGGGTTACCCGATCGTGCGCCTGCCCGACCCGATCGACGTGGTGTCCCACGTCCGGCGCATGGAGTCGATGCTGATCGACGTGTGCGCCGACCTCGGCGTCACGGCCGCTAGGGTCCAGGGACGCTCCGGCGTGTGGATTGACGCCGACGACCGTGGCGGTGCGCGCAAGATCGCGGCCATTGGAGTGCGGGTCTCCCGCGGGGTCACGATGCACGGCTTCGCGCTGAACTGCGACCCCGACCTGAGCTGGTACGACCGGATCGTCCCGTGCGGCATCCGCGACGCCACGGTGACCTCACTGTCCGCCGAGCTCGGCCGGGACGTCCCCGTCGCCGAGGCCCGCACCCTGGTCGTGGCCAGGATCGAGCAGCTCATCACCCCAAGCCCGCCTGCGTAGTCGAATCGACTGATCGAACGGGTCGGATCGACCACGCAGACTGACTGCGCATGGATGGGCTGACACGTAGGCTGGGCGCGTGATCACCCCTGACGGCCGGCGGATGCTGCGCGTCGAGGCGCGCAACGCCAGCGTCCCGATCGAGCGCAAGCCCGACTGGATCAAGACCCGCGCCCGCACCGGTCCGGAGTTCATGGCCATGCGCGAGCGGGTTGCCGGTGCCGGCCTGCACACGGTCTGCCAGGAGGCGGCGTGTCCCAACATCTACGAGTGCTGGGAGGACCGGGAGGCCACGTTCCTGATCGGCGGTGCGCAGTGCTCCCGGCGCTGCGACTTCTGCCAGATCGACACCGGCCGGCCCGAACCCCTGGACCGCGACGAGCCGCGGCGCGTCGCGGAGTCCGTGGCCACCATGGGCCTGCGCTACGCCACGGTCACCGGCGTCGCCCGCGACGACCTGCCCGACGAGGGCGCCTGGCTCTATGCGCAGACCGTGCGCGCGATCCACGAGCGCAACCCCGGCTGCGGGGTCGAGGTCCTGATCCCCGACTTCTCCGGGATCCCCGAACTGCTGGTCCAGGTGTTCGACGCCGCCCCCGAGGTGCTGGCGCACAACCTGGAGACCGTCCCGCGGATCTTCAAGCGGATCCGACCGGCGTTCACCTACGAACGTTCCCTGGACGTCATCACCCAGGCCCGCGCCGCCGGGATGGTCACCAAGTCCAACCTGATCCTGGGGATGGGCGAGACCATCGAGGAGGTGCACACCGCTCTGGCCGACCTGCGCGCCGCCGGGTGTGACCTCATCACCATCACCCAGTACCTGCGGCCCACCCCGCGGCACCACCCGGTCGAGCGCTGGGTGCGTCCCGAGGAGTTCGTGGCGCTGGCCGAGCAGTCCCGGGAGTTGGGCTTCCTTGGCGTGATGAGCGGACCGCTGGTGCGCTCCTCCTACCGGGCTGGTCGGCTGCACGCACAAGCCATCGCCGCACGCGCCGGACGGTAGGATCGCGCCCATGTCGAAGATGGGTGACCGCGTCCGCGCGATCCGGGAGAACTACCGGATGGCCAAGAAGCACGACCCGCGGCTGGGCTGGATCCTCAGCGGGATCCTCGTGCTCGTGCTCGCGATCTTCATCGCCATCGGCGCGGCGACCGGCAACATGATCACCTTCGTGATCCTGGGCGTGTCGACCGCGCTGATGATCGTGGCGATCGTCTTCAGCCGCCGCGCCATGCGCTCGGCGTACCGGTCGATCGAGGGCCAACCCGGCGCCGCGGTCGCCGTGATCCAGAACATGGCCAAGGCCGGCTGGGGCGTCACCCCGGCGGTGGCCGCGAACAAGCACCAGGACATCGTGCACCGCGCAGTCGGACGCCCGGGCATCATCCTGATCGGCGAGGGCACCAGCCCCGCGCTGCCCGCGCTGATCGCCAGCGAGCGCAAGCGCACGGCCCGCTTCGTCTCCGAGGCCCCGATCGGCGAGCTGACGATCGGTCCCGACGAGGGTCAGATCGCAATCGCCAAACTGGACAGGCACCTTCGGAAGATGCCCAAGGTGCTGGCTCCCGGTGAGGTCACGGCGCTGCGCAAGCGCCTCGACGCGCTGGGCAGTGCACCTCTTCCCATGCCCAAGGGCCCGATGCCCAGGAGCGGGCGGATGCCGCGCGGCGGCAAGATGCGCTGACCGTGGCCGATTCGTCCGGCAGTGCGGGTACGCCCGGCGGTGCGGGTACCTCCGGCGGCGGGGGCGACCTCGGGCCGCCGGACGCCGCGGGTCCTCCCGGGGTATCCGGGCCTGGCGTGCCGAGGCCCGCGGAGGCCGCCTACCGCGGGCAGTCACTGGGCCTGCCCGCCTCCGGCTCCGGTTCCATGGCATCGCTCGGCCGGCGCGTGCTCGCGCTGTTCGTTGACTGGTTCGCTGCCCTGGTGATCTCCCGCGCCCTGGTCGGCGAGCCGACCACGACCCTGGAGACCTTCGCCACGCTGGGCATCTTCGCCCTCGAGGTCACCCTCCTGACCTGGTTGTGGGGTGCCTCGTTCGGCCAGCGCCTGGTCGGGATTCGCGTGCTCGGCCGCACGCGCCGCCTCGGCCTGGTCGCGGTGGCACTGCGCACGCTGCTGATCTGCTTGGTCATCCCGCCCGTGGTGTGGGACGACCAAGGTCGCGGGTTGCACGACCGGGCAGTCGACAGCCTGGTCCTGCGCGCCTGATCGGGGCTCGGGCGCGCAACCGCCGAGTTGTGGTCGAACCCGCCCTCCGGGACCGGTCCGTGGCGGCTCAACGCGCTCCGGGTGGTTGAACCCGTCCGCTGGTCGCGCGGTTTTTCCACCACACGAAGCGCGGTGAGCGCCGATCCGCCTTTCCCGGCCCGCCCTCTCCACCAGAACTCGGCGGTCGGGGCGGATCGAGCACGGACTCGGCACTGCGAACCTCCAGCGGGGAGCGCGGACGGATGTGCCCGGACCTCCAGCGCCACGCACGTAACGCGCGCGAAACAATGGGGACACCGACGGGAAATCCCGTCCGCCTAGCGTCGCTCACGAAGCGGCGGCCCCGGGATTCCGGGTCGCGGCCCGGTGCCACCATCCAGTGCCGCGTCGTGCGGCCTGATTCCAGGAGGTTGGTTTGTTCAGCACAGCGGAGGAAGTCCTCAAGTTCATCCAGAAGGAGGACGTCCAGTTCGTCGACGTCCGCTTCTGTGATCTGCCCGGCGTCATGCAGCACTTCAACGTCCCCGCCCAGGGCCTCCCGGAGGAGTTCTTCACCGAGGGCCAGATGTTCGACGGATCCTCGATCCGAGGCTTCCAGGCGATCCACGAGTCGGACATGAAGCTCATCCCCGATCTCGGCAGCGCGTTCCTCGACCCGTTCCGGGTCGAGAAGACGCTGATCATCAACATGTCGATCCGCGACCCGTTCACCGACGAGCCCTACAGCCGCGACCCGCGCAACATCGCGATGAAGGCTGAGGCCTACCTGAAGTCGACCGGCATCGCCGACACCGCGTTCTTCGCCCCGGAGGCCGAGTTCTACATCTTCGACTCGGTGCGTTTCGAGACCAAGCAGAACGCCGGCTACTACTTCATCGACTCGGTGGAGGGCAAGTGGAACTCGGGCAAGGAGTTCGACGCGGACGGCGCGGCCAACCGCGGCTACAAGACCCCCTACAAGGGTGGGTACTTCCCGGTCCCCCCGGTCGACCACTTCGCTGACCTTCGCGACCAGATGAGCCTCATGCTCGGGCGGGTCGGGCTGACCGTGGAGCGAGCGCACCACGAGGTCGGCACCGCCGGCCAGGCGGAGATCAACTACCGCTTCGACGAGCTGGCCAAGGCCGCCGATGACGTCATGAAGTTCAAGTACGTCATCAAGGGCGTGGGCTGGGCCGCGGGCAAGTCCGTGACCTTCATGCCCAAGCCCGTGTTCGGCGACAACGGCTCGGGCATGCACGTGCACCAGTCGCTGTGGAAGGACGGCAAGCCGCTGTTCTACGACGAGGCCGGCTACGGCGGACTGTCGGACATGGCGCGCTGGTACATCGGTGGGCTGCTCAAGCACGCCCCCAGCCTGCTCGCCTTCACCAACCCGACGGTGAACTCCTACCACCGCCTGGTCCCCGGCTACGAGGCCCCGGTCAACCTGGTCTACAGCCAGCGCAACCGCTCGGCGTGCATCCGCATCCCGATCACCGGCTCGAACCCGAAGGCCAAGCGCATCGAGTTCCGCGTGCCCGACCCGTCGAGCAACCCGTACCTGGCGTTCTCGGCCATGCTCATGGCTGGCCTCGACGGGATCAAGAACAAGATCGAGCCGCGCGACCCGGTCGACAAGGACCTCTACGAGCTCCCGCCGGACGAGGCCGCCGACATCCCGCAGGTGCCGGGCTCGCTGCCCGCGGTGCTCGACGCACTGGAGGCCGACCACGCCTACCTCACCGAGGGCGGGGTGTTCACCGAGGACCTGATCGAGACGTGGATCGCCTACAAGCGGATCAACGAGGTGGACCCGATCCGCCTGCGTCCGCACCCGCACGAGTTCGAGCTGTACTACGACATCTGATCGCACCGGTCCCTGACCTGCAGTCCGAGTCAGGTGTCCACACGAACGGTCGATGAGGGCCCCCGCCGTACCAGGGGGCCCTCATCTGCTTTCGTCAGCTCGACGCGCGGCGGCCCCTCCTGCGTGACGCAGGCGAAACGCCGTTCTCCGGGGGTCGCGGCCATCTCGATCCAGGTCCGCGTATCAGGTGGCCGTTCTGAGGCTCGACGAGTGGCCCGGTACGACCACTTCGCTTGCGTCGAGTTCGACCTCGGGGCACCGCCCCTGTCAGAACGACCGGTTCGTGTGCGCGATGGGCGGCATCGCACGACGTGGCGCCCGGACCCCCCTCAGCCCGCGTCGTGGACGCGGGCGAGCGCCCCGGCCAGCACATCCTCGCTGCGCGCCTCGATGCTCGCGCTGAACTTCTCGACGAGTTCGGCGAAGTCACGCAGCTCCTCGGACGTCCAGTCGGCCAGGAAGGCGTCCATCACCCAGGTTCGGATCGACACGCTCTGCGCCACCACGGCACGCCCGGTGTCGGTCAGGTGCACCACGGTCCGCCGGCGGTCGTCGGGATCGGTCCGACGAGAGATCAGCCCCTCGGTCTCTGTCTCGGCCAGCAGCCGGCTCGCGGTCGAGTGCTCGAGGCTCAGGGCCGCGGCGACGTCCTTGACCGAGACCGGCACGGTTGGGTCATCGAGGGCCTCGAGATCACCGATCGACAGGCAGGCCGCCACCTTCGCCACATCAACAGTGCGCCCGATGGCTGGGATCGGCACCTGGGCGGTCGGCGGGCGCACCACCGCCCGACGCATCCGCAGCAGGGCGCGGTCCAGGCGCGCCACGAGGGCGGGGTCGTGAACGAGCCCGCCGAATGCGGCCTCCAGGCGGGCGTTGTCGGCACTGGTCATGTGGGGCGCTGCCCTCCTCACGGGCGCGATATTTGCGTGTGCAGCACATGCAATCTACGCTGTGCGACATTGCGTGTGCGACACACAGAACTGTCGCACCCTACCTGAGGGAGCACTCATGGGACCACTGTCGAGGTGGGCGGTCAACCGCCCGTGGCGGGCCCTGGCTGCCTGGCTGCTGTTCGCAGTCACACTCGGTGGACTGGCCGCGCAGTTCGGCGGCTCCTACAACGACTCGTTCGAGTTGCCGGACACCGAATCGGCCGCCGCCCAGGACCTCCTCGGCCAGATCCCCGGCGTGGAGGACGCACTGACCGCCGCGACGATCAAGGTGGTGTGGAGCCCGGAGTCGGGCGCGGTCACTGATCCCGCGACCGAGGCCGCTGCGACCGAGTTGCTCACCGAGTTGGCGGGCAATCCGTCGGTGGCCTGCGTCGTGACACCGTATGGCGCGCCCCTGGGCGTCAGCTGCCCCGAGCCCGTCGACCAACCCGGTGCCGAACAGGCCCCGGGCGACGCCGCCGAGGGGGACGCTGGCGAGACCGTGCCCGGCGGCGAGTCCGCTGATGCCACTGCCGCCAGCAATGCACCCACCGACGAGCAGGCCAAGGTCCTGGCGGGCATGGGCCCGGCCGGGATCAGCGTGGACGGCTCGGTGGGCTACGCCACGGTCACCTTCGGCTCCCCCGCGGACCAGATCCCGAGGGCCGACCTCACCGCGGTGCTCGAGTCGGTTCAGGGCGCGAACGGCGACGGCCTGGCCGTCGGTGCCGGCGGGCAAGCCCTGGACGCGGCCGCCGCCGAGCCGCCGAGCTCGGAGGCGATCGGCGTGACGATCGCCCTGTTCATCCTGCTGTTCGCCTTCGGCTCCCTGATCGGCGCGCTGCTGCCCGTGGGTACCGCCCTGCTGTCGCTGGGCCTCGGCCAGGCGCTGGTCCTGGTCACCGCCAACTTCTTCAACGTCGCCACCTTCGCGCCCACGTTGGCCGCGATGATCGGCCTGGGCGTCGGCATCGACTACTCGCTGTTCGTCATCAACCGCTACCGGCAGGCCCTCGAGGTCGGTCGTGCGCCCATGGACGCGGTCCTGGAGTCCGTGCGGACCGCCGGGCGCTCCGTGCTGTTCGCAGCCATCACCGTGATCATCGCCCTGAGCGGACTGTTCGTGATCGGGTTCGAGTTCTTCAACGGCCTGGCCGTGGCCTCGATCGGCACGGTGCTCATGATGCTGCTGGGCGCGACGTTCCTGCTGCCGGCGGTGCTCTCGCTGCTGGGCAGTCGGGCCTTCGCGGTCCGGATGCCGTGGGCCCGCAAGCCCAAGGTCCACAACCCAGCCGGCTCCGGTTTCGCCCGCTACGGCCAGTGGCTGCAACGGCACTTCCGGGTGGTCGGCGCCGTCTCGCTCGGGTTCGTGATCCTGCTCGCCCTGCCGATCGGCTCGATGCGCCTCGGCTTCACCGACGACGGGGGTCGGGCGGAGGGCACGTCGGCCCGGATCGCCTACGACCTGGTCGCCGAGGGCTTCGGCCCCGGCGTCAACGGGCCTTTCATCGTCACCGCACAGACCAGTACGCCCGGGGACAACGCCTCGGTGGCGCAGCTCGCCGGTGCGTTGAGCGCCGACCCGGGGGTGGCCATGGCCATCCCGTTCCCGATGGCACCCGACGCTTCCGTCAGCGCCGTCCAGGTCATCCCGACCACCTCTCCCCAGGCAGTCGAGACTGAGGAGCTCCTCGTCCGGATCCGCAGCGAGGTGATCCCCCCGGTGGCCTCCGCGACGGGACTCACTGCCTTGGTCGGCGGCACGCTGGCGATCACCTCGGACTTCACCACCGTGCTGACCGACGCCCTGCCGTTGTTCCTGCTCGTCGTGATCGGATTCGGCTTCCTGACCCTGGTCCTGCTGTTCCGCTCGATCCTGGTACCGCTGACCGGTGTCGTGACCAGCCTGCTCTCCCTGGCCGCGGCCATGGGCGTCACCGTCGCGGTCTTCCAGTGGGGATGGCTGGCCGACTTCTTCGGCGTGCCTACCACCGGGCCGATCATGCCGTTCCTGCCGATCATGGTGTTCGCCATCCTGTTCGGCCTGTCGATGGACTACCACGTGTTCCTGGTCAGCCGGATGCAGGAGGAGTGGGGTCACACCCGCGACAACCAGAAGGCCGTGCGCCGCGGCCTGGCCGCGTCGGGACGAGTGGTCATGATCGCCGCGGCCATCATGATCAGCGTCTTCGCAGCATTCGTCCTGGGCGACGAGCCTACGATCAAGCTGTTCGGCCTCGCACTGGCCAGCGCAGTGCTGTTCGACGCCTTCGTGATCCGGCTGATCATCGTGCCCTCGGTCATGTACCAGCTGCACGACGCCAACTGGTGGCTGCCGAGCTGGCTGGAGCGGATCCTGCCCAACGTCGCGGTGGAATCCGAGGAGGACGCCGCGTTCGAGGACGCAGAGATCGACGACATCCCCGATGACACCCCGGCCCCAGCCCTGCGCTGAGGTACGCCGGGGGCCACCTGAGGCCCGGCTCGGCGGTAGCCTCCTGCCATGGCCACCCTCGTGCTCACGGTGATCGGTGACGACCGGTCAGGTCTGGTCTCCGCCCTGTCCGGTGTCATCGCCGATCACGACGGCAGTTGGCAGCGCAGCCAGATGGCGCGCCTGGCGGGCAAGTTCGCCGGCATCGTCGTCGTGGCGGTGCCCGACGACCGCGCGCAGGCCCTCATCGACGAACTCGGGCCGCTGGGGACGCAGGGACTGCTCGACGTCACGGTCGAGCGCGGCTCCGACGAGGGGGCCACGGTGGCCGACGCCACCAGGATCAGCCTCGAACTCGTCGGAGCCGACCGCCCGGGGATCGTGCACGACATCTCCCGCGTCCTGGCCGAGCAGCTGGTCGGCATCGAGGACCTGCGTACCGCCACGCGCGAGGCGCCGATGGCCGGCGGGATGCTGTTCGAGGCGACCGCGACCCTGCTCGCCCCGCCTGACGTGCCGATCGCCGACCTACAAGCGGTGCTCGAGGAGCTGGCCAACGAACTGATGGTGGACCTGTCGCTGTCGGCCGAGTGAGGTCTGCGGGAGGTCTGCGGGAGGTCTGCGGCTCAGGCCTCGAACACGACCGATCCGGTGTAGCTGATCATCCACTCGATGCCGAACCGGTCCGAACAGCCCCCGAACCACTCCGCCCACTCGGTGGGCTCCGGCTCCATCGATACCGCTCCCCCGTCGGACAACGCGTCGAACAACCGCTGGGCCTCATCGACATCATCGGCCTCGAGGTGCAGCGCGAAATCATTGCCCGAGCGGAACTCCTGACCCAGTGAGCTGAGCAGGTCGGTCCCCATCAGCATGGTGCCGTCCGACAACCGGAGCGCGGCATTGGCCACCTTGTCCTTGTCGGCCTCGGGCAGCTCACCCATCGAGGCACCGAAGTCCCGGTATCGGGCCACTCCCAGCACCTCAGCCCCGAGCACCTCGGCGTAGAACGCGAAGGCCTCCTGCGTGGTCCCGTCGAAGTTCAAGTAGGGCGTCAGCGACTTCATCATGGCTCCTCGGCGCGGGGTTCGGAGGCTAGCAGCGCCCGGCCACCTGGACCAGGGGTCGGGATCAGTCGCCGGGCCACTCGCCAGTCCAACGCTCGAACAGCCGGGCACCACCACGCTGGGTGATGGCCTTGACCAGGGAGAACACAGCGCCCTGCAGGGCCGCGGCGGCAAGCACCTCCCGCATGCGGTACTCCGACTCCAGTGGCTGCGGCGGATCGGCCGCGTCGCCGGGGGTGGCGTGCTTCCACGTGACCTGGACCAGGCGTCCAGCGATCACGCCGGCGATGATGCTCGAGGTGATCCCCACCGGCTTGTAGAGGATCTTGGCGGAGGTCGTGCTCTGCTTCTGGGGTCTCATCGGTCGTGGTCCTCCATGGCATCGTGAATGGACAACTGCTGGATCCCTCACCAGATGGTGTTCCACCGACCGATGAGTCGAACTCACCCCGCAGGGAACCTCTTCCCGCGGATCAGCGGGTCATACCCGATGAGCGGAGTTCCACTGCCCGCCAGAGCCAGGACGGTCAGGCCAAAGTCGTGGGCACGTCGAAGGCAGCCACGACACGCGCCAGGTCACGTGCCGACAGGCCCTCGGCCCGCTGACCCAAGTGCAGGTCCATCACGTCGTACCGGGCGGCGGTCTCGGCATACTCGATCTTGTCCACCGCCCCGGTGGGCGACACGTCGGAGCGCGCCATCACGCCGTGCTTGCTCCACAGCACGATCTGGTGCCCGCGCAGTCCCGCTACGTTGTGGACCTGGAGCTCCTCGGACCCGGGGACCATGAACTCCAGGACCTTGATGCCCTCGGGCAGTGCGACGATCGTCTCGGGCTCCCAGCGGATCAGGCGAGGCCAGCAGTTCCGGAATCGTCGGGCGGATCTGGGTCATGGTCCTACTCCTTGCATTGAATCGTTTCAATCAGACCATCGCCGTTTCCGTGGCCGGCGCAACTGTCGAGATTCGGTGCACTTGAGTGGGGGTTGCTGGTCCTCACCCCCGACAAGGGCAGCATGCTTCTGGAGTCGCCCTGTCGGGGCTGGCTGCTAGGTCGCTGCGGGTGTCGTACGGTGGGTAGGCCCTGGGGAGGCGCCGGCAACGGCAGTGGACAGGGCCCAGGTGCTAGGGACGTACTGGACCATTGGCGCTGGGGTGTCAGAGGTCGTTCCCGGCGTAGGACTGGTTGAAGCTCTTGTTGACCAGGGGGAAGTCCGGGACGATCGTGTCGGTCAGTGAGACGGGCAGTGCGGGCCAGTTGAACCACGAGGGGTCGACGACCTTCACCCGCGCGAGGGTGCCGTCGCCGGCCAACTCGACCCGGTTGCACAGGGTTCCGCGCCACGCCTCGACCACGCCGAGCCCTGCTCGGGTGGGCGTACCTGAGGTCGGCGGCCCGATCTCCGCCGGGTGCGCGGGCTGCCTGCCGGCCGACCCCATGCGTTGGGCAAGCTCCTCGATCAGCGCGACGCTGGCCGTGACCTCGCGCACTCGGACGCTGAACCGGGCGAGCACGTCGCCGTCGCTCTCGATGGCCGGGGTGAACGGGCCGAGGTCGAGGAACGGGTGGTCATGGCGGGCGTCGATGCCGCGCCCGGATGCGCGGGCGACATAGCCCAGGGTGTCCAGGTGCTCGGCCTGCGCCAGCGTGAGCACCGCGGTGCCGGTGAAGCGGCCGGCGACCACGCTGTTGTCCAGGGTGATCCCGACGATGTGGGCCAGTTCGTCAGCCACATCGCGGATCAGGGCCACGTCGGGTGCCTGGGTGAGGGTCGCGCCGCCGAGCGTGATACCGCCGCGGAGCAGCCGGTGGCCGGTCACGGCCTTGTTGTGGCGCAGCAGGGTCTCGCGGAGTCGTTGAGTATGTGCGTGGGCGATGCCGTAGCCGACGTCGTTGGCGATCGCCCCGAGGTCGCTGACGTGGTTGTAGACGCGCTCGAGCTCGAGCAGCAGTGCCCGACGGGCCGTGCTGGGTTCGTCCACGACGATCCCGGCTGCCTCCTCGACAGCCATCACGTAGGCGAGGGTGTGGCCGACGGCGGTGTCGCCGCTGATCCGCTCAGCCAGTTCGATCCCGTCGACCGGTGCCCGGCCCTCGAAGAGCTTCTCGATACCGCGGTGCACGAACCACAGGCGTGCCTTCATCCGCAGGATCGTCTCGCCGACCACGGAGAACCGGAAGTGCCCCGGCTCGATCAGTCCGGCGTGGATCGGTCCGACGGGGATCTCGTACACGCCGTCGCCGCGGACCGCGGTGAAGGGGAACGAGCCGAGGTCGGGAGCGAATCTCGGGGCAGGATCGGCGTCGCGCAGCATGGGGTGCCAGCCGCTGGGCCAGTGCCCGTGCCGGACGAGCCGTCGGGGCTGGGGGTGGCCCTCTGCCCGGATCCCGTAGAGGTCGTGGACCTCTCGCTCGAACCGGCTCGCCGGGTGGGACACGGCGGCCAGCGTGGGGATCCAGGCATCCGAGCGACCGACCGTGACCGTCAGCTCGGCCCGCTGGCCGACCGGGCGCAGGAACGAGTACACGATGCGGAAGCAGTCAGCATCCTCGTGGGCAGCCACAAGGGCCAGCCGCCAACCGTCGTCGAGCATCCCGGAGGCAAGAGCGGGCAAGTCGTCGCGCGCGACGTCGCGGCAGCCGGTGTGCGGCGATGCGGTCATGAGCCGACACCCAGGGCAGCTGCGGCAGCGGTGAGGACCCCTGCGAGGGGCCAGGCAGCGAACCCGAGCACAGCGGCGACCGCGAGGGAGATCAGCACCGGGGCCGTTCGGCCTGACCCGGGTAGCCCGGTGCCACCCGTGGGAGACACAGCGTCCGGCTCGTCGGGAGCAACCGGCCCGGTGCTGATCGTCATCGCCGCGACGTGCCGCGCCATCCCGGCGAACACCAGGAGCAGCAGGCCCAGGGCGACAGCCATCGGGACCTCCAGCCCAGCCCGCCAGCCAGCGATCACGATGGCGACCTCGGTGAAGAACAGCACGAACGGGGGAAATCCGAGCAGGGCGGCCGTGCCGGCCAGGAGCGGTCTGGCCAGGTCGGGTCGGCGCGCCAGCAGGTCGCGCACATCGGCGACCCTCGAGCTGCCCTCGCTGGCCAGGATCCGGCCGGCCACGACGAACATCACGGCCTTGACCAGGCCGTGGCCGAGCATGTGCAGCAGTAGGGCGGTGGTGGCCAGGGCCCCGCCCGCTGCGGCGGCCAGGGCGAGGATCCCCATGTGCTCGATGCTCGAGTAGGCCAGCAGGCGCTTGTAGTCGCGTTGGGTGAGGATCAGCCCGGCCGCCGCCGCCAGGCTCAGCAGGCCGCCCGAGACGAGCATGCCGCGCATGAAACCTGGGCCCAGGACGGTGTCGCTGATCGCTTGGACGCGCAGGATCGCATAGAACGCAACGGACAGCAGCACTCCCGACATCAGCCCCGAGACTGGGGCCGGGGCCTGGCTGTGTGCGTCGGGCAACCATGAGTGCATCGGGGCCAGCCCTGCCTTGGTGGCGAACCCCAGCGCGGCCAGGGCTACGGCCATTCGGGTCAGTGCGGGGTCCAGGGCGATGCCGCCCGAGGCCAGAGCGGTCCAGGACAGGGTCGGGGTCCCAGCCGCGAGGCTGGCCGCGTACAGCAGCACCAGGCCCAGGAGGGCGATCGCGACCCCCACGGAGCCCAGGACGACGTACTTCCAGGCGGCCTCGAGCGCGAAGCGTCCGCCGTGGTGCCCGACGAGGAAGGCGGTGGTGATCGTGGTGGCCTCGACGGCCACCCACAGCATCCCGAGATCGTCGCTGAGGACCGCCAGGCTCATCGCGGCCAGAAACAGGCAGATCAGGGCGGCGTACCGACCGTCGGGGCGGACCCGGGATGCCCGCGGGGCCAGCCCGCCCCACAGGGCGGTGACCGCCACCGCGCCGATGACGATGAGCAGGAAGGCACTCAGCGCATCTGCCCGCAGCAGCCCACCGGCTGTGGCCACCGGCCCGTTGAGCCGCACGTCGGCCAGCAGCACGAGTGCGCAGGTCAGGACGACGACGGCCACGGCCAGTTCGGCGCCGCGGGTCCAGCCGTCGCGGGGGCGCAGCGCGGTGCAGACGGCGACGGCGACGGGCAGCAGCAGTGGGATCCAGATCAGCGCGGTCATGAGTCGGCCAGCTCCGTGAGATCATCGAGGTCGGTGCCGCCGAAGGCCAGCTGCATTCGGCTCGTGAGCACCCGCAGGATGAGCACCACCAGCAGAACGTCGAGGGTGACACCGAGCTCGACGACCAGCGGCACGCCACCGGAGGTGAGGAAGCCCACGGCCGCGATCCCGTTGTCGAGCACCACGAATCCGATCAGCAACGACAGTGCTGTGCGTCGGGTTGCCAGCACGAGGAACCCGATCAGGACCATCGACAGGCCGACCGCCGCGGTGGGCGCTGCCGGTCCCAGCCCCGCCTCGGCGATCGGTGCGCTCAGGACGTAGGCAAGGCCGGTGAGCATGGCCGCGATCAGCAGGCCGGCGGTGGGGTTGACCAGCGGCGCCTCCTCACGAGTGGCACTGGTGATCCGGGCGGTGCGGGCCAGTGCCCAGGGGAGCAGGCCGGCCTTGACTCCGAGCACCAGCAGGGACAGCGCCACGACCTCCGACGAACCCTCGTGGAACCCGATGGTGGCAGCCACAAGGGCCAGGGCCATCCCCTGCACGGCCAGCAGTCGGATGGAGGCGGTCAGCGACCGGCGCCACACCTGGAGCACCGCGGTGAGCAGCAGGACGCCGGTGGTCGTGGCCACCAGCTGGTCATAGGTCGCGGGATCCATGTCAGCCTGCTCACGCAACCAGGAAGGAGGCGGTCACGGCCAGGAAGGCCAGGACGAAGGAGCCGGCCAACAACTCAGGCACCCGGAACAGTCGAAGCTTTGCCATGAAGACCTCTGCGGCAGCAATCACTGCGCCTGCCACCAACAGCTTGATCGCCACGGCGACGGCTCCCAGCAGCAGCGCGCCCGGGGTGGCGTGCGTGGCGACCCCCCACGGGACAGCCAGGTTGACCACCAGGCCGAGCAGCGCGGTCAGCCGCAGCCAGGAGCCGACCTCCAGCCAGGCCAGGTCACGCCCCGAACTCTCCAGCACCATCGCCTCGTGGACCATCGTCAGCTCGAGGTGCGTCGACGGGTTGTCCACGGGCAGTCGGCCGGTCTCGGCCACGACCACGATCAGCAGCGCCACCACCGCCAGGAGGCTGGCCGGGGACACCACCGCTGCGGGATCGCCCTGACGGGCGGACACGATCGCCGACAGCGCCGAGGTGCCCGCCGGGATGGACAGCGCGTACACGGCGACCAGGACCGTCGGCTCGACCAGAGCCGCGATCGTCATGTGCCGACTGGACCCCATCCCGCCGAACGCGGTCCCCGACTCCAGGCCGAGCAGGGCCAGGCTCACCGTGCCGACGAGCAGGACCGACACCACGACGAACAGGTCGTCGGGCACCAGCGGCAGCGTGGTCGTACTGACCAGGGGGACCAGGGCGCAGACCACCAGGCTGGAGACCATCAGGACCAACGGAGTGGCCCAGAGCAGGGCGCCGGTGCCCGACGCCTGGAGCGGCTCCTTGGTCAGCAGCTTGCGCACATCGCGCCAGGGCTGGCCGATGCCTGCCCCTGCGCGACCCTCCATCCGGGCGCGGACCTGGCGCATCGCCCCGATCAGCACCGGGGTCAGTGCCACGGCCAGTGCCACCTGAAGGGCGATTGCCAGCCCGATCATGGCGGTCACAGGGCCACCACCAGCAGGACCACGACCAGGGCCACGAACGAGAACATCAGGTAGCGGTGGATGCTGCCGTTCTGAAGTCGTGCGACGAATCGACCGACCCGGTCCATCCCACGGGCGGTCGGGGTGTACAGCCGGTCGGACACCACATCCGAGACCTGCTGGCGGAACTCCACCTGCCGCACCAGGTACCGGGCCTCATCGACGTGGGTGACGCGCACGTCCCGACTCGGCTGCAAGGCATCGTCGAACACCCGCACCAGGGGCTCGGCGTACGACGTGGCGGTGTATTGCATCCGTGGGTCGACCCGGACCCCGCCGCACCCCCAGGCCAGCGTCACGTCGCGGCGCGGCTGCCGCCGGGCGGCCGTGACGTGCACTGCCGCCAGTGGCACCGCGAGGACCACCGCGAGCAGGACCAGCGCGACCGGGTCGAGCAGGGCGTCCACGGCGGGCAGGTCGACCCCGAGCAGACCCACGCTGGAGATCCCGCGGGCACCGGCCGCCCTGGCCACGGCTTCGGCGACCGGACCGGGCGCCAGGCCCAGCCCCACGACGGCGAGTGCCCCGATGATCATCGCCGCGCCCATGAGGGGCCCGGACTCATGGGCTGCCATGGCTCCGGGGCTGCGGGGGCGGGCCAGGAAGGCGATGCCATGGGCCTTGACGAAGGTGAGCAGCGCCAGGCCTGCGGTCAGCGCCACGATGCCGACCGTGATCGGCAGGACAACCGCCAACAGCTGGTCGCCCGCCACATCGCCGTGGACCAGGGACTGCAGCAGCGCCCACTCGGCCACGAACCCGCCGGTCACCGGCAGTGCGGCCGCTCCCAGGGCTGCCACCCCGAACACCGCTGCCGTGACCGGCATGGCCTGGGCGAGTCCGCCCATGCGGTCGAGGTCCCGTTCCCCGGTGGCGTGCAGGACTGACCCAGCGGCGAGGAACAGCAGCGTCTTGAACGCCGCGTGGCTGACGACCAGGAGAAGCGTCGCGGTGAGGGCCACGTCGCCGACCCCGGCCTGCCCGGCACCCCGCAGCAGCAGGGCCACCGCCAGTGCGGTGATCATCAGCCCCACGTTCTCAGTCGTCGAGTAGGCCAACAGCTGCTTGAGGTCACTGGACACCGAGGCCTGCAGGATCCCGTAGAGGGCAGAGACCGCACCGAGGGTGAGCAGCAGCACGGCCCACCAGCTCGGCCCCGCCGGCAACAGCCGCAGGGTCACGAGCATGATCCCGTAGACGCCCATCTTCACCATCGCCGCACTCATCGCCGCTGACACATGGCTGGGCGCCTCCGGATGGGCCCGGGGCAGCCAGACATGGACCGGCACGAGGCCGGCCTTGGTGGCGAACCCAGTCGCCAGGAGCACGAAGGCCAGGCCGGCCGGAACCCCGGAGATCCCGGCCGCGGCCATCGCGGCGAAGAGCGTTGACCCGGCCTCGCTGACCAGGACCGCGAACCCGCCCAGCAGCAGGAGGAAGCTCAGGTGGGTCATCACGGCGTACCACAAGGCCGCTGATCGGACCTGCGGCCTGCGGGCGTGCTCGGCCAGCAGCAGGACTGTCGAGGCCACGGCCATCAGCTCCCAGGCCAGCAGGAACATCACGACATCTGCGGCGGCGGGAACCAGCTGCATCCCGAGCAGGAACAGGGCGAACGCCGCCCAACCGGTTCGTGAGGCTGCCGGCCCGGACGCGTACCCGATTCCGTACAACGCCGTGAGCGCACCGACGCAACCGGCCACGAGCAGGAAGACCCCGCCGAGCGACCCCGGTGCGAGGACCAGCGGATCCAACGTGGCGCCCAGCGGAAGGGCGATCGGGATCTCGACCCGGCCGCTGCGACCGGTCATGGCAGCGGCGCCGGTGAGCGCCCCGGCCACCCCGAGTGCGACGCACAGGGACCCGGCCAGAAGGGAGCGGACGCGATCCCCGGGCACGCACGCGGCCAGCAGGCACAGCGCGGCGAGGGCCAGTTGCGCCAACAGGCCGAGCTCGACGGTGCTCACCGGCCGGTCACCCGCCGCAGCGCCGCGACGATCGCATCCGGCTCGGGCGGACAGCCCGGCACCTCGAGGTCGACCTCAGTCACCTCGTTGACCGACCCGACCACCCCGTATCCTTCGGCGAACACCCCGCAGTTGCGCGCGCAGTCCCCGACCGCGATGACGACCCTCGGGTTCGGGGTTGCCTCCACAGTCCTGCGCAGCGGCTCGAGCATGTTGTGAGTGACCACCCCGGTCACCAGCAGGACGTCGGCATGCCGGGGCGAGGCGACCAGCCGGGCACCGTAACGGTCAGCGTCATACACCGGGCCGAAGGCGGCCCCGACCTCGACCTCGCACCCGTTGCACGAGCCGGTGTCGACGTGGCGCACCTGCGCGCTCCCAGCGAGTGCCCTTGGCGCTACGAAGTCCATCGGCCCGGGTGCGGGCGGCTCGGGGTCGGCGACCCGCCCGGTGCGCCGGATCAGCCCGGCCAGGCGTCGCACGCTCACGGGGTCGTCCCGAGGCCGGACCCAGTGGGCACGGAATCCCAGGTCGTCGACCGGAGGTCGCCCCCGCGACCTGCCCGCTCAACCACCGCCACGCTTTGGACCGCGCGGGCGGCGGCCAGTACGTCTCCGAGCGCCGGCTCCGCCAACGTGTACACCACTTCGCCACCGACCCGCTGCTGACGGACCAGTCCGACCCGACGCAGAACCGCCAACTGCTGGGACAGTGTGCTGGCCTCCACCGGGATGGCGGCCAGGAGCTCGTGCACGATGTGATCCCGTTGGCCCAGGAGCTCAACGATCCGGACCCGGACCGGGTGGCTCAGCGCACGGAACAGGTCCGCCGACGCCTCGTGCGACTGCATGAATCACCACCGACCGACTTCAGAATTGAACAGTTGAACGATTCTTCAGGTCCGCACAATAGCAGGGGAACGGCTGACCGGGCACAGGGTCAGCTCTCGACGCGGGAGACCTCGTCCATCACGTCGCCCGCTGCGCGGATGGTGATGATCAAACGGGCGGCGGCCAGCAGGTCCTGGATTTCGGGCAGGGCCAGGGTATAGATCACCTCGCCGGACTCCCTGCGCTGCGTGATCAGCCCCGCGAGGCGCAGGACGGCCAGCTGCTGGGACAGGTTGCTCGCTGAGATGTCGATGCGCTCCAGGAGCTCGTGGACCGGGCGGTCGTGTTCCGCGAGCAGTTCGAGGACACGAATCCTTGCCGGATGGCCCAACGTGCGGAAGAACTCAGCCTTGGCCTGGTAAAGCGGGACGGTCATCGCAGGCTCCGTGGAGCAGCTGGTCGCGCCATGAAGAGATCGTAATGTCTTCATGTCCGCATCGTGCATCAGTCACTTCTTGGCGGACTGCACCTGGCCGGGGCCACCCGGGCGAGTGCCTGCTGTTCCCTCAGTGGCCGGACTCCCACCGCGGCTCGAGGTCCTGAGCATGCGTGCTTGGAGTCTCGCGCCAGGGACGGTCGGCGAGCGGACGGTCCAGGCTCGTGGGATGGCCTCGCAGGGTCGGCGGCCGTGGTGTGATGCGCTTGGGCTTTGGGTCGGCGACCAGGTCGCGGTAGCGCACCGGTGCGTGGGCTACCGCGAGTTGCAGGACGCGGTAGAAGAGCATGCCGCGGGCGCGTGAGCGGTGGCGGTTGAACCGGATGGCCGCTCCAGCCGTCTGTGATCAGGTGCGCGCCCGGCTCGACGTTGTCGGTGATGAACGCGTGCAGGCTGCTCGATCATGCGAGAGGCCGGCCTCCCGCGCGGCGAGGGAGTTGCGGAGCCCGGCGGCGGGGAGCGCGGCATTCACCCGAGGTGTCGCTCGAGGAAGGCGACGCTGCGCTCCATCGATCGGGTGAAGGCAGCCTCGAAGGTGTGGCCCTCCCCCTCGTACCACCGCAGCGTGACGTCCACCCCGGCCCGCCGCATCTCCCGTGCGGTGTGGCGTGCCCACCGCGGCGGGCAGGTCGTGTCGTCGGTCCCATGGTGCATCAGCACCGGCTCAGTGATCCGGTCGAAGTGCTGGTCGGCCGAGATCCCCGACCAGAACTCCGGGTTGTCGCCTGGGCTGCCCCAGCGCTGGTCGATGTAGTCCCAGTACGGGGAGGGCCCGGAGAACTGCTCGTAGTTGTCGGCCTCGTCCGAGGACACCGAGGCGAACATGACGGCCGCGTCCACCAGGCCGGGCGCCATCTCCAGCGCCCGCATCACGACTCCGCCACCCATCGAGCGGCCCATCAGGGCGACCCGATCGTCGTCGACGGGGAGCTCGTCGGTGGCACGCAGCGCGCTCACGGCGTTCAGGACGTCGACGGAGTAGCCGAGCCGGGCCGTGCGCTGAAGGGCCGGGTCGTCGTCGGACGCGGCATGGTTGCGGTAGTCGACGTGCATGGAGATGTAGCCGGCCGCAGCGAGGTAGCGCCGCTCGCGTGGCATCCCCTGGCCACGGACGTAGACGGCGGGGTCGATGTAGCCGTGGGCCAGCACGACCGCGGGGAAGGGCCCCCGGCCGATGGGCACGTCGATGACTCCGGAGATTCGCAGGTCCTCGCTGCGGTACGACACGTTGTACGAGCGGTAGCTGCTCGTCTGCTCGCGCAGCGCCCCGAGCCTGAGGCGGCCCCCCGACAGGTCGCGGTCGAACCATCGATCAAGCCGCACAGGCCCACGCGTCGGGGGTGGGTCGGCCGGCACTGCGCTCGGCGAGGGCTGGGATGAGGCGCCGCTCGGGGTGGACGTCGGCGCGGGGGGCGCGGTGGTCGTCGCTGCGCTCGGGGCCGCGGATACCGAGGCCATGGCCGACGGCGCTGCAACCTGCTGGCCCTGCGTCCCGCCCGCCGTGCAGCCCGTGAGCAGCAGGGCACTGCTGGCTGCCAGGGCAGCCAGCCTGCGACCGTGCAGCCGCTGGGCCATGAACCTCATCCCCTGTGTGTACCGCATTCGGCCAGCGAGCGCTCGCACCCGCATCCCCGCCAAGCCTGTCCCCGGAGGCCTCGAGCCAGGATCAGGGGATCGCAGGCAGAGGCCAGGTCTCGCCCGTGGCGCTGTCGACCAGGGCGGCGCGCGTCACTGCCAGAGCCTGCGGCAGGACGTCAGAGATCGCCGTGACGTCTAGCGGCAGCAGCGCCCCAGCACGGACGCACTCCGCGACCGATTGCTGACGTCGCGTGATCTCGGCCTGGACGGCGACCCGCCAGCGCCGCTCTTGCCCGCAGATGCGGAGGCCCGGCGGCCCAACGACGAACGGCAGCGCTCGGCGTGCAGCCGCCCAATCAACGGGTGCGTCCCGGGTGCCTCTTGCGGGACAGCCGCACCGACAGCGTTTCCCCGACAGGAACCCTGTCGGCTGCTGTGATGCCTGCCCACTTGCCCAACAGGCGGCGGAGTGCAGCACCGCTGACCGGGACGGTAGGTGGCGATGGCGGCTATGACCCCGGTGTGGTGAGGTTGGTTCCAGAGGCCATCTCTTGGCCAGCCTTCTGCTGACCGTGCGGGTTGTGCCTGAGGTCTTCGAGCCTTCTGCGCTAGCTGAAGGAATTGATCCAGCCCAGCTCCAGATCACGGTCAATTCTGAACACTCCCCCGACACCGGCGCACTCGCCGTTCAAACCGAACGAGGTGACAGCTACAAGGGTGTCACCGTCCAGGATCGGCCCGCCCGAGTCTCCAAAGCAGGTGCCACCGTGCTTTGCGTCCCCGCTGAGCAGCATGGACGCCGAGCCGGGGATCTTGCCGATGCCAGACACACCGTTGGTGTTCACGATCATCAGGTCGGCCTGGTAGCGAGTCTTCAACGCGCTCTCCTTGCTCGCGAGCTTCGGATTGGTCTTGGCCTGTTGCAGGCCGTAGCCGACCGCGGTCAACTGGTCCCCAGAGCGGCCCTTGCGTAGAGTGTCGACGTACCCGGCATCGGGAAGTGTCGCGTACTCGTTCAGGGCGACGGGCTCGTCAAAGACCACGACGCCCAGGTCGTAGAGGAAGAAGGCGCCGTCGAGGAACAGCGGGTGCGTGTAGACAGTGCCCTCGACCGACGTCGGGCCTTCAAAGGGGTATCCGAAGTCAGCGGGAGTGGGCTCCAGCGTCGACTCGAGCCAGATCGTGGCCGTCACAGGGTCATCGGACGTGTCCTCGGGTGTGTCAGCGGCGGTGCAGTGCCCCGCGGTCACGTAGACCGTCGGAGAGATGAACGTCCCGCTGCAACGCCACAGTGGATCGCCATCGGCATTCTTGGCCACCATGAGCCCGACGTAGGGATGATCGTTTTCGTCAAGTTCGCCACCCTTCGTGATGGCGCCTGCGGGCTGGGTCATTCCCAGCATCGCGATAGCGGCTATTCCCGCTGTCAGAAGCCTGCGCATCGATCCTCCACCTCCGTGTGTCTTCGTTGATCCCCCCGTTGGGGACGCTACCCCAGGGCACAGCCCCTTTCCTCTCGACATAGCGTCCTCGCGCCCGCTGAGGCGCGCCTCACCTACCACCCGAGTGGCCTGAACGACCGACCTCACCCGGGCCATTTTCATCTCGGGCGTCATCACCCGTCAGTCGGTCAGTGGCCGCACGCAGATGCATTCGTTCGCCATGCCGCGCTGTGGGATCGATCGGCCTGCGGGAACGGCTGGTAGCGCGGGAGGGCACGACGGTCTTGCGCGATGCCGATGTGCCCCTCCCAGGAATCCCCGTGGACGGCCCCTGCTGCAGGTTCCTCGCCTACGCCCCCGGATGGATCGAAGGCCCGTCCCCGCTCTGACGTTCCCCACCGGCGCCGCTTCCTGCCGGCTCAGCTTCCCGAGTCGTTGGGACGTGGAAACCCCGACCTGGTCCGGATCGGCTGATTCGGTGAGCCGACCGTGAGGAAGGCCGAACGCCCGGGCGGGAACAGGATGGCCTGAGAAGCCAATGCCGGTTGCCGAAAGGCAACAGGAGACCGAGCCCAGCAGTGGCCGCTCTCCTTCGGGCGGCGGGGTCGGATAACTGGCCGGATACCGCGCGAGGCGCGGACCGGTGAGGGTTGCTGACATGGGCCAAGTGAGTCTTTGGAGGGACGACGTTGGCGACGCCAGCACTTGCGGACAAGTTGGACACCGTTGAGGTGAACGGACCTCAAGGCGACGACCTCGATTGGGATGCGATCTACTGGCGCCCGGTTGAGCAGGACCTACGGCGGCTGCGGCAGAGGATCTTCAAGGCTTCGCAGGAAGGGGACCTTAAGCGGGTCCGCAACCTGCAGAAGCTGATGCTGAGGAGCCGGTCGAACACGCTGGTCAGCGTGCGGCGGGTGACGCAGCACTACGCGGGTCGCAAGACGGCGGGCATCGATGGCGAGGTCGCGTTGACCTCTCCGGACAGTGCGGCGTTGGCGGTGGATCTCCACCAACACACAGCGCCCTGGCAGGCCCGACCGGTCAAGCGGGTCTCCATCCCCAAGGTGAATGGGAAGCAGCGACCACTGGCAATTCGGGTGCTACGGGACCGGTGCAACAAGCCCGGGTCGCCGACGCGCTGGAACCCGAGTGGGAGGCGCAGTTCGAGCCGCGTTCCTACGGGTTCCGGCCCGGACGCGGATGGCCGACGCGATCGAGTCGATCTACTGGACCCTGAAGGGTCGATTGTCCAAGCGGCAGTGGGTGCTCGACGCGGACTTGTCAGCCGCGTTCGACCGCATCGACCACGAACGGCTACTGGCACATCTCGGCTCGTTCCCCGGCCGGCGAATGGTCGCCGGGTGGCTGGCGGCTGGCGTGATCGAGGAGGGCCGGTTCGCCCCGACCGAGGAGGGAACTCCTCAGGGCGGTGTGGTCAGCCCGATGCTGCCCAACATCGCGCTGCACGGGATGGAAGAAGCCGCCGGAGTCCGCTACACACGCCGCGACCCATGGGGCGCGCACGTGACGGTGGGCTCCCCGGTGTGCCGCTGCGGTACGTCGACGACTTCGTCGTCATGTGCCATACCAAGGACCAGGCAGAACAGGTCCGGCACCGCCTGGCTGGGTGGCTGGCCCCACGTGAGCTCGCGTTCAACGAGGACAAGACACACATCGTCCACGTTGAGCGGGGCTTCGACTTCCTGGGGTTCAACGTCCGTCGCTACAACGGCGGGAAGCTGCCATCAAACCCAGCAACGCGGCCGTGAGGCGAATCCGGCAGCGGCTCGATGCCGAGGTGCGGTCCCTACACGGGGGCAACGCCATAGCGGCGATCCGCAGGCTCAACCCGATCTTTCGGGGCTGGGTGGCCTACTACCGGGGCGTGGGTTCCAAGGAGGTGTTCTCCGCGGTCGATCATTACCTGTGGGGACGCCTCTACCGGTGGGCACTGCGTGCTCACCCGAACAAGTCGAGGCACTGGGTCGTAGACCGGTACTTCGGGATGTTCAACCAGTCCAGGAACGACCGCCGGGAGTTCGGGGACCGCGAGACCGGGTTCTACCTGCGGCACTTCGCCTGGACAAAGATCATTCGCCACAAGATGGTCATGGGCACCGCGTCTCCCGACGACCCAGCCCTTGACTGGTACTGGGCCTCGAGGCGGCGCAAGTCGCACGCGCAACTCGGTGGACGCATATCGTCGCTGCTACTTCGGCAGCAGGGACTGTGCTCTCCGCCTGCGGAACGCTGCTGCTGCAGGCCGACAACGGTCCATAGTCTCCACGTGAGTGGGAGCAGTGGACCCAGACCCCGACGAAGGCACTTCACAAGACCGCCATCGTGCCGGGCGAGGTCCACGGCGACGATCCGACCACGCGCCTCATGCACACCGACTGCCGACAGCGTGAACAACGGCAGCGGATCAGCAACAGGAACGATGCCCTAGAGGTGCGGATAACAGAAAGTGCCCAACGGCCACCACAGACAGTCCGCACGAGAGCGACAGCAAGCCCTCACTACGCGCGCGGCGACCCACCCGCTCGCCGATTGACCAATCGCACCCAGGCCGGCACGGGCTCCCCAGCGCTGATCCTGGTCCGTGTTCCTACCGCCTGACGGGGCCGAGGCAGACACAACGCCCTGAGCGTGATCGTGGGGCTGGGGGCGAGTGATACTGCGCGCCCAGCCCCACGAGGACTGATCAGTTGACGGTACCCGGGGGGCAGGAGTACTACTTGGTCGAGTTGACGACCTTGACGCAGTCGCGCACGGTCTTCTTCTTCAAATCACTGCCATCTGCGTTCGCGCCCAGACGCTTGCGGGTCTGCAGGGAGTACTTGTCGAAGTCCTCGGTGACGCCGCTGATGCAGATGAAGGCCTTGCCCTCCGAGGAGACCTGGCTGGCCAGCGCTGCCACCTGGCCAGGGGTCCACACCTGGGAGATGACGGCTGATCCGGCGTAGAACTGGTTGCGCTTGGCCTTCGTGCGCTCCTTGAGAGCCAAGTCGGTTGCCTCGGACTCCGAACCGGCCACCATCGTGCCGTTGACCTTCTTGTCGTAGACCGCCAGGGTGAGGCCGACCGTGGGGCGCGCGTCGCTGGCCCCGACCTTCTTCGAGTTGTGCACCGAGGCGCGCAGCTTCAGTGCGGTCGTGGCGCCAACGTCGGCCAGGTCGATCTTCTTGTGGCGCTTGATGTTGACCCCCTGCAACTTCTCCACCGGAGCGGAGTTCGACATCTTGGGCCCCTTGGCCTTGTCGGACTTCCCCGGGTGTGCCATCGCGCCACCGGCCGAACCGAGGACCAGTGCCCCCGCAGCTGCGGCGGCGATCACAGTACGCATTCCGACACGAGGTGTATTCATGCGCCCCAGAGTAGGGCCTCCATCCGCGGAAGGAAATGCACGTCACCACTTCGGAGGAACGCACCGTTGTCGAAGTCCAGCCCCAGCCACCTTGAACGGTTCTTCCCGCACGCTGGCTGAGCGGCGCTCAAGGGTCCGCGCCGGCAGGAGATCAACGGTTCCCTACCCGGGTTCTGGCGATCTGGACAACTCCGTCGAAGCTGATCAACGACGTGACCGAGCAGCGTCCCCACCCGCGCCACCGGCGGGAAGTGGGTCAACAGACCCGTGGCGATCCCAGCCGATTGCCAAGTCCACAAGCAGGATGACACCGTCCACGCACACGCACACGCACACGTGCACGTTCCCGTCAATCTGGGCGCTGTGATGCCTCTCGCAAGCTGCGCGTTACGCGGCGCAGTGGGGCACAGTCCCTGGCCGGTTGGGGCATGTGCATGCCGCCTGGGCGGTCTGGCCTGTGCCAGCATGGGGTGCATGGCGACGTGGAACGAGCTCCTGCGTGATCAGTTCGAGTGGCATTGGGAGCACCAGCTTCGTTCGCGCCTCGCGGGATTGACTGACGAGGAGTACCTCTGGGAGCCGGTCGCGGGTGCGTGGAGTGTGCGACCTCGGGGAACAGCCCTCACCGCGATGGCGGCCGGCGCCGGGGACCTGGTCATCGACTGGGAGTATCCGGAACCGAGTCCAGCACCCGTCACGACGATCGCCTGGCGACTCGGCCATGTGATCGTCGGGGTCCTCGGGATGCGTAACGCGGCCCACTTCGGCCGCGAGCCGGTGGACTACGCGACCTTCTCCTACGCGGGCACCGCGGCCGGAGCCCTGGCCCAGTTGGACGATGAGCTCACAGTGTGGCTCGACGGTGTCCGAGGGTTGGACGAGCAGGGACTCGACCGACCGTGCGGCCCCGCGGAGGGGCCCTTCGCCGACGCGCCGATGGCCACCCTGGTGCTGCATATCCACCGGGAGTTGATCCACCACCTCGCTGAGGTGTCCTTGCTGCGAGACCTCTACGCGCACACCAAGGTGAATCCGTGAGGACCCATGCCGGTGGCGTCCGCCCCACTGTCCGCGTCGCTGCGAGTCGGATGTCCGCAGGGTCCGAGAAGTCCCACGAAGCACCGTTGAGAGTGGGGTATGAAGTGTCAGTTACGTCCGCGAAGCGCGTCCACAGGCGGCTATGACGGGCTCTTGTGGGTTCTGCGAAGGACTGAAGAGTCCCAGTCTCACGAGACTTCGTTGTCTGGAGACCAGCCCGCGGAGCCTCGACCTGCACGGGATCGGCGTTCGAGCTCGTGCTGCCCCCGACGAACGGCGGGCGCCGAATGGCCAGGCCCCGGTAGGCGGGATCGACTGATCGCCGCTCTGGTGTCTGGGGGGTACGCGTGTCCCCAGCCCCTGCACTGGAAACGCGCAGGACGACGTCGAGCGCCGTGGTTTGCTGGTTCAGCGGCCGTTGGTCCAATCGCCGACCGACCGTGGCTCGCAGGACGCCTTCGCGGACGTCGCAACAGGCGAGGCCCACGGAACGGGTAGCCCTCGCTGCCCTCAGCGTGTGTTGCACCACGGAAACGCGGTGGGCCGCTCGCGCAGCGGAGAACAGCGGTGAGCGACAGGGCGTTCCACGGTTGGCGGTTCAGTCGCCTTTCGCGGGGGGCTGGGCGACACATACCACTCCCGTGTTGCCGTCCTGGTCGGCGATTACGGTAAGCGCGGGCGCATCGCTGTCATCTTCGATGGTTCCGCCCGCGGCGAGGGCGGCGCCGATTCTTTGCTCGGCCACTTCGGGCGCCACATAGACCTCGACGTGGAACCGCTGACGCGGGGGCTGATGCTTGTCTGAGTCTCCGAACCATAGGTTCGGTACCCGTCCCGTGGCGTCCCGGATCTCGTCGCTCGGGGACCCGTGGCCCTGGGCCTCGGCGTTCCCTGTCAGCAGGGCGGCCCACACCGGTGCGATCGTCGCGGACTGCGCCGTATCGAGGCCGAGCTCGATGACGCTGACCGATGCTGGGTCGGCGTCGACCTTGTGGTCGACAGCGATCTCGGTGATCCGTCGCGCGAGGTCGACATCCTGCTGGGTCACCCATTCAACGACGTGTTCGGTGCCCTCTTCGTCGCGGTAGATGGCGTCGGCGCTGACCACCTTGAGGTCAACGAACCCATTGCCCAACGACACGCTCGGGTAGTGTCCGAGCGCGTCGCCCGCCTCGCCCACCGCGGCGACGAACCGTGAACCGGTGCCGAAGTCGGCGACCAGATAGCGGGCATGCAGTCCCTGGGCCAGCTTGCGCCAGTCGGCCAGGTTGGCCCCCGCGATCTCGTCACCCTTCAGCATGTCCATGTTGGGGACCCTATCTGTGGTGATGCAGCGGCAGCGCTCGTACTCATCGCTTCGCCCGCGGTTTCGTGTGGAGCGCGGGTCGAGGGGCGCGTCTGGAGCATCACGGAATGGGGTCGGCCCTGGCTCCTGATGTAGGTGAAGCCCGATCAGCGACTGGGTCTCACAGCACGTCGAGCGCCGCCGCAGACAGGGAGTTCGGAATCTGCTTCGACGAGGCGTGCGTCGCGATGTGGAGCCCCCGAGGTGGTTCGGTCCTACCGTTGGGGAACGGATGTTCGGCCGCGGCATGGGTCATGTCCTGGGCGTGATGGGGTAGCTCAGGGAAGGTGGTCATCATGCCTGCATTGGAAGGGCGACAGCGTGTTGCAGCCTACGGTTTGGCCCGCCGGGGCAAGGAGGTCCTGCTTGTGCACACTCCGACCGGCACCTGGTGGCTGCCCGGCGGAGGCGTGGGGTTCGGCGAGACTCCCGAGGAGTGCGTGTTAAGGGATTTCGGGAGCAGACAGGACTCGACCTAGAGGTTGGCGAGGTCCGTGCGGTGGTCTCGGACGTTGCCGACGTGCGGGAGGAGTCTGTGCGCTTTCACTCCGTCCGCCTGATCTACAGCGTCGACGTGGCAGACCAGCCCCTACGCCCAGCGTGGGACGGCTCCACCGACGCAGCGCACTGGATGCCTGAACGTCACGTTCCCGCCCTGCCCCTACCGGATTGGCTGAGGAGGGGCTTCCACCTGCACTCAGGTGACCACCGCCTCGCTGCGCCGCTACGTCCTTCTGGGCGCAAAGGGCGCCCGGCGGCTTCCTCGTTGGGAAGCCATCAGGGCCAGGTCCGTGAGAGACAGATCAGGGGTGAGCGCTGACTGAGGCTCGCGATGCGACCCCTACCTTGAGCACCTTCCTGACCCAGCGAGCGGCCCCAATGACGCTCGGTCAACTGTCCCTCACGAGATTGGGTCAAGATGACCGACGGTGGACATCAACCCTCGGCACCACCTCGCCCCGAACGCCGGTCAGCCGACGGCTGCGATACGCCTAGACGAGGACATCCGGACGACCAGCTCCGGCGTGAACTGCCGGTGCTCGTGCACGACCCGCGTGCCCGACTGCCGAGCCTGGATCTCGCGGAAGAGCAGTTCCGCACCGGCGCGTCCGAGTTCTCCTCGGGGCTGGCGCACGGAGGACAGTGGCACGGCCGCGGCCGCCGCGAACTCGATGTCGTCGTACCCGACGATGGCCACATCGTCCGGGACGGCCAGGCCATGGGAGGCCAGGCCCTGGAGCAGCCCGATGGCGATCAGGTCGTTGGCCGCCAGCACCGCGGTGGGCCGCTGGTCCGGCGGCAGGCCGGCCAGCTCGTCAGCGGCCCAGCGTCCAGCCACCGTGGTCAACTCGGAGGTGGAGATGCTGCGCAGTCCGGCTCCCGGCGTCTCAGCGATCACGGACTTCGCCCCCGAACGCCGCTCACGGACCTGGCGGAGCGTCGCGGGACCCCCCACGAAGGCGACCACTCGATGGCCCTGTTCGACGACGTGTGCAGCCGCAATCCGACCTCCGGCCACGTCGTCGACCGAGACCGACGAGTGCTCGATGTCGTTGGCGGCTCGATCGAGGAAGACGACAGGAATGCCGAGGTTGGACAGCGCGTGCAGGTCGGGGGGGTCGTCCCCGGATGGGGCCAGCAGGATGCCGCGCACCCGCTGCTCCTCGAACAACTCGAGGTAGCGCGCCTCACGCGCCTGCTCCCCTGCGCTGTTGCCGAGCAGCACCACTCCCCCCGCCTCCTGCACCGCGTCCTCCACCCCCCTGGCCACGTCGGTGAAGAAGGGGTTGGCGGCATCGATGACGATCAGCCCCACCGCCCGGCTGGCCCCCGAGCGCAACTGGCGCGCGGATTCGTTGCGGGTGTAGCCGAGCTCGGCGATCACTGTGGTGACGCGCTCGCGGGTGTTCGCCGAGACCATGTCGGGCCGGTTGAGCACATTGGACACGGTCCCGACCGAGACCCCGGCAGCGGCGGCCACGTCGGAGATCCGCGGGGGTCCCTGCACGGCCTGCCTCCTGTCCCCCTACGACGAGCCCAACCGAATCCTGCCACGCCGGATGTCCAGCGCAGCCTCAACCCACCGAGCCGGTGCGTGGGACCGGGGCAAGCCTGACCAGTTCTGTGTTGAAGGGCGGGAACTGCAGGCCGTTGCGCGCGTACAGCTCGGCGGGGCTGATCCGCTCGTGCACGGCCTCGACCCCTGCCGCCGTGCGCGCGTCCCGGTAGTGGAAGGGGTTGCCCAGGATGCCCGATCCGCGCACCAGCGCGTAGTCGACGGCCCAGGAGTCCACCGCGATGCTGCGCAACCGGGCTCGGCGCGCACCGCCGCGCGCAGTCCACCCAGGACGCCGCGGTACAGCTCCAGGATGTTCCAGTGCAGGCCGTCCGGGGTCCGGACGGGGTTGTTGTCGAAACGCGCGACTGTGCGGATGGCCACGGTGTCGGCACCGACGTCACCGATGATGACCCGGCCGCTCGCGGCGCCCAGGTCGACGGCTGCACACCTCCGTTTGAATCGTTTCAACTCTGCGCAGCACGCTAGGGGCGGGCGGGTGCCAAGTCAAGAGTTCCGGGCCACCGAACCGTGACGATCTTCACGCAGAAAAGAACGGACCCGTACACACCCGGACACGGGCGAGGCTGCGCGCCCCAGTGCTGGCGCCCGTCCAGCCCGGCGGGGTCACTCCCGCCGCGGGCGCCGCGTCACAGCGATCGGGACTTCAGGACCCGCTCGATGACAGTGTCCAGTGCCGGCGGCTCGGTGCCGAGCTCGGCGATGACCGCGGCGCGCACCGCGGTGCGCAACTCGTCGCGTGAGACCGCGACCGTGGCAGGTGCGGCGCGCGGGGCCCGCGACGAGCTGCCGACCGCGGCACGCGTGGCGCCCGGGGCACGTGCACCGTCGCGTTCGATGGCTACCCCCAGGTCGGCTGCCCGTTGGGCGGCCTCGTCGGTGACCGTGTCCCGGCCCGTGACCCGGATGGGCTGGCCGGCTGCGGCCGCATCCTCCACCTGCGCCCTGGTGATGAACCGCCTGCGCTGGGCCTGGCCCCGGCCGCCGACCTCAGGCGCGGCCATCGATACCCTCCAGCGCTGCGATGGCCGCGTTGCGCGCAGCCAGGATGTTGGCCTCGGTACCTGCCATCCACAATCGGCCGTACACGCCCACCGAGGCGACATGCATGAGGTTCACGTCCGCGGCCTTCTCCGCCTCGTTCGCAGCGAGGTTGATGTAGGCGGCCGGAGTGCATTCCAGGACCAGCATGGTCTGGCCGGCCACCAGCATCATCCCGCGGGTGAACCTGTTCAGCAGTTGGGACTGGTAGGGGCTGACGTTGGTGATGACCTGCATCGAGGCGACCTGCGGCCGCAACCGGGCGGTCACGTCCAGGTCGAGCTCGCCGAGGGCGGCCTCGCCGGCCTGGAGCACGTCGGCCTGTGATTCCGAGTGCATCTCGAACATGCCGAACTGCCGCTCGACGATCTGAGCCCCGGGGCGGGCCAGGGTGGTCTTCACCGCCACGTCGACCACCCGGAACACGTGGTTGCCCGGGGCCATCTCCACGTAGAGCGCGGCCATCCCCTCGATCGGCAGGTCGCCCTGGGTCACCGTCCCCACGAATGCGGCGAACTGCGGCTGCATCCGGTCGATGTAGCAGTAGGCGCGCAGTTCGAAGTCATCAGCCACAGTGGCACATCTCCTCAATCATCGGGGCAGCCGCCCCGGGTGGGTGGTCAGGTGGTGGGGCGCATGGGCGCGGGCGCTCCGGGCGATGCCCAGCGGTGTCACGAACAGGGGGGCGACGGGCACCACGGCCTCCAGCCCGGACGCCTGCGACACGGTCTGGGCGAACCCGGGGAAGGCGACCGATCCACCGACCAGGTACACCTTGGGGACCGGCCATCCACGGGTGCTGGTGCCCACGATGGAGGCCACCTTCTCCATCACCGGGCGCACGAGCGGAAACAGCCTCGCCTGCTCGGTCGGATCCTTCTTGAGCTCCTCGGCCTCGTCGAAGGGGATTCCCAGCGCGCCGGCGATGACCAGCGTGAAGTGCGTTCCCCCCGTGGGCTCGTCGGCGGTGTGCACCACCTCCCCGTCGCAGATGACCGCCACGCCGGTGGTCCCACCGCCGACATCGACCACGACCCCGTCGCGAAGGCCGAGCACCGCATTGGCGGCGCTGGGCTCGTCGACCAGGCCGTCGCACTCCATGCCCGCGGCCTCGATGACGTGGCCCACCGCGCGGACCTCGCTGAGCGGGACCCCGGGCGGATAGGCCCCGAACGCCGCGGGGATCGACACCCCCAGGCGAGCCTCCACGTCGCGGGTGAGCCTGCTGAGCACCTCGACCGCCCCGAGGTAGTCGGTGACCACGCCGTCGCGGACCACGTCGGCGAACTCGTAGGCGGCAGCCAGCGGACGGTCGGCCGCGTCGAGGGCGACCAGCACCGTGTAGGCGGTACCGAGGTCGACCCCAGCCTTGAGGGCGCTCGGTGGTTCGGTCAGGGGGGCCGAGGTCATCGCCGCATCCAGTGCAGCCATGGTGACGGCGAGGTCGGGGCCTGTCATCGGGCTGCGCTCCAGTCGGCGGGATAGGTCACGTAGAGGAACTTGGCCCACGACGGCGTTCCGAAGGTGATCGACGATCCCTTGGGCACGCCGATCACATCACCGGGGCGTCCCACGGCGACCTGGTCGCCGGTGGTGATGTGCAGCTCCCCCTCGAGGACGTACTCGACCTCGTCGTAGTCCAGCGTCCACGCGAAGCTGCCCTGCCGCAGGCTCATCACCCCCGCGGACATCGGCATCCCGTCGGCGGAGGTGATCACGTCCCGCAGCCGCACGTCCATCTCCGGACGACGCAACTCCACCGGGAACGCGTCGAGCGGCATGGTGTTGACCCCGGGGACATGCCGCACCCGAGGCGGGCGTCCGACAGCGCCCCCAGTCGGGGCCTCGGGCGACCCAGGCGGCCCGGGTGGCCCGACCACGATCCGGATCCCCCGCTCCCCCGCCACGTCGCGGGCGGCTGGCGTGAGTCGGTCCCCCGGCGCGACGACGAGCTCCGACGCGCCGGTGGCGGCGAGGCGGAGCAGGTCGTCGGCGGTGTGGAACCGGCGGCTCACAGAAGCTCCTACGGGATGGACCGGGCGGGTCACTTGGTGGTGGCCGCCTCGGTGTTCTGGGCGGGCAGGATGAACTCGACGTCACCGTGGGGACGTGGGATCACGTGCACGCTGACGAGGTCACCGACCCGCTGGGCGGCAGCGGCTCCGGCATCGGTGGCGGCCTTCACGGCACCGACGTCACCGCGCACCATCACGGTCACGTAGCCACCTCCGATCTGTTCCTTGCCGATCAGGGTGACGTTGGCTGCCTTGACCATGGCATCGGCGGCTTCGATGGCGCCGACGAGTCCGCGCGTCTCGATCATGCCGAGGGCGATCATCTGAGGATTTGGCACTGAAGTGTCCTGTCTGTGAGGGGCTGTTCACTGGGTGGGCTACCGCGGGTGTGCGCGGGTCTGGCTGCGTGGTGACGTCCTGCGGGCGGGGGCGAGCGACCGGCCCGGGCCCGGTTCATCGGGCGGCTCCCAGTCCGTCGAGCACCTGCCGCACGATCCGGTCGACCTGGTCGTCGGCGGGCCCGGACGGTGTTCGGGCCGGCATCCCAGCGCCGGTCCCAGAGCCGGGGCCCTGGGCGCGCGGGGCGCCCTGCACGTCCGGGGCGTGCACGAACGCGCCGGCCGGGGGCGCGTGCCGCGGGTAGGCCAGCCGCTTGATGTTCAGCAGGTGGGTCACCGTGATGTTGTCGCTGACGACCGCGCCGCCGATCCCGCCCGGGGCCAGCGTCAGCGAGGGCATCAGATCCGTGGTGGCCCCGATCGCGCCGAGGCTGCCCCAGGTGTTCACCATGATCCGGAACGCCGGCTTCTCGATCCCGAAGGCCAGGATGACGTCCTCGTCGGTGGCATGCAGCACCATCGAATGCCCGTCCCCGCCGTAGTGCAGCAGCTCGACGGCGCGCTCGCAGCCGGCCCGCCAGCCGTCCTCCACGTACCAGCCCAGCACCGTCGTGAGCTTCTCTGCGCTCAGCGGCTCCGCCCGCCCGACCTCGGTCAGCTCGGCGACGAGGATCCGCGCGGACGCCGGGACGGTGATGCCCGCCAGCGCGGCCAACTGCTGCGGGGTCTTGCCCACGGCGGCCGGATTCATCGCGCCGCCAGCCGCGAACAGCGTCCGCTCCAGCGCGGCCCTGTCCGCGGCATCGACCCAGTGAGCGCCCAGGCGCGCCATCTCCGATCGCAACTCGGCCGCGATCGGCGCATCGGCCACGACCGCCTGCTCGGTGGCGCAGATCGTGGAGCAGTCGAAGGCCTTGCTGTTCACGATCGCCTCGGCAGCGGCGCCGACATCGGCGCTGCGGTCCACGTAGACCGGCACGTTGCCCGGGCCCACCCCCAGGGCGGGCTTGCCGGTGCTGTGCGCGGCGCGCACCATCGGGGTTCCGCCCGTGGCCAGGATCAGCGAGGTGGCGTAGTGGCGCATCAGCTCCTGGGAGCCGGCCAGGCTGATCTCCTGCATGCACGCGACCAAACCCGGGGGCATGCCCACCCGCTCCCCGGCCTCGATCATCAGGCGCACGGCCTCGTAGGTGGCGCGCTTGGCCGCGGGGTGCGGGGCGATGATGCACGCGTTGCGGGCCTTGACCGAGATGAGCACCTTGTAGACGGCCGTGGAGTTGGGGTTCGTCGAGGGGCACAGGCCCACGACGACCCCCACCGGCCAGCCGATCTCCACGATGCCGCGCTCGGTGTCGCGGCGCAGCACCCCGACCGTGGGGATGTCGCGGATCGACTCCCAGACGGACTTCGACGCGAACTCGATCTTGATCTGCTTGTGCGCGGGCACCCCGTAGCCGGTCTCGTCATGCGCCAGCTGGCCGAGCCGGGCAGCCTCGCGGTGGACCGCCTCGGCCATCGCCGCACAGATCCGGTCCACCTGCTCCTGGGAGGCCGTCGCGAACTCGCGCTGGGCGGCGCGGGCGGCCACTGCCAACCGGCGAGCCTCCTGCACGGAGCGCAGGTCGGCGTCGAACTCCTCCGGCATCGCTCACACCTCCCGGGGTTGCGCCGCTACTTCGAGCACGGCATCACGGAAGGCGGCGCAGGCGGCCACGACGGCACTCTGCGAGCCGGTGAGGTACCCGCCGGAGAAGTTCGTCTCCGAGGGCGGCGGGAACCAGACCTTCAACTCGACGTCGGCTGCCTTGAGCGCGGCGTCCAGGGCGTAGGTGGCCTCCAACGGGGGCGCGATGAGATAGGCCATGGGAGTCCCCTCGGGCACCTCGGCGGCCTTGCTCAGGTAGCTGCCGGTGCGCGAGATCGCATGGGCGAAGAACGCGTGGGTGCCCTCCTCGTTGGCGCTGTGGAACCAGGCCCGGTCCCGGGCATAGGCGACCGCTGCCGACAGTCCCGCGCGTGCCTCCGCCTCCGAGGGTGCCGCCAGGATGCCGATGATCTCCCCGGACAACGGTCCAGAGGCGTGCGCCGAGCCCGCGTAGAAGCTGGTCGCGTACACGACCTCCACCTCGGCCATCTTGGTGGCCTCGTCCAGGGACACGTACAGGCTGTCGTCGATGTCGCACGTGATCAGCGCGAGGCTGCGTTGCTCGTCGCGCAGCGACAGCTTCTGCGCCAGGGTCCGATCCACGTTGGGGATCAACCGGGTCGCGAGGATCGTGGGCTTGATCGGATCGAGGATGGCCATCAGCGGTTCCCACTCTGTTCGCGGCGGAGCTCGATCCCGCTGGCCTGGGCGGCCAGGACGGTCTTGACGTGTTCGACGACGAAGGCGCCGGCCTCCAGCGGATTCGTCCCGCCGTTCTGGGTGATCATGCAGATGACGTCGCGCTGGGCGTCGGTCTTGCCCGCGGTGGGGCGCCATCCGGAGTACACGCTCAGCGCGTCGGCCACGCCCAGGCCCGGCCGCTCGCCGATGAGCACGGCGACGACGTCGGCTTGCACGATGTCGTTGATGTCGTTCATCACCCCGACCCGGCAGTAGCGCACGAAGAACGGCGTCCCCAGGGTGATCCCCGCCCCGCGCAGGCCCTGCTCGATCACCGGGTAGATGTGCGGCAGGTTGTTCGTGACCGCAGCGGCCGAGAGCCCATCACCGACGACGATCTGGACCTGCGGCTTCTTGACGCACCGTTCGGCCACCAGCGCCTTGGCCTCGTCGCTGAGCAACCGCCCCAGGTCCGGGCGCAGCAGGAACTCGTCCTGGTCGCTCACCCTGGTCTGCACCGTGAACAGCCCGTACTCCTCGAGCAGGCCGGTGGGGACATCGCCGAAGATCGCGTCCTGGGTCACCGCATGATCCGCGCCGAACAGCAGGGTGGCCCGGGTCGGTGGACGCGGTCCGGCCCGCCCCACCGCGAGGCGCGCCGCGGTCGAGGCGGCCAGGTTCGCCAGTCCCGTGGGATTGGCCGGGTCGACCACGCCGATGCGCCGGCGCTCCTCGGGCACGGTGGGGTCCGCGACGTCGATGTGCACCTGACCGGGTGCCGCCGTCGCGCTGGCGGCCTTCGGGCTCGCCGCTGCATTGCTTGTGCCCGTCGGGGCCGGCCGGGAGGGCTGCGCCGGTGCCGACGGGGAGCCAGCCACCGGTGCCGCCGGGGCCGGGGTGCGGGCCGGCCCAGCGGAGGCGAGCCCAGCCAGCACCTCCTCGACGATGCTGCGCAGGTCCGCTTCGGAGACGACTGCCATGTCCGCCCCCTACCGGCTCAGGAAGAAGGAGGCATCGCCGGCCTTCTGGGTCAGTCGGCCGTCGTGCATGAGTCCCAGCCCTTCCATCCACGCCTCGAACTCCGGCAGGGGGCGCAGCCGGAGCAACTGCCGCAGGCTGGGCGCGTCGTGGTAGCTCGAACTCTGGTAGCTCAGCATCGAGTCGTCTCCCATCGGGATGCCCATGATGTAGTTGACCCCCGCGGCACCGAGCAGGACAGCCAGGTTCTCGAGCTCGTTCTGGGTCGAGCGCGCGTGGTTGGTGTAGCAGACATCGGCGCCCATCGAGATGCCCGTGAGCTTGCCCATGAAGTGGTCCTCCAGGCCCGCCCGGGTGATCTGGGTCGAGTCGTAGAGGTACTCCGGGCCGATGAATCCGACCACCGTGTTCAGCTGGAAGGGGTCGTAGCGCTTGGCCAGGCCGTAGCAGCGCGCCTCCATGACCACCTGGTCGGCGCCGTGGTGCGCGTCCGCGGAGAGCTCCGAACCCTGCCCGGTCTCGAAGTACATGTAGTTGGGGCCGGTGGCCACCGAGTGCCGCTTGGCCAGGTCGTAGGCCTCGTCGAGCAGCGCCACGTCGATGCCGAACGAGTCGTTGCCCTTCTGGGAGCCGGCCAGGCTCTGGAACACCAGGCCCACCGGCGCACCCTTGCGCATGGCCTCCATCTGCGTGGAGACGTGGGCCAGCAGGCAGTTCTGCGTCGGGATCTCCCAGCGGGTGATGACCTCGTGGGTCATCTCCAGCAGTCGCGCCACGCTGCCCAGGGAGTCATCCGAGGGGTTGATCCCGATGACGCTGTCACCGGAACCGAAGCTCAGCCCCTCGTAGATCGCAGCCCGGATGCCCTCCACGGAGTCGGTCTGGTTGTTCGGCTGGCAGCGTGATCCCAGCGTTCCGCGCAGCCCGATGGTGTTGTTCGCGTGCTTGACCACCGAGATCTTGCTGGCCGCCAGCATCAGGTCCATGTTGGACATGAGCTTGGTGACTGCGGCCACCATCTCGGCGGTCAGGCCGTTGCTGGCCCGGCGGATCATGTCCTCGGTCGTGGTGTCCGCGAGCAGCCATTCGCGGAAGTCGCCGACGGTCGTGCTCCTGAGCTCGGCGTAGGCAGCCTCGTTGACCGCGTCGTCGATGATCCGGGTGACCTCGTCGTCCTCGTAGGGCACTGCCGGGTTCGCCCGCAGGGTCTCCAGCGTGACCTCGGCGAGCACGAAGCGCGCGGCCATCCGCTCGGCGGCGGTCTGCGCCGCGATCCCCGCCAGGTGGTCCCCGGACTTGTCCTCATTGGCCTTGGCCAGCAGTTCCTTGATGTCGCGGAACTCGTAGCGATGGCCGAACAGGGTTGCTGCTAGCAGCATCGGCGCGCACCTCCTGGACCGGTGGTGGACTCAGTCATAGAACACCAACGTCTTGATGGACAGCGGGACCGCGCGCCCGTCGAGGACGGGCAGCCCGATGTCGATGAAGTCGCCCTCACCGAGGCCGACCTGGTCGATGGCGATCAGCGGCAGCCCGGTGCGGATGGCCTGCAGCGTCTGGCCCAGGACCTGGGCGTAGTCCTGCTGGAGGACCAGCACCAGCGGACGGTCGCGGTGGCCGGCGTCGTGGTAGGCCACGATCTCGGCGGCCACCGACTGCAGCGCGGCGTAGCCGAGCTCCTGGGGCAGGTCCACGACGATGGCAGCCTGGACGTCCTCGTCGAGGTCCCAGCGCCCGAGCGCCTCCCCCACGGCTGCCGCGAACGACAGCCCACCGCCGCGACCCGGCATCGCCGGACGCAGGACGGGCAGGTTGCGCAGCGGTAGCAGCTCCCGGTCGACCCAGATCGTCGAGCCGCTGAGCGTCACGGTCTGCCCAGCAGCCCCCAGCACCGTGGCGCGCAGCGTCTCGGGCGGCTGGCGCACAGTCATCGACGTCAACCGGGCGTTGCGGTGCAGGCAGTCGGCGAGCAGCGGTCCGACATCTCCGTACCGCGCGACCTCGGCCATGGTCGAGGCCGGTACGCGGTCGTAGTAGCAGGCGCCGATGCCGCCGGTGAGGAACACCGACGTGGAGGCGTCCGCCCCCCGCAGCGGCGGGGTGAGCTGGACACCGCGGCCGACCCGGACCTCCTGCCCGGTGGCCAGGTCGACGATCAGGTCGGCCATCACGTCGCAGAAGGTGCGCAGCTGGTCCAGGGACGCACTGCTGCCGGCCTTGAGCCCCAGGCCGAGGTCCTCGATGATCGAGCGTCCCGGCGGGGCGATCCGCAGGACCTGACCGGTGGGGTCCACCTCCACCTGCCGCCCTCCGACGGCGATGCCGGAGGAGCCCAGGTGCCGGCCGACCTTGAACAGGGCCGCGTTCGAGGTGCCGCCGCCGATGTCGATGGTGGTGACCTGCTCGTAGTGGTCGGTCGACCAGCGGGCGGCTCCGGAGCCGCGGCCGGCGATCTGTGCCTCCGCGTTGGGTCCGGCGATGGTCACGACGAAGTCGCCCGCGCCGTCGGACAGGGCGCGCAGGATCGCGTCGGCGTTCCTCGTGCGCGCGGTCTCCCCGGTGATGATCACCGCACCGGTCTCGATCGATCCCGGTGAGACGCCCGCGGCCCGGTACTCCGCGGCCACGAGCTCGGCCAGGGCCTGGGCGTCCACCTCGTCGGCGGCCAGCAGCGGGGTGGCATGAACCTCTCCCCGATGGACCACGGACTTCTCGTCCACCTGGATCCGGGGCACCTGCCCGGGGCGGGCGACGTCGTGCAGGACCAGTCGGGAGAAGACCACCTGGGTGGTGGTCGTCCCCACGTCGATGCCGACGCTGAGGACCTCACGCTGGTCGATGGGCATGGCCGGTGCGTCAGCTCTTGCGGAACGTGACGGTGCCCTCGACCTCGAGGGAGTCCAGGATGCCCATGATCACCGCATCCACCGGCTGACCTGAAGTGGTCACCGCGTGCCGGGCGGCGCTGCCCTCGGAGACCAGGACCAGCTCACCGGGACCCGCACCCACGGCGTCGACCGCGACGAACACGTCCCCCGTGATGTCGTTGTGTTCGTCTGCCGCGCGGACCACGAGCAGTTTCTGGCCCACCAGGCTGGACTCCTTCACGGTCGAGACCGCTGTTCCGATGACCCGTGCGATGCGCATTGAGGTGCCCCTGTCAGGACGGCCTGCGGCCCCCGTTCCGCAGGGATGGTGGTGTGGACGGTGCGGTGTGCCCGCTCAGTGCAACTCGGACTCCGCGGACTCGATGAGCGCGAACTCCTCCTCCGGCGCGGTGCCCACGATGTGATGTCGGCTGTAGAGGCCGAAGTAGGCGATCGCCACGGCGAACACGATCGCTGTGATCGTCAGCACCCGGGTGTCGACCAGGAAGCCCGCGATGAGCGCGACCACGGCCAGGACCAGCGCGACGCCGGTCGTGAACACGCCGCCCGGGGTGCGGTAGGGCCGCTCCAGGTCGGGCTCCTTGAACCGCAGGATGATGTGCGACAGCGTCATCATGATGTAGGAGATCGTCGCCCCGAAGACGGCCACGAGGATCAGCAGGTCGCCCTGGTTCAGGACGGCCATCACGAATCCGATGATCCCCGGGACGACCAGGGCCAGCGTGGGGGTCTTGCGGCTGTTCGTGACCGACAGGAACTTCGGCAGGTAGCCCGCCCGCGAGAGGGCGAAGGTCTGGCGTGAGTAGGCGAAGATGATCGAGAAGAAGCTCGCGATCAACCCCAGCAGCCCGACGAGGTTGATGAACTGGCTGACCAGCGTCTGACCGTCGTAGGCCAGCGGGGCCTCCAACGCCTCGACCAGCGGGTTGCCGGACTCCTGCAGGAACGCCGACCCGGCGGCACCCGGAGCGGTGACCAGGATCAGGCCCGCGAACAGGATCAGCGCGAGCATGGCGCCGATGATGCCCTTCGGCATGTCCTTGGCCGGGTCCTTGGACTCCTCCGCCGCGAGCGGGACGCCCTCGACGGCCAGGAAGAACCAGATCGCGTAGGGAAGGGCCGCCCAGATGCCGATGTACCCGAAGGGCAGGAACGAGCTGGACCCCGCCGCGGCTTCGTCCACGGGGATGTTGGTCAGGTTCGCGGGATCGAACTGCGGGATCGCGGCCACGACGAACACCACGAGCGCGAACACGGCGATGGCCGTGATCACGAACATGACCTTCAGGGCCTCACCCACACCGAACAGGTGCAGTCCGATGAACACGACGTAGAAGAACAGGTAGACGACCCAGCCGTCCAGACCGATCAACGAGTTGACGTACGCGCCGATGAAGTTGGCGATGGCCGCCGGCGCGATGGCGTACTCGATGAGGATCGCGGTGCCGGTCAGGAAGCCGCCCCAGGGCCCCATGGCACGGCGGGCGAACGCATACCCGCCTCCGGTGGTGGAGATCGTCGAGGAGAGCTCCGCGAGGCCGAACACCATGAACAGGTACATGGTCGCCATCAGGATCGTGGCGATCAGCAGACCACCCCAGCCACCTTCGCCGAGACCGAAGTTCCACCCGGCGAAGTCACCTGAGATGACATAGGCCACGCCCAGGCCCGCCAGTAGGACCCATCCCGCTACGCCCCCCTGCAGCTGCCTCTTCTCGAAGTACTCGGAGCCTTCCCGCTCGATCTCCACACCGCCCTGCATGTGCTTCTTCGCGGGTTTCGGGGAATCGGACATCATCAACCTCCTCGATGACCGGCCTGGGGGTCGGCATCATCCGCGCCCAGCCCTCAGATGTGCGGGGCGTCGGCTTGCACGGTAGACCTGTCCTGTGCGGACATGCCCGCTGGCCAGCAGCGGCGGCCGATCGTTCGGTCGTTCAGTCGACGACGATGCCGTGGGCCGCGGCCAGGCCGGGGGCCAGGTCGAGCAGTTGCTCGACGGAGATGGTCGCACCGCGCAGGTGCGTCGCCCCCTCGACCAGCCCGATCCGCGCGCCGCGCAGGTCCACATCGCGCAGCGTCGCATGGCTCACGACCAACTCGTCGACCGTGCAGTGGTGCAGGCTGACCCGCGTCGCGGTGGCTGTGCCCAGATCCAACGTCTCGATCCGGCAGTCGGCGAAGGCCACGTCGGTGAGGCTGGCATCACGCAGGTTGATGTAGCCCAGGCGCGCGCCGGCCACGGCCACGCCGTCCCACGTGCCACCAGCCAGGTCCAGCGCCGGCACCCGGCCCCCGACGATCTCGACCGAGCGCCAGACTGCGTCGCGACCCCGCAGGGACGTCACGTCCGGCTCGCGAAGGCGGCAGCTGCGCAGTCGTCCGCGGTCCAGGACCCACCGGGCCACGCCCACGGCCTGCACCTCGCACTCGCGCAGCATGACCTGCGTCCAGTCCACCTCGGGCACACCACTGAGCTGCAGCAGCTCGGCCTCCCGCTCGTCGCCGATCCGCATCCCGGCTGCGTCCACCGGTACGAGCGCATCGAGGATGAGGGCGCGGATCCTTGGCTCAGCGACGTCGGACACCGTCAGCACCCGACCGATCCGGCGGCATCCAGCGTGGCACTCTGTGGTGTCACGGACCTGGTCGTTCAGACCGTCTCGTCCGGCTGGAGCCCACGCCGCGCGGCGAGCCTGTGGGTGAGCTCCTCGCGGGTGAAGTTGGCCGGCGCGGTGACCATCGCCGCCTCCACTGCCTCCTCCAGGGGCAACCCATCGAAGCGGGCGAACCGATCGGTGACCCCCTCGGCGGCCTCGGCCCAGCGCGTTGCAGCGACCGGGTCGCTGACCTCCCCATGCCCATCGCGTCGCCAGAAACCCACGAGTGCTCCCCTTCTGCGGACCTGAGTCAGTGGCCGGACGTTACGGGGTCCGCGGGGGTCAGTGCAAGCATCTCGCGACGAATTGCACGTATCCGTCACACGACGATGACCGTGACCAGTACCTGCGCTGCGACTGCCGGGATCCGATCACGTCGCGCCACGGGCCTGCGTCGCGCGCAGGCAGGCCCGGGGTAGCGTGGTGGCGCAGGAGGCCGTGGCGAGTCAGGAGGCGCTGATGAGGTGCCCACAGTGCGGCGCAGCCGTTCTGGACCCGACCGTCCACGACGAGGCCGGGATGGTGAGCTGCGCCTGCGGGCACCGGGCGTACGCGGGCTACGTCGCCGAAGCCGGGGCGCTGACGGTGCGACTCGGCTGGCTGGCCGAGCGGATCGCCGCCGGCGATCCGGCCCCGGCCCCCGAGGTGGCGCGCGCCTACGCCATCTGGCCCGCGCCTGCCCCCCACCCGCCCCACCGCTCCGGGTTGCCCGACCCCACGACGCCCGGGCCCGTTCCCGGACCGCCGGTCGTAGCGCCGGCCTCCTCCGGTGCACCGAGTGCCCAGACGATCCTGCTCGGGCTCGGTGCGCTGCTGCTGGTCGTGGCCGGCGTGGTGTTCGTCGCCGTCACCTGGGGCCTGCTCGGCGCCTGGGGACAAGCCGGGCTGATGGTGCTCGCGACCGTCGGGTTCGCGACCCTGGCCGTCCGACTGCGCCGGCGCCTGGTCGGCACCGCCGAGGCGATGGCGGTGGTGGCCGGCGGTCTCGCCGCGGTCGACCTGATCGCCGCGCCGGCGTTGGGCCTGCTGCCCGAGAGCTGGATCACCGACCCGACGCTGTACCCAGCGCTGGCCATCGGGGTACTCGGTGTCGTCCTGCTGGTGAGCCACCAGCGGACCGGTCTGGTGGCCTGGCGCTGGCTGGGTTGGCTGGCCGTGCTCAGCGCGACGCTGCTGGTGATCCCGGCCGCGGACTTCGCCCTGGACTCCGCTGCCTGGACCGCCACGTGCCTGACGGTGCCCGCGCTGGGCAGCCTGGCGATGGTCATCGGGGCCGAGCGCCCGGGCCGATGGTCGGAGCACACCGCAGCCCTGCGCACCGTCGGCGGCCTGGGCCTGTTCGTCACGGGCTGGCTGCTCGTCGCTGCCGCGGCGAGTTCGCAGGCCCAGCCGGGGGTGGTGGCCACCCTTGCGATCGCTGCGCCGGCCGTGGGCGTCTGGGCCGCGCTGGGGCACCGGGCCGGGTGGGGAATGCGGCTCGGGCCCGAATTCCTGGCCGTGGTCGCGGCCGGGATGGGCGCGGTCGCGCTGGTCGCCGCCCCCGCGGTGGGGCTGCTGCCCGAGCCCTGGATCGAGGACCCCACCCTGTACCCCGCGCTGGCGCTCGCGGCGCTCGGCGCGGGCCTGCTGCTGGCCCACGAGCGCGTGGGGCTGGTGGCATGGCGCTGGCTGGGGTGGCTGGCGGTGCTGGCCGGTTTGCTCCTGGTGATCCCGGCGGTGGCCGCAGCCTTCGACTCCGAGATCGCGACGGTGGCCTCGGTCACGGTGCCGCTGCTGGGCAGCGTGGCTATGCTCGCCGGCGCGGCGCACCCGGGCCGTTGGTCCCACCACGTGCCGGCGCTGCGCACCGTCGGCGGCCTTGGGGTCCTGCTCACCGGTCTGGGCACCGCAGTGGCGGCCGCGGACGCCGATCTGCGCGTGGGCGCCCTGATCACCACCGCTGCCGCGGCGGTGGCCGTCGGGTGCTGGGCCGCGCTGGACCGCCGAGCGCAGTGGCCGCTGCCGCATGCCGCGGCGGGGCTGGCCGGAGTGACGGTGGCCCTGCTGCTCGCACTGCCCACCGACCCCCAGCCGGTCTGGTTGGCCGCCGCCGTGGCCCTGGCCGGGCTGACCGTCGGGATGGCGCTCTGGGTCCTGCAGGGCGACGCACCGCAGTGGTCGATCCCGCTGGTCGGTGCCAGCGCGGTGTGGCTCGGCTGGGCCGCACTGCGGGCCACCACCGCGCAGTACGACATGAGCGCAGACCACGTCGACCTCATCGGCAGCCAGTTCGCCCTGTTGGCGGCGTTGGTCGCAGCCTTCGCGTTCGCCGTCGGATGGTGGCTGCCGGTCGCTGGGTGGGTCGGTGCGCTGCTCGCGGCGCTGGCCATGTCGATGGTCCCGGGGTATGCCCCGCAGGTCATCGAGGCCTACTCCCTGCCCCTGGCCGGACTGCTGCTCGTCGCCGGGCTGCTGTGGCGCCGGGTCGGGCCGACCCGGTCGCTGGTGTGGTTGGGGCCGGCCGTCGCGATGGCCCTGATCCCCTCCGCGCTGGGATCGTGGGGTGCACCGTGGGCGCTGGACCTGGGCGGGCTGAGCACCACCGGCCAGTTGGTGCGCCTGGGTGGGCTGCTGGTGGCTGGGGTGCTGGCGGTCGCCCTGGGGGCCCGGACCCGGCTCGGTGGCCTGCTGATCCCGGCCGCGCTGGCCCTGGCGATCACCGCCGGGGCGCAGCTCTGGGGCAGCCTGACGGCCCTGCCCCGCTTCCTGGGCCTGGCGATCGCCGGGACCCTGCTGGTGCTGGCCGGTGCCCGGATCGAGTGGCTGCGGCAGGAGGGCGGGCGGATTCGCAGTTGGGCGCAGGGGCTGCGTTGACGCCTGAGGATTGAAAGGGCGCCCGGGGGGGCATCATGGCCGGGCGATTGGACCCTCCCTAAGGCACACTTGCTAAGGCACACTTGCGCCGGGGAGCCCGAGCACAGGAGGTTGGTATGCCCACGGGTAGCACCCCGGACATGCTCGTCGTCGTCGATTCCGACCCCGCGAGCAATCGCGGCCTGGACATCGCCCGGCGCTACGCCCGAGGCGCGATCGCGTTGACCGCGTGGGACCTGCCCTCGCCCGGCGAGGACGTGGAGACCCAGGCCTCCGCCGCCTCCGCACCGACCATCGCCGAAGCGCTGCGCGTGGCCGCCCAGCGTCGCATCTGCTACATCGGCCTGCGTCGGGACTTCGCCGAGCCACAACGACTGCTCGGTGATCTGCTCAAGGGCGCTGCCCGCGTCCGGTCCGACGACCTGCCCGGCTTCGCGGTCTTCCTCGCCGACGGCGAACCGGCCCCGTTCCGCCGGATCCTGGCCATCGTGGACCGCAGGCAGGGTCCGAGCTCGGGGCTCGCGGCACACGCCGCTGTGGCGATCGCCGACACCGCAGGAGCTGAGCTCGACGTCCTGGTCCTCGGTGCCGAGGGCGAGCACCTGAGCTCGGTGGACAGCGAGGAACTGCTGGCGATCAGCCGTGAGCAGGAGCTGTTCGAACGAGCCGTGGCACGTGCCCGCGCTGCGGACTTCACCACCAACTGGATCCCCGCGGTCGGCGTGTCCGATCCCTGGACGGTCATCAGCGACCAGCTCTCCCAGCATGAGTACGACCTCGTGATCGACGACCTCGGCGATGTCTCCCTGGGCGGGCGGCTGCGCAAGGGCAGGTCCCTGGCGCGCACCCTGGCGCCGGGAGAGGTGGGCGAGATCCCGCTGCGCCTGGTTCAGGAGGTCCCCATCCCCGTCCTGCTGGTGATCGACGAGATCCGGCTCGGGATGCGGCCCGCCGGCCTGGTCAAGGCCGGAGCTGTCGCGGCCCTGAGTCTCGGGGTGGTCTCCGCCTCGATCATCCCGCCCGGCGCGGCGGCGGCGTCCCTGTCCGCGACCAGCGACCCGGCCGCTGACCTGGTCGCGGAGTTGCAGGGCGCCCTGGGCATCGTCGACCCGGCCGTCGTCGCACGCCAGGAGGCTGCGGCGGCCGCCAGCCGCGGCGGGGCCGGCGCACGCGGAACGGCGCCGGCCGCCACCTTCGATGCCACCGCGGCGACTCCCCCCGCAGTCGCGCCGACCCGGACCAGCACCTCCACGCCGCCCACGGCCAAGCACTCGGACACGCAGTCATCGACGTCACAGGAGCCCAAGGCTCCCAAGGCTCCCAAGGCTCCCAAGGGTGGGGCGACGCCCAAGGATGTCGCCAAGGCGGCCCGGGCTGCGGCGGCTGAGAAGGCCGCCCTGGCCAAGGAGAAGGCGCGCGTCGCGAAGGCGCAGAAGGTCGCGGCCAAGGCTGAGCAGGCCTTCGGCACCGCCCAGGAGGCTGCCGAGATCGCGCTGTCCGAGCTGGAAGCGGCCACCGCCTCGCTCGACGAGGCCGTGGCCCACGCCGACCGTGCGCAGTCCCAGACCACTGGCGTCCAGGCCGTCCTGCCCGGCGGGGCCAGCCCGCAGGAGGCCGATTTCGCGGCGGCCGCAGCGCAGTCGGCCCAGCAACGCCTCGATGATGCAGTCGAGCGCGGGAGCTCGGTGCTCGGGGAGCTGACGGCCGCAGAGCTGAAGGTTGCCGAGAAGGAGGAGGCGCTGGCCGAGCGCAAGTCCGAGGTGACGCAGACCAAGGCCGACTACCAGCAGTCCAAGGAGAAGGCCGAGGTCTTCCGGGCGAGTCTGGCCAAGACCCGACAGGCACCCGTGCGCAAGGGCTCGTACAACCTGACCGCGCGGTTCGGCAACACCGGCGGGTACTGGTCCTCGGGCGTGCACACCGGCCTGGACTTCGCCGCACCCGCAGGCACCGATGTGCTGGCCGCCACGTCCGGGACGGTGGTCTCCTCCGGCTACGCGGGGCCCTACGGCAACCAGATCGTCATCGACCACGGCGGCGGCTGGCAGACCACCTACAACCATCTGTCGAGCATCAAGGTGTCCCTGGGCAAGAAGGTCAGCACCGGTGACCACATCGGCGACGTGGGCTCCACGGGCAACTCGACCGGCAGCCACCTGCACTTCGAGGTGACCAGGGACGGCAAGTTCGTCGACCCCGAGGGCTGGCTCGGCTGGTAGTTGCGGGCCACCCAGCGCGACGATCCACCGCGGGCCAGGGCATCCTAGGATCGGGCCATGACCGCCGTGCTGTTGGCCGCGATCGCGTTGTTCGCCGCCCTCGTGCTCGTTGGGGTGCTGTGGTCGCTCATCGGCGCGATCCGGGCCGAATCGGCCGGCGCCCGCCTGCGCCGCGAGGGCGTGCAGGCCACCGGAACGGTCGTCGACAACACGATGACCGCCACGCCGCAGCGCCGGCTCAGCTTCCATCCCGTGGTGGAGTTCCACTGCGTGGACGGGTCGATGATCAGCGCACCGGCGCGACAGTCCGCCGCCACGTCCTGGCCGCGCGGAGCCAGCGTCCAAGTGGCCTACGACCCCGACGAGCCCACGCGCTTGGTCCTGGCCGGCCCTCCCGAGCGCCCCGGCCTGATCGCCAACACCCTGCTCGGGCTGGCGGTGGTGATGTTCATGATCGGCGCGATGGCGGTCACGCTCGGGCTGTGGGAGCAGTTCAGCCATGACCGCAGCACCCCCACCGAGCCGGCCAGCAGCTCCCGGTCGACCGGTGGGACTCCCGGCGGATCGGCGGGCCCATGACCTCCCCCGAGACGACCGCCACGGACCTGGGCGTGCGCCACCGACCCGTGCAGGCCCGGGGCCGGGTGCGCTTCGACGCGATCCTGTCCGCAGCCCGCGACCTGCTCGCCGAGGCCGGGATGACCGGGTTCACCGTGGAGGACGTGGCGGCCCGGGCCGGCATCCCGGTGGGCTCCATCTACCAGTTCTTCCCGAACAAGTACGCCATCGTCGCCGAGTTGGACGCACGCGACACCGCCGCGCTGGTCGATGACCTGATCGACAACGCCGACCGGTTCCCCAACGACGACTGGCAGAACCAGACCGATGAGCTGATCGACCTGGTCGCAGCGCACTGGGTCGACGACCCGACCCGGCGGGCCGTCTGGCTGGCGATGCGTTCCACCGCCGCGACGCGCACCCTGGCCGCGGAGCACTCCCGCGCCCTGGTCAGCGTGCTGCTGCCGATGATCGAGCGCCTGGCCCGGGACCACACCTTCGAGGAGCAGGTGACCATCAGCGAGGTGGTGGTGGAGATGTGCCAGTCGCTGCTGCACTTCTCGGTCTCCGACGGCCGGCCGCACCCGGCCACCGTGCACGAGCTCAAGCGGATGCTGCGCGCCTACCTGCGCGCGGTCTCGCTGAGCTCCTGAGCGGACTCCAGGACGACCACGGCCGCGGCCATCGACGGCTCGTGGGTGATCGACACCTGGATCGTGACCGCACCGAGCGCGCCCCGCAGCGCGCCGGCGACGGGTTCGTGCAGCCGCAGGCCGGGTCGGCCCCAGCCGTCGGTGACCACCTCGACGTGGCGCCAGTCGAGGTCCGGGGCCACCGGCGCGCGACCGGGACGCGACCCGGAGAACGCCTTGACGAACGCCTCCTTGGCTGCGTAGCGACCAGCCAGGTGCTGCGCGGCGCCCGCGGGACCGCTGCCCGCGCGCAGCTCGGCAGCGGTGAAGGTCGCCTCGACGAAGGCCGAGCCGCCGGCGGAGAGCTGCTCGGCGAACGACTCGACGCCCACGAGGTCGATGCCCACGCCCAGGACGGCCATCAGGAGGTCGCCGAGTTCTTCGGCCCCTGCGTCGAGCCGACGAGCAGCTCGACCTCCCGGGCCCGGCGGTCTTCGGCCGTTCCCTCGCCGAGGCGACGATCGGTGCGCCGGATGAGCACCGGCGGTCCACCGTGCTGGGCGGCCAGCCGCAGCCGGGCGCCCGAGATCCGGCGGGCGTGCGCCCTAGCCAGGTAGTCGGCGCGCTGCGCCTGCGGGATGGCGGCGACGAACACGTCGGGGTGCGCCAGGGCGACCACGGCCGACACGTGCCCGAAGCCCAGGCTGGTCAGCAGCCCCGCGCGCACCGGCTCGTGGCGGGCCAACGACCGGTGGTCGACGACCAGAGGTCCAGGGGCGACCCGGGGGTCGACGCTGACCAGGTTGCGGTTGCCCGGCACGATCCCGCTGGCGAACACGTCGCACAGCCCGGCCAACTGCCAGGCGGCGGCCCCACCCTTGCTGTGCCCGGTCAACGACTTCTGCGAGATCACGCGCAGCGGTGCCCCGTCGCTGCGTCCGAGCGCCTCGGCGATGGTGGCGTGCACGAAGGCCTCGTTGGGGTCGTTGGCCTCGGTGGAGGTGTCGTGCTTGGAGACCACCGCGACGTCGTCGGGCGTCAGGCCCAGCTCGGCCAGGGCTCGGGCCAGCGGCGACTCGCAGCCACCGCGGACCGCACCGAGGGCACCGAGCCCGGGCGCCGGGATCGAGGTCTGGATGCCGTCGCCGAACGAGCTCGCATAGCCGACCACCGCGCGGACCGGCAGGCCCAGGGCCAGCGCCACCGAGCCGCGGCAGACCACGAAGCTGCCGCCACCCTGGGACTCCACGAACCCTCGGCGGCGCCGGTCCCCGGGCCGGCTGTGCTCGCTCGGGTCCAGCCCGGCTGCACGCATGGTCTCGTTGTCGGCGGTGGCCGCCATGTCGGCGAACCCGAGGATGCCCTCGGTGCTCAGGTCGTCCCAGCCACCGCCGATGATGATCTCGGCCTTGCCCAGCGCGATCTTGTCGATGGCCTCCTCCAGGGACACCGCGGCGGTGGCGCAGGCCGCCACCGGGTGCACCATCGGCCCGTAGCCGCCGACCAGGCCCTGGTTGACGTGCGCGGAGACGACGTTGCCCAACGCCTCCTGGAGCACGTCGTTGGCATGCGTCCCGCCGGTGGCGGGGTCCATGTAGAGCGCCTGGATGCTGCCCATCCCGCCCATCCCGGTGCCCTGGGTGTTGCCCACGAGGCTGGGGTGCACCGCGCCGACGAGCTCCTCCGGGGTGACGCCGGCATCGGCCAGCGCCTCGGCGGTGGTGATCAGGTTCCACGCAGCCAGGGGGTCCATCGCCCCGGCCACGCCGGGCTCGAGGCCGTGCCGGGTCGGGTCGCTGCCGGTGGGGAACTGACCACCAACGCTGCGCGTCAGCGGGCGGGTGCGGGCCACCCGGATCGCCGAACCAGCGGGCAGAGTCACCACCCACCCGTCCTGCGCACGGCTCACCACTGCCCCGGTCGTCGCGGAGGCCAGCGCCTGGGCACGCTCCTGGCTGGGCACCGGTGTGCTCAGCGCCCGATCGAGGTACACCTCGGCGAACTCCGTGTAGCCGTCGGCGGCCACCCGATCGCTGCGTTCCAGCGGGCGCACCCCCGAGCCGGCCAGCACCTGGTCGCGGTAGCGGGTGGCCACGTCGGCCTCGGCCACCGGCGCACCCTCGGCGACGTCGGTCCAGCCGCCGGCGGCGGCGTCCCAGCGGATCAGCCCGCGACGCCAGGCCAGTTCGACGACCCCCTCGGCGGCCAGTCCCTCGACCTCCGCCTGCCACCGGGTCGTCGACCCGCCCCAGGGCCCGTACTCGGCGATGCCGGCGATCACGATCATGTCGCTCGCCGCCCTGCGAGCGGCGGTGGGCGCTTGCGGACCGGCCGGTACGCCGCGCGCGCCCAGCAGCACGGGAGGAAGGTTGGGCAACGAGGCGATCGTCTCGTCGGTGTGCACGGAGTCGACCATCGAATTGTCGATTCCGTGCACACCAACGCGGGCCACCGCCGCGGCCAGGGCGGCACCGAGGTCGGAGCGCCCGGACAGGCCGCCGGAGAGGTCCACCTCCAGGGGGGCGGCTTCGGCGCGCGCGGTGAACGAGGGGGTGGCCAGGGCGGCGATCAGGGCGCCCATCTGTGCCGACGAGTAGGTCAGCACCCCGAGCTCAGCCTCGATCGTCTCGGCGATCCGGTCGTTGCCGGCCATCAGGCCGGTGCCTCGGACCCAGCCGATCTCGGCGCCCACCAGACGGGTGCAGTGCCCCCAGCGCGCTGCCTCGGAGTGCCAGCGGTTGATCATGGTGCTCAGCGCCGACTTCGCCTCTCCGTAGGCGCCGTCGCCACCGAACGTGCCGTGGTTGGGCGACATCGGCAGGACGACCGTGAACGGCGTGCCATCGGCATCGGCCACCCGCTCGGCCAGTCCTCCGACGAGTCGCTGCACACCGAGCAGCAGCAGGCGCAGGGTGCGCTGGGCGTCCCGCCCCGTATCGGGCAGCTCACCGCCGGCCGGAGCCGCGGCGAAGGGCAGGACGATCGTGGGCCACAGGGCGGGCTTGACCTCGCGAGTGGTGGGCCCGACCTCCTCGAGGGTCGGGGTGGTCAGCCAGCCGAGCAGCGCGTCGATGTCGGCGAACGAGGCGAGGTTGGCCCGGACCACGTGCAGTTGGGCGCCCGGCGCCGCGTACCGGCGCTCGAGGTCGCGGTAGGCCGCGATCCGCTCGCTGGTGTCGGTGGTCGTGACCACGACCACGGTCGCCCCGCCGCGCAGCAGGTGCGCGACGCTGGACCAGGCGATCGAGTGGGGCGAGGCGCCGGTGACCAGCGCCACCTCCCCGACGAACTGTCCCGGGGCCTGCGTCAGCGCCGCAGCGGCGGCCACGACCTCCGCGGCCGGGGTGCCGGCCAGTGCGCCCGCCACTCGGTCGAGGTCGGGGACGTCGACCCCGCTCGGGGTCGACGTCAGCACGCGGTCGACCAGTTCGACCGTCCGCTGCCGACCAGCGGCGGCGGCCCGGGACCGATGGTGGGCCAAGGTTGCAGGGATCCGTGCGTCGCACTCGCGGTGCACGGTGATCTGGTCGACCCAGGGCCCGGCCAGGTCGTCGGCCAGGGGAGCACCGGCGGCCTCGGCGCGCAGTGAGGCCTGGATGAGGTGGTCGATGTCCGCGCGCGCCCACTGCGTGGACGAGGCGAGCAGGACATGCCGCCGGGCGTCGAAGGCCGGCGCCACCAGATCGGCTGCCCCATGCTCGGCCTCGAGCAGGGCCAACCGGGCCAGTGCCTGGCTTTGCTCGGCGAGGTCGGCGTCGGTCGTCTCGGGCTCGGGCGTCCGGCCCAGCCTGGTCAGCAGGTCGGTGGCCTGGTCGCCCAGCAGCCCCTCGACATGCTCGCGCAACTCGGTCACGGCCCGGGCATCGACGGCCCCACCTGCCGGTCCCTGCGCCGCGACCGGCGCGACTGCGATCCCGGTCTGGGTGGCGGCCGCCTGAACCGCGGCGTCGATGAGGTCCTGCGCGCCGGCACCGGTGAGGGTGGCCAAGTCGCCACCACGGCGGCTGCTCCCCTCGCGGGTGCCCAGCGCCAGGGCGAGCGCGGACCGGGCGACCCAGCCCTCGCCGAGCCCCCAGTGCTCCGTGACGCGCCGGTTCAGGGTCGAGGCGGTCGCCCCCCAGGGGCCCAGTGCCGCGGTCAGGGCACCGGACACGGCAGCCGAGAGCACGGGACCGGGGTAGCGATAGGCCGGGCACCGTTCGGCCAGCGCGGAGGTCAACTCCACCAGTGGGACCTCGTGGGCGCCGTCGATGGCGGGCACGCCGAACTCCTTGCCCAGATCCATCAGGACCTGGTTGCGCCGGCTGGAGGCGCCGTCCACCAGGGAGTCGACCGAGTCGTGCTCGAGCTGGTCGACCCGCACCCCCACGCGCAACGCCAGCAGGGCGCTCAGGGCGGTGGCATGGTCCACCGGCAGATCGGCGGTCGCCGAGGCGGTCGCCGGGAGGGCGTCGGCGGGGGCGGCCGCGGTGGGTTCGACCTCGGCGCCCGCGACGAGCTCGGACGCCACGGACTCGACCTTGATCGGCGCGGGGTCCGCGGACTCGGCCTCGATCGGCGCGGGATCGGCGTCCCGCTCGAACACGACCTCGTCGTCGACCTCGATGTTGTGCACCGCGGGCTTGGTACCCCGGTGGGTCGGCAGGGCCAACGATCCCTTGGCCAGGTTCGCCAGCGTCGGGGCGTGCCCGACCCCGATCTCGATGATCCGCTGGACCCCGAGGCCGCCCTCGGCGCGCGGGACGCACGCCAGCTCGAAGGTCTCGATCCAGCGCACCGGGGAGGCGAACTGCCACGCGAGCAGCTCGACCAGCAGGGTCCGGGCCAGCGCATCAGGATCGGCGCTGGCCTGCTCCCAGTCGGCGAGCAGCCCGACGAGCACCGGCGAGCCGCAGGTGGCCAGCACCCCCTCGACATAGCCACGGTCCAGGCCGAACGCGACCGGGTACAGGTTGGGCACGTAGCGCCCCACGAGAGCGGCCGAATCGATCCGCTCGGGCAGCTTGGCGCGCAGGTGGCCGCGGAAGTCGTCCACTCCCCCGAGCAGCGCCGAGGAGTGGAACGGCACATCGATGCCGGGGACCGCGATCAACGGGGCACGTCCCGGCTGGCCGGGGCCGAGACGCACGGCCAGCTCGGCCAGGGCCCGCTTCGTGCCAGCCACCGCGTACTGCTTGCCGCGCAGGTTGTGGTTGACGATCTCGCAGAGCTCGCCGGTCTGCGCGGAGACCTGCTCGACAACCGCCTGGGCCTGGGCGTGGGTCAGCCCGGCCAGGTGCGGGCGGATGACCGCCAGCCCGTAGTCCGACGCCCCGTGCTCGTCGCGTGGCACCAGCCCGTGCATGCCCAGCCCACGGGCGAACACCAGCTCGACCACGGCCTCCAGGGACAGCACCGAGGAGCAGGCCGCCAATGCGTTGTACTCGCCGACCGAGTGACCCGCGACAGCAGCACCCGGGTCGAACACGCCGGCCTCGCGCAGCTGCGCGACCTGGGCGGCAGCCAGCGTGGCCATGGCGACCTGCGTGAACTGGGTCAGGTGCAGGACACCGGCCGGGTGCCGGTAGATCGTCCCCCCGGCGCGCAGGGTCGGCGGGTTCTGGCGCACGACCGCCAGGATCGAGAACCCGAGGTGGGCGCGGGTGTGCGCATCGGCCCGGTCCCAGGTCGCGCGGGCGGCCGCGGAGGCCGTATAGCCTTCCATCCCCATGCCCAGCGCCTGGATGCCCTGACCCGGGAAGACGTACATGGTGGGCACTGGTGCCACCACGGCGGTGCCGAGCGCGACGATCCCCTCGGTGGTGCTGGCCTGGACCTGCACCACCCGGGCGCCGGAGCACATGCCGATCCGCGCGACGTCCAGCGTCACCTGCTGGCCGGGAAGGACGGGGGCCACGAAGTCGATGGACCATTCCCGCAGCCGGCTCGAGTCCCCGTCGGCGGCCAGCTCGAGCACCGCGCGGGTCGCTGCGGCCGAGGTCCACATCCCGTGCACGATGCGTCCGGGCAGGCCGACGAGGCGGGCGAGCAGGTCGCTGCGGTGGATCGGGTTGGCATCTCCGCTGACGGTGGCGAACGACTCCAGCCGGTGGGGGGCCCTGAGCGTGAGGGTGCCCAGCGACCGCGCTGGTGTGGTGACGGTGCCGCCCGGCTCTGCGGACGCGGGCGCCGGTGCGACCGGAAGGCCCTGGTCCACCCGGGTCCGGCGCACGAAGAAGCGGTCGCGCACGCTGCTGCCCGCAGCCCGGGAGGCCACGCTGATGACCAGCCCGCCGTCGGTGCGGTGCACCTCGGGGCGGCTGACCTGGATCGGGGCGTCGGCGTCGGCGTTCGCATCGGCATCAGCGTCGGGGATGTCGATCTCGTGGCGCAGGTGCACCAGGTCGAACACGCAGGAGGCCAGCCCAGCGTCAGCCAGCGCGGCGAACACCTGCGGCCACAGCGCGGCCATCACGCGGTCGGGCAGCACACCGGCCGCACCGACGGCGCCGGCGTGGGCCGAGGCCAGCTCAGCGGGGTCGGTGGGGCTGTCGGTGCCCCCGGCGAACATGCTCAGCAGTCGCGCGCCGGCCTCGCCCAGGGCGGCCTCGGTGATGTCGAACGTGATCACCCCGGACCGCACGCTGACCGCCACCGGGATCATCAGCTCACCGTCGCCGGGCAGGCCCAGGTCGGGCCAGTCGATCGACAGCGTCAGGCCGGCCTCGTCGTCGACGCACAGGGCGGCGGTCTGCCCCTGGCCCGTGGACCACGTGGCGCAGCCGCCGAGCAGCGACCACTGCGCGACCGGGCCGATCTGGTGCAGCGGGTTGGGTCGGCTGGCGCCCAGCCAGGTCCAGGTCGGAGCGGCCAGCGCAGCAGCCAGCAGGGCCTCGGGACCGGCCGCCGGAGCCGCCGGGCTCTGCCCCAGGCGGAACGTCTGGACGTCGCGGGTGTCGTCCTCGCGCACGTCCACGACCTCGCCGGCCAGGCGTGCGGCGATCGTGGTCTCGAACCGGTCGAGCAGGTCGGCAACTGGCTCGTCGACGACGCTGATCCCGGCCACCGCGATCGGGCCCGGGATGATCAGGACCTGGTCGGCGTCGTAGCGGTCGCTGTGCGACTGCCACAGCGAGTCCGACTGGTACCAGCGCCGCACGTCGGCGTCGAGCACCGGCACGAACGGCACCGGCTTGCCCGGCATCCGCGCCACGGTCAGGAAGTGGGCCACGTCGGCCGGGTGCAGCAGCGCGGTGCGCGCGGCCGGGTGCGCCTGCACGAGAGCCGCCAGCGCGGCCGCCGGATCGTCGACCGACGCCGGCTGGGCGAACAGGGTCGGGATCGGTCCGGAGTCGAGCGGATCCAGCCGCGCCTCGGCCCGCTGGAGCAGGGCGATGAACCGCGCCCGGTGCGTCGGGTCCAGCCAGGCGCCATCCTCGTAGCGGCCGTGCCGACCCAGGGCGGTCAGCGCCACGAACCGCTCGAGCAGCTCGGCGTAGGTCAGCTCGGCGACGTCGCCGAAGTACGGCTTCGCGGTGGCCGCCAGCGCCTCGATGATCTGCGTGCGTCGGGCAGCCACCGCGCCGGCATCACCGGCGACCTCGTCGAGCAGGGCGGCCGCGCGGGCCGCGCTGTTGGCCAGGAAGTGGATGTCGGCATCCAGGCCGGAGCGCCCGGAGGTGGTGCCGCCGGCGATCGTGCCGCGGGTGACCCAGCCGTGGTGGCCGGTCGCGGCGGCCAGGGCGGCCTTGACCGAGTCCGAGGCAGCGGACTCGGCCGTGGCCATCGTGACGGTGCCCAGCAGGATGGCGTCCACCGGCATCGCCGGGGCGCCGTGCGGCAACGACCAGGTGCCGGTCAGCAGGGCGCCGGCGCGCTCCGGATCACCGACCCCACCGCCGACCGCCAGGACCACGTTGTCGTGCTCGCGGATGAGGTGGTAGGTGGCCAGCAGCAACTCGTCGAGGTCCTCCCAGGAATGGTGCCCGCCGGCTGCGCCGCCCTCCAGGTGGATCCACACCGGATGCTCGGTGGCGGCAGCGATCGCCAGCACCTCCCGCACCCCGGCGACCGTGCCGGGCTTGAACGCGTTGAGCCAGATCCCGGCCGCGTTGAGCTCGTCGAGCAGGGCCAGCGCATCCGCGCGATCCGGGATGCCGGCCGACACGGTCACGCCGTTGATCGGCGCCCCGGCGGCCCGGGCGCGCTGGACCAGCCGCTCGCGGCCCAGGTGCAGGTTCCACAGGTAGGGGTCCAGGTGCAGCGCGTTGAACACGACCTCCTGGCCGGGCGCCAGACCCTCGGTGAGCTCCTTCATCCGCTCGGTGAGGATCCGCTCGTTGACCTGGCCCCCGCCGGCGAGCTCCGCGACGTGCCCGCCGTTGGCCGCCGCGATCACGATCGGCGCCTCGGCCGTCGAGGGCGTCATCCCGGGCAGGATCATCGGGGAGCGCCCGCAGCGCCGGGTGTGCCGGGTGTCCAGGCGCAGGGTGCCCTCGGCATCCCGCACGACGCGGGGGGCGAACCGTGCGTAGGTCTCGGGGAACGCCGGCGCCCGGCCCGGGCTGAACAGCGCGGTGCGCCCCGGCGCAGTGGCGGGATCGAGTACCAGCGCGCCACGTCCGCGCAGGACCGCGGTGGATTCCCCGAGCAGCGAGCCCAGCGAGCTGGTGAGCACGGCCACGGTCCCGGCCGGCGCAGCGGCGACAAGGGCGTCGGCCCAGTCGTGCGGCCGGGCCAGCACCGAGGTGACCACTGCGCGAAGGGCGCCCTCGCGCGGAAGGTCGGCGCCAGTGGCCGGATCGATGATGCGGGCCGCGCCATGGTCGGCAAGCGTGAGGCCCAGGGCCTCGATCTGACCCAGCGCCGCCTCGGCTGCCGGCATCAGGGCGGCGTGATGGAACGGCACGGAGCTGGCGATGGGCTCCCACGCGAATCGCAGCGGGGTGCCCCCGTGCCGCCCGGCGGCGCGGCGCGAGGCCTCGGCCTGGGCCAGCGCCGCCATCGCCTGGCGCACCTGCGCCAGTGCGGCTGGATCCCCGACCAGCACATGCCGGGTGGGCCCGTTGACGACCCCGATGGCAACCGACCCGTCGGCCGCGGACTGCGCCAGGATCTCGGCCAGGCGCGCGGTCCGCGGACCGGAGACAGCCACCATCGGCGTGGCTGCCGACTCATCCCCGTCCAGCGCGCAGGCGAGCGCGGAGTCTGAGACCGACCAGGGATGCCGGGCGGCGTGCGCGCCCATGATCGCCGCGATCCGGGCAGCGTCGGCGGCGACCTCGATGTCGACCAGTCCGTCGCGGCCGACGGCGGTCGCGACCACGGCGGCCAGCAGCCCCGCGCTGTGCCCCGCGGCGCGGGTGCCGGCCGAGGTGATCGCCGGGTGCAGGCCGTCATCGGCCAGGGTGGCCAGACCGACGAGGTTCACCAACAGGTTGCCGACCAGCGCGTTCGGCCCGGTCGCCGCCACCGCGGGCACTGGGGAGTCCGTGCCGTCGGGCAACAGGTTCGAGAAGCCGTCGGGGAACAGGCCCAGGGCGCGGACCCGGGGGGTGGCGGCCCAGTCGTCGAGCTCCGTGCAGACCGTGTCGACCCAGGCTGCGAGGTCCGGGCGACCGACCAGGGCCTCGGCCAGGGCGTGCGGCCAGCGGGGATCGATCCCCGGGTAGAGCAGGCTCAGGCAGCGCCCGCCGGCACCCAGGGTGTGCGCCAGGCTGCCGGGCATCGCCGGGGACCGGTGCTCGGACCGGCGCGATGCGCCCGAGCCCGCGCGCGCTGCATCGCGCACGGCGTGGCGACCATCCTCGTTCGACTGTCCTGACGACATCTGCATCTCGACCCTCTCGGCTGTGCAGGCCACCTGATCACGCCCGCCACTTTCATGAGGCTTCCCTCATGTTTGGCGGCAATGATACGGGCATCCATGGCCGCCGACGAAATCGAACCGGCCTCGATCGAGGGTGCACGCAGGGCGCCGGGTCGGGATCGCCGATCCGATCGGCGCTGTGGCCTACTGGCCGTAGAAGAGGCGCTCGGCCACCGCACGGGCGCGTCGCGTGGTGCGCCGGTAGTCCTCGAGCAGCGCCCCGGACTCCCCCGGCGCGTAACCCAGGATGCGGCTGACCGCGCCCAACTCGCCGATGTCGGTCGGCACCATGTCGGTGGCGCGCCCGCGGACGAGCATGACGACGTTGCGGATGCGGGTGGCCATCCGCCAGGCGTCGCTGAGCACGTCGGCGTCGGTGGGCTCGATCAGTCCGGTCCGTCGGGCCGCAGCCAGGGCAGCCATCGACCGCGTGGTCCGCAGTTCGGCCACACCGTGGGCGCTCTGGAGCTGCAGGAGCTGGATGACCCACTCGACATCCGACAGTCCGCCGCGGCCGAGCTTGGTGTGCAGGGTCGGGTCCGCCCCGCGCGGCAGTCGCTCGTTCTCCATCCGCGCCTTCAGCCGGCGGATCTCACGCAGCTGCACCTCGCCGACCCCCTCGGCCGGCCAGCGGATCGGGTCGATGCCGGCCCGCACGCGGGTCCACGCATCCGCGTCACCGGCCACCCGGTCGGCACGCAGCAGCGCCTGGGCCTCCCAGAACGATCGCCAGCGCGCGTAGTAGGCCAGGTAGGAGTCCACCGTGCGGACCGCCGGTCCCTGCTTGCCCTCGGGGCGCAGGTCGGTATCCAACTGCAGCGGCGGGTCCGGCGACGGGGCGTTGAGCAGCGAGCGCACCTCGCTGGCCACCAGCGTGGCTGCCGCACCGGCCTCCCGCTCGTCGACGCCGGGCAGCGGGTCATGGACGAACACCACGTCGGCATCGCTGCCGTAGCCGACCTCGCCGCCGCCGTAGCGTCCCATCCCGATCACCAGCATCCGGGTGGGCAGTTCGGAGCCCCGCGCGATCTGCACCTGGGTGATCGCCGCCTGCAGCGCGCCGGCGATCGTGGCATCGGCGACATCGGTCAGCGCGTTGCCCACGTCCTCGACGGTGAAGGGTTCGAGGATGTCGATGGCCGCGATCCGGAACAGCTCGCGCCTGCGCAGCCCGCGCAGGGCGGTCACCGCCTCCGAAGCATCGTCGTAGCGGGCAGCCGTGGCCAGGAACTCTGTCATCAACGGGCCGGACTGCCTGGGGCGCAACTCCTCGGCGTCAGCCAGCAGGGACACCCCCTCCGGGGCACGCAGCAGCAGCTCCGTGGCGTACCGGCTGCTGGCCAGCACCCTGGCCATCCGCTGCGCGGACGCCGACTCGTCGCGCAGGAGCCGCAGGTACCAGGGGGTGCCGCCCAGGTCGTCACTGACCCGCCGGAAGGCCAGCAGCCCGGCGTCGGGATCCGGCGCGTCGGCGAACCAGCCGAGCATCACCGGCAGGAGCGTGCGCTGGATGGCCGCACGCCGGCTGACTCCGGAGGTCAGCGCCTCGATGTGGTTCAGCGCACCGGCCGGGTCGCGGAAGCCCAGCGCGTCCAGGCGTTCTCGGGCGGCCTGCGGGGTCAGCCGCGCCTGACCGCTGTCCAGACGCGCCACCGCGTCGAGCAGCGGACGGTAGAACAGCTTCTCGTGGATGCGACGGACCTCGAGGCCGCGGCGCTGCCACGCCTCGGTCAGCTCGCGCGCCGGGGAGGTCGTGAAGCCCATCGCGCGGCCCAGTCGGCGCAGGTCCTCGTCCTCGCGGGGCACCACGTGCGAGCGCACCATCCGGTAGAGCTGGATGCGGTGCTCCAGGGTGCGCAGGAACCGGTAGGAGGCCGCCAACGAGGAGGCATCCTCGCGGCCCACGTAGCCCCAGGTCGCCAGGCTCTCGAGCGCGGTGAGCGTGGTCGGGCTGCGCAGCATCACGTCACTGCGGCCGTGCACCAGTTGCAGCAGTTGGACGCTGAACTCGACATCGCGCAGCCCGCCGCTGCCCAGCTTGAGCTGGCGGTCGGCGTCCTTGGCCGGCACGTTGCCCTCGACGCGCTTGCGCATCCGCTGCACGTCGGCGACGAAGCCGTCGCGGTCCGCGGCCGCCCAGACGAAGGGCAGGACGGCATCGACGTAGGCCGCACCGAGTTCGGCGTCCCCGGCCACCGCCCGGGCCTTGAGCAGCGCCTGGAACTCCCAGGTCTTGGCCCAGCGCTCGTAGTAGCCCACGTGGCTGCGCAGCGTGCGGACCAGGGCCCCGGCTCGGCCCTCGGGGCGAAGGTTGGCATCGACCTCCCAGATGGTGCCCTCGGCGGTGGGCTGGTTGCACAGGCGCATCACGCCAGAGGCCAGGGTGGTCGCGGTGCGCAGTGCTGCCGACTCGTCGGCGCCGGGCCCCGGCTCGGCGACGAAGACCACGTCGACGTCGCTTCTGTAGTTCAGCTCCCGGCCCCCGCACTTGCCCATGCCGATGATCGACAGGCGCACCTCGGGTGCGTCGGGGGGCAGTTGCGCCCGGGCGGCGACCAGCGCACCGGCCAGCACGGCGTCGGCCAGTTCCGACAGGCGCAGGGCCGTTCGCTCGAACGGGGCATCGTGAGCCACATCGGCGATCACGATGCGCAGCAGCGCAGCCCGGTAGGCCACCCGCAGCGCCTCGGCCGCACCGCCCCCGGCGCCGGCCTGCTCGAGCTGGGCACATACCTGAGCCGCGGCCGGGGGCGCGGTGTCCTCGAACAGGATGTCCAGGTGCTCGGGGTGCCGCGTCAGGTGCTCGGCCAGGGCCACGGACACCCCGGTCGTCCGGGCGAACCGACGCCAGGCGCTCGGATCGGCGGCCACCGCAGCGATCCGCTGCGCCGCGGCAGAGTCCAGATCGAGGGCGGTGCGCAGCACCAGGCCAGGGTCAGCGGCCTCCCCCACCTCGTCGAGCAGGTCATCAGTCCACCACGTGACCTCGGCCAGGGCCGCCCCGACCGCAACCGCGTTCGGCACCCCGAGCCGGGCCAGCCGGGCGCCGGCCGACTCGGTGCGACTGGAGCGGGGATCCCTCATGAGCTGGCTACAGCACCGGCAGGTAGCGGTCCAGCTCGTACTGGGTCACCTGGCCGCGGTACTCGTCCCACTCCGCGCGCTTGTTGCGCAGGAAGAAGTCGAACACGTGCTCGCCGAGGGTCTCGGCCACCAGCTCGCTGCGCTCCATCGCCTGGATCGCCTGGTTCAGGCTCGTGGGCAGCGGCGCCATCCCCAGGGCGCGGCGCTCGTTGTTGCTCAGCGCCCAGACGTCGTCGTCGGCACCCGGGGGCAGCTCGTAGCCCTCCTCGATGCCCTTCATGCCCGCCGCGAGCAGCAGGGCATAGGCCAGGTAGGGGTTGGCAGCGGAGTCCATCGCCCGGAACTCGATGCGCGTGGAGTTGCCCTTGTCCGGCTTGTACATCGGCACCCGCAGCAGGGCACTGCGGTTGTTGTGCCCCCAGCAGACCCATGCGGGCGCCTCGCCACCGCCGGCCAGTCGCTTGTAGGAGTTGACCCACTGGTTGGTGACCGCGGCCATCTCCGCGGCATGGGTGAGGATCCCGGCCATGAACGAGCGTGCTGTGCTGCTGAGCTGCAGGTGCGCGCCGGCCTCGAAGAACGCGTTGCGGTCACCCTCGAACAGCGACAGGTGGGTGTGCATGCCCGAGCCAGGGTGGTCCCGGAACGGCTTGGGCATGAAGCTGGCGGTCACGCCCTGCTCGAGAGCCACCTCCTTGACCACCAGCCGGAAGGTCATGATGTTGTCGGCGGTGGTCAGCGCGTCGGCGTAGCGCAGGTCGATCTCCTGCTGACCCGGACCGCCCTCGTGGTGGCTGAACTCCACGGAGATGCCCATCGACTCCAGCATCTGGATCGCCTGCCGACGGAAGTCGTAGCCCACGCCCTGTGGGGTGTGATCGAAGTAGCCGCCCTCGTCGACGGGCACCGGCATCTCGCCGGGCCGGTGCGGCTCCTTGAACAGGAAGAACTCGATCTCCGGGTGGGTGTAGAACGTGAAGCCCTGGTCGGCGGCGCGCGACAGCGTGCGCTTGAGCACGTAGCGCGGGTCGGCGAACGACGGGGAGCCGTCAGGCATCGTGATGTCGCAGAACATCCGCGCCACGCCCTGGGACTCCCCACGCCAGGGAAGCGCCTGGAAGGTGCCCGGGTCCGGCATGGCCAGCATGTCGGCCTCCTGGATCCGCGCGAACCCCTCGATGGCCGAGCCGTCGAAGCCGATCCCCTCGCTGAACGCACTCTCCAACTCGGCCGGGGCGATCGCCACGCTCTTGAGGAATCCGAGCACGTCGGTGAACCACAGGCGCACGAATCGGATGTCCCGCTCCTCGACCGTGCGCAGCACGAACTCGGTCTGCTTGTCCATGGGGGCCATACTGCCGCATCCGCGCGGCGCGGCGGGCCGCCCTCGTTGCTGTGCACGGAATCGACCATCCAGTTGTCGATTCCGTGCACAGCAACCACGTGGGCACCGGGATCGGTAGCCTGCGGGCGTGCCCCAACTGCGGATCGCCCTGGCTCAGGTCAACCCCGTCGTCGGCGACCTCGCCGGCAACACCGAACTCGTGGTCGAGGCGGTCCGCGCGGCCCACGCCGGCGGTGCGCACCTGGTGGCGCTGCCGGAGATGGTCCTGACCGGATACCCGATCGAGGACCTCGCGCTGCGCTGGTCGTTCCAGCAGGCGTCCATCGCCGCCCTGGACACCCTGGCGACGCGGTTGGCGACCCACGGCCTGGGCGAGATCGCGGTGATCATGGGCTACCTCGACCTGCGCGACGTCGGCCGCGACCACCCACTGGGCACCCCGCGCGGCGCCCCCATCAACGCCGCCGCCGTGCTGCACGGCGGCCAGGTCGTGGCGCGCTACGCCAAGCACCACCTGCCCAACTACGGCGTGTTCGACGAGTTCCGCTACTTCGTGTCGGGCACGCAGCCGTGCGTGGTCCGCCTGCACGGGGTGGACGTCGCGCTGGCGATCTGCGAGGACCTCTGGCAGGACGGCGGTCCGGTGGCCCAGGTCGCCAACAGCGGCGCGGGCCTGCTCGTGGTCATCAACGGCTCGCCCTACGAGGTGCACAAGGACGACTCCCGCCTGGCCCTGGCCGCCCGCCGGGCGGTGGAGGCCAACGCGGCGCTGGCCTACGTGAACCTCGTCGGCGGCCAGGACGAGCTGGTCTTCGACGGGGACTCGCTGGTGGTCGACGCCACCGGTGCGCTGGTCGCCCGGGCGCCGCAGTTCACCGAGCATCTGCTGATCGTCGACCTCGACCTGCCGGCCGCGCGCGACTTCTGCACCGCCGAGATCAGCGCCGATCCGCTGCCCGTCTATCCCCCGCTGCCCCCGCCGACCATAGAGGCGCGCCTGACCGACGAGGCGGAGATGTACGCCGCGCTGGTCGTCGGCCTGCGCGACTACGTGCAGAAGAACGGCTTCCGGTCGGTCACGTTCGGGTTCTCCGGTGGCATCGACTCCGCCCTGGTCGCCGCCCTCGCGGCCGACGCGATCGGCGGCGAGAACGTCCACGGCATCTCGATGCCCAGCCGGTACTCCTCGCAGCACTCCCAGGACGACGCGTTCGACCTGGCCCGCCGGATCGGTGCGCACTGCCGACTGCTGCCGATCGCGCCCATGTTCGACGCGTACCTGGCCTCGATGGAGCTGACCGGGCTGGCCGAGGAGAACCTGCAGGCCCGGATCCGCGGCACCGCTGTGATGGCGGTGAGCAACCAGGAGGGCCACCTCGTGCTGGCCCCGGGCAACAAGAGCGAGCTGTCGGTGGGCTACTCCACGATCTACGGGGATGCGGTCGGCGGGTTCGGCCCGATCAAGGACGTGCCGAAGTCGAGCGTCTTCCGGCTCGCGCGCTGGCGCAACGCCGAGGCCGCGCGGCTGGGCCAGGAACCGCCCATCCCGCCGAACTCGATCGACAAGCCACCCTCGGCCGAGTTGCGCCCCGACCAGGTGGACACCGACTCGCTGCCTGCCTACGACCTGCTCGACGACATCCTCGACGACTACGTGGAGCACGACCGGGGGGCCGCCGAGCTGGTGGCCGACGGCTACGAGCGGGCCCTGGTGGAGCGGATCATGCGCTTGACCGACCTCGCCGAGTACAAGCGCCGCCAGTACCCGATCGGCACCAAGATCACGCCCAGGTCCTTCGGCCGGGACCGCCGCCAGCCGATCACCAACCGGTACCGCGAGTCCGCAGGCTGAGTCCAGCCCGGTCCAGTCCCGTCCAGTCCAGTCCAGCCCACCCCGGTCCAGTGCCGTCCAGTCCAGCCCGGTCCAGTCCAGTCCAGTCCAGCCCATCCCAGTGCAGCTCTTGTCGCCGCTGCGGGACTGCCCACGGGCACGGTTCTGGTTTGCCGCGCGCCACGTGCGGGCATCCCCACTCTGGCGCCACGCCCCCCGACGTGACACCATTCAGTCGTCCGGGGACTCCGATCGTGAGCCTCGAGATGGGAGAGATCGTCAATGACCCTGCCCGCCGCCCCAGGCACCCCCACCCCCGCCGCGAACTCCGCTGATGCCGCGACCCTGTACGGCGCGGCACCGACGGGCCGGCGGATCAGCACCCGTGACCTGATCGCGGCGAAGGCGCGCGGCGAGAAGTGGCCGATGATCACCTCGTACGACGCCCTGACCGCGCGGATCTTCGACGAGGCGGGCGTGCCGGTGATGCTCGTCGGTGACTCCGCGGCGATGGTCGTGTACGGCTACGACTCCACCGTGCCGGTCACCGTCGATGACCTGCTGCCGCTGGCCGCCGCCGTCGTCCGCGGCTCGACGCGCGCGCTCGTGGTCGGGGACCTGCCGTTCGGCTCGTACCAGTCCTCGCCAGCCCAGGCCCTGGCGACCGCGGCCCGGTTCATGAAGGAGGCCGGCGTCGGCGCGGTGAAGCTCGAGGGCGGCGCGCGTGTGCTGCCACAGGTCGAGGCGCTGGTCAGTGCCGGCATCCCCGTGATGGCGCACCTGGGCCTGACCCCACAGTCGGTGAACCAGTTCGGCGGCTACCGGGTGCAGGGCCGCGGGGAGGACGGCGAGATCCTCATGCAGGACGCCAAGGCGATGCAGGCCGCCGGCGCGTTCGCGATCGTGCTGGAGGTGGTGCCCAGCGACCTCGCCGAGCGCGTGACCCAGAGCCTGTCGATCCCGACCATCGGCATCGGGGCGGGCGCGGCCACTGACGCCCAGGTGCTGGTCTGGCAGGACATGGCCGGGCTCACCCCGGGCCGCGCACCCAAGTTCGTCAAGCGCTACGCCGACCTCGGCGCAGTCCTGTCGGGTGCGGTGACGCAGTGGGCCGACGAGGTGGTGTCTGGCAACTACCCGGGCCCGGAGCACGAGTACCGCTGACGCCGCGGTGAGGCCGTCTGCGCGCTTGGATCATCGATCTGGCAGAAGGAGTGCTGTATCGATGATCCAGCGTCGGAGTCAGTCCTCGAGGTCGGTGTCAGTCCAGCGGGGGTCGTGGTCCCAGGCCTCGGAGCGCTTGTGCGCCCGGTCCAGGGCGGCCTGCGCGGACTGCTGATCGGGGTAGGGGCCCAGCCGCTCGGCGTGCGCGCAGCCCTCGTCACCCTCGACGGCCATGTGGGTCAGGCAGAACCAGTACGACACCGTGCCTCCTCCTGCTGGGCTGGCTCCCGACGCTACCGGCCACGCAAGGGCACTGTCCTGCGTAGTCTTGACCCATGTCGATCGCCACGCGCGCGCCGCTGGCCCCCGGGCGCCTCTCGCCGCGGCGGCCGGTGCCGGCCTCCATCCCCCGACCTGAGTACGTCGACCAGCCCAGACCAGCGCCCTACACCGGCGGTGAGGTCAAGGATGCCCAGACGATCGCCGCGATGCGGGTGGCCGGTCACCTGGCGGCCCGCGCGTTGGCCGAGGTGGGCCGAGCCGTCGCACCGGGCGTGACCACCGATGAACTCGACCGGATCGGCCACGATTTCCTCTGCGACCACGGGGCCTATCCCTCGACCCTGAGCTACCGCGGGTACCCGAAGTCCCTGTGCGCCAGCCTCAACGAGGTCATCTGCCACGGCATCCCCGACAGCACGGTGCTGCGCGAGGGCGACATCTGCAACATCGACATCACGGGCTACCTCAACGGGGTGCACGGCGACACGAACGCCACATTCCTGGTCGGCGAGGTGGCCGACGAGCCGCGCCTGCTCGTGGAACGCACCCACGAGGCCACGATCCGCGCGATCAGGGCCGTGCGCCCCGGGCGGCCGATCAACGTCATCGGCCGGGTCATCGAGTCCTACGCCCGACGCTTCGGCTACGGCGTCGTGCGCGACTTCACCGGCCACGGCATCGGCACGGCGTTCCACACCGGCCTGATCATCCCGCACCACGACGACCCGCACGCCGACACGATCATGCTGCCCGGCATGACGTTCACCATCGAGCCGATGCTCACGCTGGGCACCCACGACTACCGGATGTGGGACGACGGCTGGACGGCGGTGACCGCCGATGGCAGTTGGACCGCTCAGTTCGAGCACACGCTGCTGGTCACTGAGGACGGCGCGGAGATCCTGACGCTGCCCTGAGGTCGGTCCGGGCGGGACGTTCGGCCCAGTTAATCGTTCAACCAATGGGTACCATGGGGGGCATGACCCAGTGGCTCAGCGAACGTGAACAGCAGTTCTGGCGCGGCTGGATCGCGACCAGCATGCTCCTGCCCGAGCAGCTCAACCGCGACCTGCACGAGCAGCACGGACTGACCGGCACCGACTACCAGATCCTCGTCGAACTCTCCGAGGCACCGGATCGGCGCATGCGGATGAGCACGTTGGCCGACCACACCCTGCTCTCCCGCAGCCGGCTGTCGCACCAGATCGACCGGATGACCAAGGCCGGGTTGGTGGTCCGCGAGGTGTGCGACGACGATGGGCGGGGCATGTTCGCCGTGCTCACCGACCTGGGCTGGGACACCATCGTCGCCGCGGCGCCCGACCACGTCGCCAGCGTGCGCCGGCACCTGCTCGACCGCCTCACCACGCAGGAGTTCGAGGCCTTCGGCCAGGCGTGCATCAAGGTCGCCGACGCGCTGCGCGACGAGCACTGATCAAGCATCAGTCGGTGTCCCTGGTGCGCGCCTGCCGGCGGCCCACCAACCACGCGGCGATCGACCCCGGACCGTTCGTGGCCCAGTGCAGACCCATCGGCGCCAGGATGCTGCCGCTCCACACGACCAGCATCGCGAACAGCACCCCCGCCGCGCCCGTGGCCAGGATGGTGAGCGCCACAGTCACCAGTTTCGCGGCCCATCCAGCGCCGAGTTGACTGGTAAGTGAGTGCGAATCGTGCATCTCCAGCGCGGGCAGGATGTGCCAGAGCCCGAACAGGAACGCCGAGCCGAGCACGCCGATGACCGTCCCGTACAGGTGGGTGAGCAGACCCAGGAGCACGCTGCGGAACACGATCTCCTCGAGCAGCACCGTGCCCAGCGGGATCTCCACGAGGGACTTGCGCGCCACCTGCGCACCGCTGGTGCCCATGATGCGCTCGTCGGCGAACAGGGGATTCAGCCGCGGGATGGCCACACCCAGCCCCATCCCCACGCTGACGATCCCGATCGCGGCCGCACCCCACAGCAGACCGTGCAGCCAGTTGGTCCAGCCCATCTCCGCCCGCGTCAGGCCCGCCATCGAGCCGAACAGCACGAACGCCACGGTCCAGCCCAGGGCCAGCGGCACGTACCAGCGTCGGCTGACGTGGAAGGTCGTGACGCTGGCCAGCAGCATCATCATCAGCAGGAGCCCCAGCGCGAGCTCATCCACGTTCGTGGGCACCGCCGGGCTCGACCTCGGAGCCGTCCCCGGAGTTGCTGGTGCTGCCACCGTGGCCGCTGTCCCACGGGTCGGCGTCGTCGTCGACATCGACTGTCGTTGACGTGCGCGCCTGTGCCACGATGTCGTTGCGCGCCTTCACAGCACGCCTGGCGGAGAACCCCAGGGCCTTGAAGGCCGTGCCGATCAGGATCATCCCGAGCACCATCTGGGCCGTCACCATGACCCGGGCGAGGTTGCTGACCGGAGAGATGTCACCGAACCCGACGGTGGCCAGCACCGTGGTCGTGAAGTAGAGCCCGCCGATCTTGTCGATGCCCTGGGTGAAGGCCTGCGGGTCGCCCTCCGAGACCGACACGTACAGCAGGGCGAACAGGGTGACGAACAGTCCGAACACCAGGGCCAGCGCCTCGAGTGCGGCGACCACCGGGCGCTGCGAGCGCGACACGCGCCCGAGCTGGTGGGCGAAGACGGAGAGGATGAGCGCAATGCCCAGGCAGGCAGCCACTGCTCCGGCGGCCGCCGCGCCCTCGCCCTCGATGGGCAACAGGAAGTAGAGCAGGATCGTGGCGGCCACCACGCCCAGGACGCGCGCGATGATGACCAGGAGGATCCGTCGGGGAATGCGGTCGCCAGCAGCCGCAGCCTCGAACATCTCCGTCGAGCCGCTGCCCATCCGGCCCCTTCCTCGAGGTGTCTGGCCGCAGCCTACCCACTGTGTCCCCGCTACACAGCCAGGAATGCGGCCAGCACGACCAGAGTCGCGATCACCGCCTCGACCCCACCGATCGCGCCGGGCCGCAGCCCAGGACGCAGCAGGATCGAGCGGATCAGGGCCGGCACGAGCCCGACGAGCCACCACGGGTTCACCAGCCCGCCGACTAGCACGAGCGAGCCATGCCAACCCAGGTTGGCGATGCGGAAGGAGCGCCGGCCCGCCTCGCGCAGGATCGACTTCACATGCACGACCGCCCCGGCCAGGTAGGCGGTGACGATCAGGGTCGCCTGGAGAGTCGGCCCGCCCAGGGCGTCCAGTGCCTCTCGTGGGCCGGCGACGACTCCGACAGCCAACGGCAGAGCCACTCCGGCCTGGGCGACCAGGAGCAGGTCATTGGCCAGGCTGCGCTCGCCGCGTCGGGCCGCCACGACCAGCCCACCGATCCAGAGCACCCCCAGCAGCGCAGCCGCGCCGAGCAGCCACGGCCGGGTGATCGCCAGCGGCAGGCCCAGCAGCGCAGTGAGGATCACCCAGGGCAGCGCCCGGTCGCGCTCCCGGCGGGCCAGCCGCGTCCACGACCCCCGCCGGGCGCGCGCGGTCAGTGCCCGGCCGGCGTAGTAGCCGACCGGATAGGCCGACACCCAGGCGGCCAGGAACAGCCAGCCGGCCGGGCTGGCCCCGCTGATGGCGAACGCGCACAGCACCGGCACGATCAGGAACGCCCACGCGCCGTGCTGCGGAGGGATCGCAGGCCACCATCGCGACTGCGTGGCGGCCCGGCGCGGCGCGGCGCGGCCCGGTGCGTCAGGCGCAGGCGCGGCGGGCGCAGGCGCGGGCCTTGATTCGAGAGGTTCGGCCGCCGGTTGGGCGTGGTCCCGTACCGATGAGAGTGCGGTGAACTCCCCCGCGGGGACGGCTCCGTAACGGTCCGCGGTCATGGCCGCCCTACTCCGGATCCGCCGAGGGCACGTAGGCCAGCAGACACGTCCCCGCGGAGTCGAGCAGCTCCAGTCGCTGCGCAGGGCGCCGCAGGCCAGCGACCTGCCCCAGCAGCGCCAGGTAGGCCTGCTCGGCAGCCATCGCCGCCGGCGGCCCGGCCATCATCGTCATCCCGAACGGCCCGAGTGCCAAGGTGCCGTCGGGCTGCGCATGGCAGGTACCGAAGTAGCGGTTGACCGGCGCCCTGCCACCGGCACGTTCCTGCTGGAAGCCGAGGGTCACGTGCATGGCCGACCAGTCGACGTCCAGGTCGGCGGCCTCGACGAGGTCCCATTGGGTACCCCACGGCAACTGCGTCGCGCTGTCGTGCATGCGACCATCCTGACCCACACCCTTCCTGTCCGTCACATCCGGGGCCCTGCCGCCCAGCGAGCCCGGTTGCGCCGTCGGCGATTTCTCCAACCCGGAGGTTGCCAAAATAAGACTGCGGACTAGGATTTCGCCCATGCGCATCGCAACGGACGTCACTCAACTCATTGGAAACACCCCCCTGGTCCGGCTCAACCGGGTCACCGACGGCGCCGGGGCCACAGTCCTGGCCAAGCTGGAGTTCTTCAACCCGGCCAACTCCGTCAAGGACCGGATCGGCGTGGCAATGCTCGACGCCGCGCAGGAGGCGGGACAGATCGGCCCGGACACCGTGATCGTCGAGCCGACCAGCGGCAACACCGGGATCGCCCTGGCGATGGTGTGCGCGGCGCGCGGCATCAAGTGCGTGCTGACGATGCCCGAGACCATGAGCAAGGAGCGCCGGATGCTGCTGCGTGCCTACGGCGCGGAGCTGATCCTGACGCCTGGGCCCGAGGGAATGGGCGGCGCGATCGCCAAGGCCGCCGCACTGGCCGAGGAGCACGAGAACTACCTGATGCCCCAGCAGTTCGCCAACCCCGCGAACCCGGCGATCCACCGGGCCACCACCGCCGAGGAGATCTGGGCCGACACCGACGGTGCGGTCGACATCCTGGTCAGCGGGGTGGGCACCGGCGGCACGATCACCGGGGTCGGCCAGGTTCTCAAGGAGCGCAAGCCCGAGGTGCAGCTCATCGCGGTGGAGCCGGCCGCCTCCCCGGTGCTGTCCGGCGGCGCCAAGGGCCCCCACCCGATCCAGGGCATCGGCGCCGGGTTCGTCCCCGAGGTGCTGGACACCGACCTGTACGACGAGGTGCTCACCGTCGAGGCAGGCGATGCCATGGCCACCGCGCGGCGCGCGGCCGCCGAGGAGGGCCTGCTCGTCGGGATCTCCTCCGGCGCGGCGATCTGGGCCGCGGCGCAGGTGGCTGCCCGCCCGGAGAACGCAGGCAAGCAGATCGTGGTGATCATCCCCTCCTACGGCGAGCGCTACCTGTCCACGCCGCTGTTCGCCGACCTGGCCGACTAGCAGTGGCCCGCCGCCGCCGGGCCGGCGCACGATCGAGGCCGAGCCCGGACCTGAGTCCCGCGCTGGCCCTGCTGGCCGACATGCGCCGCGACGTCGAGTGCGTGTTCGAGCGCGATCCCGCGGCCCGGTCCAAGGCCGAAGTGGCGCTGCTCTACTCCGGCCTGCACGCCGTGTGGGCCCACCGGGTGAGCAACGCCCTGTGGCGCCGCGACCACCTGTTCTCCGCGCGCGCGATCTCCCAGGCCGCCCGGGCGCTGACCGGGATCGAGATCCACCCGGGCGCCCGGCTGGGCCCGGGCCTGTTCATCGACCACGGCATGGGCGTGGTCATCGGCGAGACCGCCGAGGTGGGTGAGGACTGCACGATCTACCACGGGGTCACCCTCGGCGGCACCAGCATCGAGCCCGGCAAGCGGCACCCCACGATCGGTGACCGGGTCACGATCGGCGCCGGGGCCAAGGTGCTCGGACCCATCGAGATCGGGCACGACTCACGGATCGGCGGCAACGCCGTGCTGGTGCGCCCGGTCGCGGACAACTCCGTGGTGGTCGGCGTGCCCGGCCAGGTGATCGCCCGCACGAAGCCGCACACCGCCAGCGACAAGCCCGACCTGGAGCACGCCAACCAGCCGGACCTGATCGGTGCGGCGGTGGCCAACCTGCTCGAGCGGGTCGACTCCCTGGAGTACTCGGTGACCGGTCACGTCAACGAGTTCCACCTGCACGCCACCGAGCCCGGGCACTGGGCCGAACTCGAGGACTTCTCGATCTGAGGGCGGCCCGCAGCCTGACCCGGCCTGTGCAGCGGGTTGACCGCCCGTATCAGTAGCCGAGCAGCGGGTGTCCCTACGTGCCTCGTAGCGCCCTGGCGGTCTGGGCCCAGCCGGTGTCGTCGAGCCGTCCGGACTCGTGGGCCAGCGCCGAATCGACGAGCCGGGAGTGCGGATCGGTCCGGTCCGCGGAGCGCTCCAACCGGCCCTGCACCGGGCGGGTCAACCAGTACACGATGAGCATCGGCCAGATGACCGTGCCCACCACGAGCCAGAGGACCTTGGCCCGACCGGTCATCCGCGGTTGCCTGACGATGTCGACGACCACGATCACCCACACCGCGACCAGCGGCAGGACCACTGCGATCAGGAGTCGGTCCAGGGTGTCGATCACAGGGCAGCCCATCCCTTCTCGGCCACGTCGGAACGCAGCTCCTGCAGCCGCGGCAGCGCCTCTCTGCTCGGGCGCTTGCGCTGGCGCCATCGCCACCACAGGACGGCGATCCGTTCGATCTCGAAGAACAGCGCGGCCACGAAGAACGGGAACAGCGCGATGGCGGCCACGCCGATGGCCACGCTGTCGCGATCGAAGGCAGCCATCACGAACAGCACCCACTCCACGAGGAACAGCAGCACTGCCAGGCCGGGCACGACCGTGGCCCGCACGGCGGGGGCGATCCGCAGCTTGCTGGCGATCACGACCAGCACCAGGGGGATGGCGGCTGTCACCAGTCCCAGCAGGGCGAACGGCGCCAGCAGGACCACGAGCATGAGGTCCAGGACCCAGCCCCGGGACCGGACCGGGGCGAGCGCCGTGGCCACGGCGTGGTCCGAGGTCCTCGCCTCGCGGAGGGCGGAACGGTAGGTCGCACCGGACTGCACCAGCACGCTGCGCTCCGGCTCGGCCACGCGGTTGAGCCGTGATCCCAGCAGGGCGATGTCCCCGTACTGCTGCGGTGGCGACGGTCTCGGGTCCACATCGGTCAGGAGCACCTCGGCGACCGTCTCCAGGGCGTGCGCCTGGTCCCAGTCCGGATAGTTGGGCGCCACGTGGCGAAGGGCGGTGTTGATCTCCTGCGTGAGGTCGAGCACCGCCTGGCGATCGTCGGCTCCCTGCGCCACCCCACCTCGCTGGGCGACCCACCCGTCCAGGTCGAGGGCCTCGCCCAGGTTGACCAGCGCACGGGAGCGGAATCCTGCCTTGTTCTCGTAGTGCACCCCCACCGGGTTGATGCGGATCCCGGCCACGCCCGACTCCCGCGCGCCGAGGGCTATCCGTGCCGCGCCCGTGCGCACCTCGGCCATGTGGGGGACGTCCTGGGTCACCCCCTCGGGGAAGATGAGTACCAGGTCACCCTGCGAGAGCCCCTCGTAGGCCGAGGCGAACATCTCGTCGTTGGTGGCGCGCTGCCCACCGTCGGCGGCCTTGTGCACGGGAATCATGCCTGCTGCCCGGGCCAGGCGGCCCACCACCGGGACGTTCCAGATGACATCGCGCGCCACGACCCGGGGCATCCGGGGGAAGCTGTCGACCAGCAGGACGCCGTCGGCCAGTCCGCCGAAGTGATTGGACACGCCCAGGATCGGTCCCGGCGAGGGCGTGACCGCGGGCAGGTGCACGTCGATGTCGCGGTAGGCCAGGTTGGCCGCCAACCGGGCCAGCCGCCGGAAGCCGCCCCCGCGGCTGCCCGTCACGACCGGGTCACTCATCCGTCGAGCTCCTTCGGTGGAGGAGGTCGGCCACAAGCACGAAGCCTGCGGCCGTGAGCACGTGCCACGCCCCATGCAATTGCACCGGGCTGTCGGGGTCGCAGGTGCGGGCCCCGGTCCGACCGCCGGCGTAGGCGGCAACCGCACCGACCGAGGTCAGGGCGAGCGCCGTGCCGCGGGCACGCGACCAACCGGGCAGCGGCACTCCTCCCCTGCGCCATCGCACCAGCGGCGTGCCGATCGCCCATGCCACGAGGACGGGGATCGGCACGTCATGCATCGCCCGGGCCCCCGGGGGTTGGGGACCGTGGAATGCGATGCTGCCCAGCCCGACCAGTGCCATCAGGGCGGAGTAGGTCGCCACCTCACGTTGTGCTGAGCCCCGATCCCGTGCTCTGGCCGTGACGAGCGCAGCGCCCACGACGTAGGCCGCGCTCGTCACGGTGTTGACCGGCTGGGCGATGGGACCGGGCCGCAGGCGTTCGCAGTCGCTGCCACCGAGCCGCCCGCGCGGTGGGGTTCGCTGCGGTCCGGTGTCCACCGCCATCCTGGCCTCCTGTGACCGCGGCCCCACCGTCGGAGGTCACCGACGTGACCACATATTCGCAGAGGCTGTGGTCGCAGTCGTTCCGGGCGGGTCGTGCCTTCAGATCGGCTCCCAGGTGTGCACCGGTTCGTTGGTGTGCATCCGGGCCACGTACTCCTGGGTCATCCGGTGCAGGGCCGCCCACCGGTCCATGCCGGAGCGTTCCAGGGCCGCCACGGAGTCGAGCTGCCAGCGCGCCCCGTTGCGCCCGGAGGCGCACCGGCCCTCGATCACGCCCAGCAGGCGCTCGCGGATGTCGTCGTCGACGCCCCAGGACTTCAGACCCGCGTGGGCGTGCGGCAGCAGGCGTCGCAGGACCAGCTCAGGCAGGGGTACCTCGCCCAACCCGGGCCAGTACACGGTGGTGTCCAGCCCGTGGATCGAGGCCCGGGTGAAGTTGTCCTCGGCGGCCCCGAACGACATCCGCGACCAGATGGTTCGATCCTGGCGGGCCAGGTCGTGCAGGGCACCGAAGTACAGCGCTCCGTTGGCCAGGATGTCCACGACCGTGGGTCCGGCCGGCAGCACCCGGTTCTCCACACGCAGGTGCGGCACGTCGCCGACGACGTCGTAGACGGGACGGTTCCAACGCCACACGGTGCCGTTGTGCAGCTTGAGCTCGTTGAGGCCCGGCGTGCGGCCAGCGTCGATCTCCGCGCGCGGATCCTGCTCGTCGAGGACCGGCAGGATGGCCGGGAAGTAGGTCAGGTTCTCCTCGAACAGGTCGAAGACGCTGGTGATCCAGCGCTCGCCGAACCAGACCCGCGGGCGCACGCCCTGCGCCTTCATCTCCACCGGGCGGGTGTCGGTGGCCTGCGTGAACAGCGCGATCCGGGTCTCGTGCCACAGTTCCTTGCCCAGGAAGAACGGCGAGTTGGCCCCGAGCCCGACCTGGGCCGCGGCCAGGCACTGCGCGGCGTTCCAGGACGCGGCGAAGTCGTCGGGGCTGACCTGCAGGTGGAACTGCACGCTGGTGCAGGCCGCCTCCGGGGCGATCGAGTCGGCCCAGACCTCGAGGCCCTCGTGCTTGCCACGGATGTCGATGTGCAGGTCCTCACCCCGAGCCAGCAGCAACTGCTCGTCGAGCAGCGCGTAGCGGGAGTTGCTGCTGATGGCCTGCGAGGTCATGTGCTCGGGGCGCAGGGTCGGCAGGATGCCGATCATGACCATGCCCGCACCTTCGACGTGGGCGCGCGCATCGGCTGCGTTGAGCTGCTCGCGGACCTCGTCCTCGTAGCGACGACCGCCTTCGCCGGTCAGGCTCTGCGGGGCGACGTTGATCTCCAGGTTGAACCGGCCGAGCTCCTGGACGAAGGCGGGATTGTCGATACGGGCCAGCACCTCGGCGTTGCGCAGCGCGGGGCTGCCGTCGGGGTTGACCAGGTTGAGCTCGACCTCCATGCCGGTCATCGGCCGGTCGAACTCGAAGCGCTCCTCAGCCAGCATCCGCGCCAGGACGTCGAGGCAGGCGTGAACCTTGTCCCGGTAGCGCTGACGGTCCTCGCGCGTGAACGACCGACCCGCCACGTCCTCGCCCATGGGCCCAGCCTGCCCGATCAGGAGCCGATGGTCGCGCGGTGGACGGATTTGGGGCCCTCGTGTCGGGCGTGGGGGCGGCGCCGCGCGACACGGTGCGGCTGGGCAATCCGGCGCAGCGGAGTCCGATGTGCCGCGATTCGCCGCAGGAGTTCGGCTGGGCGGCTGGATGATGGCGCTCGCGCTACAAGAGCCGAACTCCCCCGGTGCCGAGGCTCGCCGAGCCTGGGATCGCGGGCGTCGCCGCGGACACCTGGTCGGACCAGACCGACTTGGCCCCGGAGTCCCCGACCCGGTAGACCCAGATCAGGTTGGCCACCGCGACCGCGACGGCCAGGAGGGCCACCGCGATGCGCAGGCCCCGACGACGCTGGGGCCCGGCACCGGCAGCACGGTCGATCCACCACAACAGGCCGGCGGCCAGCAGCAGCACTGCTGCGAACAACGGCAGGACATCACCGAGGGTGTTGTGGTCGTACCCGGGAGCGCCGACCCGGATCTGCAGCTTCTCCCCCGACTCCTTGGCCACCCATGAGGCGCCGGTCGCGACGGCCGCGCCCAGGACCACGAGCCAGCCGATGTTGCGCGAGAGCCGCACCGAGACGGCCATGCCGATCACGCCCAGCGCGGCCAGGGGGATCAGCACCGCGGCGGCGTGGACCACCAAGGCGTGCACGGGCAGGCCGTTGATCAGGTCGAACGGGCCACCGGAGCCGGATTCGGTGGGGATGGATCCGGCCAGTGCGAGCATCGTGGTGGTTCCTCTCGTGCTGGCGAACCGGGTGGGCGGGGCCCGGCGCGGGTCCGGTGTTGGGGCCGCAGTTCACACGGTACCGGTTGAACCATCAAGTTCACGTGTGGACCGGAGCCGGAAGGGGCGCAAGCGTTGGTCTCTGCTCGCACGGGACTCAGCGTGCCAGGGCGGTCCGCAGGGCCTGGGCCCCGGTGACCGGCAGGTCGCACACGAAGTCGCGGCAGGGGTAGGCGGTCGGCTGACCCGCCAGGCTCGACCGACCCACGAGCAGGGGAACCTCGGATACGGCAGGGTCCCCGACCGCCACCACCAGCCCCGGGGAGGTGGCGGCCAGCGCGACCCGATGCAGCTCGGCCGGCCCTTCGTACCCCGCGGGCAGGGCGACCGCCACCTGCACCGGACCGGCGAGCCGCGCCACCAGCGCAGCCCACGTCCAACCGGCGAACCGGGGGGCCGAACGGGCCAAGGGCGTCAGGCGAACCAGGGCGGCGTCTGCGGCGACCCGGTGCTCGATGTCCCCGGTGAGGGCCGCGAGGGTCACCAGGGCCTGCGCGGTGGCGGAGACCCCCGAGGGGGTGACGCCGTCGCTGGGGTCCCGGGGCCGGCGGACCAGGGCGGGGGCGTCCGCGGCCGTGTCGAAGAAGCCACCGGACCCGTCGGCGAACTGCGCGCGGGCGACGTCGAGCAGGGCGACCGCGCGGTGCAGCCACTGCTCGTCACCGGTCACCTGGTAGAGGGTGAGCAGCCCCTCGGCCAGATCGCCGTAGTCCTCGAGGACGCCCGCGGCGTCTGCGCTCACGGTCGGACCGAGCGAGATCCGCGCCAGCCGGCACCGCTCGGCGTCCCAGTGCCGATCGCCGAGCAGCCGCGCGCAGGCTTCGGCCGCTTCGATCCACTCGGGCTCGTCGAGCAGCGCACCCGCTTCGGCCAGCGCCGCGATCGCCAGCCCGTTCCACGCAGCGACGACCTTGTCGTCCCGAGCAGGTTGCTCGCGGGACTCCCGGGACGCCAGCAGCCTCGCGCGGCACTGCGCCCAGCGTTGCGCGTCGGCCGGGTCGGTGCGCAGTTGGAGCACGGAGGCACCGCGCTCGAAGGTTCCTGCCGGGGTGACTTCGCAGAGCTGCGCCACCCAGGCACCGTCGTCGGCGCCGAGGACCTCGATGAGCTGGCGTGGCGTCCAGACGTAGGCCGCACCCTCGTGGCCGGAGCTGTCGGCATCCAGGGAGGACGCGAAACCGCCCTCGGCGGTGCGCAGGTCGGTCATCAGGAACCGCGCCGTGCCGACGACGATGCGCCGGGCCAGAGGATCGCCGGTGGCCCGCCACCAGTGCAGGTAGGTGCGCAGCAGCAGGGCATTGTCGTAGAGCATCTTCTCGAAGTGCGGCACGACCCAGTCGGCGTCGACGCTGTAGCGGGCGAACCCTCCTGCCAGTTGGTCGTACATCCCGCCGCGCGCCATCGCGGTCATGGTCGCCGCAGCCATGTTCAGCGCCCGGGCGTCGCGGTCACCGGCCGCAGCGGTCAGGGCGTCGGCACGCAGCAGGAACTCCAGGACCATCGAGGGTGGGAACTTCGGTGCGGCGCCGAAGCCACCGCGGCGGTTGTCGAACTGCGCGGCCAGGGTGTCGACGGCGGCCGTGACATCCACGAGCGTGGGCAGTTGCTGATCGCCCGCCTCCTCGGTTCGCAGCTCGCGGGTCAGGGCGGCGTGCACCTGCGACGCCGCGGCGGCGATCCGGGGGCGATCGGTGCGCCACGCGTGGTCCACACCCTCGAGCACATCGGTGAACGCGGGCATGCCGGCGTGGGAGACGGGCGGGAAGTACGTCCCAGCCAGGAACGCCCGACCGTCGTGGTCGAGGAACACCGTCATCGGCCAGCCGCCCCGCCCGGTCAGGGCCTGCGTTGCCTCCATGTAGACGGCGTCGAGGTCGGGGCGCTCCTCCCGGTCGACCTTGATGTTCACGAACCGGTCGTTCATCAGGGTGGCAGTGACCGGGTGCTCGAATGATTCATGGGCCATCACGTGGCACCAGTGGCAGGCGGCGTACCCGACCGACAGCAGGATGGGCACGTCCCGGTCGCGAGCCTGCGCGAACGCCTCGTCGCACCAGGGCCACCAGTCGACCGGATTCTGTGCGTGCTGGCGCAGGTAGGGGGACAGAGCGTCGGCGAGTCGGTTGGCCACGGTTCGATCCTCGACCACGAGGCCGGGGTCCGCCAGCGCACGCCGCGCGATCTGGACCGTCCTCAGCGGCCGGGGGCGTTCTCAGGGCTCGTCGTCGGGATAGCAGCCCCGGTCCTCGGACTGCGCGTCGGAGGCGATGTACTCGTCCTGGCGGGGGTGCCGGCCGTAGCCGTCCCGGCTGTCGTAGCGAGCGATCGCCCAGCCGTCACGGATCAACGAGAGCCCGGCATCGGTCGAACCGACGTCCACGTAGCGCAGCAGACGCCCGTACCGGTCTGCGTCGTCGGCCGCGCCGCGGTCCAGGACGACCACCTGGCCGCCGACGAGGGCGGCCATGGCCAGCGTCGCCGAGTCATAGCCGCAGGCCCCGCGTTCCGGGGTGTCGATCCCGATGACCCGGATCCGACCCACGCCGGCGACGTCGATCGTGTCACCGTCGACGATGTGGGTCACCAACCCGGACTCGGTGCCCGCGCCCGCAGCTGCACCGTCAGAGGTGGCGGGTGCCGACGAACTCACCGGCGCGGTCACCGCGGGCGGTTCCGGGATGCCGTCGGCTCTGGACGCGCCACAGCCGGAAACGAGCCCGGCGCACAGCACGGAGGCGACCAGTGCCCGTGCGGCCAGACCGTGAGGCCCGATTGCCCGCCATCTCCTGCGACTTGTGAGCCCGGTCCCCCCCGATCTCCTCATGCCGAGACCGTACCGGGACCCTCGGACATTCAGCGCCGGTGCCCGCCGACGTCGCTGCACCGCGCAGGTCCGGATCGGCCCTGCCGCTGGGCAGCGAGCCCGGGGTCACTCCCCGCCGAAGTCGCGCTGGTAGGCCTCGTGCAGCAGGTCCTCGGACAGGCGATCCAGGCGACGCACCCGCGTCACCAGCGCTCGGACGGCCTCACGCACGACCATCACCTCGGGCGTGCGCCCGGACATCTCGGTGACCCCCTGGCGCAGCCGGGATGCCTCGGCCTGGGTGGCGTCGTCGATTTCCAGCAGCCTGAGTGCGGACGCAGCCAGCTCCGGGGCGTCGGCCACCACCTGCGCGGCCAGGCCGGTCAGGTCAGCACCGGACAGTTGGAACCGCAGTGCGTCCAGCGCGTCGCCCAACTGGGTCCACCACAGTCTGGTGCCCAGGAACCGGGGCGTGCAGGAGATCAGCCCATCGAGGGAATCAGCGGCGCTGCTCGGTGCGCGGAACTCCAATGCTGCAGTCATGGGGTCCTCCTGGCCTCGGTTCGTCGTGTGCCCACGATGACAGCGGCGCAAGCCCGCGACCATGGATTTCTGGTCCCCATCGCGTCGCAACCCCGTCTCAGCCGCCAGTCCATCCGTGGCCCGGCAGCGACCTGCTGTGGTGAGATGACAACCGAACCGTCCGATGCCGACCCAAGGAGTCTCATGACCAGTGGCCCAGTGACCCTCCTCGGTGCCGGGCGGATGGGGGCCGCCCTGGTCGCTCGCTGGTCGGCGGCAGGCCGACCGGTCGTGGTCTGGAACCGCAGCACCGAGGCCGCCCGCGCGCTCGAGTCCGACGACGTGCGGGCGGTCGCCTCCCTGACCGAGGCGGTCGCAGCCGCCGAGGTCGTGGTCACCATGCTCACCGACGGTGCGGCCCTGACCTCGGTGCTCATCGACCGGGACGGGCTCGAAGCCATGCCGCCCGGCACCACGCTGGTCGACCTGTCCACCGTGGACGTCGAGTCCTCCGAACGGATCGCGGCCGCGGCACGCGAGCGGGGTGTGCGCTACCTGCGCGGGGCCGTGAGTGGCACCCCCGCGGTGGTCCGCAGCGGCTCCGCGTCGCTGCTCCTGTCCGGGCCGGCCGACGCCATCGCCACGGCCACGCCGGTCCTCAACGACGTCACGACCGCACACACGACCGTGGGCGACGGCGACGAGGCGCGCGTGGTCAAGATCGCGGTCAACTCCATGCTTGGGGGCACGATGCAACTGCTCGCCGAGGCGACCGTGCTGGCAGAGGCTGCGGGGGTGGATCGCACTGTGTTCCTCGATGCGCTGGAGTCGACGGTGCTGGCCAGCCGGTTCGTCTCGTACAAGGGCGCGGCCCTGCGCGCCCGTGACTACACCGCCACCTTCACCACCGCGGACATGACCAAGGACCTCACCCTGGCCACCGACCTCGCCGCGCTCCACGGGGTGCCCCTACCAGTCGGGTCGGCCGTGCGCCAACGGCTCGCCGACGCGGTCGCTGCCGGATACGCGCACACCGACTTCCTGGCGCTGGTCTGCCTCGAACAGGCCGGATCAGGCGCCGCGATCGACCTGGAGCCCGCTCCCTGAGCGAACCCGGGTGCCACTCCCCTCCTGAGCCGACAAGATGGGGCGCGAAGCCGACCAGACCTGAGATCCCGGGTCGCCCAAGAGGCTCGCTGCTTCATCGGCAGCACCCAGGGGACCCAGGTCTGGGCGGTCGCGCGCGCCACTGCAGGTCGGGTCAGCCGTCTGCGGGCTCGGTCGCTTCCGGGTCCTCCTCCGGCTCGAACGTGTTCGGCTCCTGGTCCGTGGTGACCTCGATGCCAGGCTTCGTACCTTCGTGGGCCGGGTCTTCCTGATGCTGCTCGTTACCTACCTGGTCAGTCATTGCTACCTCCTCGGTCGTTCGTGGCGGGATGTGCTGGGTAGACCTGGCTGGCGGCGCTCAAGGGGCGGAGACCTCTCCGCGCCATTGACCGGTCTCGCCGCCACGGCGCTCGATGTAGTCCTTGAACCGACCCAGATCTGCCTTGACCCGGAAATCGTCGACACCGACCAGGGCACCGGCCTTCTCAGCGAACGACTCAGGATCCCACTCGATCTGCACCATGATCTTCGTTGCCTCATCGGAGAGCCGATGGAACGTCACCACCCCGGAATGCGCCACCCCATCGGTGGAATGCCAAGCCACCCGCTCATCGGGGTGCTGCTCGGACACCTCAACGTCGAACTCGCGCTCCACCCCGCCGATGCTGGTCTTCCAATGCAGATGAGTGTCATCGATCTGCGTGATCGACTCCACCCCCTTCATGAACTCCGGAAACAGCTCGAACTGCGTCCACTGGTTGTACGCAGTCCGCACCGGGACCTGCACCTCGATGGACTCCTCGACCGTGCTCATCGCTCACACTCCCTCACTCATACGGCGGACGATCACCTGCCCAGGACCACTACCCCCCGCATGGGCTCCCCAACCACTCCCGGCGGATGTCGAGCGTGACCCAGGGACCGAGCCCGCGCAGCTACTCCGGATCCGCGCCAGGGGCCAGCTTCTGCGCCATCAGGGCGAGCCCCTCGTTGGCCCACCGCAGCGCGTCGCGGACGCGGCCCTGCATCTCCACGGCTCCCGCGAGCTGCGTGCGGGCGTCGCGCTCGGCCTGCACACGCGCCTCGACACCCGCGTGGCGCTCGCGTTGCACCGCAGCCTGATCCGAGGCGAACCCCTGCACTTCGCCCTCGGCGAGCTCGACCGCGCGGTCCAGGAGGTACCTGTAGGCGGCCCGGACCTTCTTCTCGGTCGTCTTGCGGCCCAGCGCCTGTACCTCGTCCTGGACCGACGCACGCATGAACACCAAGGGGTCGGAGCGGTACCGCGCGTTGGCAGCCTCCTGGCGCGCCCGCTCGAGTTGCTCGCTCGCCTGGGCAAGTTCCACCTCGGCCGCCCGGACCGCCGCAGACGCCGCCTGGAGGTGCGGCTCGAACCGGAGGCTCAGTGCGTGCGCCAAGCGGTCCAGATCGCCGACCGCGCCTGCGCCGGGGCTCTGGCCGGCACCGGAGTCGACGGTCGAGGAGGGGGACGGTGGATCGAAGTTCGTCATGCACGCCCTTGAGATCGGGGAAGTAGCCGGTGCCCATGATCTCATCGAGATCGCGCGGGCGGACAGTCCTGTGAACGCGGTCGACCGCAGGCGCGTCCAGGGAGCACCGTGAGACCATCAGTGGATGGGTTTTCAGATCACCGGCGAGCCCGCAGCCGACCAGGTCCTCGACGACTACCCGTTCGCCGTGGTGATGGGGATGATGCTTGATCAGCAGTACGGAATGGAGCATGCGTTCCGGGGTGGATGGAAGGTGCTGGACCGGTTCGGCACCTTGGACCCAGCGGCGATCGCCGCCGCCGAGCCGCAGGAGTTCGCCATCCTCTGCAGCCAGCCGCCAGCGATCCACCGGTACCCCAAGTCGATGGCGACCCGACTCCAGGCGCTCGCAGCCCTGGTCAACTCCGAGTACGACGGTGACGCCGCACGGCTGTGGACCGAGGCGGCCACCGGCAAGGAACTCCTGAGGCGGATCCGGGATCTGCCGGGCTTCGGCACGCAGAAGGCCCAGATCTTCGTGGCCCTGCTCGCCAAGCAGCTCGGCGTCCGGCCCCCGGGCTGGGAGGCGGCTGCCGGCGACTACGCGCTGGACGGCTACCGGTCCGCGGCAGATGTCCTCGACGCTGACTCGTTGCAGAGGGTCCGTGCGTTCAAGGCCCAGAAGAAGGCAGCGGCGAGGGCCGCGAAGTCCGGCTGACCGGGAGTCTTTCGGGGTGGGACGGCGCGCTGAACCTGCGTCCACAGATGTGGGACGTCGAGGTACGGGCACTTGCGGGCGCTTGCCGTCGTGGTAATGTTCGCACACCAGTTCGATTCAAGGGGGATGGATTGAGCACGACACGCGAACCCACAGCGCAGAGGGAGCAGCCGTCAGTCGCGACCGGCTACGGAGCTGTCGCGAGTCAGGGGACGCGCCTGGACGAGGCACAGGAGTCACGCCTCGATCGCCTGCTGCGGTACTGGTGGCTCGATGAGCACCCGGCGTGGACCGAGCGTGGCTGGTGGGACTCACCACTTCGCGAGGAGGTCCGCGGCCTCCTGTGGCTTCCCGCTGGCCCAGTGCTGGCCACCGCGCTCAACTCCATCGAGAGCCCGACGCAGTGCCCCCACCCCCACGAGGGGGAGAACCTCCCTGGGCTCCCGACACCCGGCCACGGCCTCGGCTGGCCGTGCGCCTGCATGGTGGTCCTGTCCGCGGCGTGGGAGGCGTGCGCCGCCTGGGCGGCGGCCGGATCCGCAGTGGCGCTGGTCCAGGCCGCAGGCCCCGCGCCTGCGGTGCTCGAGGTCGGGGCGCCTGGGCAGCAGGTCACTGATCCCGCCCGGGAGGAGCTGGCCCTGGCCCTGCGGTCATCGCCGAACTCCATGGCCAGTCGGATCAGCGCGGCCCGGGATCTCGTCGGCCACCCACGTCTGGTGGCCCTCGTGACGTCAGCCGCGATCTCCGCGTGGGCTGGCCGGTTGGTCGTGCTGGAACTGACCGACCTCACCGCCGAGCAGGCCAGCAAGGTCGTCGATCAGGTGTGCACGCGGGTCACGGAACGACTGGCATCGGGCCGACGGGCCTGGACCTCTGCCGAGGTGGGCAGGGCGGCTCGGCTGGCGCGCAGACGGCTCTGCCCGGATTCTGATCGGTCGGCACGGGAGCGCGCCTTCTCCCGCCGCCGTGTGCAGGTCTTCCCGGACAAGAACGGGATGGCAGTCCTGATCGCCGATCTCGATGAGACGGACGCACACCGCATTCATCGGCGGCTCTCCGCCGTGGCTCGTGGAGTGATGCGCGACGACGATCGGCGTACCTGCGACCAGGTCCGGGCAGACGTCCTCGTCGATCTCCTGCTCGGCGGGTCGAGCTTCGTGACCGGGGTGGGTCCGGGGCACACGTCAGGTGCGGCAACGGGTGCTGGCTCCACAGACACGCGTAGCGGCAGCGGCACCGACCCTGGCCCCGGCGCCGACGCCGAGTACGGGCAATCGCACGAGACCCCGCATCGCGTCCCTGGCGGGACTGCGGGCCTCAACCCCGGGCCGACCAATCGCCCGGACATCCAGGTGATCGTGTCACTTGAGACCCTGCTGGGGCTTGGCCCAAGATCCGGCGGAGGTGCCGGGCTTGGGCCCCATCCCCGCCGAGACCGCACGTCCGCTGGCGGCCGACGGGAACTGGCGAGCCTGGGTCACGGACGCCAGCGGAGCCGTGGCCGCGACCGGCTCTCGCCGCTATGCACCCAGCGACGCCGTGGCCCGCGCGGTGCGCGCACGCGAGCCGCACTGTCGCATGCCCGGCTGCCGTCAACCGTCGCAGCGATGCGACCTCGACCACATGGTCCCCTACCCCGCCGGAACGACCAGCACAGCGAACCTCGGGCCGTTGTGCAGGCGCCACCATGTTCTCAAGACCCACGCGGGGTGGGACTTGCACCCCGCGCCACTCCCCGATGGCCAGGACCGCACTGCACCGACAGCGCCAGCTTGGCGGTGGCGGACTCCGGCCGGCTTCACCGTTCCGGATCATCCGTCCATCCCGCTGCAGTAGCGCCGGCGCCGATGCGACTCTGCTCATGGCGGTCCCGGCGATGGGTCCAGCCCACGCGGGCAGACGCAGCACCCGGCCAGCAACCTCTAGACGTGCTGGTCGAGTCGCTTCGCAGGTTCACCCCGCGGGTAGCGCCGGTCGGTGGGGTGCTGGACTTGGCGTGCGCGCGTGACCCCCTGATCGGTCAGGACACCAGCTCGCGCAGACGGTCGATCCAGTGTCGCGCCTCGTCATGGCTGCTCAGTCGGACGATCGGCAGGTCGGGGCGTCGTCCCTGCAACGCGCCGATCCGCGCAGCGCTCCTCGGGTGAGTACGCCACGCCCACCTCACGATGTGATCCCGATCGCCGAGCAGCGTCCACAGCGCGGGTTCGAGATTGCCGTTCCACAGCACCTGTCGGCGCAAACGTCGCCGAAGCGTACGGCCGATGACCTGGCTCATCACCCGGGCCCTGGGCAGGTCGAGCCAGACCAGCAGGTCCGTGCGCTCCGCCAGCAGCTCCCGCACCGCCTCGTACTGCCACTCCGTCACCCACCGGTCCTGGCCGGAGAAGGCATCGACGTCGGCGAGGAACGACGCCCGGGGCGTCCAGTTCGGACCGTGGTAGAGAGCGTCGATCTCGGTGTGCCGCAGGTCCAGAGCACGGCCGAGTTCCACAGCCAAGGTCGTCTTTCCCGCGCCCGAGGTGCCTGCCACCAACACCCGGCGCGGACGAGCCGGCAACGCGTCATCTGGACCCAGCAGCACCCGATCATCGTAGGACCGCGCTGCCCGCGAATCGATCGCTGATACGGGGAGGGCCTCGGCAAGCGATGACGGCCGAGCAGCGGGAAACGCCCGATAGCTCGCCGACAGGGACCTCCATCGCAAGCGCGTCTGAAGACCCTTCTCGTAGCCTTGACGGCTCCGCCAGGCCCTGACTAGTCTTCTCGGCACGTGCTCATCAAGAGCGGCGGAGGGACAGGCCCGACGAAGCCGCGGCAACCCAGCACATGGGTGCCAATGCCTGATCGATGAGGTACCGAGAGCGGATCCGTCCGCTTGCGGTGCTCGATGACGAGCGCGCCGCAGGCTGACGACGGAAGGACCGCCCGATGAGCACCACCCGGCTGTGCCACCTGTGCGCACCGCGAATGTCATGTCCGCGCTCTCGGGTGCGTCCACTCAGCGATCCCCGCTGAGAGAACGCCGGCACCCGAGAGCCCGTCCCGCGGCGTTCAACCCTGCCCACAACCTGCGCGCACCGCGCACCCACGCTGAACGGATGATCGACATGACCACTTCCACCACTGCACTGCGCAACGGCGTCGACCTCGCCGCGGTCGCGGACCTCACCGACGCCGTGCGCACGGATCCCGCTGCCGCCAGCACGGTGTGGCGCGCTGATGTCACCTGGCAGGGGGGCTTCCAGTCCTCGGCCCAGATCCGCGACTTCCCGGCGCTCCACTCCGACGAACCCCGCGGGCTCGGCGGGGCCGACAGCGCCCCCAACCCCGTCGAGCAGCTGCTGGCTGCGCTGGGCAACTGCCTGGCCGTGGGCTACGCGGCGAATGCGTCGGCCCGCGGGATCGAGCTCTCCGACCTGCGGATCGCCGTCACCGGGGATCTCGACCTCCGCTCCTTCCTCGGCCTGCGCCCGGGCCACGCCGGATTCCAGGGCATCAGCGCCACCGTCCACCTGGACTCCAACGCAACGCCGGAGCAGCTGGCGCACCTGCACAGCTCCGTCGTCGCCAGCTCCCCGGTCGGACACACGCTGCAGGCACCGATCCCCACCACCATCCAGTTGGCCCCCGGGCTCTGACCCTGTACCCAAGCACTCACCCAGCCACGAACAGAGGTAGGAACATGCCCATCCTTGACGAGATCCTCCAGGCCAACGAGGCCTACGCCGCGACCTTCGGCGACAAGTCCCAGCTCGCGCTGCCCCCCGCCCGGGGGTTCGCCATCCTCACGTGCATGGACGCCCGGCTGGACCCGGCCAAGTACGCGGGGCTGTCCGAGGGGGACGCCCATGTGATCCGCAACGCCGGCGGGCGCGCCAGCGACGACGCCATCCGATCGCTGGTGATCTCCTACAAGCTGCTGGGCACCAAGGAGTGGTTCGTGATCCACCACACCAACTGCGGCATGGAGTTCTTCACCGACCAGGTGATGCGCGACCTGTTGGCCAGCAGCCTGGAGACCGCCGCCCTGGGCGCCGACGGGTTCACCGACGTGGGCCACGGTCCCGGGTCGGCGGAGGCGAAGTACATCGACTGGCTGACCATCAGCGACAGCGCGCAGAGCGTGGCCGAGGACGTGGCCCGGATCCGGTCCCACCCGCTCGTGCCGGGATCGATCCCGATCCACGGCTACCTCTATGACGTCGGCACCGGTCGCCTCGTCGAGGTTCCCGCAGCGACGGCCGCTGGCCAGGCCACGTAGGGACGTGGTGCGGTGGGATGGTCCGCGACTCCCCCGCACACCACGCCGCGGCCGGTAGCCTCGCACGGGTGAGCTCACGCCCAGCCGCTGCGCGGCCCCGGTCGGTCCGTTGGGAGGATGTTCCCACCGGGAAGGCACAGCACTCGGTCTGCTGGTGGCAAGCAGTCCTACAGTTGCCCCTTGACCTGATCAAGCGGACCGGGCTCGACCGGAGCCTCCGTCGATGTGGGCGGCCGCGCAGTTCGAGTCCGAGGTCGCCATCGTGGGCATGACCGGCGAGGACCACGTGACTCCTTGGGACGTCAGGCAGCAGTTCACTGCTGTGCTCCTTCGCCGCAGGTCGTCATGAAGGAACGCACGCGCCTGCTCTGGGACGGCTCCAACCGGCACGCCGGAGACCGTCACCGTCTGTTCACCGCGATCGCCGAGTCGTTCGACATCTCGACCGCCCTCTACCCGGGGTGCTATCTGGACATCACGCCGTCGTTCGTCCTGGACTCTGTGACCTACCTGGATGTCGACCGGCGGGCGGCGCAGTTCTTCGCCGACGCCGAGGGCGTCGACGAGATCATCGACAGCAACCGTGCGGGCGACGGGTCCACCGAGTGGAGCTTCCTATCGGCGGACTACACGACGAGGCTCGCGTTGCCCGAGGAGCACTACGACCTGCTCATCTCGCTCTACGCCGGGTTCGTCTGCGAGCACTGCACCCACCACCTGAGGCCCGGCGGGCTGCTGCTCGTGAACCCCAGCCACGGGGACGCCGCGATGGCCAGCCTCGACGCCCGCTATCGGCTGGTCGCCGCGATCACCCACCGCGACGGGACGTACGAGGTGCGGCACGACGACCTCGACACGTACCTGATCCCGAAGCGGGACGCCGAGATCACCCGGGAGACCCTGCACGCCAGCAATCGGGGCGTGGCCTACACCCGGCCGGCCTTCGCCTACGTGTTCGAGCGGGGCGCAGCTACTCGACGCTGAGGTCCACTCGGCGCAGGAGCTGGGCGTTGACGGCCACGACGATCGTGCTGATCGACATCAGCAGCGCACCGACCGACGGCGGCATGATGAAGCCCCAGGGGACCAGGACCCCCACGGCCAGCGGGATGATGACGAGGTTGTACCCCGCCCCCCCCAGATGTTCTGCAACTGCTTGCGGTAGCTGGCCGCGCTCAGGAGCAGGATGCGCACGATGTCCAGCGGGTTGCTCTTGACCAGGATCAGGCCCGCGGACTCGACGGCCACGTCGGTCCCGCCGCCAATCGCGATTCCGATGTCGGCTCGGGTCAGGGCCGGGGCATCGTTGACGCCGTCGCCGACCATGGCGACCATCCGCCCGCCCTTCTGCAGGTCCGCGACGTAGGCGTCCTTGTCCGCGGGCAGTACCTCCGCGCGGTAGGTGTCGATCTCCAGCTCGTCGGCCACCGACTTCGCCACCGCCTCGCTGTCCCCGGTCAACATCGCCACCTCGACGCCGCGCTCGTGCAGGGCGTCGTTTGGCCCGGTAGCTCTCGTCACGGATGATGTCAGCCAGGGCGAACCCCGCGACCGGGCGCCCCTCGCGGAGCAGGTACACCACCGAGGCGCTGTCCTTGCCCGCCCGGGCCGCGAACTCGGCCAAGGCCGGGTCAGGCTCCGCCGCCAAGGACTCGAGCAGCCGCGGGCCGCCCACGTGCAGGGTCGTACCGTCGATCACCCCGGAGACGCCCCGACCCTTGAGGATCTCGAAGTCCGACACCCCGGGCAGGTCTCGCTCCCGGGTCTGCGCCTCGGCGCGGATGGCCCGAGCCATCAGGTGCTCGGAGTCACCCTCCAGCGCGGCCGCGTCCCGCAGGGCCTCGTCCTCCCCGATCCCTTCGACGGTGGCGATCTCGCTGACCCCGGTCGACCCCTGGGTCAGGGTGCCGGTCTTGTCCACCGCGATCACCTGCAGCAGCCGTGCGGTGTCGATCGCCTCGCGGTCGCGGATCAGCACGCCGTGGGCGGCCGCGAGCTGGGTGGTGTTTGCCACCACCAGCGGGATCGCCAACCCCAGCGCATGCGGGCAGGCGATCACCAGGACCGTCACCACCCGGGCGATCGTCACCTGGTCGACACCGCCCTGGATGATCGTCCACACCGCGAACGTCACGCCCGCTGAGGCCAGTGCGGCCCAGAACAGCAACGCGGCTGCCCGGTCCGCGAGCAACTGGGTGGAGGACTTGCTGGCCTCGGCCCCGGAGACAAGGCGCATGATCCCCGCGAGCGCTGTGTCCTCGCCGATCGCCGAGACCGCCACCCGAAGGCTGCCGTTGCCCTCGTTGACCGTGCCGGCGATGACTCGGGTCCCCGGTTTACAGTACGGGCACGCTCAGCGCCAGCGACACCCAGAACCGGCGCGCCCGGTGCTCCGGATCCGCCGGTCATCGGATCGAAGAGTCGAGGCGCGTCCCGCAGCCCGGCCATCGCCCGCCCCCGACGATAGGAACAATGTGCACCATGGACACGACCGAACTGACCAAGGACACCACCCTGTGCATCTCGCTGGCCGCTCGACCGAGCAGCATCGGCACGCGATTCCACAACCACCTGTACGGCCAACTGGGCCTTGACTTCGTCTACAAGGCGTTCACCACCACAGACCTGGCGTCGGCGATCCGCGGCATCCGGGCACTGGGCATCCGGGGCTGCGGGGTATCGATGCCGTTCAAGTCCGAGGTCATCGCACTGGTCGACTCGATGGACGACTCCGCCCTGGCGATCTCGTCGGTGAACACCATCGTGAACACCGAGGGACACCTGCGCGCCTACAACACCGACTACTTGGCGGTGGCGACCCTGCTGCGCGAGCGGGCGGTCCCGACGCAGGCACCGTTCGCAGTCATCGGCAGCGGCGGGATGGCCCGGGCCGTGGTCGCCGCACTGCGCGACTCGGGATTCACCGACGGGCTCGTCGTCGCGCGCAACGAGTCGGCGGGGGGCAGCCTGGCCGAGGAGTATGGGTTCGGATGGGCGGCAGCGGTGGGGGACCACCGGCCAGCCCTGATCGTCAACGCCACCCCGATCGGGATGGCCGGCGGACCTGAGGCGCACGACCTGCCCGTCCCCACGAACGTCGTGGACGCCGCCGCGACGGTGTTCGAGGTCGTGGCGGTGCCGGCGGAGACGCCGCTCGTCGCGCGCGCCCGCGCCAACGGCGCGTCGGTCATCACGGGAACCGAGGTGATGGCCCTGCAGGCCGTCGAGCAGTTCGTGCTCTACACCGGGGTGCGTCCGACCGAGCAGCAGTTCGCTGCGGCGAGCGCGTTCTCCCGGCAGGCCTGAGTCCCGAGGGCGCGCACCCCTCGGAGCGGCCCATGCTGATCGCGTGCGGCACGGCAGCCGTGCGTGAGGTGGGCCCGAGCGCACCGACGAGGCTCAGCCGGCCGCCTGCTCGACGACTCCCGCAGGATTCGACAGGGCCGTCCCTGTGAGACCGGCGACGATCAGGACCGGTACGAGCAGCAGCGCGGTCGCGACCGAGGCCACCGAGCCGAGCGCACCCAGGATGAAGGGCGCCCCACCGATGGCCAATCCCATGATCAGCGAGGAGCGCGCCAGGGCCCGGTCGGGATGCCCTCCCGAGAGCTGGATGCCCCGGTCCAGCAGCAGCGGGAACAGGGTGGCCAGCCCCAGGCCGACCACCACGAGCCCGACGATCGACAGCGCCAGCACCTGCGCGCTCCACAGGACGGCGAAACCGGCCAGGGCAAGGCCGAAACCACCCAGGAGCATCACGTGGGCGCCCAACCGCGCGGTCAGCCAGGAACCGATCGTGCGCCCCACCGCGATGCCCACGACGATCGTGGACATGGCCGCCGTGGCGGTGGCCGTCTCGGCGCCGGTCTGCTCCTGGATCAACGGCGATCCCCAGAAGTTGATCGCGAACTCGGTGGCGACCGCGGCGAACAACGCGACCATGCCGACCCAGAACACCCTGGGCAGCCGACCGCCGCCGGGCGCTGCCTGCCGCGCCGCCGCTGCGTGCTCAGCCGACTCTGCGGGCGCGACGTAGCCCTCGTCAGCAGCAACCAGCGGCCGCCCATCCGACCCGGCGCCGGCCCGCCCCGCCGAACTGGCGAACGCGGCGCTGCCCTCGAGCCGACCGGCGAGCACCAGCGCGCTGAGGGCGGCCAGCGCCGCGACCACACAGACCAGGATGCCCACCCACCAGCCCAGGCCCAGGCCCAGCGCGGCACCGAGCAGCAGTGGGGAGAACAACCCCACCCAGGCCGCCACCGCATTGGCCTCGGTGATCGCCTGCCCACTGTGCACGGGATGTCGGTCCGACAGCCGCGCCGTGGAGGCGTTGAGCACGGTTCCCCCACCCGTGGAGCCCACCCAGATCAGCGCCAGGATCACGCCGAAGGCGGCCGCACCGCCGAGCACAGCAGGCACCAGTGCGACCAGGGTCAGGGTGACGGCGACGATCACGAGCCCCACCCGCGTGGTGCGGTCCCGCCCGATGCGGGCGATGGCAGCCGGACCGGTCACCGAAGCGGTCGCAATCCCACCTGCGAGAGCCGTGCCGACCAGTCCGGCGGCGCCCACGGAGACTCCGAGGTCCTCGGCCATGATGGGCGCGATCGGTCCACTCAGGTAGATGAAGGACGCCCAGGCGCCGTTCACCCCGTAGATGGCCCACGTGATCGGAGTCCTCAGCAACGGCATACCGACGATTGTCCCCGCCCGGCCGGGATCGGTTGCCTGAGGGTGTGGGCACAGTTCGGTCGCCGCCAGGTCCCGGGGGGCTGGCACCCGCGGTGCGGGCGCGCGGGATCAGGCCGCGCACCGCGAGCACTACCCTGACGCCCGTGCCCCTGGGTTACATCGAGATCTCGATCACCAGCACGCGGGTCTGGGCGGGCTGGTCGCCGCCGCCCTTGGTGGCTTACCTGGCCGCGCTCGCCCTCTCCGCCATGCGTCGGCCGATCTTCCCGCTTGTCGTGGTCGAGTTGGTGCTCGGGATCGCCGTCGGACCGCAGATAAGGGCCGCCCGGACCAACGCGGGCGCCGCAATCCGCGCCGTGATGCTGCTGCTGCTCGGCCTGGCCTTCCTGGCACTGGACTCCGGCGCCGAGTTCGTCCTGGGCGCGTTCATCGCCGGCCAGATCCTCCGGCTGCTGATCCCGCAGGGCGACGAGCAGATCGAGGAGGTGTTGGGGGATCGGCTACGGCTGGCTGATCCCGCTGTACTTCATCGTCTCGGGTTCGACCCCTGGACGTGCGCGCGATCCTTGAACGCCCGGAGATGCCGGTGGTGTTCATGCCCATCATGTTCACCGTGCACGCGGCGGCCCCAACTCGTACCGTCCCTTGCGGCGTCCGGTGGGACTCCAGATCGTGCCACCGGCAAGGCTCTGCTACTTCGACATGGCCCTGGCGCTGGAGCGCCACGGACGGATAGACCCGTCGTTCATCGAGGTCCCGGTCACGATCGTGGCCGGAGCCGTCGATGCCCTGACCTCCTGGCACGAGGTGCTCGCCTACGCCCGGCAGATCCCACACGCAGAGGTGCACCTGGCTGCCCGGCTCGCACTGCGCGCCCCTCGAGCATCCCGACCGGATCACCGAGATGCTCGATCGCCTGGAGACACGGGCAGTCGCCCACCAGGCGGGCGCGACCCACCTGGCGCGCTGGACCGAACCGCAGCACACCACCGGGCAGCCGCGCCGGTGGCTACCCGGCGCGGCTGGGGGTCACTGGCTGTCGTACTTGAACGACACGCTCAACTTGACGCGGAACGTCATCGCGCCGTCCGCGAGGTCGATGTCCTGGGCCACCACCTCGGCCACGCGCAGGTCGCGCAGGGTCTCCTTGGCGGTGGTGATCGCGCCGGCGGCGGCATCCGCCCACGACGTGTCGCTCGTGCCGATGATCTCGGTGACCTTGTACACGCTCATGGATCCTCCTGGATCGTTGGGTCCCTCCAGCGTGGCACCGAACGCCGCTACCGGCACGCCGAGTTCCCGAACCGCGCCGGGCGGGCACCCGGGCGCACCGTGCGCGTCAACTGGTGAAGGGGCCGAACACGGGACTGGTCCCCACGTTCCCCGCGGCATCGGTCTGCTCGGCGCTGGCGTACCAGGTGCCCCGGCCCCACTGGGAGCTCCAGCCGGTGGTCCAGGTGGCACCGGTGACGCTGAAGGTCTGCGTGACGTTGCCGGCGTCGCAGGTGGGTCCGGCGTTGTAGCAGAGGAAGACCGTGACCGGGCCAGCGCCCGCCTCGGAGGTCCCCGAGTCCGTCACGGGGTAGATGGGGAAGGGGAAGGCGACGTCGATCTTCGAGACCGTGACCACCGGGCGCGTGGTGTCGATGACCAGTGCCTTGCCCGCACCGAGTCCGTTGTTGGCCCCGGTGGCGCCGGCCACGCGTGCCGTCACCGTCCAGGTCGCGCTGGGCACGCCGCCGTCGGGGCTCACGGCGGAGATCGAGGGGGCGGTCCCGCCCAGGGCACCGGTGGTGAGGCGGAAGTTGGTGGTGGCCACCCCGACGACCGGCTCCGAGAACGTCGCCGTCCAGGTCAGCGGACCGGCGTTCACCGACTCCGGACCGGTCCTGGTGATGGAGGTCAGCGTGGGGGCAACCTTGTCGACAGTGACGTCCTGCTGCACGGTGCCCGTGTTCCCGGCGGCGTCCAGCTGGGTCACCGACACGTTGCTGGTGCCGTTGGTCGTCCACGAGCCGACGTTCAGTGTCCAGGTGCCGGTACCGGTGCACGACGGGGTGGCTGAGGTCGTCGTGGCGCCGGTGATCGCCACGCTGACGGGAGTCACGTCGCCGGACAGCACCCCGCAGATGCCCGCGATCGAGGTGACGTTGCCCTTCGTGGCGTACGGGAAGGCCTGTACGACCGTAGGCGGGCAGGTGCGCGGGGTCCACGCCGCCCTGGTGGGTGCCCAGCAGCCAGCGCTTGACCAGGCGAGGCGACGCGATGCACCCCGGGGAGCAACTCGTCGAGGTCCTGTCCGCGGTCCCGGGCGGCGTGCTGGTTGCGCGGATCGTGGCCGTAGCCCACGTCGGGCAGGCCCGGTACCCGACCCAGCCGTCGGTGATCACCATCGACCCGGGTTCGACGTGGTCGCCCAGGAAGGCCCGCAGCGACTTCGCGGATGCGTTGGGCAGCGGGGCGATCCGGCACCGTCCCAGCCCACGCGGTGCGCCGCTCTCGACCGCGATCCCGGTCAGGACCTTCGTGCCCCGGGGACGGCCACCTGCCAGCCCCGGCTCCACGCCGCCGATGTAGGTCTCGTCGACCTCCACCGTGCCAGTCAGCCGTCCCGCCCGGGGCGGACCAGCACCGAGCGCAGCCGGTGCAGCATCGCCCACGCGGTCTGGTAGGACCCCAGCTCCAGCTCGCGCTGCACGCTCAGCGCAGAGATCCCGCCCTTGTCCGTGGCGAACAGCCAAACCGCCGTGAACCACACCGTCAGCGGCGTACGCGTCCGGTCGAAGATCGGGCCCGCTGTGACCGAGGTGCGCCCCCGCAGCCAGGCCCTGGAACCGCCCATCGCCGAGCCGCCAGCAGCCGCTGCCCCCGCACTCAGGGCACACGAACCCCTCCGGCCAACGCAGCCACTCCAAGTAGTCCAGACAGTCGGCATCACTGGCGAACCACGCCTGGAACTCGCCCACCGACCGCGGACAGTCCCGACCCGCCAACGGATGCCCCACACCCCAAATCCACTCCGGTTACATGGATAGCCCAGACGACCGTTTCGATGGCATGAGCCACTCGGTGGCCCGAATGGCGCCAGACCCAGCCCTCGAAATGCCCAGCCCCGCCCTACTCCTGTGCAGTCGAGACCCGAGCGTCGCGGCACCCGTCGAGACGTGGATCACGAGGTCCCGGCGCTGGGTATTGGGGCTCGCGCCGCAGACTGGGCAGGTGATGTACAGCGGGTGGGTTCCCATGGGTCACTCATCCGCCTTCGCCCAGGTGGGCCAGCACCGCGCCCCAGTCGGGGAACTCCTCCGATCCGAACACGATCAGCTCCCCACCGAAGGACTCTGCTCCGTTGTGGGGCCGGTCGTCGATCAGGTAGTCGCCGCGGTTGAGGTCCTTGTGGTGGCTGAGGATGAGTCGCTTGTACGCCGGGGACTCCTGGCCATGGCCGAAGTGCGCGTGCACCCACTCGAGCTTGTGCGCCCACGCCGACGGATTGTGCCACGACGCGGTCGACAGGATGTAGGCGTCGAACCGCCTGGCGAGCGCGGTGAACGCCTCGATTGCGCCGGGCATCGGATCCATGCGCGCGAAGATGCCGGGGACCTCGTCGTAGCGACCCGCGTGCAACGCGCGCTCCTGCGCGGTGAGCCGGGCGATCCCGGACTCGAAGTCGACCAGGACTCCGTCCATGTCGACGTAGACGACGGACGTGCGAACGATGGACTTGGGCTCAGGCGGCTGCAACATGGATCCCTTCGATAGGACCCCACCCAAGCACTTCAGCCGAGCCCGGTCAGTCCGACGGGCCGGCGCTCCACGACCCGCAATCATCTCGTCCCGAGGCGATACGTCCGTCACAGGGCTTCGAGCAGGAGCGACTGTGCGCTTGACTTGGTCGTCGGTCCCGCGATGGCGAGCGTCCCGCGACAACCTCGCGCTGGATCTGGTCGTTGCCGGTCGGGCCCACGGCCTGCCCAGCAACCAACTCATGCGCAAGGTTCAGCGGCCCGGGCCTGACCGGGCCCCGCAGCGACCACAACGGCGGCAAGGTTCGCCCGGGGAAGGCATCGCCGATGCCTGCCCCGGGCTGCCGACCAACTTCGAGCCGTGGGTTGGCTCGGGCCCTCGGCCCAGACCCTCATGTGCGGATGAGTCGGTCTGTAAGCCGGGTCCTGTCCATGGGGTCCGTCACCGGAACACCCTTGCGCGGCCATCCATCTACGACTGCCGTTGCCGACAGCCTCCTGCGGTCTACCCGTGAGCTCGGGCGGGCCGCCCTCGAACGCTCACGCAGTCCCGACGCGAACGCCGGTCCCTTCTGACCTTGCTCCGGGTGGGGTTTGCATAGCCGCCCCAGTCACCTGGGGCGCTGGTGGTCTCTTGCACCACCGTTTCACCCTTACCCCGCGCCCGAAGGCACGTGGCGGTCTGCTCTCTGTTGCACTGTCCCGCGGGTCACCCCGGGTGGGCGTTACCCACCACCCTGCCCTGCGAAGCCCGGACTTTCCTCGACGACCCCGATCCGCAGACCGTGCCGCCGCGGCCGCCCGACCGACTCATCCGCCCTGGAAGGGTACCGTGCCGCGGCGACCCTGCGCGAAGTCCTGCAGCGCGAGCTGAGTGCCGCGATGGCGCGCCGCGACCGACCAGTCATGTCAGCGCTGCACAACGCCCTGGCCGCGATTGCGAATGCGGAAGCTGCACCGGGGGGCCACCGCACCGACCTCGCCGCGGGGCGCTCCCCCGACGGCCGCCGCAGCGGCGGGCACGCCTCCGCCGAACCCGTCGCGGAGCCAGCCCGGCCGAGCGCCTGCTCCGAGCACGTGGCCGGGGCGACAGCGGGTCCAGCCAGCACCGAGGTCGAACGGCTCGAGGTCACCGAGGCACGGCAGCGAGAACGTCGCCGCTGAGGTTGACCAACTCTGGGCACATGCCGAGCGGCTCACTTCCCCGTGTCGATGCGAAGAGGCCAACAAGGCCTCCTGGGCTGCCCGGGTCCTCGAGGGTGCCCTGGCCGCGGCGACATCCTGAGGCACTCACGGGAATCGCCACCTCAGCGCTGCGCGATCTCCCACACATGTCCCGCGGGGTCGCGGAAGCTCGCGGTGCGCGGCCCCCATGGACGGTCCTCGGGTCCGCGCAGCAGCTCGACCCCGCGATCGACGAGACCGGCGGCGACCGTGTCCACGTCATCGACAGGGACGGTGAGCTGCACGCGAACACCGGACTCCGGCGGAGCAACCGGGACCGGACCCAGCAGCCCCGGCCCCTTGCCCGCCGCCAACAGGTTGATCAGCAGGTCCCCGAACCGGTACACCGCCGAGTCCCCGCTGAAGTAGTGCTCGGGCAGCTCGAAGGCCCGCCCATAGAACTGCCGGGCCGCATCGAGGTCCTCGACCACCAGCGTGATCGCGAACAGCCCTTGAGCCCAGCTCGCCGTCGCCTCCTGCGCCATCTTCCCCTCCTGCACAGCACCGCCCTGACGGCGGCGTCAGATCGAACCGGTCCGTGGGTGTCTTCGGCTCGGCCAGCTGGTCACGTTGACCGCCACAGGCAGCAGTGTGGGCCATCTAGGCACGCGATGCGGCGCCCGCCTGGTTGAGTGCGGGGGCAGTTCGGGTCGGCCCAGGTGGCCCGAGGAAATAGTCCGGCCGAGGTATTGCGTCCCATCCCCGGCAGGCTCTAGCGTGGGGATCGTTCCGAACAGAGCAACTGAAGAATCGTCTGACCGACAAGTGAACAGTCCAGAAGCGACACGATCAGCGAGACGCAGGAAGCACGACGACAGCGTCGAGCCAGCCGCGGGTACGGATCAACACCACGGTTGACCACCCGAGGAGGCGAAAAACCTGGCGGGATGCCGAAAGGCACCGCAGATCAGTAGTCGTGATCGGACCAACACACGATGCGCACGCATCACGGACAGGCAACCATCACGCCCTGAACGGAACATGGGGCTCCTCGATCTCAACCATCGAGGAGCCCCAACCCTTTGTCAGCACCTCCGAGCGTGCCATACGGGCAGACGCGCCCCAGCAGGACACGCCGGGGTGGCGTCGAGCCGACGCCGGCTGGGCACTCGCACCCGGACGGGTCAGGCCCCGGTCTCATGCAGCAGTCCGTGCAGGTGCCCGTGCTCGCCCATCCCGAAGACCGTGCTCAGCCCATCGGCCCACCACGCCAGGGTGGTCAACGAGCAGGGCGCCAACTCGAACCGGTACGCACTCGACGCCGGGGCATCGAGGACGTTCTGCACCATCACCTTGATCGGCGTGACATGGCTGACCGTCAGCACACGCTGGCGGGGGAATCGGGCCACCAGCTCGGCGCGCGCCACGTCCACCCGTCGGCGCACGTCGGCGAACGACTCGCCCCCCGGAGGTGCGATGTCAGTCGAGGCCAGCCACGCCGCGAGCTCCTCAGGCCAGCGAGCCTTCACCTGGGCGAACGTCAGCGAGTCCCACTGACCGAAGTCCGCCTCCGCGATGCCGTCGACCACCAGTGGCTCACCCAGTCCGAGCGCCTCGGTGATGATCGCCGCGGTCTGGCGCGTGCGCTGCAGCGGCGAGCAGACGATCACATCCGCGCCACCGCGGCGGCGCAGTTCCTCGGCTGCTGCGGTCGCCTGCAGGCGACCGAGCCCCACGAGCGGAGGGTCGACGCCGTTGATCCCGGAGAACCGGTGCTCGATGCTCTGCTGGGTGACACCGTGGCGGACCAGGGTCAAGGTCGTCGGGGCGCCGAGGTCCGCGCGCGACCAGCCGACGATCTTGTTCGAGCCCACGGGCGCGGACGCCGCTCGGGCTGAACCGTCGGGCTTCGGGCGACCGGCCGAGGTCGCACCAGACGTCGGGCGACCGGCGGTGGCCGCGGCTGTGGGCGAGCCGCCATCGCCGTCAGCCGCCTGCCCCGCGCCCACGTCGCTCGCGCCCATGTCCAACTCGGGCTGCTCGCCGCGCAGCGTCGCGCGGATATGGGCCGCGCCGGCCTCGGCCGCCTGAGCGCCATCGACCCATGAGCCTGGTGCCTCAGCGGGGTCGGCAGCGCGACGAGCCTCGTCCGCAGCCTCTCCGGCCACGTGCTCGACGGCATTCACGTACGGGTCGGCATCCCCGGCGCCGCGATGCCAGCGCTCGATGCGCCCGGGTCGACCCGACGCAGCAGCGTCCATCGACTCATTGGCCAGCGCGTCGGCGCGCTTGTTCTGTGCGCGTGGCACCCAGGTGAACCGCACCCGCTCCGGTGCAGCGAACGGCTTGGCCCGCAGCGCGAGTTCGCGCAACTTCGCGTTCTTGATCGACCAGCCGCCGGAGAGCTGCTCGACGACCAGCCTGGAGTCCAGGCGCGCCTGGACCATCGCCGTCGGGTCGATCTCGTGGGCTGCCGCGAGGCCCGCGATCACGCCCTCGTACTCGGCCACGTTGTTGGTTGCCACGCCCAGGTAGTCGGCCAGCTCGACCAGGATCTCGCCGGTCGCAGCGTCGAGCACGACGGCGCCGTAGGCGGCCGGCCCCGGGTTGCCCCGCGAACCGCCATCGGCCTCGATGATCAGATGTCTCACAGGCCGGACTCGTCGGTGCGCACCAGGATGCGCCGACACTCCTCGCAGCGCACCACCTCGTCGGGGGCGGCCGCCCGGATCCGGCCGAGGTCCCCCGGCGGCATGGTCAGTTGGCAGCCCTGGCAGCGGCCGCGGTGCAACGGCGCCGCGCCGAGTCCCCCGGAGCTGGCGCGGATCTTGTCGTAGAGCGCGAGCAGGTCCGCCGGGATGTCGCCGACCACCCGGTCGCGCTCACCCTGCACCCGAGCCGCCTCGGCGTCGATGTCGGCGAACGAGGCGTCCCGGTCCCGCTCGGCGCGCGCACGAGCTCCGGTGAGCTCGGCCAGCTGCGCGGCGACCTCCACCGCCCGCGACTGGGCGTCCTCGAGCTTCTCCATCACCTCGAGTTCGGCGTCCTCGAGGTCGCCGACCCGCTTGGCGAGGTTCGCGATCTCGTGCTGGAGATCGCCGAGCTGGCGCGCGGAGGCCACCGACCCGGCATCGAGCAGCTTCTGGTCGCGCGCGATGCGCTCGCGGACCTGGGCCACATCGCCCTCGGCCCTGCTCATCTCGCGCTCCAGGTCCGAGACCGCGGTGCGCACGGCCACGTCCTTGTCTCGCAGTTGGGCGGCGCGGGTTCCGAGTTCGGCCAGTTCGGCGATCTGCGGCACCGCGCGGCGCCGGTGGTCCAACTGGCCCAGCACGGTGTCCAGGTCCTGCAGGTCGAGCAGTCGCAACTGCGCAGAGCTGTCAGCGCGCATGGGTGGGCCTCCCCACGTGGAAAGTCCACGGATCGGTGACGGTGGTGGACACGGTAGTGCTCAGCGCGAACCCGGCGGCGCTGGCGTCCTGTTCGAGCAGTCGCGCGGCCTGCGGCAACCACATCCACTCGGCTGCCCAGTGCGCGACATCCAGCAGCGCGCACCCGCCGGCCTCGAGGTGCTCGCAGGCCCGATGGTGACGCAGGTCGGAGGTCAGGTAGGCATCGGCTCCCGCGGCATCGGCCAGAGCGAGCATCGAGTCCCCGGACCCGCCACAGATCGCGATCCGGCGCACCTGGCGATGTGGGTCGCCGGCCACCCGCACCCCGTGGGCGGTGCTCGGCAGGGTCGCGGCCACGAGGTCGGCGAAGGCGGACAGCGGCATCGGATCGACCAGCTCCCCGACGCGACCCCCGCCCCGACCACTGGGCGTCCCGGCCAGCTCGATGACGTCGAACGCCGGCTCCTCGTAGGGATGCGCGGAACGCAGCGCGCCCAGCACCGCCCCCCGGCGGCTGCGCGGCGCGATCAGCTGCACCATCGACTCCGCGACCGTCTCGATGCGTCCGACCGCACCGATCGCGGGCTGGGCGTCGGCCAACGGGCGGAACGTGCCGGTGCCCGGCGAGGTGAACGCGGCCCGCTCGTAGTTTCCGATCCGTCCGGCACCCGCACCGGCCATCGCGTCGATGAGACGCTCGGCGTCCTGCTCAGGGACGAACACCACGAACTTGTCGCGCGGGTCCGGCTCGGCGTCCAGAGCGTCCAGCGGCTCCACGTCGTGCAGGTCCAGCGCGGTCGCGATCGCGTCGGACACCCCGGGCCGGGCGTTGTCGGCGTTGGTGTGGGCTGCGAGCAGCCCGATCCCGGCACGGATGAGCCGGTGCACGACTCGACCCTTGAACCCATCGGCGGACACCCCATGCACCCCGGACAGGAACAGCGGATGGTGGGTGACCAGCAGTTGCACCCCATCGGCGATGGCTTCGTCCACGACGGCAGCGACCGGGTCAACAGCGAACAGGACCGACTCGACCGGCTCGGCAGGATCCCCGCACACCAGCCCGACGCGGTCCCACGAGTCAGCCGTGCGGGGGTCGTATCGCCGGTGCAGCAGGTCAACGACCTCGCCCAAAGTGGGAATCGCGGCGCTGGACACCCCCGAACACTACCGGCGCGCGCCGCCGAGCGCCCCGCACCCGCCCAGAGGCGAATCGCTCCAACTCTCGGCGACGATTCGGTGGTTCATCCAAGTTTCGTGGGTCATGAACCCCTCGAACTTGGATCGATCAGGGGGCGCGGTGAGCGCGGAGCCAGGGGCGCGGTGCGAGGGGCGCGGTGCGAGGGGCGCGGAGCGAGGTGCCCAGCCGCGCCGGGCGTGCGGTCGCGAGGGCGCGGCCGCGCAGGGTGCGGTGGGCGAGTTCGACCCGGCTACGGGAGTCGGGGGGCGAGGTAGGCCACTGCTCCGTCGACGGTGTCGAGGTGCCGGTAGTCGTCCTCACCGATGTTGGCGTGCAGGGCGTCGGCGAGCAGGGCCACGTACTCGAGGAAGGCCCCCGGGCTGAGGTTGGCCTGCTCGCGCAGCGAGCGGGTCGGGTCGAGCGTGCCGGGCTCGATGCCGGGGGCGACGAGGCCGACCGCTCCCATCACCACGTGGTGCGCGCGTTCAGTGTTCACAGCTTCCCTCCGGTTCTGCGACGCCTGTCGCCGGAGGACGCTCGGCGGGGCGGTGCAGGTGGGTCGAACGGGTGCGGCCAGTGGGCCCGGCCGGGCTCGAACCGACGACCTACCCGGTGTAAGCGGGTTGCGCTACCAGCTGCGCCACGGGCCCGCCGGCAAGCGTACGCATAGCGATGCCTTCCACCAAAGGCATCGCGAGCCGGGAGCGCGCGAACCGCAGGCAGGTTCGCCTGGATCAGTCGAGCTCGGCCAAGGCGGCCCGGTAGGCACCCGGATCACGCACCTCGCCCGGCCCGTTCACGACCGACCAGCGCACGACACCCGCACGGTCCAGGACGAAGGTCGCTCGGGTCGCCTTCCCACCTGCCTCGGCCATGAACACGCCGTACTGCTGGGCGACGGCACCGTGCGGCCAGAAATCGCTGAGCAGGTCGAAGCCCAGGCCCTCCTGCTCGGCGAACGCCTTCAGCGCGTGCTTGGTGTCCACCGAGACACCCAGCAGCACCGTGTCGTCGTCGAAATCGCCGCGCCGATCACGCAGGTCGCACAGCTCGGTGGTGCACAACGGGGAGAACGCGAACGGGTAGAACACCAGGACCACCTTGCGTCCGCGCAGGTCCGACAGGGTGACCTTCTGGCCCTCCTGGTTGACCAACGTGAAATCCGGGGCGGCCTGCCCCACCTTGACCGACATGTGAGTACCTCCACTCGCTGCGCCGACTGCGCCGACTGCGCCGCGGGCGATTCTGCCGCCGACAGGGCAGGATTGGCCAATGGCCGAACCGCATCCCCTCCCGCCCGGGCTCGAGCCGGAGCCGCATGAGCACGGCCGAGCCTCGGGAGACCTGGAGACGCTGGCCGCCGATATCGATCGCGCCTGGGAGCTCTTCGAGGCCGTGGCCCGGGCCGTTGACCTGACCGCACCCTCACGCAAGGCTGGTTGGACGGCGAAGGAGATGATCGCGCGGCTCGGCCAGTGGCAGTTCGGCCGCACTCTGGAGCACATGCTCGCCGATGCCCACGACGGCGACGCCGACCGCTACGACGCCGATGCGGTCGACGAGCAGATCAGGGTGGCCACCGCCGACCTGCCTGACGAGGACATCCTGGCCTCGTTGTCCCGGGCGCGGGCCACCACCTCGGATTGGTTGGCCTCCGACGGCCCGGCCACCTGGGGCCTGGTGCACACCTCCTCACCGCTGGGACCGCTGCCCATCCTGACCGTGATGAACGCCATGACCTACCAGTTGAGCATCTCCGCGCTGGACCTCGAGCCCGCCGGTGTCCTGGCCCCCGAGGAGTTGCTGGAGATCGGCCTCGACGCACTCGTGGACGCCACCGGGGCCCTCGCGGGCCGCAAGCACGTGACCGGATCATTCACCGCCATCACTCCCGAGCGGATCGTGGGGGCCGGCGCCCGCGGCGGGCACTGGCGCACCGCGCAGCTCGACGAGGACCCGCATGCCGGCCCGGGCGTGGTGGCCCCGACCCGGGTGATCATGGACGCGACCAGCGGCCGGGGGAACGTGACCCACTTCTACCGCACCGGCGTGCTGCAGGTCCGCGACCTCCCTGGGCTGGTGCGCCTGGCGCCGGTGCTCGACGGGGTGCCCGGCGTGCCGCCGATGGGCGCGATCGGGCGAGCGATCACCGTTGTCGACGCGGTCGGCGGGCTGTTCGGAAGGTTGCGCCGCTGAAGCGCTGCGCTCCTGTGACCCGCAGCGGCAGGATCACAGCGCTACTGGCGCGACACCATCCGGATGCCCTGCCAGTTGCTCAGCGTCAGAGTCGTGGTCCGCCGCAGCCCACAGGTCTCGGCGGCGTCGGCGATGTCGGCCGGCTCCAGTGCCCCGGATCGACCGAACTTGGGCGTGACCAGCCAGATCACCCCGTTGTCCGCCAGCGGCGGCATGGCATCGACCAGTGCGTCGACCAGGTCGCCGTCCCCCTCACGCCACCAGAGCACCACGACGTCGACGACACCGTCGAAGTCCTCGTCGACGACCTGTTCACCGGTCGCGGCCACGACCGCGTCGGCGATCAGGTCGTCGGTGTCCGTGTCGTAGCCGAGCTCCTGGACGGTCATCCCCGATCGGATGCCCAGCCGCGTGGCCAGCGCCGATGCCTGATCGGCGTCGTCGGCCGTTGCGCCCACCTGCTACCCCTCATTCCATGCCGCTGCCGCGACGCATGTTCGCGCGGTCGTTTGGGCAAGTATGGTCCGCACGGGGCCGCAACGCCCACCTCAACGCGCACGTGCCGCCCGGAACCGGAATAGTTGCCCGCGCGCAGACCTACATCCACCGGAGGCACCCCTGTGTTCGAATACGACCCGCTCATGCCCGGCGGCCTGCCTGACCAGTACGTCGACGGCGACCCCGCAGAGACCAACGAGTGGCTCGACTCCTTCGACGCCCTTGTAGAGCACGCCGGACCGGCCCGGGCCCGGCACATCATGCTCGAACTGCTGCGCCGCTCGGCTGAGCGCAGCGTCGGCATCCCCGCCCTGCGCAGCACGGACTACATCAACACGATCTCCCCGGAGAAGGAACCCAAGTTCCCCGGCGACGAGAAGATGGAGTACCGGATCCGTGCCATGACCCGCTGGAACGCTGCGATGCTCGTGCATCGCGCCCAGCGCCCCGGGGTCGGTGTCGGCGGGCACATCTCCAGCTACGCCTCCTCGGCCGCGATGTACGAGGTGGGCTTCAACCACTTCTTCAAGGGGCCGGACGCGCCCGGCGGTGGGGACCAGATCTTCTTCCAGGGACATGCCTCCCCCGGGATCTACGCCCGCGCGTTCCTCGAGGGTCAGCTCAGCGAGGCCCAGCTCGACGGGTTCCGCCAGGAGCTCTCGCACCCGGGCGGCAGCCTGCCCAGCTACCCGCACCCCCGGCTCATGCCGGAGTTCTGGCAGTTCCCGACCGTGTCGATGGGCCTGGGGCCGCTGAACGCGATCTACCAGGCCCGGTTCAACCGCTACCTGCTCAACCGTGGGATCAAGGACACCAGCCAGCAGCACGTCTGGGCCTTCCTCGGCGACGGCGAGACCGACGAGCCCGAGTCGCTGGGCAACATCGACCTGGCTGCTCGTGAGGGGCTGGACAACCTCACCTTCGTCATCAACTGCAACCTCCAGCGCCTCGACGGCCCGGTGCGTGGCAACGGCAACATCATCCAGGAGCTGGAGTCCAGCTTCCGGGGCGCGGGCTGGAACGTCATCAAGGTGATCTGGGGTCGCGGGTGGGACAAGCTGCTGGCCCGCGACGTCGACGGCGCGCTGGTCAAGCTGATGAACAACACCCCGGACGGCAACTACCAGACCTACCGCGGCGAGGACGTGAGCTTCCTGCGGGAGAACTTCTTCGGCCGGGACCCCCGGGTGGCCGCGATGGTCGCCGACATCCCGGACAAGGAGCTCTGGGCGCTCAAGCGCGGCGGGATGGACTACCGCAAGCTGTACGCGGCCTACAAGACCGCGATGGACCACACCGGGCAGCCGACGGTGATCCTGGCCAAGACGATCAAGGGTTGGTCCCTGGGCCAGCACTTCGAGAGCCGCAACGCCACCCACCAGATGAAGAAGCTCTCGCACGAGGACCTCAAGACCTTCCGTGACCGGCTGGGCATCCCGATCCCCGACGAGCAGCTCGACAAGTACCTGCCGCCCTACTACAAGCCCGACGCCGACGACGAGCTCATGGCCTACATGATGTCCCGGCGCGAGGCCCTCGGCGGCTCGATGCCCAGGCGCCGCGCGGTGTCCCGGCCGCTGCCCCAACCGCCGGAGAAGACCTTCGACATCGTCACCCGCGGCTCGGGCAAGCAGGAGGTCGCCACCACGATGGCCTTCGTCCGGCTGCTCAAGGACCTCACCCGCGACCCGGACATCGGCTACCGGTTCGTGCCGATCATCCCCGACGAGGCCCGCACGTTCGGCGTGGACGCCCTGTTCCCGACCCTGAAGATCTACAACCCGAAGGGCCAGAACTACCTGTCGGTCGACCGGGAGCTGATGCTGAGCTACAAGGAGGCCACCAACGGCCAGATCCTGCACGAGGGGATCAACGAGGCCGGATCCGTGGCCTCGTTCACCGCCGCCGGATCGTCGTACTCCACGCACGACCAGCCGATGATCCCGGTCTACATCTTCTACTCGATGTTCGGGTTCCAGCGCACCGGCGACGGGCTGTGGGCAGCCGGTGACCAGATGGCCCGGGGCTTCGTGATGGGCGCGACGGCGGGGCGCACCACGCTCAACGGCGAGGGCCTGCAGCACGAGGACGGCCACAGCCACCTGATCGCGATGACCAACCCCGCGGTGGTGGCCTACGACCCGGCCTACTCCTACGAGATCGGGCACATCGTGCGCGACGGCCTGCGCCGGATGTACGGCGAGGACTCGGAGAACATCTACTACTACATCACCATCTACAACGAGCCCTACGTACAGCCCAAGCAGCCCGAGGGCCTCGACGTCGAAGGCGTGCTCAAGGGCATGTACCTGCTCGCACCGGCGAGCGCCGAGCACGAGCGGCGCGCGCAGGTGCTGGCCTCGGGCGTGGCGGTGCCGTGGGCGCTGAAGGCGCAGCAACTACTCGCCGACGAGTGGGGCGTGGCCGCCGACGTGTGGTCGGTGACCTCGTGGACAGAACTGCGCCGCGACGGCCTGGACGCCGACCGGCACAACCTGTTCGAGCCGACCGGCGAGGTCAAGGTGCCCTACGTGACCACCCGTCTCGAGGGGCAGCCCGGCCCGGTCGTGGCGGTCTCGGACTACATGCACGCCCTGCCCGACCTGCTGCGCCCCTGGGTGCCCGGCGACTTCGCGACCCTGGGCACCGACGGCTGGGGGATGTCGGACACCCGAGGGGCGCTGCGCCGGCACTTCCTGGTCGACGCCGAGTCGATCGTGTGCCGCACGCTGCTGTCGCTGGCAGAGCGTGGCGAGATCGGCCGCGAGGTCGTGCGCGAGGCGCTGGACAAGTACCGGTTGTGGGACCCGACCGCCGCGGACGCGGGCAGCACCGAGGGCAGCGGGTGAGTTCACCCAGCCCCGGACGACCGGAGCGTGTTCTGGCCGAGGCCATCGGGAACCTTCCCGGTGGCCTTGTCGCCATGCCGACCACGCCCGCGGACGTGCCCGAGGTGGTCGCGATCGTTCGGGCCGTCGAGCTGGCTGGGTGCGGGCACTCGGATGCCAACGAGGTGGAGGTCGCTGACGAACTGGGTGCCCCGAACTGCCGATGGGGCGAGGGTGGGGTGGTCGTGCGTCGCGGGGAGGCGCTGGCGGCCGTGGTGATCAGTGCCGACGGGCTGGCGCAGGGTCGCGGCTGGGACTTCGACCTGTACGTGCGGCCCGGGGAGCCGGACGCTGCGGCGATCATCGACGCACTGATCGAGGGCTGCGTGCAGGAGGGTCGCACGCGCTGGGCGCTGCTCGGGGACGCGCGCCCGGTCGAGCATGAACACGCCAGGACGACCCGCTCGTTCAGCTTCGCCAATGACGCCGTTCTGCGGGCTGCCCTCGAGGCTCGGGGTTTCGCTGAGAAGCGGCGCTACTGGCGGATGCGCATCGACCATGGCGCGGTATCGGACCTTTCGGTGGGCGCGGGATCGGACGGTCCGGTCGGTGCACCCGACACGCGGTCCGGGACCGTGCCCAGCACGCCCGATATGACGGCGTCGACTGTTCCGCACGGCTACTCGATCGAACTCGCTGGGACCGACGAGGCCACCCAACGTGCGATCCACCACGTGAGCAACCAGGCGTTCGCCGACCACTTCGACTCGACGCCGCTCGAGTTCGAGGCCTGGCGCGCGCAGATGATCGGGCCCACCTATGCGCCCGATCACTGGTTGGTGGCCCGCTCCGAGGGCGCCATCGTCGGATTCGCGCTGGGCAGCAACCGGTACGCGGACATGGGCGCCGGCTACCTGGCCAGCCTCGCGGTCCTGGCCGAGCACCGGGGCCGCGGTGTGGCCAGCGCCCTGTTGCGGGCCGGATTCGCCGCGGACCGCGACCGCGGCCTCGGTGCCAGCACCCTGCACTGCGACGCCCAGAACACCACGGGTGCGACGCACATCTACCGCAGCGCCGGGATGCACGTGGACCAGGAGGTCCTTGCCCTGCACCGCCAACTGCCCACCTGACCGCAGCCAAGCGACTGGCCCGGGAGGGTTTCCCCTGCCCGGGCCAGCCGGCTCCTCCCCCGAGGTCTGTGCGCTGCACCACCGGATGCAGTGAGGTCCGTGCGCTACACCACCTGGTGCAGCCAGCGCACCGGCACGCCGTCACCAGCGCGGCGGAAGGGTTCGAGCTCGGCGTCCCACGCGGTGCCCAGGATCAGGTCGAGCCCATCGCGAAGCTCCGCGGTCCCGCTGCCGGCCGCCGCCAGGATCGCGCGGATCCGGTCCTCGTGGATCATGATGTCGCCGTGCGGGCCCATGGTGGCCCGGAACACGCCGAGCTCGGGGGTCACGGCGAACCGCTCCCCCTCAGCTCCCTTGCCTGGCTCCTCGGCGACTTCGTAGCGCACCGTCTTGAACTGGCGCAGCGCGGAGGTGATCCGAGCAGCCGTCCCCGGCGCACCCAGCCACGAGACCTCGGCGCGGACCTGGCCGGGCAGCACCGACTGCGGCATCCAGTCCAGGGTCACCCTCGATCCGAGCACGTCACTTATCGCCCACTCCAGGTGCGGACACATCGCCCGCGTCGAGGAATGCACGAACAGAACCCCGCGGGTCAGGCCCGGGCGCTCGCCAACCATATGAACAGCCATGACCAACCTCCGATCCCGGCGAGTTTCGCCTTCCCCAGCGTCCTCGTGGAATCAGTCGTGGTCGTGCCTTGCGGGCAAGGATAATCACAAGCATGTCGTTTTGGCTAGGGGCGGGCTCCGCGGATGTCTGGCCAGCCCACACGAGCCGGCGTCGATCGGCCCCCGATTGGCACAATCGGCCCCAAGTAGGTATCGAACCGCCGGCATTGGACAGACTGTTGGCATGACGAACCCCGCCAGTGAGCCGACGTCGACGCTCCAGCTCGAACTCAGCGGGCTGCTGCGCCAGTGGTTGCCCGAGCAACGCTGGTACGCAGGCAAGGGCCGGGCGATCTCCGAGCTGGTCGTCACCGCCGCGAGCCGCGCGCCCTCGGCACCCGAGGTGATTCACATCATCGTCGGCGTCCAGCTCGACGCCATGCACTGGCAGACCTATCAGGTGCCGGTGTCGGTGTATCGCGACGAGCGCCCGGGACTGCGGGTGATCGGGCAGCTCGCCGACGGGCGCTGGGTCCACGACGCGCTGTCGGACCAGGAAGCCGTCCCGGCGCTGCTCGTGGCCTCGGGGGCGCCCGCCGAGGTGGACCCCGAGCTGACGAACCGGCCGGACGGGACGCCCGACTCCGAGCCGGCACCGACCCTGCAGGCTGTGGTTGACCCGAGCACCTACCTGGGTCACGGCGCCCGACCGCTGGGGGTCGAGCAGAGCAACACCTCGCTGGTGCTCGGCGAGGTCGCGCTAGTCAAGTTCTTCCGGCAGCTGGTCCCGGGCATCAACCCGGACGTCGACGTGCACGCCGCGCTGGGAGTCGCCCAGTGCCCGCACGTCGGGCGCATCCTGGGCTGGGTGAACGCCGGCTGGCGCGACCCCCGCGACGGACACTGGATCACCGGCCACACCGCGATGGTGCAGCAGTTGCTCGCCCCCGCGGTGGAGGGACGTGATCTGGCGCTCGAACGGCTGGCCGCGGGCGAGTCGTTCGCCGAGGAGGCTCTGGAACTCGGCCGGGCCACGGGGGTCGTGCACCGCGACCTGCGCCGGGTCCTGCCGACCCACGTCCTGAGCGAACCGGAGGTGGCGGAGTTGGTCGACCGACTGCGCTGGCGACTGGACCAGGCCGCGGCCGTCGTCGAGGACCTGGCACCGCTGCTGCCCGCCCTGCACGCCCGACTCGACGCCATCGGCGACGTCACGGAGCCCATCGAGGTGCAGCGCGTCCACGGCGACCTGCACCTGCAGCAGGTGATGCGCGCCGGCGACGGCTGGAAGCTCCTGGACTTCGAGGGCGAACCCGGATCGGAGATCACCGAACGGGTCGCACCGGACCATCCCCTGCGCGATGTGGCCGGCATGCTGCGCTCGTTCGCCTACGCCGCTGCCCAGGGCGGGGCCGGCCGCGACCCCGGTCAGGTGGCCGCCTGGCTGGAGGAGTGCCAGGCGTCCTTCCTGCGTGGGTACGCCGAAGGCGCTGCCGATCCACGGGGCGAGGGAGGCCTGCGCGGACATGCCGGGTCCGCACCAGCGGTGGCCGCGCGGGCCGATGAGGTCCTCCGCACCGGCTACCTCGTGGACAAGGCCGCCTACGAGGCTGTCTACGAGAAGCGCAACCGACCGGACTGGCTGCCGATCCCGATGTCCGCGCTGGTCGACCTGGCCAACTCCGACGAACCGGGGTCTGCTCACTAGGCTGCGCGCATGTCCCGCCCGGCGCTGCCACCGGCCCAGGCGCCGGCTGCCCACGCCGCCCTCGCGTCACCGTCGACGATGCCCGCCCGGGCGCGGGTGGTCGTCATCGGTGGCGGGATCATCGGCACCTCGATCGCCTACCACCTGGCCGAGCTCGGCTGGACCGACACCGTCCTGCTGGAGCGCGACCGGCTGACGTCGGGCACCACCTGGCACGCCGCGGGGCTGATGGTCACGTTCGGCTCGACCTCGCAGACCTCCACCGAGCTGCGCCAGTACTCGCGCGACCTCTACTCGCGGCTGGAGGCCGAGACCGGCCAGGCCACCGGGTTGCGTCCGATCGGCCTGATCGAGGTGGCCGCCGACGAGGGCCGCCTCGAGGAGTACCGCCGGGTCTCGGCGTTCAACCGGCACCTCGGGGTCGACGTCCAGGAGATCTCGCCCCGTGAGGTCGGCGAACTGTTCCCGGCCGCGCGCACCGACGACCTGCTGGCCGGCTTTCACATCCCCGGCGACGGTCGGGTGAACCCGGTGGATGTGACCATGGCCCTGGCCCGGGGGGCTCGGATGCGCGGGGCCCGGCTGCTGGAGGGCACCCCCGCGGTGGACGTGCTGCTGCGCGCCGGGGCGGTGGCCGGTGTGCGGACCCCGGTCGGGACCATCGAATGCGAGTACGTGGTCAACGCCGCGGGGATGTGGGCCCGCCAGCTCGGCGAGCGCTCCGGGGTGCGCATCCCGTTGCAGGCCGCGGAGCACTACTACCTGATCACCGGCGCGATGCCCGAGGTCGAACCGGACTGGCCCGTGCTCGAGGACGCGGGCAACTTCACCTACATCCGGCCCGAGGGTGACGGGCTCATGGTCGGGCTGTTCGAGACGATCTGCGCGCCCTGGCACGTGGACCGCGTGCCCGAGGACTTCTCGTTCGGCAGCATCGCCCCGGACTGGGACCGGATGGGGCCCTACGTGCAGGCGGCGATGAGCCGGGTGCCCGCGACCCTGGACGCGGGTGTGCGGACGTTCTTCTGCGGGCCGGAGAGCTTCACCCCGGACCTGGCGCCGATCATCGGCGAGGCGCCCGAGGTGCGCAACTACTTCGTGGCCGCGGGCCTGAACTCGATCGGCATCCTGACCGGCGGGGGCTGGGGCCGGGCGATCGCGCACTGGATCACCACGGGGCGCCCGGACATCGACGTGACCGGGGTGGACATCGCCCGGCTGCATCCCTACCAGGCCACCGCGCGATACCGGGCCACCCGCACTGTGGAGAGCCTGGGGATGGTCTACGAGTGCCACCACCCCGGGCGTTCGATGCGCACCGCGCGCGGGGTGAGGCGCTCGCCGCTGCACGACCGGCTGGCCGCGGCCGGGGCATGGTTCCGCGACGTCTCCGGATGGGAGGGTGCGGACTGGTTCGCGGGCAGGGGAGTCACGCCGAGCGAGCCGACGCCCACGTGGGGTCGGCCGGACTTCTGGACGCACTGGCAGGCCGAGCACCGCGCAGTGCGCGAGGCGGTGGGCCTGTTCGACATGTCGTTCATGGCGAAGTTCGCCGTGACCGGGCCTGACGCGGGCGCATTGCTCGAACGGCTGTCGGCCAACTCCGTGGATGGTGAGCCCGGTCGGATCACCTACACGCAGTGGCTCAACGCCGACGGGCGGATCGAGGCGGACCTGACCGTCACCAAGCGCGCTGACGACGACTTCCTCGTGGTCGCCTCGGATACCGCACATCGGCATGTCCTGGCCTGGCTGCACCGGCACGTGGGCGTTGCGCGGGTGTCGATCGCGGATGTCACCTCGGGGCTGGCGCAGCTCAACGTCCAGGGGCCGGCGGCGCGCGAGGTGCTGGCCGGGGTGACCGGCGCGGACCTCTCCGACGCGGCGTTCCCGTTTCGCACCGCACGCGAGATCGACCTCGGGTTCGCCCTCGGGCTGTGCACGCGCATCACCTACGTCGGTGAGCTGGGCTACGAGCTGTTCGTGCCGACGGAGATGGGGGTGCACGTCCACGACGAGTTGACGGTCGCCGGGGCTGCGGTCGGGATGCGACCCGCTGGTCTCAAGGCTCTGGGCAGCCTGCGTCTGGAGAAGGCCTACCGGGACTACGGCCACGACATCGACAACACCGACGACCCCGTCGAGGCGGGCCTCGGGTTCGCCGTGGCCTGGGACAAGCCCGGCGGGTTCCTGGGCCGGGAGGCGCTGCTGGCCCGGCGGGAGGCCCGCGGTGGTCGCGCCCCGGTGCGCAGGCTGGTCTGCGTGCGCGCGCTTGATCCGGCAGTGATGCTGTTCCACGCCGAGGTGCTCCGGCGCGACGGCGTGGAGGTCGGCTACCTGCGCTCGGCGTCCTACGGCTTCACCGTCGGGGGTGCGGTCGGCCTGGCGATGGTCGCCGGCGGCGGCGACCCGGTGGATGCCGACTGGCTGGCCAGCGGTGACTGGACGATCCAGGTCGGCAACGACACCGTGGCAGCCGTCGTGTCCGGCGAGCCCTTCTACGACCCGCGCGCCACCCGCATCCGATGACCCCCTCGCGTCCGCCCGCCCCCGCTCCCGCGTCCCCGCGTCCCCGCGTCCCCGACGTCCCCGCGATCGATCCAAGTCTCGGCGGGTTTCAGCGACTTCATCCAAGTCCGCTGGCCTCTCGGCCCCTCGAAGTTGGAGCGATTCGCCGGACCGCCTGGTGCGGAGCGGCGCGGTGCGGCGCTGGGCGGTCAGGCGCCGGGCCGCGGCGGTGGGAACCGGACGCGCTCGGTGAGGGTCAGGGCCAGTACAGCCGCCCGCTTGGGGCTGTCCGGCGTGGGTCGCAGCGTGGTCCACGAGCCGTCGTGAAGGAGCACGACCACGGCCTGTCCACCCGGTGCATCGGTGGGATAGACCGCGCGCACCCGGTCCAGCGGGAGGACAGCCAGGGCAACGCCGGTCGCATCGACCACCTCGGCACGCGTGCTGGACGCCTCGAGCCGGACCGGCCCCCGCACCGCCGACCACCGCAGGCCGGCGAAGGTCCGGGCAGGCAGGCCCACTGCCACCTCGTGACGCTGGTAGGGCGTCAAGGTGCTCCGGTCGGGCCAGTGGCTGCGGATGTACCACGCCAGGAAGGGCACGCTGATGGCCAGCAGCACCCCCGCGCTGGTCAGGGACTCGGTCAGGGTGGGCTCGGCGACGTCCACCCCGGGGTCGACGGTCCGGGTCGCGACGAGGACGAACAGGTTGTTCGCGGCGTGCAGGAGGATGCCCGGCCACAGCGAGCGCGTGCGCAGGTACAGCAGGCCCGTGACCACGCCGAACATGCCCGCGCCGATCGGGTCCACGTGCAGCACCCCGAAGAACAGCGCCGAGACCAGGATGCCCACGCCGAGGCGCCACTTGACCGCGTACCGCTCGAGCAGGACGCCGCGGAACACAGTCTCCTCGACCAACGGCGGCGTGACGACCAGGGCCAGGACCGCGATCACGAGGTTGCCCTGGCCCACGTCCTCCAGGCCGTCACCCAGCCCCGGGAACACGAGCTGGGTCAGCGTGATCGCCGCCAGCGAGAACACCAGTTGCAGGATGAACAGGCCCGCGACGATCCACCAGTACCTGCCCAGCCGGGGCCAGCGGAACATCGGGCGCAGGTCCACCCCGGCGCGGCGGACCACCGCCACCGCCACCCAGGCGACCATCGGCAGGTACATCAGGATCGTGAGCAGGTCATCGGCGATCACGATGTCGAACGCGCTTGCGGCACCGTCGGCCAGCCCCGAGATGAGCAGCGCGCCGCCGAGCGCCCAGACGAGCAACCAGCGCGCGCGCACGTCGGCGAAGGCGCCCGTGCGTGGTGGTGCGGGGGCGGCGGGCGGGGCTGGCGCCGGAAGGGCAGCGGCCCCCGCGTTGAGGACGTCCATGGTCATTGAGTATCGCCTGTCGGCCGCGCTGTGCAACGCAATGCCCTCGGCCGAAAGATCATCGACAGGCCACCAGGAGGGAAGCCTCGGTGGCCGGCGACCACGAGTAGGGCGGCGGGGATTCGAACCCCGAACCTGACGGGTTATGAGCCCGCTGCTCTGACCTGTTGAGCTACCGCCCCGCATCAGCGCCCGAACGCCGACGGCTCAAGGGTAGGCGACCGGGGTCGGGACCCCCGTGCGGTCCTGGTCGATCCGCAGCATACCGCCTGTCAGGGGGCGGCCGGGCCAGCCGGACCAGCCGTCCCAGCCAGCGTCGCCGCCAGCGCATCGAGGATCGCCACCTGACCGCCGACCACCTTGCGCCGCGCTTGGGGCAGACCGAACCAGCGCGCCTGGTCGATCTCGGGGAAGCTGCGCAGGATCCCGGACCGGCGGGGCCACTCCAGCTGGAAGTGGTTGCTCATGACGAAGCGCAACGAAGGCTGCGCCGGCACGGCGAACGTGCGGATCCGCTTGCCGCCGGGCTGCACGTGCACGCCGAGGTCGAGGGGGTCGCCCTCCGGCGCGGGGACGCCGATCTCCTCGGCGAACTCCCGCCGAGCCGCTGCGGCCGGGTCCTCGTGCTCCGGGTCGTACTCACCCTTGGGGATCGACCAGCCGCCGTCATCGCGACGCGCCCACAGTGGCCCGCCCATGTGCCCCAGGAACACCGCCAGTGGCTCATCGGGAGCCTGATGGAACGCCAGCAGGGCGGCACTGAACCTCATGAACGCAGCGAACACCGCCGAGCGCGCATGCGCGAGTCGAACCGGTGCCGGCCACCGAACGTCGGCACGTGACCGGAGCGCCGAGGGCTCACGATGGCGCCAGCCCGTCGATCCATCATCTGCGACGATCGACTGCATGTATGCAGTGGGAACCTTCCTGATCGTGGTGGTGATCACCACGGTGTTCGTGCAGATGGCAACGGGGGCCCTGATCTCCACGGGCCTACCCCCGGAGATCGCGGCGTTCCAGGCGAGGTCGGCCTTCAGCGGGGCCGGGTTCACCACGGCCGAGGCCGAGAACGTCGTCAACCATCCCAAGCGGCGCAGGATCATCTCCACCACGATGTTCGCCGGCAGCCTGGGCACCCCGGCACTGGTCGTCACCGTGCTCGTCGGACTCATCGCCCCGGGCCCGGGTTCCACCGCCGAGCGCTCGCTGGTGGTCCTGGCCGGGATCGCGTTCATCCTCCTGCTGATCGTGAACCGGCCCGTGCGCCGCCTGCTCGTGGGCATCGGCCAGCGCTACGCCACCCATCGGCTGTCGTCGGCGCTGGATGCCGAACCCACGCGGCTGCTCGATTTCGCCGGGGGATTCGAGGTCGACCTCCTGGCGTTGACCGCAGATCCGGACCAGGCGGTGCGTGGGCTGCGCGGGTTGGAGAACGCCTTCCCCGGGGTCAGGGTGCTCGGCGTGCGTCGCGGCGACCAGTACTTCGGTGAGCCCCCGGTGGACCTCACGCTGGTCGCCGGCGACGAGCTGGTCCTCTACGGCCACCGCGACCGAATCGCGGAGGTCCGGGGCAACAACTGAGGCAACGACTTCTCGGACGCGGCCCGCCCGAGGCTCAGGTCCCCGAGGGCAATCCGAAGAGGTCGTCCTCGAGCGGGACCACCAGCCCGTCGGTCACCAGGCCGTCGAGGGCACGCTCGCGCTGGATCGCCTGCGCCCAGACCGCATCCAGGGCCGCGCGCGGTACCGGGCCGTCAGCCTCGCGCACCACGGCCAGCAACCGACCGCGCACCTGTCGATCGGTGCCGGCGAAGCGCTGCACGCGACGCGCCGGCCCGTCGTAGGCCGGGCGGCCGGCACGCAGCCACGCGCAGGAGTCCCGAACCGGGCAGGCAGAGCAGCGCGGAGCACTGGCCGTGCAGACCAGGGCGCCGAGCTCCATCACCGCCACGGACCAGAGAGCAGCCTCGGCGTCGGCCGCCGGCACCACCGCGTGCGCACGTGCCCGCTCGGCGACGCCGAGGTTGGGCGCCGGATGCTCCACGCCGGCCAGCACCCGGGCGAGCACCCGACGCACGTTCGTGTCCAGCACGACCGCCCGGCGGCCGAACGCGAACGCACGCAGCGCAGCGGCCGTGTACTGGCCCACCCCCGGCAGCGCCCGCAGCGCCGCCTCGTCGTCGGGAACCGCTCCCCCGTGTTTCTCGACGATGGCCACAGCCGCGGCGTGCAGGCGCAGGGCCCGGCGCGGATAGCCGAGGCGGTCCCACTGGCGCACGGCCTCGCCCGGCTCGGCCCGGGCCAGCGCGCACGGGTCCGGCCAACGCGCCATCCACTCCTGCCAGGCCGGCACGACGCGGGCCACCGGCGTCTGCTGGAGCATCACCTCGCTGACCAGCACGCCCCACGGGGTCCGGTCCGGCGCTCGCCACGGCAGGTCACGCTGGTGGGCCAGGTACCAGTCGGTGACTGCCTCGACACCACCCCAGGGCTGCTCCACCCCGGCATTGTGCGTCGACCCCGGACGGCGCGCACCAGCAGCCCCTGCCCCCGCCCACGACAGACACGCGCATCCGATCCGCCAAGGTATGGCGGAATGATCCAGCCCGGCGTATCGTTACACTAGTTGAACCCGCAACCACTTTGTCAGGAGCCCACGATGCCCGCTGTGACCGCCGACACCGTCACCCTCCCCCGCATCGACCCGCCGACGCCCACCTCCCGGACGCGGACGATCAGGTCGGTGACGACCGCACCGCGCGGCTTCGAGGGCGAGGGCTTTCCCGTGCGCCGGGCCTTCGCCGGCGTCGCGAGCGCCGACCTCGACCCGTTCGTCCACATGGACCAGATGGGCGAGGTCGAGTACGGGGTCGGTGAGCCCAAGGGCACGCCGTGGCATCCGCACCGCGGCTTCGAGACGTTCACCTATCTGGTGGACGGCGCGTTCATCCACCAGGACTCGCACGGCGGGGGTGGGGTCATCGAGAACGGCGGCACCCAGTACATGACCGCCGGCAGTGGCATCCTGCACATCGAGACGCCGCCGGAGTCGTTGGTCCAGTCCGGCGGGCTGTTCCACGGCATCCAGCTCTGGATCAACCTGCCAGCAGCCAAGAAGTGGCTCGCACCGGCCTACCAGCCGCTGGCCGGGACCGACGTCGCCCTGGCGGCCTCCGCGGATGGCGGTGCCCTGGTCCGCGTCCTGGCCGGCACAGTGGCCGGACACACCGGGCCGGGGCGCAGCCAGTCCCCGATCGGCATCGTCCACGCGACCCTGGCCCCAGGTGCCCAGCTCGAGCTGCCATGGCGCGCGGACTTCAACGCCCTGGTCTACGCCCTGTCCGGGTCCGGGCGGGTGGGCGGCGAGGGTCGGCCTCTGGCCGGTGGGCAGTTGGCGCTCCTGGGCTCCGGCGAGCACATCACCATCGAGGCGGCCGCCAGCCAGTCGATCGCCTCGCCCACGCTCGAGGTTCTGGTCCTGGGCGGCGTCCCCCTGCGCGAGCCGGTCTTCCACTACGGACCATTCGTGATGAACACCCGCGCCGAGGTCATCCAGGCGGTCGAGGACTACCAGTCCGGTCGGCTCGGAGTCATCCCCGAGGGCGCGATCATGCCGCACCACGGCTGAGCGCGGCACCGCAGGCATGCGCCGGTACGGGTCCCCAGCAAATCGGTGCAGCGCACGTCCGTGTCGGGGCGCGCATACTGAGAACGGGTGAGTCCAGCACGCCCGCCGAACGGCATCCACGAGCCGCGCCCGCATCGGAGGCACAGCATGCACATCGCAGTATTGGGTACCGGAACTGTCGGCCGCACGCTCGCCGAGGGGTTCGTGCGGACCGGCCACGACATCTCACTGGGCACCCGCGACGTGCACGAGACCAGGACGCGCCCGCTCGAAGGCGTCCAGGCCTCCATCGCGGAGTGGTTGGCCGAGCACCCCTCCATCGCACTGGTCAGCTTCGCCGAGGCGGCCGACGCGGCCGACGTCGTGGTCAACGCGGTCAGCGGCGCGGCCACCCTCGATGCCCTGGCCGATGCCGGGTCGGACAACCTGGCGGGCAAGGTGCTGATCGATGTGGCCAACCCGCTGGACTTCGCGGGCGGGTTCCCGCCGACCCTGACCGTGAAGGACACCGACTCGCTCGGCGAACAGGTCCAGCGCATGTTCCCCGAGGCCCGGGTGGTGAAGACCCTGAACACCCTCACTGCCGCCCTGATGACCCGTCCGGATCTGCTGCCCGAGCCCACCACGGTGTTCCTCTCCGGTGACGACGCCGCCGCCAAGGCACTAGTGACAGGGCTGCTCACCGAGTTCGGCTGGCGCGACATCCTCGACCTGGGCGACATCAGCACAGCCCGCGGTCCGGAGATGTGGTTGCCGCTGTGGCTGCGATCCATGGGAACCCTGGGCTCGGCGATGTTCAACCTGCGCCTCGTGCGCTGACCACGCTCCGGCAGGACCCGGCCTCCTGGCGCGTTCACACCCTGGTGGCGATCAGGTCCCGGCTGGCGCGCCCGGCGGCCGCACCCCGCTGCTCGTACTTGGTCCGCGGCCGCCATGGGGGGCGCTGGACCAACCCGGGCCCGACATCGAGGCGCGGCTCGGCTGCGCAGACAGCCAGCATCTGCTCGGCATACGCTGCGATGTCGGTGGCCACGTGCAGCGTCCCGCCGGGAGCCAGCAGGTCGGCCGCCCGCGCCACGAGGGCCGGCTGCACCAGGCGGCGCTTGTGATGGCGCACCTTGGGCCACGGATCGGGGAAGAACGCGCGGATCCCGGCCAGACTCCGGGGGGCAAGCCGGTCCATGAGCTCGACGGCATCGCCGATGCAGACTCGGACATTGCCCAGGCCGGCGTGCTCGGCGCCGGCCAGCAGGGCGCCGATCCCCGGCGTGTGCACATCCACCGCGAAGATCCCGGTGTCCGGATCGGCGGCCGCCATCGCCAACGTCGCCTCCCCCATGCCCGAGCCGATCTCCAGGACGACGGGGCCGGTGCTGGCGAACACGTCGGCCAGGTGCGCGGGCGCGCTGGCCACCTCGACGCTCCAGCCCGGCATCAGCCGGATCAAGGCGGACGCCGCCGACGGGGTCGTGCGGCTGCGGCGGGGGTGGAAGGTACGGATCCGCCGGTCGACGTGATCAGTCCGATCAGCCACGGCTCACCCAGCCCTCCCGGAACGCCTACCCATCCTCGCCCACGACAGAGACCCCACCCCGGCGGCCGGGAGGGGCCTCTGACCTGCTGGCTCGGCTCCCCCATCTGGACTCGAACCAGAAACCTATCGGTTAACAGCCGAACGCTCTGCCAATTGAGCTATGGGGGATCAAGCCCGAGCAGGATACCAACGCAAGGTGCCGCCACCCAAACCGCGGCGACTCACACGCCGAGTTGACCACGCAGTTGCCCGAGCGCGGCGTCGGCGGCCGCACGCCAGCCCGGATCAGACCGATCGAGGCCGGCATCGAACACCACGGCCCAGCGCACGTCCCCGGATTGCGGGGACCGGCGCGCGTTGAGCAGGGCGGCGCCCGCGCGACCGTCCGGATGGGCCAGGGGCACCCGCTGCGAGGCCACGACGGTCCACTCGATGCGCTCGCGGACGACGCCGGGCACCTGGCCGGGCTGGTCGAACCGGAGCCGGGTATGCGTGCTCGGCGCGCCCGGCGCGGCCTGGGTCACCACGTCGAGGAACTCATCGCTCCATGCGGCCCGGATGACCAGGTCCCATGGCACGCGCCCATGCCCGGGCAGGTGCAGGGCGAGGTCGGTGCAGGCCACGACCGTGCCGTCGGTCAACTCGCCCCACGCCAGCAACCGCTCCTGCCCCGACGGGCCGAGCAGCTCTGCCACCCGCGGATCGAGTTGCCGTCGCCAGCGCATCAGCCCTCCTCCTGGCCCACCTGGGCCAGCTCACGGCGGTAGGTCTCCAGCGCCAGCAGGTCGGACAGGATCGCCGCAGCCTGCTCGGACTGGGACGGGCCATCGAGCTGGCGCAGGGTGCGCTTGAGGTCCGCGGACCGCCGACCCGCCTCGTTGGAGAGCAACCGGGCCACGATGGAGGTGGCATAGCGGGCCGTCGGCTCCCCCGCGGTGACCAGCGGCTCGACGGCCAGCTCCCGGACCATCCCCCGCACGCCGTCGTCGGGGCAGGCCGCCAGCACCGCATCCATCCACGCCTGGCCGCCGCCCTCACCCCCGGAGCGTCCGACCGGCCCGCCCGCGTCGAGCACGGCCTGGGCCACCTGGGCGTAACGAGGGTGGGCGAACGTGTCCTGCAGCACCGAGTCGAACCAGTCGCCGACGAGTTCGGGCACCTGCAGCACGCACTTGAGCGTCTCGCGCTCGACGAACAGGCCAGGCTCGCGGGGGTCGGGACGGGGCACCGTCACAGGTATGCGCACGGAGTCGGGCGGAGCGTCCACCCCGGGCTGGCCACCCGGACCCGCCTCGGGTGCCCGCTGCCGGGCCGCGCTGCTGCCCGGCCCGTCGCGCCCCCGATCGACGAACCCGGGTCCGCCACGCCCACCAGCATCACCGCCGCCAGTGGGACCGCCACGCCCACTGGCACTGCCACGCCGGCCCGAGTCGCCGCGCCCCCCGGCGGTGCCCGCCCGGGCCGCCGCGCTCACCAGGGAACGGACCTCGCCTTCGGGCAGTCCCACCCACCCCGACAGGAGCCGCGAGTACTCCGGGCGCAGGGACGCATCCCTGATCCGCGCCACGAGCGGGGCAGCCCGGCGCACCGCAGCCACCCGACCCTCCGCCGTGGACAGGTCGAACCCCGCAACCGCCGAGCGGATGGCGAACGCGAACAGTGGCGTGCGGGAGGCCACCAACTCGCGCAGGGCGGCGTCCCCACGGGCCAACCGCAGCTCGCAGGGATCCATGTCCTCGGGCGAGACCGCGATGAAGGTCTGGGCCACGAACCGCTGGTCACCCTCGAATGCCCGCAGGGCGGCCTTCTGGCCGGCGGCATCGCCGTCGAAGGTGAACACCACCTCGCCGCCGAACGTGTCGTCATCGACCAGGTAGCGGCGCAGCAGTTGCGCGTGGTCGGGGCCGAAGGCGGTCCCGCAGGTGGCCACCGCGGTCGTCACGCCGGCCAGGTGCGCGGCCATCACATCGGTGTAGCCCTCCACCACGACCACCTGCTTGAGCTTGCCGATGTCGCGGCGCGCGAGGTCGATGCCGTAGAGCACGTGGGACTTCTTGTACAGCGCGGTCTCCGGGGTGTTGAGGTACTTGGGCCCCTCGTCGTCGTCGAACAGCTTGCGGGCGCCGAACCCCAGCACGTCGCCGGCCGCATCGCGGATCGGCCACACCAACCGGCCGCGGAACCGGTCGTAGGTGCCCCGCTGGCCCTGTGAGACCAGGCCGGCGGCCAGGATCTCGGCGTCCGAGTAGCCACCGGCGCGCAGGTGCCCGAGCAGGCCGTCCCAGGACCGCGGCGCGAAGCCCACTCCGAAGTGCGCTCGGGCGGCCTCGTCGAAGCCGCGCTCGGTCAGGAACTGACGCCCCGCCGACGCCTCCGGCGATCCGAGGGCGCGCACGAAGTACGCCGCCGCGGCCTTGTTCGCCGCGACCAGCCGCTGCCGGTTCGGGCCGGTGCGCTGCGGCGCGCCACCCTCCTCGTAGCGCAGCGTCACGCCCGCCCGGTCGGCGAGCTTCTCGATCGCCTCGGTGAAGGTCAGGTGGTCGTGCTTCATGAGGAAGTCCACGACATCCCCACCCTCGCCGCAGCCGAAGCAGTAGTAGAGGCCGCGCCCCGGAGTCACGTGGAAGCTCGGCGAACGCTCGTCGTGGAACGGGCACAGGCCCTTCAACGAACCGGCCCCCGCCGAGCGCAGCGTGACCACCTCGCCGATCACGGCGTCGACCCGGACCCGCTCGCGCACGAGGGCCACGTCCTCGGTGCGCACCCGACCAGCCATGATGCGCATCCTAGGCAGCCGCTGCGACATCGGGGACCCTGCGCCCCGACGGTCTGGGATTTCCCCTAGCGCGAACATGTCGCGGCCCCTGCGCAGCGCCTCGGCGTGACAGACTCCCTTCATGACGGCGCCGGCGGTTCTCCTCGAATGGAGCCCAAGCCGGCCGCAGCGGTCCCGCCGCGTGCGTGCACGGCGCCGGTTCGTCGCCGTCGTGGCAGTGGTGGCGATCGTCGCGATCAGCATCCCGGCCAGCGCCTTCGCCGACGTGATCCGGTGGGCACGTGTGGATGACCGCACCCCGACCGATGCGATCGTCGTGCTCGGTGCGGCCCAGTACCAGGGCGCACCCTCGCCGGTGCTGGCCAACCGGCTCGCGCACGCCCACGAACTCGTCGAGGCCGGCGTCAGCGACCAGGTGATCACGGTGGGCGGCTTCCAACCCGGCGACATCACCTCCGAGGCCCAGGCGGGCAAGGAGGAACTGGTGGCCGACGGGATGCGCCGCCGGGAGGTGATCGCCCTGCCCTACGGCGAGAACACCCGCAGCTCACTGGAGGCAGTGGCGGCCATCGCCAAGGCCGAGGGCATCACGTCGGTCACGTTGGTCACCGACCCGGCACACTCGGCCCGCACCCGCGCGTTGGCCGAGCAGCTCGGACTCGAGGCCCACGTGTCGGCCACGCTCGACGGTCCGGGCAGCGCGCTGACCAGCGAGTACCTGCTCCGCGAGTCCGCGGGCCTGCTCACCGTCTGGCTGGACCAACCTGCACAGTCGTCCTGACCCGCAGACCAGCCGCACCCAGGTAGCGCCCGCTGTGGCGAGCACCTCGGCGCCCTCCTACGGTGTGAGCGTGCCAGTGCCCGGATACACGCCCCGTGACGAGGCCCGCTGGGTGGCCGAACCGCCCAAGCGACCGAGCCGGACGGCGTTCGCCCGCGACCGGGCCCGGGTGCTGCACTGCGCGGCGTGGCGGCGGCTCGCGGCCAAGACCCAGGTGATGATCGCCGGTCAGGGCGACTTCCCACGGACCCGGATGACGCACTCCCTGGAGGTCGCCCAGGTGGGTCGCGAGCTGGGCGCAGCGCTCGGCTGCGACGCCGACCTCGTGGAGACCGCCTGCCTGGCCCACGACCTGGGACATCCTCCGTTCGGGCACAACGGCGAGGACGCGCTGGCTGACCTGAGCCGGGACATCGGCGGGTTCGAGGGCAACGCGCAGACGCTGCGGATCCTCACCCGGCTGGAGGCCAAGGGCTTCGGCGATCCCGACGGCTGCGGGCGCGAGCACTCCGTGGGCCTGAACCTGACCCGGGCCACCCTCGACGCCGCCACGAAGTACCCGTGGCCGCGTCCTGCCGGCGGCGGCAAGTTCGGCGCCTACGGCGAGGACCTGCCTGTGTTCGACTGGCTGCGCGCCGGGGCGCCGGCGGGCCGACCCTCGTTCGAGGCGCAGGTGATGGACTGGGCCGACGACGTCGCGTACAGCGTGCACGACGTCGAGGACGGGATCCATGCGGGCCTGATCGACCTGAGCGCGCTGACCGATCCCGAGACCTCGGCGCGGATCTGCGAGGTGGTCGCCACGACCTACCTGCCCGGGGTTCGGCCCGAGCAGCTCTCGGCGGCGCTGCAGCGGCTCATCGACACACCGGCGTGGCCGGACGCCCGAACTCCCTACACGGCCAGCCAGCGCGACCTCGCGGCGCTCAAGGACCTCACAAGCCAGTTGATCGGCCGGTTCAGCTCTGCCGCGGAGGCTGCGACCCGGGCCGCATTCCCGCAGGCACAGCTGACCCGGTACGCGGGGTCCGTGGTCGTGCCTGCGGAGACCCGCCACGAGGTCGCCGTCCTCAAGGGGATCGCGAACCTGTTCGTGATGCAGCGCAGCGGATCGGCCCGTTCCTACGACCGGCAGCGCGCATTGATCGCCGAACTGGTGGCCGCGCTGGTGCTCGGTGCCCCGGCCAGCCTCGAGCCGCACTTCCGGCCCACCTGGGTCGAGGCGCCTGACGACGCCGCCCGCCTACGGGTGGTCATCGACCAGGTGGCCAGCCTCACCGACACCTCCGTGGTGAGCTGGCACCAGCGCCTCTGCCGCTGACCGCCGGCGGCCTTCGCGCCCGCTCCCCGACCGCCCCCGCCCCCGGCTCGTGGCCGATTCCTCCACTTCAGCGTCATGCCAACCCCAGTCCTCCACACCTCGGTCGGCGAAACGTCGCCGCAGTGGAGAAACTGAGCGGGGCGGGCGGGGGGCGGGAGGGAGGCGCGGCGGGGGCGGACAGCGCTGAGGGCGCCGATCCCCAGTGCGGGAACCGGCGCCCTCAGCGCATTTGCAGGTCAGCGGCTGTCGCTGCCCGCATCGGTGCTCATCAACGACGCACGACCGGCCTCGAGTCGGGCGATCGGCACCCGGAACGGCGAGCAGGACACGTAGTCCAGGCCGACCTCGTCGAAGAAGTGCACCGACTCGGGGTCGCCACCGTGCTCGCCGCAGACGCCGAGCTTGATGTCCGGGCGGGTCGAGCGGCCCTTCTCCACAGCGATGCGGACCAGCCCGCCGACGCCGTCGCGGTCCAGCGACTCGAACGGGGACACGCCGAACACGCCCTTCTCCAGGTACGTGGTGAAGAACGCGCCCTCGACGTCGTCACGACTGAAGCCCCACGTGGTCTGGGTCAGGTCGTTGGTGCCGAAGGAGAAGAACTGCGCGGCCTCGGCGATCTGGTCGGCGGTCATCGCCGCACGCGGCAGCTCGATCATCGTGCCGATCGGGAACTCCAGCGTGCAGCCGTTCGCTGCCGCCACCTCGGCCAGGACCTGGTTGGCCTCGTCCTTGATCAGCTCCAGCTCCTGGACCGCACCCACCAGCGGGATCATGATCTCCGCGCGGGGGTCCCCGCCCATGCGCTGGCGGAAGCAGGCCGCCTCGGCGATGGCCCGCACCTGCAGCGCGAACAGCCCGGGGATGACCAGGCCCAGGCGCACCCCGCGCAGGCCCAGCATCGGGTTGGACTCGTGGTGCTTCTCCACCGCGTGCAGCAGGCGCAGGTCGGACTCCGACACGTCGCCCTTGGCCTCGGCCTTGGCCATCGCCACGGCCAGTTCGAGCCGGTCGGGCAGGAACTCGTGCAGCGGCGGGTCGAGCAGGCGGATGGTCACCGGCAGCCCGTCCATGGCCTCGAAGATGCGCTCGAAGTCCTTGCGCTGGAACGGCAGCAGCGCGGCCAGGGCCGCGTCGCGGTCCTCATCGCTCTCCGCGAGGATCAGGCGCTCCACGTACTGCTTGCGGTCACCGAGGAACATGTGCTCGGTGCGGCACAGACCGATGCCCTGGGCGCCCATCCGCCGCGCCCGATCAGCGTCCTCGGGGGTGTCGGCGTTGGCACGCACCTTCAGGCGACGCGCCTCATCGGCGTGGCTGATGATCCGGTGCACGGCCTTGACCAGCTCGTCACCACCCTCGGGGGCCAACCGGCCCTCGAAGTACTCCACGACCGGCGAGGGCACGACTGGCACCTCGCCGAGGAACACCTCGCCGGTGGCACCGTCGATCGAGACGGCGTCGCCCTCGCGGATGACCACGTCGTTGGGCGCCTTGGCCAGCTTGGCAGCCGTGTCGACCGTGAGCTCCTCGGTGCCGCAGACCGCGGTCTTGCCCATGCCGCGCGCGACGACTGCCGCGTGCGAGGTCTTGCCACCGCGGGAGGTCAGGATGCCGGCCGCGGCAACCATGCCGGCCAGGTCGTCGGGAGTGGTCTCCCGGCGGATCAGGATCGTCGGGATGCCCTCGGCAGCCTGCGCCACAGCCGTGTCGGAGTCGAACACCGCCCGGCCCACAGCCGCGCCCGGCGAGGCAGCGGTGCCCTTGGCCACCAGCGCACGATCACCGGAGTGGTCGAAGTGCGGGAACATGAGCTGCACGAGCTGGGCGCCCGACACGCGGCGCACCGCCTCGTCCATGTCGATGACACCCTCGTCGACCAACTGGGTCGCGATCCGGAACGCGGCACCCGCGGTGCGCTTTCCGACGCGGGTCTGGAGCATGTAGAGCTGCCCGCGCTCGACGGTGAACTCGATGTCGCACAGGTCCTGGTAGTGCGCCTCGAGGGCGTCCATGTTGGCCAGCAGCTGGGCGTGCGCCTGCGGATCCAGGCGACCCATGTCATCGAGGCTCAGGGTGTTGCGCACGCCGGAGACGACGTCCTCGCCCTGCGCGTCGGGCAGGTAGTCGCCGTAGTGGCCGGTGGCGCCGGTGGCCGGGTCGCGGGTGAACGCCACACCGGTACCGGAGTCCTCGCCGACGTTGCCGAAGACCATCGCCTGCACGTTGACCGCGGTGCCCAGGTCGGCGGGGATCCGCTCCTGGCGGCGGTAGAGCACCGCCCGATCGGTGTTCCACGAGTCGAACACCGCCTTGACGGCACGGTCGAGCTGCTCGCGGGGCTCCTGCGGGAAGTCGATCCCGGCCTGGTCCTTCACGATCGCCTTGAAGGCCATGACCAGCTCCTTCATCTGCTCGGCCCCGAGCTCGATGTCGGTGGCCACGCCTGCCGCGGTCTTGGCATCGTCGATGGCCTGCTCGAAGAAGTGCCCGTCGATGTGCAGCACCGTCTTGCCGAACATCTGGATCAGGCGCCGGTAGGAATCCCACGCGAACCGCTCGTCGCCGGAGAACTCGGACAGGCCCACGATGGACTCGTCGTTCAGGCCGATGTTCAGGACGGTCTCCATCATGCCGGGCATCGAGAACTTCGCGCCCGAGCGCACGGAGATCAGCAGCGGGTTGGCCACATCGCCCAGGGTCCGCCCGATCTTGTCCTCGAGGATGCCGAGCTGCTCGGTGACCTGCTCGGCCATCTCCTCAGGCACTCCACCACCGGTCAGGTAGGCGCGGCAGGCGTCGGTGGTCACCGTGAACCCGGGAGGCACGTTCAGCCCGATCTTGATCATCTCGGCGAGGTTTGCCCCCTTGCCGCCGAGCAGGTCCTTCTTGTCCTTGTCGCCCTCGGCGAAGTCGTAGACGTAGCGCACCATGTGTGTTTCAAACCCTCCTGGGTCGTGTGAGTGGAAACGTGGGCAGGTCTGTGCGAACGCAGGCAAGCCTACCCCCGTGCACGGGGGTCGCCCAGGCTCGCGGAGATCGGTGCGCGATCGGGATCGGGATTGCGCCGGCGCACTGCCCTAGCCTGCATCCATGAACCAGTGGTGGCGCGACGCGGTGATCTACCAGATCTATCCCCGCTCGTTCGCCGACGGCGACGGCGACGGCATGGGCGATCTGGCCGGGATCACCGCCCGGATGGGATATCTGGCCGACCTGGGCATCGACGCGCTGTGGTTGAGCCCGGTGTTCGCCAGCCCGCAGGTCGACCACGGCTACGACATCAGCGACTACCGCGACATCGACCCGCTGTTCGGTTCGCTGGCTGACATGGACGAGTTGATCGCCACCGCCCACGACTACGGCATCCGGGTCACCCTGGACTTCGTACCGAACCACACCTCGGACCAGCACGCGTGGTTCCGCGCGGCGCTGGCTGCCGGTCGCGGCTCGCCCGAGCGGGAGCGCTACCTGTTCCGCGACGGCCGCGGCACGGGCGGCGACGAGCCGCCGAACAACTGGAAGTCGGTGTTCGGCGGACCTTCGTGGACCCGGGTCACCGAGCCCGACGGCGCTCCCGGGCAGTGGTTCTACCACCTGTTCGCCGCCGAGCAGCCGGACCTGAACTGGCGCAACCCCGAGGTGGTCGCCGAGTTCGTCGACGTCCTGCGGTTCTGGATGGACCGTGGCGCGGACGGGTTCCGCATCGACGTCTCGGACGCGCTGATCAAGGACGAGAGCTTCGCCGACACCGCCCACGGCGACCCGATCATCCCCAAGGACGCGACCAGCCCGGTGCACGAGGTGTACCGGGAGTTCCGCCGCGTGATGGACCAGTACCCCGGCGACCGGATGGCGGTCATCGAGACCGGGGCCGACGACGACATCGTCGCGTTGTTCCTGCGGCCCGACGAGATGCACCTGGCGTTCAACTTCAAGTTCGTGCACGCCGGGTTCGACGGTCCCGGGCTGCGCCGGGCGATCGACTCGTCCCTGGCGGCCAACGCCGACATCGGCGCCCCCACCACCTGGGTCACCGACAACCACGACACCCCGCGCTCGGTGTCCCGACTCGGCCAGAACGCGGTCCTGGCCGGCGCGTACGTCCCCGGCACGATGGCCTCGGGCATCTACCAGGAGGTCGACCTCGAGCTGGGCACGCGCAAGGCCCGTGCGCTGGCCCTGGTGCTGCTCGCCCTGCCCGGGGCGGCCTACATCTACAACGGCCAGGAACTCGGCCTGCCCAACGTCGACGACCTGCCCGATGATCGGCTCCAGGACCCGATCTGGGAGCGCAGCGGGCGCACCCTGCGCGGCCGCGACGGTGCCCGGGTGCCGATGCCCTGGACGACCGGTGCCAACCTCGGGTTCACCAAGTCCCGGGCGACGCCGTGGCTGCCCATCCCTCGGGAGTGGGCCGCGCTGTCGGTGGCCTCCCAGCAGGCCAGTGGGGACTCGATGCTCAGCCTGTACCGCACAGCGCTCGCCCTGCGCCGAGCGAGTTCGGCGCTGGGCGCCGGGACGCTGCGCTGGGTGTCCGGCGAGGAGCAGGCCACCGACGTGATCGCCTTCGACATGGTGGGTTCCAGTGAGTCGGTACGGGTCGTGCTCAACCTGTCCGGGGCGGCGATCGACCTGCCCGACGGGCAGCTGCTGCTGGCCAGCGCACCGGTGCTCGCCGGCCAACTGCCGGCGATCTCGGCAGCGTGGGTCCGGCGACCCGCCCCGCAGGGCCTGACCGACCGGATCGAGGCGCTGGCCGCCGAGGTGCTTGGCCGGCTCGACCCGCGCCGCTGACCCGGCCCTTGACGCGGGTCGCTCGGCAATCGTCGGATCCGGACACCACTGTGCGCCGCCGGACACCTGTGTCCGGATCAGACCAATCGATGTCCGGATCAGCCAATCGGGCGCCGGGGGCTCAGGCCTGCTCGATCTCGACGTGGCGGAAGACGTCCAGGAGTGTGCTGTGCCACAGGGTCGCCCGGAACGGGGCGTCGAACTCCAGCACGACCACCGGGCCGGGCATGGGCAGCCGCCCTCGGTCGACGTCGAGCAGCTCGCCGGAGATCAGGTCTCGGTAGCGCCCGTCGGGCAACTGCATGGGGGCACTGCCCTCGTGACCGCCCACGTCGAACACCCCGTACAGCCCGACCGACTCCTGCGGACCGGCGCCCACCGGAGCAAGCAGCTCGCCGGCCGGGCGGGCCCACGCGGCCTGCACGAACGGCTCGTCGTCGAGCACCCAGAAGTCACCGCCGCGCAGGGCGTCGTGCTTCTTCAGCGCAGCCAGCGTGGTCAGGAAGCCGCTGAGTTCACGCTGCCCCCACGCCACGGGTGCCGGGTCGAACAGTGACGGCCAGGTTCGCGCCGCTGACTCCTGACCGGCATAGAACATGAGCGGCCCGCGACTGAACGCCATCAGGGCGGTCCACGCCCTGGCGCGAGCCTCGTCCGGCGCGAAGCTCATGATCCGGTACTGGTCGTGGTTCTCGACGAACCGCAGCTTGGCGTAGTTGGCCGGCAGCGTCGCGTCCTGCCAGCGCAGCATCTCCAGGTAGCGGCCCACCGGCTCCGTACCGGTGACCACCGACTGCCAGATCGACCACAGGTCATAGGAGTACTCGATGTCGAACGCGGCATACATCTCCGCATCCGACCAGGTCGGCAGTCCCTGGGCGCGACGCTGCCCGACCCACAGCGGGTGCGGGGACTCGGCCAGCCAGATCAGCCCCGGGCGGACCTGGGCGAGCTCGTCGCGAGCCCTGATCCAGAAGTCGATGGGCACCAGCGAAGCCACGTCGCAGCGGAATCCGTCGACGCCGCGCCGGGCCCACAGCGCCAGCGTGTCGATGAGGTAGCGGGTGAGCCCCGGGTGCGGGTGCTTGAGATCGATGATGTCGGTCCACGCGGGCACGGTCGTGACCGGGTGCCCGGCCTCGTCGCGGTGGAAGAACTCCGGATGCTCCCTGATGAGCACGCTGTCCGGGGACGTGTGGTTGAAGACCACGTCGATCATCACCTTGAGGCCGGCCCGGTGTGCCGCGGCGACGAGGTCGTCGAAGTCCTCATCAGTACCGAGGTCGGGATTGATCGAGCGGAAGTCGGCGATCGCGTACGGACTGCCCAGGCTGCCCTTGCGGCTCACCTCGCCGATCGGGTGGATGGGCATCAGGTAGAGCACGTCCACACCGAGCGCTGCGATCCGGTCCACGTCCGCGGTGACATCGGCCAGCTTCCCCGACGGTCCGTGGTTGCGCGGGAAGACCTGGTAGATGACCAGCGACCGCATCCCCAGCGGGGTGTCGTATGCCATCGGACGATCCTGCCAGTCAGCCGCCGCTCACGCCGAGCTCGGCCGCGGACAGGTCCGCACCCGCGACCAGGTCGCACGAATCCAGCCAGCCCTCGGGAAGCGCGACCCGGCGCTGGCCTGAGGTGCGCCCACGCGGTCCCGCGGCGATCGCACTCGGGTAGGGCTGGTCGGGGTCGATGTCGCCCAGCAGCGCGTCGAGTTCGGCCAGGGTGCCGACCGTGCCCAGCGCGGCCCGGATCGGCTGGTGCACACGGAACCCCTTGAGGTACCACGCCATGTGCTTGCGGATGTCCCGGGCGCCCTTCTGCTCGCTGTCGTGCATCGCGACCAGCAGCTCGCCATGCCGACGCAGGACGGCCAGCACCTCACCGCTGCTGGGCTCCGAGGGCGGCGGCGCGCCGGCGAACGCCGCGGCGAGCTGGCCGAACAACCACGGCCGACCCAGGCAGCCGCGGCCCACGACGACGCCGGCGCAGCCGGTCTGGCGCATCATCTCCAGCGCGTCGCCGGCCGACCAGATGTCGCCGTTGCCCAACACGGGCACGCCGAGCGGTTCGAGTTCAGCGACCAGCCGGGTGATCGCCGTCCAGTCGGCCGCTCCGCCGTACATCTGCGCGGCGGTGCGCCCGTGCAGCGCGACCCAGGCAGCGCCCTCCTGCGCGGCAGCGCGACCGGCCTCGAGGTAGGTCAGGTGCTCGGCGTCGATACCCGTGCGCATCTTGACCGTCACCGGGACCCGGCCGTCCGCGGCGGCCACCGCCCCGGCCACGACCGCCCGGAACAGGTCGCGCTTCCACGGCAGTGCCGAGCCGCCGCCCTTGCGGGTGACCTTCGGGACGGGGCAGCCGAAGTTGAGGTCCACGTGGTCGGCCAGGTCCTCGGTGACCACCATCCGCACCGCCGCGGCGATCACCGCCGGATCGACTCCGTAGAGCTGCAGCGAGCGCGGCGACTCGTCGGCGTCGAACCGGATCAGGTTCATCGTCTCGTCGGTGCGCTCCAGCAGCGCTCGCGAGGTGATCATCTCCGAGACGTAGATGCCCGCCCCGGACTCCCGGCACAGCCGGCGGAACGCCCGATTGGTGATGCCGGCCATCGGTGCGAGCACCACCGGTGGCTCCACCGGTCGGGCACCGATCAGCGGCAGCGACACGGGCATGCGGTCAATTGTCCCCCAGCGCGACCGATGCCGACTCCGGCGCGAGGATCACGCCGTCGCTGCCGACACGCGGTCTCCCCGCCACCCCCTCGCACCGGCACGCCCGCTACCCCGCCACGCCGTCGCCCCGGCGCGTTGTTGTCCTTCCTGCCGCAACAACCTGCCATGTTCGGCCCACACCGCGGCGGCGGGGTCAGTAGGCAGGCAGGCGCTCGGCCAGCCACGCGCGCAGACCGGCCAGCGGGATGCGCGCCTGGGTCATGGAGTCGCGTTCGCGGACGGTGACGGCCTGATCCTCCAGGGTGTCGAAATCCACGGTCACGCAGAACGGGGTACCGATCTCGTCCTGACGGCGATAGCGCCGACCGATCGCACCTGCATCGTCGAAGTCCACGTTCCAGGTCCGGCGCAGCTCTGCGGCCAGGTCGCGCGCTACCGGCGAGAGGTCGGCGTTGCGCGACAGCGGCAGCACCGCGACCTTCACCGGAGCGAGCCGCGGATCCAGGCGCAGCACCGTGCGCTTGTCGACGCCGCCCTTGGCGTTGGGCGCCTCGTCCTCGTCGTAGGCGTCGAGCAGGAACGCCAGGACGCAGCGGGTCAGGCCGGCTGCGGGCTCGATGACGAAGGGCACCCAGCGCTCACCGGACTCCTGGTCGAAGTAGCTCAGGTCCACGCCCGATTCTTGCGAATGCGTGCGCAGGTCGAAGTCGGTCCGGTTGGCGATGCCCTCGAGCTCGGCGAACTCCGACCCGGCGAACGTGAACCGGTACTCGATGTCCACGGTCCGCTTGGAGTAGTGCGAGAGCTTCTCGGCCGGGTGCTCGAACAGGCGCAGGTTCTCGGCCTTGAGCCCGAGGTCGAGGTACCAGTCCCAGCGCGCCTGGAGCCAGTACTCGTGCCACTGCTCGTCCGTACCGGGCTTGACGAAGAACTCCATCTCCATCTGCTCGAACTCGCGCGTGCGGAAGATGAAGTTGCCCGGGGTGATCTCGTTGCGGAAGCTCTTGCCGGTCTGGCCGATGCCGAACGGCGGCTTCTTGCGCGAGGTGTTGGCCACGTTGAGGTAGTTGACGAAGATGCCCTGCGCGGTCTCCGGGCGCAGGTAGTGCACCGCACCGGCATCCTCGACCGGGCCGACCATCGTGCGCAGCATCCCGTTGAAGTCCCGCGGCTCGGTGAACTGCCCCCGGGTGCCGCAGTTGGTGCACACGATCTCCTCGAGGCCGGTGGCCGCCCGCCCGTGCTTCTCCTCGTACTGTTCCAGGAGGGTGTCGGCGCGCCAGCGCTTGTGGCACTGCCGACACTCGGTCAGCGGGTCGACGAACGCGCTGAGGTGGCCCGAGGCCTCCCAGACCTGCGGGGCCAGGATCACCGAGGAGTCCAGGCCGACGACGTCGTCGCGGCCGCGCACGACCGACTGCCACCACGCCCGGCGGATGTTCTCCTTGAGCTCCACCCCCAGCGGGCCGTAGTCCCACGCCGATCGGGTGCCGCCGTAGATGTCCGAGCTCGGGTAGACGAACCCGCGCCGCTTGCTCAGGTTCACGACGGCTTCGACGCGGGCATCGGGCTTGGCAGGCTTGGCCATGGTGCTCTCCAGGGGTGGTCGCGGCGGCGTTCCGGGCAGCGCCGGACGCGCCGACACTCTGGCGACCAACCCTACCTGTCGCCACCGCGCGCGATCGGCGACAATCAGGCCCATGGCCAAGAAGCGGATCCATCGTGAGCCCGGCACCCGACCCATCCAGGCAGCGACCCCATCCGCGCGAGCAGCGCACCGCAGCCCGGCGAAGTCGTCGCCGGCGCCCACCGGTCGGCGCGCGAGCTTCGAGGCCTCCAGCCGCCCCTGGTTGGCGCGCATGCAGCGGCTGCCGGGCTTCGTCGTGCCGGTCCTGCTGGCCAGTCTGCTGTTCCTCGGCCTGACCCTGAGCGCCGACTGGTCGGGCGCGCTCCTGATCGTCATCGCCGTGTTCCTGACCTGGCTGACGGCCGTGGCCTGGCCTGCGGTCTCGGCGCGCAGCCGGCTGATCCGCGTGGCCGTCGACCTCGGTGTGCTGGCGCTCGGGGTGCTCAAGCTGCTCGGCCGGATCTGACCGGGACGGCTGGAGGTACGGGCGCGCTCGCCGACCCCACCACGGGTGGGCCTACCGGTTCGCCTCGTCCCGCGATGACTCGTCGGGCCCAGGCTCGGGCCCGGGCTCGTCGGGCCCAGGCTCGTTGGGGACCGCCCCGCCGTAGCGCCGGTCACGCGCTGCGTAGATCTCGGCGGCCCGCCAGAGGTCGCGCCGGTCGAAGTCCGGCCACAGCGTGTCGAGGAACACCAACTCGGCGTAGGCCGACTGCCAGAGCAGGAAGTTCGAGGTGCGCTGCTCCCCCGAGGAACGTACGAACAGGTCCACGTCAGGCATGTCGGGCTCGTCGAGGTAGCTGGCCAGCACGGCCTCGTCGACCTGTTCGGGGCGCAGCACCCCCGCTCGGACATCGGCGGCCAGCGCGGCCGCGGCGTCCGCGATCTCCGCGCGCCCGCCGTAGTTGACGCACATCGCCAGGGTCATCCCGGTGTTGGCGGCGGTGAGTTCCTCGGCGCGCTCGAGCTCGGAGATGACGCTGCGCCACAGCCGGGGCCGCCGGCCGACCCAGCGGATCCGCACGCCCATCTCGTGGAGCTGGTCGCGGCGGCGGGCGATCACGTCGCGGTTGAAGCCCATCAGGAACCGGACCTCATCTGGGGAGCGCTTCCAGTTCTCGGTGGAGAACGCGTAGGCCGACAGGTAGTCGATGCCCAGTTCGAGGGCGCCGTGCACGCAGTCGAGCAGCGCGGACTCGCCGGCCTCGTGTCCGGCGGTCCGTGGCAGGCCGCGCTCCTTGGCCCAGCGGCCGTTGCCGTCCATCACCACGGCGACGTGGCGTGGCACGAACTGCGCAGGCAGTGCCGGGGGGCGTGCGCCGGACGGGTGCGGGGTCGGCGCCAGGACGGGCCTGGCCTCGGGGTCGGGTCGTCCGCGCCGCCACCAGGTTCCGGGGTTCTCGACCATGGGAGGAATCCTCCCAACCCGACGCCCGGTGTTGCCGGGTGCGACACGGCCGAACTGCGTCGCAGTGGCCCGACCCGGCGCAGCCGGACTCGCGGCGTCTGGCGCTCGGTCGATCCGAGCGGGATGCTGGGGCCATGGACGAGACCACCGGCATGGACACCGGACCGGGCACCGCACCCGGTTCGCAGCGCCCTGGAGGTGCTGAGGAACCTGGGCCACGCGGGGGCGCCGCGACCGGGACCGAGCCGACTCACCAGCACCCGGTCTGGGCCAACGCGCACCGGGTCACCGACTTCCTGTTGGTGGGCGGCTCGCTGCGCAGCGGGGATGCCGACCCGGGCACCGTCATCACCGAGCTCAAGGCGCACGGCCTGACCCACATCCTCGACTGCCGGACCGAGACCTCCGACGAGCGCCTGGTGGCCCAGATCGCCCCGGAGCTCACCTACCACCAGGCCGGCACCGAGGACGAGGCCGCCGGCACGGCCGAGGGCTGGTTCGACAGCGGCGTCAACTTCGCGCGCGAGGCGCTCAAGGTGCCCGGCGCGGTGGTGCTCGCGCACTGCGCGCTGGGCCAGGCGCGCGGGCCGTCCATGGCCTACGCCGTCCTGCTGGACCAGGGCTACGAGCCGGGCGAGGCGCTGCTGATGATCACCCGGGCCCGGCCCGAGGCGCAGGCCTCCTACGCCGAGCACGCCCTGGACTGGCACCTGACCCGGACCGGAGCCGACGAGAGCCAGCGAACGGCTGCCTTCGCATCGCTGCGCGCGGCCCGCGGGCAGGTGGGCGGGTGGCAGCACCGCCGCCGCTGAGGGTGGGCGGGTGGCAGCACCGCCGCCGCTGAACCCGACCTGTGGGCGGGCCGGCCAGGCCCACCGACCCAAGTGCCGACCTGTGGTCGAAAGGTCCCCGCCGCGGGACCATCGAAACGCTCACTGCGCTCCGTGTGGTCGAAAGACTGCCGGGCCTGGCCCCGGGTTCAACCACAACGAGCGCGGTTGGGCCTCCTGCGTCGCCCGAACCGGCCGGTGCAACCACAACTCGGCGGTTGGGCCGGCAGGCGCCACCGATCGGCCCGCCTCAGGCGCGCTCGACCAGCGGTAGCGACTTGAGCTGACGCTCCAGGTGCCACTGCAGGTAGGCGGCCACCAGGCCGGAGGCCTCCCGCCGCGAACGCGCGTCGGACGCGTCGGCCACGGCCCACTCCCCCGACAGCAGCGCGCCGAGCAGGGCGAGCGTGTCCGGGCGGGGCGTGGCTGACCCCGGCAGCCGGCAGTCGGCACACAGCGCGCCGCCGCCGGGCAGGCTGAACGAGCGGTGCGGGCCGGCCTCCCCGCACCGGGCACAGGCGTCGAACGAGGCCGCCCAGCCCGCGATCGCCAGCGAACGGACCAGATAGGCGTCGAGCACCAGTCCGGGGTCGTGCTCACGCTGGACCAGGGCCCGCAACCCGCCCACGAGCAACTGGAACTGCGCGGGGGCGGGCTCGCCCTCCTCCGGGGTCAGCCGCTCGGCGGTCTCGCAGATGGCCTGCGCCGAGGTCCAGCGTGGGTAGTCCCCGGCCAGGTCGGCACCGAAGGAGAACAGCGACTCGACCTGCGTGAACGAGTCCAGCGACCGGCCGATGTGCAGTTGTGCGTCCACCAGACCCATGGGCTCGAGTCGGGCGCCGAACTTCGAGGCGGTCCTGCGCACGCCGCGGGCCACCGCCCGGACCCGGCCGTGCGAGCGGGTGAGCAACGTGATGATCCGGTCGGCCTCACCCAGGGGGTGCGTGCGCAGCACCACTGCGGAGTCGCGGTAGGTCGGCACCGGCCCATTGTGCGCCCCCGGCCGGCCATCGGCGGGCAGGGCGACGCCGACCCGACGGACGCCGCCGCGGAGCAGACCTCAGAAGCCCAGACCTCAGAAACCCAACCGGCGCAGTTGCTTGGGGTCGCGCTGCCATTCCTTGGCGACCTTCACATGCAGATCGAGGAACACCGGGGTGCCCATCATCGCCTCGATCCCGGCCCGCGACTTCGTGCCCACTTCACGCAGCCGGGCGCCCTTGGCCCCGATCACGATCGCCTTCTGCGAGGGTCGCTCCACGTAGACGATCGCGTGGATGTCGAGCAGCGGTCGGTCGGCGGGGCGGTCCTCGCGCAGGCCCATCTCCTCGACGACGACGGCGATCGAGTGCGGCAGCTCGTCGCTGACTCCCCCGAGCGCGGCCTCCCGGATCAGCTCGGCGACCATCACCAGCTCGGGTTCATCGGTGAGCTCCCCGTCCGGGTAGAGCGGCGGGCCCACGGGCAGCGCGGCGACGAACTCACCGACCACGTCGTCGAGCTGCTGGCCACGGGTGGCCGACACCGGCACGATCGCGGCCCACTCGACCTGCGTGGCCCTCCCCAGCTCGGCGACCGACATCAGCTTCACGGCCAACTGGTCGCGGCTGATCCGGTCGGTCTTGGTGACCAGGGCGATCAGCGGCGTGCGCTGCCCGCCCTTGGTCGCACCGGCCAGCCGGTGGGCGATCCGCCGGTCCCCCGGTCCGATCGCCTCATCGGCGGGCAGGCACAGCGCGATGGCGTCCACCTGCGCCCACTGCTCCTCGACCAGGGCGTTGAGCCGTTGGCCGAGCACGTTGCGCGGCCGGTGGATCCCGGGCGTGTCGACCAGGATCACCTGCGCGTCGGCGCGGTGGATGATCCCGCGGATGACGTGCCGGGTGGTCTGCGGCTTCGAGGAGGTGATGGCCACCTTCTGGCCGACCAGGGCGTTGGTCAGCGTGGACTTGCCCGCGTTGGGCCGCCCGACGATCGCGACGAACCCGCTGCGGTGTGCACTCACGCGCTGGCCCCTGACGGCCGCTGCGCCGAGGACCGGCCATCGCCGGGACGCGACTCCCGACCGTTGCCGTTGCCGTTGCCGGCGTCCCGGCCGTTGCCATTGCGGGCATCGTCAGCCCCGACCGCCTGCACGTCCGCGTCGCCGTCCACGAGCTCGGCCAGCACCGTGGTCAACCGGTTGCGCCGCCCGGCGGCCTGGTCGGCGGTCAGCCGCCAACCGCCCAGGATCACGGAGGTCCCGGGCAGGGGCACCTTGCCGATCCGCTTGGCGATCAGGCCGGCCAGCGTGTCCACGCCCTCCTCGTCGGCGTCGATGTCCAGACCGAGCGCCTCCGCGGCGTCCTCCACGTGGATCCGCGCGCTGAACCGGATTGCGCCGGAACCGAGTCGCTCGAGCGCCGGTACCTCGTGGTCGTACTCGTCGGTGATCTCCCCAACGATCTCCTCGAGTACGTCCTCGATGGTGACCAGGCCGGCCGTGCCGCCGTACTCGTCGACGGCGATCGCGATGTGCACGCGCTGGGCCTGCAGGTCGCGCAGCAGGTCGTCGACGAGCTTGGAGTCGGGTACGAACGTGGCCGGGCGCATCCGGGAGTCGATCCGCTCGGTGGACTCGGCGTCGCGGTGCTCGAAGATCCGGGCCACGACATCGCGCAGGTAGAAGATGCCGACCACGTCGTCGGGACCCTCGCCGATGACCGGGATCCGGGAGAACCCCGAGCGCAGCGCGAGGCTGAGCGCCTGACGCAACGTGCGGTGCCGCTCGATCCACACCATCTCGGTGCGCGGCACCATCACCTCCCGCACGATCGTGTCCCCGAGCTCGAACACCGAGTGCAGCATCGCCGCCTCGTCGTCCTCGATGACCTGGTCGGCCTCGGCGAGGTCCACGAGTTCGCGCAGCTCGGCCTGGGTGGCGAACGGGCCCTCGCGGTAGCCGCGGCCCGGGGTCAGGGCGTTGCCGATGAGGATCAGCAACGAGACCAGCGGGCCGACGACCGCCGCCGCCCCGCGGGCGAACTTCGCTGAGCGCAGGGCGATCGTGTCGGCGTGCTGGCGACCCAGGGTGCGCGGGGCGACCCCGAGGGCGACGAACATCACCACCGTCATGATCAGCAGGGCGACGAACAGCCCGACCAGCGGCCCCCACGCGCCGCTCTCCACACACAGGTAGGTGACCAGCGCGGTGGCCCCGACGGCGAAGAACGTGTGCAGGAACAGCACCACGTTGACGTAGCGGGCCCGCTCCTCGATCATCGCCCGCAGCCGGCTGGTCGGCTTGCCCGGCTTCTCCCGGGCCATCTCCTCCACGCGCGATCGGGACACGCGCCCGAGGGCCGTCTCAGCGGCCACCAGCAGGCCCGCAGCCACGACGAACAGCACCGCGGCGCCGAGCATGGCCCATTCGGAGTTCGACATCGCTCAGCCCTGTTCCCGCCAGGCGGCGAGCAGGTTGTCCTGCAGGGTGAACATGACCGCGTGCTCCTCGGGCTCGGCGTGGTCGTGGCCGAGCAGGTGCAGGATCCCGTGGATGAGCAGCAGCTCGAGCTCGCCGGCCAGTCCGTGCCCGGCGGCGGCACCCTGTTCGTCGGCCACCTGTGGGCAGATCACCACGTCGCCGAGCATCCCGGGCGACGCCACCTGACCGGGCTGCGGCACGCGCAACTCGTCCATCGGGAAGCTGAGCACATCGGTCGGGCCGGGCAGCTCCAGCCAGCGTTCGTGCAGGGCGGCGATCTCCGCGGGATCGACAAGCGAGATCGCCAGCTCGACGTCGGGGTGCAGGCCCAGTCGATCCAGGAGGAACTCGGCCTGGGCCACCAGCGGCGCGGACTCGATGGGCAATGCGCTGCGGTTCTCGACCTCGACGAGGGCCATCAGTGCCGCCGGGCCGGGCGGGCCCCGCCGGGTCGCTCGTCGGTGCGCGACTGGCCCTGGCGCTCGTCGTAGCGGCCGTAGGCCTGCACGATGTCGGTGACCAGGCTGTGGCGCACCACGTCGTGGGCGTTGAGGTGGCAGAACGTCACGTCGCGCACGCCGTCGAGGATCCCCTGCACGACCTTGAGCCCGGACTGTGTCCCGCCGGGCAGATCCACCTGGGTGACGTCGCCGGTGACCACCATCGTGGAGCCGAACCCGAGCCGGGTCAGGAACATCTTCATCTGGTCCGCGGAGGTGTTCTGCGCCTCGTCGAGGATGACGAATGCGTCGTTGAGCGTGCGCCCGCGCATGTAGGCCAGCGGGGCCACCTCGATGGTCCCCGAGGTCAGCAGCCGCGGGATAGAGTCCGGATCGAGCATGTCGCGCAGCGCGTCGTAGAGCGGGCGCAGGTACGGGTCGATCTTCTCCGACAGGGTGCCGGGCAGGTAGCCCAGCCGTTCCCCGGCCTCGACCGCCGGGCGGGTCAGCACGATCCGGTTGACCCGCTTGGCCTGCAGCGCCTGCACCGCCTTGGCCACCGCCAGATAGGTCTTGCCCGTGCCGGCCGGACCGATCCCGAACACGATCGTGTGCGCGTCGATGGCGTCGACGTAGCGCTTCTGGTTCAACGTCTTGGGCCTGATCGTGCGTCCGCGGTTGCTCAGGATGTTGGCGGTGAGCACGTCGGCGGGGCGGGTCTCGGGCTCGGCGCGCAGCATCGCCAGGGCGCGCCGCGCCACGTCGGGGCTCATGCCCTGGCCGGTGCGCACGATGGTGACCATCTCGTCGAACAGTCGCTCGACCAGGTGCAGGTCCGCCGGGATGCCGGTGAGCGTGATCTGGTTGCCCCGCACGTGGACGTCGACGTTCGGGAACTCGGCCTCGACAGCGGCCAGTACCTCGTCGCCCACGCCGACGACCGCGACCATGTCCAGGCTCGCGGGAACGATCACAGTGTGCTGGATGCGCTCGACGCGCACGGTGGATTCAGTCATGACCCCTCAAGGGTAGGGCCCGTTCAGCCCGGGGGCCACGAGTGCGCGCGCCCGCCCAGCAGGTGCGCGTGCAGGTGGTGCACCGTCTGCCCGCCCACCAGGCCGGTGTTGATGACCACCCGATACCCGTCGGAGAGCCCCGACATCTCGGCGATCCGGGCGCACTGGGTGATCACGTCGGCAGCGATGCGCGGGTCGGTGGCCACCGCCTCGTCGAGCGTGGCGACATGCACGGTCGGGATGACCAGCACGTGCGTGGGCGACACCGGATGGACGTCGCGGAACGCCACCGTGGTCGGGGTCCGGTCGACGATCGTGGCCGGGATGTCCCCAGCGACGATCGAACAGAACAGGCACTCAGTCATGGCGTCATCCTGCCACCGTGCGGCCGCCGCAGGCGGCTGAGGCGGTCGCGGAGCCGACGGTGGGGCGGTCGGACGGCAGCGGGGCCCGACGGTGCGGCAGCAGCCGGTCAGCCGGCCCGGCAGACAGCCGACCGGGCGTCAGCGCGCCCGGCGGTCAGGACCAGCGGGGGCCGGCGGCGAGGACGACCGCTGCCGCGACGGTTCCCGCTGTCGAGGTGCGCAGGACGCTGGGGCCCAGTCGTGCGGGGTGGGCCCCGGCCGCGGTGAATCGGTCGAGTTCCGCCGGGCTGATCCCGCCCTCGGGGCCGACCACCAGCACGATGTCCCCCTGCGTCGGAAGTTCGATCCCGAGCAGCGGGCCCTCGGCGTCCTCGTGCAGCACGACGGCGCACGCCGCGGCCCCGATCAGCGTCTCGACATCGCGACCCGAGGCCAGCGGGGCCACCTGCGGCAACCACGCCCGGCGCGCCTGCTTGCCGGCCGTCTGCGCGGTCGCGGCCCACTTCGCCCGGCCGCGCGTCACCTTCTCCGCGGTCCAGCGAGCGATGGCGCGCTCGGCCTGCCATGGCACGATCACGTCCACACCGACCTCGGTCAGGGTCTCCACAGCCACCTCGCCGCGATCGCCCTTGGGCAGCGCCTGCACCACGACCAGCCGGGGGGCCGGGGCGGGCACGTCGACGCGTTCGACGACTCGGGCAGTCAGGGCCGCGCGGGCGCTGACCTGTTCGACGACGCAGCGCAGGAGGGTGCCCGCGCCATCACCGAGGTCCAGCCGCTCGCCCACAGCGATCCGCTTGACGGCCACCGCGTGCCGACCTTCGGCATCCGTGAGCGCCACCGACGACCCGGCCCGTGCGGCCGCGGCCACCTCCTGGTCGACCAGGAACAGGGCCGCGGTCATTTGGCGGAGAACGCGTCCTTGAGGCGGGTGAACAGCCCCTCCTTCTCGGGGCGCTGGAACTTGGACTCGACGTGCTCCTCGCCGCGGACGGCCGCCAACTCGCGCAGCAGCTCCTCCTGGCGGGGGTCCAGCCGGGTGGGGGTGGCCACATCGATGTGCACCACGAGATCACCACGCCCGGTGCCGCGCAGGTGCGGGATGCCATGGGCGCGCAGCGTGACCACGTGCCCGGCCTGGGTGCCGCGCCTGATCTCCACATCCTCCGGGCCGTCGAGGGTCTCCAGGTTCAGCACCGTTCCCAACGCGGCGGCGGTCATCGGCAGCGTCACCGAGCAGTGCAGGTCATCGCCGCGACGCTGGAACACCGAGTGCGGGCGGGTGCTGACCTCGACGTACAGGTCGCCGGCCGGACCGCCGCCGGGGCCGACCTCGCCCTCGCCGGAGAGCTGGATGCGCGTGCCGTCGTCGATGCCGGCCGGGATCTTCACCTTCAGCGTGCGCCGGGTACGCACCCGCCCGTCGGCGTTGCACTCCGGGCAGGGGTGCGAGATCACCGTGCCGTGCCCCTGGCACTGCGGGCAGGCCCGCGAGGTCATCACCTGGCCCAGGAACGAGCGCTGCACCGACTGGATCTCACCGCGCCCCCGGCACATCGAGCACTCGGTCGGCTGGTAGCCGGTGGCCGAGCCGGTGCCGGTGCACGTGGGGCAGACCAGGGCGGTGTCGACCTGGATCTCCTTGACCACGCCGAACGCGGCCTCCGGCAGGTCGATGGCCACCTTGATCAGCGCGTCCTGGCCTCGGCGCACCCGTGGCTTGGGCCCCCGGGTCTGCCCGCCGCCGCCGAAGAAGGCGTCCATGATGTCGCCGAACCCGAAGCCGGCCTGCCCGGGGCCGAACGGACCGCCGCCGGGGCTGCGCGGATCAGCTCCCAGGTCGTACATCTGGCGCTTCTCCGGGTCGGAGAGCACCTCGTAGGCAGAGGTGACCTCCTTGAAACGCTCCTGGGTGACGGGGTCGGGGTTCACGTCCGGGTGCAGCTCGCGTGCCAGTTTGCGGTAGGCGCGCCGGATGTCCTCAGCGTTCGCATCGCGGGCCACACCGAGGGTGGCGTAGTAGTCGTTGGCCACAGGGGTCCTATTCGTTGCGGAGCAGTTGTCCGAGGTACCGGGCGACTGCCCGGACCGACGCCATCGTGCTGGGGTAGTCCATATGCGTGGGGCCGACCACGCCGAGCCGGGCGACTGCGCCCCGGTCCGGGCCATAGCCGGTGCTGATCACCGAGGTGCTGCTCATCCCCTCGATCGAGTTCTCGTGGCCGATGGTCACCGTGACCGCGTCGGCGCCGGTCTCGCCGAGCAGGCGCAGCAGCACCATCTGCTCCTCCAGTGCCTCGAGGACCGGTTGCAGGCCGGTGAACCCATCGACGTAGCGGGCGAGGTTGGCGGTGCCGCCCATCACGATCCGCTCCTCGTGGCGCTCCACCGCCGTCTGCAGCAGGACCGCCAGCACCACCGACACGCTCGGGCGGGCCTCACCCTCGAAGCGGCCCGGCAGCTCGGCGACCTGGTCGGCCACCGCGGTGAACGAACGCCCCGACACCATCTCGTTGAGCAGTTGGCGCAGCCGCGACAGGTCGTCCTCGGGCAGGGCAGCGGGCACCTCGACGACCCGCTGCTCGATCCGGCCGGTGTTGGCGATGAGCACGAGCAGCAGCCGGTGCTCGCTCAGGGGCACGAGCTCCACATGGCGCACCGACGAGCTCGTCAGCGACGGGTACTGGACCAGGGCCACCTGTCGGGTGATCTGGGCCAGCAGCCGCACGGAGCGGCCCATCACGTCGTCGAGGTCGACCGCCCCGGCCAGGAACCGCTCGATGGCCCGCCGCTCGGCGGGACTCAGCGGCTTGACCTGGGACAACCGGTCCACGAACAGTCGGTAGCCCTTGTCGGTGGGGATCCGCCCCGCGCTGGTGTGCGGCTGGGCGATGAACCCCTCCTCCTCCAGCACGGCCATGTCGTTGCGGATGGTGGCCGGCGACACACCCAGGGAGTGCCGCTCGACGAGGTTCTTGGAGCCCACCGGCTCATGGGTTCGCACATAGTCCTCAACGACCGCGCGCAGCACGGAGAGCTTGCGTTCGTCGAGCATCTGCGCCTCCTGCCGGTCGTGCTCGGGGCTGGCACTCCACCGAGGGGAGTGCCATTCTACGCCGGGCAGCGCACGGCGCACCCGACCCGCGCCCCCGCCCCGCCTCCACCACCCCGCGCCCCGGGCCTGCGCGCCGGACCCGGACGCCCCAGCCTGCCTGGCCGGACTCCTGCCTGCGTCATCGATCTGGCAGCTAGAGTGCCGGATCGATGACACAAGGGCGCTGGCCAGCCGCATCGGCGCCGTCACCGGGCGTCGGAGGCACGCGGCGCGCGACAATCTCGGAATGCTGATCGTGCATGTTGACATCCACGTCGTCGCGGGCGAGGTGGCTGGCTTCCTGGCCGCCACGATCGAGAACTCCACCGCATCGCTGGCCGAACCCGGGGTGCTGCGCTTCGACGTCGTCTCGGACCTCGCCGACCCGACGCATGTGGTCCTGGTCGAGGTGTACCGCGACACGGCCGCCGCCGACGCGCACAAGCTCACCGAGCACTACGCCACGTGGCGCGACACGGTCGCCCCGATGATGGCCGTGCCCCGCTCCTCGACGAAGTTCGCGGCGGTGGCCCCCACCGAGGAGCACCGCTGGGACACCGCGGCGACGTGAGCACGGCCTTCGAGCTCGCCCTGCCGCCCCGGATCTCGTTCGGCTCCGGGGCCGTGGCCGACCTGCCGTCGATCGTCGCGGGCCTGGGCTCGCGCGTGCTGGTCGTGACCGGCTCGACGCCGGGCCGGGTCGCGCCGCTGATCCACGTGCTGCGCGCGGGCGCGCAGGAGCTGAGCGTGCTGCCGATCGGCGGCGAGCCCACGGTGTCCGACGCCCGCGCGGCCGTGGCTGCGGGCCGGGAGCTGGCGGCCGACGTGGTCGTCGCGGTCGGTGGCGGCAGCGTGATCGACCTGGCCAAGGCTGCGGCGATCCTGCTGACCAACGGCGACCCGATGGACCATCTCGAGGTCGTGGGTCGCGGGCAGCCGTTCACCAACCCCCCGCTGCCCATGATCGCCGTGCCCACGACCGCCGGGACGGGTGCGGAGGTGACGGCCAACGCGGTCCTGGCGGTGCCCGAGCACGGCGTCAAGGCCAGCCTGCGCCACCCGTCCATGATCCCGCGGCACGCCCTCGTGGATCCGGAGCTCACCCTGGACTGCCCGCCGGCGGTGACGGCGTCCGCGGGGATGGACGCCCTGACCCAGTGCGTCGAGCCCTACGTCTCGGTGCGCGCGAATGCGATGACCGACGCGTGGGCGCGGATGGGGATGATCGCGGCTGGGCGCAGCCTCGTGGCCGCGCACCGCAACGGCTACGACCTGGACGCCCGCACGGACATGGCGCTGTGCAGCCTGCTCGGCGGGCTGTCGCTGGCCAACGCCAAGCTGGGAGCGGTGCACGGTTTCGCCGGTGTGATCGGGGGCTTGACCTCCGCGCCGCACGGAGCGATCTGCGCGACGCTGCTGGGGCCGGTCTGTGCGGCCAACCTCGACCGAGCCGACCATCGCTTGACCCGCAGGTACGCGCAGGTCGCGGCCTGCCTGACCGGGTCCCCCGACGCGAGCGCCGAGGACGGCCTGCACTGGATCGAGCACACCTGCGGTGTCCTGGGAGTACCCACGCTGTCGACCTACGGCCTGGGCCCGGGCGATGCCGCCGAGGTCGTGGCCAAGGCGGCCCGGGCCAGCAGCATGGCCGGCAACCCGGTGACGCTGAGCCCACAGGAGCTCACCGAGGTCTATCTCGCGGCGCTGTAGCGGGCTGGACCTGCGTTGGTGTGCACGGAATCGACCAGCTCGTTGTCGATTGCGTGCACACCAACGGGCCAGGCGCGCCGGTAGGGTCGCGAGCGTGCTTGATCGTTATGGCTCCGATGTGCTGGCCGCTGGGCGGCATCCGCGTACGCCGCGCCTCGCAGAGGTGCTCGGGGAGCGCGACCTGGTGGTGGAGTGCGCCTCGTCGGGGTTCTGTGGGGCGATCCTCGGCTGGGAGAAGACCACGGTCGGCTGGTCGGTGCTCCTCGAGGACCGACATGGCGCGCGCCGGCTGTTCCCTGCCGAAGCGGCCGCCTTCCTGCTCGAGGGCCGGCCCGTCACCCTGACCCGCCCGCGCGGCACTGGGGCCCCTTCGGCCCCGACCCGCACTGCTTCCGGCTCTGTGGCGGCGCCGCGCGCGACCGCCCGGGTCGCCCGGGCCTCGCGGATCTGGGTGGAGGGCAGCCACGATGCCGAACTGGTCGAGAAGGTCTGGGGTGCCGACCTGCGCGAGGTCGGCGTGGTGGTCGAGCCGCTCGGCGGGATCGACGACCTCGTCGAGGCGGTGGCCCGCTTCGAGCCCGGCCCGCAGCGCCGGTTGGTGGTGATCGTCGACCACCTCGTCCCGAGGTCCAAGGAGTCGCGGATCGCTGCTGCGGTGACCGATCGGTGGCCGGCGCACGTGCATGTGCTGGGCCATCCCTACGTCGATGTCTGGGCGGCTGTGCGCCCCCGGGCCGTGGGGATCCAGGCGTGGCCCACGATCCCGCGCGGCCAGCCGTGGAAGGCAGGCATCTGCGCCGCGCTGGGTTGGCCCCCGGACGAGGCGGCGGCCTGGCGACAGATCCTCAGGTCGGTGCGCAGCTACGCCGACCTCGACCCTGCGCTGCTCGCGCGCGTGGAGGAGGCCATCGACCTGGTCACCGAGGGGTCACAGTGACCGGCCGCGCTGCGCTGGCCCGGGGTCCTGGCCGCGCAGCACCGCGCGCCGATGGCTGCCGCCTGGGCCCGCGGAACCACCGGCAGCGATAGCCTGCCAGCACACCCCCTCGAAGGAGCCACGTCATGGCCGACGAGCAGGCTGCCCGTCCGGAGTCCCTGGATGCATCCGCCCCACCGGAGTCGCTGCCGCGCGGGCTGGCCACCACATCCTTGGTGCTGAGCATCGTGGGCCTGGTGCTGCTGCTGTGGATCGGGGCGTGGTCGCCCAGTGTCGTGGCCTTCGTCCTCGGGCTGGTCGCGCTGCGGCGGGCCAGGGCCGGTCGGGCGGGTGGACGCAAGCGCGCGATCGCGGGGATCCTGATCGGAGGGACCGGCATCGCGCACATCGTCTTCACCCTCCTCGTGGTCGCCCCGCTCAGCCCCGCGGCGTCCTAGCCTTCGCCGCGCTGGACACCCTGCGCAGCCCGGACCCCACCACGCCGACCGGCACGGCACCTGCCGATACCCTTCGGGTGAACAGCCGCCGGAAGGAGCCCCATGACCCCGCCGCCCCCAGTCGACCCCGATGACGAGCCGCTGGGCGGATCGCTGAGCCCCAGGCAGCCGCAGGAATCGAGCGAGCCCGCGGACCAACTACCCCCGCCGCCGGCCTTCCCTCCCCCACCGCCGCCCTCGGCCGGCTACACCGCACCGCCTGGTGGCAACTTCCCGTCCTCGGCTGTCCCGGAGGCGTTCCCGACACCCCCGCCGCCCTCGAGCTACCCGCCGCCGCCGCCCAGTGGGTTCGACGCCGCGCGCAGCTACCCGCCGGCCTTCCCGCCGGGCGCCGGATACGGCGGTGCGGCGCTGCGCCCGCATCGGGGGACGACCGTGCTCGTCCTGGGCATCCTGGGCCTGGCCGTCTGCTCCCCGCTGGCCTTCGTGGCCTTCTTCATGGGCCGCAGCGATCTGGCCGCCATCGATGCGGGGACGATGGATCCGGCCGGCCGGGGCACGACCAACATCGGCCGGATACTGGGCCTGATCGGGATCGTGATCCTGGTGGTCGCCCTCGTCCTCGTCGTCGGGCTGGGCATCGCGGGGGCCGGTGCCTACCCCGGCGGCTGATCGACGATTCCGGCACGCGGGCCTGGGGCCCGCGCCCTAGGGGACCAGTCTGCGGACCACCGCATCGGCCAACAGCCGACCCCGACGTGTGAGCACGAGCCGGTCGGGGTGCGCCACGACCAACCCATCACCGACCAGCCTGGGCACCTCAGCGCGCCCGGGTGCGCTCAGGACGGCCAACGGCAGCCCCTCGGCCAGACGCGCCCGGAGCAGGACGTCCTCCATGCTCCGGGTCGCCGGGTCCAGCACCTCGCGTCCCACAGCCGGCGATTGCCCGGCACGCAACCGGGTCACGTAGGCCGCCGGGTGCTTTCCGTTCCACCAGCGGGTGCCGGCCACGTGGCTGTGCGCACCGGGTCCGATCCCCCACCAGTCCGCCCCGCGCCAATAGGCCAGGTTGTGCCGGCACTCCTGGCCCGGGACCGCCCAGTTCGACAGCTCGTACCAGGGCAGGCCCGCGCGGGCGAACGCCTCGTCCGCGACCTCGTACATGTCGGCCATCAGGTCGTCGTCGGGCGCTGTGATGTCGCCACGCCGGACCGCCGCCGCCAGCCGGGTGCCGGGTTCGACGATCAGGGCGTAGGCCGAGACGTGCCCTACCCCCGCGGTCAGGGCAGCGGCCACCGTCTGCTCCCAATCGGCCAGGGATTCCCCCGGAGTTCCGTAGATCAGGTCCAGGGAGACCTGCTCGAAACCGGCCGCCCGCGCGTCGCGGACCGCCCGCAGCGCCGCGCCCGGCGTGTGGGTACGGTCCAGCACCGCCAGCACGTGCGCCACTGCGCTCTGCATGCCGAAGGAGATCCGGGTGAAGCCGACCGCACGCAGCCGCGCCAGCATGGCCGGATCGACCGAGTCCGGGTTGGCCTCGAGGGTGATCTCGGCGTCGGATGCCAGGCCGAACTCGGCATCGATCCGGCGCAGCAGGCCGCCGAGCGCGTCCGGGGCGAGCAGGGTGGGCGTCCCACCGCCGACGAACACGGTGCGCACCGGCACGTCGCGGGCACCCAGCACCGCACGCGCGAAGCCGAGCTCGGTGCCCAGGTGGTCGGCGAAGGTCGCCCGGTCCACGCCCTGCGCGCCGGCCAGCTCGGGGGCGGTATAGGTGTTGAAATCGCAGTACCCGCAGCGCGTGGAGCAGAACGGGACATGCAGGTAGATGCCGAACTCCGCCTCGCCCCAGGCCGTCGCGGACCCCTGGGGCAGCGAGCCATCCGCGGGCGGGGTCTGACCGGTCGGCTGCGCGGGCATGTGCGCATTCTCCTGCCTCGGTGACGGCGCCGGTGACCAGCGCGGGTTAGCGTTGCGCCATGGCAGGATCGGGGCGACGCACTGCGGCGCTGGCGCTGGGCCTGGCCGGCGTCGGCCTGGCGGTGTCGGGCTGCGCGGGCACCCCACAGGCCGTTCCGACCATCGGCTCCCCGGTTCCGACCCCCACGCCCAGTGCCACGGTGGACGACCGCTCCACGCAACTGGCCCGGCAGTGGGAGCTGACCGGAGCCGCCCTGCCGCCCGACTGGCCGGACGTCCCACTGCCCCGGGGCACCCGGGTGGTGACCGCCTACGCGATCGGCGCCGAGCCGCGCCGCACGTGGACTGCGACGTTCGCCGCCGACAGCGGTACGGCCCTGGACATCGCCGAGCCGGTGGTGGCCGAGCTGCGCGAGCGGGGCTACGTGCCGATCGCCGAGTACGTCGGCGATGCCGCCACAAACACGGGGCTCTACAGCTTCGCCGCGGATACGTTCGCGCTGTACGTGGTGCTCGGCGAGGACGACGGGCAGCCCAACGTCGTGATCACCGTGCGTGGCACGACCGACCCGAACGCCGGCCTGCCGGATGCCGCCGCGACCGGGCCGCTGGACACCACTTCACCGAGCCCGAGCGGCCCCACCCCCACCACCGCACGCGGCAACCCGAGCGCACCAGCGCCGAGCAGCTGACCGCCAGGCCGCGCGCTGAGTTCCTCCACACCAACACCGCGCGCGCAGCGGTTCCTCCTGACCAACGACGATCCGATGACCGCCGGCGAGGAGGAACCGCCGCGAGGAGCCCGCAGGACTATGAGGCGTACATCGCCTCGATCTCGTCGGAGAAGTGCTCCTCGACCACCTTGCGCTTGACCTTCAGGCTGGCGGTCAGCTCACCGCTCTCCTCGGAGAGGTCGCGGTCGAGGACCGTGAACTTCTTGATGGTCTCCCAGCGATTGAGCCGCGAGTTGAGCTGGTCGATCGAGGCCTCAATGTTGGCCCGGACCTCCGGGCTCTGCGACAGGGTCGCGAAATCACCGGTCAGCCCCTTCTCGGCGGCGAACGCAGTCAAAGCATCGGGATCCAGGGAGACCAGCGCCGTGGCGTAGTTGCGGTTGTTGGCGTGCACCACGAGGTTGGAGGCCAATGCGGACATCGCCTTGAACTGCGCGGCGATCGCGCCAGGGGCGATGTACTTGCCACCGGAGGTCTTGACCATGTCCTTCTTGCGGTCGGTGATCTTCAACCGACCGGCCTCGTCGAGGATCCCGATGTCGCCGGTCGCAAGCCAACCACCCTCGAGCAGGGTCTCGGCGTTGACCTCGGGCAGGTTGCGGTAGCCGCGCATCACGTGCGGACCCCGCAGGAGCACCTCGCCGTCCTCGGCGATCTTCACCTCGGTGCCGGGGAACGGCTGCCCCACGGTGCCGAACGCCAGGTCATCAGGACGGGTGATGCACGCAGCGGCCGTGTTCTCGGTGAGACCATAGCCCTCGAGGATCGGCAGACCCGCCGCATCGAACCAGCGCGCCACATCCCCGTTGAGGGCGGCCGAGCCCGAGACGAACAGGCGGACCCGGCCTCCGGTCGCCGCCCGGATCTTGGAGAAGACCAACTTGTCGGCGATGGCCATCTGCACACCCGCCAACGGTCCGGCGGACTTGCCCGCCCGCTGAGCGGCCTTGGTCTTGATCCCGGTGTCGAAGGCCCAGGTGAAGATCTTGGCCTTGAGGCCGCCCGCAGCCATCGTGCGGGAGTTGGCGCCCTGGTAGATCTTCTCGAAGATGCGGGGCACGCCGGCCATGAGGGTCGGCTGCAGAGCGGCCAGGTTCTCGGCGATCTTGGGCACGCGACCGTCGGTCGCGGTGGTGAACCCCAGCTGGTACTGCGCGGAGAGCAGCACCTTGCCGAACACGTGCGCCAGCGGCAACCAGAGGAAGTGCAGGTCGTCGGGCTCGATGATCTGCAGGGCCTCGATGCTCGCGCCCTCGAACACCCAGCAGCGGTGCGGCAACTCCACACCCTTGGGCCGACCCGTCGTGCCGGAGGTGTAGATCATCGTCGCCAGCGACTCGCTGTTCAGCTGGCTGACCCGCTCCTCGATGGCGGTGGGCGCCTCGCTGAGCTTGGCTTCGCCGAGGTCACGCAGTTGCGACCAGCTGAGGACGAAGTCGCCGTCCCCGGCGCCGTCGATCAGGATGATCTTCTCCAGCCGCGGCAGTTGGTCGCGCTGGTTCAGCGCCTTGTCCGCCTGGTTCTGGTTCTCAGCCACGAGGAAGCGCGCGCCGGAGTCGGCCAGGATGTAGCCGAAGTCGTCGTCCCCGGTGCTCGGGTAGATCGTGGTGTTGGCCCCACCGGCGAGCATCACGGCGCCGTCGGCGAAGATCCACTCCGTGCGGGTGTTCGAGGCGATCGCGACCCGCTCCTCGAGCTCGAGGCCCAGGGCCAGCAGCCCGGCACCGAGCTTCATCATCTCGTCCCCGGCCTCCCGCCAGGTGTGCTTGACCGACCAGGAGTCATCGGCGCCGGGCGAGATGAAGGCCAACTCGTCGGGACTCGCGGCAACCCGATCGAGGATCGCTCGCGCCAGGGTGTCGGCGTGCGGGGGCAGTGGGGTGCTCAGGGATCCACTGGTCGTGGGCATTGCGGGCCTCCAGGGGCTCGTGGACGGGTCATGGACGAGGCGGCACGGGTCTTCGCATAGCAGTGTGACGTAGGACACTACCTGTTCACCACCGGGGCGAACGTCCGGGGTCGACCCGTGGCGGAACGCCAGATCGGGCCCCCGCGTGCGGCAGCGGCCCGATCTGAGGTGGTGCGAGGTTTCAGTTGGCGTACATCTTCTCGATCTCGTCGGAGAAGTGCTCCTCGACGATCTTGCGCTTGACCTTCAGGCTCGCGGTCAGTTCGCCCTTCTCCTCGGAGAGGTCGCGGTCCAGGATCGTGAACTTCTTGATCGTCTCCCAGCGGTTCAGCGAGGCGTTGAGCTGGTCGATCGACGCCTGGACGTTGGCCCGAACCTCCGCCGACTGCGACAGCGTCGCGAAGTCGCCGCTGAGGTTGTGGGCTGCGGCGAACGCCTGCAGGGCGTCGGGGTCCAGCGAGACCAGGGCAGTGGCGAAGTTGCGATTGTTGGCGTGCACCACGAGGTTGGAGGCCAATGCGGACATCGCCTTGAACTGCGCGGCGATCGCACCAGGGGCGATGTACTTGCCACCGGAGGTCTTGACCATGTCCTTCTTGCGGTCGGTGATCTTCAACCGACCGTGCTCGTCGAGGATCCCGATGTCGCCGGTCGCAAGCCAGCCACCCTCGAGCAGGGTCTCGGCGTTGGCTTCGGGATTGTTGCGGTAGCCGCGCATGACGTGCGGACCGCGCAGGAGCACCTCGCCGTCCTCGGCGATCTTGATCTCGGTGCCGGGGAATGGTTGGCCGATCGTCCCGAAGGCGATGTCATCCGGGCGCGTGATGGCCGCGGCGGCGGTGTTCTCGGTCAGGCCGTAGCCCTCGAGGATCGGCAGGCCGGCGGCATCGAACCAGCGTGCGACGTCGCCGTTGAGAGCAGCCGAGCCCGACACCAGCAGGCGGATGTTGCCGCCGGTGAGCTCCTTGATCTTGGAGAACACCAGCTTCTCGGCCAGCGCCATCTGGATACCGGCCAGCGGTCCGCCGGACTTGCCTGCCCGCTGGGCAGCCTTGATGTTGGCCGAGGTGCCGAAGGCCCAGTTGAAGATCTTGGCCTTCGCCCCGCCGCCAGCCTGAGCCTTGGCGTTGGCACCCTGGTAGATCTTCTCGAAGATGCGCGGCACGCCGATCATTACGCTGGGCTTGATGACACCCAGGTTCTCCACGATCCTTGGGACCCGGCCGTCGGTCGCGGTCTGGAAGCCGATCTGGTACTGCGCGGCGATGAGAACCTTGCCGAAGACGTGCGACAACGGCAGCCAGAGGAGCTGCAGGTCTTCGGGGGCGATGATGTCCAGCGCCTGGATGCTGGCACCCTCGAACACCCAGCAGCGGTGCGGCAGTTCGACGCCCTTGGGCCGGCCGGTGGTCCCGGAGGTGTAGATCACCGTGGCCAGGGACTCCGAGGTGAGCTGGGAGATCCGCTCCTCGATGGCCTTGGGCTCGTCCTTGAGCTTCGCGACGCCGAGCTCCTTGAGCTGCTCCCAACTGATGATGAACTCGCCATCGCCCTCCCCGTCGATCAGGACGATCTTCTCCAGCGCGGGCAGCTGGTCGCGCTGGTGCAGGGCCTTGTCGGCCTGCTTGCGGTCCTCGGCGATCAGGAACCGGGATCCCGAGTCGGCCAGGATGTAGCCGAAGTCGTCGTCGGAGGTCGTCGGGTAGATCGTGGTGTTCGCCCCACCGGCGAGCATCACGGCGCCGTCGGCGAAGATCCACTCGGTGCGGGTGCTGCTGGCGATCGCGACGCGGTCCTCGAGCTGCACCCCCAGTGCGAGCAGGCCGGCGCCCAGCTTCATCATCTCGTCGCCGGCCTCACGCCACGTGTGCTTCACCGACCACGAGTCGTCGCGGCCCGGGGACAGGAAGGCCTGCTTGTCCGGAGTCGCAGCCAGGCGGTCGAGGATCGAGCGGGACAGGGTGTCGGCGTGCGGCGGGATGGGCGTGCTCAGTGAGCCGCTTGTGGTGGGCATCTGCAGGGCCTCCAGGGCGATGGTGAACGGGGACGTGCTGGGAGTGTGACCTCTGTTACTCTTCCCGACCCCCGCCCACGGGTCAAGCGGGACGGGCCCGAAAACCCCGATGCACACGGCCAATCCGGCGTACGCGGACCCTGTGGCCCGGTCCTGGCCACAGTTCGCAGCGGCCGCGGGCTCGGCGGCGTCCGTCAGCCTGAGGACCGGGGCTTGGCGCCCTGCTCGCCCTCGGTGTTCAGGGCAGCGATGAAAGCCTCCTGGGGGATCTCGACCCGACCCACCATCTTCATCCGCTTCTTGCCCTCCTTCTGCTTCTCGAGCAGCTTGCGCTTGCGGCTGATGTCACCGCCGTAGCACTTGGCCAGCACGTCCTTGCGCATCGCGCGCACGCTCTCGCGGGCGATCACCCGGGCCCCGATCGCGGCCTGGATGGGCACCTCGAACTGCTGGCGCGGGATCAACTCCTTGAGCTTGCCGGCCATCGCGACCCCGTAGGCGTAGGCCTTGTCACGGTGCACGATCGCGGAGAACGCGTCCACCGGCTCGCCGTGCAGCAGGATGTCCACCTTGACCAGGTCCGCGACCTGCTCGCCGGTCGTCTCGTAGTCCAGGGATGCATAGCCCCGGGTCCGGGACTTCAGGGCGTCGAAGAAGTCGAAGACGATCTCGGCCAGCGGCAGCGTGTAGCGCAGTTCGACGCGGGATTCGGACAGGTAGTCCATGCCCAGCAGGCTGCCGCGGCGGGACTGGCAGAGCTCCATGATCGCGCCCACGTATTCCGTGGGGCTCAGGATCGTGGCGCGCACGATCGGCTCGCGGACCTCGGCGATCTTGCCGATCGGGTACTCCGAGGGGTTGGTGACCACGATCGCGCGGCCGTCGTCGAGGGTCACGTCGTAGACCACGTTGGGCATGGTGGAGATCAGGTCGAGGTCGAACTCCCGCTCGAGGCGCTCGCGGACGATCTCCAGATGCAGCAGGCCGAGGAACCCGCACCGGAAGCCGAAGCCCAGCGCCGCGGAGGTCTCGGGCTCGTAGACCAGGGCGGCGTCGTTGAGCTTGAGGCGGTCCAGCGCGTCGCGCAGCAGTGGGTAGTCCGAGCCGTCGATCGGGTAGAGACCGGAGAACACCATCGGCTTGGGATCGCGGTAGCCGCCGAGGGCCTGGGTGGCACCGGTCTTGACGTTCGCGGCCGTGACGGTGTCCCCGACCCGGCTCTGCCGCACGTCCTTGACGCCGGTGATCAGGTAGCCGACCTCGCCGGCGCCGATCCCTGCGGCCGGGGCGGGCTCCGGGGAGATCACGCCGACCTCGAGCATCTCGTGGTGGGCGCCGGTGCTCATCATCACGATGCGCTCGCGGGTGGACAGGTGGCCGTCGACGACCCGGACGTAGGTGACCACGCCGCGGTAGGTGTCATAGACCGAGTCGAAGATCAGGGCGCGGGCCGGGGCGCTGGCGTCACCTGCGGGCGCCGGCACCAGGCGCACGACCTCGTCGAGCAGTTCGGCGACCCCGGCGCCCGTCTTGGCACTGACCTGCAGGACGTCCTCGGGGTCGCAGCCGATGATGTGCGCCAGTTCGGCGGCGTAGCGCTCAGGTTGGGCTGCGGGCAGGTCGATCTTGTTCAGGACCGGGATGATCGCCAGGTCGTTGTCCAGGGCCAGGTACAGGTTGGCCAGGGTCTGGGCCTCGATGCCCTGCGCGGCGTCGACCAGCAGGATCGCGCCCTCGCAGGCGGCCAGGCTGCGCGAGACCTCGTAGGTGAAGTCGACGTGACCGGGGGTGTCGATCAGGTTCAGGACGTAGTCGACGCCGTCGCTTGCCACGTAGGGCAGGCGGACCGCCTGGCTCTTGATCGTGATGCCGCGCTCACGCTCGATGTCCATCCGGTCCAGGTACTGGGCGCGCATCGTGCGACCGTCGACCACACCGGTGAGCTGCAGCATCCGGTCGGCCAGCGTCGACTTGCCGTGGTCGATGTGCGCGATGATGCAGAAGTTGCGGATGATCGACTGATCGGTCGATCCGGGGGCGGGCGGCACGGGGACCATGTTCCCACAGCGCGGCGGGGCGCGGTTGCATCCGCGTGGTCACGGCCCGGGGGTCCGCACCAGGTGTGGCCGCCGCCTACTTGTCGGTGGCCTCGATCGAGTCGACGATCTGCTCGGCCAACTCCTCGGCCTCCGCATCCACCTGTGCTGCGAACGTGTCGTCGACTGCGTCCGGGCTGTCGAGGTCGGCCATCCCGGCCTGGAAGTCTGCATCGGCCTCGGGAGCCGGCGTCGACGGGGCCCACTTGTGCTCGACCGGGTCCTGCGACTTGGACCCGGCGCGGCGCCAGACGAAGAAGCCGGCACCGGCGACCAACGCCGCCACCAGCGCCCCGAGCAGTGCGCGGACGCCGCGATGGCTCGACGCCGACGCGGCCAGTTCGACCGGATTGCTGTGTCCCATGGTGCACCTCCGTGCGCCGCAGGCGGCTGCGCCTGGATGTCCCCACGGGCTGGGGACCTCGCCAGCCACGATAGCGGTCCGGACATGACGAAGCGCCACCCGCGGCACGGATGGCGCTCACGCGGCCGACGGGGCAGCCGTCGGCGGGTTGATCAGAGGGCTGCGGCCTGCTTCTGGATCGCGGACTTGCGATTCGCGGCCTGGTTCTTGTGGATGACGCCCTTGCTCGCTGCCTTGTCCAGTTGGCGGGAGGCGACCCGGGCGTACTCCCGGGCGCTTTCGACATCACCAGCCTGGGCAGCCTCGCGGAACCTGCGGACCGAGGTCTTCAGGCTCGAGCTGACCGCCTTGTTGCGCTGGCGGGCCTTCTCGTTGGTCTTGATGCGCTTGAGCTGCGACTTGATGTTCGCCACGTGGTCAGCCTTCGTCTTCCTGGTCCGGGATGCGATCAGCCCTCGACGGGGTGTTCGCGCAGGTCTGTAGCCGCCTTCGGCAGGCGGGCAGGTGCTCAGGATACCGGACTACCCCCGGTGCTGACCAAATCCGCGCTGGAGCGGGGTGCGCCTGGCCCGAGGTGACCGCGCCCGGCGGACCGCGCACGGCGGACCGCCGCCAGGAGACGGGGTGCTCATGTCGGCGGTAGCACGTCGACCAGGGCGGACCCGCTGCCAGCCTGGGTGTGCGGAACCACACTGAGCGTGCCGTCGGTCTCGAGCACCACGGCGGCAACCAGCTCCAGGGCACCGAACCCGGCGGAACGCACAGCCTGACGCACCTCCTCGGGCGCGATGCGTTCGGCGCGCAGGGGCTCAGCGAGCATGGCGCCGTCGCGCAGCAGCAGTTGGGGCTCGGCCTTGACGAGTCGGCGTACCGCCGAGATCCGCACCGAGGACCAGGCCACCACGAACTGCAGGCCGACCAGCAGCGCGAGGGCGACCACGCCCTCGGTCAGGCTGACCGACGAGTTGAGCAGGATGGTGGCCAGGGTGGACCCGAGGGACACGGTCACGACCAGGTCGAAGGCGTTGAGCTTGGCCAGGGTCCGCTTGCCCGACGAGCGCAGGACGAGCACCAGCAGCACGTACGCCGCCGACCCGACCGTGAGCACCCGGAGGAGGTCGGACCAGTCGTTCGGAATCACACGGCCACCTACCCGAATCGCCAGCCGGGCATACCGGGACTAGGGACACCTCAGGCCTGGGAGCGGCCCCCGGGGTGCGGGTGCCGGTGATCGCTCCAGCCCACGGTGTCGATCACGAACGCCTCGAGTGCACGCGCCTTCTGCGCCTGCTCCAGGCTCTCCCCCGGTCGCAATCCGCCCTTGACCTGGGCATCCACGTCAGCCAGGTGCGTGACCGAATCGGCCAGTTGCGCGTGCTCCCAGGACGACGCGGCGGCGCGCAGCGCGCGGACCTTGAAGGGTGGAACCCCGGCCAGCCGGGCGACCTCGGCCTCGGCCATCCCTCGAGGGGTGCCCGCCGCCTTTACCATGGCCCGAAGGCCGGAGGCCAGCGCTGCGACCGCGCCGACTCCGCTGAGCGTCTGGCTGTTCATCCCCCAGCGCAGGCGTTGCAGGGCGTGCACGGCGTGTCCCTCCCAGACCGCGTCCGCGAGTTGGAAGCCGCTGACCTCGGCAACGCCGGCGAACGTGGCGGACACGTCAGCGGCGTCGATCGGGTCGTCCTGGTTGTCGGCCATCAGTTGTTCGAGGGCTCCGACCAGCAGTGCGATGTCCGAGCCCAACGCCATCACCAGCGCGTCGACGCCGTCCGGGGTGATCCGGCGACCGGACTGGCGGGCCTGCGCCTCAAGGAACTCCCGGGTGGGCCGGCCCCGTTTGACCTCGGCGCACGAGATCTCGGCAACGCCACCGGGCACCGCGAGCGCGCGCAGACCATCGAGCACCTTGCGGTTGCGCACCCCGGCGTGCAGGGCCACCACCCAGGTGTCGGCCGGCAGGTCGAGCAGGCCGGCCCGCAGGGTGGCCAGGACCGGTTCGCCGGCGTCCACGAGGTTGCTGATCACCACCACCGCGGAGCCGCCGAACAGGGATGGCGAGAGGGCGGTGAGCAGTTCGCCCTGCGCGCCTGCGTCCAGGGCATCGACCTCGCGACGCTCCAACTCGGGATCCACGGCGCGAGCAGCCCGTATGACCCGGGCGACCGCCCGACTGATCAGGAACGGCTCGGCGCCCGTGATCAGCGTGACCGGCGCAGGTGGCCCGCCCGGGCTGGTGGCGGGCGCCCGGGCGGTGGCGGGCGCGGCCGGGGCGGGGCGTCTGGTCTCGGCGTTCATCGGCCACAGCATGCCACGCCGGTCGGACAACTCAGCGGGTGCGCCCTCACCGGCGCCAGCGGGCAGCAGGCCACTCGGGCAGGAGTCCAGGGGGCCTGTCGTGCACCGCTTGCCCGGTGTGTCAGGCGTGTCAGGCGGGTCAGGCGTGACTCGAGTCAGCCGTGCACGCGGCGGGCGGTCGGGTCAGCTTCGCCAACCGTGCCAGCCGGCCAGGCGCTCGGTCGGGCGGTCGGTCGGGTCAGCCGCGTCGGTCACCGTTGCGTGATGAGGGCGACCCCGCCGGGCCGGGGCACCACCGCCAGCGCCCCCTGCTCATCGGTGCGCCCGATCGTGGCCTGGGCCTGCTGGTACTGGTCCAGGGCGCTGCTGCTCGGGTGCCCGTAATCGTTGTCGCGGCCCACACTGACCAGGGCGATCTCGGCCCCGGACCACAGCGCGAATCCAGGCGCCTGGTAGCGCGAGCCGTGATGGGGCACCTTGACCACCTCCGCCCCCGGCGGGGCGCCCGCGAGCAGGGCCGACTGCGTCTCGGGCTCGACGTCGCCGGTCACCAGGACATCCACCTGCCCGACGCCGGTCGGGATGCTGGCCACGGCCACCACGCTGCCGTTGTTGGCCGGGGACTCCTGGACCATCCGGGCGGGCCAGAGGATCTGCACCGGCAGCCCTGCCACGCGCAGCCGGTCACCGGTGCGCACCAACTTCAGGGGCACGTCCTGGGTTCGGACCGCGTCGACCACCTGGGTCGCCCCCTCCGCGGGAATCCCGATCGGCGTGGTCAGGACCCCGGTGACCGGCCAGCGCCGAAGTATCTCGGACAGGCCGTCGATGTGATCGGCATGGAAGTGCGAGATGAGCACCGTCAACTGCTCCACTCCCGCGTCCTGCAGGCACCTGGTGATCTGTCCGCCATCTGGACCGGTATCGACCAGCAGCGCCTCGCTGGCATCGGGAGCCCGGATCAGCAGCCCATCGCCCTGGCCGACGTCGCAGGCCAGGACGATCCAGTCCGGCGGCGGCCAGCGCCCGGATCGCCCGACGTGCAGGGCCAGGACGAGGACGCCGACCAGGGCGGCAGCGAGCAGGGCCGGGCGATGCCGCCAGGGCCGCCACCCGCGCACCGCACCCCACCCGAGCACCGCCAGGACGGCGGTGGCGCACAAGGCCCCGGCGGGGCCGGCCGGCACCGCCACCACACCGAAGGGCAGTCCACTGCCGAATCGCGCGATCCAGGCGATCGCCGCCGTCGCGGGTGCGGCGATCGTGGCCAGGAGGGCTGCGAGCCCCGGCAGGAACGGGGCGACGATCGCAGCGGCCAACCCCAGGACGGTGGCGAAGGGCACCAGCGGCGTGACGAGCACATTGGCCGGCAGCGCCACCAGGCTGGCACCGTTGCCCAGCAGGATCGCCAGGGGAAGGGTGGCCAGGTGGGCCGCCGTGGCCACGGCCAACGCAGCGCGGATCGGCTCCGGCACCCAGCGCGTACCCGGCCAGCGGCCCAATCGCTCTGCGAACGGCGGTCCGACCACCAGCAGGCCGGCAGTGGCCGCGAAGGACAGTCCGAACCCGATCGACAACGCGAACTGCGGCAGGGCGATCAGCAGCACCAACCCGGAGGCCAGCAGCGCCGGCGGACCCCGGCGCCGGCCGCCCGTGGACAGCGCGATCAGCGCCACCACGCCCATCGCCGCAGCGCGCAGCACACTGGGCTGCGGGCGCACCAGCAACACGTAGGCGGACAGCACCACGAGACTGCTCGCGACGCGCCCCCGCCAGCCCAGGCCGAGCGCCACCGCCCCCACCAGCGCGATGCCCGCGACCATGGACGTGTTCGAGCCACTGACGGCCGTGAGGTGCGCCAGGCCGGATCGCACCATGGCCTTGTCCAGGTCCGCAGACAGCAGGGACTCGTCACCGACGGCGAGCCCCAGCAGCAGCGCAGCCGCGTCCGTGGGCAGCCCCGCCACCGCTGCCCGCAGCGCCGCACGCACCCGCGAGCTCCCCGCGGCCAACGGCCCCGGGGGCGATCGGATGCCCACCGGGCCCAGAACCTTCAGGGCCATGGACTGCTCATGGGGCGCCCACGGCTGCGCAGCGCGCGCCGACAGGCCGACCACCGCGCCATAGGGCAGGTCGCGCACCGCGTCCCCGCGCAGGACCGCGGGGACGCGCAACTGGTAGGTCCGCCCGCGCACCTTGAGCTCGGTGACCCGGGCCAGGACCGACCAGTTGGGGCCCTGTACCCGACCCCCGTCATCGGGGGGCAGGTGCATGACGGGATCGCCGGTGATGGTGGCCACGGCGTGCAGCACCGCGGTCTGGGCGGTGGCCGCGCGCAGGACAGGAGGATGCAGCCGGGACAGGTGCAACGCGGCGACAGCGCAACCCAGCGCCACCCCGGCTGCCACGAGCAGCAGGATCAGGGACCGGCTGGGGATGCCGGGCCGTTGCAGGGTCCCGGGATTCTGGGTGCCGTCCGTGCTGTGGGTCCCGGGGGTGCTGCGGGCGTCGGCGGTCCCGGGGGTGCTGCGGGTCCCGGGGGTGCCGGGGCTGCAGCGGGTCTTGGGCTGGATCGATGCGCTGCGCTGACTGCGAGGAGTTGTCGAGGGATGGGCCATGACCAGTCCGGCCACCACCAATGCGCCCACGAGTAGCCCGAACCCGGCGATCGACCAGTTCAGCGGGCGTGAGGGCGCAATGAGCAGGATCGCGGCCTCCCCCAACCACAGTCCCCCGACCACCGGCGCCAGCCGCAGGTCCGGGCGTTCCCGGGACTGGCGCGTCGGGGGAAGCGTCGTGTCCGCTCCCCGCTGCCCGCGAGGGGCTTCCGCGGAAGGCGGAGTGTGGGCTCGGGACGTGCCTGACCCGGCGGCTGCGGAGCCGGTGCCAGGCGACTCAGACCCGGACAAGGGGCCTGAGTTCGGCCAAGGTCTTGGGCCCGATCCCGGGTACCTCCGCCAGCTCGTCGACGACGGTGAACCGCCCATGCTCGGAGCGCCAGGCCAGGATCTTGGCGGCCGTGACCGGGCCCACCCCGGGCAGCCCGTCGAGTTGGTCGGCGGTGGCGATGTTCAGGTCCAGCGGCGCTCCGGGCGCACCCGGCGCGCCGTCCGCGGCGGTCGCTGCTTCGGGCCCGCCCACCTCGATGCGCTCCCCATCGGCGACGACGCGCGCCAAATTGGTCAGCCCGAGCGCGGCGCCGCGCCGCAGCCCGCCCGCTGCCTCGAGCGCGTCCTGCACCCGCGCTCCAGCGGGTAGGCGCACCACGCCCGGCTTGCGCACGTCGCCGGCCACGTGCACCAGCAGCGAGGGCGCGGGCGACGGCGCCACCGCCGCGAGCGACTCCCCGAACGGGTCCGCGGCGGCCGTGGTCCCGCCGGTCGCGAACGACGGCTCCACGACCTGCGCACGCGGCCGGCCGGACAGGAACAACCCGGCCGCCCCGACGCCGGCGACGAGCACCAGCAGTCCCAGGAGGCGCAGCCACATCACCGCCGCCGGCCAGGCTGGTCCGGTCACAGCCGGATCGGCCTCCTCCGACTCCCCGGCCAGACCGGCAGCGCCCTCCCAGCGTGCATCGCCTGACGACTGCGCCGATGGGTGCGGATCGGTTCGTCCCAGCAGGTCGCCATCGGGATCCTCGAACTGACGAGCCAGGGGCTCGCCGTGCGCATCGCGCTCCCACAACCGATCTGCGGGCTCGACCTGCGCATCCGCCGCCGGCGCAGGATGCCCCGCCGATGGGTCGGCCCAGGAGTCCACCGATCCCCACCTGGCGCCCGACGCCCCGTCAGCGTCCTGCCAACGCCGCGCGACCAGCCGCAGACGGGCGACGACGAGGTCCTGGGTGCGGCTCACGCCGTGACGCTATGGCCGCTCCGGGCGATCCGAACCCGAAGTCAACGCGATCTGTGGACAGTCCACAGACAGCCCGCGCGACAGCCGCCGATCACACGACCTCGGCGACGGCCTCGGCAGCAGCCGCCGGCTGCTCGATCCAACCCTGGCGCGCGGCGAACGCCTTCACGTTGCGCCGGTGCCGATGCAGCACCAGCGCCGACATCCCCACGGCGAATCCGACCCCGGCCCACCCGTCCCAGACGATCAGGGAGGTCGGCACCAGCGTCAACGAACCGACCACCGAACCGATCCCCACCTCACGGGTGAGGGCCACCGTGGCGCCGAAGCCGCCCAGGACGGGGATCGCCCAGATCGGCTCGATGGCCAGGATCGCGCCCAACGAGGTCGCCACCCCCTTGCCGCCCCGCCCGTGCAGCAGCGGCGAGGTGATGTGCCCCAGCACAGCCGACACGCCCGCCACATGGCCGGCGGGCGCCCCGTACTGGCTGAAGAACGCCACCGGTGCGTAGCCCTTGGCCACGTCCAGGCCGCCGACGACGACGCCGACCGGCACGCCCATCGCGCGCGCGACGTTGGTGGCTCCCGGGTTGCCCGAACCGCTGCCACGCAGGTCCACGCCACGCAGTCGTGCCGCGGCCGCGGCCGGGCTCAACGAGCCCAGCGCGTAGCTGACCGTCCCGGCGATCACCGTGGTCTGCCAGGTCGCGGTGCTCATCGCGGGCACACCGCCACCGAGACCGTGCCCAGCCCGACGTGGGCGCTGATCACCGCCCCCACCTCCACGACGTGCACGTCGGCGGTCGGCAGCGCTGTCCGCAGCGCCGCCGCGAGGTCGGCAGCGCGCTGGTCGGCAGCGCAGTGCTGGACCACCACGTCGGCGGGAGCCGCACCCGCGGCGTCGCACGCGATCTCGGCCATCCGCGCCACCGCCCGACCCATCGTGCGCTGCTTCTCCAGAGGCGCGATCGTCCCGTCGCGCATCTCGAGGATGGGCTTGACCATGAGCGCGTTGCCCAGCAGCGCCTGCGCGGCGCCGATCCGCCCGCCGCGGCGCAACTGGTCGAGGTTGTCGACCACCAGCCAGGTGCGGGAGGCCGCTGCCCGCCGATGGGCCGCAGCAGCGACCTCCTCGGCACTGCCGCCGGCCGCAGCGACCTCGCAGGCGGTCCGGGCAGCGAAGCCCATGGCGATGCCGACCGTGCGCGAGTCCACCACCTGCACGGGGATGCTCGACTCGCGGGCTGCGATCCGGGCAGCGTCGTACGTCCCGGACATGTCGGCTGAGATGTGGACACTGACGATGTGGTCATAGCCCTGCTCCGCCAACTGCGCGTACGCCTGCGCGAACCGGGCCGGCGCGGGCCGCGAGGTCGTGACCGTCACCTTGCGGCGCAGGGCGCTGGCCACCTCGTCGGGGCTGATCTGCACGCCCTCGTCGAAGGTCTCGCCCTCGAGGATGACCGCGAGCGGCACCACTGTCAGCTCCGGGGGCGCGAGGTCCCCGGAGAGGTATCCGGTCGAGTCCGAGACGATCGCCACCTTCATGGCGCCTCAGGCTAGTGCCAGATCAGCCCGGAACCACGTTCACGAGCTTGGGTGCCCGCACGATGACGGCGCGCGGCTCGCGATCGCCCAGCGCAGCGACCACTGCCGGGGTGGCCAGTGCCAGGGCGCGCAGGTCGGCCTCGGCGATGTCCGGGGCCACCTCGAGGCGCTCGCGGACCCTGCCGGCGATCTGCACGACGCAGGTGACCGACTCCGCGACCAGCAGTGCCGGATCGACGACCGGCCAGCCGGCCAGCGCGAGGCTGGGCTCGTGGCCCAGGCGTTCCCACATCTCCTCAGCGGTGTACGGGGCGACCAGGCTCAGGATGATCGCGACGGCCTCGGCGGCCTCACGTACTGCGGGATCGCCCGGGCCGATGCCGGAGTCGATCGCCTTTCGGGCTGCGTTGACCAACTCCATCGTCCTGGCCACGGCCACGTTGAAGCGGTAGGTCTCCAGGGCGTGGGCCGCGTCGTGAATCGAGCGGTGCGTGATGCGGCGCAGCGCGAGGTCACCGGCGGTGGGGTCGGTGCCCGGGGTGCTGGTCACGTCTCCGGACAGCCGCCACGCCCGGGCCAGGAACTTGCGGGAACCGCCGGGCGAGACGTCGGCCCAGTCGATGTCGTCCTCCGGCGGCCCGGCGAAGACCATGGTCAACCGAACGGCGTCCACACCGTGGACGGCCAACTCGTCCGACAGGCGTACCAGGTTGCCGCGCGACTTGCTCATGGCCGAGCCGTCCATCTGGACCATGCCCTGGTTGAGCAGGCGGGTGAACGGCTCCACCGCGTCGAGCATCCCCATGTCGTGGATGACCTTGGTGAAGAACCGCGCGTACAGCAGGTGCAGGATCGCGTGCGTCACCCCGCCGACGTACTGGTCGATCGGCAGCCAGGCGTTGGCCTGGGTCGGATCGAACGGGCCGTCGGACTTGCTCGGGTCGAGGTAGCGCAGGAAGTACCAGGAGGAGTCGACGAACGTGTCCATCGTGTCGGGATCGCGTCGCGCCGGCCCGCCGCACCTCGGGCAGTCCACGATCGACCACTCGTCCAGGGCCCCCAACGGGGAGGCCCCCTTGGGCTTGAGGTCCAGGCCGGTGGCGTCGGGCAGCTCCACGGGCAGCTGGTCCTCGGGCACCGGGACCTCACCGCAGGCCGGGCAGTGGATGATGGGGATCGGCGTGCCCCAGAACCGCTGCCGGCTGATCAGCCAGTCGCGCAGCCGGTAGTTGACCGCGGCCTGCCCCCGACCCCGCTGCTCCAACCACTCGATGATCGCCGCGATCGCCGCGTCCTTGTCCAAGCCGTCCAGCGGGCCGGAGTTCACGTGCGGGCCGTCATCCGCGGTGGCGATCCCGGTCTCCACGGGATCTGCGTCGGCGGCCACCACGACCCGGACCGGCAGGTGGAACGTGCCGGCGAAGTCCAGGTCACGCTGGTCGTGGGCGGGCACGGCCATGATCGCGCCGGTGCCGTAGTCAGCCAGGACGTAGTCCGAGGCGTAGATCGGCAGCCGCTCGTCGTTGACCGGGTTGATCGCGTACCTGTTCAGGAACACCCCGGTCTTGGGGCGGTCGCTGGCCAGCCGGTCGATGTCGGTCTCCTGCTTGGTGGCCGCCAGGTAGGTGGCGAACTCGGCCTGCGCATCCGTGCCCTGGGCCAGTTCCGCGGCCAGGTCGGAGTCGGCGGCCACGACGAAGAAGGTCGCACCGAACAGGGTGTCGGGCCGGGTCGTGTAGACGGTGACAGGCTCGTCGCGGCCCTCGATGGCGAACTGGACCTCCGCGCCGGTCGAGCGCCCGATCCAGTTACGCTGCATCTGCAGCACCTTGTCGGGCCACTGCCCCTCCAGCAGGCTCATGTCGTCGAGCAGCCGGTCGGCGTAGTCGGTGATCTTCAGGTACCACTGGGTGAGCTTCTTCTTGGTGACCACCGAGTCGCAGCGCTCGCACAGTCCGGCCACGACCTGCTCGTTGGCCAGCACCGTCTGGCAGGACGGGCACCAGTTGACCGCGCTGGCCTTCCGATAGGCCAGGCCGCGGGAGAACATCTGGAGGAAGAACCACTGGTTCCACTGGTAGAACTCGGGGTCGCAGGTGTTGAGAACCCGGTCCCAGTCGAAGGAGCACGCGTAGCGGCGCATCGAGGCCTTCTGCGTGGCGATGTTCTCATACGTCCAGGCCCGCGGGTCCGCGTTGTTCTTGATGGCGGCGTTCTCCGCGGGCAGGCCGAAGGCGTCCCATCCGATCGGGTGCAGCACGTTGAAGCCCTGCTGGACCCAGTAACGGGCGAGCACGTCGCCCAGGGCGTAGGCCTCAGCGTGGCCCATGTGCAGGTCGCCCGAGGGGTAGGGGAACATGTCGAGCACGTACTTGCGCGGCCGGTCGTCGTCGGGCCGCCCGGACCGGAACGGCGCGAGCCGGTCCCAGACCTCCAGCCACTTGTCCTGCAGGGCGTCGGGGTCATAGCCCTCGCGGGGCTCGGGGGTCGGCGACGGGCTCTGGCTCATGGGGCCCAAGGGTAGTCGGTGGTGCGGGCCGCTCGGACTCGTCCGGGACCGCGCTCGCTGGAGCTCGCGGACGTCTGCGGACGAGCGTGGGGCAGGGTCTCAGATCGACCCGTCGAGGGGGGCGTTGGTCATGCTCGCGGCGTCCCAGCTCGGCCTCCCGAGCGCTCAAGTCCGCCTCCTCGGCACGCAGCTTGGCCTCCTGAACGGGCCAGCGATCGGGATTTCCAGACCCCCGAGCGGGTGCTGTAGAGTTCTGCCCTGTTCGGGGCTGTGGCGCAGCTGGTAGCGCACCTGCATGGCATGCAGGGGGTCAGGGGTTCGAGTCCCCTCAGCTCCACAATGAGAGAAGCCTCCCGGTGTTCCGGGGGCCCAGCGGGCTGCGGGCTCCTCAGCTCCGCATACCTGTGTCCGGGGGACTGCCGAGTGGGGACTCGGGAGGAGCAGCCCCAGCGGGGCTGCGACGGCTCCCCTCAGCTCCAGGCGAGCGTCCGCAGCCAGCCAGCCCGCAGCCAACCGCGATGTCGCGTGAAGCGACCCATCACAGATCCCACCAGCGAAAACGCCGACTTCTGGTCGAAAGAGCCCCCACGCGCGGCACCCCCGCCGCTCAACGCCGAGTTGTGGTTGAACCCGGCCAACTCCGCCGGTGTTTTTCATCCAGCCGGAGCGCGTTCGGCAGCCTTCGGCCTGCCTGCGCATCCGCTTCCGACCACAAGTCGGCAGTTCGCACGGGTCGCCACCCAGCGCCCCGCCACCAGACGAACCCGAGCTTCAGGCGTCGTCGGCACCGATCGCCGGTGCCGGGGCAGCCGCGGCGTTGTACTCCTCGAGCCGCCACCGGGTGACCGGCTCCTCGCCGGGCGCCCCGGGCAGGTTCAACTGGCTCAGGACGCTCCACGCGCAGTTGCTGATCACGCCCAGGCCGGTCCACTGCTCGGGGGCCAGCCCCAGCAGGCCGCCGATTCCGGCGCGGATCGCCCCGCCGTGGCTGACCACCACCAGCGTGCCGCCCGCCGGGAGGAGGGCCACGTACCGGTCCACGGCGGCGATCACCCGGGTCACCACCTCACTGCGGGCCTCGCCGGCGGGCGGACGCACGTCGTGCCCGGCGACCCACGCCAGGAACAGCGCCTCATCGCGGGCGATGATCTCCTCGCGACTGCGACCCTGCCAGTCCCCACCGTCGGTCTCGCGCAGCCCCGGATCCTGACCGACCGCCAATCCGACCAGGTCCGCGAGCACCTGTGCGGTGGCGCTGGCCCGCGCCAGATCGCTGGAGACGATCACGTCCGGGCGCATGCGCGCGATCGCGGGGGCCGCCGCGGCTGCCTGGGTCAGGCCAACCTCGTCGAGGGCCACGTCGGTGGCGCCCTGGAACCGGTTGGCCAGGTTCCATCCGGTACGACCGTGCCGCCAGAACACCACCCGCCGTCGGGGTGCGGGGTTCCAGCCCCCAGTCACGGAATGGCCGTGCGCGGTGCGTGCACCTCGGCAGGCAACTCGATCAGCGGGCAGTCGCGCCAGAGCCGCTCCAACGCGTAGTGGAAGCGCTCCTCGGTCTGCTGCACGTGCACCACGATCTCGTTGTAGTCCAGCAGGACCCAGCGGCCCTCGGACTCACCCTCCCGGCGCAGCGGCTTGACCCCGACCTTGAGCAGGGCCTCCTCGATGGCATCCACGACCGCCCGGACGGCGCGGTCGTTGGCCGCCGAGCAGAGCAGGAACACGTCGGTGAGCACGAGGTGCCCGCTGACGTCGATGGCCACGATGTCCTCGGCGAGCTTGTCCGAGGCGGCACGCGCGGCGGCCACGGCAAGATCCACGGCATGGGGGTCAGCAGTCACGCGCGTGAGCCTACCTCGCCGCCCACCTTCGACCCGGCCACCGGCTCACGGCTCGAAGTCCGCACCGAGCACGACGACCACGTCGGCGACGTTCTGCCCGCTCTCGGCCACCTGCACGTCAGCGTCGGGCACCTCCAGCGCCGTCACGACGCGCTCCCCCAAGGCGAGCGAGGCCGTCGTGCTGTCCGCGACGATCACCTGGGTCGTGGCCTGACCGAACTCGTCGGCGTTCCCGCCGTTGATGTACACCATCCCATCGGCAACCAGCCGGTCGCGGGCTGATGCACCCAGGCCGGGCGTCCCCGCACCGTTGCGCACCAGCACGCGCGGGTTCGTATCAACCCCGGTGAGGACGGCCTGCGGGAACAGCGACTCGGTGACCGCGGCGGCGGCGTCGAGGTCGACGCGGACCACGGCCAGCGCTTCACCGGCCTCGATGTCGGTCGTCGGCAGCAAGCGGACCTGCTGCCCCCCGGCCAGGATCGCCGCGCGCATCTGCAGCAGGAACTCGGCGACCGTGGTGGTCGCCTGCGTGGTGCGCGCCGAGCCGCCCAGGGAGGTCAGCATCGCCTCGATGCGCAGCTGGTCGTCAGGCAGGCCGGAGATGGTGGCGGTCATGACTTGGGAGTTCCGTGCCATCCGGGCGGCCTCCGGCTCGTCGGGCAGCCAGGCCAGTGAGTAGGCCGCCGCCTGCGTTCCGTCGAGGACCTGGATGCCTGCCGGGACCACGACCGTCTGCACGCCGGAGTCGGGGTCGGTCGTCGTGATGGCCCGATCGACGTCCACCGTGATGCCGCCCACGAAGTCGACCATCCCGGCCAGCGCCAGCCGCCCCAGGCTCAGGGTGCCGTCGATGCGCAGCGCGAGCAGGTCACTCAGGGCGTCCTGGGAGGCCGAGCGGTCGAGCTGTCGGGCACTCTGCCCGAGGGTCTGCTGACCGGCCCCGGGGACATCGACGATCAGTCGCGAAGCGACCAGGAGTTGCGCCGGCGGCAGGCCGCCACCGACACCGGCGATCAGGTTGTTCGCACCGAGGTCGTCATCGTTGCGCACCTGCAGCAGCAGCGTCTGCTGCTCGGCGACCACGGTCGGAGTCGGGGTCGGTTCGGTGGGGTCCACAGGCTCTGAGGCCAGGCTGCTCAGCACGATCCAGGCAACCAGCCCGAGGCCGATCACCGCCAGCAGTCCCCACATCCACCGGGAACGGACACCGCGGCGGCGGGGTGTGGTGGTGGTGGTGGTGGTGGTGAAGCACCGGCTGCCCGACCGGGTGGCGCGGGTGCGGACGTGGACTGAGCAGCAGCCGCCGGATCGGGCCCGATCGCCGGCTCGGGACGGGTCTTCGGCTCGGGCCCGGTGGTCGATTCGGGCACGGGCGTCGGCTCAGGCTCGCTGGTCGGTTTGGACACGGTTCTCGGCTCAGGGTCGATGGCGCCAGGCGAGGCGACCAGGTCCCCTTCGGGACCTGGTGCAGGGCCAGTCGGCTGCTCGTCGGGGGCTCCTGGTCCGGCAGGTGCTTGCGGTACCCCGGGAACTACCCGCTCCTCGGGTACTTCTGGCTCCTCGGGGCGCGCGTGCTTGGGTGTCATCTGCGCCCGCCCACCGCGGCGTCGTCGGAGCGGTACAGCCCCATCTTGGCGATGAAGCGCTCCACACCGGCCGGCACCAGGTAACTGATCGGCGCACCGTGGCCAACCCGCAGTCGGCAATCGGTCGAGGAGATCGCCAGGGCCGGGACCTCCACCACGCTGGCCGATCCCGGCGGCAGGTGTGCTGCGCTCAGGTCGTGGCCGGGACGTGTGACGCCGACCATGTGGGCCAGGTCGAGGGCCTCGTGCGCGTCGCGCCAGGTGAGGATCGCACCCAGCGCATCGGCGCCGGTGATGAAGAACAGCTCAGCGTCAGGGTACTGGCCGTGCAGGTCGCGCAGCGTGTCGACGGTGTACGTCGCGCCAGCCCGCTCGATGTCGACCCGGCTCACGGTGAACCTTGGATCGTCGGCGGTGGCGATCACGGTCATGAGGTAGCGCAGCTCCGGGTCGGTGACGTCGCGCTCGACCTTCTGCCACGGCTGACCGGTCGGCGCGAAGACGACCTCGTCGAGGCCGAACAGGTGAGCCACCTCACTGGCGGCCACGAGATGCCCGTGGTGGATGGGATCGAACGTGCCACCCATCACGCCCAGGCGCACGGCCATCGGGCGCGCAGCTCAGCGATCAGGGTTGAACCGGGTGACCACGAACAGCAGGAGCAGCAGCACAGCCAGTCCGACCACCCCGAACAACCACGACGGGACGCCCGGATGGTCCTCGATGACAGCCCCCCCGGTGAGCCCGACAAGTGCGTTCACCATTGAACTACCCCTTCCCAGCGATCCGCCCCGCGAGCCTAGCGGATTGCGCGCGCCGCGCGGACCACGCCAGCGGCGTGGGAGTCGACCCACCTGGCGCACGATCGGCGGCTCCGCGGCACCCCGGGAAGCACGCCAGCGACTGCGGGATCAGGCTCTGAGGTGCCCGTCGCCAGTCACGATGTAGGTGGTCGAGGTGAGCTCGGCGACGCCCATCGGGCCGCGTGCGTGCAGCTTCTGGGTGGAGATGCCGATCTCCGCGCCGAACCCGAACTCGCCGCCGTCGGTGAACCGCGTGGAGGCGTTGACCATCACCGCTGCCGAGTCCACACCGGAGATGAACCTTCGGGCCGCCGAGAGGTCCTCTGTGACGATGGCCTCGGTGTGCCCGCTGGACCAGGTGCGGATGTGCGCACAGGCCGCGTCGACGGAGTCCACGATCGCCGCGGCGAGGTCCAGGGAGAGGTACTCGTCTGCCCAATCGACGTCCTGCGCCGCTGCGAAGTCGATCCCCGCTGCGGCAGCGTACGCCGCCACGGCCTCGTCGCCGTGCACGGTCACGCCCTGCTCGGCCAGCGCCGCCAGGACCACGGGAAGGAACGAATCCGCGACGTGGGCATGGACCAGCAGCGTCTCGGCGGTGTTGCAGACACTGGTCCGCTGCGTCTTGGAGTTGACGACGATCGCGACGGCCTTGTCGAGGTCGGCAGCGGCATCGACGTAGACGTGGCAGTTGCCCACCCCGGTCTCGATCACCGGCACCGTGGAGTGGGCGACCACGCTGCGGATCAGGCCCGCGCCCCCACGCGGGATCAGCAGGTCGACCAGCCCGCGGGCGGTCATCAGCGTGTCGACCGCTGCGTGCGTGCGCCCAGGGACCAGCTGGACGGCGTCCTCGGGCACGTCGGTACCGGCCAGCGCCGTGCGCATCACCGCGACCAGCGCCGTGTTGGACTCATACGCCGACGACGACCCGCGCAGCAGGGCCGCGTTGCCGCTCTTGAGCGCCAGGCCGGCCGCATCCACCGTCACGTTGGGGCGGGCCTCGTAGACCATCGCCACCACCCCCATCGGCACGCGGACCTGCCGGATCTCCAGGCCGTTGGGCTGGGTCCAGCCGCGGACCACCTCGCCGACCGGGTCAGGCAGGTCAGCGACCAGTTCCAGGGCGTCGGCGATGTCGGCCAGGCGCGCCTGCGTGAGGGTGAGCCGGTCCACGATGCCCGATGCAGTGCCCGCCTCGACAGCGCGCTGCACGTCGCGGGCGTTGGCGGTCAGCACCGGCTCGGTGGAGTCGCGCAGGGCCTGGGCCATCGCCCGCAGGGCCGCGTCCTTCTGGCCGCGGTTGAGTCGGCGCAGCGCGACGGCCGCCACACGGGCCCGGCGAGCGGTGGCCAGGACGGCTTCCCGCTCAGCGGCCGTGGTCTCGGTCGACGGTTCGATGTCCGCCCCGGCGACGGGGGCAGCGGTTTCGACAGTGGCCTCAGACATGGGCACAGGGTAGTCGAGGGGGCCGACATCAACCGGAAACGGCACAGAGGTCGGCCGGATCGTGAGCCGACCGGCCAGCTGGCCCCCTTCAGGTCAACAGCACCATGTCGTCACGGTGGACGACCTCGCGCTCGTACTCCGGGCCCAGCGCGACCGCCAGCTCGCGCGTGGAGCGGCCGAGCAGAGCCGGCAGTTCGCCGGCGTCGTAGGCCACCAGGCCGCGGCCGACCAGGACGCCGTCGGGCCCGAGCAGGTCGACCGGGTCCCGTGCGACGAAACCACCCACCACGTGGGTGATCCCGGCCGGCAACAGCGAGGCGCCGCGCTCGCGCAGTGCCCGGACCGCGCCCGCGTCCAGGTGGATCTGGCCCAGGCCCCCGGTGGCGTGCGCCAACCAGAGCAGCCGCGACGTGGACCGATTCGCGGTGGCATGGAAGAACGTGCCCACCGGCTCGCCGGCCAGGGCGCGGGACGCGTTGCTCGCGGAGGTGAGGACCGCGGGGATGCCTGCCTCGTTGGCGATCCGCGCCGCCTCGACCTTGGTGGTCATGCCGCCGAGCCCGACCCCGGCCGCGCCGGTGCCGCCGACCACGACCCCCGCCAGATCCGCCGGCCCGGCGACCTGCGCTATCCGCTGGCTGCCGCCGCGCTCGGGCGGCCCGTCGTGCAGGCCATCGACATCGGAGAGCAGGACCAGCACATCCGCGCGGACGAGATGGGCCACCAGGGCTGCGAGCCGGTCGTTGTCCCCGAAGCGGATCTCCGCGGTGGCCACAGTGTCGTTCTCGTTGACGATCGGCACCACGCCCAGCTCCAGCAACCGCTCGAGCGTGCGCTGGGCGTTGCGGTAGTGGGCGCGCCGGACCAGGTCGTCGGCGGTGAGCAGCACCTGCCCGACGGTCCGGTCGTGGCGAGCGAAGGCATCGTGGTAGTGCGCCATCAGGATGCCCTGGCCGACCGAGGCAGCCGCCTGGGCGGAGGCGAGGTCACGCGGGCGCCGGCGCAGCCCCAGCGGAGCGATCCCGGTGGCGATGGCCCCGGAGGACACGAGCACCAGTTGGGCGCCGCGATGGCCCGCCTGCGCGAGCGCATCGACCAACTCGTGCACCCGGCTGACATCGATGCCCGCCGAGACACCCGCGAGCACCGACTCGGGGTCGATGGTGCTCGGGGTGAGCCGGCCGCTGCGCTGCGCATCGACCTGTGGACCGGGCCGGGCGACTCGCTCGCTGCCAGCAGGGTTCGAGGCAACCGCATCGCCGTCGTTGCGGGCTGGCGCCACGTCGGGGCGCACGGTCAAGGACGAGGACCCGACCTTGACCACGACGCGCTTGGCGTCGCGCAGCACGTCCCACGGTGAGGTCACCATCAGCGGTCGTCCCCGCCGCCATCGTCCCCGCCGTCGTCCGCGCCGCCGCCGCCGACCCCGTCGCCCTCAACCGAGTCGGCGGGCTCACCCGACTGCCCGCGCAGGCGCACGGGGCCGTGCCGTTTCGGCGTGCCGGGACGCTCGTCCACCGGGTCGGGCGTCCACAACGCCTCGGGCTCCTCGCCGTCCTCGAGCTGCTGCGCGGTCCGGCCGTGGATGCGTGCGGTCGGCGCCTCGATGCGCGCGTCCTGACCACGTGGGCCCGGCCCCGCCGCACGGACGGTCGGCTCCCAGTCGAAGACCACCGAGTCCTCGGGGGAACCGATCCGCACCTCGTCGCCGCGCTGGGCGCCGAGCCGGACCAGTTCGTCCTCCACCCCGAGGCGTGCCAACCGGTCGGCGAGGTAGCCCACGGCCTCGTCGTTGGAGAAGTCGGTCTGCCGGATCCACCGCTCGGGCCGCTGCCCGCGGACCCGGAACGCCGCGCCCTCCCGCACCACCTCGAACTCCGACTCGTTGACCGCCCGCGGGGTGATGACGATCCGCTGGGCCACCGGTTGTGCGGCAGCGCTGCGCTGCTCGGAGACGATTCGGGCCATCGCGAAGGACAGCTCGCGCAGGCCCTCGTGCGAGACCGCCGAGACCTCGAACACCGGGAACCCACGCTCCTCGAGGTCCGCGCGGACCAGTTCGGCAAGCTCACGGGCCTCGGGAATGTCGATCTTGTTGAGCACGACCAGGCGCGGGCGGTCGGCCAGCCCGCCGTACTCGGCGAGTTCGGCCTCGATCAGATCGAGGTCCGTGAGCGGATCGCGACCCGGCTCCAGCGTGGCGCAGTCCAGGACCTGTACCAGGGCTGCGCACCGCTCGACGTGGCGCAGGAACTCCAGGCCCAGGCCCTTGCCCTGGGACGCTCCCGGGATCAGGCCGGGCACGTCGGCGACGGTGAACACCGTGGACCCGGCGGTGACGACCCCGAGGTTGGGCACCAGGGTCGTGAACGGGTAGTCCGCGATCTTGGGCCGCGCCGAGGACATGGCCGCGATCAGCGAGGACTTGCCCGCGCTCGGGAACCCCACCAGTCCGATGTCGGCAACGGTCTTGAGTTCGAGGACGACGCTGAACTCCTCGCCGGGCTCGCCGAGCAGCGCGAATCCGGGGGCCTTGCGCCGCGACGACGCCAGCGCGGCGTTGCCCAGGCCGCCGCGGCCGCCGCGGGCGATCACGACCGAGGCACCGGCCACGGGCAGGTCGGCCAGCAGTTCGCCATCGACGCTGATGACGGTGCCGATGGGGACGGGCAGGACCACGTCCTGGCCATTCGCGCCGTTGCGGTGCCCACCCTGGCCGGGCACGCCGTTGGTGGCCCGGCGATGCGGCGAGTGGTGGTACTCCAGCAGGCTCGGGGTCCCGGGGTCGGCGATCAGGATCACGTCGCCGCCGCGCCCCCCGTTGCCCCCGTCCGGTCCGCCGAGCGGCTTGAACTTCTCGCTGTGCACGGAGGCGCACCCATGCCCGCCGTTGCCTGCGGTGGCGTGGATCACCACCTCATCGACGAAGGTCGCCATGGGTCTCCTCTCCTCTCCTGGTCGTGTGGTCCGTCCTGCCTCGCGATGCCCTGCGGTGCACTGGAACCCCTGCGGCCGGATCCATCGTGCCGCTCGGTGCGCGTCTCGGCCGCACCGCCTGCACAGACACAGCAGAGGCGAGCCCATCGGGCCCGCCTCTGCTGAAGTGGTCCCGCGTCAGGCGACCGGGACCTCCACGATGTTCACGACTCGACGACCACGCGCCGTGCCGAACTCGACCGCGCCCGCGGCCAGCGCGAACAGCGTGTCGTCGCCACCGCGTCCCACGTTGGCACCTGGGTGGAAGTGCGTGCCGCGCTGCCGGACGATGATCTCCCCGGACTTCACGACCTGGCCGCCGAAACGCTTCACGCCAAGGCGCTGAGCGTTCGAGTCGCGCCCGTTGCGCGTGCTGGATGCACCCTTCTTATGAGCCATGAGGTCACTTCCCGCTCTCGATGCCGGTGACGCGCAACTGGGTGAGGGCCTGGCGGTGGCCCTGCCGCTTGCGGTAGCCGGTCTTGTTCTTGTACTTGAGGATGTCGATCTTCGGGCCCTTGGTGTGCTCGAGGACCTCGGCCGAGACAGTGACGCCGGCCAGGGTCTCGGAGTCTGAGGTGACCGTGGCACCGTCGACCAGCAGCAGCGCGGGCAGTTCTACGCTGTCGCCGGGCGCGCCGAGGACGCGGTTGGTCTCGATGACGTCGCCGACGGCGACCTTCTCCTGGCGGCCGCCGGAGCGGACAATGGCGTACACGGGTGGCACTCCTGATTGGTTCGGGGCTGGGCGGGCCGCGCGGGCACGCACATGCGATCGGCGTTCACACGCCAGGGGCCTAGGGTACGGAGCCGAGCGGCAAACGGTCAAACCGCGGTTGACTGGTCTTCCTCGCCGTCCGCCGCTGCGTGGCTCTCGTCGTCGGGGGTCGGCTCCTCGGCCTCGGAATCGACCTCGGAATCGGGGGTCGGCACCTCGGCCTCGGCCGCGCGGGTCGGGTCGTCGGACTCGGCCTGTTCGGTTGGCTCCTGGGAGGCAGCAGGCCCCTCCTCGGGCTCGGGCTGGACCTCGGTCACGATGGCGCCGTCCTCGGGAGCCTCCACGATGCCCTCGGCCAGAGCCTCGGCATGGATCAGGTCGGCCTGGTCCTGCGCGAGTCGCACGTCGGCCCCCTCGGCATCTGACTCGTGGTCGACCGGGACGACGACGTCCGCCGCCGTTGCCTCCTGCGCAGCGGCCACCTCATCGTCGTTCTCGACGACGCTGGCAAGCTCGCCCGGCTCGACACCGACCTCGACCTCGACCTCGTCGTCTGCGTCGTGGTCCGCGTGCTCGTCGTGTGCCGGATCCGAGTGGTCGATGTGCCCGTGCTCGTCGAACTTCGGCGGCGGCGGGGTCTTGCCGGTCTGTCGACCACCGAGCCCGGCCATGGACTGCTGGCGAGCGCCGCCACCGTTGCCGCCCCCGTTGCCATGACCATTGCCACCGCCCCGCCGACCGCCGCGCTCTCGGCGGTTGCCGCCGCTGCTCTCCTCCCCGGGTGCGTCGGGCGAACCCACCGGCTCGGTGGACACCAGGTGCCCCCGGCCGCCGCAGTGCTCGCACTGTGTGGAGAAGACCTCCAACAGGCCCTGGCCGATGCGCTTGCGGGTCATCTGGACCAACCCCAGCGACGTCACCTCCGCCACCTGGTGCTTGGTCCGGTCGCGACCGAGGCACTCGACGAGCCGGCGCAGGACCAGGTCGCGGTTGCTCTCCAGGACCATGTCGATGAAGTCCACGACGATGATGCCGCCGATGTCGCGCAACCGGAGCTGGCGCACGATCTCCTCGGCCGCCTCGAGGTTGTTCTTGGTGACCGTCTCCTCGAGGTTGCCACCCTGCCCGGTGAACTTGCCGGTGTTCACGTCGACCACGGTCATCGCCTCGGTGCGGTCGATCACCAGTGAGCCACCCGAGGGCAGCCACACCTTGCGGTCCAGCGCCTTGGCCAACTGCTCATCGATCCGGTGCGCCGCGAACAGGTCGCCGCTCTGCACCCACTTGTCCATCTTGGGCGCCAGGTCAGGGGCCACCCAGCCGATGTACTCGCGCAGCGTGCCCCAGGTGGAGTCACCCTGCACCAGCAGCGTGGTGAAGTCCTCGTTGAAGATGTCGCGCACGACCTTGATCGCCAGATCCGGCTCGCCGTAGAGCAGGGCGGGCGCAGAGGCCGACTTCGACTTCTTGCCGATGTCCTTCCACTGCGCCGACAACCGCTGCACATCAGAGGTGAGCTGCTCCTCGGAGGCTCCCTCAGCCGCGGTGCGCACGATCACGCCGGCACCCGCGGGCACGACGTCGCGCAGGATCCCCTTGAGCCGCGAGCGCTCGGTGTCGGGCAGCTTGCGCGAGATGCCGGTCATCGAGCCCTCGGGCACGTAGACCAGGAACCGGCCGGGCAGGGAGATCTGGCTGGTCAGCCGGGCACCCTTGTGCCCGATCGGGTCCTTGGTGACCTGCACCAGGACCGGGTCGCCGGACTTCAGCGCCAACTCGATGCGCTTGGGCTGGCCCTCCATTCCGGCGGCGTCCCAGTTGACCTCGCCGGCGTACAGCACGGCGTTGCGTCCGCGGCCGATGTCGACGAAGGCCGCCTCCATCGAGGGCAGCACGTTCTGCACCTTGCCCAGGTACACGTTTCCCACCAACGAGGAGGACTCAGCACGGTTGACGTAGTGCTCGACCAGGATCCCGTCCTCGAGCACCGCGATCTGGGTCCGGTCGCCGTGCTCACGCACGCACATGACCCGATTGACCGACTCACGCCGGGCCAGGAACTCGGCCTCGGTGAGGATCGGGGCGCGCCGGCGGCCGGCCTCCCGACCATCGCGGCGGCGCTGCTTCTTGGCCTCGATCCGGGTGCTGCCGCGCAGCGAGGTGATCTCGTCGTTGGGCCGGCGGGCCTCGCGGACCTTGACGACGGTGTTCGGCGGGTCCTCGCTGGAGAGGTCCTCCATCTCCTCGGCGACGCCAGCCTTGCGACGGCGGCGACGCCGACGACGGGCGCTCGGCGAATCGCCCTCGTCAGCGTTGGAGTCCGAGTCGTCGGACTCGGCGTCGGACCTGTCCGTGCGCCCGGCCGTGTCGTCGGACCTGTCCGTGCGCCCGGTCGTGTCGTCGGACCTGTCCGTGCGCCCGGCCGTGTCGTCGGAGACATCCTCATCGCTGGCCTGGGAGCCGCTCGAGTCCGAGCCATCCGCCTCATCAGCGCCACCGGTGCCGGGACGGCGGCGGCGACGGCCGCCGCGGCGACGCCGACGACGGGGGGCACCGTCGTCCTCGCGGTCGTTGTCCGAGCCCTCGGCGGAATCCTCGGCCTCGTCGATGTCGGTATCGGTGTCGGTCTCGTGCTCGGTCTGGTCTGGCCTACGGACGGTCCCGTCCTCATCGCGGTCCGGACGGTCGACGGCTTCCCGCGAACCTTCCTCGGCCTCGTCCTGGGTCGGTTCGGTCTCCGAGCCTTCCACCGCCGGCGCCTGCGTGGCTCGGGAGGAACGGGAACGACGGCTGCGAGTGGGACGCTTCGGCTCGGCAGCGTCCTGAGCCACCTGGACCGCCTCGGGCTCGGAGCCGTCGGTCACCGTGGCTGCCGGAGCAGCCGGCTCGGCCTCCGCCCCGGCACTCGACCGGTCAGCGCGGGGCCGTCGGCGGCGCACGGCCCTGGTCTCGTCGGGAGCCTGGAACACCGCCCTGATCGCCGGCACCTCGGGGGGCGCTGCGATGGCTGCGACCGCTGTCGGTTCAGCCTCGGGCACCGCGGAGAAGGCCACTGTGGTGACGCCACGGGTTGCCCGGCGCGACTTGCGGACCACCGCAGCGACCACCGGTTCGGTGTCGCCAGGTGCCGCGGCCACGTCAGGGACAGCCTCCGTGGCCCGGGCCTCATCAGCGTCGGCGGCCTGCCTGGCGTCCTGGTCGGAGTCGTCGCCCGCGCTTTCCGTGTCTGCTCCCTCGCCCACACCGGAGGTCTCGTCGTCAGGCGACTCCCCCCCGGGAGCCTGCAGTTCGCCCGCCCGCACGACGGGATCCTGGGAGGTGTCGGTGTGCGGCGAGGTGATCGCCGCGTCCTGCGCCGCAGACTCGAACAGGTGGCCCTGCTCGGCGGATCCCTCGGTCGCCTCGGTCGCCACCGGGGGGCCAGCCGGCCGGCTGGCGGCACGTCGACGCCGACGGGGCGCGGCGGCGACCGGGGGGCCCGACTCGCCCCCCAACTCGCCCTGCACCATTCCTGCGGGGGTCTGCTCGGACTCGTCGACCATGGTGGTCTCCTCACGGGTACCCCACGACGACCAGCGTCCCGGCAGTGCCCCACATATGGCTGCGACCCGCGAACGAGCCCCAGCAAAGCCTTGTGTGCCGCCCGAGGTGCACACGTGGTGCGTGCGTCACCCTCGAACTCCGCGCAGTCAGCGGACCCGGATACGGACGAAACTCGCCCACACCCGGTCGCGACCCGATCACTGCCTGTGCCAGCTCGTGGCGGCACAAGGCGTCGTGATCGGTGCGACGCTTCGAACGCGGGTCGCCTCGATCCACGGGGCGACTGGGCCGAATTATGCCACAGCCGACCATCCGCACCGGTCACGCGCGCCGTCGACCGCCAGTGCGCCCCGATCCCGAGTCCCTCCACCTGGGCGTCGCCCTGGGCTCGATCGATCCTCGTCAGAGTCGCTGGAGAGCCGCTGGCGTGGAGGAACCGGGCGGCGGGTACGTGGGCGGACCGGCGGGAAGGACGAAGCGGGCGAGCTGCGAGCTCGCCCTGCGCGAGTCAGGGGGTGGCGGACCGCGCGGCAGCGTGGCCGGCCGGGTCGGAGGCCTCACTGTCGAGCGCCGCCCGGTCGACGGCCAACGGGTCGCCCACCTCACCGTCGCCGCCGAGCGGACCTTGGGCCAGTCGGATGGGGCGCGCCGGGTCGCTGGTGGACAGCCCGCCGAGCTCGCGCAGGGCGACCAGGATCTCCACCGGGCGTACGGTCGGAGTCACGTTGGCCACCGTCACCTCCAGGGCAGCTCCCAGCGGCCCGGCATCACGCACTGCGCCCGCGATCAGCGCCGGGCGCAGGTCCAGGGTCCGCAAGCCCTGCTTCATCATCCGTTCCACCGGAACGGTGGGGGCATCGACCAGGACCTGCCACGCAGCGGCCAACTGATCTGCTGACACATCGGGCACCTCGATGCGCCAGGTACTCGCCTCGAGCCGGGCGACCAGGTCCGACGTGCGGGCTTCGACCACCTCGAGGATGTCCAGACCCGGGGGCAGCGCCTGATCAAGAGCCGCCCGCAGCGCGTCGGGGTCGCACCGGGCCACGACGCCGATCTCGACGTACTCCGCCTCGCTGGCCGCACCGGTGGGAGCGGAGTTGGCATACGAGACCTTCGGGTGTGGCGAGAACCCGGCCGAGTATGCCATCGGCACCCGCGCCCGGCGCAGCGCGCGCTCGAGGGCCCGTTGGAAGTCCCGGTGCGAGGAGAAGCGCAGCGGGCCGCGCTTGGCGTATCGGATTCGCAGCTTCTGGACCGCGGGCACGATCTCACGGTCAGGGGTCCGCCGGGCGGCCATCAGGCCTCCACCACGGAGCGGACCTGCGGCAAGGGCATCAGGACGGCCTCGGTGGGTCCGACCTGGATCTCGGTCCCGAGGTGGTCGCACACCCCGCAGTCGAAGCACGGCGTCCACCGGCAGTCCTGCACCTCACCACCGGCCAGTGCGTCCGCCCAGTCCTGCCACAGCCAGTCGCGGTCCAAACCGGAGTCGAGGTGGTCCCAGGGCAGGACCTCGTTCTGCTCCCGCTCGCGGATCGTGAACCAGTCGACGTCCACCGGCTCTGCGCCCAGGACCTGATCCGCGGCCGCCATCCAGCGCTCGAACGAGAAGTGCTCGCTCCAGCCGTCGAACCGGGCGCCGTCGCGCCAGGCCGCCTCGATGACCCGACCGACGCGGCGGTCCCCGCGCGAGAGCAGCCCCTCGACGATGCCCGGCCGACCATCGTGGTAGCGGAAGCCGATGGCCTTGGCGTAGTTGCGGTCCTTGCGGATCTCGTCGCGCAGGGCGTGCAGGCGTCGGTCGGTGGACTCGTGGTCCAGCTGGGCTGCCCACTGGAACGGCGTGTGCGGCTTGGGCACGAACCCGCCGATCGACACCGTGCAGCGGATGTCGCGGGTGCCGGCAGCTTCGCGGCCGGCCCTGATCACGTTCCTGGCCAGCTCGGCGATCTGCAGCACGTCCTCGTCGGTCTCGGTGGGCAGGCCGCACATGAAGTAGAGCTTCACCTGACGCCAGCCGGAGGAGTAGGCCGCGGTCACAGTGTTGATCAGGTCCTCCTCGGAGACCATCTTGTTGATCACCTGACGCATCCGCTCGCTGCCGCCCTCGGGCGCGAACGTCAGCCCGGATCGCCGGCCGTTGCGGGACAACTCGTTGGCCAGGTCGATGTTGAACGCGTCCACCCGGGTGCTCGGCAGGGACAACGACACCTGCTCACCCTCGTAGCGGTCGGCCAGGCCCTTGCTCAACTCGGCGATCTCCGAGTGGTCAGCACTGCTCAGCGAGAGCATCCCGACCTCCTCGAAGCCGGTCTTGCGCAGGCCGTTGTCGATCATCTCGCCCAAGGTGGCCGTCGAGCGCTCCCGGACGGGCCGGGTGATCATGCCCGCCTGGCAGAAGCGGCAGCCCCGGGTGCAGCCGCGGAAGATCTCCACGCTCATCCGTTCGTGCACGGTCTCGGCCAGCGGCACCAGCGGGTTCTTGGGGTAGGGCCACTCGTCGAGATCCATCAGGGTGTGCTTGGCCACGCGCCACGGCGCCACGGGGCTGTTGGGCACGACCCGACCGATCCGGCCGTCGGGCAGGTACTCCACGTCGTAGAGCGCGGGCACGTAGACCGTGCCGCTGGCGGCCAGGCGCTCGAGCAGTTCCCGACGCAGGGTCGCCTCGCCCGGCTCATCGGACAGGCCGTAGTCGGGGTGCTCGGTTCGGAACGCTCGGACGATGTCGCTGATTGCCAGGACCGCCTGCTCGCCATCGCCCAGGACGACCATGTCGACGAAGTCCGCGACGGGCTCCGGGTTGAAGGCCGCGTGACCCCCCATCACGACCAGCGGGTGGGCATCAATGCGATTCGCGGAGTGCAGCGGGATGCCGGCCAGGTCGAGGCTGGTGAGCATGTTGGTGTAGCAGAGCTCGGTGGAGAACGACATCCCGAGCAGGTCGAAGGCGCCGAGCGGGCGGTGGCCGTCGACGGTGAACGCCGGGATCGCGTGCTCACGCATCAGGGTTTCGAGGTCCGGCCACACGGCGTAGCTGCGCTGGGCGAGCACCCCGTCGGCCTCGTTGAGGATCTCGTAGAGGATCTGCACGCCTTGGTTGGGCAGCCCCACCTCGTAGGCGTCGGGATACATCAGGGCCCAGCGGACCTCGGCGGCGTCCCAGTCCTTGACCGCGGCATTCAACTCACCACCGATGTACTGCACCGGCTTGCTCACCCGGGGGAGCACCCGCTCGAGCTGGTCGAACATGGGCGCGCTCGAGCGCGAAGAGATCTGCGGCATTGGTCAAGGGTAGACCGGATCCCTGGCAGGCAGGATCTGCGCGCATCCTGAGCCGATGGCCGGGGAAGGCCGAACCATGCCGTCGACTTGGTCGTTCCGAGTCGGTTGCTCTGCTGACCTCGCAAACCTTGCCGTAGATCCGGTCGCTCTCGGGTTCACCGAGACACCCAGCAACGACCATGTCGGCGGCAAGGTTGTCGACTGGCCCGGGCCAAGCGCACTGCAACGACCATTTCCACGGCAAGGTTCGCCCGCCAGGCCGCGCCCCCGCGGGAGGGGCTGGCTTGAGCCGCGTTGCGCGCACGGCACGGTGGCGAGCGAGACGGTGGGCCGACTTGCGCGGCACCGCCGGGGTTGTTGGCGCTAGGCCGAGGAGGGCCAGGCGGAGGACGGCTACGCCGAGGACGGCTGCGCGGTGGGCGGCGCCGACGCGGGAGCGGGGACGCTGCGCAGGCGCGGGAGCAGCATGCCGGTGCGAGCCTTGTAGTCCGTCCACTGCGGGTAGCGGCTCATGCTGCGCTCCTTGCCCAGCATGTTCGGCACGAACAATCCCAACCACACCCACGCGAGCACCAGCCAGGGCAGCCAGTGCCCGGCGACAACCGCGAATGAGGCGTACAGCATCATCTCGCCGAGGTAGTTCGGGTGCCGGACCCGCGCGAACCACCCGGAGGTGATCAGCCCGCGTCGCTCAGCGAGGACGAAGTGCTTCTGGGCGTCGCTGGCCATCATGATCACCACACCGAGCGCGTAGGCGATCGCCGCGGCGGCGAGCAGCCACGCCGGCTGTTGGGTGTCATCGCGCACCAGCAGGATCGGGGCCAGCCAGTAGGGCCCGAGCACCAGGGCGAAGGTCATGAACGCCCCGCCGGCGGTGATCCGGGTCTGCCAGCGGGCATCGGGCATGACCACGTCCTTGAGCAGCCAGATCAGCCCATAGCTGCCGTGCAGGGCCAGGTAGGTCCACGCCGTGGATGTCCACGTGTCGGTCAGCACCATCAGCCCCAGCACGAACGGCAGCGTGCCGCCCTTCTGTACGTTGATGACCCAGTTCATCTTGACCGGCCGCGGCCCGCCGAGGAAGTCCTCGGAGAGGTACGTGCGCAGCCGCAACCACCGATCCAGGGTCATCACCACGTGGCTCAGGATAGGCCCGACCGCGCTGACCTCGTATCGCCCGCAGAGACGGATCGTTGGGACGCATCGCCCACCGGAGCGCCCCGACGCGCCCGCGCGGGGCCCGGGACGGCAGTATCTGGACATGACCGAAGACCAGGACGTCCACGAGTTCGACCTCGAATCCATCATGGACCTCGCCGACATCATCGAGGCGCTGCAGGACACCGAGGACGACAGGTTGCTGCACTTCGGCCTGACGGCCGCCGACACCTGGGACGAGGTGGATGACCCGGTGCTCCTCGGCCCGAACGGGACCCCGGTGGGCACGTGGCGCGAGGGCTACCCCTACGACACCCGCATCTCGCGGCGGGAGTACGAGCTGACCAAGCGGCTGCTGCAGATCGAGCTGCTCAAGATGCAGGCGTGGGTCAAGGATTCCGGGGCCCGGATCGTGATGGTGTTCGAGGGCCGTGACGCGGCCGGCAAGGGCGGGACGATCAAGCGGTTCATGGAGCACATGAACCCGCGTGGTGCGACCGTCGTGGCGCTGGAGAAACCGACCAAGGAGGAAAGCACCCAGTGGTACTTCCAGCGCTACATCAAGCACCTGCCCAGCGCCGGTGAGATCGTGATGTTCGACCGCTCCTGGTACAACCGCGCCGGCGTCGAGCGGGTCATGGGGTTCTGCACCGATGCCCAGTACGACGAGTTCATGCGCCAGACCCCGGAGTTCGAGCGGATGCTGGTGCGCAGCGGGATCATCCTGTTCAAGTTCTGGTTCTCGGTCAGTCGCAAGGAGCAGGTGGCCCGGTTCACCATCCGGCGCATCGACCCGGTGCGGCAGTGGAAGCTCTCACCGATGGACCTCGCGAGCCTGGACCGCTGGCAGGACTACACCGACGCCAAGGAGGCGATGCTGTTCTACACTGACAGCGACTGGGCGCCGTGGACGGTGGTGCGCTCAAACGACAAGAAGCGCGGCAGGCTCGAGGCGATGCGCTGGGTGCTGGCCACCGTGAACTACCCGGACAAGGACGAGGAGCTCGTCGGGATGCCGGACCCCAACATCGTCGGCCCGCCCTGGCGGATCTACGAGACCGGTGAGCACACCGGCAAGATGTATCCACCGCTGAGCAGCGAGGACTGAGCCTCGCAGCCCGAGGTTCGCGGCGGGCGCCGGTGCGGGTCAGTCGTCGGCGGTCGATCCGGCGTGGATGTTGAGCAGCAGGCCGATCCCGATCCAGCCGGCGAACATCGACGATCCGCCGTAGGACACGAACGGCAGCGGCACCCCGGTCACCGGCATGATGCCCAGGTTCATCCCCACGTTCTCGAAGGACTGCAGGCCGAACCAGAGCACCACACCGGCCGCGACCAGGCGGCCGAACAGATCCCGGGCACGAAGCGCGGTCAGCAACCCGCGCCACAGCACGAGGGCCAGCAGGCCCAGCAGCACGCTGACCCCGACGAAGCCCAGCTCCTCGCCAGCCACCGAGAACACGAAGTCGGTGTGGTTGAACGGCACGAAACCGCCCTGGGTCTGGGTACCGTGCCCCAGGCCACGACCCAGCAGCCCACCGGCGCCGATCGCGATGCGCGCCTGCTGGGTGTTGTAGCCGAACGTGCGCGCCCCCTCGTCCGGGCGGGCGAACGCGGTCAGCCGATCGATCTGGTAGTCGTCGACCAGACCCAGGGCGAACGCAGCGGCCACGGTTGCCACCCCGGCCACGGCCAGCAGCGCCAGCTGCCACATCCGCACGCCGGCGACCGCGAGCATCCCGGCGACGATCGAGACGATGACCAGGACGGTCCCGAGGTCCGGCTGCAGCATGATCAGTCCGACCGGAACCGCGGCGATGGCCAGCGCGCGGAGCACGGTCCGCCCGGGCGGCACGTCCCCCGGGTTTCGGTCGGCCAGGACCAGCGCCACGCCGACGATGATCGCGACCTTGGCGAACTCCGAGGGTTGGACGGTGAAACCGGCCGGCAGCCGGATCCACGCCTGCGCGCCGTTGATCGTGCTGCCCACCGGGGAGAGCACCAGCACGAGCCCGGCCAGGCTGGCCGCGTAGAGCATCGGTGTGTACCGGCGGATCGCCCGGTGACCCAAGCGCGACACCGCCGCGCAGAGCACCAGGCCCAGCGCCAGGTTCATCAGGTGCCGGGCCGCCGACCCACCCGACCACTGGCCAGCCGCCGTCAGGCGCGCCGAGGTGGCCGACCAGATCAGGGCCGCCCCGAGCAGCGACAACGTGGCTGCGGGGAGCACGAGCAGCCAGTCCCACTGGTGCAGCCGGGGTGGGCTGGTCCGGGGTCGCAGCAGCGGCGCCGTGCGCAGGCCCGTCATCGCGCGGGGGCCTTCGGGCGACCGTCCGCGCCGATCGTGGGCAACCCCGTGGCCACGTCCCCACCCACCAGGACGCTGCGGCTCGGGTCGGCCGTCCCAGCGCGCGCGCCGAACAGCGCGTCGTAGATCCCGCGGACACTGGCCCCGGAGGTCCCCGCCCCGGTGCCGCCCTGCGAGACCATGATCACCACGGCGTAGCGCGGGTCATCGGCCGGTGCGAAGGACGCGAACCACGAGGTGGCCTGCGAGCCGTACACCTCCCCCGTGCCGGTCTTGCCGGCCAGCGGCACCTCGTCGCGCGGGAAGTCGGCGAACGGCCGGCGCGCGGAGCCGTCATCGATCACGCCACGCAACGCCCGGCGCAGGAAGGCGAGGTCGTCTGCGGGGACGTCCAGGGTGCCGATCGGCTCGGGCGCCATCCGGGTGCGCACCGAGCCATCGGCGGCCAGCAGGGCACGGGCCACCTGCGGCCGGTAGAGCGTGCCCCCGTTGGCGATGGCCGCGTAGGCCGAGGCCAGCTGCAGCACGCTCGCGGTGGTGTCGCCCTGGCCGATCGAGGCGTTCAGCGCATCCCCGACCCGCCACAGCATGCCCTCGGCACAGTTCTCCTTGGCCAGGCTCCTCAAGTACTTCGCGCGGGCGGGGTCGGCGGCCTCCGGGTAGCCCGACTCGGCCCGCCGGCACCAGTCGTCGCGCTGCGCCTCCCATTGGGCGGCCTTGAGCTCCCGGGAGGCGACCTTCCCCGCGGTCTCCCCCGGCAGGTCGATCCCGGTCGGCACGCCGAAGCCGAAGTCGGCGGCCGTGCCGGCGATCAGGTCCGCGGGCGCGTCGACCGGCGTCGATCCCCCATCGGCCTTCCACTGCTCGTGCGCCACGCGGTAGTAGACCGTGTCGCAGGAGACCTCCAGGGCGCGTTGCAGCGAGATCGGTCCGTACGAGCGTGACTTGTAGTTCTGGAACGCCCGACCGCCGACCGTGTAGGCGCTCGGGCAGGGGTAGGTCGCGGTGGTGGAGTAGCCGGCGCGCAGGGCGGCGGCGGTGCTCACCACCTTGAATGTCGACGCGGGGGCCAGCGCGCTCTGCACCGCGCGGTTCAGCAGCGGCTGGCCGGCCTGGGGGTCGGTGAGTCCCGCGTAGTCGTCGGCCGAGATCCCGCCGGACCACACGTTGGCGTCGAAGTCCGGGGCCGACGCGAGGGCCAGCACCGCTCCGGTGCGCACGTCGAGCACCACCGCAGCCCCACCATCGGCTTCGTAGGGCTGCTTGGAGATCGGGTCGATCCGGCCACGCGCCCGCTTGATCGCGGCCTGGAGCTGCTCCTGAACCACAGCCTGCAGCTGCGCGTCGAGGTTGGTCACCAGGGTCTGGCCCGGCTCGGCGGGCTGCAGGACGGTGGCAGCGGCCCGGTGCCCGGCGCTGTCCACGGTCGCCTGCTCGCGACCCGGTGTGCCACGCAGGGCCTGGTCGTAGACGGCTTCGAGACCAGCTCGCCCGCGGACCGGGATCCCGTCCAGGGCCGGCTCGTCTGCGAGGTCCTCGGCCGTGACCGCAGCCACGTGGCCGAGGGTGTGCGCCGCGAGCTCCCTGCCCGGATAGTCGCGGACCGGCGACTCGACGACGTCGACCGCCGGATAGGCCTGCGGATCGGCCATGATCGCACCAGCCGCGTCGATGCCGACGTCGCGCGCGATGACCGGGTTGGCTCCCGGCGCGCCGTTCCAGCAGTCCGGTTGTGGCTGGGCCTCGGGCGTCCCGCAGTTGCGCAGCCGGGCAGCCAGGCGCTCGGCTTCGACGTCGAGCAGGTCAGCGAGCCCGTCGAGAACTGTTCGGCCCTCGTCGTCGAGTCGGCGCAGGTCGCGCCGCGAGATGGCGACGTCGAGGCTGATCCGGTTGGCGGCCAGCGTTCGGCCCCGCTGGTCGAGGACCATGCCACGCGCGGCCGGAATCACCACCTCGCGCAGCCGGTTGTCCTCGGCGGCTGCCCGCGCCGGCGCCGGGTCCAGGACCTGCAGGCTGAACGCACGTGCGGCCAGCGTGACCACCAGGGACAGCACGAGGACAGCCAGTACCAGCAGGCGGGCGTGGGCACGATCAGTCATGGCCGGTCCATCCCGCCGGATGGTTGGACGCTGGATGCGGGTGCCGTTGCGCGATCCCCGGCAACCGTAGGCCCGGCCAGCCCGCCTGGACCGGACTGGCTCGGCCCGACGATCGATCGGACCCGCGGCGACGGGGCCGGACGGGCGCGGCGGCTGGCGAGCAGCAGCGCTGCAGGTGCCAGCAGCAGCCCCCAGCCCAGGCTGGCCACGACGGCCAGCAGCAGTGCCCCCCAGGACACCCCCGAGGCGCCGCCCGCGAACCAGACGACCGCTGCGCGGACGACCACGACGGCACCGGAGCCGACCGCGAGCATGACCATGGCCGCGATGGGCCCCGGTCGGTAGGTCGCCGCCGCGCGACCCATCAGTGCTGCCGCCAGGACCAGGACCAGCATCCACCCGCCCAGCGGACCCGCTGCGGGCGGGACCAGGTCCAGGACCAGCCCCGCAACGGCGCCGACCGCGGCCCCGGCCAGGGCACCGTGCGCCAGCGCGATGGCCAGCACGCTGATCGCCACGAGGTCCGGGACGGCCCCCGGCGTCGGCAGCCTGTTCACCCACGTCACCTGCACCAGCACCAGGGCGATCAGCGCCGCCACCAGCAGGGTCAGGGAGAAGGGCGAGCGCGGTGGGCCGGCGGGGGAGGTGTAGGGCGCTGCTCCCCCGAGCGACGAGGTCGGCCTTGACGATCCGCTGCGCCTGGAGACTGGGCTGCGCCCGGGCGCGGGGCTGTGCCAGCGGGCGGGGCTGAACCAGGGACGTCCCCCGGGTCCCCGGAGGCCTGCCCTCATGAGGCACCGACCGGTGCTGGCGCCGACGATTCGGCCGCTGTGCCGGCCTCCGGCCCGGGTGTGGCTGGGGAGTCCGCCTGGGCCCCTGCAGGCACCAGGACGTCGATCTCGTCCAGAGTCGAGTCGTCAACGTTCGGCGCGACCTCGGCGACCCGGTCCAGTGCGGTGGAGGTGCCGGTCACCGCCGAGATCCGGCCGATCGGCAGCCCGGCGGGGATGGCCCCGTTCGGGGTGCCGAGGGTGACCACCAGGTCACCGACGGCCATGTCGCCCTGGGGGTCCAGCAGGGTGAGCCGCCCGCCGGCGCCGGTGCCGCGGACGACCCCGACCTCGCCGGAGCCGGCCACCCGGACGGCGAGCTCGGTGGCCTGATCGACCACCAGCCGCACGGTGCTGACCTGACCAGACACCGTTTCGGTGACGCCCGCCAATCCGTGGACGCCGAGGACTGCGAGCCCGGAACGCATCCCGCTCGACGAGCCGAGCGAGATGGCCACCGAGCGCACGACATCCTGGCTGGCCGAGACCGACACCACCCGGCCAGCAGCCAGGACGTAGCCCTCGGGAAGGACGAGGGCGGCGAGTTCGCGCTCCTGCGCTCGGGTGAGCCGACCAGCCGCGGCTGCCCCGGCCTCCGTGCGCGCCTGGGACAGCTCCGCTTCCAGCTGCGCGATCCGCTCGCGTTGCGCCTGCGAGCTCCCGAACCGGTCAGCCACCGAGTCCCGGACCCATGCCAACACCCGTTCGGGTGGGCCGGCGACTGTGCCGGCGACCCCGCGCAGTGCCTGCGTCGGGCCCGATCCACGGGCGTCGAGCAGGACGAGCAGCAGCGCCGTTGCCAGCAGCGCGCCCACGATCAGCCGGGCGGTGCGCCGGGCCATCAGTGCCGCGGCTCCGCCATCAGGACGCGGCCCAGCGCGTCGAAGGACTCGATGGCCCGCCCGACCCCGAGCACGACCGCCTGCATCGGGTGCTCGGCCACGAGCACCGGCATCCCGGTCTCACTGGCCAGCCGACGGTCGATGCCGGCGAGCAGCGCGCCACCACCGGTCAGGACGATCCCGCGGGCCAGGACGTCGCCGGCCAGTTCGGGCGGGGTCCGGTCCAGCGTGCTCGACACCGCCGCGACGATCGCCAGCAGCGGTTCGTCGAGGGCCCAGCGGATCTCCTCGGCCGTGACCGAGACTGTCCGGGGCAGGCCCGTGACCAGGTCGCGCCCGCGCAGCTCGGCGCCCGGCTCCTCGGCGGCGGGGAACGCCGACCCGACCGCCAGCTTCACATCCTCCGCGGTGCGCTCGCCGATCAGCAGCGAGTACTCCTTCTTCGCATAGCTGATGATCGCCTCGTCGAGACGGTCGCCGCCGACCCGCACCGACGTGCTGGCCACGGTGCCCCCGAGGGCCAGCACGGCCACCTCGGTGGTCCCGCCGCCGATGTCGACGACCATCGAACCGGTGGCCTCGTGCACGGGCAGCCCGGCGCCGATCGCCGCCGCCATCGGCTCCTCCATGAGATGCACCTCGCGCGCGCCGGCCGAATAGCAGGCATCGCGCACCGCGCGCCGCTCCACGCCGCTGATCCCACTGGGCACCGCGACGATGATCCGGGGCCGCGACCAGAAGCTGCGCTTGTGCACCCGGCCGACGAAGTGACGCAGCATCCGCTCGGCGTTGTCGAAATCGGCGATGACCCCGTCGCGCAGCGGCCGCACGGTGGCGATGTGCTCGGGTGTGCGGCCCAGCATGGCCTTGGCGTCCTCGCCGACCCCGACGAGCTCGCCGGTTTCCACCGAGACCGCCACGATGGACGGCTCGACCAGGGCGATCCCGGTGCCGCGCACGTAGACCAGGGTCGTGGCCGTACCCAGGTCGATCGCCAGGTCACGCCCGGCGAGCGCCCGCCCGGTGGAACCACCCAAAGCGCTCACCCCTCAACGTGCTCGCGTGCAGAACGTGCGTTGCTGTGCACGGTTTCGACCATTGGCTGGTCGATTCCGTGCACACCGACGTCAGACCAGTCGTGGGAAGAACAGTGCGATCTCGCGGGTCGCCGACTCCGGGGAATCGCTGCCGTGGGTGACGTTCTGCTGCATCACCGTGGCCAGGTCGCCGCGGATGGTGCCGGGGGCCGCGGTGACGGGGTTGGTGGCGCCCATCATGGCGCGCCAGGACACGATCGCGTCGGGGCCCTCGATGACGGCGGCGACCAGCGGTCCGGAGGTGATGAAGTCCACGAGGCTGGCGAAGAACGGCTTCTCGGCATGCTCGGCGTAATGGGCCTGGGCGGTCGCGGCGTCGAGGGTGCGCAACTCGAGGGCGACGATCTTCAGGCCCCTGCGCTCGATGCGCGCCAGCACTTCGCCGACCAGGTTGCGGGCGACCCCGTCGGGCTTGATCAGGACCAGGGTCCGCTCGGCCATTGCTCCTCCTGCGCGAACGGGCGGCACCTCCACCCGTGAGGCGCCAAGCCTACCCGGCGACGGGCGCAGCTCTGGACCGGCGCGGACGGGCCGACGCGACCGCGAGCACCCGCTGCCTCGTGCGGTCCGCTTCGCCGGCCGATGGGACGGCGAGGCTCTCGACGCGTTCGCAGTTGCTTCGGTGCCGGCCCACCGCGGCGCGGGCCTGCTGCGCCAGGGGCTCTGCAACGGCCGAGAGGGTCTGCAAAGGCCTGGGGTCTCGAACGGCCGGGGGGTCTGCAACGGCCGGGGGGCCTGCAACGGCCGGGGGTCGACTCCGGCCGTTGCTTGCGGCGGGCTGGGCCTACCGCGGCTGGGCCTACGGCGGCGTGGTCTAGTGCGGCGCGGGCCGGCCCGCATCGGCCTTGCGGCCCAGGTGCACCGCGGTCCACCAGAGCGCGGCGAACACCGCTCCGAGGCCGAACAGCATCGGCGCGGCGAATCCGGCGAGGATCACCGCGACCTGCAACGCCCAGCCCACGGGCAGGAAGTAGGGCCGGTTGAACAGCCCGGGCAGCAGCAGGCACATGAGCGCTAGGGCGACCAATACCCACGCGACCCAACCGGGCCGGTCGTCCACCATGAGCGCCACGGGAATCGCGAGCAGCAGGACGATCGCCTCCATGATCAGGACGCTGGAGGTCAGCACCCTCATCGGTAGTCCTCGAAGTCGTCGAGCAGATCCTCCAGGTCATCGGGCGCCCGCCCGCGCGGGGCCGCGTGCTCGGAGCGCGTCGCCCCGGACTCATGGCCGGACTCCGCGCCGAGCAGCAGCCGGGCCTCGGCGGCCATGGTCACCGAGCCGGTCACCAGGACACCGGCCCCGACCCCGGCAGGTGCGGTGGCCTCGGCCAGACCGATCCCACGCTCCAGTGCCTCGTCGAGTCGATCGACGGCCTCGACCCGGTCCTCGTCCAGGACCTCCGCAGCGATCGCGGCCAGGTCGCGGACCGGGATGGCCCGCGGCGAACTCGACCGGGTGATCACGACCTTGTCGACGATCGGGTCCAGGGCCGAGAGGATCCCGGCGGCGTCCTTGCCCGTCAGGATGCCGACCACGGCCACGGTGGCGGTGAAGGCGAACGACTCGGCGACCGCGGCGACCATCGCCTGCGCGCCGGGCACGTTGTGGGCGGCGTCGACGAGCACGGTCGGTCCGCGGCGCACCACCTCCAGGCGCCCGGGTGAGGTGACCGAGGCGAACCCGGCACGCACGGTGACGAGGTCGAGCTGCCTTCGCGGCGCGGCGACCGGCACGTCGGGCGCGACCCCCGCAGCAGGTGCGGGCTCCCGGAGGTCGACCAGGGAGGTGGCCAGAGCCGGATCGCTGCCCGTCGGGTCGCCGCCGACCGGAGCGCCACCGGCCCGGTCGCGCCCGGTCGGGTCGGCCAGGTCGGGTGGCTGCAGGCCGAAGAACGACTCCACGGCCACGAGCGCCGCAGCCGCATTGCGCGCCTGGTGCTCACCGAACAGCGGCAGGAACACGTCTGGGTAGTCCCCGCCCAGTCCGCGCAGGGTCACCTGTTGGCCGCCGACGGCCAGGACGCGCTCGACCACGCCGAAGTGGACACCTTCCATCGCGGTGACGGCCTCCAGGGCGAGTGCAGCGGCGGTGAGCACCCCCTGGGCTGGCAGTTCCTGGGCGGCCAGGACCACCGACGAGCTCGGCTTGATGATGCCGGCCTTCTCCCCGGCGATGTCGACCAGTGTGTCGCCGAGGTAGTCCGAGTGATCCATCCCGATCGGCATGATGACCGCGACCTGGGCGTCGGCGACGTTCGTGGCGTCCCACGTCCCGCCCATCCCGACCTCGACGATCGCGACATCGACGGGGGCATCGGCGAACGCCGCGAACCCCAGCCCGGTCATCGCCTCGAAGAAGCTGAGCCGGGGCCCACCGTCGAGTTCGCTGGCCTCGTCGGCCATCGCGAGCACCGGCGCGACCTCGTCGTAGACACCGAGGAAGTCGGTCAGCTCGATCGGCTCACCGTCCAGGCGAATCCGCTCGCGCAGGTCGGCCAGGTGCGGCGAGGTGATCAGCCCGGTGTGCAGCCCGAAGGAGCGCAGCAACGCCTCGATCATGCGCGCCGTGGACGTCTTGCCGTTGGTGCCCGTCACGTGGATCACCGGGAACGCGCGCTGCGGGTCGCCGAGGTATCGGGTCAGGGTGCGGATGCGGTCCAGCGTGGGCGAGATCCGGGTCTCGGGCCAGCGCGCCTCGAGCGCTCGGCGCACCTCGTCGAAGCGTTCCAGCGGCTCGCGCGGGTCTGTGGTCACAGGGGCAATCGTCGCATCCCGCGCCGGGCGCTGCCCACGCGCGAAACTCTCCGCAGCCCTAGATTGGGTCGCCCGAGGAGAGCGAGAACCGCGAGTGGAGCCCACCTGGCAGGACGACGCACCGGCAGCCGACGACGTGCCGCCGGCCATCGAGGCCGCCCCACCGCCGGCAGGCGCCGATTTGGACAACGGGCCCGAGATGGCCGCCGCGCTGACCCGTACGTTGGTCGCGTTCGGCGCTGCCAGCGTGGTGGGCGGCGGGGTGCTCGCCGCGGCGTCGGATCGACCGGGGGTGCGGGCGTTCGGTCAACAGAGCGCGATGTGGGGGGCGATCAACCTGGCGATCGCCGGGGTGGGGGCCTGGCGCGGCCGCTCGCACCCGACGCGGGCGGATTCGCTGCGCCGGACGCTGCTGGTCAACGCTGGGCTGGACGTGGGGTATGTGGCCGCGGGAGCGCACCTCGCCCACCACCGGGTGACGCTGGGGGGCCGGTGGTCCCCGCAGGCTGCCCGTGGTCATGGGCTTGCCGTGGTGGTGCAGGGCGCGGGCCTGATGGCCCTGGACCTGTACTACGCGCGGCGACTGAGTGGCTGAACGGCGCTGCGACGCCGCGGTCGAACGCGCGCTGGGCGTCGAACTGCGCTGCGCCTGCACCGGCGACCAGCCGCTGGAACACTGGCGGACATGTCCGACCAGGTGTTCCTCTTCGACGGCGACTGCGCGCTCTGCTCGTCGGCCGCCCGCTGGTTGGTCGGGCCGTGCCCGGCGACGTGCCAATCGTGGCCTGGCAGCATGCCGACCTCGAGTTCCTCGGGGTCGCTCGGCATGAGGTCGAGGTGGCCGTCGTGCTGGTCGGCCCCACGGGCAGGGCCAGTGGGGAGGCTGCGATCGCCGAACTGCTGGCCGGCAGCTCAAGCAGGGTCTGGCGGCTGGCCGGCGCGGTGCTGGGACTGCCCCTGATGCGCTGGGCGGCGGAAGGGGTCTACCGCGCGGTGGCGCGCAACCGGCACCGGCTGCCCGGCGGCACGCCGGAATGCGCCCTACGGTCTGGGCAGCGGGTTGCCGGGGCCGATCGCGGACACGGAGCCCCCCGCCCCGCCCACTAGAATCGCGCCCCATGAACCAGCCCGCGCAGCCACCTGCCGCACGCATCCCCGAGAAGCCGTCCATCGACGGGATCGAGTCGGTGTGGTCCGCCCGCTGGGAGCAGGCGGGCACCTACCGCTTCGATCGCACCAGCGAACGCGCCCAGGTCTACTCGATCGACACGCCCCCGCCGACCGTCTCCGGCTCGCTGCACGTCGGGCACGTGTTCTCCTACACGCACCCAGATCTGGTCGCGCGCTACAAGCGGATGCAGGGCCTCGAGGTGTTCTACCCCATGGGGTGGGACGACAACGGCCTGCCCACCGAACGCCGCGTGCAGAACTACTACGGCGTGCGCTGCGAGCCCACAATGCACTACGACCCCGACTTCACGCCGCCGGCCAAGCCGGACGCCAAGAAGCAGGTCCCGATCAGCCGGCGCAACTTCATCGAGCTGTGCGAGCAGCTCACCTTGGAGGACGAGAAGGCGTTCGAAGCCCTGTTCCGCCAACTCGGGCTGTCGGTGGACTGGACCGCGACCTACCAGACCATCGACGCCGACTCCAGGACCACTTCTCAGAAGGCCTTCCTGCGCAACCTCGCCCGCGGGGAGGCCTACCAGGCCGAGGCGCCAACTCTTTGGGACGTGACCTTCCGGACCGCGGTCGCGCAGGCCGAGCTCGAGGACCGCGAGATGCCGGGGGCCTACCACCGGATCGCCTTCCCGTATTCGGATGGCACGGGCGCGGTGCACATCGAGACCACGCGGCCCGAACTGTTGGCCGCGTGCGTGGCGCTGGTCGCGCACCCCGATGACGCGCGCTACCAGGAGCACTTCGGCAGCACGGTGACCACACCGGTGTTCGGGGTGGAGGTTCCGGTGCTCGCCCACCACCTGGCCGATCCCGAGAAGGGGTCGGGTATCGCGATGATCTGCACGTTCGGTGACACGACCGACGTGACGTGGTGGCGCGAGCTGGACCTGCTCACCCGCCCGATCATCGGCTGGGACGGCCGGATCCGCGCGGAGATCCCGGATTGGCTGGCCACCCGCAGCGCCCGCGAGGCCTACGCCTCGATCGCCGGGATGACGACGTTCTCGGCCAAGAAGCAGATGGTCGAGCTGCTGGCCGCCGAGGGCGCGCTCGAGGGCGAGCCGCGCACCATCTCGCACCCGGTGAAGTTCTACGAGAAGGGCGAACGACCCCTGGAGATCGTCACGACCCGGCAGTGGTACATCCGCAACGGCGGCCGGGACGCCGACCTGCGCGCCGTCCTGCTGGCGCGTGGGGATGAGCTGAACTGGCACCCGTCGAGCATGGCCATCCGCTACAGCAACTGGGTGTCGGGCCTGGCTGGCGACTGGCTGATCAGCCGGCAGCGATTCTTCGGCGTGCCGATCCCGTTGTGGTACGGCGTCGACCCGCACGGCGAACCCGACTACGCGCAGATCATCACCCCTGAGGAGTCCGCGCTGCCGGTGGACCCGTCAGCCGAGCCGCCGGCCGGGTTCGAGGAGGCCCAGCGCGGTCAGCCAGGGGGCTTCATCGGCGACCCGGACGTGATGGACACATGGGCAACGTCCTCACTGAGCCCACAGATCTGCGGCGGCTGGGAACGCGACCCGGCCTTGTGGGCGGCGGTGGCGCCGTTCGACCTGCGCCCGCAGGCCCACGAGATCATCCGGACCTGGCTGTTCTCCTCGGTGGTGCGCTCACATCTAGAGGACGACCGGCTGCCCTGGTCGGATGCGGCGATCTCGGGGTGGATCCTGGACCCCGACCGCAAGAAGATGGCCAAGTCCAAGGGCAACGTCGTCACACCCGTTGACTTGTTGGACAAGCATGGCTCAGATGCACTGCGCTACTGGGCGGCCTCGGGCCGGCCCGGCACCGACACGGCCTTCGACGAGGGTCAGATGAAGATCGGCCGGCGCCTGGCGATCAAGATCCTCAATGCGAGCCGGTTCGTGCTCGGATTCGGGGTGGACGCGGAAGCGGCGAACCGTCCCAGCGAGGTCACCGAGCCGTTGGACCGCGCCCAACTCGCTGCGCTGGCCGACGTGGTGGCGCAGGCCACTGCCGCCTTCGAGGACTACAACTACACCCGGGCCCTCGAGCTGACAGAGACCTACTTCTGGTCGTTCTGCGACGACTACGTGGAGTTGGTCAAGGACCGGGCGTATGGGGCGCGCGGGGATGCCGCGACGGCCTCGGCGCGGGCTGCGCTGGCCACCGCACTGAGTGTGCAGCTGCGACTGTTCGCGCCGTTCCTGCCGTTCGTGACCGAGGAGGTCTGGTCCTGGTGGCAGGAGGGCTCGGTGCACCGAGCCAGTTGGCCGAGCGTGCAGGAGACAGCACGGATCGCCCAGGACGGGCAGGCCGTGCTGGTCAGCGAGGTCGCCGATGTGCTCGGGGCGATCCGCCGGGCGAAGTCCGAGGCCAAGGTGGGGATGCGCGCTGACGTGGCGGCGGCCGAGATCGTGCGCCCGGCGCAGACCGCGGCGCGGGTGGCGGCCGCCGCTGCGGACATCGCCGCGGCGGGGCGCATCGCCGACCTGCAGATACATGAGGGCGAGCCGAGCGTGCGGGTCGACCTGGCCTGAGGGCTCGCTGCGGCTCAAGGCGCCTCGATCCGGGTCCGATGACCCAGCCAGGGTGTCGTGAGCGAGGGAGAGTCCGCGATGGGTCGCAGGTCGAGCAGGAAGTCCCTGCAGCTCGGGGCGCCGCTGCCGTTCGAGACCGCGGGGTTGACGATCCTGCCTGGGGTACCCCTGCCGGAGTGGACGCAGCCCACATTCGACCGGCAGCCGGTCGAGGGCACGGCCGCGGCGGGAGTGGCGGACGCGGGAGCGGCTGGGGCGGGGGGGGCCGCGCCGGCTACTGCGGCGGCAGTTCCCGACTCGACGATCCCTTCCGCGCCAGAACCATATGCGGGAATCGACCCCGCGATGTCGGCCGCCCCGATGGCGATGGCAGGCGCGATGGGCAGTGCGACGTACTCCCCGTCCGCGAGCACTGAGGGGTACGGCGCTGCTGAGCGCAACGTGCCAGGCCACGGCTCCGCGAGGGTGCGTGCCGCGACCTACCCCCCGTTCGGCTCGGGCGCCGGATACGGGGCGCCCCAGGCAGGGTCGTCAGCCGGTGCCGGTACCGCAGCCGGGGACGTACCAACCGCTGGGGACGCCAGGGGGTACGGCGCCCCGGCCGGGGACGTCGGGAACCAACCACCGCCGGCCCGCACGTCGCCGCACGCAACCACCGCCACTGCACCGGCGACGTGGCAGGAATCCTCCTTCCGGGCAGGTCGCGATGAGGAAGCCCCAGCCGGCGGCGACCCGGCGACGGACTCCGCTGCCGTGGCGCCGAGCCAGACGTGGGCCACCGGTGACCGCCAGGAGTTGAGCGCCGAGCATGTGGCCCTGCTTGCGTGGTGGGCGGACATGATCGCTGCCGGGCAGTTCCCGGGAGCGCCGGGATCAGCTTCCTCGGGCGCTTCGGAGGATCGCCCCTTCACACCTCGTCGTCGCCGGGCCCCCCGCGGGGCGGGTCCCGCGGCGCCCGGCGACGACGTGACGGCGCCCGGCACCTCGTTCCCGGTCCGCACCGTCGCACTCGGCGTCGGCGTGCTCGCCCTGGTTGGCTTGGCGGCGGTGACCGTGCCTCGGTTCCTGGCGGCCGACGCGACGCCCGCCGCAGCCAGTCTGAGCACCACGATGCCGGCTTCGTTCGGCAACCTCGTGTCCGTCGTCGACCCGGAGGTCAGCGGCACACTCGAACCCCTGCTCGGATTCGGCCTGCGCCCTTCAGGAATCACCGTCACCGGCGCCTACGGCACCGACGCGCAGGGCCCGCTGGAGCTGGCCGCGATGGCGACGTCGATGGCCGCGCCAGCCGATGCAACCGGCCAGGTCGCTGCATGGACGCAGCGCACCGGTGCCGCGGTCGGCGAGCCGGTGGCCGGGTCGGACAACTCGCAGGGGATCACCTGTGCGCCGGCCAAGAAGGCAGAAGGCATCCCCACGGGCACCTTCTGCGTCTGGACCGGCACAGGGCTGCGCGGGCAGTCCTACGCGATCGGGATGAAGGTCCCGCAGGCCCTGGAGCTCACCGCACAGCTGCGCTCGGCGCTGGCCACGGACCCGGAGGCCGCGCAGGTGACCACCAGCTCCTGATCGCGTTCGCAGAACCGCTGAGGACCGAGTCGGCGGCCGGGCAGACGCCTCGCAGGCGACCCCGGCGGTCGTGTTGTCGGCCGGGGGGCCTGTGCAGTTGGCTGTCCCGATCGAACGGTCCGGGTCACTCAGTCCGGTTCACACTGCCCGGTTAACAATGCCGAGTTCAAGCTGTGCGGTTGGAGCTGGGCGGCGGTTGGAGCTGGGCGGTTCAGGCGGACTTCTCCTGTCGAGGGCGTCGCGCCGGCGGCGCGGGCGCCTCCCGGGGCAGCAGGGTCGGATTGACGTTGTCCCTGACGACCTCAGAGGTGATGACCACGCGGCCCACGTCCTTGCGGCTGGGCACGTCGTACATCACGTTGAGCAGGACTTCCTCCATGATGGCGCGCAGGCCACGCGCTCCGGTGCCACGCAGGGTCGCCTGCTCGGCGATGGCATCCAGGGCCCCCTGATCGAACTCCAGCTGAACGCTGTCCAGATCGAACAGGCGCTGGTACTGGCGCACGAGCGCGTTCTTGGGCTCGGTGAGCACCTGGACCAGGGCGTCCTTGTCCAGGCTGTTCACGGAGGTGAAGACGGGCAGCCGCCCGACGAACTCCGGGATCATGCCGAACTTCAGCAGGTCCTCGGGCATCACCTTGGCGAAGATCTCCGAGGCCGTGGCCCCGCGACCCTCGATCCTTGCGTCCAGTTCCTCGGGCATGAACCCGATGGACTTGCGCCCGACCCGCGCCTCGATGATCTTGTCCAGGCCCGGGAAGGCCCCGCCCACGATGAACAGCACGTTGGTGGTGTCGATCTGGATGAACTCCTGGTGGGGGTGCTTGCGCCCGCCCTGCGGCGGGACCGAGGCCGTGGTGCCCTCGAGGATCTTCAGCAGCGCCTGCTGGACACCCTCCCCGGAGACGTCGCGGGTGATCGACGGGTTCTCGCTCTTGCGTGCCACCTTGTCTATCTCGTCGATGTAGACGATGCCGGTCTCGGCCTTCTTCACGTCGTAGTCGGCGGCTTGGATGAGCTTGAGCAGGATGTTCTCGACGTCCTCGCCGACGTAGCCGGCCTCGGTCAGCGCCGTGGCGTCGGCGATGGCGAACGGGACGTTGAGCATCCGAGCCAGGGTCTGGGCCAGCAGGGTCTTGCCGGAGCCGGTCGGGCCGAGCAGCAGGATGTTGGACTTGGCCAACTCGACCTGCTCGTCACGATGCCGATCGCTGCCGCTGCCGGCCTGAACGCGCTTGTAGTGGTTGTAGACCGCCACGGCCAGGCTCTTCTTGGCCGGGTCCTGGCCGATCACGTACTGATCGAGGAACTGGCAGATCTCCCGGGGCTTGGGCAACTCGTCGAACTTCACCTCGGAGGACTCGTGCAGCTCCTCCTCGATGATCTCGTTGCACAGATCGATGCACTCATCGCAGATGTACACCCCCGGGCCTGCGATCAGCTTCTTGACCTGCTTCTGGCTCTTCCCGCAGAACGAGCACTTGAGCAGGTCGCCGCCGTCACCAATGCGGGCCACGTTGGTTCCTCTCCTCGACTTCGTACGACGGTACCCGTCAGCAGTGGGCCAGCGCAGGCCCCACTCCGACCAATCCCGCCGATCGGGTTACGCCCAACGCGTACCCGACCGCTTCAGCTTCATGCCGCCCCGGCGGAGCCGATCCGAGATCAGGCGGTCTGCACCTTGCGCGAGGCGATCACCTGGTCGATGACGCCGTACTCCTTGGCGTCGTAGGCGGTGAGGATCTTGTCGCGCTCGATGTCCTTGGCCACCTGCTCGGGAGTGCGGCCGGTGTGCTTGGCCAGGATCCCCTCCATCTCGACCCGCATCCGTAGGATCTCGTTGGCCTGGATCTCGATGTCCGAGCCCTGGCCGCCACCCTCGGTGTAGGGCTGATGGATGAGCACCCGAGCGTGTGGGAGGGCGAACCGCTTGCCCGGGGCGCCGGCCGCGAGCAGTACCGCCGCAGCCGAGGCCGCCTGCCCCAGGCACACGGTCTGCACCTGCGGCTTGACGAACTGCATCGTGTCGTAGATGGCGGTCATCGCGGTGTACGAGCCGCCGGGCGAGTTGATATAGATCTGGATGTCCCGCTCGGGGTCCATGGACTCCAGCGTCAGCAACTGGGCCATGACGTCATCGGCCGAGGCATCATCGATCTGGACGCCGAGGAAGATGATCCGCTCCTCGAACAGCTTGGTGTAGGGGTTGTGCATGCGCTCGCCGTTGGCGGTGCGCTCGCGGAACTCCGGCAGGATGTAACGGGCCGCGGGCTGGTGGATGCGGTTCACGGAGGGCTCCTGGGTCCTGAGAACGGAGTCGAACGGGGCTGGGGTCATCACGCCGTGCCGCCCTCGCCGGACACGTCCCGGGCGCTGCGCACCACGTGGTCGACGAATCCGTAGGCCTTGGCCTCGTCCGCTGTGAACCAGCGGTCCCGGTCGGAGTCGGCGGCGATCGTCTCGAGGTCCTGCCCGGTGTGCTGGGCGATCAGCTCGGCCATCTTCTTCTTGGTGTAGAGCATCTGCTCGGCCTGGATCTTGATGTCCGAGGCGGTGCCACCGATCCCGCCGGAGGGCTGGTGCATCATGATCCGCGCGTGCGGCAGGGCGTAGCGCTTGCCCTCGGCGCCCGCGCAGAGCAGGAACTGGCCCATCGAGGCGGCCAGGCCCATCGCGACGGTGGCCACGTCGTTCTTGACGAACTGCATCGTGTCGTAGATGGCCATGCCCGCCGACACCGAGCCGCCCGGTGAGTTCACGTAGAGGAAGATGTCCTTGTCGGGGTCCTCGGCGGCCAGCAGCAGCATCTGGGCGCAGATCGCGTTGGCCATCTGGTCCTCCACGACGGTGCCGACGAAGATGATCCGCTCGCGCAGCAGGCGCTGGTAGACCGAGTCGTCGAAGCCGGGGCTGGCCGGTGCGGGTGCGCGCAGTTCTGGCTGCGACAGGGCGGGATAGGGCAGTCCGGTCATGGACACCTCCGGGTGTTGGCGATGCCGGTTCCCGCGGTCCTGGACCGCCCGGCTCTCGCGACTGACATGACCCTAACCCGGCCCTCTGACAGCGGCTTGCCCGGCGCTGCGGTTGTTCGCTCAGGGCGTGGGTGCGACGCCGGTGCCGATCCAGCGACCAGCCCGGATGCGACGAGGACCCCTCCCCGGCCGGTGCCGGAAGGGGGTCGTCGACGACCTGGCGAGGAGGTCAGCCGATGCCGCTCATGTCGCCGAACGCACCGGAGGCCATCGCGGCAGCCAGGTCGGCGTTGAGCGCCTCGAGGTCGATCTCGTCCCCGGCGGGGTCCACGATCTTGGCCTTCTCCATCACGACGGCCAGTGCCTTGGCCCGACGGACCTCGCTGACGGCCATCTGAACCTGGCCGGCCTGGACGAGCTCCTGGGCGAACTGGTCCGGAGTCATGTTGTAGCGCGGCGCCTGCTGCATCAGCCAGGCGGAGAGCTCCTCCTGGGCGACGGTGAGCTCCTGGTCCTCGGCGATCCGGTCGAGCAGGATGGCGCTCTTGATCCGGCCGCGAGCCTCGGACTCGAACTCCGCCTTGTGCTCGTCGTCACCGTGACCGTCGTGGAAGTGCTCCTCGAGCTCACGGGCGACCAGGGACTCGGGCAGCGGGAAGTCCACGGAGTCGACCAGCCTCTCGTGCAGCGTCGTGCGTGCGTCCACCCCCTGCTGCAGACGCTTCATGCGGGTCAGTCGGGTGCGAATGTCCTCGGTGAGCTCGTCCATGGTGTCGAACTCGCTGGCCATCATGGCGAAGTCGTCGTCAGCGGTGGGCAGCTCGCGCTCGCGCACCTTGCTGACCGTGACCGTGACGTCGATGTCCTTGCCCTCGTACTGACCGGCCTCGGCCGGGAAGGCGAAGGACCGGACATCGTCGGCAACCGCGCCGCGCACCGCCTCGTCGAAGCCCGGCAGCGGCTCCTCCTTGCCGCCGACCTCGAAGCTCAGCGCCGAGGCCATGAGGTCCTCGACCTCCTCGCCCTCGCAGGAGCCGGCCAGGTCCACGAGCAGGACGTCGCCATCCTGGGCGGGGCGCTCGACATCGGTCAGCGTGGCGAACCGGGTGCGCAGCGCGTCAACCTGCTCGGCAACGTCCTCTTCGTCGGGTTCAGCACTTTCGACCTCGACCACGAAGCTCTCGAGGTCGGGCAGGTCGAACTCCGGACGGATGTCCACCTCGACCGTGAACGCCAGGTTCTCGCCGTCGTTGAGCTCCTTGACGTCGAAGTCAGGGGTGCCGACCGGCTTGAGGTCGTTGTCGGCCACGGCCTTGTCGAACGCGGCCGGGACCGCCTCGTTGACCGCCTCCTCGAGCACGAGGGCCCGCCCGAACCGCTGGTCGATCACCCGGGAGGGGACCTTGCCCTTGCGGAAGCCGGGGACGGTCACCTGTGCAGCGATGCGCTTGTAGGCGGCGTCCAACTGCGGGGCAAGCTCCTCGAAGGGCATGTCCACGGTCAACTTGACGCGGGTGGGCGAAAGGGTTTCGACGTCGCTCTTCACAGCGGCGCACTCCTAGGAGATCGGAAGTAGATGGACGGGTTCTGCGGTCGGGGCGGGGAGACTCGAACTCCCGATCTCCTGCCCCCAAAGCAGGCGCGCTAGCCACTACGCTACGCCCCGTGGCTGCCGATGCAGTCTAGACGATCGGCGGGGTACCCTGTTGCACGCAGCCCTGGGGCTGGAGCCCGGCCTCGAGCCGGACCACCAGGGCTTCGCGGGTGTAGCTCAATGGTAGAGCCCCAGCCTTCCAAGCTGGCCATGCCGGTTCGATCCCGGTCACCCGCTCCAAGGAGAAGGGCCTCGCGTTGTTCCGCGGGGCCCTTTCTCCTTGGACCCGCAAGTGGAGCCCGGGATCGGGAGGAGATCGCCAACAGCGATCGACGGACCCGGTCACCCGCTCCAGTCGAAAGCAGCCCCTGACCTGCTCAAACACTGGTCAGGGCGTTCTCTTTGCGGTCTGCGCTAGCGCACAGAATGGTCTGGAACGTCCGTTTCGTGTCCCGAATGACTCCCGAATGACCTAGAGCGGGGACACGCTCGGGACACGGAATCCGGGCCTCGGGGGTGCTCAGTGCCCGTTTCGTGTCCCCAGTTCGGGACACGACGGTGAGGGGGAATCTCATGGGGCGCCGGTTCGGGAAGATCCAGGACTGCCCTCGGGGAACTTCCGGGTCTCGTTCATCGGCCCCGACGGGGTCCGGGTGTCGCCTCGATGACGTTCCCGTCGGAGGGTGACGCGGACACCTGGTTGTCCACCCAGCGCACCGACCTGATCCGCGGGACCTGGAAGGCCCACGACGTCGGCGCCCCCTGCTATACGCGTTTGAGAATGAGGAGGCGTGGGCCATCCCTGGGAACGATGCTCCAGACGAGGACTGTTCCTCGACATGGTCGCGAAACTGTTGATCTACCCGAGTCCTACAGGGATTGACTCCCTCGACGAGGGTCATCCTTCCTACTCCCCTCGCCCCTGACGGCCTCCGCGTGCCGCGACTCGCGTTGGGCAGCATCGAGGGGCCAGGCACCGAACGAGGTGGGGTTTCGCTCGGCCGTCCATCAGGCTAACCAGTCGTGGGCGGTAGTGTTCCCAATCGAGCCGCGGTCTACTTCTCGGAATCTTTGGAGCCCACGGAGGACCACAACAGATGCCAGCAGCCCTGGTCCGGGATGTGACGCGCCAGGCTGATCGGCCGGCCGTCTGGGCCACGAGTTCAGCGCCGCGCCTCGGCGGTGGCCTTGCGATTCGCCTTCTGGATCGCCGCCACCAACTCGGACTTCGACATGTTCGAGCGTCCGCGGATATCGAGGCGCTTGGCGACCTGGTACAGATGCTTCTTGGATGCCTTCGCGTCCACGCCACCGGCGGTGGGCCGGTCGGTGCCCATGCCTCCTTGGGCCCGTGCGTCCGACGGGCCTGGGCTGTCCTTCTTCTCCCAGTGGTCGCCCACCTTCTCATGGGTGTGCTTCAGCGCGGCATAGGCGGTCTGCATCGCTCGCCGCCCCCCGCCGTACTGCTCGGCGGCCGAGTCATGGGCCTTGGCAAAGGTCCGCCTCTCCTTCTTGCCGAACGGGCAACAGTGCTGGGCAACTCACTCTTCCTGGGCTTGCCGTTCTTCTTCATCATGGGCATGTGATTCTTATACCCTCCCGGACCTGAGCGTTGCCCGGCCAGTCCCAGGGTGGCGCTGCCGCTCGGACGAGGGCCGGAGGTGGCCCGGCCCCAGCCCCCACTTGAGTTGTGTGCGGTGTTGATCAGGGCCACATTGGCTGAACGCCTGGGGGACGTTGCCAAGCTGTCGGCCGGTGATGGGGTCGTACTCCTTGGAGAGCAGCCCCACGTCGTGCACACGAGAGCAACCGCTCGAAGAGTGCCTCGGCCTCGTCCTGGCGTCCTTGCAGGGCGTAGTTGTCGGCGAGCCAGAAGGAGCATGGCAGAAAGCCGGCCTCGGAGTCGACGCCGTCCAGCGAGGGGTGATCGCACGGCCGTTCTCCCTGATCTGGTCCGACGCGAACTCCGAGTTCAACAGGAACCCAACAATCGTCAACGCGAGAGTCGTGGCGAGCGGTTCACCGGCCAGCACAGCCTCGGGCAACAGGTCGAAGGCAGGCGGGCCAAGCACGACCCCAACCAGCAACAGCACACTCACACGGGGCAGTGGGGTGCGTGCCCCACCCACTCCGAGACAAGGGCAAAGAGCAGCAGCGCCCGCTACCACGCCAGCGTGACATCCAAGTCGTCGATAAGTCAACTCCCCCCAGGCAACGAAGGTGACGGACTTGAGCACCTGCCCCACTCACGAGGCAGCGATCCGGGCGGCCGATGCCTCCAGCAAGTCGCTGTGTGTCCCGGAAGTGTTCTGGAACGCGCGGGCCGATTCCAGTGGAGAACGATGACCTCCAACTGTCTGGTGGATTGTCCCAGGAACCGCTTCACGGACCTGAGGGCGTCCGTCCCACGCTAGCGCCCGCCCTGCCCAGAGGCGATGGGTCGCGGGGTATTCCTGGTGGTGAGCAGGTCGCTGCTCCTACAGCTGCTAACGACCCGGCGATGTCGGGCAGCTGCAGAGTGGGTATCGTGAAGGTTCGTGGGGGCGG